>SBHC01000084.1 GCA_006226375.1 Deltaproteobacteria bacterium | reverse complement strand
CAGCGACCCCTCGTTGACATTATGTTCGTGGTCGATGACTCCTGCTCCATGGGTGATGACCAGAACAGCTTGGCGAAGAACTTCCAGTCCTTCATTAACTGGGCGGTTCGTCTGAACGTGGATTACCAAATCATGGTCACCACCACCGACGTTACCGGTCGTGGAGGCGGATCCGGTTGTGCTCGCGGTAACCCCAAGATCGTGACCCCGCAAACTCCGAACCCGATCGCTGCTTTCCAAACCAACGTTCGCGTCGGTTCCTCGGGTAGTGCTTCGGAAAAAGGTTTGGAAGCTGCGTATCGTGGTCTGATTCCGCCTGCATCCACCGGTTGCAACAAAGGCTTCTACCGTCAAGCTGCTTCGATGTCGATGATCTTCGTTTCGGATGAAACGGACCAGTCGCCGCAGCAGGTTCAGTTCTACATCAGCTTCTTCAAGAGCTTGAAAGGCTTCCGTAACCTCGACCTGATGCGTGCTTCCGTTGTTGTCGGTCCGCCGCCCAGTGGTTGTCGTGGATCCGGTGGTGGTGGTGGTACCGCTCAGAGCGCTCCCCGTTACTGGCAGGTGGCCAAGGAGTTGAAGGGTGTTCAGGAATCCATCTGTAGCCAAAACTGGTCGGCTACGTTGAGCAACATCGGTTCCATCACCTTCGGTTACCGTACCCAGTTCTTCCTGAGTCGTCAGGCTGACCCCAAGACCATTCAGGTCAAGGTCAACGGTACCACCGTCAAGGAAGATCCCCAGGATGGTTGGCAGTATGACGCGACCAACAACTCCGTCAACTTCACCAAGTCCCAGATTCCGCCCCCAGGTGCTACCGTTCAGATTGAGTACAAAGCGATCTGTCTCCCCTAACGCACCTCGTTTCCTCTAAGGCTTGGGGCTTCAACTAGCCCTGATGCCTCCTTCTCCTCTCTCTTCAGTTCCCAACTTCGTTTGCTCAACCCTCTACTACAATCCGGAAACTCATCCACCATGTCGAAGGTTCGTATTGGTATTGATACCGGAGGAACATTTACAGATGTTGTCCTCCGTGTTGTTCGCACCGGTCAACTCTACACGTACAAGCTGCTCTCTACACCTGATGATCCATCACAAGCTGTTTTGGATGGCTTGCTTGCGATCGTTCGCATGGCTTTGGAAGATTCAGGGCATCATGACGTCGCGGCTGAGCTTTCCCTCGACACCTTGGGGGAGATTCTAGAAGCCATGGGTGCTCAAGTGGTTCATGGCTCAACGGTGGCAACCAACGCGTTGCTGGAAGGTAAGGGCGGCAAAGCAGGACTCCTTACAACCGCCGGTTTTGAAGATGTCCTCTGGATTGCCCGACAGAACCGCCCAGAGTTGTACGCCCTTCAAGTGGAGAGAACTCCTCCTCCGCTGGACCGAGAGTTTGTTGTTGGTGTGGCCGAACGAATGGCTCACGATGGCTCTGTTCTCGAACCGTTGGAGGAAGAAGAGATCCTTCGGGTTGTGGATTGGGTGGAAAAGGCAAACCTGGACGCTCTCTCCATTTGTTTCCTCCACAGCTACGCGAATCCGCTACATGAAGCCCAAATGGCTTCGCGGATCCAAGGCGTACTACCTCATCTTCACTTGACGGTTTCTCATCAGCTGTTGCCTGAGTTTCGTGAGTACGAGCGGATGGCTTGTTGTGCTGTGAACGCGGCTATTGCTCCTGCCATGGTTTCCTACATCAACACGCTGGAAGACGTGGTCGGCTCTGAGCGACTTCGCATCATGATGTCTCATGGAGGAAGCCTGCCTCCTTCCATGGTTTCGGAGATGCCGATCCTTACGTGTTTGTCAGGACCTGCAGGCGGCGTTTTGGGAGCGTCGTCGGTGATGGAGCGGGCCGGTATGACTCACTTGTTGAACGTAGACATGGGTGGGACGAGCACGGATGTTTCCTTGTTCAACAACGAAATGGTCCTGACACAAGAGAGCCAGATCCGCGACATGCCCCTCCGGTTGCCGATGCTCGACATCGAAACAGTAGGAGCTGGGGGGGGTTCGATTGCTTGGCTGGATCCTGGAGGGGCCTTGCAAGTTGGACCCATCTCTGCTGGGGCTGACCCAGGTCCTGCTTGCTACGGTCGCCAATCCCGACCCTTTCAACCCACTGTGACTGATGCACACTTGGTGTTGGGCCACCTCTCAACAGACAGTCCATTGGCGGGTGAGCTTGTTCTTCAGCCTGCTCTTGCGAGAGAAGCGTTGCAGCCTCTGGCAGAGCAAATGAAAGCCTTGATAGAAGACGTTGCCCTTGGTATCCTGCAGGTCGCCGAAGTCTCGATGTTTCGTGCGATCCAACGGGTCACCGTCCAGCGAGGGGAAGATCCCCGTGACTTCTCCCTTGTGCCTTTTGGTGGCGCGGGAGGGTTGCATGCCTGTCGTCTCGCGGAAGCCCTCGAGATGGACCAGGTGGCGTTGCCAACACAGCCCGGTCTGCTCAGCGCTGTGGGGATGTTGGAAGCTTCACCCAAGTACTTTTTCTCCCAGGCTTTGATGGTGACCGTTGAGGCTGGAGAGAATCAATCATATCCGATGTTACGGCAACACAAGGACATTCAAGGCTGCTTGAGGTCCTTACAAGAGAAGGCCCAACAGGCTTTGTTGAGGGAAGGAATCCCGCTTCAAGAGCAACACATCGATTTGAGCCTGGATCTTCGTTACCAGGGCCAATCCTTTGAATTGTCCGTGCCGTGGGGTGAGGACTCGTTACCATCGTTTTTGGCGATGCACCAGCATTTGTATGGCTACATTAACGAAGGTCGTGCGTTGGAAGTGGTTGCGGCTCGTGTAGAAGGCACAGTGTTTCAGGATCCTCCTGTGTTACCGGAGCTGTTACCTCGTGAGGCTGAGGTTGATGGACCTCATGGAGTTCCCTGCCAAGTCTACGACCGGGCAGGCTGGTCTGAATGGCTACGTTACCAACGCTCTGACCTGCGGCCCGGTGATAGCCTGGAAGGTCCATGCCTCATTGATGAATATTCAGCGACTACGGTGGTTCCACGTTCGTGGCGATGGGTGGTGCAGCCCTGGGGCCAGATCTTCCTCACCCGTTTGCCTGACTTGGAACCAGGGGAGGTTGAAAGCGTATGACATCTTCATCCCAAGCGTTGGAAGCTGTGACCCTCTCTATCTTTGGTCATTTGTTTGCGGCCATCGCAGAAGAAATGGGGGGGCGGTTGATGCGTTCGGCCTTCTCTCCCAACATCAAAGAACGACGAGACTTCTCTTGTGCGTTGTTTGATGCCCATGGCGAGATGATCGCTCAAGCGGCTCACATCCCTGTGCACTTGGGCTCCACTCCGATGTCGGTGCAGGCCGTCTTGGAGCATGTGGGGTTGGAAAACATCCAGCGAGGCGATGTCTTCGTTGTGAATGACCCGTTCGCTGGGGGCACGCATCTGCCAGACATTACGTTGGTGGCTCCCTGCTTTGTTGAGGAAGAACAGTCACCTCGTTTCTTTGTCGCAAACCGCGCACACCACGCAGATGTTGGTGGGATCTCGCCGGGTTCCATGCCTCTGAGTACACACATCGATGAAGAGGGGATGCGTATCTCTCCGACCGCTCTCACCGATGAGGTTGTGACTTGGATCTGTGAGCAGTCACGTACCCCAGAAGAACGTTTGGGTGATTTGCAGGCTCAGCAAGCCGCGATTGCTGTGGGGCAGAAGCGGTTGCAGGAGCTTTGCTTGCGTTATGGGGGAGCTGAAGTTACGGCACAAGCCGAGGCGTTGCAGGGTTACACCGAGCGGGTCATTCGCTCGATCGTTTCAGATATCCCCGATGGTTCGTACTCTTTTGAAGATGCGATGGACGACGACGGTCAGGGCCACCAGGTGATCAAGTTGCGCTGTGTTCTTGAGGTCGAGGGCGACACCGCAACCGTAGACTGGCGCGGCTCTGCTGCCCAGGTTGAAGGCTCCATCAACGCGGTCCGTTCGATTGTAGTCTCGGCTGTGAACTATGCGTTTCGCTGCCTGGCTCCGGCGAACCTTCCAAGCAATGGGGGAGTGATGCGTCCGATTGAGGTGCTCACTCAACCAGGTACCGTGGTCGATGCCGCTTACCCCGCCGCCGTTTCGGCAGGAAATGTCGAGACCAGTCAGCGTTTGGTGGATGTCATGTTGGGCGCATTGGCGCAGGCTATCCCCTCCAAAGTCCCGGCAGCTTCGTGTGGCTCCATGAACAACATCACCATCGGAGGTGTAGACCCACGGAGCGGCAAGCCGTTCGCCTATTACGAGACCCTGGCCGGTGGAACTGGCGCTGGGCCAGGCTTCAACGGTGGCTCTGCCTTGCACTCCCACATGACCAACACCCTCAACACACCTGTGGAAGCTCTTGAGCATGCTTATCCCTTTCGCATTGATGAGTACCGAATCCGTCGAGGCTCAGGGGGGGATGGGCTGCAACGAGGCGGCGATGGTTTGGTTCGGACGTATGCCTTTGATAGTCCTGCCGAAGTGACTCTCATCACAGAGCGGCGGCTCTCTCCTCCGTATGGATTGCAAGGTGGAAAGCCTGGAGCTGTCGGTGAAAATACACAGAAAGTAGGAGAGGATGTTGAGGTCCTGCCACCCAAAGTAACGTTGAAGGTGGAGTCAGGAAGTCAGATCTCTGTCGCAACGCCAGGAGGTGGTGGCTGGGGAGAACAGAAGGGAGGGTAGTTACTGGGTGGGGGCTGCTTTGGCTTTCTTTCGAACGAGCAGAAAGGTCCCTTCCTTTTTGCAGCTTACCTCGTACTTGTTGCACACATGCTTGATGAGCCCCATGCGGGTGGGAGCTTTGAGCTTGAGCGTGATTGGCTTGACGTTTTTCACATCAGGCGAAAAGGAAAGTTTCAGGTTGTTGAATTCGGCCAGTCGGCTCAACAATCGGTGAAGAGAGACTCCCTTTACATTGAAGGTAAAGTTGTTGTCCTTCGACTTTTCTTGGTAGGTGGCAATCTCGGCATCAATCTGAATTTCCAAGGAGGCGTCTTTCTTTTTGGACTCATGAACAATGGTCATGTCCCACTTGGGCTTTTCGGCGTTGAGCTGCCTCGACACCTTCTTGATGTTGTAGGTTTGTCCGCTGGCGCGAAAGTCTCCGACAATCTTAATCTTCTTGTCCTTGAGGGTTACGAATAGCTTCAACGAGACCAACCCGTGCTTCATCTTGATGATCTTGGTGCGGGTTCGGTCCAGCGCTGCTGCAAATTGTGTGTTTCGTGTACGAATCGACTTTCGATCTCGCAACTTGAGCATCATCTTGACCTTAAAGATTTTGTACTCTTTTGTAGGAACAGTCAGGACTTTGCTGGGAGGAGCCGCCCGACGTGGGGAAGGGCGGTCAGCAGGTTGTTCTTCGTCAGCTGTGCTGGTGGATGGAAAGCCAAACATCGCAAAGGCAAACAAACCGAGTGAGATCCATAACAGGCGTTTCATTCCGACTCCCTTACTTACGGTCTTTGTTGTGTTTCTTCATCTCAAGAGAGAGGAGAGACTGGAGATTGTCGTGGCTGGAGTTTTTGTTGATTTGCTCCAACAGCGAGTGCTCTTGTGTGTTGGAAAACTCATAATCTGGCACAGCCGCTGTGATAGGAACCGTGGCATCTGGAGGAGGAGGAGGCTTTGTCGCGTTCCTCTGTGCGCCTGGTTTTGGGTCGCGGAGAGCCGCCAGATCAGGCATGGGAGCCAAGGGGATCAACGCGGTAGGGTGTGACCCAAGATGGTCCGGCACAGACTCTACTTCTACGTCCGTTGACTCCGAAGATGGAGGGGGCTCCTTCATCGCTGCAACGTCATCCACTGCAGGGAGAGCGTCTTGAGAGCGGAACCCGAACAGGTCGCGGATGTCGGTGGTCAGTACATTTCGGAGCTTTTTCCAGGTGCCTGTTGTCTCTGCTGTCGCCCAATTGGGCAAGAACTCTGTAGGGAACAGATGATGGGAGAGCGAGGGTTGAATGGCTGCTACGACCTTCCGAAGCTGGTTTTTGCTGCCGAGCCCAAACAAGTCACGCATCGCTCGCTGCAAGACGGGGAGCGCATCGGGAGCAGGGTGGGGGTCGTCACCTTCTTGAAGAAGTAGCTCAACCATCAGAGCAAAGATGCTCACCGACTGGTCAAAGATCTCGGATTCAACGTCGTATTCGACCAGGTCCCAGAGCAACGCTCCCCAGCTTGCTGTGACAAACATGGGAACGGATAGCGAGGCGAGCGCATGTTGCCCCTGGTACAAGTAGGACAGCATAGATGTGTCGGGCAGCCCCCCGATCTTCTCGAACACCCCCGAAAGATGGAGCGAGTCGTTGGTCACCATCGGAAGCTGCGTGGAGCTCGAAAATGTGGGCACAGACTCTTGAGCGTCGGACAATCCAAGCTCTTGCAGCTCTTGCAACACATAGGGAAGTTGAGAATGGAGTTCTTGCATCGAGCCAGGGCGGGCTTGGGGTTTCTTGGCCAGCATCTGGTGGATGAGCTTGTGCAAGAGGGTGTCTGCAAGCTCCGGGCGGTGGATTGAGAGCGGAGGTGGCTGGTTCATCATGTGCTTGGCGAAGATCTCCATCGCGCTGGTGCCGGTGAAGGGTGGCTCGCCTGTGAGCAGTTGATAGAACAGGGTTCCCAACGCATAGACATCGGCCTGGCTGGTGATCTCCTGGCCAGTGATTTGTTCGGGTGAGATGTAGTACGGAGTGCCCAGCACATGCCCTTCCATCGTAAGCTTGGGACCTTCCTCTTCCATTAATCGGGCGATCCCAAAATCGAGAACCTTCACGATGTGTTTGGTCTCTCCTGCATGATGAAGCAGGACAATGTTTTCAGGTTTGAGATCGCGGTGAACCACATTCTGGCTATGAGCGAGGCCCAAAGCGTCGCTGATCTGTTCGATAATGTGGATGGCTTCCCAAATTCCCAACCCTTTGGGCTTGTCGATGAGGTACTGCTTGAGGGTCTTGCCTTCCAGGTACTCCATGACAAGATACAGGCCCAACTGCTCATGGAAGCCAAAGTCGGTGATGAACACGATGTTGGGGTGTCGGAGGCGGCTGGAAAGCATCGCCTCCCGTCGAAATCGCTTCGCTACTCCAGGGTCTGTGGAGAGGTCGGGGAGCAACACTTTGATGGCGTAGGGAGTGTCCAACTCCACATGCTCTGCTTTGTAGACTTTGCCCATCCCCCCTTCGCCCAAGAGGCTTACAATGCGGATGTTGCCAATGACCATCCCGATCACATCGTTGGAGCGCTTCTCTTTGAGCTCTTCGAGTTTGGCCTCCAGCTTGGGGGCAGCCATTTCAACCGAACTCGGGGCATAGAGTTCTGGATCGGAGGGCACCGCAGGGGTGGAAAGGGAGGTGGCTGCATGCTCGGAAGATTGCGACGGCGAGGCAGTGGACCACGAGCGCCATTGTCGTTCTTTGTCTGACACGGGAAGATCCTTGTCCTTCGGGGCGTGAGTTCATACTATGATGTGATGTGATGACCAAACTCCAACCAGAATAACGGGAAATCTCTGGATTGAAAATAGGCGCGAACGAACCCTGTCCTTGTGGCAGTGGTCTTAAATACAAAAAGTGTTGCCGCACGAAGGAGTTACAGGATCTCTCTGGGCGCGAGATGACCGACAACTCATCGGGCTTGTTGTCTTCAGATGAAGCCCTTCCTCCATGGGAGTCCATCGCGCATCGACTCAAAGGCCGTTACCTCTCCTTGGGAGAAACTCGCAAGCTGTTTCGCCACTCCCACAAACTTTATCTCACACAAGTCCAGGAACTTCTGGAAGGAGACTCTCCAGAACAATGGGAGCGAGGGCTTCGGCTGGTCGAACAAATCCCTTGGGATGAAGCGAAATGTTTGCACGGTGTCATCAACATGCATGCGACCCTGTTGCATCGGCTCGGACGTGTGGAAGAGACCCTCACGCTGCAAAGGAAGCACCTTCTGGATGTCGACAATGAGTTGTTGTGGGCCGAGAAAGGTTTGGTCTTCCAGCAAGATGTGATTCCACTTACGCCCATGCAGCAAGAAGAGCGCGTCTCCTTGTTGTTGGACGTCGGTCAACGCACCTCGTTTGCGATCCCCTTCCTTCTTGCTCTTCGTTACATCTCTCCTGAAGCGCATGCTGGTGAAGGGATAGACAAGATTGCGGCGTACTGTCGTCGAGCCCTTGCCACGGAGCGTTGGCGGAAACTGGATGTTGAACAGTCTCCATGGCTTGCTCTCATCTTGGGTGTGCTCGTTGAGGTCTTGCAGGTGCTCATCCTTGAAGAGCGCAACAAAGCTGCGACGACCCTCTGCAAACTTTCCATTCACTTCTCATGGGAGGAGTGGCAAGGCCAGTCTATCAGTGAGCCTCTCGACAACTTGGGCGTTTTCTTCTCCAAGCTTGAACAGTGGGACCTGTTGGATGCTTTGGCGGCGCGCTTTCTTGTCCTTCAAGGAAGCCAGGGCGTCGCTCACACCTGGCTGGGACTCTCAGCTCTGGCACAGAACAAACTTGAAGCTGCAGTGCAGGAATACAAACGAGCCTTAACGTTTGGTTCACAGCTCCGGCAAGAGGCGATTGTCTCCTTCCTTGGGTTGTTTTCAGCGCAGAGAGCCTGGGAAGAGATGGGGCAGGCTTTGGAGCTGCTCGAAAACCCGGAGCGTCCGGAGGTGTTAGGCTCTCTCGTTCCTTACCATCTGGCTCACTCCGAACATGAGCAAGCGCTCTCTTGTCTGAAGCGACTCTGTGAGTTGAATCCTGAGCAACCTTCGATGTGGGTTCGTCGTTGGTTGGTTCTGGAAACACTCGGGTACGAAGAGGAGCTGGCTCAAGAACTTCTGGACGTCCTTGAAGTCGAAGACTCTTCGCCCAAAGGCCGAGCCGCTCTTGCGTTGATGGGTTTGCACGACACGCGTCATTTCAGGTTTGAGGCTGCGCTGGACAGGCTCTCTTCGTTGGAAGCTTTGGATGTCACCAGGCCTGTTTGGGACAACTTGGAGCTTTGGGCCCGTGTGTTGGAAGCCAAGGGGCAGTGTTGGCGAGCTTTGGGTGACGAAGCGACGGCTTTCCCCTGGTTCTTGCAGGCGCTGCAAGCCTATCCTTCAGAGTGGCGGTATCATCAGGCGCTTCTTTCCCTGTTGCAGAGCAAGGAGTGGGAGCAAGCCCAGACTCTCTGGGAAGAGGCCCAACAATCTTACCCCGATTCTCTGCATATTCGTTACGCTCGATTCCTCTTGGCCGAACACGAGGAAGACTGGGAAGAATGCTGGAATTGCTTGGAACGTATTGGGCTGGAGCGGTTTCGGGAGCTGGGTTTGTTGAAAGAGGGCTTGTTCCTTTTCCTGCGGACCTTTGTGTACCAGGAACGTTGGTGGGAGGCTTTCTCCTTTTGTGAAGAACACCTCACTGAGATCTTGGCTGACGATGACTTAAGAGAACTTCGCGAAAAGCTTGTGGTGGAGCTTGGTTCACGCTTTCAGAGCATGCAGTCTCTGTTGGGAGAACAACAGCAACAACTTTCCACGCTGGAGCGAAAGCAACACGCGCTGTTTCGTACCTTGGAGCATGCCCGAAACCGGAGAGACTCGCTTCGAGAAGCCCTGCAGCAGCAGGAGTCGATGAGTGAGCAGCTTGGAGAGGCTTACGCCAGGCAAAAACAGGCAACCGTGGAAGCTCAGCGAGAGTCGAAGAAGGCACAAGCTCAGAAAGAACGTGAAGCCGTCAACAAGTGGGTGAAGGAGCGAAGCGATCTGTTTGAAGGACTGTCATCGACAGCCAGTGACTTGTTGCAGAGCGCGGAGATCTTATGGCGGAACCTGGAGTCTCACTCGAACCATGACCACGGCCCTGTGATTCTCCAATTGGCCCGTGTTGTCGAGAGCGTTGTGAACCAAGCTCTCATTGACCCGCTTGTCTCTTTGACTCTTCAACAAGGTGGAAGCTTGCAGGACTTTCCTCGGGTCGCAGTCGGTTCCCTCAAACCTTCGAAAAACCGACTGAGTCTGGGAGATGTCGCTAGCTTGCTGTTCCATCGAATGGAGTGGACCGAACCGGACGGCTCCCAACGTGTTGAGCTTAACCCGCTCAGTTCAGACGAACACAAACAAAGGTTGGATGCGTTCTGGGCAAGTGACGCTCTCAAGGGTGTCTCTGATGAACAACGGCTCTTCCTTCAACACGAACTTCCCCTACGCCTTCGCGAACTGGGCAAAATCCGGAACAAGGCAAGCCACGCCGGTTCCCCTCTCTCTCGCGAGCAAGTGGAGCAGGTACGTGAGAAGGTGTTGGGAAGAGAAACAGGGGAAGGTTGGCTGCGCTGGTTGGTGAGTTTGTGACGTGCGAAACATCCACTATACAGTGGTGTAACCGCCGTCTACTGCGAGGGTTTGGCCGGTGATGTAAGAGGCTTCATCCGAGCCAAGGAAGACCGCTGCACCAGCGATCTCTTCCGGCTGTGCATAGCGCTTGAGCGCGCTTTTGTCGGTGAACATCTTGGACATGTCCGGGTTTTGGACGATGGCGGAAGCAAAGTGAGTGTCGACCAAGCCAGGCGCGATGGCGTTAACTCGGATGTTGGCTTCGCCCAACTCAATGGAGAGCGTTTGGGTCATGGAGATGATAGCGGCTTTGGTCATCGCATAGACGCCCTGGAACGGAGCGCCCCGAAGTCCTACCACGCTGGAGACATTCACAACAGCGCCGGGCTCATCGTTGGCCAGCCAACGTTGGACCACAAACCGGGTCATCTCAAAGTAGCCTTTGACATTGACATCAAAGGTCTTTTGGAAGGCTGTTGGTTCGATCTGAAGCATCGGGCCAAAGTAAGGGTTGGTCGCAGCGTTGTTCACCAAGATATGGGGGCGACCGATTTTCTCTTCCACCTGCTGGATGAATTCCTCGATCTGCTCGGGGTATCCGATATGACAGGTCATTGGAATTACACTGTCCGGGTAGTCTGCGTTGATCGCTTCTGCTACGGCATCCAGGCCGGGCTGCTTGCGGGATGAAATGACAACTTTCGCGCCTTCGGCGGCGTAGGCTCGTGCGATAGCGGCTCCAATGCCTCGGCTTCCTCCAGAGATGATTGCTCGTTTGCCTTCCAAACGTCCTGCCATGGGATTAGTCCTTTTTGTCTTTGTTATCGGATGGGGTTTCTTTGGATTCGGTTGTTGCTGGGGTTGCGTTGTCTTGGGTCGATTCTTTTTTGGCGCTTTCTCCCGATGGAGTTGTGCCACTTTTGGAATCGTCTTCCTTGCCTGTGGAAGGCTTGGAGGAATCTTTCTCGTCCGACTCAGCCTTCGCCTCTTTGAAGTCTTTGGTGATCTCGTCGAAGGATGTCTCGACGGTGGGGACTTCTTCGGCTTCCTCTTCCTCCGGCTCTTCGTGCGTGGGAGCAAGGGGGACCAATTCATCGGGTCGGCCGAGTTTGTAATGGTCGCTACCGTCTTCCTTCAAGCAGCCCAAGTAGGTGTGAGGATCTTCCAAGACTCGTCGAACGCTCTCAATGCCGTGGCTGGCAGTGAGGCCGTCGTCAATCCGCTCGTCGTAGGTCAGGCGCATGGGGATGACCTTGCGGGTCTTAAGCTTGCCGTCTTCGACGTAGGGACGTTCTTCAATCTTTCCGGCCATAATGAACAGGGGGCAATTTCCCCATTCGTAAAGGTGATGGTAGGCCGAGGCCATGTTGATACTTCCCAGGTTGGCCATGAAGATGCTGGTGTAGAGGGCGTCTCCTTTAATGAAAGAGCCTGGCAAGATGTTGTTGTAGTCCATCCACTTGAGCAGGTTGACCCCAAACTGAAGAATCGGCCGAGGGAGGCTTGTGAGCAAGTTGTATTCTTTGTCGTGGTAGGTCTCCTTGCCCGAACGTTGGACCTTGATCTCTTCGCTGAGGTACGAACAAAGCTGTTCGAACGTCATGTCAGGTGGGATTTCTTTCTTCACCGTGGCCAGCTTGGCTTTTTTGTTCTTCTTCTTCCGCTTCATGCTGAAGGTAACCCAGTTGCCGTGGCGCTGGTAGAGCCGTCGGCCGATGGGAAAGCGATTCATCTCAGGGTTTTCCTGAAGTCCAACTGCGGCAGCAGCCACAAGACAATGGGTGACATCGGCATGGAAACGTTTGCGAACGTCTTGGATGTAATCGAGGAGATTGTCGGCAGGTACTTCAATGTCGTAATACACGATGGATTCTGCACGAGTGGTCATGACATACTGCATCATCGTCCGGTAGGGGTGGACGGAAGGCAGATACTCCCCATCAGGGCGAGACGTTTTCATTTGGAGTAAGACCCATCCCACAAACAAGACGACCAAACCCAAACCTATCCAACAAAGCATGGTGATTCTCCATATTTCTCACGTTTCGCGGTTAAAGGTTTGCGTAGTATGGACCATCCCCTGAGACTTGACAAGATGTTTGTCTCATGCCAGTTTGCCCCCTGGTTGGCCTCCTTGAGGCCGTTCGATGACCTGGCTGAATGAGGAACAAACCATGCTCTTTTGCTGGAATTGCAAGACAGAGTTTACTGAAGATGAAGTGAAGTTGTTGCAGCGACGTGATACCTGCAACCATTGTGGCTCTGATATGCGGAGTTGTATGAACTGTCGGTTCTGGGACAACCGCGCGGAGATGTGCCGAGAAGGAATTGGAGATTACATCCGAGACCGAGAAAAGGCCAACTTCTGCTCCCAGTACCAGTTTGACAAAGACCGGGAACAGCCCGACTTTGACAAAGCTGCGGCTGCCAAAGCCCGCCTGGAAGCGCTGTTTAAGAAGTAGGCTTCTTACATCGGTATGCGGCCTGCGTCCACGTTCTTTACCTCAATCTGTTCTTCGTGGTTGAGGTAGGCCATCTCCAGGGTCATTCGAGCGCGCTGCTTGGAGGCTGTACTGGGGGGCGCAATCGCAATTTGATGGGCGAGGCGCAACTGGGTGGGGCTCAAGTCGTTGGCAAAGATCCGAGCTTCGGTGTCGCCTTTGCAGCCGGCATGAGCAACGCCAAGCAGCGAGCCCAGCACAATGATGTCGCCGGTGGCCTTCACCTCTGCACCTGCATTCAAGTCCCCAAAAATCACCACATCCCCTTCAAAGCTGAGCGACGTTCCTGAGCGGCAGTTTCGCATCACCTTGTGTAGTTTTCGCGGTGCGGCTTGAGCCGGCGCGGGTGCTGGCGCTTGTGGAGCAGGAGCGTGTGGAGCCGGTGCAGGAACTGATGGAGCCGGTGCAGGAACTGATGGAGCCACTTCCTGAGGAACTTTTCCGGTGGATGTGATGGCTTTTTGTTCTTCGGGAGACATCGAGGAAATCGGATCCAGCGCTGGAATCGTTGTGGGCGTATGGATCATCGGGGCCGGTCGAGCACCTGGTACTTGTGGGCTCCGCTGTACAATCGGATTGCGCACCACATCCACCGGAGACGGCTGTGTGTCGGTGTGTGCTGGAACTGTTTCCGCAGCCGGTTGAGGGGATTGGGTTTGGGGGTCTGGAACCGTGGGAGCGTGTTGTGGAGCAGGGGCCGACCTTTGGAAGCGAACCGGTACGCCAAACTCACCTTCCAGGAAAGAGTCCAGCGCTTCTGGTGTAAGGGCAATCTGTGTGACAGACAAACCGTGCGACTCCACTACTTTGAGGATCTCACCGTATTGAAGCTTGTCGATCTCTCGTGTTCCAAAGGTAAGCGTAAGGGCTTTGGCATGTTGCACGAGGGCTTGGTTGGCAAGCAGCGACTGGCGAAGCTCTTGCAACATCTCTAGCAACGGCGCGTCGGGGTCAAGCACCAGCTCCAATGAGCCTGGACGACCTTTGAACTGAATGGTTTTTTGGGCAGAACTTCCCGAACCAAAGGGGGTCTTGGGTACCTCCTTTTGTGGCATCATTTGGGACAGATCGTTCTCCGAGCCCGACTCTGCATCATGGGCAGGGTGGGGTTGTCCTGGATGATTGGGATCGTGAATCGTTCCTGACATGGCGACCTTTTCCTTTGGGTCTAAGGGTTGCCGTTCGCTGGGGGCGAACTGGGGGGTTGGGTGTTGGGAGCTGAAAGCGCCAGGCTGTGCGTGGGGATTCCGCTGGTTGCTTTGGGTAACATCCAGCGGGTTGTCTCAAGAAGGTTGCGAGCGGAGAACGCCATCGCGATATGGTCTCCGCTTGTCCAGAACTCCAATTGGTCGTCGTAGTGTGGTGAGCGAGGGTCTTCTCCTTGTCCACCACATAACACCCAGCGCGATTGATCCCAGTGACCCACATCCATGATCTGCCGGGCCGCCGCTCCCACACGATGTTCGAACGGTCGTACCCAGGAAAAATTACCGGTGTTGAGGCTTTGATGAGCCCCGCCTGTTCGAAGGGGTCCGCGAGCGAGACTTTCCTGGTAGTTTCCGCCCCAAAACAGGAGCGGTCGCAGGTGAAGTCGGTGAATGCGGCTCCAGGTCCATTCGTCGGGGTTGTTGCCCAGGCGATTTTGCAGCGTATGGTACGCCTGGGTGAGCGCGTAGTGAAGTACGGCTTCCCGGGGCCGGTCCAGCCAACTGTCTTGATTCCGAAACAAGGCCTCTACAGGAGAACCCAACTCGTGGGCAATGTCAATCCACCGTCGGTACAAGTCTTCGCCCAGATGGTTTAAGTACGTTTGTTCAAACAGCTTGACCTGGAACTTGGCAAAGAACGGAGCTGACAAACTGCGCGCACCGTAGTTTCCATTCCACTGCAGAAGATTTTGGAACGCTTGGGCGACAGGGGGTGTTAACCGGGCCTTAGACTCGTAAGGGCGCAAGTACTCCCGGATGAATTCGCTGGTCCACAAACAGTAATGATCCCGCTGCAGACGCGCCATGCGCTCGGGGCTGATGGGCTTTTCCATCGCTCGTTGCAGGAGATGGTCGATTCGGTTGGCTCTGTAATCCGGCTCCCAGATACCTTGTAGTTTGGCCCCTTTCATGGAGCTTGGGGGCCTCTGTCCCGAAAGGATCAGGTATCCCTCTGGCGGATTGTATTGGTAGGGCATGTCTTCGTAAGGGATATCTCCCTGCCAATCGAAGGTGCCTTCCGCAGCCAGGAGGGGGTGGAACAGTCGCGCTCCTTCCGGCCGCTTGGGGCTTCGACCTGCAATCACCGCGCCGATGTTGTTCTTCTTGTCGGCGTAGACAAACCCTAGAGACGGCACCCTTGCGTGGCGCAACGCTTCGCGGAAGTGGTCCCAATGTTGGGCTCGATTGAGCTGAAAGATCGCCTCTGTCTCTCGAACTCCTTCATGCCCAGTCCAGGACAAGGAGTAGTTGAGATGCCCTGGCATTGGTCCGCGCAGGGCATCGCTGAGTAGAGGACCGTGTTCGGTCGAACGAACCCATCGGTATTGGGTTTCATCTCCGCGCACTTTGATCTTCTCTTCGCGGCGAATCAAAGGTATCCAGCGGTTGCGGTGTCGGTATTTTTGGCCTGTGGTGTCTAGGTTCTCGATGAAGATGTCAGAGTCATCCAATCGGCTCAGCGAGGCTCCCCAGGCGATATCTTGGTTGTGACCGGCGTATACGCCGGGGTGGCCGGGAATCGAGATGCCGATGACGTTGTAACGACCGGCGCAAAGTCGTGTTTGGTAGAAGGCGGAGGGGAGCCGAAGGGTAAGGTGAGGGTCGTTGCAAAGAATGGGACGCCCTGACTGTGTATGTTTCCCTCCAACAACCCAGGCACAGCTTCCTTGCCCCGTGGCTGAGGGGTAGATGGTCGTGACCGGGGAGACCACTTGCTCGGTGCTTCCCTGAGCCTTGTTTCCTTCGTTGCACCAAGCCACGTATTGTTCCAAATCGCCCAAGCCGAGGTCGAGGTGGGGAGGGAGCAACGCTTCCAACTTGGCGGGTTGGTCAGCCAGTTTGTGACAGACCGCGCCGAACGCCAGTTGCAGTCGCCACGTGAAGCTCAATTGAAAAGCCAGAAGGCGCAACACAAGTAGGCTATCCGTAGGGCTCCATTCTTCGGGTTCTTCGCCCAGAGCTTTGTAACCGAAGGAGAGGCTGCCTGTCTTTCGGGCGTGTGCGATCCATTCGTTTACCCCTTCGGAGTAGGCTCGAAGGTGGGAGTGGCTCTGTGGAGAAATCCAACTGAGACCTTCGTGGGCTGCTTCTGCAAGGCCCAACACACGCATGAGATAGTCCACGCTGGCGAGCCCTTGCCCGCGCATGTTGAGCGTATTGTCGAGACCGATGCCTGCGATGTCGCCGTAGAGTTCGGCGAGGCGGCCTGCAGCCGTGCGTCGCGTGATATCCATCTGGAACAATCGGTCACGGGCGGTGACAAACCCTTGGGCGCGGAAGAGGTCATCTTCATTGTGGGCAAAGAGGTGAGGGATTCCGTGAGGTTCTGTTCGGCATTCTACAGGGGCACCGAGGCCACGGAGAATTTCATTGTCTTTCCAGCGGGCCCGACCCATCCAGGGGCGGACCCATGACGACCACAACCGTTTGAACACCTGATGCCCTCATGTTGTACGAAATGCCGAGCAATGCTTGACTTACCAATCTTTGATGGTTTACCACAGGCTTTCTATCAAATTCAATTCTTTTCGATGAGGATAGCCGCTATGATTGCACAGACAGAGCCGCTCTCTCTCCCACGTCGTGCGGTTGATCTGGGTTCTCTCTCGCTGTCGTTTCGACCCAAGGTGGAGACGTTCCGTGTGGAAGAAATCCCCGCGTATCTCCCTTCGGGTGAAGGTGAGCATCTCTTCCTGCACATAGAGAAGCGAGGCTGGACAACCAAGGATCTCCTGGACTGGCTGGCCCAGTCGTTGTCTCTTAAATCCCGTGACATTGGGCACGCAGGGATGAAAGACCGACACGCCACCACGACACAGTGGGTGAGCGTTTGGGGCACAACGGAAGAGGCCGTGGCAGCCTTAGACCAAGAGGGCATCACGATTCTGGAAGCTCAGCGCCATGGGAACAAGCTTCGCATGGGCCATTTGCGGGGCAATCGTTTTCACGTCCAGCTGGATGGGGTTGAGCCCGAACAGATCGGGATGATGGAATCCATCCTGGAGCGACTTCAAACCATGGGGGTTCCCAACTTCTACGGACCTCAACGGTTTGGCCGCGACGGTACCAACAGGAGAGAGGGTCGTGCCGTCCTGCTTGGAGAGAAGAGGGTGGGACGCTGGCGGACTCAATTTCTTATCAGCGCCTACCAATCCGCCTTGTTCAACGATCTCCTCGCGTTCCGAATGGAGCAGGGGCTTCTGGATACAGCGCAGGCTGGAGACCGAATGCAGAAGCACTCCAACGGCGGGGTGTTTCTATGTTCAGAGCCTGAAGTCGAACAGCCCCGCGTGGATGAACTTGCCATCAGCCCAACCGGGCCGATGTTTGGTTACAAAATGTCTCCTTGTGAAGGCGCTCCTGGAGAGTGGGAGGCTTCGTTGTTGGAGCAAGAAGAGCTCACCCTTGATACGTTTCGAGCCATGGGCAAACACGCCAAAGGAACCCGTCGAAGCCTTCGTGTCCCTCTTGAAGAAGCTTCGGTTCAACAACATGAGAACGGGGCGCTGCTGACATTCTCTTTGCCACCGGGCTCTTATGCATCCGTCGTCCTTCATGAGCTTGGCGTCACAATGGGCTGATCTCTTTCAGGAAGCTCTTGTCGGATCGACTGTCACTCGCAGCCATTCTATGTTAGGGTGTTTCTTAGGGTTTGGTACGCACAGTTCATGTTTGGGAGTGAGCGATGAAAAAGGAAAAACCCCCCCACCAAAGGGCGACAGAACATCCAAGGTTCTCGCTGTGCCCTGTCTGCTTTCAGTGCCCTGGAAGAAGCCTTCTGTTCTTTGGGATGTTGTTGCTCGCGTCGGTCTCTTACTGCTCAGTGGGTTACGCTCAAAAGTGGGAAAAGATTATTGACGACGGGGATCCTGGATACTCTGAAACGGGGAACGCTTGGTCCACTTGGTCGCATCCTTCTGGATACAAAGGGGACTACCGGTATTTGAGTCACCAGGGTAAGAACGTTCCCCGCGTGGGGACGGCGACTTGGCAGACTGTTGTCCCCTACACAGGCCAATACGAGGTCTATGTCTATTTTCGCGCCACTGTGAATCGCACCACAGACGCTGACTTCCGTGTGATTGATGGAAACGGCAAGCGGCACAATTTTGTGTTGAATCAACAGACCATGGCGACGGGGTGGCACAAGCTGGGGGCCTTTGCCTACACCAAAGGCCAGACCTCTCGGGTGATCCTGGACGGCACCGATGACAACCAATCGGACGAAGCTGACGCCGTCAAGTGGGTGTTTGCAAACTCCAACCCTCCACCACCTCCTCCGCCACCTCCAACCCAAGGATGTGAATCAGACAAAGCCGGGACGTACACGATGACTCGCTACGCTGAAGCTGTGCAGGGCAAAGGAGACTGGAAGAGTCCGAACGCTGCCCAGGGGGATCCCGATCAGAAGGAGTCGAGCAGTCCCAATGTTGACGCTGGAGACGAGCTTGTCGCGACAGGGTTCCGGTTTTGCACTCCCAAAGGCAAATACACCATCACAAAAGTTCGTGTGGGTGTGCTGGGCCGTATGCAGTACGACAACGGTCAGTACAAGCTCATCCTCTTGTATGAATCGTTGGGGAAGAAATTTACCTTCTCCCAAACACAGCGACTGTGGGTTTGGGGAGACATTACGTCGGCCAAATCGACGTGGTCTCTTGCTGATGTCTCCAATCTTTCCATCCGTCTGGCCCTGTCTTCCCATCCTGGGGGCCGAAGAGACAGTGACGCCTGGGTGGACGCGTTTGCTGTCGAAATCCAATACCAGATTGCGGCAACCTCTTGTGAAAAAGGCTTTACCCGATGTGGCGATAGCTGCGTGAACACCGCACAATCTCGATACCATTGCGGGGCATGCAACAAAGCTTGTGGGTCCAAAGAAACTTGTGTCTCTGGAGCTTGTTCGCAAACCTGTCCTTCAGGTACCAAGTTGTGTGACCAGGCTTGTGTGGACCTTTCCTCGGATCTCCAACATTGCGGCGCTTGTAGTGCTTCTTGCAGGGAAGCCGAGCTATGTACGCAGTCGAAGTGCACCCTCCAATGCGCCGCCGGAGAGACTCTGTGCGGCAACGATTGTGTCGCGCTTAAGGTTGACCCAAAGAATTGTGGGGGCTGTGGGAAAGCTTGCTCTTCTGGCCAGACCTGCAAGGATGGGGCTTGTGCAAAGGAAACAACCTGCCCCGATGGTCAAACGCTGTGCAACGGTGGCTGTGTCGCGACCCAAAGCGATCCCAACCATTGCGGCTCTTGCGATGTGACCTGTGGACAAAACGTTGTCTGTAGAGCAGGAGTCTGTGCTCCACCTGACGAAACAGGTTCTGAAGAAGAGAAGCCAGCCAACAACGGAGAGCTTCCTTCGTCTCTGGATGCTGGAACTCAGGACAAAGATGGTGCTATAAGAGACGTCCTTCCTGTGACGCGAACGTCGTCAGGCTGTTTGTGTCAGGGTCATCCTTCTTCGCCATTTTGGCTGAGTGGGTTGTTCATGTTTGTATTGGTCTGGCTGAGTCTGCGGCGATTGAGGAGTACACGGTAATGTCGGAAGACGTTCATGTCGGAGAACTACCCCGTCGAGGACCGTTCCGTATCCGGGGTAGCTATTTTCCCAAAGAATTGCTCAAAGGACTGCTTTGGTTCTTGTTGTTTGGCGCGATTGGCGGCGGGTTTGCTGTATACGGCGTGATTCTCGCCAGCCAATTTTTGGAGACATCCAACATCTGGAACCAGGGCAAAAAAGCCTATGCTCTCGGATACAAAGGAAGGGTTCGGACCACGAACCTTGTGTTTAAGAGCTACGACCTGACCATCTACTATCGCACCCAACAAGGCCAACGCTTCAAACGCAAGGTCGAGTTCTTTCGGTTCTTTACAGGCCCAAAAAAGAAGGATGGATACACCATCAAGTACCTCCCCAACCAACCAAAGAAAGCGGCGATGTCATGGGAGCATGACGCCCGGTTTCATGGCTGGGTGTTTGTGCTGTTGATGCTCGCTATGGCGGCTCTCATGCTATGGGCCTTGTATGCTATCTCCATTTCGATTGTTCGAGATGCGTTCAAACTGCGGAGGTTGGCTCGGGATGGCTCTCTGGTTCCCGCGCTCATCCACAATGTCCTTCAAGTGGATAACCCACAAACCGGTGGCGTGGAATACCTCTACCAATTTAGCTACCAACGCGACAAAAGCTACGGAGGCGAATTCAAAGTGCTGGATCCGGCCGACCATCCGTTGTTGATTGACAACGGAGATAAGCTTGTTGTTCTTGCGGCGCAGAGTGGCCCGGAGCACAAAGTACTCCGGAATGATGGACATCCTCTGCTCCTTGGACAAAGCTAACGATGCTTGGATTGCGTTATGTTTTGCCGAACACCCATCCCCCTTCACTCAAATAGACAAACCAAGACGAGCAGTTTTGAGTTTCGCCTCCGCCCCTGGCATTGAAGAAGGAGAACAACGTTGACACAAGTCCGTCGCTGGAGGTTGATGCATGTAGCATCCAAACGATGGGGAGAGGAGCCTGAGCGGCACTCCATCCCATTGGACTTTACACCTGGGCACGACGCCATTGCGTTCTCTACGCCTTCTTTTCTCGTGATTCGAGCGGTCGGTAGCAGCACGTATATGCCCGACGTGATGGGCGTTGACCCCCTGACCGGGAAGTTGCTCTGGCGATTTTCGGATGAAGTGGGTCCTTCCATCATCTTGCACTGCCATTCGGAGTTTGAGCAGCGAATTGTTGCTACCACTCCGAAAGGAGTCTATCTCCTGGAGCGGGAAGGGCCTCGCCTGATCCTTGACCGAAAACTCGAAGCTACATCGGTGGGGCGGTTCAATGCCGATGGGACCGTGGGTTTCGCGGTTGACAGCGACAATCGGCTTGTTGCTTTCTCCAACGAGGGCGACATTCTTTGGGACAAGCGACCCCGCAGTCGTCGGCGTTTTCAAAATCCATTTCCCCTGGACAACGGCGGCGTGGTGATCTCGGGAACGGAAGACATCCTGTGTCTGAATGCTGAGGGGGAGCGTGTTTGGACCTGGGCAGGTGTCTCCCAAGACACACCTCATGCAAACCGTCAGTCTCGCTACTCCATTGCAACCTATGTTCCGCCGAATCTGTTGCTTGTTCGCTCTGTGGAAGAAACCACGACACACCACCTTGTTCTGGACGCCCACTCTGGTGAGTATCTAGGACATTTAGGGGATGTATGGCCTTACGGAGCAGACGGTGTTGTTCACCAGCCCGTGGTTTTGCAAAACGACAAAGAACAGGTTGCCTTCCTCAAGGACGACGGAACCATATCCGAACCCCAAAAGTTGAAATCGATGTTGGGCGCGTTTCTGAAACTTCCAGAGGGGCTTGTTGCCCTTCATTACGATGTTTTGATGAAAATGATCGCTTGCACAGATGCCGAAGGTAAGATCCTGTGGCGTGAAAGCTATCCCGATGCTGAGGGAGGGTTGGCTGCCATCAGCTTTATGGAACATGCTGCCTTTTTTGTGACAACCAAAGGCAACCTCCACGTGTGGGATTTTTATCCTGAATCTGACGAAGAAGGAACAACATGAGTTCTTCCCCCTTAATCCAAGACGAGCGCTCCTATTCCAAGTCGTTGATTGAACGCCTTGTTCAGGAGTTTCCCAAGCGACTTGCCACGACGCCAGCCGAGAAAGGCGCCCAGGACCTCGTCGCAGAAGAACTCAGCAGCCTCGGATACAAGGGCGAGTTTGAGTCGTTTCGGTTCAATCGCAGCTTGTACGCCAACCTGATGTTGCATGGCGCTGTGGGTGTGGCTGGAACCCTCGCATCCTTTTACAACTTGTGGGTTGGGTTGGCCCTTCACCTCCTCGCCTTTGTCTCTTACTTTGCCGACAACACCCGAAAGTTTTACCTGTTACGCCGACTGTTTCCCTTTCGGCCCTCGCAAAATTATCTGGTCACGTTGCCTGCGACTGCAGCCGTCCGGATGCGGATCGTGATGCTAGCCCATATCGACGCTGCATACACAGGTTGGTTGTTTCATCCTGCAGTCGTAAAGCAGGCTGCCAAGCCGCCACCTCCTGGATTGGGTTGGACCAAGTTTTCCATTGGCTTAGGCTTTTGGTCCCTGCTTCCTTTGATCATTCTCGATACCGTCGCGTTGACGGTGGGTTGGTCCTCTTGGATTCTGTATGTTGTCTTTGGAATTCCAACGCTGCTGATGGCTTTGCTCAACCTGCAGATTGTTCTGAAGAATGAAATTGTACCTGGAGCGAACGACAACCTGACAGGTGTGGCGTCTCTTCCGCTGTTGCTCTCCCGCTTGCACGATTGGAAGCCCGATGATGTTGAGCTTGTCTTTGTGGTAACAGGAGCGGAGGAAGCAAGTCTTGGAGGGGCTCACGCTCTGTATCGCAAGTACCAGGACAAGTGGGATCGCTCGAACACCTTCATTCTTGGGTTGGATACGTTGTCAGGTGGTGAGCTGTTTTACATGAAGGAAGGTGATATCTGGCCTTGCCCTTTTCCAATGTGGCTCCCTCCTGTCCTTGAGAGCACCAAAGCGACAGATGATTCCTTCCAGAACGTCCGTGAGTTTCGCATTCCTGTGGGCGGAACGGACGCTATCCCGTTTTTGTACGGTGGGTATGATGGTGTTTCCCTTGGCTGCGTTGACCTTGAGTACGGGGCTCCCCGACACTACCACTATCCCACAGACACACCCGAAAACCTCGACTATGACGAGTTTATGCTCTCCATTGATTTTGCTGAAGCGCTCATCCTCCAGTTGAACGAGCGTTACAGCAACCCCTCTTAATTTTCCAAAAAAAATCCCCCAAACTTTCACCTGCCAGGATCTAACCCAATAGAACACACAGACTGTCTGTGTGATTGGAATGCTTGGTTTGGTTAGAACCTTGGAAAGGATGGGCGTTATGAAGCACGTTGCGCGTCAGTGGGTTTGGATTTTTTGTGTTGGGTTGGCTGCATGGGTTGTGGGCTGTTCGTCGGGAGTGCCAGATGATCCTTCGTCTGGGACCAAGGCCCAAGCCTCACAAACGACAACTTCCTCCAGGTCGTCTTCTTCACAAGCACCTCCTGCCCCAGAAGCAAAGCCCACTGAGCCTGTGAAAACCTACACGTTGCCGGGGCTTCCGAACCAGGCTCCTCAGGGGATGAAAAAGCTGGCGAAAACTTCATCGATTCCAGCCATCACGAGCAACGTCTACAAGGACAAGCAAGCGACAGTGAAAATCCCAGGTCCTGCGATCAAGGGAAAGCCACAGCCCTTTGGTTTGATCGCGCACGAGTGGGGAACCTATACGTCGGTGTCGAGTTCGGATGGTCGTGAGATGGAGGGCTTGCAACATGAGGAAGAGAAGCTCCCTTCGTTTGTGCATCACCGAGGTCAGTATGTGAAAGGAATGGAAGCGATTCCCCAAGGTGTCACCCAGAAACTCGAAACCCCCGTGATCTACTTTTACACCAAGCAAGCTATGGATGTGGTTGTGAAGGTGGACTTTCCCCAGGGTATTCTTTCCGAGTGGTTTCCCCGTGCCCACTCCTTCCAGCCTCCCGTCAGCTACGACTCACAGATGCCTCCTTCCTTTTTGCAGAAAGGAAGCATGACGTGGAAGGTCAAGGTTGATCCTGCAATCACCGAGGCTCCTCCGGCTGTTGATCCCGACGATGTTTGGGCACCTTCGCGCCAGGTGAAGGCTGCTCCGCTTCGTGAGCCAACCTCCAAACAAGTCGAGAAGTTTATCTTCTACCGAGGGCTGGGGCGATTCACAGTTCCCTTCCAGGCTAAGGCCAGCGCGGATGGAACCATCACTCTGATCAACAAGTCCAAGCAGCCGATTCCTGCAGTCTTTGTGCTCCATGTGACAGAGAAAGGTGCTGTGTGTGCGGAAGTGGGTGGCATTGGGGCGAACCAGTCCAAAGTTGTGCAAACACCGACGCAACTGTTCCCGCACGCCTCCTACATTGATAAGGCGATGGGTGGTCTGGTTGGTGCGCTTCAAGCCTTTGGAGGTTTGTATTACGATGAAGCCAAGGCTATGGTGAACACGTGGCGTCATAGCTACTTCAAGAGCCCCTCTCCAGGGCTGCGAATCCTCTACATCGCACCTCGCGCCTGGACCGATGCTTTGCTTCCCCTCCAGATATCCCCGAAACCTTCGACCATTGAGCGTGTGTTGGTGGGTCGAGTGGAGCTCTTAACTCCACAAACTGAGAAAGAGACCTTGCAGCGGTTGACCGAAGCTTTCAACAAAGGAATGACTCTCAACGTCAGCCTGTTTGGCCGGTTTGCTGAGCCCAAGCTTCGCCGCGCTTTGGAGCAAATCACTGACCCCCGAATCAAAGCGTACACCGAACAATTTGTCCAACAGCTATCCTGGATGCGCTACCGCTAGCTGCTCTCCTTCTATCCCTTCGTCTCCGTCCCTTCCTCTCTGTTCCTTTCCTCTTTCGTTCTGTCTCACTTCAACGAACAAATACACTTTAGCTCAACACCTCTCCTTCGTTCGTTCCGCTCTTCGCGAAAGGGTCTGGGTTGGGCTGTTGGACAATCTGTTTGCGAGAACAGTCTTTCTATGCGTCCCGACAGTACTCATTGATAGTGTTTGGAAGCGGCTCTTGCTATGGACTCTTGGGGGGAATCCGGGTATATCTAAACGGTAGCCCTCCATCTCCCAACGTTTGCTTCCAGGAGCGAAATGCCCATGAGTGATACCGATCATCGTCGGAAAGAATTGCTTCAGAATGTCGGTCTGTTTGCAGGCCTCGACGAGGCTGAGATCGATTCCATCGTTCCTCTTTTGCGTTACAACAAATACGTAAAGGATCAAGTCATTGTGGAGATGGGCGACCCTGGGCGAGCGTTGTTCATTGTCGAGACAGGTACCTTAAAGGTCGTACTCAACGATAACAAAGAGCGTGAAGTCATCCTATCGTTGTTGCGGGAAGGTGACTTTTTTGGGGAGATCGCTCTCCTCGACGAAAAACCACGCAGCGCCACTGTGATTGCTCTGGTTCCCACGCGTCTGTACTCGTTGGAGCGTGACCTGTTCTTGGAATACGTGGAGTCCAACCCCAAAGCCTTGTTGCAAATTTTAAAGGTCCAGTTTGAGCGACTTCGAGCCGCGGACCAGATGCGTCATGACCTCGCTCTCTTGGGTGTGTACGGGCGTGTTGCTCGCTTGGTCTTGCAGTTAGCACAGGATGAAGGTGAGTACACCGAAGAGGGTACATTGATCACCAAGCCTCCCTCTCAACAGCATATTGCTGGGATGGTGGGAGCCAGCCGAGAGACGGTGAGCCGCGTCATCAATGAACTCGTTCGGATGGGGACAATTAAGAAGCAGGGGCGAAAGCTTCTGATCACCAGCGAGCTCAACCTGTACGATCAGATTGACAGCAACCTGTAATACAAACATCGCACTTGGTGCCCAGTGACAGTAGGTAGTAGGTATGATCCATAGGTCTCTTCAACGTGCTTGGTTTGGTCTCGTTTGCCTCGGTGTTGTGTGGGGAGGGAACATTAACATGGTTGTGGCTGCAGAAAAAAAGCAGCCCACTGCAAGCCAACCTTCCGCTGCGAAACCTTCGACTGTTTCGGCATGGATCGAGAAACTTGTCGCGCCCAACCCTGCTGTCATTGAACATGCGACCAACAAGCTCGTTGCTTTCGGAAAGGCCGCCGTCCCTTCCCTAAAGAAAGCGATGACTGACCGTCGCTACACCATGCGACATCATGTCGCCAAGGTTCTCTTCCTGCTTGGACCCAAAGCCTCCGATGCTTTGAACTCTCTGAACCAGGCGTACCAAGATCAAGTGCTGTTTCAATCGATGAAGAAGGTTCGGATGTCTTGGTTTGTTCCGCATCTTCGCGCTCGATTGTTGCGTGCGATGGCCTCTGTCGGGCGGAACGAAAAGAGCGCTTTGGATGTGTTAAAGAAGGCACGCACCGACGACAACGTCTTCATTCGGTCCACCGCCATTCGCGCTTTGGGTCGGTTCTTTGCCAAGCGCCCCAAAGACACCATCCCCTTGCTTTTGGCCTCACTGAAGGACGACAAAGAGGCTAGTGTTCAGAGCCTTGCGGCGCAGTCGCTGGGCATCGTGGGCAAGCCTTTGAAGGTTGTACTGCCCATCCTGCGAAAGGCCATGATGGACCCCGAGTGGCAAGTCCAGCTGGGGGCGACCATTGGTTTGGGGCACCTGGGACCCAAAGCATACCCTGCTATCCCTGAGATCATGCGGTCCTTGCTTGGAAATCACTGGATGCTTCGTTACTACGCTGTTGTCGCCCTTCGTAAAGTTGGAAAGGCTGAACCTCGGGTGATTATGGCGCTGCGAGAGACCGTCAGCAACACATCCAACCACCCCAAAGTAAAATTGGAAGCGCAGTTCGCCCTTGAAGTTTTGGCTGGAAAGGCTGCACGAGCGACTTCAAAACCAGCAGCGTCACCAACCACGAAACCTGCGAAACAAGACAAACTTCCCCCTGGTACCGACCTCTAAGAATCATCGCTGGGGTTGGTTTTCTTCGTTACCGACGAAGGGTTGAACGGGATGTCGGACGGCTTGTTGGTGGAGCGGATGGGCGGCTTGTGGGCTGCGTTGCAGCTCTTGTGGTTGACCGTGTTGCTGGGACACTTGTCGGTGTGTCCCTTTGAGTGGTGGGGCTGAGGCTTGGAGCTGGGTCTTGGTCTTTCCAGCGGGCTTTGGGTTGACTGGCCGGTTGGCTTGTGGCTGGGTCTTGGTCTTCCTCTATTGTGCCAGCATCCGAAGCAGTGGATGGCTCATCAGAAGTCGGCTCGTTG
Source organism: Deltaproteobacteria bacterium (assembly GCA_006226375.1). GTDB lineage: Bacteria > Myxococcota_C > UBA6777 > UBA6777 > UBA6777 > M3003. Next base: position 216,804 of record SBHC01000084.1, on the reverse strand, counting down.
CTTGTGAACGCTTCTGAAGGAGGCTCTTGGGGAGCGGTTTTTTTCACCATGTTCGAGGGGGACGTTGGTCTTTGCAGCGGTGGAAAGATCCCAAGAGCAAGGACGGCAATGGCGAGTCCTAGACCCAGACGCTGCTCCAGGGGAAAAGGTCGATCGGTGAAGGTTGTGGCGGCTGCCGATGGATGCATCCACATGACCACAACGACCCGAAGGTAAGCGAACGCGACTGCAGCAGAGCCAAAGAAACTTAAGAGCAACAACAGCAGCAAGGGCAACTGGCCGACTTGCAATGTGCTGTGCCACACGGCCAGTTTGCCTGCAAACCCAAGGGTCGGTGGGAGGCTCGCCAAGGAAAGCAAGAACACTGTCAGACAGGTTGCGATGATGGGGTATCGTGAGGACAACCCGGCCATGTTGATCAGGCCGAGTGGCTTGCCCTCTGTCTCCTCAAAGACCGCGAGGGTTGCAAAACAACCCACCATCGCGAGGGTGAACCCAAGGAGGTAGGTGAAGAGGGAGAGGAATGAGGTCGAACTTCTCGACAGAATCGCCAGAAATGTGATTCCAATTTGAACCAGGCTAGCATGGAGTAACATCCTTGGAACGCTGGCTTGGGCCAAACATTTGAGGCTACCCCAAATGAACAAGCTTCCACACACCGCATAAACCAGGCTGTTGTGCAAAGCCAAGCTTCCAACAGGAAGCACCGCGTTGACCAGCCGGGCGAGGAGGTACAGCGCGACCGTTGGGAAGCTAACAGAGAGCACCACCATCGCTGGGGTTGAAGTGTTGGACTTCCTCGATGAACCCAGGCGGAAAGGAACCGCAGCCACTTTGGCTCCCAGACCCACGAGCAACAACAACACACCCCACCCAAACTTCGCATGGTGGGTTGCTCCTCGGCGAGTGGCGATGGCCAACGACTCAAAGTCAAGCGTGCCTGTTTCTTGAAAAACAAGAGCCATCCCCACCAACAACAGCAACGTTCCCGGTGCTCCTGCAATGGCATGGTTAAGGACAGGAGACTGAGGTCTGGAGGCCGAGGCTGTCTCGTTCGCCACCGAGTACACGAGGAAACAGGTGATCTCCAAAGCCAGAACCATGGCAACAAGGTCATGTGCGCTGACTGTGAGCATCATACCCGCTGTCGCCAGTAGCATCATCGCGAAGGGTTCAGGGTGGAATTGTTGACGTGCCCGAAGGTACCGAACAGAGAGAAGGCTCACCGCCAATCCGCAAAACAAAAGCAGCGCCGCAAACAACGAGGTATCCCAAGGCTTGGATAGCGCTGTCACCTGACCCAACGGTGGGAATTGGGACTGGTAGGAGAGGAACAACATCATTCCACTTGCAACGTATCCACCAGCGGCAACAGTGAGGAGCTTGATTCTTGGATAGGGAGGTTGTTGTTGGAACAGATACAAGGCTGTTGCGACCAGCGTCAACTCTGGAAGTAAGGTCATACACAGAGAGTACAAGAGGGTCATGGTTGTGACTCCTGGGAAATCCCTGTGTCAGTTGGATAAGAAGGAGAGGTTTCGTTCGAGGGAGGCTTCCAAGCCGACACCATCGACTTTGGGTTTCGGGCTGCCTGGGTTGAGTTTCTGAAGCGCTTCGACTCAGGGGCTTGGCTTCGACGTGACAGCCCAGAGCGTTCCTGGATATGACGAATCAACGACTGGCTCGACTCGCGGGTGTGACGGAGCAATGTCGAAGGGAACAAGCCCAAAGCCAGCACCAGGAGTGCTAGCATTAACATGGCGAGAGATTCGTTTCGCTGGAGGTCTTTGAGGTGGTAGTTCTCTGCGCGAGTCAGTCCACCCAAGAAGCACCGTCGGTAGGTCCATACCATCAGGCTCGCCAGGAGAAGGAGGCAAAGGACAACCAGAGTGGCATACACCTTGTTGGCTCCAAACAGTCCTGTGACGACAAGAAGCTCTCCTACAAATCCGCCGAGTCCCGGCAGCCCCATCAACGAGAGAAGGAACACCAGAGCGAAGAAAGAGAGAGCAGGCGTGACTTGCGATAAACCCCCAAACTCCGAAAACAACCGGGTGCCCCTGCGCTTTTCGAGGGAGCCGAGAACGAGGAAAAGGCCTGCGACCGCCAGCCCGTGTCCAACTGTGTGCAGCAGTGACCCTTGCAGACCTTGAAGGTTCAGGCTGAACGCTCCCAGCATAATGAGGCCCATGTGGCTCATCGCGATGTACACCACAACTTTCTTCATATCGATTTGAACGAGAGCCAAGAATGCCAAGTACACCACTCCAAACACTGTGACGATCATCAGCGGTTGCTGCAGTCGGACCCAGGCCTCTGGAAACAACGGAATCGCAATGCGTAAGAAACCATAAAACCCGGTTTTGAGCGCAATCCCTGAAAGCAGAATGGTGCCAGCCGTTGGGTGTTCGGTGTGGGTGTCGGCCATCCAGGTGTGAAATGGGAACAGAGGAATGCGTAGGGCAAACGCCAATCCGACAAATCCAAACAAGAGAAATTGGTACCCAGGCGCCAACGATTCTTGGTACAACTGAGGGAGGGAGAAGGTATTAAATTGGATGCCAAGGAACAGCAGCGCTGCGAGAAGGAGAAAGCTTCCGCACAGCGGGAGTAACACCGACATGGCCAGCGGCCGCCCTCTGTGAGCGCCACCCCAGCGTCCCAACAAAAAGAACGATGGGACCAGCAAAAACTCCCAGTACAAAAAGAACAAGAGCAGGTCCAACGACAGGAAGATTCCAAGCAATCCAGCTTGAATCAGAAGCAGACAGGACAAGTAGCCACGGGAGTTGGGCTGTTCAGAGTCCCAGCTTCCAAGCAGGGCGATGGGGCAAAGCAGGTTGGTCAACAAGACCAAGGGGAAGCTGATCCCATCCAAGCCAATTTGAAACTTGACGGGGATCGAGCCCAACATAAACCAGGTCTGCTGAAAGGATAACCCCTGCGCGCTTGTGTTCAGGGACACAATGGACTTGGGCGGGAAACCAAACCAGAGAACCAGGGTCACCCCAAGAGTTAGAAAAGAGACAAGAAGGCTGAGGGCAAAGTGCAGACGTGCGGCTTGTTTGGATGTCATCCAAAGGACCAACGTTCCTGCAACAGGGAGCGCGAGCAGCGCCACCAACCAACCTTGGGGGTTCATGCCTATCCTATCTCTTTAATGGTGGAGTTTTCGTAGAAGGAACCAAAACAGAAGCCACAGCGACGACGCTACCAACAGAAACAAAGGCCAAGTCGCTTTGCGAGATTTGAGCTTGTGAAGCGTCTGACTGCACCACAAGGTGACATAGCCAAGGCTACGAAAGAGACCGTCCAGAACAATTTGATCGAAGGGCCACAGTCCATGGTGGGATAGCTTGTACAGCGGTTGGACAATATAGCTTTGGTACCACTGTTGCAGTCGGGCTCGTTGGTACAGCCAGCGGTACCAACCACCGAGAACGCCGCCCGCTTCAGGCTTCTCCCACGATAGCTCCATCGCGATGGCGTTGATGGCTTGCGTCCGTCCTGCATAAATTGACAGAGCCGCACCAGCCCCAAGTACCATCGTCATGACGCCGATGCCCATTCCTAAGAACTCACCAAACGGCAGGTGCGTGTGTCGGTGAACGGCTCCCATTAACTCTGCGCCGTGGGGGTGATAGCTCCAGCCTTGCACAAACAACGGCGCCAGCCAGCCTTCGACAAGGGGATGTCGGTTGGTTAAGAAAAAGGGCAAACCGGTAAGCCCGAGCAATCCGGCTCCTGCAGCCAAGAGAACCAACGGAGCGGTTGTTGCCTTGTTGCTTTCGGTCGTCAACAAGTTGGGTTTGGAAGGCTCTTGGGTAGGGACACGAGGGCTTCCCAAGAAAGCCAAACAAAACATCCGCACTCCGTAAAACGCGGTGAGCATGGCTGCAGCGGAGCCTACGACCCACAGCGAGGTATGATGAGTGGCAAAAGTCTTCCAAAGGATCTGGTGTTGGCTGAAGAAACCTGAAAATCCAGGAAAGCCGATAAGCGCAAACGTACCGATCAAGAAAGGGAAGCCTGTCCAGGGGGAGAGCTGGAGGAGTCCTCCCATGCGGCGAATGTCGTGTTCGTGATGAAGGTGCGCGATGATGTTTCCAGCTCCCAAAATCAACAACATCTTGACGCAAGAATGTGTCATCAAGTGGAAGATTCCTGCGGCATAGGCTCCGACACCAAATCCCAACAACATGAATCCCACCTGGCTGATGGTGGAGTAGGCCAGGAGGGTTCGGATATCGTTTTGAAACAGAGCTACCCCTGCCGCAAACAAAGCGGTGAAGGCTCCAAGGGAAGCAAGCATCCAGGAAGCAGTCGGAGACACACTGAACAATACGTTCATCCGCGCCAAAAGGTAGGCGCCCCCGGCCACTCCAGCCATCGTTTGCAGCAAGGCCGCGGCAACGGCGGGGGAACGCTGTGTGTCACCCAACCAGACGTGGAGAGGGAATTGGGCACACCGACTGACCGCTGCTAACAACAGACACGTCGAAAGGACCTCTGCGATGGGAAGCCCCAACAGATGGGTGTTTCGAAGCACGCGGAGGTACTTGTCGATGACAGCAAAAGAGAGCGACTCACCGGCCTGAAGCTCGGGATAGAGTGTCCAGAACAGCAGCAACACCCCAAGCCAAAGGCCAACATCACCGATGCGTTGAAAGACATAGGTGTTGACGGTGGCTTCTGCTTTGGGTGCGTCTTGAAACCAGAATCCAACCAGCAGCGCAGTCAGGACTCCAACGGCCTGCCAGCCGAGCAAGAAAAGGACAAAGTTGTCGCTGAGAAGGAGGAGCGCCATCATCCCCATGAGAAGAGACGAGAGAGAAAAAAAACGCTGCCCGCTTGGGTCAAACTTCATGCTGCCAATGGCATGAATGTGAGCGAGCAATCCGAGGCCAAACAAGATGACGAGGAGCAAGGCAGAGAGGGGGTCAAGCAACAGCGCGGCGTCTACCCGAAAGCTTCCCACATGAATCCAAGGACCCAAGGTTTGGTGAAGCTTGGGCAAGGCGGCTGGCATGACTTGGAGCTGGACAAAGAGGACGCCGCTCAGGACCAAGGAGGCTGCCAGAAGTGATGTGGTGAGCCAGCCTGCGTGCGTCTGCTTGAAGCGTTTGCCAAACAGCAAGGGGATGCCGTTACAGGCCGCTCCCACCAGCGGAAGCGCAACAATCCAAAGCAGCAAATGGGTCTTCATCGCTCAGCAATCCTTCTTCGCAAAGATACCCATACATGGCACAAATCGTTGGATATGACAAGAACAAAGCCCCTCTGCTTGCTTCTATTTACCAAGTCTGTTGGTGTGTTACGGGCAACGGCCTGGGTTCTTATACACAGTCAGGTAGGTCCGGGTTGGGTGAATCTTTTCCAACGCTTTCCACATGACACTGGTTGCAGCAAAGAAGTCGAAGTGGTTGCCTTTGATGCCTCCTCCAACATCGTCCGCAACAACGCAGCCATCGTGCTTGAACCCACCCAGGCTTCCTATCTTTGGAATGGTGACTCCATCCCACTCCGGAACGTACAGTCGCGTTCCGATGGGGATGATGCTTCGGTCCACGGCGAGCGAACGAAGCGGGTTTAACGAGCGACCTGCTGCCCCCGCGCCCCATGGATAGCGAGACTTGTCCAGAATCGAGTAACAAATGATGCCACCTGTCGGACACCTCCGGCCACAAGTGCAGGACTTGGCGTAGTTGATGATGCGGCCATCTTTGAGCTTTCCGCTGCCCTCAATGCAGACGCTGTCACTGAATTTGGCTGGTACGGAAACCAGGGCTTTGCACTGGCTGTCATACAAGGTGGTGTTGGCGGTTCCTGTGTAGTTGGTTTCTTCTGTGAGGTAGTAGTACGTGATGTACATTCGAGCGACCAGGGTTCCTTTGTCCTGGCTCGACTGGAAGGGAACGCAAACATCTTTCTGAGTGGTTGTCTCGTTGAACCGGCTGCGACTGCGGCAAGCGTAGTTGGGTCGGCATCCGTTTCCCGGATTCAAAGACGTGTTGCATTGGCTCACACATTGTCCTTGGCTGGGCGTGGCCTGAATGCAGAATGTCACGGGCTTTCCCGGCTGGTCCGGGCACGTTCGCGTGCAGTCTTTGGTGCAATGGCCCTGGGGATAACCTGCCGAAGGCAACAAGCATCGACCTCCCTGAAACGCACAATCGCTGTCAGAACTACAAGGTTCTCCTATCCAACTTTGCAACGGCGGAGTTTCGTTGGATGACATTGGCTCTTCAGGGACCACTGCAGGTTCAGGCCCAGCATCCGGGCCGGGTGAAGCATCGACGTTGGAGGTGGGCTCTCTCCCAGGTTCAGGGCCAAGCGGTTCGGAACCTGTTGGTTCTGGGCCGTTGGGTTCCGAGGTGGAAGGCTCGTTACCAGGAGGAATGTCTCCTGTGAGAGTTGACTCCTGGCCTGTCTCGGGTCCAAACGGAGGAGGCTCAGCAGACGGACCTACAGGTGGGGCTTCTTTCACTCCAGGTAGGAACACAACTTCTCCACCATCGGAGTCGAAGGGCCGAACGGGGCCGCATGTGGCTCCCCAAACAGAAACGCCACCGAGCAGGGTCAGCAGAAGGAGCAAGGTTTTTCGAACAGACACGGTGAGGGTCCTTTCATGACGAGGTGCGCATGCAACACTTCTTGTACTTCTTTCCGCTTCCACAAGGGCAGGGGTCATTTCGTCCCACCCTTGGTTCCTTGCGAACGGTCTGGGGGGCTCCACTTCCATAGTAGGACTGGTGGGTTTCAAGAAGCTCTACTGCTGAGTTGACGTTCCAGGCTGCGGAGAGTGATGCAATGAATGATTCAGGCAAGTAAAGTTGTGGGGCTTCTACCTGAGCCAGCCACGGCAATAGGCTGGTCATGCGCATTAACTCTCCAGGTTCTTTGATCCAGTTGCCTGAGGCATTGCAGACCAGAGAGCAGGCCAGGTCTTCGGGGATGTCGGTCGCCTGAGAACACTGAAAATCTTCGGGTAGTTCATGCCCTTGGAGCATGCCCATCGCTGTTGTTTGGAATTGTTGCCTCAACTGGGCTTTGGGCACCGACTCCCCCTGAACAAGAGCCAGGGTAAAGGCCAGCGCACCTTCGGGAACGTTCCATTGTTGCAACATTGCAAGGGAAGCTGGCTTGGTCATTTGGCTGTAGAGTGTTTTGGCGATCTCTTTCTGCAGCTTGTTGTGGCGCAAGGCGATGCAACTCAACCCCAAGAACGACATGTTCCAGGTCAGGAACGAGTCCATGACTTGGAGGTGATGTTTGAGCGGGGCAACCAAGGGCTTGCCCAGGCGACCCATGCCCCATATTGCTCGCAGGGCGATAGGGACAAGGCCTTGCCGGAAGGAGGGCCAGAACAAACTTGTCGGTTGGCCCAACACAAGCACCTCTGTGGGTCCTTCGGAAGGGGCTTGCTCTTGAAGAAGGGTGAAGAATTCTTGCAACTCCCCAAGACCAGCGTGTCCTTCGTGGACCAACAACGTGGAGAGGTGACTCATCGACCAGACATCGTTCCAATAGTGACGATACAGGTCTTGAGAGCTGTCGCGGGAACTTTGCAACGACGTGGTGAGGGAAGGCTGGAGTTGAAGCAATTCTTCGAAGCGTTGGAGGAGCTGGCTCAGCATTTGGACCCGAAGAACCGGTTGAAGCGCAACCAAACGCTGGAACATCTCACGACTCAGGTCGTCGCCCTTGGCCGTCATCATGCTTAGGAGGTCTTGCCAGCTGTTGCCAGTCTGCTCTTGCCATTCTCGAACGTGTTGCAGCTTCTCCAGTCGCGACTGGGCTTTCTCCCAAAGCGCGATCAGTCGGGAGTAGTTGACGATGTACAAACCTTCGATGGCCATGTTTTTGGCAAGGCAAGTGACAAACCCGCCTTCCCGCGTAAGCAAGAGATACGGTCCCTGGTCGTGTTCGTCGAGAGACCACACCATCCTGTCGACCGATTCATCCAAGTGCAATTGGTCCAGGATTTGCTCCACCAACGCAGGATTGTTGTAGAGCTGAAGGGCGCGTTCGGCTTGGGCTGCTGTGCTGCGTTGCAGTCGTTGCAGAAAGTGTGTGGCGTGTCCCATGCGAACCTCTTGGCCAGGGCGGGTGGTGGCTGTCGTACGTTTTTCCGAATGTCATCCTATCATAGCGGTTTGGCCTGAATCTACAAGCTCGTGATGGTGCCCTCGCATCTTCTCAAGATTGCAAATCGACTCTAAGAAACTGGCGTTGGCAGATGGGGTTAGCTGTGCTAAGGTATAGCGCTCTTTGAGGGCCTTTGGGAGTCCATGTGGAGACCGCCTTAAAACAAGGGGAACGTTTCTTCCTGGAGATAGGGCTCTACAGAGTTCAAACAATGACGAGGTGTCAGAATGGTATGGAAATGGTGCGTCGGTCTGGTCGGCGCAGTCGGATTGTTGGCGGCAGCTTCCCCCAAATCCAGCACAACCCCAGCAAAGCTCTCTCCACGAAAGCAAGCTACGACCCGAGCGGCTACCAAGGTCCAGAACGCTCCAAAGACAAGCGCTCCTCGTCTGAACGCTGCAAAGGCAGGAGCCTTGCAGGCCATCTTGATCAAAGGTGGTGAAGTCTGGACAGCGACCGGGACGATTCTTTCCACGGGCGACGTGCTTATTCAAGGAAAGAAAATTGTCGCGGTGGGAGCCAACATCAAAGCTCCGAAAGGGGCTCGTGTGATTCTGGCCAAGGGGAAGGTTGTCACTCCTGCCTTAATTGATTCTCACTCGCACATGGGAGTGTATGCCTCTCCTCATGTCCGCGCCACCAGCGATGGAAACGAAGCCTCTCGCCCTGTGACTGCCGGTGTTTGGGCCGAACATTCGTTTTGGCCGCAAGACCCTGCGATTCCCAGAGCGGTTGCAGGTGGAACCACGGTCGCTATGATTCTTCCCGGTTCGGCCAACTTAATCGGTGGCCGCGCGGTGACCCTCAAGTTGCAGGTCCGACGAAGCGTGGAGGAGATGAAGTTTCCCAACGCTCCCCACGGATTGAAGATGGCTTGTGGCGAAAACCCCAAGCGAGTCCATCGCGGAATCCAGACTCGAATGGGGAGCTATGCGGGGTACCGCAAAGCTTTCCTCAAAGCCAAGCGTTACATCCGAGGCTGGAAGCGTTACGAAGATGCTCAGCGCAACTGGAAGAAGCAAAAAGCCAAGGCCGCTTCATGCAAAATAGCCAAAGCAAGCAAAGCGCCGGCTTCGCAGCCATCCAAAGGGAAGAAGGCGAAGAAAAAGGCCGCCTGCAAACCCTTTACCAAGCCCGCTCCCAATCCACCTCCTGTTGACCTTGACATGGAAACCTTAAAGAAGGTGCTGGCCGGAAAAATCCTGGTACACATCCACTGCTACCGCGCAGATGAAATGCTCTGGATGATCAAGCTCTCCAAGGAGTTTGGGTTCAAAATTCGGTCCTTTCATCACGCTGTGGAGGCCTACAAAATCCGCGACATTCTCGCTCGTGAGAAGATCTCCGTTTCCACTTGGGCCGATTGGTGGGGCTTTAAACTGGAGGCCTTTGATGGCATCCAGGAGAACGCTGCAATGTCGAGCGCTGCAGGGGTTCGAGTGATCATCCACTCCGACTCGTCGATTGGCATCCAACGCTTGCAACACGAAGCGGCCAAAGCCTACTACCGTGGACGAGCCATGGGGCTTCGGTTGTCTTACGATGATGTGATTCGCTGGATTACTATCAACCCAGCGTGGGCTTTGGGCATCGACAAAGTCACAGGCTCCCTGGAGAAGGGCAAAATGGCCGACGTTGTGATCTGGGATGGTCATCCGCTTAAGGTACGAACGCGCACTCACATGGTGTTTATGGACGGTCGCTTGGTCTTCCATCGCTACAACCCACAGCTACAGACCGACTTTGAGTTGGGCTTGCAGCAGCAACAGTAGGGGGACCCGATGAAATCCAAACGACAGACCTTCGTTACCCTTCTTCTTCTTGGCGCCGTTGTTGTCTTGATTGGGCTTTGGATCTCCCGCCGCAACAGCGTGGCTATCCCTTCCAAAGGCGAGTGGTGGGCGATTCAAGATGCGACCATTCTCTCAATGGACCCCAAACTTCCGGAGTCTTTCAAAGGTACCGTTCTTTGTAGAGGCAACACCATCGTTGAGGTGGGGGCTCGCCTCAAGCTGAAGGAAGACGTTCGCGTTGTCTCTGGGCTTGGAAAAGTATTAACCCCTGGGATTGCTCTGGCAGGCACTCGATTGGGGGTTGTAGAGATTAGCTTGGAAGGCTCCACGAAGAACGACGCGATGCCTTCCAAAGAACCTTTGCGCCCTGCGTTTCGAGTGTTTGATGGCTTCAACTACAACAGCTCATTGATTCCGATTGCGAGGGTCGAAGGCATCACGTCTGTGATGGTTCAGCCCTTTGGTGGGCTCATCTCTGGGCAATCCGCAATGGTTGACCTCTTCGGTCACTCCGAGCAAATGCTGGTTCGTTCTCCCCTCGCGGTCCACGCTGCTATTCCTTCGGGACGGTCTGCTTTTGCCTGGCTAAAACTCCGACAAGCGATGAAGGAGGCGAAGCTGTTTTCCATGTATTCATCGCAATACCAGCGGCGAAAGCTTCGCAAACTCCACCTCTCGGAGCTTGATCTGGAAGCGTTGTCGCAAGTCGTGAAGCGTAAAATCCCTATGGTCATTGAAGTGAACCGGGCGGCCGATATCCGCACGGCTCTCCGATTTGCCGACGAATACAACATCAAGATAGTTCTCTCGGGTGTTGCCGAAGGTTGGCAGGTTGGTACTGCTCTGGCCCAAGCCAAGGTTCCCGTGTTGGTGGGACCTCCTCACAACCTCCCTTCACGGTTTGACCGGTTGGGAAGCCGGTACGACAACGCGGCGCTCTTGCACCAGGCCAAAGTGCAAATTGCCTTTTCGGCTCGTGGAGGGGCGCATAACATTCGAGCGATGCGTCATGAAGCTGGGATTGCCGTCGCTTGGGGTTTACCAACGCATGAAGCCATCAAAGCCTTAACTAGCAATGTCTATTCCTTTTTTGGGCTGGACAAACGATACGGAAGTTTGCAACGGGGCAAGCTCGCCAACATGGTGTTGTGGAGTGGTGACCCGCTTGAGTTATCCACCCGAGCCCTTCATGTTTGGATTCGAGGCAAAGAGGTTCCAATGGTGTCACGCCAAACCTTGCTTCGCGATCGATACAAAAACCTCAAAACTCTGTTTCGTTTGCCCAACCAACGCTAACAAACTTAATTCCATAGGTAGGATAACCACAGACGTAGTTGATGGAGAAAGAACGACTTATGAACCGATTGTCCTCGTTGTTACATGAAATCCAGACCACCTTTTTGGAACTGCACACCGCCAAAGAAGATCTCTTTTGGTCGGTCAAAATGGGACTGAAAGAAGCCCAAGCCGACGGTCCCAAAAAGCTCTCGGAAGCGGAAATCAAACTCAACCGATTCTTGCAAGATCCCGAGAACCTCCGGCGACTTCGAGAGTTGGAAGGGGAAGCTTCCACGGAGGAGCAAAAGTCCATTCTGGAAGGTTGGATCGCAATGTTTGCGGCCAACGTGATTGAAGACCCCAAAGGCCAGGCTCTCTCCGAAGAGATTGTCCACCTGGAGCGGGAGTTGGCGCAGAAGCGTGGGAACATGAAGCTCGGCTGGACCCATCCTGAGACAGGTGAGTTCCATCCCGCTTCCAGCGTGCAGCTGTCCTTGATGATGCGGACCGACTCGGACGAAGCGAAGCGCAAAGCAGCCTTTGAAGGTCTTCGCTCCATTGAAGACTTTGTGTTGGAAGCTGGCTTCCTCGACATCGTCGCCAAACGGAACGAACTCGCCCGCCTTTTGGGCCACGAAGACTACTACGCCTGGCGTGTTCATGTGGTGGAGCGTATGTCCAAGAAGGATATCTTTGACCGCCTCGATGATCTTGCTGACCGAACCGCCGACTTTGCCAAGGCAAGCCTCGCTGATTTTGCGAGCAAGCACGGGGAGAATGCTCTAGAACCTTGGAACTTCCTCTATCTCCGGGCCGGTCAATTGACCGAAGAACTCGACCCCTACTTCTCTTTTGGTTCCTCCCTGGAGCGTTGGGGACGGTCGTTCGCAGCGATGGGTATTCAGTACCGACAAGCCACGCTGACCCTGGACTTGCTGGATCGCAAAGGCAAGTACGAGAATGGCTTTATGCACGGACCCGAGCTGGCCTACTACCACGAAGATGGCTCTTGGAATCCTGCTCGGATTAACTTTACGGCCAACGCTGTTGCAGGACAGGTGGGTGGCGGTCTTCGAGCCATCCGAACCTTGTTCCACGAAGGCGGGCACGCCGCTCACTTCAGTAACATCCTGGCGAAGGCTCCTTGTTTCAGCCATGAGTTTGCGCCCACCAGCGTGGCGTACGCTGAGACCCAGTCGATGTTCTTGGATTCTTTGTTGGGAGATGCTGATTGGCGTCGTCGCTATGCGAAGGACAAAGACGGAAACGCCATTCCTGTGGAGCTGATTGAAAAGGCTATCCGTGAGCAACAACCCTTCCGCGGGTGGGCCATTCGCTCGATGGTTACGGTTCCTTTTGCGGAGCGTGCCATGTACGAAATGTCGGATGAGGAGCGCACTCCCGAGAATGTCCTCAAGGTGTTCCGTGAGATTGAGTGCGACTTGCAAGGCTTGAACTCTGGCGTTCGTCCTGTTCTCTCCGTGCCGCACCTTCTTGCTGGGGAAGCCAGCGCGTACTACCACGGCTACGTTCTTGCGGAGATGGCGGTGTACCAAACCCGCGCCTTCTTTGAGCAGCGCGATGGCTATCTCACCGACAACCCGAACATCGGTCCGGCTTTGGCCGAACATTACTGGGCTCCTGGGAACGCCGCTTCGTTCTTGGGCACGATTGAAAGCCTCACGGGACAGTCTTTCTCGGCAGATGCGTTGGTGAACTCCTGCAACATGACCGTTGATGAAGCGATCGCCAAAGCACACGCCTCCATCAAGAAGCTAGAGGATGTACCTTCTTTTGAAGGTGAGGTGGATCTAGACGCCAACCTTTGTGTCGTCCACGGCGATACCTTGGTGGCTGGCGGTGAAGATGTCTCCTTCAATAAGGCTGCGTCACAGTTTGAATCCTGGATTGAGAAACAAGAGGCTCCGGCAGCTTGATCACTGACTTGGAACCCTCACGTCCTTCTCGCACCGGCCGATTGGGTGGGTATCTTCTTTACATCGGGATTGGCGGACTGTTTCTTGCGCTCACGTCGCCTTTGTGGATTTGGGTCCCTTCTACCATTTGGTATTCCTACGTCCAACGCATTCCCTTCTACATCATGAAGAAAGGGGTGCGGGGAGAGCTCGAATTGGTCGAACCCAAGCTGGCTCGGGGAACGTATCGGGCGTACTGGAAGTCTGTGAAGGCATCAACCATTCAGTCCGCGACGTTTCCTTGCTACAACCAGGGCTGGATCTGCAGCGAGCCCAAGGTCGCTTGCTCCTATGGAAAGCCAAGGTATGCACCCAAACCCGGACGATGGAAGCATGCTTGTTGGAAAACCCTGAACTTTAAGTTGCCCGGCCCTCATTACCTTCAGTATTGCTATCGTTCCGTTGGGAAAGGTCGTTATGCAAGGTACGAGGTTCGCGTTCGAGGGCAGGTTCGGTGTGGAGGAACCCCCACTACTTTGCTTCTCACACGTCGTGCACACTCTGCCGTTGTTTCCATCAAAAGCCTGGGGCGCAAGCCTACGTCTCGTCCCTCTTTGTCTTCTCCCAAACCGCGCACAAACCCGTAAAACCCGTACCTCCTGGTTTCTCCCTTCTTGTCACTTGGCTTGGTGCTTCTTGTACCACTCTCTTGTTTGCATATCGTGGAGCTGTTGCAAGAACAACAACATGGTGACGGACTGCCCCAACCTTAATCCACTTCGGCCAAGCAATGGGACAGGGTGTGGTTCCAGTCCTTCTCGTGTGAGCGCGTCTTCTAAGTGTCCGGGAGACGTGCGCCTTGCGTTGGCGTACACTTCCTTGAGCAAAGCATAGCTTCGTTGCGATTGGGGCGGCTGCTCAAAGTCTTGAAGAAGCTGCAAGTTGTTGCTGTGCCAAACGATGAGGGTCGCTTGTTGCCCCAAAAACGCGGACCACTCCTTCTGTACCTGTTCTCGTTCCTTGGAAGGCTGAAAGCTGTCTTCAGGGATGCCAAAACGCTCAAACTGCCAGTCTGAGATGGTGTCATGTGTGGGGTGAAGGTAGCGAGCAAAGCTCTCTTCTGTCGCCGGCTTGTAGGCGACTAGACCGACAATCTCTGTGGATTGAGACGGATGTTCCGGTGTGTTGATATACTCCACATGACAGACCACTTGGGAGTCGTCCGGGTGGCGAAGGGGTTCGGGCATCCATAACTTTTGTCGTTGCCTGGGGCGGCGGATTCTTCGCTTGTAAGGATGGTTTTCTCGAACCACAAGTTGCCGCGCAACCATCGCACGAAAGGGCTCCATCAGCCGTTCCACTTGAGGGTTATCAGGTTCGAGCAGTTGCAGCGCATTCACCACAGCTTCCAACGTGGAGACGAAGTGTTCTTTGGGCTCTCGTCGAATCTGATACTCGCTGGGATTTTCAGGTGAGAAGGCTACCTTGGGAAGGTCATGAAGACACGGCAGATCCTCGTAGAGCTTTTTGGCTTGGAACCAGGTGCCATCCAGGATGATCAGGTGCTCCGGCCGCTCAGAAGCTGTTAGGTCTTCGAGGAGACGGGCTTCTTTGGAAGGATAGAGAACGGCAATATTCTCGGAGCCATGTTGGACTTCCAGAGCTTGTAGGATCGCTTGGGCTTGTTCGTCGGCCCAGGATCCTTTGGGAAAGAAAGGGTGCACGCTGAGCTTGTCCAGAGCTTGCTCCAGGATTCGAACGGTTCCAAATGGATGCCGACGTTCCCGTGGATGCTGAATGATCGTGATGTGCGTGCGGTGTGTGACAGGCACGATGGTATCGCAGATGCAGTGGTCTTGTGGCTTGTTGCAGGTCAAGCATTCTTCGCGGCCTTGGGGCTGTTCGTCGTGCGCTTCCATGTCTCGTCGCTTCATCCTGAGCAGGTTAAGGTCCATCCAACGGCCTCTGTGTATACCACAAACCTCAGCGAGGAATCTTTTCTGGGTTTTTTGAAAAAAAGAAAGACGGATGTGTAAGCGCGTCGGATCTGATGCGTTGAACCCACAACAAAGCTCACTCCGCTCCCTTGAGTGGAGATCTCTTCCAACGCTGTCTTCCTTTCAAAGGAGGTGGGTATGACCCGTCGATTGTTGCTTCTTACTGTTCTTGCTTTGGGATTCCTCCTGCAAGCGTGTGCAACCTCCAAAGTCCACCGCGCAGTGGGTCCAGATACATACGCTACGAGCAAAACCGAATCATCGCCGTCGGGTCGAACTATCGCTTCTCGACGGCGTGCTCCTTCCAGCGAAGATTCCACGGCTGGGGCCGCTCCAAAAGCTCCGCCCAGCATGTCCTATCGTCGGTCGTCTCGACCTTCTCGTTCGTATCGCTCGTACCGTCGGCGTTCTCGTACCTATTACCGCCGTAAGTCTCGGCCTGGTTTGGGCACCGCGTACGGCGAGAGGTTGTATGCGCCCGTTCAGAATGTTTCCTTTGAGCGGTATCGCTCCAACCCCGACGCGGTTCTTCAACTTCACTACAACAGCCCGGCCGGTGTGCGTGCGATGGCTCGGTACTTGGGTGGCGTCTCTTGCTGTCGCAGTTATGTATATCGCTCTGGAGGTGGGGTGAGCGTTCGACTGACCGATCGGTACGGACGTCGCCTTCGAGGTCTTCAAAGTGGCGGGCGTGTCTGGGTGATGGGACGCCATGGTCATCGCTACCACATCCAGATCCGCAACCACACTCGCCTGCGCAAAGAAGTTGTTGTTTCGGTTGACGGTCTTGATGTTATCGATGGTCGCCGGGCGTCTACCCACAAGCGCGGCTACATTTTGATGCCCTACGCCACACTCAATGTGAACGGGTTCCGTCGGAGCTATCGCCATGTCGCGGCTTTTCGGTTCAGTCGGGTGAGCAACTCTTACGCCGCAAGAACGTCCGGCTCTCGGAACGTGGGTGTTGTGGGTGTGGCCGTCTTCTCGGAGCAGTCGCCTCGTTGGGACCGTCGCGAACTCAACCGTCGTTTGTATGCTTCTCCCTTTGCAACCCCGCCCCGATACTAGAACGCGTTCCAATCCCCATTCTCCCACCGTTTCATCCCTCTTTTTTCACCATGTTTCTGCTTGCGTCTTCTCTGGGTTGACCTTGGTCAATGCGTCAATTCTCTCCGATCCATACACTTCCCATTGCTTCGGTAGATTAAAGATCGTTGAAAGCATCTGTGCTGTGCTTGATGCATGCTTTCCATTTGGTCGGTGTCGAAATATGTGTAGGGTAGGTGTGTGGGAGGTGGAGTGTTTCACATCCCATGATGTTCGGGTGAAGACGGAGGTCGCCACATGCTGATTAAGCTGGCATTTCGCAACATGTTCCGTAACAAGAAGCGGTCCATCCTTTCGATGCTCACGGTGATTGTGGGCGTCATGGGGATGATTCTTGCGTATGGATTGGCCCGTGGGGTCGAAGAGACCACGATCCGGGTGGACATGGAGACTGACTTTGGTCATCTTCGGGTGATGAACAAAAAATACAAGGAAGACGAGGCCAACTTGCCCCTTGATTTGCCGGTTCATCAACCCAACACCATCATCCAACGGATCCAAGGGAAGTGGCCCAACGCTGTGGCGTTTCCGCGGGTTGTGTTCAAGGTGGATTTGAGTGATGGTCAACACTCCCTTCGTTGCCGGGGTGTGGCTTTGCCTCCTGATGCGGCTGAAAAGGCCTATCGATTTTCTCAATACGGTCAGCGCAAGGTGAAGCTTGCTGAAAATGAGAACTCCATTTTCTTGGGGGCTGAGCTTGCCAAAACCTTTGAGAAGAAAGTGGGCGAGCGGTTGACTCTGCTTGTCAGGACTCGCGCTGGCTCGATGAACGCCCTCGACTTTACCATCCGTGACATCATCGCAACCGGGAACATGTTGGTGGATGGAAACACCGTGCTGATGTCCCTCAACACGGGGCGGAAGCTGTTGCAAATGCCGAAAGGTGCGACCGATGTGATCGCGTGGTTCCCGAACAAAGAGGTTTCGGTACAGGCTGCATCGTTGGTCCAGAAGATCTCCACCCAAAACTACCCTCGCACCTGGCAAAACAAGTACCAAGACATCATCGAACTCCAGAAAGCAGACAGGATGTTTTACAACGCCTTGATCGCCATCATTATGCTGGTGGCCGCGATTGGAATTGCCAACACGCTGTTGATGAGTGGCTACGAACGTCAAGGCGAGATTGGAATGATGATGGCCCAGGGCATGCAGAACCACCGGATCATTCAAATGTTTGCTGCTGAGGCCGCATTCTTGGGCTTCTTTGGAAGCTTGTTTGGTTTGTTGTTGGGGGCGCCTCTTGCCTTCTATTTTCAGGCCAACGGTATCTCCATTCCAGGCGGTGCTGAAATGTTGGAAGGAACTACCATGAGCATCTCCACCACCATTTACTTTTCTGTCAGCGTCCAGCTGCTCGTGTTCTCCGTGGTTTTGGGGGTTGGGATCTCGGTTTTGGGGTCTTTGTGGCCGGCGTGGCGCTTCACCCGGTTGAAGCCCATTGAAGCGCTAACGAAGGGGTAAGGGAACCATCATGTTGCTTAAATTGGGTCTCAAGAATATAGGCCGAAAGCTCGGTCGATCGATTCTCACCATCTCAGCGGTGGCGCTGTGCTCCATGGGAATTTTGCTCTTTCTCGTGTTGATGAACGGTTCCATTGATATGATGATGAAGGGAATCATCGATCAGTACGGACATTACAGGCTCGTCCACCAAAAGGTCATTCAGAAGAAGCGGCTGTACAGCGGGTCATACTTTGTGGGTGACGCCAAACGGTTGGTGCAAGAGCTAAAGAAAGTCCCTGGCGTCGCTCATGTCGCGCCGCGTGTGGAAGTGGGTGCCTACATCGACCACAAAGGGATACAGGCGGCGGCTGGCGGCTTGGGTATGGACCCCGAGGCCGAAAAGTCAGGAATGAAGCTTCACAAGAAGTTGCGCAAGGGACGGATGTTTCGGGTGAAGGGGAAGGAGGTCGTGCTTGGCTACCGACTCGCCAAGAGACTGAAGGCCTCTGTGGGTAGCTCTGTGGTTCTGATCGGAAGCACTGTGGACGACTCCATCTCAGCCTTGCGGTTAAAGGTCGTGGGGATCTCGCAAACGGGCATTGCGATGATTGATCAGATGTTCTTCTTCTCGGTCCCTTCAGCGCAATACTTCATTGATGTACCCAACCAGCTGTCTTCGTTGTTGGTGTACGCGAAAAACATCCAGGCTGGTGACCGAATTCAGGCCAAGTTGGAACAGGTAAAGCGACCCAAAGGTGTCGCCTTGCAGAGCTGGCGGACGTCTTCTGTGATGGGCAAAATGGTCCCGATCGTAGACCTTTACATCTACTTTTTGGGTGGGCTGATTGTGTTCATCGCGGGCATTGGGTTGATGAACACCATGACGATGTCCGTGATGGAGCGCAAAGGTGAAGTGGGCATCATGATGGCGTTGGGCTTTACGCCCACCAGAGTCGCAGGAGTCTTTCTGACAGAGGGGCTTGTTCTCGGCGTCATTGGTGCAATCTTAGGTGCTGCTTTAGGCTCCTTGCTTTCGATACCGCTGATTACAACGGGTATCTCCTTTGATGCGGAAGCCTTGAAAGACATGCCCTTCCCGATGGAAACAACCATCCGAGGGACCTTGGCTTGGGGAGATGTTCTCGTGAGTCTGTTAATTGGTGTACTATCGACCCTCGTCGGTACACTTTGGCCAGCGATTCAAGCGTCCCAAATGGATCCAGTGGACGCCCTTCGAGATGAGTGACAAACATAGAGGTTCGGAATGCCACAACTCCCCGCCAATCACGGATGGGACTACGAAGCCTTGGCTGCGTTGGTCCAAGATGTCGAACTTCCTGCGATGGTCGTGGACCTCGACGCATTGGATGAGAACATCCGTCGGATTGCGGCTGTGGTTGAACCTACCGGCAAAACCATGCGGCTGGCGACCAAGTCTGTTCGGGTTCCTGCTCTGATCCAACGAATCCTAGACAAGGGTGGGGATTCGTTTCAGGGGATGATGTGCTTTTCAGTGAGGGAGGCAAAGTATCTTTCGTCTCTGGGACTGGATGACTTTCTTGTCGCTTACCCCTTTGTCCAGCCTGCAGACCTTCAGGTGGCTTGGGACATGACTCAGTCTGGCTTGACCTTGACCTGTATGGTCGATAGCGTCGAACATATCGCGATGTGGGAGTCGTTTTGCCAGTCGAAAGGGGATGAAAGCGCCAAGCCGATCAAGCTATGCATCGACGCGGATATGTCCTATCGACCGATGGGGCTGCACCTTGGGGTTCAACGCTCTCCAGTGCGGACTTTGGCTAACTTTCAAGTCCTGGCCGAGAAGATCCTTGCGTGCCCCTCGCTCCAACTGTACGGGGTGATGGGCTACGAAGCTCAGATCGCTGGCTTGGGAGACGCCAGCCCCTTTGCTCCTTTGATGAACCCCTTCAAAGCGATGCTCAAGTCGGCCTCTGCAAAAGATGTGGCGAAGAAGCGGGAGGCTATCTCTGCCTACCTGGAGGAGAAGGGCGTAGCTCTTGGATTGTTCAACGGCGGCGGTACTGGAAGCTTGGGAACCACAACACAAGAGCCCTGGCTTACCGAAGTGACGGCAGGCTCGGGGTTCTTGCAGTCCCACTTGTTTGATTACTACCGAAGCAACAAAAACAGACCTGCGTTTTGTTTTGGGCTGCGAGTGACTCGGATTCCTCAGCCTGGCACCGTAACCTGCCAGAGCGGTGGTTTTGTTGCCAGCGGTGAAGTGGGGTTGGACAAGATACCTGCGCCCTTCCTTCCTGAAGGTCTCAAACTCACTTCCATGGAGGCCGTGGGGGAAGTGCAAACGCCGCTGCAGGTGCCCAAGTCTGTTCCTCTTAAGATCGGAGATCCGGTGTTCTTTCGGCCAGCCAAGGCGGGGGAGATTGCCGAACATTTCCAGGAGTACCTTCTTGTGCAGGGCGGCAAACTTGTAGAGCGAATCCCAACCTATCGCGGCACTGGACAATGTTTCTATTGAGAGAGGTTAGAGTCCGCCAAGGAAGGACTTGAAGATCTCAACTCCTTGGTTCTCGCGGTACATGCTGTTCGGGAGGGGTTGGCTGCAACTCCAACAACTGATGAGAAGGGATATCACTCACAGAGACAGGAAAGCGATACGATTCATAAGAAGTCCTTCGGTAGAAGAGGATAACTATTTGTTAACCCAACGCGTTGGACTTCCAGGATACGACAAAAGTAGCAAACAGTGCAAAGGCCTCTTTGAGAGATTGGGTCTCGGCTCCCCACCCTTGGAACAAGGTCTGCAGGCCGACATAGAAGAGCGTTTCGACCTGGAGAGCAGGGGCCTGGATGCGGTCTCTCTTGCGGAAGTGATCCAAGCCATGAAGGTGAGCCCAAAGAACATGAGCGCGTTGCCAGGCGCGGCGAACCATCTCCGCTTCGGGTGGGACCTCTTCCTCCTGCGTTGCAGAGGCAAACAAATCGGGGGCTCCCTGCAGCGCGCCAACGTTTTCGGCGTCGATCATCAGCCGAGTCGCTTTTTCTAGGATCTTGCGGAGGGTGATGTCGACTTCTTTGGCTTCGTCGTCCGAGAGCAAGGGATCGGGAGTGGAGATGAGAATGTCCATCAACCGGTGACGGGTTGGGGAATGAGCTGAATCCAGAATGTAAGAGTAACTCAAAGTCAGGAGCAGCATTAAGTAGCGAACGCCAGGCTCTACCTCTTTGTCAGATTGCTGATCAAGGAAGGTGTTGGCGTTGTGGAGATCCCGAGTCAATACTTCAAGATATTCTTCCAAACATTGGTGCTGCAGGGCAACAATAAGAGCCTGTTTCCCAGGGAAATACCGGTACAATGCACCCACTGCGGCGTCCAAACGTTCGGCCAGGCGAGCGATGGTCAAGGCTTCCATGCCGCCTTCCACAATGATGTCCATGGCAGTTTCAAGCATGCTTGCGCGCTTGGCAATTCGCTTTCGCTCACGACGGGTGAGGGGCTTTTCTTCGCTTTGGGGTTCTGACTTGTTTGTCATTATTTTTGTCACTGAGTTCTTGTTTCCCTTCCTTCAAACGGGCGGGAAGCCTCCTTCATCTTCACGATGACCTGATCGGATTGCGAATGTTACGACTTGAGTTTGGTGTTGGAACAGGATGCTTTGTTCTTTCACTTCCACGCTAGGAAACCTACCCAAGCAGACTACCGAATGTTGGGGATAGGACTCCACTAGCGGGCGTCCACACGCATCGCGCAGGAACGGTCCCGTTGTGTACGAGACAAATGTCTCGATTCATTCGGGTTCTGAGCTTGAGCTAACTTTTTCAACATACCAGATGTATCTTCGCTCTGCAAGGAGTCACCGTGTTTTGATCTAGGCTGCAACGGAGTTGTTCCAGGGACTTTGCGGGTCATCTTTCAGCTTTTTACAATCTTTTTACACCAGGATGAGATCAATTCCGGTTATGGTTCGTTTGAGATACGATCCCATTGTCGAGGAGTGTGCTCTCTGCTCACTTCTCATCAGAATGAACGGGCAAGAGCGCTTGGTTCACTATGTCTCCAGGTTGACTCTCGGGGTACAGTTCCACCGGTTGACTTCAACCCCTCTTGTTTCTCGTTCCAATGACCTTTTCTGTCGTTCCCCCATACCCTTACCCAGGAGGTACCAATATGGTTTGCAACGTGCGAATGGTTCGATGGTTGCTTGTCCTTGGCTTAAGCCTTTTCGTTGTTCCTGTGGCCTTCGCGGCCCCTGCATCCAAGCCGGCCCAACGGTCTGTGAAAGCCCCAACGTCTCCTTGGAGTCAGGTTCGGGGGTGGGTTGTCTCTCGACAATATGCACCAGCCCTGAAGCTTCTCAAAAACAAGAAACGCTGGAGCGCGAAAGACGATCTACGACGTCAGTATTGGTTGGGGCGGGTTCTCTTCCTCAACAAACAATACAAAGCCTCCATTCAGGCCTTGCAGCCGGTGGTTCGTTCCAAATCGACGTGGAACACCAAGGCTTTGATGATCGTGGCGGAGGCCTCTGCCCAAGCAAAGGACTTCAAGAACGCGTCGGCCATTTATGCGAAGCACTTGGGCTCGTTGCTCTCTCCCAAGCGACGCTTGACGATGGCTAATGTGTACTTGCGCTATGCAGACCAGGCGTTCTCCAAGGCTAAGGCTGCCAAGGCCAAGCGAAACCAAAACTATCGCAAGGCGATAACCATGTTTAAGTACGCTTTGGAGTTGGGGTTGCCCGCAGTGAAGAAGCGCACTGTGATGCTGCGTTTGGGACAATCCTATCTGGCGATTAACCAAAGCTGGTACGCTCTCCAAGCCTTTCGCAACGCTACCAAGGAGTTCAAAAAGGGTCCTTACTCCGATCAGTTTGTCTTTTTCCTGGCTGCGAGCCATTTGAAGTACAAGCAGCGTGGAAAAGCACGGCAAATCTTGTTTGACATGATCAAGGATTTCCCTAAGTCATCGAAGCTTCCCGACGCTTACTACCAAATCGCCAAGTCGTACGGTTTGCCAAGGAGGGTGAGCAAGCGCTATCTGACGTTAGGGCTGGATGTGTTGCAGCAGCTTATCGCCAAATACCCCAAACATGCCAAAGCCCAACAGGCCTCGTTTGATGTGGCCTATAGCTACTTCTACAACCGTCGCTACGACGACGCGATTAAGGCGCTGAAGGCGTTTGTCACAAAGTACGAGTCGAGCTTGGGGCAAGACAAGAAGCGGTTTGTCGCGCGTGCACGCTACCAAATTGCCGACTGTTATCTCCGACAAAAGCGATTCGCTGAGGCGATCGAAGCCTACCAAACGTTCTTGAAAGCGCATCCCACGGATCGTCTGTGGCCACGGGCTCAACGACAGATTGTTAGCTCCCGGTATCGCAAGGCAGAAGAGTGGTTCCGTCGGAAGAAGTGGAAGCAAGCCAAGCAAGCTTACCTTACTTTTCTCCAGCAATATCCTTTGGACAGTCGCAACCCACGTATGATGAGCCGACTGGCTGACATCGCTTACAAACAGAAAAGCTACAAAGCGGCCATCGCGGCATGGCATCGGTTGATCAGCAAGTACCCAAGCTCTTACTACGGCCGGATGGCGCAGTGGAGGGTTGCTCAGACCTACGAGAACAAGCTTCGTGACCTCAACGCGGCGCTCGCGGCTTACAAGAAGATTCGTTACTGGCGTTACCGAAGTCGGGCTCGTCTGGCGATTCGTCGACTCACAGGGAAAGGCCTTAAGCTTGTCACTCCTCGTGTGTTTGGCGTGAAAGAAGGAGCCACTCTCTTGGCTGATGTTCGGAACATTAAGTCTCTGAACGTCCGGATGTACCGGGTTGACGCGGAGACCTACTTCCGCAAGGTCTATCGGTTCTCTGGAATGGAGAACCTGGATATCCAGCTGATCCGACCGGACAAAGAGTGGACGCTTAAGGTTCCCAAGTACCAAAAGCTGAAACCCTTCAAGGTCAAGATTCCTCTTCCAACGAAGAAGCCGATGGTGGCTGTCGTTCAGGTTTCGGGTGGTGGTTTGATGGCGACCACCGTGGCGATCATCAGCGACTTGCAAATCATCACCAAAGTCAACCGCCACGCCTTGTTTGCGTTTGCTCTCAACGGAGCGACCAAAAAACCCGTCGCTGGCGCAAAGTTGCTGGTCTCGAACGGCAGCAAGATCTTGTTTGAAGGAAAGACAGGCAAAGACGGAGCGTTTCAGCTTCAACACAAGTCCCTGAAGAGCACATCTACCATCCAAGTCCTGGCGTATTCCGACGGCTCGGTCGCTTCGACAGGGAACGGAATGTACGGATTGTATTACAGCTCCGGTGTGTCTTCGACAGGTCTGCTGTACACCGACCGACCTGCATACCGACCAGGGCACCTTGTTGAAATTCGTGGCGTCTTGCGAGAAGTGAAAGACGGTAACTTTCAACTACCCAGCAAGCCTTACAAGTTGCAAGTTAAAGCGCCTGGTGGTCAGGTTGTCTACAGAGGCGAACACAAAGTCAGCGCCTTTGGTACGGTGTCAGCTCGCTTTCAGAGCACCCAAGCTTCTCCCCTTGGGACCTATCGAATCCGGGCGTATCGAAAGAACGGTCCTTCGTTCTACGGGTCGTTTCAGATTGCTCGGTACACGCTGCCAAAGTATCGTCTCTCCATTAAGATGAAGCAGCGAGTGTTTCGTCATCGTCAGTCGATTGAAGGGACATTGATCGCGAAGTATGGCTTCGGCGCTCCCGCTGCAAACAAAACCCTCTCGTACTCTCTTGGAAAGTTACGTGGGAAGGGACAAACCAACGCGAAAGGGGAGCTGAAGTTCTCCCTCAAAACCCGCGAACTTGAAATGGATCGAGCGTACTCATTGCATGTGTTTATGCCCGGTGAGCGGGCCACGGCATCCACTCGGATCTGGATGCGCTCTACAGCCTTTGATCTGGGAGTGAAGACGGTTCGACGTGTGTATGCAGCCGGCGAGTCGTTTGAAGTTACCGTTCGTGCAGCCGACCCTCTCGGAAAACCCAAAGCTACCGATGTCACTCTGACTTGGTTGAAGCGTGTGTACGCTCAGGGTTCTTGGGGAGAGCGCAAAGTGGGTGAGCAAGCCCTCAAAGTGGATGCCAAAGGCTCTGGCTCAGCAACTCTGACCATCAAGGACGGAGGCTGGTACATTCTCCGAGGTACCGCAAAGGACGAGTGGAAACAAAGCATTGTTGCGACCTCGAAGGTGTTTGTCAGTGGAAGCGAAGACAAGCAAGTTCTTCGTTTGCTCAGTGACAAAGACCAATTCCAGGTGGGCGACAAAACCAACGTGACGTTGCTCAACCGAAAAGCTGGGGTTGCGTTGCTTACCTACGAAGCCAACACGGTCCTCTCGTACAAGTTGATTCCTGCCCTGGCTTTAGGGAAAACAGACCTTCCCATTACATTTACGAACAAGCTAAGTCCTAACTTCGCTTTGTCAGTTACTTTGCTGCACAAACAGAAGCTATTCACCGCTCGCAAAGAGTTTGTTGTGCGTCGTAAACTGCGCGTCGTTCTCAAGCCCAAGAAGAAGGTGTTTGAGCCTGGGACGGAAGCTGAAGTCGAAGTCTTTACGTACGATCAAACGGGCAAACCTGTCGCGGCGGAGGTGTCGTTGGCGGTGGTTGACAAGTCCCTGTTGGCCATCTACCCGGACAAAACGCAAGCTTTGGACAAGTTGTTCTATCTGTACCGTCGTCGGTTGCGTTGGAGAACGCAGTCGTCTCACACCTACCGTCATGCGCCGTCGACTACCAAGGTGCCGACCGTGATTGCCCGGCTTCTCAAAGAGTCAGCAAGGCCGAGTGGCTCCGTTTCCCGTGGTTATGGAGGTGTTCCCCGGCAACAGTATTGGAGAGGAAGACGTCGCTACCGCCGTCGCAGCGCCCGTCGTCGTTACCGAAACGGTCGAAGCTTTGGAGGTTACCTCAACAAGCTGGGGAATCTTGGGCTGAACTTGGACAGCAACTTGCGTCAAAACAACAGCCCTGCGGTGTTGTCACCCCAGCGGGTCCCGCCCCAATCCCAAACGATCTTGGCAAACGACGATGGAAAGCCCCGGCAGAAGAAGCAAATGCGCAAACGGTTTGCAACCACAGCGTATTGGAATGCGTCCGTTACAACCGATGCCAAGGGCAAAGCCGTTGTGAAGTTTCGTTGGCCTGACAATCTGACATCTTGGCAGCTTCATGCTCGTGGTGTTGCTCATCCAACCCTGGTGGGGGAAGCGAAAGATACGGTTGTTACACGACGACAGTTCTTTGTGCAGCTTCAGGCCCCTGGCGTTGTCAGTGAGAATGACCAGATCGCGCCTCGCGCCGTGGTTCATAACCAAACAGACCATTCGCTCCAGGTTCAATTGAAGCTTGTGGTCAAAGCGTCGGGTCAAAAGCAGACCTTGTCTGTTACGGTTGCGGCCCGTCAGAGCAAAGAGTTGACTCTTTCCCCGCTCTCTGCGAAAGGGATGGCAGGAAAGACCCTCGGGTTGAAGCTTTCAGCCTCGGCCACCCACAAAAAAACAACGTGGGATGACTCTATCAAGCAGTCCATACAGGTGCGTATGCCCGGTGTATGGGTGCGCTCCGGATTCTCAGGGCTGCTGCGTGAGTCCCAGGGCCGCTCTCTCTCCTTGCCAGGGAAAGGTTCTTTCCGAGCCGTGAAGCTCCGGGTGTTGGTGGGTCCTGTCTCGTCCTCCTGGATCTTGTCGATGGTGGAGCAGGGAGCCTCTTCGCGTTGGGTTCTTCCCGGTGTTCTGGTCCATCAAGCTGATCTGTTGATGACCGGCCTTACCTATCTCAAGCAGCAGGGCAAGGCTGACTCGCCACAGGCCCGACAGATGAAGTCTCGTTTGGAGCAGGTGGTTCAGGCCCTACGTTTGCAGCGACAATCCTACAGCGGCTGGAATTACATTGGCACAGGAAGCAGCGCTGACTTCTCCGCTGACATCTTCCGTGTGTTGGTCCAGGCCAAGAAAACATGGGGCGTTTGGGTCGGTGACTCTGCCCTCAAAGCGGTCCGTCAGTTGGTGAAGAACGCGTACCATCGTTCGTTCCAAGATGAGAAGAAAGCGTTGTTGCTCTCAGCTTTGGTCCGTCAGCCCAACGGCGAAACGAACGAGCTGTTTTCCTACGCGAACCGTTTGTTCCGTCAACGCTCGCGGCTCTCGTTGGAAGGGCTTTGCCACTTGGGCCATACGTTGTTCGACTTGAACCGTGAGTCCCTTGCGAAGGATCTGTTGCCCCAACTTTACAGCGGCCTGCAAGCCATTCAGAAAGGGAAGAAAGGGCGCGTGGAGCGTAAGTCCCGCTGGACGGTTCCAGCTCTTGCACAGGGTGCTTGTGCTGTGGAGCTGATGGCGCGTTTGGCTCCCACAAGCAAAGCTACGGAAGCGGCTGTCCTGTGGCTGCTGAAGCAACGTCGTGGCTTCCGATGGCCCTCTCTCTTGGTCGCTCGTCGCGCCGTCAGCGCTTTGGCTGTGTTCTACCAGGCACAAAGTCAGGCCAAGGTGAACGCTACCGTTGGTGTGTATGTCGGAGGCAAACTACGCAAAACCCTCAACATCAACGCTTCCACGTCTCGTGGAGTGTTCCAACTGGCTATGGGGAACAAAGGCAACGCGCAAATCAAGTTGGAGCCCAAAGGACTCGGCCTGCTTCATTTTTCTGCGGTCCTCTCGGGATATTCGGCAGAGCAAGGGCTGAAGCTACATCGCTTCCATACGATCCATCGTAGCTATCTCCCGGCTTACCGAACTGTGGGTCGAAAGACGATCAAGCCTGGCTTCTCTGTGCTTCGTGGAACCTACAAACGATGGGAGAACTCGGTCAAGCGTTTGCCCGTTGGACAGTACACTCGCGTTCGTGTGCAGGTGAAGTTGAAGGACAGTCATTACGGTAACGACAACCTTGTGGTGGTCGAGCCGTTGCCTGCTGGGACGATGGTGCTGCCGTCTTCCATTTCCGTGTCACAAGGGTCATACCTTTTGGAAGATGGGCAGATCCGGTTCTTCTTGTACCGGAACCGTCGGAGCTGGTCCTACCGTTATCGCTTGTATGGTGTGAGAGAAGGAACCTACCATGTTCCCTCGAATTCCGCCTTCTCCTACGCACAGCCCCAACGGTTCAGCATTGGCTCGTCGCACAGCCTGAATGTGGTTGCTGCGAACGCGACTCCCGAACGCTATCGCTTGACCCCGAACGAGCTGTTCTATCTCGGACAAGCGTATGCCAAGCTCGGAAAGCTTCAGCAAGCCAGGAAGCTATTGGAGAAGCTACTCTCCCAGTACTCTCTTCGGTATTACTACCTGGGTCGTGTGGCTCATACGTTGTTCCAAAGCGTCCTTCGTAAGGGACCTTATGCTTCGGTTGTGAAGTACTTTGAGCTGTTGAAAGAGCACTCTCCGAACACGGTCATTCCCTTTGACCAAATCATGTTGGTGGGTCAGGCGTATGCAGGTTCTGGGGAGCACGAGCGCGCCTTTATGGTGTACCAGGCGACGATGGCTGCGCGCTTCCTCAAAGAGTTGAATGTGGCGCAGGCTCTTGAGAAAGAAGGCGAGTTCAAAGCCGCTGTCCGGTTTATTCGTAGCTTGCTTCAAACGTACCCTGACCTTCGGACAGTGCAAGAGGGTTACTACGGGCTAGCCCAGTCGGTCTTCCAGTTTGCAGACAAGTGCAAAGGGAAGTCGGACAAGCGAACCAAGTGGCTCAAGGAAGCCAGACGTCTCCTCGGTCGGTTTGTATGGCTCTACCCAGAGCATCCATCCGCCGACGCCGCCAGCTATACCCGCGCGAACGTGATGATGGCGTTGGAGCAGAAAGAAGAAGCCACCCAATACCTGCAGCGTTTGGCGGCTCGTTATCCCAAGAGCGGTTACCTTGCAGATATTCATTACCTTGAGGCGTACTCTCTGTACTTGCAGCGCCGCAGCAAGCGAGCGTTGTCTCTGTTGCGTCGTGTGTCGAAAGAGCGTTATCCCAATGGGAAAGGTGGCTTTGCTCGAAGCAAAAACCGATACCTCGCGTCCTACTTGATTGCTCAGATCTTCCATGCCGCGGACAAGTTGAAAGACGCGCTGGCCTGGTACAAACGAGTGAAGTCGCGCTTTGTAGACGCAGCCGTGCAGTCCAAGTACTTCCAGCGTGTGTTCTTGAAAATGCCGGAGGTCCACACCGTACAGCCCAAGGCCAAAGCGGAAGTGAAGATTGACCACCAAAACATTCGCAAGGCGAAGGTTCTGGTGTACTACGTGGACTTGATGAAGTTGTATCTTCTGAAGAAGAACCTGAACGCTGTCACTCGGATTAATCTGGCGGGAATTCGCCCGTCGTACCAAGGGATTCGGGTGCTAGGCAAACAACACGAGTTTGGGCCTCGCAAGAGCGTGATGCCTCTGCCGTTGAAGCGTCGTGGCTCGTACCTTGTGGTGCTCAAATCCAAGCAAAAAGAAGTGTCGGGGATTGTCTTGCGAACGCGCCTGGGAATGGACGTTCAAGAGGATGCTTCGACAGGCCGCGTGGTCATTCACTTGTATGAGTTGGGAACTCGCAAGCCCGTTCCGCATGCGTTGGTTCGTGTCATTGGTAGCGCCGATGGTAAGTTCCAAAGTGGAAAGACGGACCTTCGCGGTATCTTCACGGCGACCAAGGTTCGTGGGAATGCTACGGTGATTGCTCAGAAACAAGACGACTTTGTCTTCTTCCGAGGCAAAACATACCTGCAACGAGGAGTGGGAAGCGGGAAGCGTCCTACCCGAAGCTACAACTTCTCCGGCGAAGACATCTCAGGTGGAACCAAATCGATGGATATGTTGCAAAACATCCGGAAGCGTAACTTCCACCTGCAGAAGAGTGGACGCCAACGACTCGAAAGCCTCTACCAACAAAGCAAGAAAGGTGTCCAACTCAAGTACCTCAAGTAACTTGCCAGAAGCCCCCCCTCACTTCCTTCTTGTTCTAACCTCTATCTCTTCTGACTATCAAGACAATGGTATTCTGTCCCAAGGGAGGAGGTTTTCTATCTCCGCTTCTTCCGCTTGGCCTTGCTTTTCTTTTTGCTCTTCGTCTTTGAAAAAGAGACCTGACGGCACACAGGCCATTCGCAGCTACACACGCAGCCTCGGCACGGCGCTCGCAAACAACGTACCTTGCATTTGCATTGGTAGGTCTGCTCGCAGACATGTGTGGTGGCGGAGCCAGTGCAACATTGCAGCCGGCACGAGCGTGTGTCGTCTTCGATTTGTTGTCGGCACAGTCTGGGGTGTCGGGGGCATTTTTGCTTGAGGAAAGGAAGCAAACATCGCTTCATCTCTCGGACCGCACATCGCGGCAAACAGGAGCGATCTTTGGTTCGTTTGCAGCGTGGCTTGCAACGTTTTCGAGCCTTGGCTCGACATGTCTTGATGTTTCGATTGTATTGGGTCTGGCATTGCTTGATTTTCTGTTTGCATGCTTTGAGAGCGCGAACTCTGCTACGAGAACACTTTCGGACGCATCGTTTGCTACATTCCTGCCGACGAACGACGGCCCACACTACATTTTTGGGGCCGCGAGCGGTGGACTCTCTGCTGTCTCCGATGGCAAGGATATGACAGACTCGGTCTACCTTGTTTTTGCAGACTCCCATGCGGATGCAGGAGGGCAGGTTTTGCTTGGAGATGATGCCCATGCCTCGTTTGGTTGCTCGTCTCTTTCTCTTGCCCGCTTGACCCGATGAAGGCTGGGCCAGGAAGGTAAACAGAAGCAAGCCAGCAAGGGAAAGGGTCTTGACCCATGAATTCATGTGTTTGTTCCTATACGTGGTAAGTGAATCGTTTGGACCCTCGTGGGTTCAGGACAGGAACACTTCAACAGGGCTTGGTTGTTCTTGTCAACACTTTGCTGTTGTCCGTTGCGTAGCCTTCGTTGTAGGGTTCTGTTCTGTGTTGGATTGTTGCGCTTTTGGTTGCAAAGGAGAAAGCGATGGGACTGGTGTACCTCAAACAGGCAACAAAGACTCCGGCGTCTGGTGAAGATGAAACTCGCAACATCGTTGCTGAGATGCTTGCTGAAATTCAAGCCGAGGGCGAAGAACGAGCCATCGCCTACGGTGAGACCTTGGACCATTACACGGGACCCATTGTTGTTACGGAAGAGGACATTGCAGCGGCCAGCCGGAAGGTCAGCCAGCAACACAAAGATGACATCCAATTTGCCTATGAGAGGGTGCGGACCTTTGCCGAGGCTCAGCTTGCCTCCATCCAGGAGTTTGAGGTGGAGCTGATGCCTGGGGTTTGGGCAGGGCAAAAGCTCATCCCCATTGAAACGGTGGGGTGCTACGTTCCTGGTGGACGGTACGCTCATGTGGCTTCTGCGATTATGTCGATAGGGACGGCGAAAGTGGCTGGCGTCGAGCATGTTGTTGCCTGCTCTGCCCCCAAGCCTGGTGAAGGGATTCATCCTGCGATTCTGTACACCATGAACCTCTGTGGGGCGGACCATATTTTGGCCTTGGGTGGCGTGCAAGGGATTGCGGCGATGACTCTTGGATTGTTCACGGGAAAGCCCGCTCATTTTCTCGCAGGTCCAGGAAACCGGTTTGTTGCCGAAGCCAAGCGAATGTTATACGGCCAAGTGGGTATCGATATGTTCGCTGGACCCACAGAAATCGGTATCATCGCTGACGAAACCGCTGACCCTCAATTGGTCGCCGAAGATCTGGTGAGCCAGGCAGAACATGGGCTTGATTCCCCTGCCTGGCTGTTTACAACGTCCAGAGCCCTTGGTGAAGAAGTGCTTTCACGGGTAGACAGCCTCATTGATGCGTTGCCCAAAGAAGCCCAACATGCAGCGCGCGTGTCCTGGCGTGAGTACGGAGAAGTCATCCTTTGTGACAGCAGGGAAGAGGTGTGCGAAGTCTCCGACCGTTACGCCGCCGAACATCTGGAAGTTCATACGGGCGACAACGCTTGGTTCCGAGAGCGGCTGAAGAGTTATGGCTCTTTGTTTGTGGGGGAAGAAACAACCGTAACGTTTGGCGACAAATGTTCTGGGACCAGCCACATCCTCCCGACGAAGGGGGCTGCGAAGTACACAGGTGGCCTCTCTGTTCACAAGTTTCTCAAGGTGGTCACCACCCAGCGCATGACTCCCGAAGCCAACCGTGAAGTCGCGCCTGTGGCAGCCCGATTGTCACGCTTGGAAGGCATGGAAGCTCACGCGCGAGCTTGCGATGCTCGGCTGCGAAAGTACGTTGCTGGCGGAGACATTGACCCATAGGAAAACTTGGTCACACGAGCGGTTCGGTGGGGGTTTTGTGGGGTTGAATGACCCACTTCTTCCACAGGGCGAAGGCTGTGAGCAAGAACATAAAGAGAAAGACAATGAAGGATATCCAGCGTGTCTTAACCATGAGAGGCGAGGCGCTCAATTTGGCGGTCATTACGCCTTTGCCTGGAGGCAGGTAGATCTCGATGAAGCCGGAGCCGACGCATCGATAGCTGAGGGGTTCTCCGTTGGAGCGAATGTCCCAAAGAGGGAAGTAGGCGTTGCGTAAGATCACCGCGCCGCCTTTTTTCGTTTCGTAGTGGGCTTGTCGCCAGGCGTACTTGGATTTGATCTTGGAGAGCTTGACGTTCTTGTCTGCGCGAAACAGCGTCTTGGTGGTGATGTAGGGTGTCATCCCAACCCGAACACAACGTGGCGCAGAGATGTCGGTGTATCCGTACGAGACCGTCTTTTTCATCCGGATGTCGTTGGGAGTTTCAAGGTGGATTCTGTCTTCTTGGGGGGTCTTCATCCCAAAGTAGGTGGCCGTCCCAATGGGCGGAATGAGAATCACGCCGACCAACAACACATGGGTGAATTTCCATCGGACCCAGCGGAACAAAAACGTGGAGATGCCCGCGCAAAACAACGAACAAATCACAAGGAGTCGCCAGGGGAACTGGAGGAACCGAATGTAGGGGACATTGACCCAAACAAACTTCGATAGCTCCGAAAGAAAGAACAAACAGGCACCCAGGCCAATGATCATGACCCACACGAACCGACGGGCTGGCTTGGGCTTGCCAGGAAGCAACACAAACAAGGTCAGTCCCATGACCGAAGAGAGGGTCCAGAACGATGCGGTGAACCGGCGGGGAGCTTTCCCAATCAAGGAGGTAAAGCTCAACTGGAACATGTGCCCTGCGTGCATGAAGTGGTTGCGGATGTCGCTGAATCCACTCGCAAACTTGTCGGCGTTGATCCATTCGCTGTGGACAATGGCGGGGACCCAGAAAAACGAGGCCGCTATCATCCCAACGATGGGGATAGCCACACCGAACCAGGCTCGCTTCCAGGCGTCGTAGCGCCAACCCCCAAACAGAGAGTAGACGACCACAAAAGGAGCCAAGAAGACGATGCTCAGGTTGTGAGCCAACACCACGAGAGTAAAGAAGAAGAATGCTCCTCCCAACAACGCTACCTTTCCAGTTCTCAAGTATCGCTCTGTCAACCAGAGGACGATGGTAAACATCGCCATCGCGGCAACTTCTGCGAGGGCTCCACGCGCCAGGATGTTGCGAACAAAATAGTCGGTCCCCAAGAAGGAGATCGTGGCGAGGAATGCAACATAGGGAGGGCTGCACTCTCGCAACCAAAGCAGCACGCCAAAAGCACTGAGCAGAGCGAGCAGGAGCGCAAGCAAATGAATGGCTCGAATGCTATTGCCTGTGAGCGCGAGCAACGCCGAGCCTGTCCACTGAACCAGGGGAGCCGCGTACAAGAAGAACGGTCGTCCCATCCCACCTACGGCGTTTTCCGACCAGATGGGAAGCGTGTTGGGGCTCTTCTTTATGGCTTCGTAGTATTCCACCGTGCGTCGTTGGTGGAAGAACAAGTCGTGCGTGTCGATGAGCTTCTTCGCCGACAACAGCGGCGAAAACATAAGCAAGACAGCACCAATGATCACCAGGCTGTGAAGCAAACCATGGTTCAATATGCGTTGGATGCGTTCAAAAAAAGTCATAGGACTCGTTTCCTTACCGAATCATAAGCAAGGTGGCAATCACATAAAAGAGCATGGTTGCACCGATGCCTACACCAAGTCCCAACCAAAAGGAGCTTGATGTTGCTTGTGGTTTCTCTGTGAGAGGGGGCTGTTGCGCTGGCTGCTTGTTGCTTTCTGGCTGCTTGTTGCTTTCTGGCTGAGGAGACGGCGTATACAGTCGTTGTTTTTGCTTGCGGCTGTACTTCTCATGCAGAGTTACAAGGAAGCCATCGATCAGCTTGTAACAGCTCTCTGCCGGACCGGTGTGGTTCCATTCCTTGAGCTGCTTGGCAAAGTAGTCACCGAGGTCTTGCCATGTGGTAAAGGACAACTCTAGCGATGAGAGCAGCTCATCGGTTCTAGCATGTAGGGTTTCTGCCTGGCCTGCTTTGAGTCCTCGCTTGGGGTACTCTTTCTGTTCCAGGACATTCTTCGCGTGCTCGATGGTCGCAGCGTGTTCGTTGGATGTTGTCGGCTTTGCACCGATCACCAAGAGCTTGAATGTTGTGTTGGGCGGTAGCTTCCCGGTTTGTTCCAGGTAAGCTACCATCATGCAATATTTCATAACCTGCTTTTGGCCGAGATCTGCGTCTATTTTTAGTTCCAGCCCCACCAGGGTGTTTGTTTCTGGGTTGTAGGCTAAGGTGTCAATCTGCATAAACAACATGCTCATGGAAAACTCCAGGTCGTTGGAGTTTCCAAACACAAACCACTCTCCTTCAGACCCCAATTGAAAGTGGGTCTGTAGGTAGCGGTTTAATGTTGCGCTCGGCAGAAGGCTGCAGAAGATGTCGAACTCTTTGTTGAGGAAGTCCTCGGAGAAGTAGCGCATCCGCCTCGTAGCTTCGACAGGATGGAGATACTTCTGTGACTTGTACAAGTCGTATGGCTCGTTGGCCTTCGTCTCTTCTAGCTCTTGGTTGTACTCATCGTAAAATGTTTTGATGAGTGCATCAACGTCCTGGTCGTCTTGCCCCACCTCTTTCAACGTGGACCGAATGATTTGTTCGATCTGTGGGGTCTTTCGTTTCCCAACAATGTTCTCTGGAGCCCAGACCAGCCACTTGAGCAGTCCTACAAGACCCATCCCCCATGGACTCGGTTGACTCAGATCGATGGTGGACAACCCAGGATGCTTCTCCAGAGGCGGTCCAAGGACAGTTTTTTGGGGCGTTTGAGGTTGATTCATAGGCTGTACTCTCTTGTTAGTATTTTAAGGTTTGTAGCCTTCCTTTGCAGAGACAAGCTACGATGGAATTCATTTCAGTGTTGCTTTGGAGAAGCTATCGTTGTGCGGTCCTGGAATAGAGGGCCCGCTTAATCTTGGTGAGGTAGGGAGAGTTGGGTTCGGGGATGTTGGGTCCGTTTCCTCGTCCCCAGGTTCCTTTGCGGCCCGACTGTCTTCGTTGGAGCAGGGTTTCATACGAGTGGACAGGGAGAAATGGGCCTTGGACAGGCGAATGCGCTGGAGTCACTCCCTGCTTGCGGGCGATTCCCTGCACCACGCTTTGGTAGGCACCGAGCGTCCACGGACCAAACAGTGTATACGAACCTTCGTACTCTTGCTGTTGGTATTCTTCGGGTGTGGTGATGTAGCCTGCATACCCGTTTGCATACCCATTGATCACGACGGTGCTCTGTTTGTCTCCCTGGGCAGCCTGGATGACCGAACGCAAACGCTCTCCTGCGATGGTGGTGGGCTCTGCAGGGAGACCCAACAGGGAGAAGCTCCCCAATCGAAGCAATTGCACGGGGACATAGCGGGGAAGCCAGGGCTCGTTTCCAAGAAGTCCATCCTTAAAGATAGCGTGTACATACCCAATCACCGGGTCCACTTTCCCAACAAACCGAAGCGAACGACGGACAGGCAAGACCTTCATAAACTGTCCATCGGTGCCGAGTCCCAGCTCAAGGAAGGGTGCTTTGATGTCTTCTTTGTTGGGCAGGAAGGGGAGCTTGCTACGGAGGCGTCGTAGCCTCATCCACTGGCGCAAGAATGCAATCGCTGGACGAAGCGGTCCAGGTCCTTCTGCCGTCCCTGTAGGCATCATGATTCCCCAGGTGGCGTGGGTGGTTCGAATGCCCGTTCGTCCTTCAACAAACTCAGAGGGGACGGGGCGTCGGGCCATGTCGGCGTGTTGGACGGTTCCTCCAACATCTCCCGAAAGGATGGGCTGCTCCAACGCATTCGCTGCGCCAGCTTCGGCGTAGGTGATGTGAATCTCCGCGTTTAACCGGGCGCTCTCCGTGTCATCGTCAGAGAGCCCAATGGTTTTGTCTCGCTCTTTGTTGTATCGAAAGTTGGGCGAGACATCTCCTGCTGCATCTTGGGCGAAAATCGCAATGAAGTCGGGGTGGATGTCGGGCCGCTCCGACCACTTTTCTTCGAGGACTTGAGCGGCGAGGCCTTTGTTGTCGGCGTGCAAAAGCGTGTTCTCGGCGTGGATGCAAGTGGCGTGGACACCAAACCAGTTGACGAGACCCAACATCTGACCGTCGGGGGTGTCGGCGCGGAGAGTTACGCTGTGGCGTCGTGTGGCCTGGGCAGGGTCTGCCACCGGCCGTTTGCTCACCTCTTTGTTGCGGTGGTACGACTTCATCGAGCGGTTGAAGGCGATGGGCTCGTGGTACGGGATCTCGACCGTTCCACATCGCAGGGTCGCCGGTTGAAGGCGTTGGTGCGCCTCCACCAGCGCGTTGATGACGCCCTCTACCGTGCGGGTCAA
Source organism: Deltaproteobacteria bacterium (assembly GCA_006226375.1). GTDB lineage: Bacteria > Myxococcota_C > UBA6777 > UBA6777 > UBA6777 > M3003. The sequence goes on along the minus strand of SBHC01000084.1, from coordinate 180,394 downwards.
AACGTTGGGGGAGAAGCCAAAGTTGGCGCTGGTTTGTGCCACAACATCGGACAGCCCGCAGGGTCCGGCGTGGGTATGGGTCGCGGTGAGCATCAAGTTATGGGGACCGAGCCCCAGTTCGGGGTGTTCCAGCCGAAGCAACTCCAAGACGATCTCGCGAAGGGCGATGCTGACATAGCCCTGATCAATGCAGACGTAGGCGAGGGTTTGAGCGTCACGGCGGACCATCATCGCGCGGGCGTAGAAGGGCGTGGCTACACCATCAATCCGGTTGTCTGGGGTAAACCATCCCCAGATCTGCATATCTGGCTCCCAAGCTGTGATGTCTTGTTTGGAGAAGCCAACTTGATACTCGCTCATCCTCGGTCCCTTCGCTACTGTTCCATAAACGGATGTTGCATCCTCAACCCGCGCTGCATTCTGACAAGCTTCTGTTGTCTACAGCAACCTCTAGGTGCGGATTAACGATGCGGACTTGTACAACGGAACGTTCGATGGGTCAACTATGAGGTGGGTGAGATGGACAAGCTCTGGGAGGATGTTTCTACCATCTGGCCGTGGGAGGCAAACATCGTATTTCAGGGAGGGGCAGGTTTCCTCGAACCATCAACACATCATCTTCAGGCATCAACTCCCAACGTGTCGGAGGTTCCCAACGATCGGTTGGAAAGTGAACGCACACTTGCGCAAAGGTCCCTGGTACTTTCGCGATGACTTCATCAAGAGGCGGAATCTCCGGGGCCACAACGTCATAGAGATGAAGGACATTGTCCCGTATTTGGCTGACTACAAAGAGGTCCATCTCGTTGTTTGTACCGATCCAACCCAGCCCTTTGGCAGCAAACACTTCACAAATACCGAACAGCCATCCTTCATCGCGAACACACCAACTCTCGCTGATGGGTGCTCGTTCAAGGAGGGCTTGGTGGAGTTGCTGCAAATGGGTGGAGTTTGTGGACAGGGGCTGTAGCTTTGGAGCAGCGGGAGTGGAGCGTTTGTCGAACCAGGCTTTGTGTTCTTGCACCGGTTGAAAGCCAAACGAAGCGTAGATAGCAGGGACCGAGCAAGTCAGGAGGGCCGGTAGGTTTTTGCTGTCCACGTAGGCGAGGGCGTCGTTCATCGCGGTTCGCATGTGACCTTGCTTTCGGAACTCTGGACGACATCCCACCGCATGAACGCCAGCAATGTTGATGCGTTGCCCTTGTACCAGGAGGGTTGTTTCCAGCACCCCCACATGTGCGACGACGTCGCCGTCTACTTCGGAGACAAAGGGCGTCGTGGTGCCTTCCCACTCCCAGCCCAACTCCCTGGCCAGCTCGATGCGGGAGACTATCGATGGAAACGCCGCCTCCAAGACTTCATAGATTCCTGTGCGTTCGTCCGGATTTCGATAGCTTGCCTGCATCACGCTTGTCCCTTTGGTTTGAGTTGTCTGGGTTTCTTTGGAGGGACATTACGTTTGGGAGCTGCAGAGGTTCGCCAGTCTTTCAGTTGGCCGTTTCTCGTACGACAGGAGGTAAGGACACTTGCTCTATCTTGAATCCCTTGGCTTGGAGGTGAGTGAGCATGCTTTGGTCGCCTACCAAATGCCCTGCACCCACCACAACAAAGGGTACGTCTTTGCTGGTGTGTGAACTGAGAAGCTTGTCGGCCATTTGTTTGTTCCGGTCAAAGTACAAGGCGTTGTAGACCGGAGAGAAGTTACTGTTCTTGTTGAGTGGGGCAAAGAGAGACTCCGCGAGAATCGTGGGGTCTCCTTGCTTCCACAACGTTAAGAGTCTGACAATGGAAAAGCTTTGGTAGTCGGGGTCTGACAGGTACTTGAAGTAGGTGTTGGGATGGTTCTCTCCAAGGTTGACCAACATCATGACCTGGGAGCGGATGGTCTCCAACTCGCTGATGGGTTTTTTGTCAGCTTGGGCCTTCTTCAGGAAGTAGGCGTCCACCCCATATTCAGGACGAATTCCGCTGGGTAACGTTTTCTGGGTCAGAAGCTCCAACAAGTACCAAAACTTGTAACGGTTGTAGTAGTCGTTGGCGTTTACTCCGCGGTTCGCAAGGGCTCTTTTGACCTTCAACTCTGTCTCTTCGGAGACTTTCTTTTTGCCGCCTTCTACCTCGTTTTGGGCCTCCTGAGAGAGTTTGTTAAACGCCTCGGTGTCCAGGTTGAGGAGGTCGACCTCCACCACAAGCTTGGTTGACTCTTGGTATGCTTTTTCAATGGCCGGGTGCAGGGGGTAGTAGGTGGCGTGTCCGACGTGAACGGCTCCAAAGAAGTACATAGAGCCTTGGTCCGAGGTTGCTTTCCAAAGCGCAGGTGTGTGGACTTGTGGGGTGTAGGCACCACAGCCTGCCAGCGACAAACCAAGCAAGAGTACGCCTTGCATCCACACGAACCACCGAAGCCAGGAGCCATTCCACACACTCATAAGAGACAACCTTTTGCAACCTTGCGCAGAGTCCTTCGTTAGAGATGGAAGCAGAAATGGATGGGGAAGGACTCCTCACCCGGAACATAGTGGGTTGCTCTTTGGGATGCAACCTTCCTGTGCGTTTGCTCAAAGGAGAGAACGACCCAGGCTAGAATTTTGAACGTGGATGACGTAGGATAGGCATCGTCCACATGGAGTTTGAACATCAAGCAGAGTTGGGGTGAAACGTGTTGCGGATTGCGCTGTTTTTGTTTCTGGTCGGTGGAACCATCATCAGCTTGGGAGACCGCTTTCATATTGTCTTTGGCGTCCTCTCACAAAACGACCAAAGCTTCTTGGGGCAAGCCTGGTGGGTGCCTCTGGTCTTTGGTGTCGCCGGCCTGCTCATGTTTCCGTCGTGGGTGATTCTTCGGAAGGTGTTCCGAGGTGTGGTGTATCCGATCCGTATCTCTGGGCTGATCGGCTCAACGATTCTGTTTTTGATTGCGTACGCTGCGACCGGGCCCTTTGCCAAATACGCCTACATCATGACGGGCATCCTTGTGGGAGCCTGGATCGTCCGACTGTGGTGGCGAACGCAAACGGATGTTGCCACGGTCGTCTTTTGCTTGTTGCTCGCCATCGCGGGACCGCTTGTAGAGATTGGGTTCTCAGCAGCGGGGATGTTTGAGTACCACGTTCATCACATGTGGAGTATCCCCATGTGGCTGCCGGGCATCTATCTTCACGGCGCGCTGGTCCTGGTTGATCTGGAAGGGTTCTTTGTGGAGATCGGCTGGATTTCGCGAGAGGTCTAAAGGATGCGCTGAGGGGCGCTTCGGTTAGGCAGGTTCAAACGCGAGGAGGGTGCGTTGGGTCTCGTCGATTTCCATCTTAACGAAGGTCACTTTCATGGGCGTACCGATCGAAATGCTGGAGGGGTTGGTGCCATCCACGCCTCGAATCAATGCGCTCACTTTGGGGCCTTCTTCCAACTCTACAATGCCGCTCACATAGGGGTTGTTGCGGCTGTAGCCCAAGAGTCCCATCTCTTTGAGACCGATGGATACGGCGGTGAACGCGGCGAGGGTTCCTTTGCCGGAGCATTCGCGCCATTCCATCTCGGTGGAGTGGGTTTGGGGGCAAATCGGTCGGGGTGGAACGTACATGGTGTCGCTGGAGGCGTTGTAGGTGCCCATCAGCTTGCCTTCTTCCAGGTATTGAAAATAGGAGTGGGTGGTAAACGGTCGTGCGTCCGACATCGTTGTGGCTCCTTTTGCTCTATCGATTGAACGAAACGATTTGAGGTTCTTCGACTATTTGCGTTCGTACACATGGACCACAGACGTGTTGCCTGTTGCGCCGACGTTGTGGGTGAGAGCCAAGGGGACGTCGCCTTCTACTTGGCGCTCACCGGCTTCTCCACGCATCTGCTTGAACACTTCCACGGTTTGGGCCACGCCGGAAGCTCCCACGGGGTGGCCTTTGGCTTTGAGGCCGCCGGATGTGTTGATCGGCTTGCTGCCGTTGCGAGCGGTCTTGCCTTCCATTGCGGCCTTGAAGCCTTCACCGGGGGCAAAGAATCCGAGGTCTTCGGTCGCGACCACTTCCGCGATGGTGAAGCAGTCGTGGACTTCAGCGATACGGATGTCGTTGGGCGTGACGCCGGCCATGTCGTAGGCTTCTTGGGAAGCCAACCGAGCCGAAGCCAGGGTTGTCATGTCTGTACGTCCATGCAAAGGATACCCCGATGCTTGGCCGGTTCCTACAATGTTGATGGGGGTGTCGGTGAATTCGTGAGCGCGTTCTTCTGCAACAAGCAGGACACAGGCTGCGCCGTCCGTGATGGGGGAGCAGTCGAAGAGACGCAAAGGCCAGGCAATGAAGGGGTTGGCTGCGTCGTCATGGAAGAAGTCCATCTCGGTTTCCCAGGTGGGAATGGGGCGGCCTTTCTTCTCGGCGGACGCCTTGCGCTTCTCCATCCAGCCCCGGATGCTCACGTTGAACTGGGCTTTGCTGTTGAGCGCGCCGTTGTCGTGGTTTTTCATGGCAACGTGCATCAACGCCTCGGGCGTCATCCCGTATTTGTGCATGTAAGCCGAAGCAAGCGCGGCATAGAATCCTGGGAAGGTAAAGCCTGCCGAGATCTCAAACAGGCGGTCTCCAGCGTTGGCCAGGGCTTCCGTGACTTTGGATGTAGGCAGCGCGTTCATTCGCTCGGCGCCACCGACCAACACGACATCGTAGAGGCCCGACGCGATCGCGATGATTCCCTGACGAAGGGCAACACCGGCGCTGGCACAAGCGTTCTCTATGCGTGTGGCTGCGCGAGGAACGAGTCCTACCGTTTCCGTGTACAGAGGGGCGGTGTGAGCTTGGCCTTCAAACAAGTCACTGGAGAAGTTCCCGATGTAGAGGGATTCAATGTCTCCAGGGTTCATCGGTTTGTCGATGGAGCCAAGCATTTCGAGGTAGGCGTCCGTGAACAGATCGCGGCTCGACTTGTCGTGGAACGCTCCAAATTGAGACATTCCAGCGCCAACCAGCGAGACGCCTCGTCCGAGTTTCCGTGCTGCCATGGTGTTCTCCTGTGAATGTGGGGAAAGGGAGTTCTTGGGAAGCTCCTTAACAGAAGGATAGGGTGGTTGGGGTACACCCCATTCAGGCTGCGGTCAAGAACCCGTACTTGTTCCGGTTCATTCCCTCTTGTCTTCCTTCTTGCTCTCTTCCATACTTGGAGACCAATTTTATCGACATAGGTCTTTCTATCAAACGCTTTCAAATTCTTTCGATGTTGTTTCCTGACATCATTTTAGAGAGAGGACAGACGAATGCTTCGGTACAGTCTCCGTGGGTTCTTGTTGGGTTTGGTTCTTGCCATGGTCGGAATCGTCGGGTGTAGCGGTGAAACACCCGAGGTTAAGTGCAAGGTTGACACCGACTGTGGTGGAGGAACGCTGTGCATCAATCAGGTCTGCGCAAAAGCCGAATGCACTGATGCTACGCCATGTGCAGGCGGAAAGGTGTGCAAGTCCAACCGATGTGAGGCCTGCACAGACGACGCCTCCTGTGGAGCCGACAAGATCTGCGAAAGCGGTGTCTGTGAGGCCCAACAATGCTCCGACGCGAAGCCTTGTACGGGCGGGCAGCTTTGTCAAAAGAACCGGTGCTCCGCTTGTTCTGAAGACAATGCCTGTGGTGAAGGTAAGATCTGTGTGGACGGGGGCTGTCGTGAGGGTTGTCGCAACGACAGCGGTTGCTCAGGAGGGAACCTATGCGAGAGAGAAGCCTGCGTTCCTCCCAATTGCTCCGACACCCGACCTTGTCCAGGAAGTCTTGTGTGCAAACAAGGTCGCTGTGAAGCTTGCTCCGCAGATACCGACTGTTCGAAAGGTAGCCTCTGTGAGAATGGTACCTGTACGAAAGGGTGCCGCGATGACAATGGATGCGAGGCTGGAGCACGCTGCGACACCAAAGCTTTTACCTGTGTGGAATGCTTGGGTCGAACGGACTGTCGCGATGGAAAGGTCTGTCGAAGTGGTCGATGCGATGTGTGCGTGGCCGATCCGGAGTGCGAGTCCGGTGAGCTCTGTTTGCAGGGACGCTGCGCCAAAGCGACATGCCGTGAACCTTCCGATTGCCAGCAAGGCCAGATCTGCAAACAAAACCAATGCGCTGCTTGCACCGAAGACAAAGATTGTGGGAGCGGGCTTCTCTGTGAAAAGGGTGCCTGTCGAGCCGGTTGTCGAGGCAACAACGACTGCTCTGCCCGTCAGGTTTGCGATACCAGCACCCTGACTTGCATTGGTTGTCTGCAAAACAGTGACTGCGCTGGTGGCTTGATCTGTGCCAAGCAGACATGCTCCCAATGCTCGGATGATGCTTCTTGCGGGAAGGACCGGCTTTGTCTGAACAACGTTTGTGTCGCAGGGGATTGCCGCCAAACGTCCGATTGCTCCGATGGAAAAGTCTGTCGTAACAACAAGTGCGATGTTTGTGTAGCTGACCAGGAATGTGCAACCGGTGAACTCTGTCTGTCGGGTCGTTGTGCCAAGGCAGAATGTCGGACCGAAAAGGATTGCTCTGGCGGAAAGCTTTGCCTCAGCAACGTCTGTGCTCCTTGTCAGAAGGATACAGACTGCGGTGGTGGACAACTCTGTCTGCAAGGTGCTTGCGTGGTCGGAAGTTGCCGAACCTCCGCCGATTGTGCCACAGGTCTCGTTTGCAAGAGCAATCGCTGTGCTCCCTGCGCCACAGACTCAGAGTGTGCCAAAGGGCAACTTTGTTCTCGTGGAGTCTGCATCACAGGTTCCTGTCGAACCAACAGCGAGTGTTCGGGTGGTCAGGTCTGCAAGGCTAACCAGTGTGTTGCTTGTGCCGGTGACAGGGAATGTGATGCAGGCCAACTCTGCCTCTCGGGTGCCTGCAAAACTGCGGACTGTCGAGTGGAAAAGGACTGTGCCACCGGGTTGTTGTGTCTCTCGAATACATGCTCCACCTGCGCAACCGACAGCGAGTGTGGTACCAGCCGGCTGTGTGAAACAGGTCGCTGCATCGCAGGCAACTGCCGAACGAATAACGATTGCACCAACGGCTACCTCTGCACGAAGAACAATTGCCAACCCTGTACCCAAGATTCACAATGTGGCTCTGGCCAGTTGTGCTTGAACGGTGGCTGCGTCAAAGGAAACTGCCGAACAGCCAACGACTGCAAAGCGAGCGAAGTTTGCAAGTCCAACCAGTGCGGCCCATGCTCTGGTGACAGTGACTGTGCGGCCGGCCAATTGTGTTTGCAAGGTGCCTGCAAAGTCGCAAGCTGCCGAACGAACGGAGACTGCCAGGGGGGACTCGTCTGCAAATCAAACCAATGCACCGTGTGTTCCCAGAACACCGACTGCACCACAGGACAACTCTGCGTCGGTGGTGTCTGTAAGGCCGGAAACTGCAACTCTTCGGCCGATTGCCAGGGCGGCTTGGTTTGTTTGAACAACGCTTGTTCTGCGTGTACCCAAGATACCCAATGCAAAGGCGGCGAGATATGTGTCTCGGGTGCATGCAAGGTGGGTAACTGCCGAACCAGCGGTGACTGCGTTGGTGGACAAGTCTGCAAGAGCAACAAATGCTCTCCCTGTACACAGTCGAACGATTGTGCCTCTGGGGAAGTTTGTGACAGCGGCTCCTGCAAAAAGGGCGATTGTGTCCAAACGACTGACTGCTCCAACGGTCAGATCTGCATGAACAACAATTGCATGGCTTGCACCCAAACGTCGCAATGCCAGGCCGGTCAGGTTTGTGTGCAAGGTGCTTGCAAGGCCGGAAATTGTGTGACCACCACCGATTGTTCTGGCGGCCAGATCTGCGTGAACAACACATGCTCAGCCTGTACACAAAGCAGTCAATGTGGACCTGGAAAAGTCTGTGATAGCGGCGTTTGCAAGACCGGAGATTGTGTCCGATCCACGGATTGCACAGGTGGCAAAGTTTGCATCAACAACCAATGCACCGGATGTTCCAACGACTCCGCTTGCAAGACAGGAGAGCGTTGCATCAACCAGGTTTGTATTCCGTCAGTTGCTTTGTATAACGGCGCGTACCGATGGGCTGACAATTCCTACGCCAAGCATTGCAAAGAATACAGCAACCCAGGCTCTGGGAAGGCGGCGGCGACTCAAGATGGGTTGTATTGGATTCAACCTGCTGGCTTGAGCAACCCCCTCAAAGTGCAGTGTCTGATGACCTTTGAAGGAGGTGGTTGGACCCTGATGACAACCCACAAATCAAGCGCAGGGTTCTTCACCAACTTGAACAACTCATTGGCTTACAACACCGCGAACCCAACGTCTGACCTGTACAGCATCTTGGGTCAGGTAGAGAAGTTTAAGAACGCTCCCAACGGTCAATTCGAGTTTCTTTACTACAACCGACAATACAACAAGTATGTGATCTCGCTGCAGACGAATTCGCCCTTGTTGCAGAGTTCGGTTGGAAAGTGCGCCACCAGCTGGTCCATCAAGAAGAGCAACTACACGCCCTCTTACTTCTGTGGGTATACGTTCGGCCCCACAAGCTGGACAGCCATCAATGGCTATGGACCCAACTGGACCCATGCTGTCGGACAATTCAAGATCTACAGCAATTGGCCCTTGGTCTGTACCCACAACGACGGATACCGTTGCAACTCCATCCAGTTTTACGTTCGTTAACCTTCTTCTCTCCAGCCTCCCCTTAAATCCTCCCTATTTTCAGAAGAGACACCTGGATTGCAATCATAGGATTCCTGGCTTCGTTGGTACAGGTCGACAAGAACGCAGTGGAGCCTGTTTGGGATCTCTTGTTGAAGTTCAAGGGGAAATGTCCTATATAGGTGCCGACTTTTGGGCGGAAGAGATGACGGCAAGCTCACACTGAGCCATGGAAGTATTTTGAAACCGTTTTGTTCACGGGAGTTGGGTCCAATTCGAGCAGGCTAGCTGGCTTGAGTTGGCGCAGGCACTTCCGAGATTGGGTAGTATGCCAATGTGGATGAATTATGCGATCAATCGGGTGCGACGGACTGTGATGCGACCGGTGCATCAGTTTTATGAGTCGCTGTTGGATCTGGAAGTTCGACGTGGACTCAAGCCCCAACATCTAGGGATTGTCCTCGATGGGAATCGTCGCTTCGCCCGACAAAATCGCATGTCCCACGTTGTCAAAGGGCACCAGTATGGAGCTGAAAAGCTTTGGGAGATGCTCCGTTGGTCGCATGACATGGGGATTCGTGTCATCACCATCTGGATCTTTTCGTTGGACAACTTCAACCGCGAAGAAGACGAAGTTAACGGTCTGTTCAAGCTGATCGAGGACAAGACCCTGGCCTGGCTGAAAGACCCTGAAATCTACGAGAAGCGCGTGCGGTTCCGCTACAGCGGGCGGACCGAGTTGTTGCCCGATAGTCTTCAAGCTGCGATCCGCAAAGCCGAAGAAGAAACGGCCGAACACAACGATTTTATCTTAAACATCGCGATTGCTTACGGTGGTCGTGAAGAGATTACAGATGCGTTTCGCCGCTACATGGAAGAAGGGCAGGAGAAGGGGCTCTCGTTGGAAGAGATGAAAGAAAACATCAGCCCCGAAGAGCTGGGGCAGCACATGTACACCTCAGGCCTTCCTGAGCCTGACCTGATCATCCGAACCAGCGGTGAACTCCGCCTCTCCGGGTTCCTACTTTGGCAGAGTGCTTACTCCGAATATTACTTCACTGACGTGCTCTGGCCTGATTTCCGACGCATCGACTTCCTCCGTGCGCTCCGCTCCTACAACAAACGAAAGCGCCGCTTCGGAAAGTAACAGAGCCTGGCTTTCTTACTTCACCCAGCCTTCGGCGAGGGTCTTTGCGACGGCATCGACTCGTGGAAGGATGTCGTTGGCATGTTCTTGCATGGCATCTGAAATGGCTGACGCGCCCCACCGCGCCCCTCCCAACGTTCCCACCAACACAGGGCAATAATTCGCCGGTCCAGCAAACTCAATGGAGGCTTGCAAGGCGTCGCTGAAGGTGTTGTGCGTGTTGAGGAAGTGCACGGCTGCCTGGAGGACATGGGGACCAAAGCCGTCTGCATGAAGCTTGTCGCCTTCTTGCACCTGAAGGGCTTGTTCAATCTTGAAGTGACGACCGAAGGATGCTTCTCGGCGCGCTTCGTCCCATTCTTGTCCTGTGATGAGCAAGCGAGCGAGCATCGCAACCGCTACTGCCACTTCTCCGGCCAGCGGCTCCCAATGGGTGATGGCAGATTCCAGGAAAGCAAACCGCTCCACTCGTTCGAGAGGTACGAAAGAAGCCGCAGCGATCGGTGACACGCGGTGGGCGGGCCCGCAGCCGGCGCTCTTTCCTCCAGCTTCCCTGTGGGCCTGGGCTGCCGCTCGATCCAGCGGGACTCCTTCCTCCAGCTTGCGAAGGACGGTGGCTGTGGTCGGCCCTGTATCAAAGGCTCCATCCTGCCACCAACGAAGGTAGGCCTCCGCGACTTTGCCGATGTCGTACGTTTGCAACGCGACGATCTCTTCGGCCATCCGAACCGCCATTCGGATGGGTCCTCCGTTGTGGTCTCCTGCACAGAGGCCAAGGAGGGTGCCGTACGCCCGGTCTGCTGGGGTGTTGTTCCAGGTTTCGTTCATCACGTGGTTTCCTTGGAGCGTGGTTACCTGTCGCTTTTAAGAGGAGCGAAGGGTTTTGAGTTTCTCGCGGACGGTGTCGAGGTCCAGGGCGTTGAAGACATGGTCGGGACCCAGGCCTCCTTTGCGAGCGACACCGACGCCGTATTGGATGTCTTCCAACCCTTTGGTGGAGTGGGCGTCGGGGTTGATGCTGACCAACATTCCCTTGTCTCGTGCGTATTCGAGGATTCGCCAGTCGATATCGAGGCGGTAGGGGTTGGCGTTGATCTCGATGATAACGTTGTTGGCAGCGGCGGCATCGACAACTTTGTAGATGTCGATGGGGTAGGCGTCGCGGTTGAGGAGGAGGCGGCCGGTCGGGTGACCCACCATGGTGGTCGCAGGGTGCTCAATGGCTTTGATGATTCGAGCCGTCATCTCATCCTGGGACATTTTGAACTGGCTGTGCACCGAAGCGATCACAAAGTCGAACTGCTCCAGGATCTCGTCGGGGTAGTCGAGGCTTCCATCACCGAGGATGTCGGACTCGATTCCTTTGAACAATTGGAAGTCATCCCATTCTTTGTTGAGTTCGTCGATCTCTTTGTGTTGTTTGAGCACTTCCTCAATGCTCAAACCCCCAGCATAGTAAGCGGTCCGGCTGTGGTCGGTGATACCCAGGTAGCTGTAGCCCAAGGCTCGCGTCGCTTCGGCCATTTCTTTGAGAGAAGCGGCTCCATCGCTGTAGGTGCTGTGAGCATGGAACACACCCTTGATGTCAGAGAGTTCCACCAGGGGAGGGTGTGTGGCTTCCACGGCCCATTCAAACTCTGTACGATCTTCCCGCAGCTCGGGGGGAATGTAGTTCAGGTCCAACTCTTGGAAGATGTCCGACTCGCTCTCGCATTCGACAAGGTCGTCGCCTTTGAACAAGCCGTACTCGTTGAGCTTCATACCGCGGTCTTTGGCCCTTCGGCGCATCTCGGTGTTGTGCTCCTTGCTCCCCGTGAAGTGCATCAAAGCGTAGGGATACTGCTTGGGTGTCACGGTTCGCAGGTCAACGTTGATGCCGTTGTTCAACATGATGCTGCTTTTGGTGGAGCCATGAGCGATGATGTGCTCTGCCAGGGGATGGTTAACGAAGAACTCCATCACCGCTTCGGGGTTGTCGGTGGCGACAACAAAGTCGATGTCTTTGACGGTTTCCTTCCAACGACGAAGGCTGCCGCCCAGGTCCAGTTGTTGTACGTCCGGCTGCTCTTGAAGGTCAGACAACAACCGTTGGGCAAAGGGAAGGGCTTGGTTGAGCCGGTGACGTCCCTGGTAGCGACGGATCTGCTGGATGCCTTGGAGGATCTTCTCTTGGGACTTCTTCCCAAATCCATCAATGGAGAGGAGCTTGTCGGTTTGGCAGGCTTCTTCGAGGTCTTCGACGCTTTCAATGCCCAGTTCTTCGTACAGAACACGGACCTTTTTGGAGCCTAGACCTGGGATGGTGAGGATCTTGAGCAGGCCTTCTGGAAAGGAAGACCGAAGCTCTTCGTGTTCAGATATTTTCCCCGTCTCCACAAGCTCGTTGAGTTTTTCCTGGAGTGACTTGCCAAACCCACGCATCTCTTTGATAGCGCCGGATGCGATCCACTCGGCAGGTTGGCCTTCATGCTGCTGCAGCTCTCGGGCTGCTTTGACGTAGGCCTTGCTTTTGAAGGGGTTGGCTCCCTGCAACTCCAGGAGGGTCGCCATTTCCTTAAAAATTCGCATCGCTGTCTGTTTGTCGGACATACCAGGAAACCTCGTACCAAAATGAGTGAGTGTGTTGGGGTTTGTTCAGTGGTTGGTGCAACTTCTGTCACAAGGAAGGGGGGAGATTCATTCCCAGGAGGTTGGATTACTTGAGTTGACGAAGCGCTGCGCGACCCGCGTACACAGCCGCAGAGCCCAACTCCTGCTCAATGCGGAGAAGTTGGTTGTACTTGGCGACACGATCCGAGCGGGACAAGGAGCCCGTTTTGATTTGCCCGGCGCAGGTGGCGACAGCGAGATCAGCGATGAAGGTGTCTTCGGTTTCGCCGCTGCGGTGGGAGATCACGGAGTTGTAGCCGTTGCGCAAGCCCAGGTCGATCGCTCCAAGGGTCTCGCTGAGCGAGCCGATTTGGTTCAGCTTGATCAAGATGGCGTTGGCCACACCCTGGTCGATGCCCTGTTGGAGGCGAGCAGTGTTGGTCACAAACAGGTCATCCCCGACGAGCTGAACGCGATCGCCGAGAACGTCTGTGAGCTCGCGCCATCCATCCCAGTCATCTTCTTCGAGGCCGTCTTCAATGGAGACGATGGGGTACTGATCGCAGAGGCCTTTGTAGTACTCGACCATTTCGGAGCTGGTTTTTTGGCCGCCGTCCAAGCTGTAGGAGCCTTCTTTGTGGAAGGAGCTGGCGGCACAGTCGAGAGCCAGGACCACGTCGTCGCCGGGCTTGTAACCGGCTTGCTCCACCGCTTCCATGATCAATGTGAGAGCGGCAGCGTTGTTCTCCAACTCAGGAGCAAAGCCACCTTCGTCACCGACGTTGGTGTTGAGGCCTTTTCCTTGGAGGACCTTCTTCAGCGTGTGGAACACTTCAGCGGCCATTCTCAGACCTTCGCCAAAGGTCGGAGCGCCCACTGGCATGATCATAAACTCTTGGATGTCGAGGCCGTTGTCTGCGTGCTCTCCACCGTTGATGATGTTGCACATGGGTGTTGGGAGAACGTTGGCGCTGACTCCACCGATGTAGCGGTACAGCGGCTGACCCAGACCTGCAGCGGCAGCGCGAGCGGCAGCCATCGACACGGCGAGGATCGCGTTGGCGCCCAGGCGGCTTTTGTTGGGGGTCGCGTCCAATTCCAGCATCGTGACGTCAAGAAGGCGTTGTTGGGATACGTCCTGGCCGAGGAGCTGAGGAGTAATTTCTTCACGGATGTGTTGGACAGCCTGAAGAACGCCCTTACCTTTGTAGCGACTGGGGTTGCCGTCGCGCATCTCAAGAGCTTCGTGAATTCCTGTGGAGGCTCCACTGGGAACAGCCGCTCGACCTTGGGCTCCGTTGTCGAGGACGACATCGACTTCCACGGTGGGGTTGCCTCGGGAGTCTAGGACTTCGCGAGCGTTGATCTGGGATATCTTCATGACTCTACTCCTGCTTCCTGGAATTCTGAAGTTGGCCTGTGTTGACAGTTCGTGACGTTTCGAGGGCCTCTGTTATAATCAAGACCGAGCCCGAGGGAAAGGGGGGCTTGACGAAGGGACGAAGGACAAGCAATTTCATTCACGTTGTGGTATAACCTAGCGCGTGGGTATGACTTCTATTTATGGTGATCGTAGGCGGAACAAAGAATGCGCATCATTCCATTGGGTGGAGCCGACGAAGTTGGCGCATCCAGTACCATCGTTGAATTTGGAAACGTCCGGCTGCTGGTGGATGCAGGGATCCGGATTGGAGAGCAGGGCGGCAACCAGCTCCCTGACCTCTCTCGTATTAAGGACGAAGCTGGCCCACTCGACGGGATCTTTCTGACCCACGCGCACATGGATCACTCTGGGGCGCTCCCCCTGGTCCACATGGCCTATCCTGATGTTCCTATCTACATGACGCCTGCCACCGCGGCCGTTGTCCGGATTCTTCTCTCGGACAGCCTTCGCCTGATGGACAAGCGTTACCAGCACGAGCTGGAGATCCCTCTGTATCCACCCGAGGCCGTGGCCTCCTGCCTGGGTGTGATCCGACCGATTCCCTTTGATTACCCCATCTCTTCGATCAGCGGAGAGGCGGCGGCGACCTTCCACCCTGCAGGTCATATCTTGGGAGCTAGTTCGATCTCGTTGAGCGGCCGCTCGGGCTCGATTCTGATCAGCGGTGATATCTCTGTGACCGAGCAGAGAACCGTCCCTGGTATGCTCCCTCCCTCCCTCCAGCACGACGTTGTGATGGTCGAATCGACCTACGGGGACCGGATGCATGCTCACCGGCCCACACAGGAAAACAACCTGATCCGGACCGTGGCGGATGTTATTGAGTCAGGTGGGAAGGTGTTGTTTCCTGCCTTTGCTGTGGGGCGCGCCCAAGAGGTTATCTTGATCCTGCAGCACGCCATTGAGCGTGGTGAGCTACCGGAGATGCCGGTCTTTGTCGACGGTCTTGTGCAGGCCGTATGCGACACCTACAGCCGCTTTCCAACCTACTTGCAGCAGCATCTTCGCTCCCGCCTGAAGCGCGGTCAGAACCCCTTTTTCCCCTCGGACGGTACAGTCTTCCGTGTTCGCTCTGCCCAGCAGCGCGACCGCGTGTTGGAGGGTGGAGCGTGTTGTATCATCGCATCGTCCGGGATGATGACTGGTGGTCCTTCTGCCTTCTACGCGTCCCATCTCGTGGACAGCCCCAAGAACATGATCGCGATTACGGGGTACCAGGACGAGGAAGCTCCTGGACGTCGGCTCCTGGAAATGGCCGAAGCCCATCCCTCCAAGCGAAAGTTGCGAATCAAGGATCGGGTCTACAAAGTCCGGTGTCGTGTCGAGCGTTACTCTCTCTCTGCTCACGCCGATAGCTTTGAAATTGCAGGTTTGGTCCGACAAATGGACCCGGCACAAGGTGTCGTTCTTGTTCATGGTGACGAAGGAGCCCGAGGATCTCTAGCCTCAACCATGGAAGGGTTTGTGGGGAGCAAGGTCTACACCCCAACCAACGGGGAGATCCTCCAGTTTTCGAACAAGAAGAAGGTGTTCTTCTCTCCCCCACGAACAGGCAAAGCCCCTCGAATCGGTGGGACCGACCAGGCCTTGGATATGCATGGCTTGTCGCACCTTCATCAGTCGCTCTGGGCCGAGACTGGTCGGCAGGGTCTTTATCGATTGGCGGATCTTCACGCTCGTTGGTACGGGCCGAACCAAGACTTCAACGAAGGCGAAGCCGACAGTCTGCAAACGATGCTTGAAGATTCGGATCTGTTTGTTTCGGATCACAAGCGCCCTCACTTGTTCCGTCTGCGCTCCCTTGAACCTACCAAGAAGAAAGAGCGACCCTCCCAAGGACCCACGGAGTATGGCGTTCTGGAGATGAACCGGGCGCTTCAATGTGTGGCGAAGTACTTTCAGCCCGAAGATGGCTTGTACAAAAAGGGCGCGCGGCAGGAAAACCGTCAGCTTCTTCTCTTCTTCCGCTTTCCCCAGATCGCTGAAGAAAAGTTTGCCGACAAGCTGGAAGAGCTGGGCAAAGAGACGGGATGGAGCGTTGTTCTCAACGACATGCCTCATCATGCTGCCCTGGACGAAGTTGTGCGTAGGCTCCTTCCCGAAGAGTGGGATCTGATGAAGAACCCCTCCATCATGCACGACCGCCAAACCGTGCGGCTGACCATCTTCCGTCCGGACAACTGGGAAGAGGACGCTCTGGAGTGGGAACTGTCGCAACTTTGCGATCGCTACCTGGAAGAGACGGGCTACCGACTCGAAGCGATGTTTAAAAAACGCCGTTCGCCAAAGCCAGCAGCAGGGCTGAGCGATGGTCCGATGGAGATCAACCAAGCGTACCAGTACATTGAAGAGAGCTTTGCAAACTGCGTCCATCGTCCCTACAAAAAGAGCAAGAAGGGGGGACAGATTGTTTTGAGCTTTCTGACTCCTGAGATTGGTGAACACTACAAAGAGAAACTTGATACCTTGAGCGAGGAGACGGGTTGGCCGATTGAGATCAATCCTGAACCGAATCTCTATGGCATCAAGCAGGAAGTTCGATTGCTCATTCCCGATTCGTGGGGGATGAAGCGAGATCCTGCTCCGATTAAGACCCAGCGGGTTGTGCGGGTGCGGGTGGATGAGATTCCTGAACCTCAACAAGTGGAAGAGGTGGCACAACAAGTGTTTGTGAACACAAGCTTCCACTTGGAACTCAGCGCCGGAGACTGAACAATGAAATTATCCACCCGGGCAGAATATGGTATCCGGGCTCTGATAGAGCTTGCGCTCCAATTCCAACATGCTCCTGACAAACCTCTGATGCTGCAAGTCATCGCTGGGCGTCAGGATATCTCCAAGAAGTACCTGGAGCAGCTGTTCATCCCCTTGCGCAAGGCTGGCGTGGTGGAAGGCGTGCGTGGTCCGTCTGGAGGGTATCGTTTGGCTCGTGCTCCGGAAGAAATCCACCTGGACCAAGTGTTTGAGGTGCTGGAAGGTTCGCTCTCCGTTGCGGACTGCCTTGACACACCCAACTCCTGCAAGCACAGCGGTGGTTGCGCCACGCAAGAAGTCTGGCGACAGATCTCTCAGGCCATTGAAAGCACCTTGGGTGCCATCTCTCTTGCCGACCTTTTGGAGCGGCACTCTTGTTTGGTTCAACGGCTTCAAGCTTTGTCGGCCGTTGGACCAGGCCAATCTCTCGACTGCGCTGAGGCCCAGTAAAGGAACCACAGTTTTATGTCCCAAGCCTCTTTGATCCCGCCAAGCCCCGAACAAGAAGACATCTACTTTTCAGCCGCAGACGAAACCCTCCTCTTGGAGGGGAAGTTGTACCGTGGCCCTGCGTCATGGGGTGCTGTCATTTGCCACCCTCATCCACAACATGGCGGCACCATGTATAACAAGGTAGTAGACTCAGCCATGCGTGGGGTCGCCTCTCTTGGAGGCTCTGTCCTGCGCTTCAATTACAGGGGCGTGGGACACTCGGAAGGCTCGTATGGAGAAGGCATTGGAGAAGTCCGCGACCTTAAGGGCGCTGTCCAACTCATGGACGATGAAAACCTCTCCTTGGGCGGTTTGCTCCTGGTTGGATTCTCTTTTGGGACAGGGGTGATCAGTCGTTACCTCTCTGAAGGTGAAGGCTCGTCGGATGGAACTGTTCTGATTGCCCCACCTCTGCAAAACTTCTCCTTGCCCACCTTTCCTGTCCAAGGACAACCCTGGGGTCTTCACATGATTCTTGGGGAGCACGACCAGTTTTGCACCCCTGCGCTGATGCAGGACTACGCTGCTTCCTTCGATGTTCCGCAGGTTCGGACTCAGGTTGTGGATGGAGCCGACCACTTCTTCCATGGACTTCTCCATGAAGTGGTGCAGTTCATCCAGGGCGTTCCTGTTCCAAAAGAGTAACTTGGGAAGAAAGAGGGAAAGCACTCAAAGGGGGGTTAGTTCGCAGCGAGGGTGCTGGTTGCAGCGTCATCTGCTGCACCATACTCCAGCAGGTAAGCTTCGATAAAGGCGTCGAGGTCACCGTCGAGAACAGCATTCACGTTGCTGGTCTCGTGGTTGGTTCTGAGGTCTTTGACCATTTGGTAGGGATGAAGGACATACGACCGAATCTGACTACCCCAGCCGATGTTTTTCTTCTGGGCGTTCATCGCGTCGACTTTCTCTTGCTGCTTTTGCATCTCCAGTTCGTACAAACGTGAGCGCAAGATCTTCATCGCGATGGAGCGGTTCTTGTGCTGTGACCGCTCGTTCTGACACTGGACTACAATGCCTGTGGGGTTGTGAGTGATGCGGATCGCGGAGTCGGTCTTGTTGACGTGTTGCCCACCTGCGCCCGACGCGCGGTAGGTGTCAACGCGGAGATCACCCTCGTCAATGTCGATCTCTATCTCGTCGTCCATCTCAGGGGAAACGAACACGGACGCAAACGAGGTGTGTCGTCGAGCTGAGGAATCGTAGGGAGAAATCCGTACGAGACGATGGACTCCAGCTTCGGCTTTGAGGTAGCCGTATGCAAACTCACCCTCTACTGTGAGAGTTGCGCTTTTGATGCCGGCTTCGTCACCGTCTTGGAGGTCGTTGACGACGACTTTCCAGCCGCGCTTCTCGCAATGGGCCCGAATCATCCGCAAGAGCATGGAAGCCCAATCGCAAGACTCGGTTCCACCAGCGCCAGAGTTGATGGAGACGATCGCGTTGTTCTTGTCGACCGGTCCTCCCAACATACGTTGGAATTCAATCTTGGAGATCAACGATTCGGCTTTGATAAGCTCCTGATCGATCTCTTCGAGCATGGACTCGTCGATCTCTTCTTCGTCATCAGCGGCTTCGCTGAGCTCCAAAAACGCTTCGACATCCTCAACCGTTTGGGTGATGGTGTCGAACCGTTGCACGAACTCCTCAAGAGTGGCTCGTTGTTGAAGTACTTTTTGTGCGTTGTCTTGGTCGTCCCAGAGGTCAGGGGCTGCAGCTTTGGCTTCCAGGGTATGCAACTCCTGTCGCTTCAATGGGAGGTCAAAGACACCTCCCAAGGAAGTCTTGTTTCTCTCGGATGACACTGATCCTTTGTGAAAAATTCTTTTCCAAGTTCATGGTCTATCTCCTACATACAACACTTCAAAGGGGCGCTGGCTAGCGCGGGGTTCCTTCGTATACCCCATAACTACGGTTCAAGACAATAGCAAGTTTGCCTTCCTCCGAAAAGAAAGCAGGATCTCAAACCAGGAGAGTTGGCCTCTGGAGTCGCGCGCTTTTGGCCCTGTCAAGAATGGGTCAGAGTTGACACATTCTTGTGGCAGAACAAATGCAGAATGGGGTTGTCAAGAAATCGACGGAATTTTCCAGATGGATTGTTGTTTATCATCCGTATGAATGTGCTTGGTTTTTCCCTTGTCATCGCGTGAATCTAAGGGGGACGCCTGCCCCTGGCTGACTCTTGACTTTCGCTTGGATTCGCGGCCTTATGGAACATTCTCGTAACGGATAATCACGTTCGGTCAGAGCCATACTTGTTGGATTGGACCGCTAGCTGAAGGAGTACAGACTGAATGAAGCGATGGTTTATTCTCTCCGTCCTTATCGGTGGTTTGCTGGGGTGGAACGCTCCTGCTGACGCTGCCAAGCCGAAGTCGAAGAAGCAGCGAGCCCTACTCGCTAAGAAGAAAGCCCAGAAAAAAGCAAAAAAGAAGGCACTCAAGAAGCTTCGCAAAGCCAAAAAGTCCAAGCGCATCAAGCTGCTTGTTTTGGACTTTGAAGAGCAGGGCAAGATTGCCAAGGGCGCGGGCAAGACCCTCGCTATGTTGCTGTACAGCTCCTTAAATCCCCGCAAATACTATGTGATGGACCCGAACCGTCTTCGTTCTTTGATGAACAAGTACAAGTGGTCTGCCACGCAAGATCTCTCCCCTGACTTCTTGGGCAAGCTCAAGAAAGAGGGAGTCGGGATCATCTTGACTGGTACTGTGGGCCACCAATACGGTACGTTCACAGCGAACTACCGCATCGTCTCCATGGACGGCCGTATCATGTTCTCCGAGGTTCTCCCCCCTGTGCAAAGCTGGGTGGGTCTTGTCTCGGGTCTGCGTTACTCTGTGAAGACTCTCCTTCGCAAAACGACCTCCAGTCGTACCCGTTCGAGCTCTCGCTTGGCTCGTCGTATCAAACTACTGCGCAAACGTATGCGTCGTAAAAAGAAGAAGAGTTCGCTGAAGCCCTTTAAGGCCGTCGCCAAGGGATACAAGCGGATGAAGGGACTCTTCCCTCTCTACATCAAGAAGTACCGCGGCCAAAAGTACATCATGATGGAAGTCTCCCCGAAGCAGCTCGGCCAGCTCTTCATGTTCTCACCGACCTTGGAAGGTGGCACAGGTGGTTCGTTGATCACCTTCGCCCAACTCCGGGAGTTTCCGTTCTATCTGAAACGTCAGGGCAATCGAATCTTCTTGATGGAGAAGAATGTCCGCTTCCGCGTCAATCCCAAAGCTGCCGTGGCTCGTGTTTTCAAAAAGTCGTTCACCGACTCCATTCACGCCACGACCATTGTTAAGAGTGATCTGCACCCGAAGCGAAAAACCTTCCTGGTGGACTTCAACGCACTCTTCTTCAAGAACCTCGCTGGTTTGGCGAGCTGGATCCGGGTTGGAAGTCGCTACTACCGACGACGTCTGGCGTTCAACCGGGCATTGAGCGAGTTCTCCATGATCAAGAACTTCCCCAATAACCTGGAATTGGGGCTCTCTGCGGTCTTCCGTAACATGCCTTCGATTGCGGTTCCGCCTGGTTATGGCATGAAGATTCTGCTTCGTTACAGCATCTCGCGTCCGCCCAACACAGGTTATCGTCCTCGCATCGCTGACGACCGCGTGGGTCACTTCTTGATGATCGCCAAGGACTACACCCATGACAATGTAAACACCCGGTACATCCGTTACATCACTCGTTGGCACCTGGAGAAGAAGTTCCCCGAACGAAAAATCTCTGTGCCCAAGAAACCTATCACCTATTGGATGCACAACGCCATTCCCTACCGCTATCGCAAAGCGGTGCGAAAAGGGATCCTGGTGTGGAACAACGCCTTTGAGAAGATTGGTTTCCGTGGCGCCGTTCGCGCTCGACAGCAACCCAAGAACGCCAAGTTTGACCTGGCTGACACTCGCTACGCTTCGGTCCGTTGGTTCCTGGCGAACAGCGCGGGCTTTGCACAAGGTCCTTCACGGATTCATCCCCTGACAGGTCAGATCTACGACGCGGATATCCGAGTCAGCGCAGACATGACCATGTTCTTGTCCCAGCAGTTCCGGTTGACCGTCACTCCCGTTCGTTCCTGGGACGCTTACGGTGGCTTTGATCTCTTCTCCAACCCTGCGAAGAAGATGAACATTGTCCAGTCTCTGGCGCGCACCCTGAAGCACTACGATACTTTGAAAGAACGCCTGGCTCAAAAGCGTCGCGAGCACCAGCACAAGCACGCCCACGACTGCAACTATGGCTACGGCGCGATGCAACAAGCTGCCCTCGGTTGGCACCTGCTTCAACTGCGTGGCATGCTTCCCAATCCCAAGCTGGAGAAGAAGTTTGTCGACGACTTCCTGATTGGCGTGATCGCACACGAAGTGGGCCACACCTTGGGTCTTCGCCACAACTTCAAGGCGAGTACCCTTCACTCCTACAAGGATCTGCACGACAAAAAGAAGACCATCGCCATGGGTCTGACCAACTCGATGATGGAATACACCCCGGTGAACCTGGCGCTGCCCGGTGAGAAGCAGGGCCAATACTGGCAAACCACTCTCGGACCCTACGATTACTGGTCCATTGAGTATGCGTACAAGCCGCTTCCGAAGGCTCGTACTCCCCAGGCTGAACTTCCCGAGTTGAACAAGATCGCGTCCAAGGTTGCACAGCACAAGTTGGCTTATGCAACGGACGAAGACTCGTTTGGTATTCTCTCTCCAGACCCCGATGCGCTTCGTTGGGACCTCGGAAAAGACTCTCTCTTTTACTTCAAGACCCGCGCGAAGCTTGCAAAGGAAATGTGGGATCGAATTGAGAAGAAGTTTGGTTCGCCCAAATACACCTACCAGCTGATGCGTCGCGCCTTTGGTGTGGGTCTGGGTACTTACATCCGCGCAGGGATCAACGCAGCCGGTTACATCGGTGGTCTGTACCATCGTCGTGACCACATCGGTGACCCCGGAAAACGACTGCCCTTCAAGCCTGTAGCCGCGAAGAAACAGCGCGAAGCGTTGGCCTTCCTTGTGAAGAAGTACTTCTCCAAAGGTTCTGTAAAGTGGTCGGCTTCCTTGCTTAACAAGTTGGCTCCCAATCGGTTCTGGGACTTCACCTTCTCCGTTTGGGGAATGCGTGTGGATTACCCGATCCACCGGGCTGTAATGATGTCACAGGCTTATCCGATGTTCCGCATCTTCCACCCCCTCGTATTGGATCGCATCCAAGACACCAAGCTCCGCTTGAAGCCTGGCGAGTCGTACCTGTCCATCGATGAACTCTTCCGCTCCGTCTCCAACGCTGTGTGGGCTGAGTTGAACCCCGGTCCGACCTCCAAAAACGCGAAGGGAACGAAGACATCCAAAGTGGCTGTCGATAGCTTCCGTCGGAATCTGCAGTGGTATCACCTGCGTATTCTTGGGTTGTACGCTCGCGTACGTCTGATGAGCTTGTCCGACCCCTCCAACGTGGCTCGCTTGCTCCTCAAAGAGTTGAAGGGCAAGATCGAGAAAGCTCTGCCCCATTCGTCTGGCATGACACGCGCTCA
The DNA here is from genome assembly GCA_006226375.1 of Deltaproteobacteria bacterium. Classification (GTDB taxonomy): domain Bacteria; phylum Myxococcota_C; class UBA6777; order UBA6777; family UBA6777; genus M3003. The sequence goes on along the minus strand of SBHC01000084.1, from coordinate 157,857 downwards.
CCTGGATCGTAGCCTGTCTCGCATCAAGCTTCTCCTCAAGCCGACGATGGTGACCTTCTAATCTCCAGCTTCTCTTTCCTCCTTATCTTTCACGCCCAAGACATCGGGCAAGCTTCTCCATTCCTTCCTTCATCTGCTTTTTATTGCAGCCTGTAAATCCAAAGGCAATGCCTTGTCTTGCCTTCTCTTCGTTGGCATAGCATGTGGATATGGGGGAGAGAAATAGCCCTTCGTCGCGAGCGTTCTGAGACAACTCGACGTCGGAACGTCCGTCCGAAAGCCAACCTGTCAGGCTCATACCTGCGTCGGCAGCCTCCCATTGCACTGCATCTCCAAGCCAGTCTTCAGCCACCTCCAAAAATTGCTCCTTTCGCTTCGCATACACCTGTCGCATCTTGCGGATATGACGGGTGAAATGGCCTTCCTGGATAAAACGAGCCAACACTCGTTGTGTCAGGGTGGGAGTGTAGGTGTCGATGATCCCTCGGAAGTTGACGAAGATCTCAATCTTGTCTTTGGGTACGACCAGGTAACCCAGTCGAAGGGCTGGGAACAGTGTCTTGCTCAAGGTTCCAACGTAGATGACACGTTGGTAAGGGTCCAATCCTTGGAGTGAAGGGAGTGGCCTTCCTTCGTAGCGAAACTCGCTGTCGTAGTCATCTTCTAGGATCCAGGCCCCGCTTTGTTGCGCCCATTCGAGCAGCTCCACTCTGCGCTGCAATGACATGGTCACGCCCAAAGGATGGTGGCGCGAAGGTGTGACAAAGGCCAGCTTTGCGCTAGGGGCTTCTTCTCTGCCTCGCTTTACGCAAAGACCTTCCCCATCCACTTCGACCGGAGCGACGGAGAGTCCGGCGTTTTGGAAGCATCGCTTTGCCCCTCGGTAGCCTGGGTCTTCCAGCCAGACCTTGTCTCCTGGGTCTGCCAGCAAGTGGGCCGCCATGTAGATTCCCTGCTGTGCTCCCGATGTAACAATGACTTGGGAAGCATCGCATCGTAAGCCACGAGCGGAGCAAAGATAGGCCGCGAGTTCTTCTCGCAAGGGTTCAAATCCACCGGACATCTGGTGATAATCAAACGAAGAGAACTGTGGGTACCGATAACAATGAGACGTCATTCGCGCCCAAGTATCCCAGGGAAAGTACTCCAGGGCAGGTAAGCCATAGCGAAAGGCTGGATTGGGGTTGGCTTCCAGCACCGACGTTGGGGGCAACGATGTAACCCAACTGCTTCGTCGCGATGCCTCCCTTTTCCTCGATGGGTCCGGCTTTTCCTGGTTGGTGGTGCTGGAGGTCTGAAGGAACGATTCCGGTAAGTGATCACAGACAAACGTTCCTGCACCTCGCCTTGTTTCCAGGTACCCCTCGTCCAGCAACTGATTGTAGGCTCCCACGACTGTGTTTCTCGATACTTCCAGCAGCTTGGCCATATCTCGAATGGAGGGGAGCCGTGTGCCTGGTGCAACTTGCCCTTCCAGAATCCCTCTCCGAAGTCCTGTGACGATCTGCTGAAACAACGGAACCTTCGAGAGTTCGTCCAGAGCAAGCAAGGCTACGAGGTACAAGTCAGGCATAGCGATGGGTGTTTCTCCATGAGGGTGTTCGAGAGCGGGGGAGAAAATTGTACCCATTCTATAACCGGAAATTGTCCCTTTTGGTAGATGCACTGCGTTCGTAGACTGAAGATGTCAACTCATGAAAGGTCAACGATAGGAGAAACAGGCCATGACACCGAACGAATCAAGTGTGTTTCAACAGCGACGTGAAGCTCTGGCAAAAGAAATGGGTCCCAACACCTTAGGGGTATGGCGCTCTCAGCCAGTACGAGAGCGAACAAGAGATGTTGCTTATCCCTACCAACCGAATCCCGATGTCTTCTATCTTTCAGGCTGTGAGGAGCCTTCCGCTGTGTTGATGTTGGACGTTTCATCGGATGGATTGCAGACCTCTTTGTTTGTTGAGGAAGGATCGGAAGAGTCTGTGGTTTGGGAAGGGCCCAAGCCCTCGTTGGAGGAATGGAAGGAGGTTTGGGGAGTCGATCATGTGTTCCCCTTGGCCCAAGCCGATGAAACAATTTCTTCCCATTTGTCGGGCAAACAAACGTTCTTTGTAACACTGGGCGCCCACGATGGTTTTGAGAAGACTGCCTTACGATGGATGCAACAGTCCTCTCAAGTTTTACAGACTAGACGATACATTCCTACTGGCATTGTGGACGCCTCTCCCTATCTACAACATCTTCGTGAACACAAAGATGCGTGGGAGGTGGGACAACTTCGGCAGGCCGCCGCGAAGACAATTGAAGCTCACAAAGCGATTATGCAAACTGTTTCACCCGGTCAAACAGAGGCCGAGGTGGAGGCTTTGTTTGGGTACGAATTGGCCCGTCGGGGGTGTCGGCAGCTATCCTTCCCCACGATCGTTGCAGGCGGTTCAAATGCAACCATCTTGCATTACCGCGACAACGATCAGCCACTTCCCAACGATGGACTCCTCCTCCTTGATGGTGGCGGAGAGTGGGGTCGTTACGCCGCCGATGTGAGTCGAACCTTCCCGGTCAACGGGGTGTTCTCTGAGCGACAGCGTGAGGTCTACGAGATTGCTCTCTCTGCTCACCAAGCCGCTTTGCGAGCGTGTTTTCCTGGCTCAACTTGGGAAGCGGTTCACCAAGCTGCAGTCTCCCAGATCGTACAAGGTCTGGTCCGTCTTGGTGTGTTGGAGGGCGAGGTGGAGGCTCTTGTGGAGTCCAAAGCGTACCAGCCGTACTTTCCGCACAATACGAGTCATTGGTTGGGTTTGGAAGTTCACGATGTGGGTGCACGCTTGGAAGAAGACGGTGGAAGTCGGGTCCTTCATCCAGGTATGGTCTTTACCGTTGAGCCCGGCTTGTACTTCAACTCCTCACTCAACCCCAAGCAAACCAAGACGGAATGGGAGGGGATTGGAGTGCGAATTGAAGACAACATCCTCATTACGGATGACGGTCATGAGAATCTTACTGTGGCTTGCCCTGTGAGTGTGGAGGCCATCGAAGCCTTGATGCGTCTGTGAGGCTCGTCTCTTTCTTGAGGAAATAGGGGCTTTTGTGGTACTTCTACGCTTTCTTGATGCTGCAAATGGGAGAGCGTACGAGTATGAAACATTGGGGAATTGGGTTGCTGGGTCTTTTGCTTGTGGTGGGTTGTCGTTCGGAATCTCGACGGACCACTTCGCAACCTGCTGTTCGGGTGAGTCGCAAGGCAGCAACGAGTTCCAAGAAGCCTGTGATGGGAAGAGTCGCTGAAGCTTCAACGCCCGCGCGTGTGCGCCGTGCGAAGCCGAGACGTGTTGCTCCTCCTCCCTTGGCTCTCCCCAAGCGGTCTTGTTTACTGCCAACCCAAAAACCGGGATGGTTCGAGTTGGCGGAACGTACGGCCGACCGGACCACTCTCCGTCGGACCCTTCGTCGTCTTCGTTATCGAATGCCACACAAAAGCCGGACCTACATCCTTGTCACTCGGGTGATTCCTGGCGTGGGGCAACCGGCTTACCAGCATTACAGCCTCGAAAACACCGGGTTTATGTACTCCCGTCGCAAGTATTGGCCTGCCTCGACGGTCAAAGTGTGGGCGGCGGTTGGTGCTTTGATCACCTTGCGTGAGTTTGGTCTTACTGGAAAAGATCGACTCATCTTTCGCGACCGGCTTGGCAAGTTTGACGGGACTGCGGCTGACCTTTACGGGAAGATCGTCAACGAAAAGTACGATCGCTTGATGCGCATCGCTGGGATCAAGCGATTCCATGACCCGAAACGTCGTGAGAAGTATGGCTATCCTCACATGGTGATTACGCGGGCGTACTCGCCGTTACGGACCTTACGGTACTCGCCCCGGGTCGTGTACTACAAAGACGGAGAACGTGGAGTCATTCCTCGTCGTAAGTTCCGCAAACGGTACAAGCGCTGCCGAAGCAACTGCATCACCTTTTTGGAGCTTCAGGAGGTGCTGCGTCGGTTGGTGCTTCACGACGAACTTCCCAAGAGCGAGCGTTTCCCCATCACACGAAAGGATGTGGAGGGTTTAAAGAAGATGCTCCTTAAAACCCCCAACAAAATTGGTCGGGCTGCACGAAAGATGTGGGGTCGTGGGGTGAAAAGTTACAACAAGTCTGGCAGCGCGCGGGGTCTCGACCAGCTTGAGAATGTGTTCCTGGTCAAAGGACCTCACCGTTACATTGTCACCGCTTCGGTGCCCTGGTATCGGCCGGATGCTTCGGCCGCACCGAGCTTGATTATCCTCAACAAGCTCGGTTTGTATACGTTGCGTGCGATGGAGAAGATCTCCACCGATGTGGTCCCCGTTCAACATGATGGAGGTCTGCCCATCGACATTCAGGTGGCGCCCAAGAGCGTTGATGACCAGAAGTTTGTGGTGGATGTTCTTGCGAAGGGGATGGACAAGATCAAGGTGTGGGACGGACGTCAGCCTCTGCCTGTCACACGAACCAAGCCGGGATTGTTCTCAGTAACCCACACCTTCAACAAGGTGGGTCGTCGGATTCTAACAGTGCGGGGGTTCAAGAAAGAGAAGGCTGTTGCCCATCGGTCTGTTCGTGTGACCTTGCCCGAAGACAACGAAGATCTGGATTGCAACGAGAAGAAGTAGAGGGGCGGGTTAGAACCATTCCTCGGGCATTTCCACGAGGTCAAGGCGGCTTTGTTCGATGAGCTTGCGGGTCAGGGTGATGCCAGGGAGAACTTCACGGCAGTAGTAACGGACCGTCGCGATCTTGCTCTCGTAGAAGTTGCGCTCGGCTTGGTCTGTTTCGGTCTCCAGCGCTTTCACAGCAACCACGGCCTGACGCACAAGCAGCCAGCCCACCACAGTCTCGGCCAAAGCAAAGAGCACGCGGTTGCCCTGCAAGCCAGCGTGGTACAGGGACTCGCCCACCTTCTCTAGCATGGTCATGAAGATGCTTTGGAGGTCGCCGAGGGCGCGTTGAAGTCGCTCTCGTTCTTCAGCCAGTCGCTCGCCGCCGGCTTGTTCTTCGATGAGCTGGATCGCTTCTCCAAGGAGGCTGCGAAGGGTCTCGCCGCCGTCTTTGGCGATCTTACGGAAGAACAGGTCAAGGGCCTGGATGTGGGTGGTGCCTTCGTACAGCGTGTCGATCTTTTGGTCCCGGATGTACTGCTCGATGGGATAGTCTTTGACGTACCCAGAGCCACCAAAACACTGGAGGGAGAGCGACAGAAGCTCGTAGCATTTCTCGGAGCTGTAACCCTTTACCAGGGGAAGAAGGAGGTCGTTGCGACGGTGCCACGCCTTGGCTTCTTTGTTCGTGTGACCGCCAAGGAGTTCGACCTGATCTTGGGTCCAGGCGGTGTAGGAGTACAACGCGCGGAGACCTTCGGCGTGAGCCTTTTGGTGCATCAACATACGACGAACATCAGGGTGCTCAATGATGCGAACACGCGGTGATGATTTGTCGGTGGCTTTCATCAGGTCAGGACCTTGCACACGCTCCTTGCAGTATTCCAAGGCGTTGAGATAGCCGGTGGAGAGGGTCGCTACCGATTTGATTCCCACGGCCATTCGGGCGTATTCGATGACGTTGAACATCTGACGAATGCCGCTGTGGACTTCACCCACAAGGTGACCTCGTGCTGGGATCGTGTCACCAAAGGTCATCTCACAAGTGGAGGAAGCTTTGATCCCCATCTTGTCTTCGATGTTGGTGCAGAAAGCGCCGTTTCGTTCGCCCAAAGTGCCGTCTTCGTTAACCCAGTATTTGGGTACAATGAACAGCGAAAGACCTTTGGTTCCTGGACCAGCTCCTTCGGGTCGAGCCAGGACGAGGTGGAGGATGTTTTCGGTGGAGTCGTAGTCACCGTTGGTGATGAAGCGCTTGACCCCTTCAATCTCCCAGACATCGCCTTCGATGTGTTTGGCTTTGGAGCGACCGGCGCCGACGTCACTTCCTGCGTCGGGTTCGGTTAACACCATCGTTCCACCCCATCTACGCTCCAGGGCGGGCTGGACGTACCGTTTCTTCTGGCTTTCCGTTCCCAACTTGTTGATGATGTGGGCGATAAAGGCACCAAAGAGATAGTAAGCGAGGGCAGGGTTGGAACCAGACAGCAACTCAAACGAGGCCCAGTTGGCCGAAGGTGGCATGTTCATCCCGCCGATTTCTTCGGGAAGTCCGAAGAGATGCCATTCTCCTTCGTAGAAGGTTTCCATGGTCTTCTTCAGACAGTCAGGGATGGTGACATTTCCCTCGTTGTCGAGTTGAAGTCCTTTGCGGTCCGACGATGCAAAGCTCTTGGAAAGCTCGCTGACAGCGAGGTCATTGAAAGCTTCCAAGGAAGTCCGGATGGTTTCCTCATCCAATCCTTCGTAGGTGCCTTTTCCTAGTGTCGTGTCTTGAATCTTGTTGCACTCAAAGAGGTTGAACAAGAGATCGCGGACGTTGCTTTTGTAGTGAAGTTCTGTGGACATCGCACCTTATCTCCTCTGAGGTCGCAAGGAGAATCCAGAGCGGACGCCCACTACCCCCTCAGTGTGGTTGTTGAGAGGCAAATAGTTTACCTATTTGTTCATCAAAAACAAGCCCAAAGCGACACCTTGCTGCCAGGGGGGCATGTGCCGAACCACCGGAGCCATCGGGCGTTGCAAACTATCGGACCAGAGGCATCGGCTCTCTTCAGCCGGAGCCATCATCCATCCGTTGTTCCACGAAAGACCGGAAGCCAGCGACTCCCAGACGTCATGGGTGAGCAACGTGCTGTAGTCTTCGAGGGGATCGAGGCCGTCACGCTTGTTGTCGCCGTAGATGGAGAGGAGGGCGAGCATCTTGGTTCGCTTTTGCTTGCCTTGCATCAACAACGTGTGGTTGCAGCGTTTGCGGCGAAGCACAATCTGAAACTCTCCTGTCTCTGGATTGTACTGGTAATCGCCAGGCGTCTTTGGCTGAAACCCCTGCATGTTGTGGAAGTCTTCGTAGAGGTTGTCGCGAATGGAGTCGCTGATCTGTTTGGGCGTATATCCAGCCCAGAGCCGCGCAGGTTGGTCCTTCTTTCTCCAAAGCTCTCGACGAACAATCTCAGAGATAAAGCCTGCGCTAGCCTGGAACGAGATGCATTGTTCCTGGATGGCGGTGTCGCGAAGTTCTCGGCCTTTCTCGCTGTTTTGGCTCATCTCCCACAGGCCCAAGTGGAGGCGAATGGACCCTGTTCCTCCCAAGGGATCGGGAAGCTCAAGGACGGGGAATTGGAAGATGTTTTCCATCTGATCACGGAGCAGGGTGAATCGCTCTGGGTCTTTGAGGTTGAGCGGTTCACCGTCAAGGTGGAAGGGAGCCGCGCTGAAGGTCAGATCAGGGAGCGAGGGGAGGGCTGCGTCGCCCAGAATCTCTTGCATCCGGATCGGCGTAATGCGTTCGCGCTCGTCCACTCCTGTGAGATCCAGGAAAGAGAAGGAGAGCTCCCCATCCTTAATCATGAGCATCGGATACTCGCCTTCCAGGATGTGGTTCTTGGCCTGGTACAGCCGGTAAACCAGGTAGCCTGGGTCGTGAAGGAAAGCGACCTGGTCGGTCGAACGGACCACACGGGAGCCTGCGCTTGCTGCGATGGGTTGTTGGTTCTTTTCCAGGAACGCATCCCACCACTCCCGCATGCTCCAACGTTGGAGATCGGCCAGTCGCTCTTCCATACCCAGACCGCGGATGCCTTCCTCGGCCAACACCTGCGGACGAGGGTCGTTGTCGTTGATCCGAGCGGCCAAGTCGAGCTTGCCTTCAGGCCACAGCATCAGGTGAGCCTGGACCTTGCGTTTTTTCTCGGTCACCAGGGTGAGTTCAAACAGCTGGAGGTGCTTGTGTGGGGAGTCCAAGGGAGCGATATGCTCCACATCGACGGAGCTTTCGGACTTTGCTCCATGCTCGATCCACTTGCCATCCACCATGATTCCGCCGCGAGATTGTGTCCCGCTTGTCGGCTTTGCGGCGGGCGTTTCTTGAGCAGGTGCTCCTCCAAACGCCGCATGCAAGGCTTGTTTGGCTGCGCTGGAGGGTGCTGTCACAGGCTTTTTCGGGAGTCCTTCCAGGAAGCTGCTGCCCAACCCTGCAGGCGCCGCCGGTTTGGCAGGTGCAGCCGGTGCTGTCGGCTTGGGTGCTGCAGGTGTCGGTGTGGGAGTGAGTGCCGGTGCTGGTGTGGATTCAGATGCTTTGTTGTAAGAGAGTCGACCTTCGGACATGAGCTTTCGACCCGCCGCAAGGATTCCACCTTTGGGCAAGTTGGGGATGTCATCGCGCTCTTCGTCGTTGTCCTGGCGAGCTTTCTTCTTCTTCGTTTCTGACTTGGGCTTGGTGTTGGACGAAAGAATCTCCGCACCCAAAGGTATCTGATCCCGTGGAACCACCAACTCAATAAAGCCTCCACCAGGTTGTACGTCTGGATGGAACTGCTTCACTCGAACCATGCCTGGCGGCAACGCGCTTTGCGAGCGAGCGACAGGCTGTTCTTCTTCTGTGTTGGCGTTTCGGTTGGAGCGTCGCTTCGAGCGAGCCTGCTTGGGCGCATCTTCATCAGCCGCCTTGCGGGTCGAACGCTGCTCTTGGCTCTCGCTCGGTGTGTCCGTTTTTTTCTTTCTCTTGTTCATCCTTCGGAATTGGGCCAAAGGATTGTCCGCTTTCGGAGCTGCGGTTGTTGCTTCCGCAACGCTCGGTGTTTCTACAGCCGGTGACGTCGATGTTTTGGCCGTCGTCTTTTTCTTGGAGGCTGTCTTCGTTTTGGACGCTGTTTTTGGAGCGCTGCTCTTCTTGGCCGACGTTTTTTTGCTGGTTGACGTTTTGGCTGTCGCCTTCTTCTTTGTAGCCGTCGTCTTTTTCTTTGAGGCAGCTTTCTTTTTGGTCGATGTCTTTTTGGCGGCTGCCTTTTTGGTCGATGTCTTTGTTTTGGACGCAGCTTTCTTTGCAGTAGACTTCTTCGTCGTGGAAGCCTTCTTCGTCGTGGCAACTTTCTTTTTGGTGGAAGCCTTTTTCTTGGAGGCTGCCTTCGATTTCGACGCCGTCTTCTTCTTGGTCGTCGTTTTTTGGGTCGACGTTGTCTTGGTCGACTTTTTCTTCGTAGCGGTCTTCTTTTTGGTGGTCTTTTTTTCGGCCATGGTCCGTTAACTTGTGCTTTGGCTTGCTATTGCGGTATCGAAGGAAAGGTTGTTTGTTGCGTTGCAAGCAGACGAATCCTTCGCTCGTTGTGCATAGCGGAGTGCGTGAACGTTGTTCAATGAGAAACAACTCGTTGATAACATAGCTTCAATCCCTGAACAAGAAGAAGGTACAGGAAATTTCATGCGGATTATTGATGCAATTGGCCTTGGGATTCTGCAGGGCCTTACGGAGTTTTTGCCAGTTTCGTCCAGCGGTCACCTCGCAGTGGGACAAAAGCTACTGGGTTACAAAGCGACTGAGTTGATTCTCTTTGATGTGATTGTTCACCTTGGAACACTGGCAGCGATCTTGTGGGTGTATCGGTCGTCGCTGTTGCAATATGTGAATGGCAGCCGGAAGGTTCTTTTGGGAGGAGGAGAGGGCTCTTTCAAAGACCGCTTCTGGAGCGAAACCTCCATGAGAGAAGTGACCTGGATTGTGTTGGCCACCATTCCCACAGGGATCATCGGTGTGGCGTTCCGCAAGCCGCTCACTGCGATGTTCGACTCCCTTAACGCGATCGCCTGTTTCTTTGCTGTGACTGGAGTGTTGCTTTGGGTCACTCGTTGGGCGCTGGGCGGCAAGAAGGACATTGCTTCTCTGAGTTGGTACCATCCGATCATCCTGGGGATTGCGCAAGGTGTTGCCATTTTGCCTGGTATCAGCCGATCGGGAACCACCATCGCTGTGGCTTTGTTGCTGGGGATGCGACGTGATGAGTCTGCTCGTGTTTCCTTTCTCATGGCCATCCCTGCTATCGCGGGTGCGACGTTGTTGGAGCTGCGCAAGCTGGAGGGCATCCCCCAGGATTGGCTGGCCATCATGATCGGTGGGTTCGCAGCCGTTGTTTCAGGGTACTTGGCGCTTGTGTTCTTGATCCGACTGGTCAAGCAAGGCCAACTCTCCTGGTTTTCGATTTACCTGTGGCTCCTCGCTGGTGGAATTCTGCTCAATCTCCACGTCCTTCACTGATTCCTTTCCCCGCCTTTGAACGAAGAAATCCTTGACACGACCGGGCAAGTTAAACAACATGCACTTCAAATGTTTTGAAGCATTGACTGCTGATACAAAGGAGACCGGTTTATGAAAGGTGACGATAAAGTAATTGAGTATCTGAACATCGCTCTTACCAACGAGTTGACAGCGATCAACCAGTACTTTCTTCACTCCCGTATTTTGCTCGATTGGGGCATGACTCAGCTGGGCAAGAAAGCCTACGAAGAGTCCATTGAAGAGATGCAACACGCGGACGTCTTGATCCAGCGGATTCTCTTCCTTGAAGGTCTCCCCCAGATGCAAGAGATGAACAAGCTTCAGATCGGTGAGAACGTCAAAGAGATCTTTGAGTGTGACCTCCGCATCGAGCACAAAGCGGTTCCAGACCTTCGCGACGCCATCGAACATTGTGAAAAGGTTCGCGACTTTGTGAGCCGTGACATCTTCCAGAAGATCTTGGAAGACGAAGAACACCACATCGATTGGATTGAGTCCCAGCTTCACTTGATCGATCAGATGGGCCTCCCCAACTACATCCAATCCGTCACCGCTGACCCCACCGACGAAGGCTAATACCTCCTCAACCCCCCTTTCTATCTTCTCCACTCTTCCTTTTTCATGTCAACGAAAACCTATCTTTTTACTAGGGAATAGCCGCGGCTTTCCTATATGCCTAAGATTGGGTGTCATTTCCTCCTTGACATGAGGGAAATTTTTTTTACTATGTACGGTGAATAAGCAAGTAGCCTGATCTACTTGTTCTACGCAGGTGCACCACTTGACGGAGAACAAGTATACCAAGCTGCTTTTGTGTAAAAGTTTGTGGAGTAAAAAGTTCATTCTCTGCTCCACCCCTGTATGTGGATCACAAGTGCCGTTTCGCTCCGTTGGGTTGGATGAGCTGTATCTACAACCAGAGCGACACTTCCCTTGGGTTCACCACGAGGTGAAAACTATGTTCGTTTGTATCTGTCGAGGAATCAACGAGAAGAAGATTCAAAACAGCATTGATGGCGGAGCTGTCACAGCCAAGCAAGTGTATTGTGCGCTTGGGGTTAAGCCCAAATGTGGAAAGTGCCGTCCTGAAATTCAGGAGATGATTGACAACGTACTGCGCAACCGTCTTGGGATTCTTCCCGTGTTTCCGCAGGAGCAGCCCTTGGAGCAAGTGGCTTAATTCTTTTCTCACCCTCCTCTCTTCCTTCTTCTTCTTTTCTCACACAATTTGAACGACAGGTACCTTTTGGGTCTTTGTCTTTTCCATCCAAAATGAGGTGTATGGCGATGTCTTTGCGGCGGATGTTGTGGTGGCTCTTTGTGTCGTTTTTGTCTGTGCTTACGGTGGTTGTGGTTGGTTTGTTGGTGCTTTGGATGCAGGCCAAGCCTACCTCGAAGGTCCCCAAAACTGTCGTTGCCAACAACAAGCTACCTTCCGTAACGTTGGGCGGCGTGGCGTTCCACGTTCGGACCTTTGGCAAGCCTGATGCTCCCGTTATTGTCGTGATTCATGGAGGCCCTGGTGGAGACTCACGCAGTCTACTTTCTCTTAAGTGGCTTGCGAAGGAGGGGTACCGCGTTGTGTTCTACGACCAGCGAGGGACAGGGCTCTCTGCGAGAGTTCCAGCCAAGCAGCTCACCATGGATACGTCGTTGGAAGACTTGCACCAAATCGTAACGTGGGCTGGAAAAGGAAAGCCGGTTGCTCTCTTGGGTCACTCGTGGGGAGGCATTCTTGCAACGTTCTACCTGACACGCCATCCCAAGATGGTTGCCGCTGCCGCGGTGATCGAACCCGGCATTCTGACAACGGATGAACTCAACAGCTTCATCAAGAAAATGCAACCCAGGATGAGTTGGGCCAGCATCAAGTACATCGCGACTCATCTTTTGGCTTCTACCAAGGTTCATCAACCAGACAAAGACGCCGGTGGAGATTACTTTTACGCAAAGATGATGTTTTCTCCTGTGGGCAACCCTCTCAAAGCCTACTATTGCAAAGGCAAGCCACCCAAGGGCTCTGGTGACTTTTGGCGGATTGGGTCAACGGCTGCTCAAGCCATTATCAACAATTCCAAAAACAAAGAGGGTCAGTATGTGCTTCCTTCCTTGGACAAGCTCAAAGCCTACAAGCCTGAGGTATTAATTCTTGCGGGTGCATGCAATTCTTGGATTGGACCCAAACGACAGCGAGAACACGCGAAGCTGTTTGCCAACGCAACAGTCCAGGTGATTCCCAACGCAGGACACATGATGCACCTCACCCAACCCAAGCTTACACGGAAGGCCTTGCTTCAGTTCTTTCATCGGAGAGGCTGGAAGCCGCAAGGCCAATCATCGAAGTGAAAGGTTCGAGCAGGAGGGGCTTTGTTTGTAGATTTCACAGATGGAGCAAGGATAAAGTGGGAGATGTGCTGGTGAGCTTGAGGGGTGTTCTTGAGGGGTGTTAGGCATGGGTACGTCGGCGGATAAAGAAGAGACCTACCAGAAGGAAGGCGCTGAGCGGAAGGCCTGGGCTGGGGGTGTTGTTGGTTTGTGAGCAGCCACATCCTGATTTGGGGGGCGGCGGCAGCGCTGTGTCTGTTGTTGTGCTCGCATCTGGAGTTGTTTGAGGCTCAGCTGCCGGTTCGGTCTGGCTGGGGGCCTCTGCTGCTGGTTCGGGAGCAGGTTCAGGTTGACTTTCTGTCCCGGCGTCCTGTGTGGCTGCTTCGGTGGGCGCTTCGTCCACAGGCTCCGTGGTGGGTTCTGGAGTTGGAATGGTTCCAGGTACACACTTGGACTCTTTGCAGTCAAAGTATTGGGGGCAATCTTTGTCGTCGATACAGACACGGTTTTGGTTCTGCTGTTTTTGCGAGGTGCACACCCCGTATCCTTGAATCGCGGTTTGGCAGACCCGACCTTTGGGGCAAACCTTATCGCACAGACAAATGGATAGCGAACGATACACACGGGCGCAGGAACCACCCAACTTGCAGGTTTGGGTGTTGGTGCAGTCTTCAAAACAGAGCAGCGATGAGCCTGTGTTGAGACAAACCAAGCCATCTTTGCAGCGGTTGAGAGAGTCACATTCTTCACCAACAGCGCGGTTTCCAGGCCCAACGGGAACACAGTATTCTTTGTTCTCAAAGTTACGACATTCAAATCCGCTGGAGCAATTGAGTTGACCTTCCTGGGGTACACAGGCACCAACAGCCGAGCCTCCCGAGTAGGTGAACAGGTTGCAGACAAAACCTTGGTTGCAGTCACTTTGGCTTCGGCATAGACAGTTACCTACCTGACTGCACGTTCCGCCGCCGACTGCTGCGCACTGGTCTGTGGAAGAACACTTGCCCAAGCAAACGTTGAACCCAGAGTTGGTGTAGCAGCGAGTGCCACCGAGGCAGCCGTTGTTGGAGGGGCAGGTTGTTCCGCCGTAGCCGGCTTTGACACCACAGGGTTGCATGCAGTTTTTGCCGCTGGCTGTGAGCACACACTCCAAACCTTCTTTGCAGGGCATGGGGTCGCAGCTGTCTCCGTGAATACCGCCACCTTTGCGAGTGCAGTACTTGTTCAAACAGCCAAATCCTGTGGGGCATTCGTCGTCTTTGGTGCAGGTCAACTTGCAGGTTCCGTCAGTGGGAACACACTGGTTGGGGTGTCCGGGATAGAGGGCTTTGCAAACAAAACCTTGGGGACAGAAGTCGCCGGCTCCGCAGGGCTGGGTGCAACGTCCGTTGCCTTGCGGACCGTAACAAACACCGCTTCCGCAAGCTTTGTAGTCGCTGCAGGGCTGGCACAATTCGGCCGAGGGCTTGGGCAGGTCGGGCTTGCAAGTTCCGTTGTCGCACAGTTCTCCAGGACCGCAATCCTTGGCGTCGGTGCAAGTCACATCAGGACAGGCTGCGGTCTCAGGCGTACACACTGTTGTGGACTGGAACGTTCCTGCCAGCGCGTTGCAGAGCATGCCTTGGGGGCAGCAGCCGTCTTTGGTGCAAGCCTGGAGGCAGCGGAAGCCATTGTTAAAGCGGTAGCAGATGCCGCCTCCGCAGTCGTTGTCGTCTTTGCAAGGTTTGCAGTGGTTGCTTTCTGTGGGGAAGGACTTGGGCTCACAAACAAGCTTGGAGCCGCAAGAGTCGCAAGCACCACATTCCGTGTCCGTTTTGCAGGCTTCTGGGCCGTCACCGTACTTTTGAAGGAAAGGGCGGAGGAAATCGTAGTTGGCGTCGGTTCGTGTGGAGACTGCTCCGCCATCACAGAGGGTTTGACCGCCGCCGGTGCCCGTTGCTTGGTAAGCAATGGAGGTTACGCCCATGACTCGGATCTTTCCATCCACGAGGTACAACGCAGGACCACCGGAGTCGCCGTGACAGGCGCTCTTTCGCTGGTCTTTGGGGGTTTGGTTGTCGAAGTGAATGAACGAGCGGGTGCTGATCTGGAACAAGGGGATGTCGGCTGCGTATTTTTGATCGGCCGAGCGGTTCGAAGGCTGGGTTTGAATCAACCCGTAGCCCACTACCTTGATGTTGGTGCCAACCCACTTGGGGTCCATGGCCGTCTTGTTGGCCGGAATGGTAGTTACATTCTGGACTTTCTTCTTCAAGATCATCACAGCGATGTCGTAGCTCGCGCCCGAATTTTGTGTGTATTGCGGGTGCTTGGCCACCTGCAACAGCTCGTGGTGCTCGCTTCTGAACTTGCTGTTGGGGTCGGCAAAGTCGGTGCGGAAGGTTACGTTGCTGAGGCCGTAGCGGCTGATCGCATCGACACAGTGTGCGGCTGTCACCACCACCTGCTTGGCGATCAAGGTACCTGTGCAAAAGGATGACCGTCTTTGCACAACCAAAGCACCAATCGCAGGCTGTGTCAGGTCAGCCGTTCCGTTGATGATGGCTTGGGGAGCCGCTGTCTTGTACACAGGTGCCTTCTCTTGTTGGGTTGGCGCTGGCGCACAACTGAACTTGAGGGGGACCAAAAGACCTACAAACAAACATACATAGAAGGAACGTGAGAACACTCGGTTGGTGCCAGCCATTATGGGATACTCCAATGACCTAGTGGTGGACAGGTAGCAGACCGAACCTAACCTACTATGGCGCTATGAATTGAAAAGTTTAATAATTGAACGATGATTCAGCCGTGACTTTCGATATTGCACGTGGCAAAGAAGAAGACTATCTTTCTTCTAGATTCTCAAACAGCTTCCTCCTATCCAACGAGGGGTACACTTATGAAATTGTTGTTGGTTTGGTGCTTTGGACTTCTCTCTTTCGCTTGGCCTGTTCACGCTGCAAATGCTTACAAAGCTGGCTATGTTGATTTAAGTATCGCTCTCAACACTGTTTCCGAAGGGGTTCTTGCCAAGAAAAGGTTGAGGCAGAGCAAACAGCAATACCAAAACCGTTTGATTCAGCAGCAACGAGAACTTCGAAAGGAAAAACAAATTTTTGACGAGCAGATTGCATCAGGTGTTTTGAAGGGAGCGGAGCGGCTTCGCGCCCAGCAAAGGATTCAACTTAAGTTTGCACAGCTTCAGCAGATGTTTAATCAGCTAAAGAAGAAGCTGGCGCTTGAGGAGGCAAAGGCTACCAAACAAATTTTCCAGAAAATGCAAGGTATCATCCGTGCGATTGCGATTCGACACAAGCTGGACTTTATGTTTGAGAAAAAAGAGAGTTCCTTGCTCTTCGCTCAAGCCAAGCACAATTACACAAAGGAACTGATTCGTCGGTACGAGGAGAAGTATGGAAAGAAGGCGAAGAAAGCCATTCAGGCTCCATTCTTTTTCCCCGAACCCAAACCAAAGTCTCCCCGCAAGCGACCGTCTGCTCCAGGTCGGCTCAAAAGGAGCCAGTAGAAAGACTTCTTGTGTGGATGTGTCACACCGTGAATCGATGGAAATGAGAGTTGTTGAGTTAAAACAGAAGTGAGGAGGGAGAACCGTAGGCTGTATCGAAGGAGAACTTAGGCCTGGATTTCGCCAGCTTTGACAGCGTGGTCGTAGGTCAACAGAAGAGTGGAGATGCTCTTCTTGTTGAGGTGGGTGCGGAAGTCTTCGTCGACTTTACCGGCTGCGCCCACGCGGCTTTGGAGGAGAGCGTCGACGAGTTTGTCTTTGCTTCCGCCGAAGTCTGCTTTCAAACGCTCAACCATGTTGTAGAGTTTGATGAGCTTCTTGTTGGAGATGCTGCCGTTGCCGTCACCACCAAGGAGGCGGGATTTCAGATCCGAGTCGGACTCGCCATCTTCACGCTCAAGGTGCTTCACGATCTTGTCCAACAACTGGGACTTGTACGCTTGAGCGTTCTCGCTCCACTTGCCATCACTTTCGGATGCGCCCACCAAATCAAGGATTTGCTGCTTGGGAGATTTCTTCATGGTCTTAACTCCGTACTGCTTGTATGTCGAATAAAAAGGATCGCTATCAATTTGGGTTGCACATTTGAGCTTGTCTTGTTCCAGGCAAGCTCTGTGCGAAGTTCTGGCAATTGGTTCCACTCCGTTCCGAGTGGAGGGCGAGGCTATATACCATACCCTTGCTTGCTCTGCAAGAGAAAATTCGTTTCTCTCCCCAGACATAGATAGGTTTGGGTCGTGGAAAACAGGCTACACTGCGTCAGGTTGTGGTTGCGAAAACAAAGTGTGTTGTAGGCGTCTGAGGCTCAGACGCAGCAAGTCTGTGGCTGCAATGTCGGGAGAGGGGTAGGGTGTGGTCATGGTCAGAGGCTTGGGGAACGCGTGGTTGATCTGAGAGGCCGCATGGTTCCAGGTGTGTATCGCCGACTCATAATACCGCTGCCCGATCTCTTTTTGATGCTGGAACTTGGCTTGTTGAGAGAGCGCCCACTCCAGATGGGCGCAGCCAATGGCCACGGCGAGTTGGAGGGTCGGGTTGTTGTTCTTTTCGCAAAGTTGCTTGGCTGTGGTTTGGGCTGCGTGTGATTTCTCAAACTTCTCCATGTCGGCTGAGACTGCAATCAAGGCGCTAAGACTCATCAACTCCAAGGGACGATCTCCCAATTCGTGAGATAGCTTGAGCGCTTCCTGCGCATATTGAAGAGCGCCGTCCAAATCAAACTGCAGATGATGCAAGGTGCACAAGGTCAAGAGCAGCTCGCCTTCCAAGGCTTTTCGTTGGTGGTGACGGATATGACCCAGCGCATGATGCAGGTATTGGTAGGCTTTCTCATACTGTTGCTGCTCGAGCATGGTCAAGCCAAGTTGGTACATCCCAACGCCAGCGCCGCTGTGGTCTTGGATGGAGTTGTGCAACGAGATGGAGTGCTGGAGGTGTTGTAGGGATTCATCCCACGACCCCTGGAGTCGGAAGATTCGGGCTAAGTTATGAAGGCAGAAACCTTCTCCGCGTCGATCATTAAGCTGTCGGTACAGGACCAAGGCTTGAGCGTGTAACGTGGACGCTTCTGGGTATCGACCTCGAAGCTGTTGCAGCTCACCGATTCTGTCGAGTGTGATGCTCTCACCGCGTCGATCTCCTGTGATCTTATAGACTTCCATGGCTTGCTGGTACGAACGCTCTGCATCTAGCAGCCAGCCTTGCTTTTGCTTGACCTGCCCGAGGTTACCAAGGGTGATGCTTTCACCTCGACGGTCCCCCAGCTCCCGTTGGATGGTGAGAGCCTTTTCGTACGATTCAAGGGCTTCGTCCACCCGTCCCTGGCTTCGGAACAGGTTCCCCAACTGGCTGTGGACAATACCTTCCCCTCGAAGGTCCTTTTGGTTCCTGTGGATTTGCAGGGCCTCTCGATACAACCGTTCGGATTCCTCAAGGCGACCTCGCAACCGATACACATTCCCAAGGTGGCTGAGCGTGACGCTTGTGGTCTGGATGTCGTCGTGTTGACGAGACAGCACCAAGGCTTCCCTGTGCATGGTCTCGGCTTGCTCGAAGTGTCCTTGGGATTGGTAAAAGTTGCCCAGGCGATTGAGCAGCTGACCTTTGGAGATGGGGTTGTTGTGGGTGTACGCCATCGCCAGCGCACTCTCCAGGGTGGTTTGGGCTTTGTCCACCTGGCCCAAACGTTTCATGCACTCGGCCTGGATCTGCAAGGCTTCCAACCGGACCTTGTTGTGAAGGACTCCTCCAACTTTTAACGCGTAATGAAGCTGGTTGAGGTAGTCCTCCGTTCCTCCGAGGGTTCGGAGGGTTGGATACAAGAGAAGGTGGGCCTGCAAGGCTGTGTTGGGGTCAACTTGTATGTACCGATGGTAGATCGCTCGGATGTTGTCCACTTCCAAGAGCATTTCGCTGTAGGCCAGCGCCCCATCTTCGCGATCCAACGATTCTTTTTGTTCGCTCCCCCACTCCAGAAAAAAAGCGGCATGTCGTTGCGTGGCGGCTTCAAACTGGCCCATCTCTACAAGCTTTTCCGCGGCGTAGTTGCGAAGCATGTTGTACATCGTGAAGCGCAACGAACGACCCGATGATTCGGGGTGAAGTCGGAGCAGGGATTGATCTCGCAAGGTCGAGATTACATTGAGAATCGAGGGACCTGTCGGCCAACTTTGGGGGCGGACCACCTGCTCGGCGGCTTGCAACGTAAACCCATTCTCAAACACCGAGCATTGGGCCAAAGCCTGTTGCTCATCGGGCTCCAACATATTCCAGGACCAGTCCAGCGTGTCCCTAAACGTGACATGATGTTGAGCCTGGCTGGGGTGATGCTGTTGCAGGACATCAAGGCGTTGTGTCAGTCGCTCGAGCAGCTCCTGGAGGGTCATCACATGAAGACGGGAAGCGGCCAGTTCAATGGCAAGAGGGTTTCCATCGAGCCGCTGCATGATATCGCTCACCAAGTTGTATTGCTCAGTATCCAATCGAAGGGACATCCACGATGAGGCCCGGTCGGCGAACAGCTCAACGGCTTCGTCGTGGCTGAGGGGCTCCATCTCGATCACCGATTCGTTGTCGAGACGCAGCCGCTGTCTGGTGGTTGCAATGAACCGGGCTTGCGGAGCCAGCGACAGCCAGGAACCCAGGGTGTCGTGGCTGAATTTGATGAGTTGATCCAGGTGGTCAAAGATCCAGAGAGAGGGGCCATGGGAGCGGATCACCTGACCCATCGACGACAACGCTCCATGAAGAGTCGATGAGTGTGGAATCTCTACCTGGAGAGTTTGGGCCATGGTTTCCAGCACTTCCCAAAACGAGCTGGTAAAATTCAGGTCGCAGTACCAAACTCCTCCGGCCCAACGCTGCTGCTCTCGCTGGTATTGGGCGTATTGTCGTGCCAATCGAGTTTTCCCAACTCCACCTGGGCCAAGCAGAGTGATAAGATGGCTTCCCTGTTCCCATAACAAATCCAGCTGGTGCCATTCGTTGGAGCGTCCGACAAACCGATTGGCTGGAAGGTGAAGCGCCGAGATGTTCCCAGGTGTCATCGGAGTAACTGGAATGTTGGTCCACGAGGCCATCTCGGGAACTGTAGGGTTGACGGCTTCCACCGAATGAAGGGTAGGACCGACAGCAATTCTTGCACTGCGTTGAAAGTCGTCAAACGACGGAACGCCCCATTCTGTGGGTCGAACAAGCTCCGGGTGGCTGTCAAAGGAGAAGGAGTCGATGGCAAGGGTTGGAGCAGGGATTTCTGCAAAAGCTACGTCTTCAAGCTCGACCGAGATCGCTTCAACAGAGGGGGTGGTGAAGGCATCAGCGTCTGGGTAGGTCTGGTTGTGTTGGGCCAGAAGTGTCTCCAGAGATTGCTGCATGTGGAGCAAACTGAGCGTATGGGCTGAGGTGGAGGCTTCGACAGGATAGCCCATGGCTTCTGTTATATGATGCCAGAACGCTTCCACTGTGGTGTATCGATCGTTGGGGTTTTTGGCGAGGGCTCTGGCGATAGCCTGATCCAAGGCTTCCGGAATCTCCAGCTCGGGAGCCAGCTCATGAATGGGCTTGGCTGCTTCGTGGATCTGCGCAAAGACCACCGTTAAGAGTTCGTCTTCCGAGCGTATCGTTTGGATGCCAAAGGGATCAAAGCCTGTGAGCATCTCGTACAAGATGAGGCCCATCGCGTAGATGTCGCTGCGGGTGTCCAGAGCTTGTCCCAAACATTGCTCCGGCGACATGTAAAAGGGGGTTCCCACAGGGTTGTCTGTGATCTCGTGACCCCGTTCTGTGGGTTTTGCGATACCAAAGTCGATGACCTTCAGGAACTCTTCAACGGGAGGACGTTCAATCAGGAGGATGTTGTCGGGCTTGAGATCGCGGTGAATGATACCTGCCCGGTGCGCGGCGCTCATGGCTTCGCACAGTTGGCCAAACCACTCCAGGGCCTTGTTGACTGGGATCCGCTTGTACTCGCTCAGCTTCTGTCCCAGGCTTTGCCCTTGGAGGTACTCCATCACATAGAAGTAACCAAAGTTGGGCTCTACCCCAAAGTCATCGTAGATCCGGACGATGTGCTCGTTGGTTAGGGACACACGGGCCGTCAACTGGACCTCGCGGTGGAACCGCTCGATTTGCCCTTGTGACATGTTTTGGGCGTCGAGGACTTTGACCACACGCTCGCTGGCCTGTGTTAAGCCCGCGTGACGAGCGAGATAGACTTTTCCTGAGCCTCCTTCTCCAAGAAGTTGGAGGAGCTGGTACTTGCCTGCGAGGGTGAGCAGAGGGAAGCGACATCGTGGACAAAACGAAGCCTGGGTCCGCAGTTCGGGTGCTATTTGGTAAGAGCAATCGGGGCATTGCTCCAACGGGGTCGCTGTCCACATGAGTGTTGGGTCCTCTTCCTCTCCGTGTTCAAAGCAGGGTGGTCGGGTTCAGGTGCCGCCCTTGTTTCTCCCTGTCATCGGGCTTGACGATGCTCCAACGCCTTCCTATTCTGAGTGTCAGGAGGCCAGGACAATGGTTGGATTCTTGAAGAAACTGAAAAAACGATGGGTCACACGGTATCACCGCGATTTGTTTGCGTGGCACTGTGAGAAGTTTTTTCCAATGGATCGTTTTCTCCTGTCTTCCGAACATGAGTATCTTAACCTGTGTTTTCAACTGGCGGAAGACTACACCGAAATCGCTGACTCTGGATACCGTCATTATAGTTACTATTCTTACAGCCACAGGGTCAAAAATACGGAGGTGAACTCGTCTCGGATGGCGTACGGTTCCGTGGCCCATCCTGACGAAGCCTGGAGCCTCGTTCCGGCGATCCTCCACAACAGAGACATCGTCTTGCCAGAAGGTGCGGGTCACCAAGGGCCTTACATCTTCTATGGATTGGGGTGGGACTTTTTGTCGAACCACTTTAAGGTGTACTTTCGGCTGGAAGACTGGTCCAAGCTCACGAGCCGCACACTCTTGGACCTCTACAGCAACACGGATGTCCCTTGCCGACCGGAGGGGCTTGTATCGTTTATCTACCAAGACCAAAAACTCTTGGAAGAAAAAGCCTATCTATTCCCAGTCTTGCAAGAACAAGAGGTTTTCCCTGGTGCAGGTCGCCGGGTCTTGATGCTGTCGTCAGAGCGTGGCATGATAGCCCAGTACGATGTGTCTGATACCCAGGCATGGTTGCCCAGGCTGAATCCACAAGGTCAACGTATTATCCAACAATACAAAGACTATGGAGAGGACCTCGACACCATCGCCATCAAAAACGCCAATGATTTTACCATCTACTTTCCGTAGTGCTTTCGTAAGGAGAGTGATGGCTTTTTGAAAGGCTCCTTGTTGTTGGTCCGAAATAGTCCTGATGGTCAGGGTGTTTGGGTAGCAAGGACCTGGGTTACCCAGCATCCCAGTGTGTTGCATCCGTGGTTTAAGGGACGTGTTATGTTGCGTACTATTTTTCTTTGTTGTCTTACCATTGGCCTCCTCTCTGGCCTTGTCGGTTGTGGTGAACCCCCACCTTCGTCGTCGGGTTGCACCAAAGACTCCGACTGCCCTGAGTCAGCTTACTGCCAGACCACACGCGTCCAAGGACAGCCGTTTGGCCTATGCATTAAAGAAATCCCCAAATTTGCTGTGGGCAACGACTGCAAGATTGACACAGACTGTGTGTCGACCTTTTGCTTTCAGCCTGGAAAAGAGCAGGCGTACTGCACCAAAAACTGCACGTCAAATCAGGAATGTGCGACGGGGATGATCTGCAAAGAGGTCGGCTCCAACCTTAAGATCTGTGTTCGAGAGCAAGCTGTTCCCCTTCCCAATCAAGGCTGTAACTGCGGGAAAGAGGGCGACTCGTGCACCCGCTATGGACACAGCGACTGCGACGCAAGCGCCGGCTACTACTGTCTGTCTTCCAAGCCCAACGATCCCAACGCGCGATGCGTGAAGTCTTGCAGCCCATCCACCAACCCAGGTCAGCCCGACGGCTGTCCCAACGGGTACGTGTGCACGCCAACTGTCAACGGACAATACATCTGCGCGCGTTCTCCTTACACTCGCGGGGATATGGGTTCGACCTGTGCGCAAGCCGGTCCCGCACAATGCAACCAAAGCTTGTTTTGTTACAGTCGTTATCCCAACGACTCCGAAGCGTTCTGCTCGAAAGGCTGTAGCCCCTACCAGGACGATTGCGGAGAGGGGTTCATCTGTGAGTCACCCCGTGACCAAGATCCTTACCTGTGCATCAAGAAGGGGCAAAAGAAAATCGGCGAGGACTGCAAACAGCGGCTCTTCCTCGACTGCGAAACGGCAGCCTGCATCAGCCCCACACGTCGAGCCCAGACGTTCTACTGTTCCAAAAGTTGCAACCCCTCCAACGATACCTGCCCTCTCAATTTTAAGTGTGAATACCTGGAGCATCTCTACCGGTACTTCTGCATCAAAACCGAAGGTGGTGCTTTGGGCGCGTTGTGCAATCGCTTCGGTGATGCCGAATGCAAGAGCAAGCTCTGCGTGCTTCCGAAGGTTGGTAGCATCAACAAGATCTGCTCTCAGCCCTGTGACGACCAGACTCCCTGTCCTGGAGGCTGGGAGTGTGACGCGCAACAGAAGGCCTGCATTCCCAAAACCGGCAACAAGAAAATTGGGGAAGAGTGTCAGAAAACCGAAGATTGCATCAACGGCACCTGTGTCTCTGACAGCGGCGGCAAGCAATATTGCTCCCAACAGTGCGCCGAAGACAGTCAGTGCCCACAAGATTTCGAGTGTCGTTATCTTGGCTTTACACAGAAGTATTGCCAGCCCAAGCTCGCTGGAAACAAGAAAGTGGGTGAACCCTGTCCCAACGGTCCTGGCGACTGCGCTGGGGGTTACTGTCTGACCGACATCAACACTGGAAACACCTTCTGCACGCGACCTTGCGTTGAAAACGATCCCAACGATATCTGCGCCAACTCCTTTGTTTGTAAGAAGGTGAGTGAGCGTGAGGCTTACTGCACACCCAAAGGATACAATCCTCCTTGAGGTGCTTGGCTTTGGCTTGGTTGGATTGGGATGTGCTGGGTTCTATCGAGAGAGGAAGGCTCGTGCTGTAAGGGTAAAGCTGGCGTTTAGGAGGGGCGCTCTTTGCGCTCGATCTCGCGCTGCTCGGCTTTGTGCGCGGACTCTCGGCCTTTGTCGGGCTGGGGATCTTTGATCTCCCCATAAGCCTGACGTCCTTCGTGGTCTTCTGGAAGATACTCCGTGATGGGCATGCCATTTTCGTCGGTAAACAACAAGCAGTGGCAGTACTTGTAGATCTTCATATCTTCGCAGGCACAGATCCAGGTTCTATACTTAATCTCTTCTTGTTTGTCGGGGTAGAAGCGGCAAGGACACAAGGGCCGACCGATATCATCCATGTTGGCAGCCAACCCTTTGACTACACTCTCCGTTACCCCATCCACGGGGCTAAAGTATGTGCCGCTTTTTCCGGCGTACTTCTCCGCAAATTTCCACATGCGTTCAAGATTCTTTTCACTGGGATTCTTTGGTGGCATCGATCTCTCCATTCCCGATGGCAATGAGTGGTTCTCCTCAAAACCATCACAGCATAACGACTTCCAAAAGCCATGTCTAGAGAAACCCAACAACGGGTCTTTCTTCCCTCGCAAGTGTTGCGAGGAACTGTCTTTCTCTGTGGACCGTGGCTATTCTTTTCTACAGGACTTCTTGGAGCCGCTGGTGCATTGCATCAATGGGCAGCTATTTTTCTGGAGACGATAGAACTTTGCAGAGGTTGGCAATGGTGATGAGCACAAAAGTTTGGAACGTGTTGGCGGTGGTGGGTTTGTTGTTCTGTGGAGGCTTTTCGGCTTGTGGCGGAGGGGGAGGTTCCAACAACGGAAACTCCAACAATGGAACCACCCAGCCTGTTGAGCCGCTCGAAACAACGAAGTTTTTGTACATCCATTATCCAAACGCAGGGGATTCTGTGGGTCATGTGTATGCGTATGACACAGCAACAAAGCAGTCCTCCCTTGTGACTGACCTGGACAAAACGACGAAGACTCCACAGATCAGTCTCTCTCCTGACCGAAAGTGGTTTGCGATGCGGGCGGTGTTTCGGCCGAATGAGACGGACTTGAAACAAGGTATCTCCATCCCATCGTTGTGGGTCGTGAGCGTCGATGGGAAACAGTTCAGGAGAGTGACGGAGCCCATTCTCAACTCCAACCTAGAGGGTGCTGCTTGTTCCATCGACACGGAATGTCCAAGCACGGGGCATTGCAACACCTCGTTAGGGAAATGTGGGTTGCGGAACTACTCCATTGGCCTGAGCACACCTCGCTGGTCCAACGATGGAAAGACTTTGTGGACCAACATGAGCACCTATTGGTCGGAAGGAACTCGAATTACGGGGGGTTCTGTTCTCGCCAGCGTCCCTGTCTCAGGAGGTGTCTTGGATCTTCACAATGGTAACTCTGGCTGCCAGCAAGTCACTCATGTGGCTGTGCATCCCAAAGAAGACAAGCTGATGGCCAATCACACGGTGTGCACCAGCGGCAAAGAAGGACTGCATGAGTACGCCATTCCTCCCAAGGATGGCACGCAACTGTTCGCGAACCCCAACCTCTCCGCTGCTCTAGGAACAATCCTGTATGTTCCCAACGGAAGCGGTGTGATCTTTCTCGCGAACACGGCTTGGGATCTTAACAACGACCAACAGCCCGATACGCAAGGCATTGGCGTCGCTGGATATGACTTCAAGGAGAAGACCTTTGGAGCGTTGTTGCCACCACTCAAGCAAGGTCTTGCTTACCAGGACATGACCATGTCACCTGATAGCTCCAAGCTCGTGGTCTGTATCTACGACTCCAACGCCAACACCAACAATCTTTACCAATTGGACTTCAAAGCACAAAAGGATGCCTTCCAGCCACTCATTGAAGATGGCAAAAGCTGCAATCCGACCTGGTGATTCTTATGTGAAGAAATGGCTTGAGAGTGAATTGAAGGAATTGTGGGGAACGAGGAGTGCTTGGGAGGGGAAGGTTGGTTGGGATTCAAACCCCAGGTTTAGAAGCGTCGTCGGAAGACGATGACGAGGGCAACAAAGAGGATGATGAGGCCTCCCCATGGGCTCATGGGCTGGGTGCTTTGGCAGTCACAACCTGGAGCGTAGCGGGGCGGCTCATTGTCCGTGGACTGCTGGTTCGAGCCACCTTTCTTGTCGCCGTCTTCATCTTTGTCGGTGGTGGTCGGCCCTGCGTCTGGGTTACCGGAGCTTTCTGCACCATTGGAGTTGGATTCAGAGCCATTGTTGGTTGACTCCTCGCCGTTGGTGTTGCCTTCCGTGTTGGAGTTTCCTTCGGAGTTGGTGTTGCCTTCTCCGTTGGGGTTGTTACCTCCAGGATTGTCCAGACACTGGCTGTTCTTACAGATCTGTCCGTCGGGACATTTGATGTTGTGACATGGATCGTGCTGGCATCGCTCGTTGATGCAAGCTTGTCCAGGTGCGCAGGTGGTGTCGTAGCATGGATCGGAGATGCACTTGCCTTCCACACAGTTGTGACCGTCCGGGCAGGTTTTTCCTTTGCAAAGTCCAGCCTTGCCAGGATCTTTGATGCATTTTCCGTCTTCGCAGGTCTCTTCTTCGCCACATTTGACTTTGGCACAGGACTTGACGCATTTGCCTTCTCGACAGAACTCGTCAGCGCCACAAGACACTCCAGAGCATGGGTCTTTGAGGCAGGTTCCTCGGACACAACGTTGACCGGAGGGGCATCCCTTAATGTAGCAGTCATCCTTCACGCAGGTCCCTTTGCGACAGACGTAAGCAGAGGGACACTTGATCAGGTCACAAGGATTCACACAGCGACCACCCACACACTGTTGGTCTGTGGGGCAGGTTTTGCCTTTGCAAGCATCACCGTAGCAGATGTCGTTGATGCACTTCATGCCACCGGGACACTCTGCACCTCGACATTTGGGGCGACAGCTTCCCTGCACACAGTTCAAGCCGTCGGGGCAGGGCGCTGCGTTGTCGGATTTTCCATCGCAGTTGTCGTCCCGTCCGTTGCAGACTTCTGGTGTTGGAGAAGGAGCGTTGCACAAGGTCCACTGACCGTTTTTGCAGATCTCGGTGCCTTGTCCACAGTCACTTCGACAAACTCGGCTCAGGTTGTCATCGACTTTCCCGTTGCAGTCGTCGTCTTTGCCGTTGCAGACCTCGTCTTTGGGAGCAGGGCCGGAACAACCTGTCCAGGCGCCTTCTTCACAAGTCGCTTGGCCTTGACCACAGTCGCCAAGACATTGCTTGGGCGGCAACTCATCAATTTCGCCGTCGCAGTCGTTGTCTTGTGCGTCACAGATCTCTTGCTTGGGCTGTGGTGCGGTGCAATTCAACCATCGTCCGTTCGTGCAGGTTTCTTTGCCCTTTCCGCAATTGGTCTCGCAAATTCGGGTGAGTCCCTCATCAATGGAGCCATCGCAGTTGTCGTCTTTGCCGTTGCAGGTTTCTTGTTGGGGTTCGGGGGCAGAGCAGTTCTGCCAACGTCCGCTCACACAAGTTTCAACGCCTGAGCCACAGGCTGTTTGACAGGCACGAACCAGGCCGTCATCGATGATTCCGTTGCAGTCGTTGTCGACACCGTCGCAGGTTTCGGGGCTGGGGGATCCTCCAGGAGAGGAGCACCGAAGCTTCAAACCATCCGGTGTGCAAACTTGCTTGCCGCCTTTGTTGCAGGCACCGGTTCCTGTGTTACAGCTTTGACCTTTGTTGGGCCAGTCTTCATCGACTTGGCCGTCACAGTCGTTGTCTTTGCCGTCACATTGTTCTTGTTGGGGCTGACCGGGCTGGACGGAGCACTCCACGCCAGTGGTATCTGTGGTGCATTGCCACTTGCCTTTGCGCTCGCAAATACCTTTGCCAACAACACATTCTTTGCCCAGGTTCATCCAGGTGTCGTCAATCAAACCGTTGCAATCGTCATCTTTGCCGTTGCAGGTCTCTTTGACGGGTTTCTGAGCATCACAGTTCACCCACTGACCGGCGTTACAGGTTTCAAAACCTGTTCCACAAATCGTTTTGCAGGGTCGCTGGATAGCTTCATCAATGTTGCCATCGCAGTCGTCATCAATGTTGTTGCAGTCTTCGAACTTGGGTTGGTTTTCAACGGCGTTGCATTCCACATCCGACTCGTCTTGCTTACACACCCAGATGCCGGAGGCTTTGCAGATCCCGAGACCGTTGGTGCATGCCTGCTTCTTCTGGGGCCAGTCTTCGTCGATGTTGCCGTCGCAGTCGTCGTCTTTGCCGTTGCATCGTTCAACACCAGGCGTTCCGGCTTTTGCGGAACATTCGACATCGGTTTCAGCTTGGTTACAAACCCAAGTCCCGGTGCTGATGCATTCCCCGATACCTCGTGTACAGGGCGTTCCTTTTTTGCTCCAGAGCTCGTCGACTTGACCGTTGCAGTCATCATCCTGGCCGTTGCAGACTTCCTTGCCGGGTTGTCCAGGCTGTTCGGAGCACATCACTTTGGCGCCGTCGGGCTCACAGATGAACACTCCGGTTCGTGCACAGCTTCCCTGGCCGACAGTACAAGGCGTGTTCAGAGTTGCCCAATCTTCGTCGATGGAGCCGTCACAGTCGTCATCTTGACCGTTACAGGTTTCTGGGGTGGGCTGACGAGCGGTGCAGTTGATCCAGGTTCCTGCGTTGCAGGTTTCCGTGCCTGACTCACACTTGGTGGTACAGGTTTGGGTCAGGTTCTCATCGATGGAACCATCGCAGTCATCGTCTTTGTTGTTGCACGTTTCAGCCTTGGGCGCTCCAGGTTGGACTGAACATTCAATGCCGGAGCCGGGCCCGTTGCAGACCCACTTGCCTGTGCGGGTACATTCCCCGATTCCCACGGTACAACTGCTTCCTTTCTTGGACCAGTTCTCATCGATGGAGCCGTCGCAGTCATCGTCTTTGCCGTTGCACAATTCGGCCACTGGGTTGCCGGGTTTGACGGAACATTCCACGTCGTCTTTGGCAGAGTTGCAAACCCACTTGCCGGTTCGAGTACATTCTCCCTTGCCGACGGTGCACGCCGTGCTCTTCTTGGGCCAATCTTCGTCGATGGGTCCGTCACAGTCGTCGTCCAAGCCGTTGCATTCTTCGGGCGTGGGCTTGCGAGCGGTACAGTTGATCCAGCGACCGGAGCTACAAGTCTCTGTGCCTGTTTCGCAGTTGGTGCGGCATGGGCGGGTCAGTCCTTCGTCAACGTTCCCATCACAGTCGTCATCGATGTTGTTGCAGGATTCAGGCTTGGGTTGACCGGAGTTGACGGAGCACTGGGTGCCAGAGCCGTCCAACTTACACACATACTTTCCGGAGCGTTGGCAACTCCCCGTTCCTGAACTGCAGGTTTGGCCTTTGTTGGTGAAGTTCTCGTCGATTTGACCGTCACAGTCATCATCCAACTCGTTGCAAGTTTCGGCTTGCTTGGGTCCGGGTTGGGCAGAACAAGTCACGCCGCTGCCGTTGCTGCTACAGATATACTTGCCTGGGCGGCGGCAGATACCGAGGCCGTTGTAACAAGTCTTTCCGAGGGTGGTGAAGTTTTCATCGACTTGGCCGTCGCAGTCATCGTCTTGGCCGTTGCAGCGTTCTGCTACGGGGGAACCTGCACGGGCGGAACAGGTCACTCCATTTTGGCTGGAGTTACAAACCATGGTTCCTGTGCGTCGACAGTTGCCTGTTCCGGCATAACAAGTGTCTTGCTTGGTGGGCCAGTTCTCATCGACTTGGCCATCACAGTCGTCGTCAATGTTGTTGCATCGTTCGGTGGTGGGCGTGCGTGCGTTGCAGTTGCCCCACACACCGTTGGAGCAAGTCTCGGTGCCTGTGCCACAGATGGAGCGGCACGTACGGGAGAGACCTTCGTCCACACTGCCATCGCAGTCATCGTCGAGGCGGTTGCAGGTCTCACCGCGTCCAGGACCGGGTCGAGCGGAGCAGGTCAAACCTGTTTGGGACGAGTTGCAGATGTACACACCGCTGCGGCGACAGATTCCGTTTCCGGAATAACAGGTCTTTCCTTTGTTGCTGAAGTTCTCGTCGACCTGACCGTCGCAGTCATCATCGATACCATTGCAAAGTTCGGAGCGACCACCAGCCGGTCGTGCAGAGCAAGTGACACCTGTGCCGCTGCTGTTGCAAACGTAGCGTCCCGAACGTCGGCAGTTTCCTGTCCCTGCATAGCACGTTCGACCGAGAGTTGATTTCCAGTTCTCGTCAACACTTCCGTCGCAATCATCATCCCGACCGTTGCATTTCTCGCCGGTGGGTTGACGGGCTGAACAACTCACCCAACTTCCGCGAGAGCATCGTTCTGTTCCAGTCCCACAGCTGGTCCTACAACTTCGGTACAATCCTTCATCGATTTGGCCGTCGCAGTCATCATCGCTGTTGTTGCATACCTCCGCGGATGCTGCGTTGGCGATGGCTGTCATCGCGGCGTTCAATTCGGAAGAGTTGTCGGCTTGGTAATACTTTCGAGAACCACTACGGGCTGTCCCACCGGCAGTGGCCATGTTGTTCAAACATCGCGAATCAACCCCGCTACCAAAACCGATCACGAAGGTCTTGACTCCGAGAGTGCTGAGCAAGGTTCGAACGTTGCTGTCTGCGCAAGAGGCCCGACCGTCTGTAATGAACATCACGCTTCGTTTGCGGTTCTTTACCCGGTCTGAGTTTCGGATGGATGTCAGGTGGCTACGGGCGACATCAATGGCACTTCGGAGGTTGGTTCCACCGGAAGGTCGGATCCCTCGGAGGACGCTCTGAAGGTTGCTGTAACAGCGACTTCCGTCCCGAATACAACGATCGATGCCGTAGTTGATGGAAGCCGAGCTTTGGAAGGTCTCCAAACCAAAGCGCAGCTTGTTTCGATAGCTGGTTGTAATCGAATTGACCGCGCTGACAGCGGAAGACCAGTTCCGGCCGTTCATACTGCAAGAACGGTCCAACACAATGAGGAGGTCTGGGCTGTCACAAGCAGCTTCGGCTTGTTGGGGAGCCAGCACTACAAACATCAGACTCATGGCAAAGGCCAGGAATCCAACGTTTGCTCGAAAAGAAGTTCGTGAGAACCTCGAAGCAATGTGCTTCGGCTTGGCTGTGGTGGTTGACATCATGCTCGTAGCCTTCTTTTACAAGGTTTCGCTATCCAAAACGGTTTTCTCGCTATATACGGAAAACGGCCCATCTTCAGCTTTCTTAAGGGGGGTGTGGACTTAACAGAGCGTTAAGCTATACGAGTTTACCCTGATGGTACCCGTTCGGTCAATCGAAAAAATTGATGAAGAAAGTTTGAAACTTTTTCAGGATTGGGGTGTTGCCGTGGGAAGACGTGTGGAGTTCGAGTCTGAAAAGGACGAGGTTCCGTGGGAATGGATTATTGGAGCCACTGTCGCTGGAGATAGCCAAGCTGTCCGCTGGTTTTCATAAAGGTCAACGCGCGCTCCAACTCTGCGAGCAGATGTTTGTGACTCAGGTTCACACCCACGCTGTACGATTCTTGGTTCTTGAGGGTGCGATGAATTTGGTACTTGGCGTCAGAGTGTCGGACAAGGTACAGGCCGATGGGATAATCGGTAATCACATAGTCCACCAGTTCTTGGCGCATGGTGTAGAGTATGTCGCTGTACGACAAAAAGGACGATTGTACAGCGTGGGGCAGGGAAAATGCGCCCTGCGTTGTGCTTCGGACTGTGGCAATCACAGGGGCGGAGGAAAGATTGTACTTCTTCCGCAACACTACCTTGTTGGTTTGGTAGTACATTTGTGTGAACGCTACCTTCTTGGCTCGTGCTTTGGTCTTGGAAAACGCTGCCACAACCATATCGCAGCGGCCTTTTTGCAGGTTGGGCACTCGCTCAGCTGCTTTGATAATCACCCATTGTGTTCGAAGGTGCGTGCGGTATCGAATGCTGATTCGAGCCACCAACTGTTTGGCCAGGGCAATGTCAAAGCCTTGCAGCGTCTCACCCTTGAAGTAGCTCAGAGGCGGGATGTCGGAGCGAACGCACACGCGAACGGTGCGGCTCTGAAGGATGTTGGACAGCATGGAGTCTGCAGGGGCGATCGGGGCCAGTGAGGATTTGCGCGTTGCAGGTTTTGCAGGCGCTTTGGCAGCCTTGGCTTTGGCAGCGGGGCGGCTCGCTGGGGCTTTGGACTTGGCGGCAAAGGTTGTCTGTGAGACCGACACACAACCCAACGACAAAACGGTAACAAGAAGCAAGGTGCGAATCATGGGTTCTCCTTGGTCATTGATTGGCATTGTCAAAGTGTTTCACTTCATCATTCGTGGGAGGATCGGCTTATTTGGCAAAGCGAGAGCGTGCCTTGGTCCGGCATACATTCCATGCCAATGATTGTGCTTGCAAGCAGTTCCGAAGGTTGTCGCTGTTCGCATAGATGCAGGCACGGTACTGATCGTACGCTTTGTATTGGCATCGCGAGTATCGGACTTGCCGTTGGTACAGGCATTGGTATTGCTTCTGATACGAAGAGTAGAGGTACTTTCGCTTGCATTGCCGGGCTCGTTGTGCCGCGTTTCGCTTGCATTGCAGGGCAGCGTTTTTGTCCTTGCCTACGCAGGTGCTGTAGGCTCTCTTGCATAGGCTCACGCAGGGAAGGACGCTTCGGATCGTGCACTCTTTGCATTTGCGAAAGCAGAGCTGCTGGCAGACGTTGCGTTCCAGTCGGCACGTGGCCTTGTCTTTGCTCTGTTTGCAGTTCTTCAAGTACTCCCGCATGGTTTGATTGCATGCGATGGTCTGGTCTTTGCTGATTCGCTTGCGCTTGCAGCGAATGGCTGACCGAAGGAGCTTGCACCGCTTCAGATGCTTGTCTCGGTTGTCTCGACAGGTCGGTCGAGCTTCTTTGTAATTGTCCCGACACTCCACCACGGATTGTTTGTACTCTTGCTTGCATCGCTTGAGTGCATTTTTGTACGCAGAGGCTTGGACTGATGCCGGTACGCTCACCACGGCACAAGCGAAGAACACAAGAACCCATACGAATTTTCGCATTCACCTGACTCCTTTGGCTCAAAGTATGAGGTCTGATTAACGAGCTGGAACGGTCGTTCCTGAATCGATTGGCGTTGACACGCTTGTATTCTGTCTGTTCAACGATTGTCAACGTTTTTGCGATTGCATTCTCCGCAACCTGCTTTGTTTTTTGGAGGTTGACAGCGCTTTCTTTGGGCCACTTTGTGACAGGAGTCTTTGTGTGTGGTTTCTACTCTTTCCTTTGGCGCCGCGATGCGTTAGGTTGGGGCCAATGAATCGGTGCAAACCCAAACAGGAATGTCGTGATGGCAAAACGTAAGAAACCGAAATTTTATGTGGTCTGGGAAGGTGCTCGTCCTGGTGTTTACACCAACTGGCCCGACTGCCAACAACAGGTCCAGGGGTATCCTGGAGCCCGATACAAGTCTTTTGGAAGTATGGCCGAAGCCAAGGCTGCTTTCGCGGGAGAGTCTGTCGACTTCATCGGCGCTGACGCCAAGCCAGCTGCGCCCACTTGGACGCCAGGCATGGAAGGTGGGCCCCGTTTGCCAAGCTGGTCTGTGGATGCTGCTTGCAGTGGAAACCCCGGCCTCATGGAATACCGAGGTGTGATTACGGAGACCGGCGAAGAGATCTTTCGGGTCGGACCACTCGAAAATGGAACCAACAACATCGGTGAGTTTCTGGCTTTGGTGCATGCCCTCGCTCTGCTCGAAAAGCAGGGGAGCAATATGCCCATCTACACGGACTCACGAACGGCCATGGCCTGGGTTCGAAACAAACGAACCAAGACCAAGTTGGAACAAGATGAGTCCAACACACGGATCTTCGAGCTGATTGATCGGGCAGAAGACTGGCTTCGCAACCACACGTTTGAAAACTCGATCATGAAGTGGGACACTGACTCGTGGGGAGAAGTCCCTGCAGACTTTGGTCGCAAGTAAAGAGTGTGCCATCCTCCAGCCCCAAAACGGGTGGACACCGCAGGTTATTGGGATGAACAGGTCACTACGAAAAACAGCAAGGCTCAACCCATGCATACAGGGACTGCTTGTTCTTGTGTTGTTGTGTCTGGGGCTGTTGTTCTCCTGCTCTCGGCCCGACCCGTGTGGTGGAAAGGAGCGCTACTGTGACGGCAACGTCTTGTATGTTTGCGTCGGTGATCAAAGCGGTTTGTTGGAGTTTCCTTGCAAGGCCGGTGAAACCTGTTCGAATGGGCGGTGCCAGCAGGTCACTCAACCCTCTCTCGATGGTGGCGGGGCAGACGCTTCCTCTTTACCAGACAACGGACCACAAGCCGGTGCTCTTTGCTTAAGCGCCCCGCCGCAATGTGCCGACCGAAACCATCGTTGGGTCTGCACCCAAGAGCGTTGGGAGCGCAAGCCTTGTCCTGCTTCCAAGGTTTGCAGCAGCGGTCAATGCCAAACCGAAATTCTCTGTCAACCCGGTCAAGTCCGTTGCAAAGACAACCAAACGGCGGAAGTTTGTTTCCAAGGGCAGTGGGAAGAAAGCTCATGTGGAACAGGCAAGCGATGCGAGTCCGGCTCCTGCAATGACATTCCAGTGTGTCAGGACAAACAGCTCCGTTGCTCCGAACCGTACGTGCGAGAAACGTGCACCAACGGTCGCTGGGAGCGGCAGCGATGTGCGGTTTCGTTTTATTGCCTGAACGGACAATGCATCCCCCAAGATGCTCCCTGCCAGGATGGATCCAAACGCTGCAAAGATGGGGGGAATCTGGACACCTGCAAGCAAGGGGTTTGGGTGTCTCAGCCTTGCCAACAGGGCAAAAAGTGTGAAATCAACCAGTGTGTTCCGCTGCCTGGTTGCACCAACGGGAAACGTCGTTGTGCTACGGCCCATGCGGAAGATGTTTGTGTCCAAGACCAATGGCAGCGCCAACCTTGTGCACCTGGGGAACAATGCCAGGTTGCTCGGTGTGTCTTGGTGACCAGCGGAGCTTGTTCAACGGCCTGTGGGCAAGGTCAGATCTGCCAAAACAGCCAATGCATCAATTGGAGCACTACCTACAAAGCGATCCCGTTCATGGGCAAGAAGACCGACCGAGATCCCTCTCAACACGCTGACCTCAACCTAAAACTCCGAGGGTGGCAACTTGTTCAGGGGGAAGCCACTTCTCTTCAAACTTACAACAGCCCAGCCGACCCTGACCCGCCCAAGTTGGCTTCGATGTTTGCCAAGAAGGCCTTTCCTGGAATCATCAACAATTACCAGATGGGAGCCTGGGATTGGTCAAAGAATGCCAAGAATGGATGGATTAACACCACCTTTTGGAAGGTCCATCTTGTCGGTTTTCGTACCCAGCCCGGTGAGATCCTTAAACTCCCTTCACGGAACACAGAGATTTATCCAGGTTCCTACAAGGCGCTGGTTCTGTTCATGGATGATGACTCCATCACCTTTAACTTCGTCCGGGAAGACTCCGTCGCCAATGGATTTGCGGTCCATGTCCAAGGGGTAAATATCGCCGTTGACCTTCGACGTTTGTACACGGCTCACGCGGATAGAGCCAGCGGAAAGCTTCCAGCCTTAACGAGCGAGCAGCCTTTTGGAACAGCATTGGGGAACGAAGTAAAAGTTTCGATTCGAGACCGCAGCTTGTTTATGGATCCTCGATCGAAAAAGGATTGGTGGTAAGTCTTGGGGTCTGCTGCCTCGACAGCGGCGGGTGACGAATCAACACCCGTCCATCAGGAAAGAAATCTTCGAGCTTGAGCTGCTTGGAGCGTTCCAGTCGCTCCTTAACGGTCTTGGCTTTGTCGAGTTCCAGTCGAATTCCATGGGCTGCGAGGTCTCCTCTCATTCGGTGTTGGAGGTTCTCTATCCTTCGGAACGTGGAGAGGTACGCTCCTTTCCAAATCTCAAGGTAAGGCCTGTGGTCCATCGGGTTGTGCGACAGCAAGTGACGCAATCGGTTGGACGGTACAAAGGTATAAGAACTCACATCCGGATGTTTCCGCAAAACCCAGTTGCGGACATTCTCATACCGGGTGTAGGAGAGGGTCCGGATGTCCTGGTCAAGGTTGTAGAGCATACCACGGCTGGAGGTGTATCCTGTGTGTCTGGAGACATACGGCAAGAAGGGGTCAAACACAAACACGAGGCTAGCGCCGCGACGCACGGCCTCCGCGTAGTTGTTCGTTCGAGTGACGGCTCCGTCGTTGTAGTATCTCCCGTTGATTTTCACGGAGGAGAACGCCGGATGAATGCTGAGGGAAGCCTGGATGGCCTGGCTGATGGGGACCTGGTCGAAGCCTTCTGAACCGAACAAGATGTGACGCTTAAGATCTTGATCCGTTGCGCCAATGAAAAGCTCTCGCGGCAGCCGACGAAAGTCATTGGTCGCGCCCGACATGCTAAGGACGTTGGCGATGATTTTCTCGAACGCAGCGGAGTGAAACGGTGGTCCCATCACTTCGCCGTAAGCCACCATGGCCGTATCCAGGTTCATCTGAGGGCTTGAGCTTTGCGTTGTGCCGAGCATGCTGCTCCAGGTGGTTCGAAGGCTTTGACGCAAGCGCTTGGCGAAGCCCGAAAAGTTGAGGTGCTGCATCTTGAGCAAGTTGAGGTTGATGGGTGGAACACGCCCACCTTCCCGGCCGTCGATGGAAGCCATGAACTCCTCGACCGCAAACCCGCCGGTCAAAATCCCGCAGTTGACGGCTCCTGCGCTGATCCCAAAGTACATATCGAATTCATTGACACGGGGCATTCGTCCATCAGAAGGGGAGAGGCAGTCGTCCAGGCATTTGAGCCCGCCCATCTCGTAGTAGATGCCGGTGATTCCACCTCCGGCGAGGCAAAGAGCCGTGCGTCTCCGTCGAGGAGCCAGGAGCAACGATGTGATATGGTCCAAGGTCTTTTCGGAGAACCGAACCGCTTCGTCTTCGGTCGGCGTTGCATCTTCTCGTATCGTTCGCATACGAAGCACATGACGAACTCCATACCCACCCAGTTCCACCATCAACTGGTCGATCATCTCTTGGTTCGGGCCGGACACCATCGCAACGATTCGATGGAAACCATAACGAGATTCCATGTCTTCGACGCCGTCTAACATCGTGAGGAGACGACGAGCTTGACGGATGCCTTCCAACATATCGTCAGGTTCAGGGGCCCAGCGCAAATCCAGAAGAACCAAGTGAGCGTAGGTTGTCTTGAGCCGCTCCATCGCCCCTTCCGGGGTGTGCTCCGAGATCCACGACATCCTCACGTTGTTGTGCCGAAACAGCGGGGGATAGCGTTCATCCAGGACTGTACAATTCTCGCTCCGGGTGCTGTCTGCCATCCATCGTCGGAATTGCAGATCGGTGGGAGCGTAGTACATGATACGTTTCAAGGGAACTTGGGTTGTTGGCTCGACGAGAGGTTCCTGGGTCATTGCGATCTGCCCTTCAGTCTGGGACATTGTTCCCAAAGTAGTTACCAAGGTCGTATCCCCGGCAAGCCTTGCCTTGAAAAAGGACCTTTCTGAATTCCGGATAGTAGCAAAATGGAGCATGTTCATGAAGTACAAAAAGTTGGGCCACCTTCGAGAGGTCTCTGTTCTTGGGTTTGGGTCTGCCTCTATCAGCGGTGAGGGTGGGGGTTATGGGTTTGGCGACATCACCACACAGGATGCGATTCGTCTGCTGCATCGGGCTTTGGAAGCGGGCATCACTCTCTTTGACACCGCTCCGATCTACGGCTTTGGCCTCGCTGAACAGCGGCTGGGAAAAGCTTTTGCTGAGCGTCGTGACGAAGTGTTCTATGTCTCGAAGTCGGGGGTTGCTTGGGACAACAGCAAGAGAGTGGGTGTGGATAACAGCCCTGAAACCACCCAGCGCATGTTGGAACAATCTCTTCGCGACCTAAAGACCGAGTGTATTGATCTCTACCTCATCCACTGGCCTGACTCCAATGTGGATATC
Source organism: Deltaproteobacteria bacterium (assembly GCA_006226375.1). GTDB lineage: Bacteria > Myxococcota_C > UBA6777 > UBA6777 > UBA6777 > M3003. The sequence continues at coordinate 120,376 of SBHC01000084.1, read as the reverse complement.
CGTCGACCTGTGGAGGTTTTGGCCCGAGCGAAGGAAGAGGGCAAGATTGGCGCATGGGGGCTCTCAAACACGTACCCTGAAGACATCGCCAAAGCACAAGAGATTGATCGGGTGGATGTCATTCAGGGGCAATTCAATCTGTTTGAACGGTATCCAAAGGAAGCGTACTTCTCGATGATTCGGGAACATGAAATGGGGTTCATGAGTTGGGGAACCTTGGACAAAGGGATTCTGACAGGGCGCGTCCATCGAGAACGTCAAGAGTTCGATGCCAGCGATGTTCGTTCCCATGCAGCCTGGTGGAAAGAGGCCAACCGTGAGCCCAAGTACGAGGCCATGGAAGCGATCATGCCCTTGCTCAAAGACACTGGACATTCAGGCCTGGAGATGGCCTTGGCGTTTGTGTTGGGCCACGAAGAGGTCTCGACTGCGCTGTGCGGTGTTCGCAACGATCGACAGTTGGACTCGGCCCTGGCAGCGTTGGAGAACTTACCCAACGCTGAGGTCATGGCTGAAGTGGAAGAAATTGCGCAAAGGAAGTTTTTTGCTGAAAAGGAAGGGTAGGGAGCTGGAGGTTGTGTCTCTTAGAAGATGACCCAGAGGATCTTGGAGTTGCTGGGATCAAATTCGACAGGGTACTTGGTCAGCGGGTTGCGTGCAGGGCCATTGTTCACGGTTCCGTCGGCAGCAAAGGACGAGCCGTGGCAGGGGCAGTCGAGGGAGGAGCCAGCCCATTGTACTTTGCAACCGTTGTGGGTGCAGACGTTGCTGACTGCGCTGAATGCGTTCTGGCCAGTCCGTACCACGACAACATCGGTACCTTTGTAGTTAAAGGTCTTTGCAGAGCCGACTGCTGGCCAGTCAGTGTCTTGGATGATCAACTTGTCGCGGGTGTCTTCGGGCGGTGCTTCGGGGCCAGGCTCGGGTCCAGCCTCTGGACCCGCTTCGGGTCCTGCCTCAGGGCCAGCTTCAGGGCCTGCCTCGGCTCCAGGCTCGGGACCAGGCTCAGGGCCAGCTTCAGGACCAGCTTCAGGACCAGGCTCGGGGCCTGTCGTGGGCTCCTGTCCAGTGGTGGGCTCCTGACCGGTGGTGGCTTCTTGCCCAGTGGTGGCTTCTTGCCCAGTGGTTGCTTCTTGCCCAGTGGTCGATTCTTGTCCAGTGGTCGCTTCTTGGCTGGGTTCGTCTCCCGTTCCTCCGGGTCCACATGCATTGATCAAAGGGTTGATCACACCCATTCCAACGGTGGCTGTTCCTGCTACGGCTACAAATTTACGACGCGAAACCTTACCTGACATAGTTCAACTCCTTCATTCGTCAAAACAAGCTTCTTCACATAGACATGTGGGCGGTTAGAAATGTCTCATTTCTTTATACCTTAGGTGCATGAGTTAGGCGAGTATCTTGGCTGAATTTCTTTTTCATCCTTGCTGCGCCTTCTCCACTCTCTGTCATCCCACAATGGATTGCCGTTGTGATATCTTCGACGAGGATGTACACCATTGATTCAATCAATTTCTTACTCTGGAGGTGGAAACATGAAGAAACGTGGTTGGGCGAGCTGGATGATTGGGGCCTGTGTCTTTGTGGCAACGTTGGGTTGTGGAAGTGTCGGAGGGGCTGCTCCTTCTTCCCGACCTGTGCGAGCGTCCTCAAACAACAAAGTCTCTCTACGTTCGGGAACACCCGAGTGGAGGAAGGTCACCCGAAACGAGATCCGGAAGCGTTTGCAGCAGTATCTCAACACCAAACATCTCAGCGCTTGCACATCGTTTACAGAGTGGTCTCTCCTCGTGTACCCAAACGCCAAGCGAAGCGCTAGCTTGATCATGAAGGAGCTGACTCCCCACCTCAAGACTGCGTTGTCAGCTCCACAAAAGAAAAAATTACTTAAATCCATTCGGACTCATGTGATGGGAGCGATCGTTCGTACGGACATCCTTTCCAAGCGTCAGCACAACCTTGGTGTGATTAAGTTAAAGGGTCGGTATTGGGATGATACGACAGGTGTACGGCACCCCTTGTTGATCTTTCGTGGCTCGTTCACCCCTGCACCGACGAAGCCTGGGTCTTGCATTCAGTTTTTGCTGAACCAGGCCAACGTTAGGCATCTTGTTAGCTTGTACGACGGGGATCTTCTCGACGTGGATGACCTTCGACAGCAGGAGAAGCAAGCGGCCAGCAAAGCACAGGCGAGTTATGTGGAAACCCGCGACTTCAACAAGCGCTATGGGCATTGGCGTCACGCCTTGCAGCAAAAGGCGACCTTCAACAATCCCAAGGCATTGCGAAAGGTGATGAAGCAAGTCGCTATGTTGATCCAAGAGCAGATCTTGAAGCCTGGCGGAAAAGCCCCCCAAGGCAATGTGTTCTTTCATTGTGGGGGTGGTATGCACCGAAGTGGAGTTCTCGCAGGGGTTCTTCGACGATGCATCAATCGGGAAGATATGAAAAAAATCACCCGTCTGCACAAGTACCACAGCGCCTACACGTCTGCGAAGAAAACAGGGGGATACGAGCCGCTATTGGTTCGCTTTATCCGGGAGTTTGACTGCTCCTTGCTCAAGTAAGTTGTGCTTCTCTTTCAACCTGTCCAGGCGTTCAACCCAAGTGGCTTGGGTCTTTCCCTTCTGAAAAAAACTTGACACTCCCATTTTCAAATCCATACACTCCTATCTATAGCAAACTCCATAGCTTAGAGGCGTGACCTCAGACGTCATGTCACAACGTTGATGCATCTGTCATTTCTTCCCTTGGTTTGGGGAGAGGCGCAGGTGGGTGTCTATGCAGGGAAGGAGCAGCCCATGAAGGAGCCACTGGAAGGCCAAAGCATCCGCCCAACGAGGGCACGAGTTACGTGGGAGCAACCGTCCCATTCTCCCGAGCAGAACAGCGATCCAACCATCGCCTTGTTCTCGAACTCATCTTCCAGGCTGACTTCGGAGGGCCTTCTCAATGCTGTTATCTTGGGAACGATGGCGTTGCTGTTGATTATGATTATGGCAGTGATTACGGCAGGGTAACGTTGCGAGGGATCAGGCGTCTTCCGCTCCTTCAAACCGAATGGTCGCCTGAGAAAGTACGTGATTCACAGCTTTGAGATGGATGTAGTGGGACACTATCTGATCTCGTGCTGTGTCATCATGCTTGAGGGAAGCTTTCAACTCATGAGCGGGTATGTCGAGAGATTCAGCGACTTCGTTAACAAAAGAGTCTATCTCGTTGGGATCCACTTCCAACCCATCGCGGATGGCGATCGCCCTCAAAGCCAGGGCGATTTGAAGGTTCTTGCGGGCTTCTGTACGGAGACCTGCATCGTTAAGCCAGCCTTCCAAAGCTTCTTGCTGTTCGGCGACTGGAAATTCTCGACGGCTTAAGAAGGGGCCTTCACGATCCAACCACCGTCGCCTGATCTCTTCGTCTATAAATTCTTCAGGGACTGGCACAAAGGTCCGGTGGGTCACAAGCTCAAGGACCATCCGATCGCCTTGATCAAGTAGTTCTTGGGTTCGCTCTGCGTGAATCTCTTCCACCAACTTGCTGAGAATCACTTCCAGGCTGTTTCCATAACCTAGAACTTTGAGCTCTTCAGGGTTGTTGGGGTCAGGCAAGGAGAGCATCTCTGCCCGGAGGATATCGATGGCAAACGCAGCAGAGGCCCCGCGAAGGTTCATCGCAGGATAGTCATCGGGGACGGTCACCTCGACGATGAAGTTCTCACCCACAGGCTTTCCGATAAGCTCTGCGTTGAATCCGTGGAGGAAGGTGTCCACGCCCACAAGCATCTCCATTTGACTTCGGATGCTAAAGGGCAAGATCTTTCCGTTCGCATATCCAATGATATCAACCCAAACACGGTCATGTTCTCCAACGGGCTCTCCTGATGGACGAGCCACTGCAGGGGCCTGGTCAAAACACAACTGGTAGAACCGCTCCATCAACTCCTCTTCCGTAAAAGGGGTAGGGAGAGGAACCTTGACGTGGATGTCATCCAAAGAGGGCGGGTTGATGTCAGGCAACTGGCTTGCATCGAAGGTGAGGCTTTGACCCATAGGTGTGGTCTCTACCCACTTCCGCATTAACTGATCATGAAGCTTGGTGTGAGCACGTGGAAGTTCTTCTTGCACGCTTCCGCCTGAGGGGTTGGCGTTTTCGGATTGTGAGGCCTGGGAAGAATTCTCAGGATTCCTGTGCTTCGTCATATTTCGCACGTCTTCGTTGGAAAGTTCATTCTAAGAGCGAGAGGCAACAAACCTCAGGGCTTGTTGGGCGACGTCGTGTGGTGTCTCGTGCAGTATTTTTATCAAATCTGCTCCGCAAACACAACGTGAGACCCTATCGTTTCATCCCTCTCTCTCGATCATGCCTACTTTCGGCTTCGCTGAAGCTAAACCAAAAAAACCACCAATGGGATTCCCAAGGGAACGACCACTGATGGTTGTTGAGGCATCAAAGGATGATAGCAGATGGGTTGGGTTTACCAAATGTCGCGGAGGAAGCCACTGACTGCCGAAACTCCTGCGCCAATTTGGCTTGCGATGGGAATGTTGGTGGCTGCGACGGCAGAGGCTCCAGCGGTGACCCAGGCTGCAGCTCGACGAGCTGTGGAGGAGTTGGGGTCGGCTTGGATTGCAACCGCTTGGGCCGCGTCCAATCCTGCAATCGCAACGTTGAGACCGGGTGCAAATCGACCGGCTGTTCGAGCCAGGGTGCTACCTGCTGCACGTCGAGCAGCGCTTCCTGCTGCGTTTCCAACGGCACGACCCAACGCTCGTTGTGCAGCGCGGTTTCCTGTGTTTGCTGCTGCTGTCGCTGCCGAACGTGCGGCGTTACGAGCGACTTGTCGCGATGTGTTTTGGAGCGCGGCTGCGGTCGCTGTGTTGGCTGCTGCGCGAGCCACTCGGCCGGTTCCACCTGCTTGCCGGGCGGCGTTGTAAGCGCTTCCATAGATAGAGCCTGTGCGGACAGCTTCCAGACCACCTGCGACCGTGTTGACGGCTGAGGTCCCAGCACCTGCTGTGCTTTGGACAGCCTGGTTGATGTCTTGGGCGCTTCCCGTTTGTACAGCGCGGCTGATGTCGGTGGCTGCGGTGCTGACTGCACCTGGCAGGCTGGCTGCGCTCAGGGCACCCTTGGCCGCATTGGAAGCTACGTTGGCGCGGCTGGAGAAGGTTCGCGCTGCGTTGGCCGTTCCTCGAAAGCTTGCGTTGCTCGACTGGTTGGCTGCCAAGCTTACGCCAACGGTTGCGCCAGCGGCGCCTTGTGCGTTGAAGTTCTCGAAGGTGCTTCGCTGCTGGTTGTTTACCGTACTGGTACTGCGAGAGCGAACCTGATTGCTCGAACGTTGCGAACTGATCGATGTTGTTGAGTTCGAACGTTGCGAACTGATCGACTTGGTAGAATTGGTGTTGCTGGTGTTCGATGATGAAGAACCGACGCTGCGACTGCTTCCACCCGAGCTTCCTACCTTAGACATGATGCTCTCCTGTACCCTGTATCTTTCAAGTGAATGAGTTCTTGGTGTCATTCCATTCACAGCTAGTATCGACCTGCCCCTTCAAAAGTTGCCCCTCTTCTCCAACTTTTTCGCAAAGAACTTCCAAGGTGTAGAAACGATGGGACAATCGACAGGTGCAGAGGTCTTAGACTGTGAGTTTGGGTTGGACGCGGAGAGAGAGGCGCTTGTTTAGGAAACAGCTGCGTCTGGGAGGATATGAGTACCAATCGATGGATCATGGAAGTTGGCGAGTTGATGCAAGTGTCCGATCACTGCTTCCTTTCCTCCAAACGACACAAAGTTGGCGGCGGCTTCGATCTTGGGAAGCATACTTCCTCTGCCAAACTCTCCTTGTGCAATGGATTGCTTCGCCTCTGCCACCGTGAGGGTGTCGATGTCTTCCTGTTCGGGCTTGTCGTAGTGGCGGCAGGCCTTTTCGACGTTGGTGGCGATGAACAACCGATCTGCCCCTAGCTGTTGAGCGAGAAGGCTGGAGGTTCTGTCTTTGTCAATCACTGCCTCCAATGGTTCTACCTGACCTTGAAGGTTCTTCATGACAGGGATTCCTCCTCCGCCACAAGCGATAACGCAGACCCCTTGGTGTAAGAGTTGTTGAATGGAGGGCAGCTCCACGATCTGGAGAGGATTCGGGGACGGAACAACCCGACGATACCCACGTTTGGGATCGTGCATCATCGACCACCCTTGCGCCTCAAACTCATCCAGCCGCTGAGGGTTGTCGATGTAGCTACCGATGGGCTTGGAGGGGTCCTGGAAGTCCGGATCATCCGGGTCGACCAACACATGAGTCACCATACTCACGATCGGCGGTGGGTTCTCCCATGACATAGTGTGATTGTAGAGCGCGCGTTGAAACATCGAACCAATGGCCCCTTGTGTGTCGGCCACGCAGATGTCCAAGGGAACCTCGTGTAGCTCTGAGCGAGAGAGCTCCGAGCGTCGAAGCACAAACCCAACTTGTGGACCGTTTCCATGGGTGATGACGACTCGATGGCCTTGGGAAAGAAGTTTGACAACTTGCCCACACGTTTCGTAGCAGGCGCGATATTGAGAAGGGATATCTCTTGCTTCTGGAGAGGGAATCAGTGCGTTCCCTCCCAGCGCTATAACGATCAGTTCTGACATCGTAAATGGGTCTCCTACAACGTGGTTGATAAACCCCCAGAACCGATCAGCATAGCACAAGAATCAGAAGACGCCAGGAATGATTCGATAGGGAACTTTTTCTTCATACTTGTCCCACAGTTCACCGTATTTGGCTTTGCACCTCCGGTCGTCGTCGAACTGACGCGGAACCAACAATGCCACGTAATACAACGGGTACAACCAGGGCCACAACGAAGTGGGATAGCCCACAGAGAGCGCAATCCCCACGCCCATTAAGATCTCACCAAGGTAGTTGATGTGACGGCTCACTCCCCAGAACCCACTGGCCAACAGCGTACGCGTTCCATCCGTAAGAACCACAGGTTGTATTCCCAGGAAGGTTGCCTCCGGCCGGGTCTTGAACGTGAACTTTTGCATGTTCGCGCCACGAGCAAACGACCAACCCAACAAAAAGATTAGCCCATACAAAGCCAACAAGGAGATCGGGGTGTTGGGGTTGGGTTTGTCCGCCACACTCCACAGGCCTACCGCGTAGAAGTAAGGGTAAAAGGTAAGGCATCCCCATCCCAACTTAAAGCCCACACGTTCGGCAAAGATGTCGTAGGTGTAGAGGTGCACGCGCTCAAAAGTGAGGTAGTCACAGACAAAGTAGGTGAGCAAACCTGCGCAAAGGTAGACACCATGGGAAGCGGACGAGCCGTATTTCATCACATGATGGGCTGCAAAGCTCAGGACGTTTAACTCCAGCATGACTGCCCCGATCAGGTACAGCCACATCTTGGCGTCGATTCGACCTCCCCACAGCTGCGGGTTCTTCGGACGCCCAAAAAACAAGTCAACTAGCAGCGGCTTGCCCGTTGAGGGAGCAGGCAAGACCATCACAAAGGTAAACAACAGGCCGAGCACACAGGCTCCTGCCAAGCCTTCCCAGCGGTGAAGATAAAGCCAGTTCCAAGGCACCCACTTCATCCATCCGGCCAGCGCCCACAAGCCGACGCTGACAAGCAGCACGAGAAGTCCATTCAATCGATAGCGAAGCGTCTCTCCCGTTTTTTCGTGGGCGACATAACCATCGTACCAGCGGCCAGGAAGAACCAGGTGAAGGACTGTGATCAATCCGTAAAGGAGCCAAGGAGTAAAGAAACCCAGTGCGTATGTTTTCATGATAGTGACTCTGTGTTTTTCTTCATGATGGCGACAGCTATCTTTCGAGGAAGCCATCGACCCAAAATCCATTCTGCGACTTTGTTGACCCATCCTGGAACTGTGCGTGGCGTTTTGCCCAAGGACCGGAGGGTTTGTTCTGCAACGTCCGAAGCATCGAGTGTTCCAGGTGCTTCTTTGCCCGTCTCAGCCCCTTGGTATCCCGGCGTTCGTATCGCGCCTGCACACGAAGCAAGGACGTCCACCCCATGAGGCTTTAACTCTCCCCACAAGCTCTCTGCGAAGATCGTCCCAAAGGCTTTTGAGCCTGCATAGGTCGCGAGCTTCGGGCTTCCTTGCAAGCCAGCCAAAGATGACATCACAACAAGGCCTCCTCGTTGCCTTGTGACCAAACGGGGAGCCAACCAATGAGACAACACCAAGGGACCGCGAATGTTGACATCCACAACCTTGAGCAGATCCTCTCTGTCCTGTTCGGCGAAGGAGCCAATCGGTGCATACGCGGCGTTGTACACAAGCAAGCCAATATCCAGAGAATCAATCTCCTGACACAAGTCCTGGATGGCTTCGGAGTGGGAGAGATCCAGAGAAAAGGTCCTGACTTCGATGGAATGTGCTTTTCTCAAGGAGACAGCCAACTGTTCCAAGAGCGTTGCCCGCCTCGCAAGCAGGACCAGCGAGACTCCTCGTTGAGCCAAACTCTCTGCAAAGGCTGCTCCCAAACCCTCTGATGCCCCTGCTACGATCGCCCAAGGACCATAACGCTGCGAAAAGTGTGTTGTTGGGTTTCCCATCGTTTGTACGTCTCTCTAGGTTTCTTTCTTGGAACACGTTCTACGTTCGTCGGATGATCGTTCCGATGCGTCCGTATGTTTCTACCATTCCTAAAAATTGAATCGCAAGCATTATCCTTTTGCCCGACTCACGATTCTTGTAACCTGGAGCATGCGCCAAGCGTATCGTTGTGTCACAGGCGTGTTGGTTTTTTGTGGTAGCGGAGAGAAGAATGAGAGCAAAGTGGTCTCGTCGAGAGGTCTTGCGGGCGTCGTTAATCTTGGGGGGAGCTTCCTTGGTGGGGTGTTCACCGGCTTCAGAAGGAGCGGAAGGTGCCGCAGAACCCAGCCCCGATGGGGTGTTGGTCCAAGAGGCTGGTCTGGAGCCATCGGGTGAAGAGATCGTTTCTCGTGAGCCTGGGCCTGAAGCAGAGCAAGCTTCCCAAGACAGCGGACCCCAGGAACCTCTTCCTGAGGAAGCCATTGTGGAACAACCTGCTTCATGCTCGGATCCGTTCGCTGGTGGGACATTGTTGGGAACCGTACCCTTCATTAACGAAGGCGGCCGGACCATGAACACACTTTACGGTGAAGGGTGGGACGGGCGTTTGTACACAGACCTCTCCGAGATTACGGCTGACTCTCTTATCTTGCCCAACGAGAAATTCTTCGTTCGCACCCGGTACCCCGATCAAATTGACCCCAACAAACCCTGGGTTTTGGAGTTGGGCGGCCTGGTGGAGAAGTCCGTCACTCTTTCTATCAACGACTTGACGCCGATGGTTCAGCCCATGGGGACTGTCTTGCTGGAGTGCTCCGGCAATGGGAAGGGTGGACGCTTCGGTCTCTTGGGGGCAGCCAACTGGAGCGGTGTTCCCATAGAGAAGGTGCTCGCCAAAGTCTCGCCCAAGTCAGGCGCAAACCGAGTGTTGATCTCTGGTTTCGACCAACACTCCACGCCTTCCACACACTCCACCCCCGGTGCCAGCTGGATCTTTACCGTTGAGCAACTGAAGCAGTTTGGGGCGTTTCTCGCCACCCAGATGAACGGTGTTCCTTTGCCGAAAGACCACGGCTTCCCAGTCCGTCTTATCATGCCCCGGTGGTACGGTTGCACCAACATCAAGTGGGTCGATAGCATACAATTTGTCGATGATACGGCCTCTTCGACAGCCCAGATGAAAGAGTTTGCTTCTCGCACCCATCAGGTCGGTGTGCCTGCTCTTGCAAAGGACTACAAGCCCGCTGTCATCGACCAAACTGCGATGCCGCTTCGGGTGGAGAAGTGGGAGGTCAATGGGAAGGTTAAGTACAAGGTGGTAGGAGTGATGTGGGGTGGTGAGCGTGTCTCTACAGATCTTGTGATTCGGTTCAAGTCATCCGAGTCGTACCAACCGGTCGATGTTTGTCCTGTGCCCAACACGAACAACACATGGAGTTTGTGGTCTTACGCATGGGAACCCAAAGCGACCGGGAGCTTTGCCATTCAGATGCAAATCAGTGACGCTTCGGTCCCCAAAAAGCGATTGGACAGCGGGTTCTACATCCGGGAAGTGAAGATCGAACAAGTCTAAGCTGCGACCTTCCAAACACTCTGCTTCCAGGTTCTGGAGTGCGCTCTATATACAGTCAGGGCTTATCACTGTCGTCGTTCCATCTTTGTTATGGAAAACGCTGATGGCATCCACAACGAACTCATGCACTTGTCCATTTCCTGTGGGGTAGGACACGGTTTTGCTCGAATCCCTGCACACGACGAGCAGCTTCTGTTTGGGGTTTTCTAGCCCAAAGCGATATTGTTGTGTTTCCCCAATCGCAATCTCTTGATGTTTGCATACATTGATAACGGAGCCTTTGACTCCTACACACAAAGGAGAGGTCCAGATTACCGTGAGTTTTGTTCGTTTGTAATAGGTTGTATTCGCTTCTCCCTTCACGATAACCACAGACTCACCAACTCCACAACCCCATCCCAAACTCCCAAACACCAACAGCAACAACCCCAACCCAAAGCCCTTGGTCACTCTCATGTTCATCTCCGTTCACCAGTATTCTCTCGATGTGTTCTTCATCTCCACATCGTTGTTTCTCAGAAGGAAGCTACCTTGTTCCACTTCCTTCATCAAGTTGTGTGCCAGCGTGTGGGTTTGCTTCGGAGATGAGGTTGTTGATTGCGATTCCTGAACAGGTCTTGCCTCAAGGTGATGGCTAGGAAAGCTTGGTGTGCGTAACGCAGGACAGTAGTGTGCAGAAACCAGGACAGTGAGTGTGCAGAAACCAGGACAGTTTCTTTCGTTGTTCTCTACACCCTCACAGCGCAAGCACCCTTGATGAAGGATTGTTTTATCGCAAGACTTCCGCGACGGTGTTGACCATAAATCCGTACATCTGGGGAAAGGTGTCGTCCAGGTAGGTGTCTTGTAGAACGTGGGGTGGGTAGTTCGCAAGGAGTTGAAATCCTCGCTCTTGCAAGAAGCTATCGATGGAGCCTTCCTGGATGCCAAACACAAACGGCTCTCCAATCGCAGCAACGGCCATGGAGGCCATGGCAGCGCCGTGGTCAGATGTGTCACCGGCTGGCAATCTGGCATACAACCAGTCAAAGGCGATGCGGCTGCCAGGACCTGCGTGTTCCTGAACAAACTTCAACGTTTGGTCCACAGCTTCGGCCGAGATGTAATAGGTAACGCCTTCCCACAAAAAGAGAGTCTTGGCATCGGCCCGAAGCCCCGCAGGTAACAGCGTTTCTGCGAGGGTTTGTTGGTTGAAGTTGACAGGAACATAGGTGACCGTCTCAGGGATGTCTATCCCACCCAAGTCAAGGTATTTGAGCTTGGCCTCTTGGGTGGTGGGTGCGTCCACTTCAAACACCTGGGTCTTACCCAGTTCATCCGCGAAACGATAGGCTCTGGAGTCAAAGCCTGCTCCCAGGATGACGATCTGTTCAAAGTCCTCCTGAAGCGCCTGTTGGACACATTGATCCAGATGTCTTGTTCGCGCCGTGATGTAGCTATAGTTTGCTGGCAGCGATTCGTTGACAAGGATATCCTGGCGTTCTTCAGCGGATTGAATGCGCTTTCTTGCTTTCGGGCTGAGGAACAACTCGGCCAGATGGTCGTTGGCTACCGGCGGGCCTGCTTCGAGGTAGGACAATGCTCGCATATAGCACACAATCTTGGCCGTCAGTGACGATTGGGAGTGAATCCGGGCTTCTGACATCATGGACTGCCTTTCTGCTTCACAACCTTCGGTGGAAGAGGCTGACTGGCCAAAAACTCACCCAGCGCATTTTGGAAGCGACGAAACAGACGTGTCTGCCGTTGCATATAGCGGCGGGTGCGTTTGCCCACTTTGATCATGTGTGCGTACTCACTGTTCATACAAAAGGAAAACACCAAGATCCTCTTGTCAGGATTCTCGACATAGCCTGAGAGGGTGGAGATGCCGTCGATGGTTCCTGTCTTGGCACGGAGTGTTCCGGCCGCTTTGGTTCGCTTCATACGACGGCGAAGGGTTCCGTCCACCCCTGCGGTCGGTTGGGACTGGATAAACTCAATTCGCCAGGCAAACGACTTGTACATGTGTTGCAACAGCTTCACGAATAGCATGGGTGCAAATTGGTTGATCCTACCCAGTCCAGAGCCGTTCACCATCTTGTAACTCTTGGAAGGGATGCCTAACGAACGTAGGAACGTTTGAATCACACGAAGCCCCTTCTTCCAGGTTCCTGGTGTTCCTAGTTCTTTGGCAGCAAAGGTTTTGAGAAGCTGCTCGGTGGCAAAGTTGGAGCTAAACTTGCCGGTGTACTGCAGGATGGTACGGAGGGTTGGGGAGTAATGTTGGTGCAGCTCTGTTGCGTTGCTGGGAAGCTTTCGCCTCTTGGGCCAAGGAGACACTCGAATGCCCTGTTTCTTTAGGGTTTCTGCAAAAACAAACGCAGTGTACCAGCCGGGATGATTAATCCGACGCCAATAGGTCCGTGCTTTCGCATAGATGGGAATGGTTCCCTTGACTACCACCGTATCCCGGAATCCTTTGTAGGAGAGCACCTTGATCTTCATGCGAAACCGTCCTCGCCGTCGGGTTTTGGTGCGGTTGATGATCCGGCGGATGTAGCGGCTGGGAGGGTCGATAAGAATCCGGGCCTTGCGACCTACCTTGGAGCCTGGCCGAATCACAATTCCCATGGCGTTGTAATTGAGGGACAGCCCTCCAATCGGAGCCAAATACGGTCGGTACCATTGGTGTTTGTGGTGCTTCCAACCGGTTCCAAACCGTTCGCTGTCAAATACGCTGGTGTCAAACACAACCCGGCCTGTGATCCTTCGAAGGCCAAGGTTGTAGAGGTCTCGGCTGATTCGCCAAAGCTCCTCCGAACGAAGCATCGGGTCGCCGGTCCCCTTGATGTACAAATTGCCTCGCAGCACGCCGTTACGACTTATTTTGTTGTCCCCGTACAGTCGGGTGATGTACCTGTAGTCAGCGCCCAACTTTTTGAGGGCAACGGCCATGGTAATCAGCTTGGTGTTCGACGCGGGGAAATAGGTCTTGTTCGCGTTGTATTGGTAGAGCATTCGACCGCTTGGAGTCGCGACAGCGATGCCAATCTTGGCCTTTCGCAGCAAACCTCGACTCTTCCACTTCTTCACCAACCGTTGCAGCGCGGGCCATCGTGGCTTTTTGGGGGCGGCTTGCGCAGGAGCGCACCAAAGCATCAACCCGAGGGTGGCCGCCAACCATCGGCTTATCAGGGAAGGAAACATGGATCGAGGTGTGAGGGAGGTACGATGATCTCGCATAAAGTACATTTGCCTGCTTGTTAGGGGGATGGTGAGCCTTCGCGACTGACGGGAGCTTGTTACTTCCATGGAATGGGGAAATCTACCCGCATGCAAGGTCTTGTTGGAAAGACGTGTTTTTCTTCCATCCGGTTGCATCCGAGTGTACGAACACCCAATCGGGATTGCAACTTTCAACCGCTCAGGTGAGAGGATTGCTCTTCGTTACGGGAGTCAGTATGAAAAGCCAGACAAGGCAAGCAGATCTGCCTATTCTTCCTCCATCGTCTCCAGGATCCGGTCCCGCATCAACGAGTGCTCATCCACGTATTTCTTGGTCATGAACAACTCATCCATTAAGAATCGGAACTCTTTCTTCGATAGGCCGTAAAGCTTCGCCACGATGGCATTCAACTCCACCTCCGCTTCCGTCCGCTGTTGAGGATCTCGCAGCCCATCTCTCTCTGGAACCAGCCCCACTGCAGCAGCCAGGTCCGTATAATCCGCCCACGGTCGCTCCTGGGTGACAGGCACACACGTCAACCGTGCGGTCAACTCCGCCACCCGCTGTTGCTCCTCGCTTCCTTCCCAAGCAGGCACATGGAAGTTCAACATGGTATTTGCTGTGAGGTGAGTTTTCGCTACTCTCGTTCGGGCAATGCTATCACAGGCAAACGAGGACAACACCCCAGCTAGGTATAGAAGCTGAGGGTGCTCATACTGGAACGCATAGGTGACGCCGCTCTCCGATACAAGGAGTTGGAAGGGGCGTATCGTTGGGGCTGTATGGCTTACACCCACAAAGCGGGGCAGCACCGCAGCGATAAGCGTGCGTTTGTCGCTGTTGCGGCATATATCACGCCAGGCTATCCGGAAGCCTTCCCAGTCCAGGCGAACCCATTCTTCAGGTAGCTCTTCGGTTCCTGTGAGCGCTTGGACCCACTTCTTGGCGGCCTCTGTCTTTCCACCTTTCAGCTTGCCCTGGCTATCAAGCCACTCCGCGATCGCTTTGTACACCCGGTTCTCTTGCTTGGTCCGAAGGAACCCACCGGCTCCTTCATCCGAGGGGTCCAACCAAAACTCGGGCAGCTCCCCTTGCTCCACGCCAAACAGGTTGAACTGGGTTCCCTGCAGCAACGGATACAAGCCTTCTTGGCGCGGGAGAAAGTAACCTTTTTGCTCTCCCGCGTTGAACTCTCGGGAGTAGATCTCAATATTCCAATCATCATCAATAAGTCGCGAAGGAAGGGTCAGCGCTTGGAGGGCCTTCCACTGGGTTTCGCTGCGTAGTTCAGGAATCGTGTACGTTTCACTGGGGTCTTGTCGAACGGTTGATGTTTCAACAAAAAAAGCTAACTCTTCAAATCGATCAATGTCACTCAGTTCCTCCACCATGAAGACCACAGGGATATGCTCTTGTGGATGAGTCTTTTGGAAGACATTGCATGAAAATTTGTAGCTACGATGGACGTCAGGGAAGATTCCCTTGTGGTTCACAAATCCAAAGATAGAATGCACGGCAGCCTTGTCCAAGAGGAGTCGCCGAACTCCAGTTGCCGAGAGATCTGTCCAGATGCCGCCATCAAGCAAGAGACCGGCAATCCCTTTCTCTTGGAGGTAATGGTAGGCCAGTTCGGTCACATACTTGTATAGATTGGTGTGTGCTCCTGGTGCGCGACCCCGAACCTTCACCACCTGGTTCTGGTACCACCCCGAGGTGATGATGGTCTTGAAGTCTTCGACAGAGGTCTTAAATACCTCCCAGCGACGAGAGATCTCGGGGTCGGACAGAAGCTCTTCTTCTCTCTCTGTCGAGCTGGGTCCCGACAGAGAGCGATAGTTGGGGTCAAATTCCGGCAGAAAGTGTTTCAACTCACTAGCAGGTTCTTCCCAGGGGGGATTGCCCACAACTGCATGGAAGCCGGGGTTGTCTTTCCATTCGCCTTCGTTCGTAAAGAACACTTCGGGGAACTCGATCTCGTAGAGAAAGACGCCTGTGTTGTGGACACGCTCCAGAAGCTGCTTTTGGGTAAGACCGGAGAACAGGCCCTTGTAGCAGCGGAGGATCTGAGCGTCGGTGACCGTCTGGACGATGGCTCGGGCTTGCTGCAACAAGTCTTCCCATTCCTCTCGACTGTGCGAGGGATCGCGGAGCTTGCGTCGCAGCCCTAACAGCGCAACGATCGACTCCCGATACACCTCGGCAAACGTCTCCCTCTCTTCCGGCACCAGCGGGATGACCAGCGCGTTGCCTTGCTTCAGGTTGGTGTTGATGAACGACGGGAAGCAGACCCCGTGGGGCTTGTAGATCAGGGCGCTGAGGGTGAGCAGGTTGGAGGCGATGTTCACGGCCTTGATGTCGATATCCACCCCGTACAACATCTGCAACAGGATATGCCACTGCCACTCGCCTTGATGCTCGACCCCCGTCCGAAACATCCGGTAGGCAGGCTCCTCAAAGAGCTCACTTAACGATTCCTTGGGCAGCCACTCGTCGAGGTGCTCGGCGATCTGGTCTCTCTTGTGAGAGAGGAAGTCAAAGGCAGTCCGGAGGAAGATACCTCCTCCCATGGTCGGGTCGAGTATCTTCCAAGACATCAAGGTGTCAAGCCGGGCGCGCAGCTCTGTCATTCGGCCTCGTTCCTGCGCTTTGAACTGGGTCAGGAAATCATAGAAGGCAGCGTGCCATTCTTCGTACAGCCGCCCCAGGCTCCGCTCGACGAGCCACTGACAGATCCTCTCGTCGGTGAAGTAAGCCCCTTGCTCCTTGCGGTTCTGATGCCAATGCATCACCTCCACCTCTGCCTGTTGGGTGACAGGGTCGTACTGAATCCGGATGTCGGTGCCGATGGTGTTCTCGTAGAACCGCTGGAACGCGCGAGGGTCTAGATCGGCATAGGCAAACGAGTAGCGTTGGGCGCTGGTTCCTTCCAGCAACGTCGCCAGCTCGTTCTGGTGATGTTGAAGCAGATACCCATGAAAGACGTTAGCGGCTTCCGCGATCAAGCCTTGGTGAAGGTCCCCTCCGGCCTGTCGCTGGTAGTAGACGTTGCGCTCTTTCACTTCGAAGGCAAACTGGTCAGCGTCCTGGACCTCAACAGGAGGAGCAAACAGACCCAACTGCATGCCCGCAGAGTCTCCCTCTTGAATGGGGATGTTGCGTTTGCCCTTCTTGGGTTTGGTGGAGGTCCGGGTTTGGGTCTGGGCCTGGAATGCGAGGTCTTGCACCTCATCCATCTTCGACTTGTCCAGCCGAGTGGTCTTCGCGAGGACATCGTCAAAGGTTGTCCCAAAGGTGATGTGCTTGCCTTCTTCTTCCTCGACTTTGTAGCCAAACTGGGCTTCCAGGTACCGGTACAGGATGGTGCGAAGGAGCACGGTGTCTGTCGCTGCGATCAGATGATTGCGAATGTCGCCACGTTGGATGATGACTTCCAGAGATGGAAATCCGTCGTCGCGTGTGGGGACGCCTGGCCAATCACTGCGAGAAAACTGGAGCGCATGGAGCACTGGAACCAACAGGTCCTTGCGAACCTCAGGATTTAACAGGATCTGCAAAAGACTCCGCCGCAGCAAACCCATCAGCGAGATAAAGTCTTGATCCAGCTGCTCTCCCGTAAACAACCGGGAGAAGTCATAGCTGAGTTTGCTGCTCGTGGCTCTCCGAAGGCGCTGGAGGACGCTTGTTCCTGCCGGCGCGCTGTCTTCGGTTCGGGCGTACTGGGCCATCGCCTGGGCCGAGAAGTTACGGAAGTGAGAAGCTAACGTGCCTCCTTCGTTCTCCAGGCGTGACACGCTGAACCTCAGGCGTCGGGCGTAATCGTCTTCTTTGAGCGGAAAGAACAACAAGAAGTCATGACACCCCAGCACAAACAACTCTGGCGTGTCCGCTGCAAACACAGGCTGGACTCGGATAGTTTTTTGGTAGTCGTTGGCTGTGATTTGTAGCTTGCGAAGTTGGTTTCCCAACGTGGTCTTCTCTCGAAAGGACTCTCGCCACAGGAACAACAAACGAGGTGCTTTCGGGTGCTCTGGGGCATGAAGGAGCTGGCAATGCTCCAACAGCTTGGGAGTCTGTGGCAAGACCGCATCCTTGAACGGCTGGTATCCGCGCTGGGCCATCCACGCGAGCGCTTCATCTTTCGACAACAGAGCTTGTTTCAATTCTTTGGCAAGGGCCGACATCAAGCAATTCTCCTGAGGCTGTTCATCGGTTGTGTTGTGCACAACGAAAGGGGGGCAATCCGTGGGGAGGTTATCCTACCACGTAAGCGGCGCTGAGGACACGCAGAGAGAGGGAGTCCCAGCGACCTTCGACCGCGTTGTCAAACTCCATTTGTACCATACTCGCGGAGTCTTGGACTTGCTCTGCGGCCCATAGCTCTCCAACGGCTTGCAAGAAGAACTCATCAAACTCCTCATCCAAAAAGCGACGGGTTTGGTGAACGATGAACTGCAAGGCCGCCGTAACCGACTCCTGCTCGGCTTGTTGGTACACAAGGTGGGCTTTTTCTGGAGCCAGATGGAGGAGCAAAAACTCCAGGCGGTCGACCATCGACTTCAGGTGTTCCTCTCCCTTTCCGGAGTGGTAGTAGGGGTTCTCGATGGCCTCGGCCAGCACGTCGAGGGCGCGGAGGCAGAGCTTCTTGAATTTGTCCGACGGGTTCAGTTGAGAGGTTGAGCTTGCCTTCTGCGCCGCCTCCAACACCCGCTTGTTGTGCTGCTGCAATGTGGCATCCCGAAAGGCCAGCAGTTGGGCTTCCAGTTGAAGCAGCGCCTCACTCCAATGCTTGGGAGACAAACCGGTCGAGGTCCGATGACGTTGTTGCTCTGCGGCTTCGCTCAAACTCAGAACGGCTGCTTCCATATCCTTGCGGACTGGAAACTCCAACGTCCTGGAGCCGACCAACGTCTCGTATTGCTCTGGACCGAGCACATGACCGGCGGCGCTGCGGGGCTGGAGAGCGACCGTCACCAACCACCGACCCCCTTCTTCGGGGGCTGCGGACTGCCCCGAGGCGACAACTGGAGTCGCAGGCAGGTCCAGGTCAACCTCCGCCTGCTGCGCCCATTGCGCCAAACGTCGAATCCCATCCAAGTACGAACCTCCATCAGGAGCGATGTCCTGAGGGACCGATTGCTCGTCGGCCAAGGACTGCTGTCGTTTGTCGAGGAAGGAGGCGATGACCTGCGGGTCAACGATGTCGTCCGAGAGATTTTGTTGGTTTTGTCTCACTTGTTCGATCAGGTCACGCAGCTCGTACAACAACAACTCATCAAAGTTGGTGTCCTGGATGGCGTTCTCTGACTTGGACTTGAGCTTGTCACGAAGGGCAATCTCGTTTTCGATCGCGACAGGACTCCAGCAGTAATAGATATCAACGACCTTTGGAGAGTTGGGGTTGGATGGATCGGAGAGGCGACCCCCTCCACGTCGATCGACCCGCCCGATTCGCTGTTCGAGGACCATCGGGTTCCAGGGCATGTCGAGGTGAATCAGTGAGGTGGCGTCCTGTAGGTTTTGACCCATGCTGATGGCTTCCGTGCCCAGGAGAATGTCAAGCTCTCCTCCAAGGTTTTGAAGCTGTGTTGCGCTCACGTTTTGGGCTCGTGGTGCAAAGGCCCGTATCACATTGGAGCGTGAGGTCTGACGTGCCCGGCCCGATGCGTGAAGCAACGCTTTTCTTCGCTCATCTCGGGGAAGCCCAATCGCAGCGCCCCACTCTGCAGCGGTTAACGGTGTGCTTTGGCACTGATGGGGGTCATACACCCAGCCCTCATCACCACCCAATGCCATCCCAATCCTTTGCTCAGGATGGGCCGCCACAAGCCGGAGGAACGTTCGGACTACGGTGTCGGTGTAGGAGCCAATCATCACGACCTTGCGCTGGTGCTCGACATGAAGATGGGCCAGGTCCATGAGCAACAGGTTCTTCGGTGAGGTCTTCTCCAACGACATCGTTAATCCTGCACGTAGTCCTTGCAGGGTGCTGTGATCGTCCTCCACTTCGGTGTGAATCAGACTTTGCACCACGAGCTTGATGGTGTCGTCATCCAACTCTGCAAACAGAGCCTGAAGTTGGCCATAGCGAGCCTTTTCTGCTGTGGAGAGGAGGTCTTCATCAAGGAAATCAAAGCCGGCCTCTCCCAAGGCTTCTGCTTCCAGTTGCAGGTACACCTTGTTGAGCCACTCTCGCAGAGCTTGTTTCGGGTGTTGGCTGGTGTAGACACGCTCAGCTAGCTCTTGTTCAAACTCTTCGAGCCGACGGGTGATGTTTTGCAATGACACGGCCAATGCAAACAACGAGCTCTCTGCCCGCTTGTACAGCTGGATCAAGAACCCCCGATGCAGGCTCGACTCAGGAACCTCACGCAAGCTATCCGGTAGCTCTGGAAGAACTCGACTGGCAGCTCTCTGCAGCGCGAGGAACGGCTGACGGTAGGGGATGTTCAGCACCTCCAGGGCGTTTCGAAGCTGCTCGTAGAAGGTGTCATGGGCTTCTGACGCTGGGATGTAGTAAGGCAACACGTTGCGGTCAGGGAAGTCAAAGGACCCCTGGTACATCTGGGCGATGCGGTGGCGCGTTCGTTGCACAAAGGTTGTATCAAACACAGCTCGGTACGACTCCAGGCTCAGCCCCTCAAAGGTCCGCGCTGCTGCTGACGGCTGACCTCGGAACCACTGAAGGTTCCTGTAGAAAGAAGGCTCTTGGAGAGTGGGGTAGTCCAAGAACAGCGAGAGACCATCCTGCCAACCCAGCAAAATGTAGTTAAAGATGTCCTCTCGTTTGTTGTTCCAGGGGGTCGCGCTGATCAGCAAAAGCCTGCATCTTGGGTGCTTTTGTAAGTGGCGGCGGAGATGATTCCATAGCTTGTTCTTGCGATTGCGTAGAGACTCGTGAGCTTCTTCGACGAGGAGCAAGTCGTAAGGGGCCAAACGTGAAGCTGCTTCTTCTTCGCTGCATCGTTCCAGGCTGTGGCGGTTTACATAGTGCAAGAGGTCTGCTGGCATGCAGATGTTTTGGGCGTCATGCCGCCATTGGTTCATCAACTTTCTCGGAGCGATGACAGCAATCTTTTGGGCTTGTTGAAGGCGATACAAATACCAGGCCGTCCCCAGGGCTGTCACGGTTTTTCCCAGCCCCACGCTGTCGGCTAGAAACGCCAGACGGAGTTGAAGGAGACGGTTCGCCAGGGCCAACACTCCGCTCTCTTGCTCGGGGGATGGGACAATCTGGCGGGCCTCGTTGTGTGGATAGGGCGGCAGCAAAAGCGCGTCGGGAGTTAGGGCGATTTGCTTGCGGTATAGCCTGGCCAAAAAGGTGAGATAGGCTTCGGGCTCCTCCAACTTCTTTTGCCGACCGAGCTTCCACACATCCAACAGGCCTTCCACCTGAAACTCAGGAGGTGTGATCTGTTGAGCTTTGTGGTCCAGTATCTCCAGGAGCGCTGGGCGTGGATCTTCGGCCTCTTCCCACCTCGCTTCAAACCAGCGGTATAGCTCCGTCACTACGTTCTTGTTTTCTACGGTGGCGTTGAGCTCCAGGTTTCCTCGGGGAAGGATCCCGGACGCAGACACATTGGAGCTGCCAATCACAGCCGACCCGTTCGAGACAAATCCATGGTTGTCGATGAAGTCATAGCCCAGGTACAACTTCGCATGCAAAAACGCGTGTGGGTACACCTGCAATTGGAAGCGTCCCTCTTCCACGGCTTGGTAGAGTAACTTGTATTCGGGCGCCAACTCATTGCCTTCTTGCTCCTCCAATGGTTGAACAAAAACCTGCTCCAACAACGCAACGGTTCCTTTGTCGGCCTTTCCGCTACAAAGCAAGCGAAGAGTCTTGATGCGTTCGTTCTTGAGCAGCCTGATCACATACTGAAGCCCGCTTTGGTACAAAAACGCTGTGGCGATATCGACGTGGGGGAGCGTATGGGCCTCATCGTCAGAGAAGCGGTGGACAAAGTTATGAAGCAGGCGCTCCATGCTCAGAGGATAGTCTGTGTTGTCCGCGATACGTGCTTTCTCGTGAGAGACAATACGAGGAAGTGGATGGAGAAAGAGTGGCGAAGGATTGGCTTCTCCCAACACAAAAGCTTGTTCGTCCGATGCAAGGAAGAGGCCCGAAACGGAGCCCACCTTGTTCTTCATTTGAAGGCCTTGCGCAGCGTTGAGGCCTGCGATCCAGACCGCCTTCTTGCTTGCTCCGTCTTTGGCCTTCACCAACAGAGGGGTTGGGTGAAGGTTCGCTGTTCCGTCTAGGTTCATCGCAGCCAAAGTATCCTGCACTTCGGAGAGAGTCAGCTCTTCTCCTTGTCTCTCCAGAACAAGGACGACGGCAGGAAGCTGGTAGGCCTCTTCTCCGTAGAACAGAGGAGTGCTTGAACGTCTTGGGAGCGTTTGCAGATGGTACCGGAGCGTGGGCCGCGTTGTGTCACTTGGACACAAACAGATTTCCATTTCCTTCCACATGGGTTCTCTCCAGGTTCTCTATTTTCATCAAACATTCGTAGTGGCGTGACGATTAGGGTGTGACTCTTTCTCTCCGGAGTCAAGTCTTACTGTTCCCCTCTCTCTAACAGTTGAAATCATGAACCCACTCGTCTATAGTGCATTCCAGGAAACATAACAATTTGTGCAAAGCAAGAAATACTACAAACCACAAGAAGAGGTGTAGGAATCATGAGTATTAACCGTGGTACGCAAGAAAATCCAGACGTTCAAGATCTCGACGTACCTGACAACCAAACGTTGCAGGAGCTGTATGAACAGCACAAAGATTTGCTCCTTTCGCTTAAGAAGGATGCCATTCAAACTCCCCGTGTGACCCGAGAACGTTCGCTTGCCTTGACGCGAACAACGCGAAGCAACTTCGCCGATCTTCTACCTAGCCTTGAGGATTGGCTGGCGCCCAAAAAAATGGATGAGCTCAAGGACGCTTACAGCAAGCTAGATGACTACAGCTTTGTTCTGTTTTTCGCTTCACTCTTTGCCCAACAGGACTGGACTGCGGCTCAAAAGGAGCGACGTCAGGAGTTGATGCTTAAAGTTCGTGAGCATGACAGTCGCTACATGGCGTGGTCTCGGGCTCTCTTTTTTGACGATAGCTCCCAACAGGCCGAGCTGGATCGCATCCAAAGCGGCCGGGGCTCCAAAGATGACGCCACAGATACGATTGAGTTGGTTTCCATGTTGCTCAAGGATTCCAGGGTGACCCAACCCAACGACTTTTTGGAGGAGGCCAAACTCCGAGAGGCGGAGGCCGAAGCCCGAGAGCTGCTCTGGCTTTTGTCCGGTGCAAAAGAAGAAAACGCCCCAAAAGGTTCACCCGTCAATGTGTGGCACCGGGCGTATACACTGTGGGCCACCACCTACGATTCATTGATGCGGGGAGGGCGCTCTGTTCTGAACATGATGGGGTATTCCCCAGCAGAGCAAGCCAAACAATTTCCTGGGATCAGCAGTGAATCCAGCGGTTCCAGCCCAGCCTCCCAAGATCCTGCCTCCACCGAGCCTGCTGCCCGCGTCGAAAACTTCGGTTAAGGACTCGCTCAGGCTAGCCTTCCACTGTTCTCCGTCGCAACTATGCCTCCTCACACCCGACCTTCCGCTACACCCAACAACCAGAAGCACGAGGCTTGCTCGCCAACGTTCGTCTGGGGGACCGATGTGTGGTTTCTGGCGTTTGTACGTTCGTCTGAAGGAGTGAAGCGTGGTTTCTGGCGTTGGCACGTTCGCCTGAAGAATTTGTCCATGGTTTTTGGCGTTTGTACGTTCGCCTGAAGGAGTGAAGCGTGGTTTTTGGCGTAGGTACGTTCGTCTGAAGGAGTGAAGCGTGGCTTTTGGCGTTTGTACGTTCGTCTGAATGGATCATGCGTAGATTGTGACGGTTTTGCGTTCGTCCGGGGGGCTGTGTGCGATTTCTGGCCTTTGTGTGTTCGTCTGAGTAGTTTGCCTAACACTTTGGGTTCCTGGTTCGTCGATATGGCGGGAACATCGGGGGGGTGTCCTCCTCGGTCCCACTTTTCTTCCCACATCGATGTGCAGAAAGCCAAGAAGTTTCGACGTTCCTGTTGATGCTTTTTGACATTCATGTACAGGCAGGACGAAAGCGCCTGCTGAACAAACGATGTTCCAGGAGAACAAAACCCATGTCGATACGAACAAAGGAAGTGCGAAGCTGCCTTGGTCTGATGGTGTGTCTTGCCTTGTTAAGTCTGGTCTTAACAGCCTGTGGTGGACTGAAAGAACCATCCACTTCGGTAGGAGGGGTGGTTGTCGGCGTTTCCACCCAGGCACTGAGCAGCGATGACGTCACCAAAGTCGTTGTGACCATCAGCGGTCCCGATATCTCGCCCAACATTGTCCACTCCTTGGTCAAGGTGAACAACCAGTGGCAAGGGACAATTGGTCAAATCCCTGCGGGAAAGGACCGCACGGTTCGGGCTGAGTCCTTTAACAAAAAGGACGACAAGCTGTACGAGAGTGAAGTCAAGGGGGTGACGATTCAAAAAGGCAAGACATCCACCGTGGTGTTGTTGCTTCAACAGGTGAAGCCACCCACCCCCTTTAAGAACGCAGCTCCCGTTCTTCAGGGGTTGACCGCGACATCGAATCAGCTTGGATTTCGTGAGACGTTAAACCTCGAGGTGAAAGCCACGGATCCGGATGGTGACAAGCTATCGTATTCCTGGCAAGCCACTGGAGGCTCGTTCTCCAAAGCCAACTCGTCGTCTCCGATCTGGACGTCTCCTGGCAAAGGGGCAGGCTCATACACCATCTCGGTTCAAGTCTCGGATGGTCGTGGTGGTACCACTGGGACATCGTTTGCGGTTGAGGTTCAACCCTACTTTTCAACAGGCGCAGCTGCCATTAATCTGGACTTTAACACCTTCCCAGAAGTTCATAATGTTACATCCACCAAAGGCCTGCTTCAACCGGATGAAACAGCCACTCTCCAGGTCTCCGCTACGGACAATGATAGAGATACGTTGTCGTACCAGTGGAGCGATGGAGGAGGGGATTGCAAAGGGACGTTTCGCAATCAGAAGGACAACAACGTCGAGTGGAAGGCTCCCAAAGCTGCACCTGCCAGCGGATTTTGTACCCTTACGGTCACGGTAACAGACGGAAAAGGCGGAAAGAACGAAGGTTCGCTTCAGCTAAAGGTGGGTCCCTCCTTGCAACCCTCGTTTGCTCCTAAGGTACTGACCACCTACCAGTCAGCGACCCAGGCGCAAGTGGGAACCAGTCTGGTCTTCCGCGTTCAAGGGCAAGATCCACAGGGCGGCAAGCTATCCGTGAAGTGGAGTGACGGAAAAACCACTCTGACCAAGGGAGTGCAATCAACCACAACCCAGCCCAAAACAGGCGGTCCTCTTGTCACCAGCCAGCTTACCTGGACGCTTCCTGCTAGTCCTTGCCAACATAAGTTAATCGTTTCTCTTTCCAACGGTGCTGGACTCACGACCATCACAACCTTCCAGGTGACCTGCATCCCTCCGCCACAGCCCGATCCTGCCAAGCGATGGGGACGCAGCGTGGCTGTGGGGCGCTCGGGAGATCGCTTCATCACAGGAGAGTTTGAAGGGGTTGTTTCTTTTGGCTCCACCACCCTCACTTCGACCGGAAAAACGGACATCTTTGTCGCGAAACATGACAGCAACGGAAACTGGCTGTGGGCGGCAACAGGAACAGGCAAAGAGCGGTCGACGAGCAGGCAGATTGCCGTTGACGCCAATGGCAACACCTATATCGTTGGGTGGTATCTGGACTCCCTCACATTTCGTGGCACAGGAACTCAACTTTTCAAGCTACCTGTTACGACCCAAGACAAAGCATTTGTCGCGAAGTTTGATGGTAGCGGAATCTGCCTCTGGGCCAAAACCATCGGTGGGACAGACCCAAGCTTGGGCTGGGGGATCGCGCTGGATAACGGTGGGCAACCTGTCATCACTGGAAGCTTCCAAGGAGCCGGGACTTTTGGCTCGTTGACCCTTTCACCTGTCAGTGGAAAGAACCTGTTTGTGGCCAAGTTGGATCCAGCAGGGAACTGGCTGTGGGCCAATCTCGCAGAGAGTAAGGATATTCGTGGCCAAAGTGTCGCCGTTGACCCCAGCAACAACGTGTACCTCACCGGATACTACGAGGATGTCGCGAGCTTTGTCATCTCTCCCACCCAAATCATCAAGATGCCCCCAGCCCTTGAGACGGATGTCTTTGTTGCGAAGCTTTCACCGGCAGGGGTATGGGTGTGGGCCAAACGCGTCGAAGGCTCCAACCGCAGAAATGCAGGGAACGCGATCGCTGTGGACTCCAACGGAAGCCCCCATGTCACTGGAGTGTTCGCAGGAACTGCAACCTTTGGAAGCACCACTCTCACGTCCACCAGCGGCCTCAACGTCTTTGTCACACGTTTGGACACCAACGGGAACTGGCTGTGGAGCAAGGCGGCGGGCGGTGCCCAATCACGCCAAGGCAAGAGCCTCACACTCGACAGCAACGGCTATGTGTACCTGACAGGTGTGTTCCAAGACACTGCCGTGTTTGGAACGACGACCCTCTCTTCAACGGGTCCAACGGACATGTATGTCGCCAAGCTCAACGATCAGGGAGACTGGCTGTGCGCCGAAGCGTTCACGGGAACGGACCTGGTCTCTGCCGAAGATATTGCCATCGACAACCAGGGCGTTGTTGCACTGACTGGGTTCTTCCGTGGAGCAACCTCCTTTCAGAACACCTCGTACACTTCTACGCTTGAAGACCTCTTTCTCTGGGATTACACCTTCGCAAGCTCATGTGTCACCTCCACATCCAACGCAACCGGGACAACCGGGCCTGCCTACTCCATCGCCACAGATGTTCATGTTGGACCGAACAACAACATCTACATCACAGGTCTCTTTGGAGGCGGAAACCTTGTCTTTGGGAACACCACATTGTCAGCGCAATACGGAACCTCGTTTGTCGCCAAAATGGACCCCCAAGGAAATTGGTTGTGGGCCAAAAAAATGGCCTACGCCAACAACTCGAACCTTCCCCCTCAGCTGGCGGTCGACAACCAGGGCAATAGCTATGTGATGGCCAACCTTGGATCGGCGACCCAGTTGGGTAGCTTCTCGCTCTCGACCGGCGCTGGTATCAATATCTTTCTCGCGAAGCTTGACACACAGGGCAACTGGAAGTGGGCCAAGCGTGCCAACAGCACAGGGGGCATCATCTTCATTCGCTCTCTTGTGGTGGACGCCAACCGACGGCTGACTGCCTTGATCGGCTTCACACTTAATCTCTCTGTTGACGCCCAAACCTACGCATCCACAGGGCAAGACGGTGTCGCCATTCAATGGACAGAGAGTGGTCAATACCGTTGGGCTCATCAGTTCAATGCACCGAATGGAGGCGGTATCTACGCCGATATCGCCACTGACAATAGCGGTAACATCCACCTCACGGGGAACCAGTCCATTGGAAAAGATGTGTACTCCAGGCTTGACAGCAATGGACAACTTCTCCTCTCGAAGCTATCCACGGGAGGATCACCTCTCGGTTACAAAGTGGCTGTGAACTCCAATGGGACGGCTTACATTTTGGGTTCATCCAATGGCATGCTTGTCTTTGGTTCAACAACGTTGTCTAGCTCCACTTCACAACCCCCGTTTGTGGCTGCTCTGTCCGCCAGCGGAAACTGGCTTTGGGCGAAGCGAATTCCGCTCACGTTTTCCGGCCCCACTCATCTCGGTGTCGGCTCGTTGTCCACCAACGCCAACGGGGATGTTGTGATCTCAGGGCACTTCACTGGCACCCAAAGTTTTGGTTCAACCCAGCTGACGAGCGCTGGAGGAACGGATGTTGTGGTCGCTCGAATCGATGAACAAGGCAACTGGCGCTCTGCTGAAAGGGGTGGAGGAACAGGGAACGATTACGGAATGGGCGGTGTTGTCGGCTCCAACGGGGCTGAGTATACAGTGGGTGCTTTTGCTGGCACTGCGACCTTCGATGTCCACCCCCTCACGACCAACAGCACCTATAGCTTGTATGTTTGGCGGCGAAAGTGATGATGGCTCTGTAGATCATGTCTGTTGGTACGAACACGGCCTTCGCATGGGTGATGACCCCGGGCACCTACGCGGCCCGAAACATTTACCGCGGCTAGCATGCGGGATATAGGCAAGGGAGAAGTACCCACATCCGTAGGCACTCTGCTCTTGCAAGCAATGGTACTGTTCTTGTTCCCACAAGACTCCATGGAACATGCCGTCTCCTTGTCTGAGCAATCTGCGGTCTGCTTACATATACCAACCAACCAACTGTCTACGACTACACCTCGCTTGACGGAATGGGTGGGGTCTGTCACACTGGAGAGCGTGCCAACACAACGTTGTGTTCGGCTCTTAGTCTCCTGAGTTTCCGAGTCTCAGTGGATGGGGTGTACGAAAATGACCGAACAACTTTCATGTCCGCTGTGTCAGTGCTTCACGTCAACGTATTACGACCATTGCGAGGAGTGTGGTGCGCCTCTTCTTGTGGGAAAGCAGCTAGGCGATTACATCATCCTGGGTTGTCTGGGAGGAGGAGGCGCCGGCGCTGTCTACCATGCCCGAGATCTCCATTCTGGCGGAGATGTGGCCGTCAAACTTCTCCGGTACGAACCCCTCCAAAAGCTCAAGACGCGGGCTCGCTTTCTTCGCGAAGTCCAGCTCACGTCACGACTCCAACATCCGAACATCGTTCAAATCTCCAACTACGGCCACGACGACCTCTTTGGCCCCTTTATGGTCATGGAGTTTTTGGATGGAGCGCCATTGAGTGAGGTGCTTGCGAGAGGGGTGTCTCTTCCCTGGCCCCATGCCTTGCACATCGCCATCGCGATCTGCGACACCATGCAATACGCCCATGAGCAGGGTGTCATCCATCGCGACCTGAAACCCGCCAATTTGTTTGTGTTACGAACATTGACGGAGGAGATGCCACGGATCAAGATCGTCGACTTCGGTATCGCAAAGTCGGTGGAAGATGATCTGGTGGCGATGACACAGTCTGGCTCTTTGTTGGGAACGCCTGTGTATATGTCTCCAGAGCAGGTCCGGCGGACCAAGGCAACACATAGCTCGGATCTTTACACCCTGGGCATTGTTCTGTTCCAAATGCTCACTGGCTCCTTGCCCTTTTCAGGCAAGTCGGCGATGGCTGTCTTGATGAAACGACTGACAGAGTATCCACCCTTGCTCTCGGCCTTGATTCCCAAGTTTCAAGGGACCTGCTTGGAAGAAACGCTCGCCATTGCGCTGCAACGAGAACCCCAACATCGTTGGGCTTCCATGGCTGATTTGGGAGACCGACTGCGCATCGCTTACGCCGAGTTGGAGCAGATGGCCTTTGATGGCTTCCTTCCCAGCAAAGAGGAAGTCGGTGCCTCCACAGAAGGACAGCTGTTTGTCTCCTGGATCTACGGGGAGCCCACCATCGAAGAAGACTCCGACGAAAGCCGCGCCGCCTCTGAATCCGATGCTGCCCATCCTTCCACCTTTGAAACATCGTACAGCTAGAGCGCGTTTCTTCTCCCCATCGATTACTTGGTCGCAGGTTGCGAGCTTGGCTTCTGGCCGAGGTACCTTTGCAGCAGCTGCTCCATGGGTTTCCGGTTGAGGTTTACATACCGGGTGCGGACAATGCCTTGGGGTCCTACAAAAATCATGGAGGGGAGCGCAGCGATCTCGAAGAAATGGGCGATAGGATCGCTGTATCCCTTCTTGGCTACAGATACATACCAGGGTAGCTTCCATTTGCGCTTTCGAAATTGTTGCACAGCTTTTACGTTGGTGTCATAGGAGATGCTAACCATCTGTAGTCCTTTGTCTTTGGACCACTTGCGTAGCTTGTGTAGCTTGGGCATCTTTTGGATACAAGGTCCACACCAGGTCGCCCAGAACACCAGAAGAGTGCATTTCCCAAGCAGGTCTTCCTCAGTGAAAACTGCTTTGTTGGGGTGGTCCAGCAAGGGCAAACGAAACGCCGGAAGCTTGGTTCCTATGGGAAAGCGTTGACGCAAATTCCATTGGGCCGTTGTAATCGATAGCTTCATCCGTTTGCTTTTCATTTGTTGAGCGATGGAAATCATGGCTCGGATGTAGCGGTCGATCTTGGCCTTGAGCTTTTGCAGGGATTGCTCCGTTGTTTTCTTCATGTTGGGTGGCAGGTTGGGGTTCTTCAAGGTTTGTTGGTATCCCTGCAACTGGGGACCCATTCGAAAGAGCATGTTTTGCATCATATAGAACCGAAACGCCGCGTTGTTGTGCTTGGTTAACATGGTCTTGATGTAACGGTCGAAGAGAGGAGCACCTTGCACGGATTGCAACGTCTGCATGGTGAGGTATGTGCTGAGCGTCCACAGCGGTGATGTAGGGGGGACTTTGTTTAACAGCGAAAGAATTCGTGACCTTCTCTCTTTCATCCAGGCCTGGTGGGCGGGAGTTGGGTTTCCATACAGAGGGGTTCCACTTTCGATCAGTGTCCAGGCCAAAAGCTTCTCTGGGGTCTTGGCTTGCTTCAATGCCTGGCTCACTTTGGCTTGGAACGGCTTCCAGTCGTGTTGGTAGTATCCCTTTTTCTTCTTCTTGCGGTGTTCCTGAAACCCCCGGTACATCCGTTGTTGCTCCCTACGAAATCCAAGGTAGATTCGGTGCAGTTCGACCGCAGACTTGGGAGTGACTCGGAAACGAGTGGTCGGCTTGCTTGTTTTGCCAAGGTCTACAAACGAACCATCCGAATAAGCAAAAGCAAAGTAGCCGCTCTTGGCTTTCAAGATGGTCTTGTAGAGGCCACGCTTGTCGTACACATGGTTTCCTTCGATGGGGAGGTGGATAGGCATAAAGCGCTTGGTCACGCCGAACAATTGAAAGGCCATGCTCTTCTTGTTGTCGGCCTTCATCTTGAGCCGGTAGGTGCCATCTTTTTGTCGAGGCAAACGCTTTGGATAGCGGTAGGAGAAGGTGTTAAAGTCACCCAACAGTCGGGCTTCTTTGAGCTTGGAGTTGGGTTGCAAGGGTTCAAGTTGAACATCCACCGTGATTGTTTGAGGCTTGCGAAGCCAAACCAACACAGACCGAGGTCGATGAAACACCCCGCCTGCAAACAAGCGGAACAAGCCTTGCTTTTGGGTTGTCAGTTGGAAGGTTCCGTCGGAGCCAACCTCTACCACTTGTCGGTCTTTCGGCATGTTCACACGGACCAACTCCACGTGAGAGGGAGAGAGTGGCTGTCCTCCCCATCCAACAACCTTGCCTCGTATGACCGTGACTTGAACGTGATCCGCCTTGGTCTTCGCTTGGGCGTGAGGTTGTGAGTTTGCCTTCTGGGAAGTCGGAGAAGGGGCCGCTGGTTTTGTCGAGGAGCCTTGCCCCCACGTGGCTGTGGAATACAGGAACGCGACCAACATCCCCAAACAAGAAACGAACCTGGAGGGTGTACAGCATCGGAGCATGGCATAGGCCTTTGTTCATCTGAAAGGAAAAGGAATGACGAAAGGAAACTTCAAGAGAGAGTGGAGACGTACTCTTCGTCGGGGTTGCTTGTGTTTGTGGTGTACACAGTAAACGCCAGCAGGACAAGACTGGAAAGCACGACAACATCCGAGACAAAGTAAGCAACCTTAACCATCCAACCCAGCAGCAACGCGCTCACCAAACAGATGGCCGTTGTTCCCCAGAGGTAGGGGTGAAGTAGCGAACCTAGGAGGAGAAACACCAGTCCTGTGAGGAGCAACTCACCCAAGACCAGCTGGTGGGGCAACAGGTACAGCTGAAAGCCCACCATTCTTAACAGAAGGAGGGAGCCAAACCACCCAACAAACAAAAACAAGAACAAACGCTCTAGCTTGTTTTGGGGAAAGGATGCACGTTGGTACCAGAGGCCGCCGAGGCTTATGGATGTTACAAAAAACGCCATCAACAGGCGTGAGAAAGGTGAGTAAGTCAGCAAGCCGAAAGCACCCAACAAGCTCGACACAATCTGAACGCCAAGGGCAAGGCCGATCAGCTGCCATCCTTGGGGTTGAGGGATCACTTGATCCTTCTTTTGTTCCAGGGCGCGAAGGATCTGGGAGGCTTGGGCTCTGGAATCCAGGCGTTGCTTCACAGCATGGAGCTTGCTCTTGAGGTGTACCGTGTTGCCCTTGATCTCCTTAATCAGGGCCTGAGCAGCGTTGTAGTTCATTTGTTTAAGTTCGTACTCGGCCATCCAGGTCAGGCACTGTTGCAAGCGGATCTGGGCCAACTCATTGGAAGGCCACTGTTGGAGGGCCTGCTCCAAGCCAAAGCGACACTCGTAAAAGAGTTGGTAGATGGTTGCGTTGTTGGGGTTGGCTTGTTCTCCCAACCGAACCAACTTTCCCCATCTCTCCTGAGCAGCTTCACACAGCTGCTTGGAGCCTTCGATCGCAGCCTGGCGCTTCACAAATTGATCCAGAGCCTCCTGCAGCTCTTCGACTGATGCGTACCTGTGCTGTGGATCAGGCTGGATTGCTTTGTGACAGATGGTGGCAAGGTCGCTGGGGACGTCGCCTCGGAACGTGTGAAGCTCCGATTGTGCCGCAGAATATAAGGCTTGGGAGAGTGTCTCTGACGCATGAGGTGGCTGACCTGTGAGAAGTTCGTACAGGCAGGCTCCCAACAAATAGACGTCGGTTTGAGTGGTGATGTCGCGGCGTTGCCCCCACACCATCTCAGGCGCCATATAGGCCGGTGTTCCTGCGAAAGGGAGGCGCTCTTCGTTGGTCGGATGATCCAGAGGGAGTATCTGCAACGCGAGCCCCCAGTCCAACAGGTAGACTTCGTTGTAAGGACCAATCATGACATTGGAAGGCTTGATGTCACGGTGGATGTAACCCTTGGAGTGAGCAAACGCGACGGCGTTGCAAACGGTCATCAGGATCTCAATGTTCCACACCATCCGGTCATGGGGCCTGAGTCGGTCCCAAAAAGGGTGACTCTGATCGTGGAGGAGGTCTTCCCAGGACACTCCATCAATCCTCTTCATCACAAGGACAAGACGCCCTTGCCGGTCTCGCCCGAGGAGGTGAACGGGGACAATGTTGGGATGCTCCAAGTAGCCCGAGATACGGGCCTCATTGAGGAGGGTTTCGATGTATTGCGTTTCGAGCTTTTCGGCCTTGAGCCGCTTCACCACAACTTCCCGGCCGATTGCGGTTTGGCGGGCCGTAAACAAATCACCCATGCCACCTTCGGCGAGGGGCTGAAGGTTGCCAAAGTCGGGCTGAGGAAGACCGTCCTCCTCAAAGGTGACTTCGGGAAGCGTGTGCATCAAATACATGACCGATGGGCCCTTTTGCTCATCGGTGTGGGTTCGTTCAGCGCTGGACTCTTGCCCAAGCTCAAACCGAGCCATATCCAGCGTTCCTTTGGGTTCGATGGCCTGGTACGTCGGTCCTAACTTTTGTTCGAGGACTTTGATTTGCTGGCGGTGGTAGTTGTCCAACGGTAACGTTGGTGAGATCAGCGTTTCAGCTCGATGGTTTCGGTCCGACATCTCTCTTCTGTTCCCCAGATGGGTTGTGTCCCCAAAGTCTGCCTTGATTGCCCGTCTCAGCATACTGGCTTTCGTTCTCGGCGGCAACCAACTCTGCAAAACAGTTTCTTTGTGATGGTTCGGGTTGTTTCCCTTGCTTCTGGGAATTTGATGCAACCCAACGTTGGTTCCTTTCCATCCAGTGTTTTTTTTCTACCTCAATCATGTCAGGAACGAGAGCTGATGAGTGTACCTACCCACGAATCCAGGCCCTATCATCACAAGGCAAATGGACGGTTTCGGAATCCCAAAGGCAGCGAACCCCAGCGTATGGGACTGGGTGTGTTTCTCAAGTTTGCCCGAGAGATGTTTCGCCAGCGCTCTCGCACCATTGAGGTCCCAGAAGGTCATGCCCTCCCATGGGAGGAGGTGCAAGCCGGGTTGTCGAACCACGAAGGTCGCGACTCCCTCACATGGTTAGGACATGCTTCCTTTTTACTGCGGTACGAGGGCAAGACGGTGCTGGTCGATCCTTACTTGTCTGAGTACGCCAGCCCTGTTCCAGGTTTCGGCCCGAAGAGGTTTGTGCCGTCGGCCATTCCTGTCGCACAACTGCCTCCCATTGATGTCATCTTGCAAACCCACAACCACTACGACCACCTCGACAAGGTCACCCTCAAGGCCATCCCCAACAAAGAGAACATCCAGGTCGTGACTGCTTTGGGTGTGGGTCGTCATTTCAGAAAGTGGGGGTACTCCAACATCGAAGAGCTCGACTGGTACGACGCCTTCTCCTGGAATGACCTCACGTTCACAGCCTTGCCGGCGGTGCACTTCTCAAGGCGAGGTCTCACCGACACCAACAAGGATCTTTGGGTCGGGTTTGCTATTGAGTCCCCTCGCCAGCGCATCTTTCTCTCAGGTGACTCTGCCTATCACGAGGCCGTCTTTCATGAAGTCCGGGAGCGCGTTGGACCTTTTGACCTGTCCATCGTTGGGATCGGCGCGTACGAGCCGCAAGCCATCATGAAGCCTGTCCATGCCAACCCAGAGGAGGGACTTTTGATTGCCCAAGACATCGGCTCCAAGACTGTGATGGCGATGCATTGGGGAACCATTGTGCTCTCGATTGAGCCACCCTTTGAGCCTCCCGAGCGTTTTCGTGTGGCGGCAGAGAAAGCCGGCTACGCAGAAGAAGATGTTTGGGTTCTTGCGATTGGTGAGACCCGCGGACTACCGCTCGCTTCCACCGATTGATCTCCACATCATTCTCTTGCGTCTGTCATCGCTTCCAGGTCGTTTGTTTCTCCCGTCCTTTCACTTGAAGTAAGGTCGTTTCTCCTTGTGAATCCAATTCATTCCCGATTGGATGGGTTGACGCGTTCTGCATCTCTTGCTATGTGCAGTCCTTACTTTCTTTTCTATTGGATGGGGAAACGCCTTGACCACGGAATCGACGTACACGTTACGCTGTGACTACCGACAACAACTCGCGGATACTGTGACCCCCGTGAGCATCTATTTGCGACTGCGGGATCAGTTCTCGCATTGCTTCTTGTTGGAAAGTACCGACTATCGTCCCAACGGAAAGAGCCTCTCGTACGTTTGTTGTGACCCCATCGCTGAGTTTCGGGTGCAGCACGGTGCGGTGTTTGAGTCTTTTCCTGATGGAAGCTCCCAATCCACTCCGATTGATGAACGCGGGCTCGTCTCGGAAAAGCTGCAGGCGTTTGTGGAGCGGTTCAAGGTGGAGTCGGATTCCGAACAGCCGGACATCGCGAATGGATTGTTTGGGTACGTCGCCTTTGACTGTATCCGATTCTTTGAAGAACTCGACATCCAAGACGACCCCGATGAGTCCCGAGATATCCCTGACATCCAGTACTTTGTGTTTCGCTACATCATCGCGATTGACCACGCAAAGAACACGATGATTCTGCAGGAAAACCAGTGGGGTGAACAGGGAGAGTCTGAGCTGGACGCGCTGGCCTACCAGATTGTAAACAAAGACTTTCCAGTGTATCCCTTCTTTGGTTCGGATGAGACCGAGTCCAACTTCACAGACGAAGAGTACACCGAAGTCATTGCCAAGTGCCAATGGCACATTCGTCGCGGCGATGTGTTCCAGATGGTGCCTTCGCGTCGCTACAGCACGACGTTTTCCGGTGACGAGTTTAACGTGTACCGGATGCTTCGCTCCATCAACCCTTCTCCCTATCTGTTCTACTTTGACTTTGGAAGCTTCAAGATCTTTGGCTCATCTCCCGAGGCGCAGCTGATTGTTCGCGACGGCGAGGCCCGGTTGTTCCCCATTGCCGGAACGTACAAACGAACAGGCGACAACAAGGTGGACCAAGAGGCGATTGAAAAGTTGATCGAAGACCCAAAAGAGAACGCCGAGCATGTGATGCTAGTGGATCTGGCGCGGAACGACCTGAGCAAACACTGCGAGCGTGTGGAGGTGGAAGAGTACAAGGAAGTCCAAATGTACTCCCATGTCATCCACCTTACTTCACGGGTGGTGGGGCATCTTCGCGAAGGAGCCAACGCGGTCCACCTTCTCGGTGACACCTTTCCCATGGGCACATTGAGCGGCGCACCCAAGTATCGCGCGTTGGAGTTGATCAATGAGTTTGAGCGAGGTCGTCGGCGCGCCTATGGAGGGGCCATCGGCAACCTGGGGTTTGATGGATCGTGCAACCACGCGATTGTCATCCGGTCCTTCCTGAGCAAAGCCAACACGCTTCATTACCAGGCCGGCGGCGGGATTGTTGCTGACTCCAACCCTGCGAGCGAGCTGCAAGAAATCAACAACAAGTTGGGGGCTCTCAACGCTGCGTTGCACAAGGCCGGAGATATCCAATGAAACCCATCCTTGTGCTCGATAACTACGACTCGTTCACCTACAACTTGGTGCACCTTCTGTTTCAGATTGGCGTGAAAGACGTCGATGTTATCCGAAACGACAAGATCTCTGCCGAAGAGGCCCAAGCCTACGAGAAAATCTTGCTCTCTCCCGGTCCTGGCATCCCCTCCGAAGCTGGGAACATGCCGGCCATCATTGAGGCGTGCGCGCCTTCGTCGAGCATTCTTGGGATCTGTCTGGGGCATCAAGCCATCGCTGAGGCCTTCGGTGGCTCCTTGTTGCAGATGGAAACAGTCATGCACGGGCGCGAAACGCCGATCCATATTGTTAGACCAGACGAGCCTTTGTTTGCAGGTCTCAACTCCACCGTTCAGGTGGGTCGTTACCATTCCTGGCTGGTTCGTCGCGACGATCTTCCCGACTGCTTTACCGTCACGGCAGAAGACGACTCCAACTCCATCATGGGAATCTCGCACAACTCGTTGGACGTGCGGGGTGTTCAGTTCCATCCGGAATCGGTCATGACTTCCACAGGGGAGCAGATGCTACGGAACTGGTTGTCGTTGTGATGGCATGTCGAACCTTCTTTCTACTTCCCTTGTCTCATCGTAACTCTGGAACAACGCTATGAGAGAAATTCTCGAACATTTGTTTTCCCATCATACGCTGCAACGTCATGAAGCGCGGGATATCCTTAAGGACATGGCGGCGCAGTCGTACAACGCGAGCCAGATGTCGGCCTTCTTGACGGTGTTTCGTATGCGAAGCATCACTGTTGATGAGTTGGAAGGCTTCCGTGATGCTATGCTGGAACTATGCCGACCCGTTTCGTTGGAGGCGTACAATCCTATAGACCTCTGTGGTACAGGAGGGGACGGAAAAGATACGTTTAACATCTCAACCCTCGCAGCTTTTGTCGTGGCTGGGGCAGGTGTTCCCGTCGCGAAGCACGGAAACTACGGTGTTTCGTCTCTGTGTGGCTCCTCCAACGTTCTTCAGGAACTGGGTGTGACCTTTTCCAACGAGGAGAGCGTCCTTCACCAGCAAATGGAAGAGGCGGGCCTTTGTTATTTGCACGCTCCTCTGTTTCACCCGGCGATGAAGCACATCGCTCCGGTTCGTCGGGAGCTTCGTGTCCGAACCTTCTTCAACATGTTGGGGCCGCTGGTCAATCCATCGTTCCCCAAGCACCAACTCATTGGGGTGTTTAGCCTGGAGTTGGCTCGTTTGTATGGCTACTTGCTCCAGCGCAAAGACATGCGATACCGAGTGGTTCACTCTCTGGATGGTTATGACGAAGTCTCACTGACTGGTAAGTTCAAGCTCCTTTCGGAGCAAGGCGAGCAGCTTGTGTCACCCGAAGACTGGGGGCTCAAGACTGTGGCTCCCGAAGAACTTTACGGTGGCGACGATGTTGCTTCTGCAGCCGCACTGTTTGTTCGGGTGTTGGAAGGAGAGGGCACCGCAACCCAAAACCAGGTTGTGTTGACCAACGCAAGCCTGGCCATTCATTGTGCCCGCCCAGAGACCTCTTTGGAGGACGCCAGGGCCGCAGCTAAGGAGTCCTTGATGTCTGGAAAAGCCAGGAAGGTTCTTCACGCGCTGACACAGATTGGCTGATTTGTTATAGTGTTGTTCCTTTTGAATTTCATCTATGTACCTGTGTACTCGAAAGAGAGTGTTGTATGACAATCCTTGATAAAATAGTGGCCCACAAACGCACCGAAGTTCTGGAGCGAAAGGAGCTGTTCCCAGTCAAGCGTCTGGAGCAGAGCATTTACTTTAAGACCCAACCGGTTTCGTTTCGGTCGTATCTGGAACGCGAAGACAAGGTCGGGGTTGTCGCAGAGATTAAGCGCAAGTCGCCTTCCAAAGGGTTGATTCATCCCTACGTCAACGTGGAGCAATTGTCGATCGGGTACATGCAGGCTGGCGCGTCTGCCCTCTCTGTTCTGACTGACAAAGAGTTCTTCGGTGGCAGCAACGACGACCTGACGACGGCCCGCACCTTTAACTTCTGTCCGATCCTTCGCAAAGACTTCATTGTTGATGAGTACCAGGTGGTGGAAGCTCGATCCATTGGGGCAGATGTTGTCCTTCTGATTGCAGCAGCGCTGTCTCCCGAAGAGATTAAGAGCCTCTCCAAGACGGCACATTCTCTTGGTTTGGAGGTTTTGCTGGAGGTCCACAACGAAGAGGAGCTGGAGCGTTCCCCCCTCGAAGATGTGGATGTGTTGGGTGTGAACAATCGCAACCTTCACGATTTCTCTGTCTCCTTGGAGACATCCGAAGCGTTGGCTTCCAAGATTCCCCAAGACATGACTAAGATTTCGGAGAGCGGCATTCGCACAGCAGCCGACATTGTTCGTCTTCGAAAGGCCGGATACAAGGGCTTCTTGATCGGTGAACAGTTTATGTCACACAGCCGTCCTGATGAAGCGTGCGCCCGCCTGGTTCACGACGTCAAGGCGCTGTTGTCCTGAGCGAACCCATGACTTCCTCTGCCTCTCTCTCCATCAAGGTGTGTGGTCTTCGTGACCCTGAGAACATTCGGGCGATTGCTGATCTTTCACCCGATATGATGGGGTTTATCTTTTATCCTCCATCCAAGAGATTTGTAGGGGATGTTTTGCAGCCCGAGGTCGTCCGCTCTCTTCCTGCTTCCATTGCAAAGGTGGGGGTGTTTGTGAACGCAACCAACGAAGAGATGCTGCAAACCGTTGCGCGCTTTCACCTGGATGTCTTGCAGTTGCATGGTGACGAAACACCGGAGCAAATAGCTTCATTAAGAAAGCTAGAGCCGAAGCTATCCATCTGGAAAGCTATGGGCATACAAGAACCCTCCGACCTCAACCAAGCAGCAAACTACCAAGGGCTTTGTGAGCGGCTCTTGTTTGATACAAAGACT
The DNA here is from genome assembly GCA_006226375.1 of Deltaproteobacteria bacterium. Taxonomy (GTDB): domain Bacteria; phylum Myxococcota_C; class UBA6777; order UBA6777; family UBA6777; genus M3003. The sequence continues at coordinate 81,743 of SBHC01000084.1, read as the reverse complement.
TCCGATTATGGGGGAAGCGGTCGAACCTTCGACTGGTCACTGCTTCAGAGCTACGCTGGCGCCTCTCTTTCTGTTGCCTCAACAACCGACAAAGCGAAGAAGGCACCGTTCTTCCTGTCGGGTGGGTTGGGACTCAACAACATCTCTGAGGCGAAGGCTTTTGTGTTAGCGACACCCCTTTGTGTAGGGGTGGACATCAACAGCCGGGTGGAAGTGTCGCCAGGGCTCAAATCTGTAGAACAAGTGAAACAAGTGATTCAAACCTTACGAGGAGAAACGACATGAGCTATACCGTCGATGAGAGGGGATTCTACGGCCGCTACGGTGGGGCGTACATTCCCGAAATGCTGTATCCCAACATCGATGAATTGCGCCGTCGTTACCTGGAGATTACAGAGGACCCCTCGTTTCAAAGCGAGTTCCAGTCCTTGCTCCGTGACTACGTTGGGCGTCCCACTCCTTTGTACCTTGCGCGCCGTCTGTCGGATGTTCTGGGCTACACCGTCTACCTCAAGAGGGAAGACCTGAACCACACAGGCGCCCACAAGATTAACAATGCTGTGGGTCAGATCTTGCTCGCCAAGTGGCTGGGCAAAAAACGTATCATCGCGGAGACAGGGGCGGGGCAACACGGCGTCGCCACAGCCACCGTTTGTGCTTTGATGGGCATTGAATGCTACGTGTACATGGGCGAAATCGACATGGCACGACAGCTTCCCAACGTTCGCCGGATGGAGATGCTCGGAACAACGGTAGTTCCCGTTAAATCCGGCAGTCGGGTGTTGAAGGATGCAACCAACGAAGCCATGCGCGATTGGATCGCTCACCCCGATGACACGCACTACATCATCGGATCTGTGGTGGGACCCCATCCGTTTCCGGATATGGTGTCGCGGTTTCAGTCGGTGATCAGCGAAGAGATGCGTTGGCAGCTCAAGCAACACACAGGCTCAGAACTTCCGAACGTTATCGTCGCTTGTGTGGGTGGCGGAAGCAACGCGATGGGGGCTTACTACCATTACCTGGATGAAGACTCCGTCCGTTTGGTGGGTGTGGAAGCTGCCGGGGAAGGCGTTCATTCCGGACACACCGCTGCTACCATGACTCTCGGCACCGACGGTGTGTTGCATGGTAGCCGTACGTTGTTGATGCAAACCGATGACGGTCAGGTGCTGGAAGCTCACTCCGTTTCGGCCGGACTGGATTATCCAGGCATTGGACCCCAACATGCACACCTCCACAAAACCAAGCGCGTTGAATACGTCAGCGTAACCGACGAGGAAGCCTTAACTGCGGGTCTTCAACTGGCCCGGCTTGAGGGCATTATCCCTGCCCTTGAAACGGCTCACGCGCTGGCGCATCTGTCGCGTCTTGAGGTTGGCAACGATGACGTCGTGGTCTTGAACCTGTCGGGTCGTGGGGACAAAGACTTAGCAACCTATTTGGAGCACGGTGAGTCTGCTACAAGTAACACCTAGGTCCGTTTCGTCTCATCGAACCATGGAACGCTCCCCCCTTTCTACGTGGATACAAACGAACATGAACAATCGCATCGTCCAGCTGTTTTCGTCACGTCCCGATGACAAGATTCTTTCGGTGTTTATGACGGCTGGTTTTCCCTCTTTGGACTCGACGCTCACGATATGCCAAACGCTTGAAGCTTCTGGCGTGGATATGATTGAGCTTGGTTTTCCTTATTCGGATCCCTTGGCCGATGGACCAACCATTCAGGCCAGCAGTGAAGCAGCGCTGAAGAACGGCATGAACCTGACCGTGCTGTTTGAGCAGCTCAAGGCCTTGCGCGACAACGTGAACATTCCTGTGCTGTTGATGGGTTACTTAAATCCTGTCCTTCAGTATGGGATGGAGCGCTTCTGCAAAGACTGTCAAGACGTTGGCATTGATGGTCTGATTCTTCCCGACCTTCCGTTTGATGAATACCTTTCGGAGTATCGAGAGCTGTGGGAAGCTCACAGCCTGAGCGCGGTCTTTCTCGTGACCCAGTTTACATCGGAAGAGCGAGTGCGCGCGATGGACGCGGCCACCCAAGGCTTCCTGTACATCGTGTCATCGTCGGCTGTGACGGGTGATCGGCTGAACGTGGACCAGCAGCGGGAAGCGTACTTTAAACGGATCCAGGATATGAACTTGTCCAACCCAGCCGTGGTGGGCTTTGGGATCCGAGATCCGGAGAGCTTTCAAAAGAGCACCAAGTTTGCCAACGGTGGAATCATTGGGAGCGCTTTCATTGAAGCCATTCGAGAAGCCGACAATCTCGAAGAGACCATTCAACAGTGGGTGGCTCCCTTTCGAACCTAACCCAACGACAATGTTTCGACGTTTCCTGAACGAGGCGTTGTGTGCCTCCAAGAAGACAAAGGCAGTACCGTGATCATTCAATTGGAAGAGAAGATACAGCAAGACCAACTGGCCCACATTGAAGGTCAGGTGAACGCGTTGGGATACAAACCTACCGAGGTGAGAACGCAACAGGGTCATTACCTCGTAGCGATCGGGAAGAAGCCTTTTGATATACGGCACATTGGCCACCTCGACGGCGTCGCGGATGTGCACCGTGTCTCGGATGCATACAAGCTTGTCTCTAAGAAGTGGAAGGTCGGATACTCTTCCATCGACTTGGGCGACGGTGTTGTCATCTCACCCAACGAGCTGGCGTTGATGGCGGGGCCTTGTTCGATTGAAGGTGAAGACCAGATTCGTAGCACCATCCAACATTTGAAGGAGCAAGGTGTACGGATCATGCGGGGTGGTGTGTTTAAACCGCGAACGTCACCTTACTCGTTCCGTGGTCTGGGGATTGATGCTCTCGTGCTGTGGCACAAAATCGCCCGAGAGAATGGCATCAAGATCATCACCGAAGTGCTCGCCGTGGAAGACATCGAGCCGATGTACGAGTACATCGACATCTACCAGGTCGGCGCTCGTAACTCCCAAAACTTTCGCTTGCTTCATGAGCTAGGAAAGGTGGACAAGCCAGTTCTTGTTAAGCGAGGAATGTCCGGAACCATCGAAGATTTGCTTCAGTCTGCCGAGTATATCTTTAGCAGCGGAAACGAACGGTTGATGCTTTGCGAACGAGGCATTCGTACCTACGAGTCCGCCTACCGCAACACCTTTGATGTGAACGCCATCCCGTTGTTGAAGGAAAAGTCTCACCTTCCTGTGATCGCAGATCCGTCCCATGGCATCGGCATTCGGAAGTTTGTCGAGCAGATCGCGATGGCTTCGATTGTTGCCGGCTGCGATGGCTTGATCTTTGAGGTGCATGAGACCCCAGAAGAGGCCTTCTCCGACGGACAACAGACCCTCAACTACTCGGAGTCCAGCCGCTTTGTGCAGCGTGCTCGCGACCTCTTCGGCTTCCGTATGGACCATGGAATGTAACATCCGATGACCACGTCCCTTCAACTTCGCAAGCTATCCTCTCCACTTCGCGCAAGCGTGCATCTTCCTGGCAGCAAAAGTTACACCAATCGTGCCCTCGCGATTGCCTCTCTTTGCGATGGGGAGTCATTGCTACGCTCTTTCTCTCCCAGTGACGACTCTACCGCATTGATCGCAGGTCTGGGGAAGTTGGGCGTTGCCTGCGAGGAGACCCCGGAGGGGTTGGTCGTGAAAGGAAAGGGCGGTCGGTTTGCCCCGTACCAAGGGACGATTGATGTTGGGCCTGCCGGTACAACCATTCGCTTCCTTACTTCCCTGTGTTGCATGGCGGAGGGAGCCGAGGTTGAACTTCGTGGGTCCGAACGAATGCACGCCCGTCCCATCGGCGACCTCGTGGAGGCATGGCGGCATCTCGGCGCTTGTATCGAATATCTTGGCCTTGAAGGGTGTCCACCTTTGCGGATTCGTGGGCATCGGAATTACAAGTTCCAAACCTCGATGCGAGGGGACGTGAGCAGCCAGTTCTTCTCGTCGATGCTGATGATCGCTCCTTTGTTTTCTGAACCCTTTGTTTTGGATGTGGAGGGCGTGCAAACGTCACCGTCGTACATTGACATGACACTCCAAACGATGGCGGACTTTGGTGTTGAAGTCCAACACAATAGCTACCAACAATACAAGGTGGCTCCGGGACAAAGCTATTCTCCAAGGACCTATCATGTCGAAGGAGACGCTTCTGGCGCTTCGTATTTCTGGGGGCTTGCAGCCGTCTCGGGTGGCTATGTAAAGGTTGGCAATCTCTCTCCTCAGTCGGTTCAGGGAGACGTTCACTTTGCCCAACTCCTCGAACAAATGGGTTGTGTCGTCTCTTCGGGTGTGGAGGAAGATGTCCCCTGGATTGCGGTGCAAGGACCAGAGAGCTTGAAACCCATTGAGGTTGATATGGGCTCCATGCCGGATACGGCTCTTACTCTAGCCACCATCGCTGCTGTGGCTGGTGGCACCACACGAATCACAGGGCTACATACCTTACGACACAAAGAAACCGATCGTCTGGAAGCCCTCCACAACGAACTTTCTGCAGTGGGCATTCAAAGTGAAGTGGGCGAAGACTGGCTTGCCATTGAAGGTGGAACCCCACGACCTGCTTCCATCCATACCTACGAAGACCACCGCATGGCGATGGCCTTTGCTGTGTTGGCAGGATGCACGGACAACCTGGAGATCCTTGAACCCCAAGTCGTGAGCAAGTCGTTTCCCTCTTTCTGGGAGGAATGGTCTCGTATGGGCGTAGGGATCGAACGATGAACATCGTCTTGCTGGGATTTATGGGGGCAGGGAAAAGCACGGTTGCCTCGGTTCTTGCGGAGAAACTGCACATCTCCAGCGTTGAGTTGGACGAGGAGATTCTTGCGCTCTCGGAACGTCCAACAATCTCAGCCATCTTCTCGTTGGATGGAGAGGATGCATTTCGTCGTTTGGAGACGCAGGTCTGCCAAACATGGGGGCTGGTTTCTCCTGTCATTGTCTCGACCGGCGGTGGAGTGGTAGAGCGCTCCGAAAATCTCGATGCTTTGCGTCAAAGAGACGCTTTGTTTGTCTTCTTGCACACCTCTTTTGCCACCTTGCAAGAGCGTTTGGAAGGCGACTCAACACGTCCCCTGTTTCAAAACGTGGAAGCCGCCAGGGCGCTCTTTGACAAGCGCCTCCCTCGCTACATGAACGCCGCAGACTGTATCGTTGATACTGACGGCAAAACACCCGAAGCGGTGGCTTCCATTGTTTTGGATGAAGTCCATCGGCTCACTGGAAATCGTCACAAGACTCTGCGACCCAGCGCGATGGTGCAGGCTTGCACTTGTCCCTCCGTTCCGTCGGCGTCAACGGAAGTTTGTTTGATCTGGGGAGACCCTGTGTCCCACTCATTGTCTCCGCGAATGCACAACGAGGCTTACAGAGAGATCGAAGTCGCCGAACAGTTCGTGTTCGTCGCGGCGCAGGTTCAAGCCCAAGAGCTAGAGCAAGCATGGGTTGGGGCTCGCGCCATGAAGTTTCGGGGAATCACCTGCACCATTCCTCACAAACAAGCCATCATCCCCCTGTTGGACGAGTTGGATCCTCTGGCGAAGAAGGTGGGCGCTGTCAACACAGTCGTTCGTCTTAGCGACGGGCGATACAAAGGCTACAACACTGACGTCGAAGGCGTTGTCTTGCCTTTGAAAGAACGAATCGACCTTGCTGGAAAGCGTGTGGCCATCGTAGGAGCCGGTGGAGCAGCCCGCGCTGCTGTGTTTGGCGTGCAGGATGCAGGTGCTGAGGTCCTTGTCCTCAATCGAACGTTGGAAAAGGCCCAAGCTCTGGCGGAGGAGGTTGGGGGTTCCGCGTATTCGCTCCAAGATGCTGATGTCGTCGAAGGATGCGATGTTATCGTACAAACCACATCCGTTGGGATGACGCCTCACATCGAGGACTCTCCTTTGCCGTCCTCGGTGCTTCGACCTTCTCAGTTGGTGATGGATGCGATTTACACACCATGGGAGACGCGACTGCTTCAGGATGCCAGGAAAGCAGGAGCTACCGTCATTCCTGGCGCTGAGATGTTTGTCTATCAGGGCGTCGCTCAATTTGAACTCTACACGGGTTGTTCTGCCCCTGTTTCCACGATGAAGCGCATTGTCTCAGAAGCTCTCGAAGGCACCTGGCATGTGGAGAAGGAAAGGGCGTCATGATCAAGTATTGCCTTCCCGTCGTTCGAGAACGCTGTGAAGACGTCATCCATGAACTGGCCAGGCATCACGAAGGCTACGACTTTCTTGAGGTCTGGTTGGATACTCTGGTCGACTACTCCGATGACTTCCTGGAGCAGTTGCTTCGAGACTATGGGCAACGTTTGATGGTGTTGTTTCGGAGGCCACAGCTTGCGCCGATACAAATGCCCCTGAAGCAGCGCTTGGGGTTGATGAACAAAGTGGAAGACGCGGGAGCCATTCTTGACTTGGATGTTCTAACGCAACAGGAAGAAGTCGCCGCTCTGAAAGATGTTTCTTCCCTCCGCTGGATAGCTTCGTATCATAACTACCAGGAGACTCCTGAGCTAACCAAGCTATGGGACATTGTAGATGAACTGCAAAGCCACAATCCCTGGGTTGTTAAGCTCGCTACCTTTTGCCAAAGTCCTGAAGATGCGGTCCGGCTGTTGAAGCTGGGTCTTGCATTGAAGCAGCGTGGCCAGGAATGCATTGTCTTGGGAATGGGACCTCATGGCGCAGTCACGCGGACTTATGGAACCCTTTGGTACAACGCGATGATCTTTGCGCCTCCGAGCGTTGAGGGTTCGACCGCACCAGGGCAATTGACTCGACCCGAATTGGAAGCCTTGTTTTCCACATTGTCTTGATCGTTACAGGCACAAAGTGTCACACAAAGGAGTTGGTATGCCGGGCAATAGCTTGGGTTTGATGTTCCGAATTTCTACCTTTGGAGAGTCTCACGGTGGCGCTGTGGGGGTTGTCGTCGATGGTTGTCCACCTGGGTTGGCCTTATCTGAAGAAGACATCCAACCTGAGCTGGATCGTAGGAAGCCGGGGCAAAGTCGGATCACAACGCCAAGGAAAGAACAGGACCAGATCCAGATCTACTCCGGCGTCTTTGAGGGTCACACCACAGGCACTCCCATTTTGATTATGGCTCGGAACAAAGACGCCCGGCCGGAAGACTACCATCACCTCAAGGAACTCTATCGTCCTTCGCATGCCGATTACACCTACGAGATGAAGTATGGACGCCGTGATTGGAGAGGGAGTGGGCGTGCTTCCGCTCGCGAAACCCTTGCTCGCGTCGCAGGAGGGGCCATCGCCAAGAAGTTTCTCAAGGAAAAGCTTGGGGTGGAGATCCTAAGCTATGTCCAACAAGTGGGCTCGATTCAAACCCACCTGGAGGATTCACAAATCCATGCCGAGGCGATCGAAGCCAACATTGTTCGTTGCCCAGACCCGACCGTTGCGGATGAGATGATTCAATTCATTGAGGAAGTAAAGGAGGATGGGGACTCCGTCGGTGGAGTCGTTCGTTGTATCATCCGGAATGTTCCGGTTGGTTTGGGTGAACCTGTCTTTGACAAACTCCACGCCGATCTTGCCAAGGCGATGACAAGCATCAACGCGGTGAAGGGATTTGAGATTGGTTCTGGCTTTGCTGGGGTAGCTCTTCGCGGCAGCGAGCACAACGACAGCTATGTCAAAGGCAAGGATGGAACCATCGGGACGGCCACCAACAACGCTGGAGGAGTCTTGGGCGGAATCTCTACAGGCGAAGACATCCATTTTCGTGTGGCCTTCAAACCTGTGGCGACCATTGCCAAAGCACAAACCACAATGACGCGGGCAGGTGATTCGGTCATGTTGAAAGCTTCAGGCCGTCATGACCCCTGTGTTGTTCCACGCGCTGTACCCATCGTTGACGCCATGGCAGCTCTGGTGCTTATGGACCATTACCTCCGACACGCCTCGCAAAACCGCTCGGTCTAAGTGTCCACAATCGAAGAAAGTTTTGTTGGGGCTTCAGTCCTTTCAGAACCATGCCGTTAAGATCACACATGTCCCCCTTCGTCTATGTTTGAGGAATCTTTCTATACAATTTGAGTGGTTACAATGAACCGGATTGATGACCCTGCCAACAAAATACCCGTTGCATCAAGGACAGCGTCTTTGTTTGCTGATGCAGGGGATGAAGTCCAAAACATTGGGCTGGAGCAGGCAGATGCTGAAGGGCAGAACATATCAGTATCCCAGGAATTGCTTCACCCCGCTTCTTGTCCTCAGTGCGAAGAGCCGCTTGGACATGCTTTTGAAGATGTCCAGAGCGCTGATGAACTCCGGTTTTGCTCCAAGTGCCAGCTACCCCTGGTTCTTGTCGCCGGGAAATATCGTCTGGAAAAGAAACTCGCTGAAGGTGGCAATGGCGTCGTCTATCTCGCTCGTCACGTTCAACTGAGCTTGTCGCCTCTTCGGGTCGTGAAGTTTCTGAAGCCGGAGTTCTTCACCAATCCAACGGCAACCCAGCGATTTCTGCGAGAGGTCCAACTCACCGCTACAGTGTCGCAAATGAACCCTCATATTGTCCGAGTCTACGATGACTTCGGCGAAGTTCCTCAGCTGGGCTTGTACTATGTGATGGAGCATTTGAGCGGGCGAACGTTGTCGGAGGCGTTGCGGAACGAGTCGCTCTCCTTAGACCAAAAGCTCGACGTCTTCTCGCAACTCTGTGAAGCCATTGATGCCGCTCACCAGGCTGGCGTTGTCCATCGGGACATCAAACCTTCCAACATCTTTTTGACAGGTGAGAAAGGCTCGGATGCCTTTGTCAAAGTGATGGACTTTGGTATCGCAAAGTTTCTGGGTGGAGAGAGTGTTAACATCACGCGAGGGAACGAAGTCCCAGGGACTCCCGTGTATATGGCCCCTGAACAATTCCTGGATCAGGGCGTTGACCATCGCACCGATGTGTACTGCCTGGGTGTCTTGTTGTATGAGCTTTTGGTGGGACATCCTCCTTTTGTCACACCTGGCCGACCGTTACCCTCTGTTCTCTCTCTCGCTCATTGCCATATTCACGGAAATCCCGATCTGCCTGACGTTTTGCATACAAACTCCTCGAAAGACAGAGTGCTTCGAGAGCTCCTTCTCTGTGCTATGGCGAAAGAGCCTGATGAACGGTTTGCCTCCGTCCATGACCTTTTGGTGTACCTGTCCCAAGTGATTACTCCCAAAACACCTTTGGCAGCGGACATTCGACTGCAAGCAAACGCAGCGATGGCGATGCAGTCCAGGCTCCAAGTGGGTGACTCTCTGCTGCCCGGCGGCGAGCTAGCTAGCACACGGGATACGGCCCCTGAACTTGCTCAGATTCGCAACCTTCGCAACGCTGTGCATCAATTTTCCGAGGAAGAGGGGCAGCCTGCGTTGGAGGGAGGACTGTCTCGTGAAGAGACCCCAACAACGCCCACTCATTTGCCTGAACGACCGTCGGAGCTTCTTTTTCAAACCCCTTCCAAGCAAGGTCTGGCGATCGCTTCTTCCCAGTTGGCTTTCTCCACTCTAGCCCTTGGCAGTGGCTTGGGGGAATCCTACTCCGAAGAACAACGCATCGCCTCAATCAGCACTTCGTTGTCATCACAAGCGGCTTCTCCTGGGGATCTAACGTTCCGGGATTTGGAAGCGATACCCGACTCTGGGACCCATGCTTCAGTACCTCAGAGAGAAGCCATCCATGAAGGCCCCAAAACGGAGCTTGAAATCGCTGTCGTGGGGAACACTTCGCTTGGCTTAAAAAAGGGTCGCATTCTACGATCTTCACAAAGAGCAGGGCAGGAGCCTGCCGAGAATGTTGTGGTGAAGGATGGCTCTTCGACCATTCCTGAGTCACAGTTCCTGCAAATGTTTCAACAGGACGAGCTGGTAGAGAAGCCAACGTTTCTTTCTGGATTGACCACCGTGGTGTTCTTTGCGATTGGGGTCGGTGTGTTGGCGCTGATGATTTGGAGCATCACGATTCTTTTGCAACCCTAAAGCGCGTTGCAAATGTTCGGCCTACTCCTCTCGCTTGGAGAGATGTGATTCTCCTAGAGCCGTCAACAGCTTGGAGCGCAGTTGCTTGCGTGTAAACGGCTTGGACAGGAAGCCAGAGATGTTGTGCTGAGCGAAGTTGGCGACGACTTCTTCTTGGCTGTACCCGCTGCACAAGACGATGGGTAGCGTAGGGTGTATCGCTCGCATCGCCTCAAAGGTCTCCAAGCCGCCCATCCTGGGCATCGTGAGATCCAAAAGGACCAACGCGATGTTGTCCTTTTGCTCTTTGAGGATAGAGAGCCCAACCACGCCGTCTTCTGCAAGCAACACATTAAAATCCATACTCTCCAGCATGTTCCGGGCGACGCTTCGAACCACTCTGTCGTCATCAACGAGGAGGATGGTTGCTTTTTGCCAGTCCGCTTCGTTGAGTATTTCCACGGAGGGAGGCGTGCTGGGGCGTTTTGTGGCTTCTTGGTCAGAGACTGGGAAAAACACAGTGAAGAGGGTGCCTTGGTTTTCTTCGCTGGAGATCTTGATCATGCCGTTGTGGCTGCGAACAATCCCAAGGACTGCAGCGAGTCCAAGTCCACGTCCGGTAAACTTGGTCGTGAAGAAGGGGTCAAAGATCCTGGCCTGTGTCTCTTTGCTCATTCCCCGACCGTGATCCTGCACTTCGACAAAGACATACCGGCCTGTGTCCATTTCTGTGCCGGTGAACGTGTCGGTGACTCCGCGATAATACAGCTCCGTCTGACCGGTTCTTAAGGTGACTGTGCCGCTTTTTCCTTCGTACGATTCGGCTGCGTTGGTCAGAAGATTCATCAACACCTGCTGCAGCTGGGTGGGGTCGCCCTCGACGCAAGGTAAATTGTATTCCAACTCGGTGTGTAGCTCGACAGTGCGAGGGATGGAGGCTTTCAGCAGGTGGGAGATCTCTTCGGTGAGCTTGGAGATATGAACCGCGTGGATCTGCAACTTCCCACGACCTGAGTAAGCCAGCATCTGCTTGGTAAGATCCGATGCCCTGGTCGCAGCCTCAACGATCTGCTGAATTCTTCGAGTCGCTTGGGTTTCCTCTTGCAGGTCATGCAAGGCGAGGTCGGCGTTGCCCAAGATACCCACCAACAAGTTGTTAAAGTCGTGGGCAATACCACCGGCTAAGATGCCCAAACTCTCCAACTTTTGGGCATGTCGGAGCTTGGCTTCAAAGCTTTTCCGTTCGGCCTCTCGCTGCTTCCACTCGGTGATGTCGAGGAAGCTAACAATGACTCCGGTGATCTCTTCCGTGTCGGGGTCTGTAACAGGAACAGCGCTGTACAAAGCCCAAACAAGCGAGCCATCTTGGCGGCGGTGCCCTATCGTGAGGGGTCCTTGTGGCTTGCCTGTGGAGAAGGCGAGTCTGCCAGGTAGCTCTTCTCTTTTGCATGGGGTGAGATCTTCCCAAACCGTCCGGCTTTCGATCCTTCGCATCGAACGCTGCAACTGCAGAGTGGAAGTTTCTTGGAAATGCTCCAAGGCTTTGGCGTTGGCCTGGAGAATTTCTTCCCTGGCGTTGATGTGGCAGATGCCTGTTGGGAGGGAGTCGAGGATGACTTCGTTCAGCTTTTGACTGGCTCGCAGCTGGGCGGCGGTGCGTTCCCGCTCAATGATGTCTTTGTGTAGCTGAGCGACGGCTTCCGAAAGCTCCTGGGTGCGCTCCTTCACTCGTTGTTCCAACTCTTCGTTGGTTCGTTTGAGTTCGAGCGCTATCTGTTTCTGTTCCGTGACATCTTCGGAGATCCCAAGCAAGTACATGGGCTCGCCGGTCTCATGATGAAAAATAGGGACCTTTTTGGTCTGGAGGTAACGAGTGCCCCGTGACTTGGTATGAATGGGCTCTTCGGGGATGACGACCAGCTTTCCTGTCGCCAAAACAGCCCTGTCGTTGTCTGTAAAGAAGCTGGCTTCTTCGGCTGGGAAAAAGTCAAAGTCGCTCTTGCCGAGCAATTCCTCTTCGTTCAGCCCCAGCAGCTCGCAGCCCGCCCGGTTCATTCTTAAAAAACGCAGATGCCGTGCGTCTTTGACAAAGATCATATCGGGGATGTTGTCAAAGACAGCTTCCAGAAAGGCTTGGTTGAACCTGTACTGGTGCTGCACATCTTCAAGCTTGGCGCTGATGTGCCGAAGCTCTTGTGTGGTAGAGCGTGGCCGATCGGGCCGCCGTTCTTGGAACTGAAAGTGGTTCAATTCAGCCCGGAGGTGTTGCAATTCGCGCAACAATTCCTCTTTGGTTTTGCTGGCGTCGTCTCTGTCCATCGGTGCTTTTCGCTGCAAAGGGTACCTGGGAGTGTCAAAAGTGTACCCAGCCCTCCTAACAAAAGCAATGAATTTGTTACAAATTGGATGACAAAGATGGAGAGCACAAACAGGTGAGTGAGATGGGCAGGCTTTGGGGTGATCTTAGCTGGCTTTGTTGAAGAAGAAGGGGTAGTTCACAATGACGACGCCGTTGCCCCGTGGACGTGGGAATTTCCAGCGTCGAACCTTGCGGACCAGACAGTTCTCAACTCGTTCGTTGTTCATCGTGGTGCCGGTGACGGCAACCGTTTGGACATAGCCAGATCCGGCAATGATCCAACGCAACGCGATTTTTCCAGCCAAGTTGGGGTTTTTGGTAAGGGCTCGTTCGTAGCAGAATCGAATCATGAACAAGTTCTGACGGACCACACGAGCAATCTCTTCTTTGCTCAAGGAGCCTTCCAGGCGCAGCATCGGTGGCGATAGCTTGATCATCACTTTCTTCACTTTTTTGCCTCGCAGGTTGCCTACCTTTCGTCTGTTGTAATGACGAGTTCCAGTTAGGTTCCCAAAGGTTCCGTCTCCACCGTACGGATTGCCTCCGTTGCCACCTGTGCAGTTCATCCCAAAGCAGCGCCCGGTTCCAAACCCGGCCGAAGCCGAGGACTGACCGCCGGTGGATGCTATCACTTGTCCCAGCCACTGTTGGGTGTTCATCTTGCCAAAGATGTCCCCTTTGCCTGAGCCAAAGTTCTGCAGCGCGCCCAACACTCCAACCTTCTTCACGTCTCGGGTCTTGGTGACTTTTTCGTTGTCGGTGGGAGTTGGAGTTCGTTTGTGGGTTCGCTTCACTACCTTGTCACGTGGCTTTGGTTTTTTCTTCTTCAGCTTAAACTCTTTTTGCTCTTTCTTTGGGGGCTCCACGACTGGAATGGAGATAAGCTTGGAGAAGCGCCCAAGAAGCTGGGTGGGGCGAAGCGCGCTGGCCCCCGATGGGATGATCTGAAACAACAAGATGACACAGAAGTGAGCGATGGCCGAAAAGGAAAGGACACGCCACCACATGTATTCTCGTTCACGGGCATAGGGTGTGGCTTCGAGCGGAAGCTGGTGGACAAAGTCTACGTCGATGCATAGCTCACCGATCTCGGCGTGAAGCTCATCTCCAGGCTCAAGATGCAGCACAAACCCTTGGTAGCCGTTGCTTGCATATCCACCGAGTGTCGCTTGAAGCTCTTGGAGGGAGTAGGTCTCTCCATCCTGGTTGGTGTAGCTTCCTGCGAAGCTATCGGTGAAAAAGAAGCTATAGCCAAACGGCCCTTCTTTGACCAGGATGGGGTAGGGCTGATCATCCCAGGCGTCCATGGTGACGCGGAAATCGTTCTGGCTATGGGGTCCAAGGGTGACCTCTTGGGGTTTGTCAAAGTGACCCACATCCAACAAGGTGTCGGCCCACCGAAACGAAATGCGAAGGCAGTCTCCTGCTTCTTTCGGTGGATGGGTTAGCTCGCCCCAGGTTGTTGGCTCCAAGACCAGGTCTTGTGATGGGGGCTGCGGGGAAGGCTGTTCAATCATGGTAAAGGGTGCTCCTCTCCCAGCTTGTATGCATCAAATGTATATCAGAGACATACAAGGAATCATTCAAAGAAAAACATACGGTTGGGGAGTCGCGACCCACTGCACATACCGACAAGGGTTGCTACAAAAAGTTTCCAATTTTTTTGGGAGGCTTGTCTTTCAAGGGGGAGTGCGTACATTTAACGTGACCAGGGAGGAACACCGGGTGGGACTCGTTGTTAAGCCTGTTTTCTCTCCCATTCGGTGGTTTTCACCAGGAGGATCGTTATGTCTGACTTGATCTTGCTGACCCATGCTCCCAATCGAGCCCTGGCCCAACCTCTCATCGACTTTCTAGACTACCATGACATCGAAGCTATCGTACAATCGGACGATTGTGGTGGCGTGGATCCGGCTCTGAACTTTATCAACGGAACCCGGATCTTGGTGTGGAAAGTGGATTACGAGCGCGCTCAAACCTTCCTGGAAGATTTCTACAAGCAATCCGAAAACCTGATCGACGCGGAAGACTAGGAGCTACCGGTTTTCCCAGAGAACCGTTCCTTGTTGCGGAGCAGCCTTGGGTTGAGGGAGGGAGGCGGTTCCTTGTGGAGTCGCGTTGGAGGGCTCTTTGGTTTGTTTGGACAGCAGCCAGATGCTGCCTCCAACCATCACGGCAATTCCCACACCCAAGGAAATCCAACCCACTGTGGTGAGGGCCGTTCCGGTTCCGTCCAGGCTGTCTGCATCGGCGTTCTTTTCGCCGTTGGGGTTGTCCTCTCGAAGTTGGTTCGCGTCTGCAAACGAACCATACCCCAAGGCGAGAAGCACGGTTCCAGCTACCACAACGATACCACCCACTCCTTCCATCACCCAGCCTCCGTGGGCAAAGTAGGGTTCTTTGGGCTTTTCCGTGAGAGAGGAGTTGGGAGTTTCTGCTGCGGCGGTGCTGACGCCCCATGTCGTCGGGCCCACCAGACCTACCAGCAGCGTACAAAGCAAAGCAACGGTTGTGATCTGTTTCATTGTGTTGTCCTTATTTGACTAGAAATTGGCCGACGGCACGACGCAGTCGAAGGACGATCAATTCGCGGTTCAGGCTCTCCCGCAACATGTTGATCTTGGCGTTGAGCAACAGGGTGTTCGCATCTGACACAGACACCGGCGTTGCCATGCCTGCCTTGTACCGTTGCTGACGGAGTCGGTACGTTTGCTCGGCCAACTCAGCGTTGCGACGGGCGATATCGACGGCCATTGTCGCATTCTGAAGATCCAGGTAGGCCTTTCGTACTTCGTTGTCGATGGCTTGCTGCTCTTTCTGGTAGTCAAGCTGGGCTTTTCTCAAGTTGGCGTACCCTTCGCGGATGGCCGAAGTACGCGCTCCACCGTTGTACAGCGCCCACTGCAGGCTGACTCCAAGGCTCCAGTTGGCCGCCTGACCTGCAAAGCCTGTGGCGTTGGTCAGGCTGACTCCACCGGACAATGTTGCCGTGGGCAGGTACGTGAGCCACTGACTTTGTAGCTTCTTGGTGGCGATCGCCAGGGACAATCGTTTGCTGGCCAGCTCGGTTCTTTGCTTGCGAGCAAGCTCCAACCAACGACCCATTTTTCCTGAGGGAAGGTTGGGTTTGTTCGGTCGCTGCGCGCTGTAAGGAAAGGTCTTTAGACCCAACAACAGGGCAAGAGTCAGCTTGGTGTTGCGCAGCTGGTTTCTTGCGTTGAACCAACTTTGTTGGGCGCGGGCAACGTCCAACTTGGCTTGCATGGTGGCGAGGTTGGTTGTCATCCCTGCTTGCAGCCGGGCCTGCGAAATCTCCAGGTGCTGAAGGGCGTTTTGCCAGGACTCACGCGCGCTTCGTAAGGTTCCTTCTGCCAACAAGACGCTGTAGTAGGTTCGTGAGATGGAGTAGTACAACTCGCGCTTGGTTTGCTGCACTGTTTTTCCCGTCAACTTCTTGCTCAACGCTGCCACTTGTACGTTGGGAATCGTGGTGAAGTCCATGAAGGTCCAGCTCATCTGAACGCCCAGGTCAAAGCGGTCCTTGGGGGTGATCACGGCGCTCGTGTTTGGCCCCGTGTTGACGATGACTTCAAACTGGTTTCGGTTGTAACTTCCTGAGAGTCCCACCCTCGGTCGAAGGGCAATCCATGCTCTAGCAGACGCGATTTCAGCCAAGACCAGGTTCTGCTT
This sequence comes from Deltaproteobacteria bacterium, assembly GCA_006226375.1. Lineage (GTDB taxonomy): Bacteria > Myxococcota_C > UBA6777 > UBA6777 > UBA6777 > M3003. The sequence continues at coordinate 65,744 of SBHC01000084.1, read as the reverse complement.
AAGGATGCGCAGGTCCACGTTACTTTTTTTGGCCAGTTGATACACCTGCTGAAGACTTTGCTTGGGCAAGAGCAAAGGTGTCGCTGGCGGTAGCTTGGTCTTGGATAGCTTCACCTTCGGAGGTTGGGCCTGCGCGACTCGTCGAACTCGGGGTAGCTTGGGGCGCAGATCCAGGCGCTTCCAACCCGGGAGCTTCACGTGCGGCTTGCCGCGCTGAAAGGTCGGCAGCTTCGAGTCCTTTGTCGCCTTGGGGGTTGAAAACGCTGCTCCTGGTAAGCCGACCAGCAGAGCCAGAAAGCCAAAGCATAAGAACGTTCGCAGTGAATCGCTCCGACCTTGGAAGGGGAATCGCTTGGGGAACGACACATAGCTCTCTCTGCTGCGCTCAAAGAGTCGTTCGTTGGTTAACATGAGAATTCTCCGTGTACCTGGGGAGGCAGAATGAGTCGTGTGTAGTAAGACAATGCACTGCAACAGTGAAGGCCTGGAACGATAGGAAGGTCCCGCTTTGCTGGATGGAACAGTCGTGACCCACGCTTTTCTTCCGCGCTTCGCACAATACTGAATCTTTTGTTCCTTCGTATCAGGCCACGTGACCTTGTGGAGGTAGGGGGCTTGGACCCTCGCTTCCTCTCTCGGTCTGGGAATCATGTTCGTCGTGCTTGTTCTTGTTTTGATCCATCTGTTCCATGGTGTTGATGTCGAGCCACACCCCTTTCTTCAGCCAGTGGATAAACCGTTTGACATCAAGCCGAATCAGATAGAGGCTGGGCACAAGCACAAGGGTGAGGAAGGTCGCAAAGGCAACTCCACCGGCCAACGACAAAGCCATGGGGATGAGAAATTGAGCCTGGAAGCTCTTCTCCATCAGCAGCGGCGTGAGCCCCGCAACCGTGGTTAGAGTTGTTGATAAAATCGCCCTCAAACGGCTCCTTCCTGCCTCCCAAACGGCCTCGTACACCGGCATCCCTGTTTGGGAGTACCGGTTGATAGCGTCCATCAGAACGATGGAGTCGTTGACGACAACGCCTGCGACCCCAACAATTCCAAAGAAGCTGAGGATGGTCAGCGGGATGCCCATCACAAAGTGGCCCAAGACAGCTCCAATGAAGCCAAAGGGAATCATGGCCATGACAATCAAGATCTTTCCATAGGACGGGAAGATCAGCGACAAGATAAAGAAGATGCCGAAGAACGCGAGGGGGAGGGCTGTCTTCATTCCTCCCACAACTTTGGCTTGCTCACGACCTTGGCCGGCAACCACCACGCTCACGCTGGGGTAGGTCTTCTTCAGCTTGGCAAAGTCTCGGGTTTTCATGGCCGAAATGATCTCGGCCCGGTTTCCCTTGGTCTCGTCGAGCTGGGCGTAGACCGTAGACTGGCGGTTTCGGTTGAGGCGACGAATGACCTTCAGCTCACGAGTGACTTTGAAGGTAACAAGCTGCGCCATTGGAACGCGTGCTCCGTTTGCTGTCGTGAGCCAGATCTTGTCGAGACGCTTCAGGCTGTCCCGCTCCTTGTCGGGATAACGCACCATCATCCTGACATCGTCTTTGCCCCGCTGCAAACGCATGACCTCCTGTCCGTACATCCGGTTGCGCACTTCCGTGGCGATGGTTTGCAGCGAGATACCGAGGCTTTCAGCTAGCGGGGTGCGTTGAAGTTGGAGCTCTCGTTTGCCTACAGTCAGGTCATCTTCAGGGTTAAACACTCCTGGGAACGAGGCCAACTGTTTCTTCATGAAGGCTGTGGCTTCGCGCAGCTGTTTGGTGTTCTTGCTCAGAAGTTGGAACTCCAGTGGATTGCCCACAGGAGGTCCCATCAACTGGGTGAAGCTCACACGAGTGACTCCGGGAGGACGGCCCATCTTTTGTCGCCACAACCGAATCACCTCAAAGCTGGTGATCTTTCGCTCTTCTCCTGGGATCAGCTCGACTTGCACCTCTCCCACTTCTTCCCCTGTCAGCGCCGACTTGTTGGGGTTTCGGGAGGTTTGGGTTCCCAGCCATCGCAGCGTTTGCAGGATGATGACTTTCCCGTGCTTCTTCTTGAGTTCTGCTCCAAGACTTTTAAGTACTCTTTCCGATTGCTCCGCAACCTTGCGGGTTTCCTCCAAGGGGGTACCCGGCTTCATCGTGTACCGCATCACAATCTGGTTGCCTTCCAGCGCCGGGAAGAACACAAACTTTACAATGCCTCCTCCAAGCATACCCACACACAAGAAGAAGATCGCCATCGCTCCCGAAAGAACGGCCCATCGATACCGCAGGGCGATCGACAGAGATTTGGCGTACAAGCCATCACGGAGCCAACCAAACGACGCATCGATCATCTTGCGAAAGCGATTGGCCTTGTACTCCATGCTGTTTCGTGGCTTGAGGGAGTGTGCGAGGTGAGGAGGAAGAATAATGAGGGATTCAAACAAACTCCACAGCAAGGCAGCAATCACCATCGCTGGGATCATGTAGATGAACTTGCCGATGAACCCGCCCATGAAGAACAACGGGAGGAATGTAAGGCACGTTGTAATGACCGCAGACACAACGGCAGGGAGCACCTCAACGGTTCCATCTACTGCCGCTCGGTAGGGGGACTTACCCATCTCCAAGTGTGTGTATACATTCTCGGCTACAACAATGGCGTCATCCACCAAAATCCCGATGACCAGCAGGATGCCAAACAGGCTGATCATGTTGATGGTGAGTCCGACAGTGTGGGCCGAAAAGAACGCTCCAAGCAGCGAGAGCAAGAGACCCGTGGCGACCCAGAACGCGAGGCGAACGTTCATAAAGAACGAAAGCACGAGCAAGACAAGAATTAACCCGGAGATCCCGTTGTTCACGAGAAGGCTGATGCGTGACTTGAGTTCAACCGTTTGGTCTCGGTATACGTGCATCGTAACGCCGGAAGGGAGGGTCTTGTCGAGCCGTTTTTTGACCATCTTGGCCTGCTTGGCGACCTTGAGGATGTTATCCGAAAGCGTACTTTGAATGTTGAGAATGACTGCAGGTTTGCCGTTGAACGCGAGGTCTTGTGGGACGTCTTCGAAGGTCTCCCGAGCTTTCCCGATGTGGTGCAAGCGAATGGGGGTGCTGCCTCGTACCTGTCGGATAACGAGCTGCTCCATCTCTTTGGCGAGGTACTTCTTCCCGTAGATCCGGATCCGGAAGTCTTCTCGCTTGGTCTTGATCGTACCGCCTGACATATCAAGGTTCGCGGTCCGAAGAGCCCGGGTGACGTCAGTGATCGACAGGTTGTACCGGCGCAAGCTCTCTTCATCGAGTTCGATGGAGATCTCTCGATTCTTGACCCCCATCACGCTGACGAGCTTGATCTGGGGGTTCTTGAGAAACTCATCTTTGAGTTTGTCTGCGAGGGTTTGCAGTTGGGCACGCTCAGTATTGCCTGTGATGACATACTGAATCACCGGTTGTCGGCGAATGAGCTTAAAGACCGTTGGCTTCTCTGCGTCCACAGGGAAGGTTGTGATCTTTTCAATCTCGTCCTTGACCTCCCTCAACGTCTCGTCTGCATCGACGCCGCGGCGAAGCTCCATCCGAACGGAGCCTAAGTTTTCTTTGGCTTCCGAGCTGATCTGGTCGATGCCGCTGATGCCTTCGACCGCTTCTTCGATCTTGATCAGGATGCCTTGCTCGATCTCTTTCGGGCCGGCTCCTCTGTAGATCACCTGCACCCTGACTTCGTCGAGGGAGGTTTGGGGGAACGACTCTTTGGGCATCTTGTCGATGGAAATCAGGCTGGCCAGCGCAATTCCCACCATCATCAGGTTCACGACCGTTGGATTCCGAACGGCCCAATCAATAATGCGTCTCATGGGTACTCCTTGAACCCTAAGGGTTCATCGTCACCGCTGCTTTCGTCTGGAGTGGACGCACCACGGGCGTCTTCCATCCAAGCTGAGGCAGCGCTGTTTTGGTTTCGGTTCCAACGTCGTTAGGGATGGGTCTGTGCGAGCTTGGGGCGTCGTCGGTGGAGTCCGGCGCTTTTGCTTTTTCGACTGACCGCAACCTGCGTGCCTTCCAAGGGATCTGTGAGCGGACTTACGATGAGCAAGTCGCCGGCTCGTAACCCGCTTTGGATGAACACGCGCTGCGTCGTTTGGTGCGTGATCTCAACTTGTCGCTTTCGAATCCGGCTGTCTTCCACGACATAGACGCTGTTGCCATACAACGCTTGCTTCGGGATGGCGATGGCGTTAGGGGTGTATTGGATAGGGATCTGAACCTTGCAAAAGGTTCCCGGCAAGAGCGTGGGAACCTTCGATGCTTTCCGTCGCTTGCGCTTGTTTTGGAGGTCGACTTTGATCCAGAGAGCCAGGGTCCGAGAGGTGAGATCCAGCTTGGCTCCTACCCGAACCACTTTTCCCTTCCACGATTGACTGGAGTCTCCGCTCGCAGTCACCTGAACCGGGGGAAGTGAACTCAAATAGCCGGGAAGAGCTTCGATATCGACGGATTTGCCTTCCTTTGTACGAATCGAACGGATGGAGTCGATGGGAAACGACACGGGGATAAGCACCGCGTCGCGACTTTCGACCGTGGCGACGGTCCGGCCTGCAGTCACAAAGTCTCCCCGGTCAATGTTGGTTTGTACTATGCGGGCATCGAAAGGTGCGCGGATCTGTGTTTTGCGAAGAGTGAGTCCTGCGTTGGACAGCTGGACCTCTGTTAACTCAGCGCTCTGACGCAGCGACTCCAGTCGTTGCTGACGATCCAGCATTTGCATACGTTGTTGCTCGTAGCTTCCTGTGTCTATCGCTTTTCGCTGAAGGAGCCGACGGTTTCGCTGAAGGAGCCGACGGTTTAGCGTCAACGCTTGCTCCGATATCTTAATCTGCTTGCGCAGCGCCCGGAGTTGGCGTTTGAGCCGCTTGTATTCCAGGCTGTAGCTTCGGCTGTCCACGCGAAGGAGGAGAGCGCCCCGGCGAACACGAGCCCCTGTTCGGAACTTGGGCGATACATACACGACTCGTCCTGACAACTCTGGGGCCAGCGCCACAACCTTGTTGGCCTCTGCTGTTCCCAGGCCGTCCAGATGCAAATGCAAAGCCTGTGGGCGGACTTTTTGCGTCTCAACCCGAATGGTCTGCTGGGCCACACCTTTACGTACAGGCTTCTTCTTCATCTTAAACAAAGCTCTCATCCCGCCGATGCCCACAACGAGGACCAACCCGGAGATGATGACGACCCGAAGGATCTGGCCTTTGCTTGTTCCTGGGAAATGCTCACTCATGATTCTCTCTGCTCTCTGTTTTTGGGATGGGTGCTTGCTCTGTAGCCCATTCCGTTGTTCGGACTTGCTCGATTTCTCATCCCAAGTCACGTGCCATTGCTTGCTATAACTGAGTAGTCAGTTATTTAAATTCCGCGTCTTGTGATGTTGTAGGTTTTGCGTTGGATTATTCGTCTTTTGTCTTGGGTTCCAGCCCTCTCCAGAGCAGATCGACCAGGTGTGTAATGGTGTGAAACACCAGCTGTTCGTCTTTTCGGACAAAGGCAAAATGTTCTTCCATCGCCAGGTTCTTGATGGAACCAGCGAACGCTACCATGAGCGCGAAGACATCAATGTCTTCGCTCACACGTCCCGCGGCTTGGGCGGCTTCGATCCAGCCCGCAAGTGCCTGCGGGCCGCGCTGGATTGGGACTTCAATGTTTTCATGCATCAAGTCCACGAGGGTGTATCCGGCCGCTTTGATACAGGCCACGCGCGGCTCGTTCAGCCTCATAAATTTGTACAACACATGTCCCACTTCAACGAGCTGGACAGGAATGGGTCTTTGGTCCGGTGGTTGCTCCATCAACTCAATCGCTGGGTTGGTCGGTGGTGGAGCAAGAGACCGAAGAAGCAGAGTCTTCTTGTCGCCAAATCGATTGAACAGGGTCGCCTGGCTGACCTCCGCTGCTTTCGCGATGACGCTGGTCGCTACATTCGGTCCATGTTCCAAGAACACTTTCCCTGCAATCTCAAGCAACTCTTTGTCGGTGCGTTCTTTCTTTCTGCCCATTCCTTTGCCTTCCATTTTTTGCATGGAAATAAATAACTGACTGGTTACTTACTTATTTTTTTGCCCGGATGCAAACACTTAATTGTAAAAGATGTAAAGAAACTGTGAAGAGGGAGTTCATTTACAGAGTGACTGTGATTTGGTAAGCAGGCCATGAAGGGGCGGGGAAGGGATCCAGCCCTCTGTCATCGGCAAGGGTAGAAACATGAGTCATCGAAGCAACATTCCTGAATTGTTGGCACCGGCCAAAAATCTTGAGCGTCTAAAAACAGCGATCCGTTATGGTGCAGATGCTGTGTATGTCGGCGGTCAGCGTTATGGTTTGCGAGCCAGGGCTGACAATCTGACAGACGAAGAGTTGGAGCAGGCTGTCCACTTTGCTCACGAGAACGATGCTTGTGTGTATCTCACGATGAACGCGTTTCTTCACGACGAAGACTTTGCAGGCTTTGAGGAGTACTGTGCCTTTTTGGAGCACATCGGATTGGACGCTGTCATCGTGTCGGATCTCGGGGTGTTGCGTCGCGTGCAGCAGTGCTCCAATCTCTCCATCCATCTCTCGACCCAGGCGTCGTGTCTGAATTCGTACGGGGCCAAGCTGTGGAAGAGGTTGGGTGTGGAGCGTTTGATTGTGGGCCGAGAGCTGAGCATCGCGGAGGGAGGACACATCGCGCAGGAAGCTGGCGTCGATGTCGAGATGTTTGTACACGGTGCAATGTGCATGGCGTTTTCGGGGCATTGCACCATCTCCAACTTTACGGCCGGGCGTGACTCGAATCGAGGGGGTTGTTCTCAGTCGTGTCGGTTTGCCTACCAAATGAACCCTGAGCCTACCCCTGAAACGACCAAGGCGTCCTTTTACCGTGCGCAAGCAGACTCGGCTTCGACTGCGCCGTTTATGTCATCCATGGACATGGCGGGCATTGCTCAGATTCCTCTGTTTTTTCAGCATGGCATCTGCTCCTTGAAGATCGAAGGACGGATGAAGTCGTCATTGTATGTCGCGACCACTTGCCGAGTGTACCGACGCCTGATTGACGCCTATGCCTCCGGTGCTTGGAGCGAGGCGCTCGTGGAAGAAGCCAGACAAGAGCTGCTTTCGGTTCCTCATCGGACCTACTTCTCCGGTTCGTTGAATACACCGGCTGGGCCTGATTCTGTGTTTGAACAATCCCACGGAAACAACACAGGAACGCACGCTTTGTTGGGTACCGTGTTGGATGTGGATGCGTCGAGGCTTACGATTCAACTGCACAAACCCCTCAAGCTTGGGGATACTTTGGAGTTTCTTACTTTCACAGACGAGCCTTTGACTCACACCGTGGACTCCCTCTTAACCGTGTTAGGTCAGTCCAAGCAAGCCATGCGTCAGGATAGTGTTGTGTGCCTCCCCACCACAGAGCAGCTGAGCCGCGTGCAAACCGACAATGTCGTGAGAATCGTTTCTGTTTAAAGATGGAAGCCGTTGCTTTTTGTTGAGGCTGGAGTCAGCCTTTTTGAAAGGTGAGTGACAAACTCGTTTCCTTTTGGCGCTGTCCTAAATAGGGTGAAAAATGTAACGGGAAAGGGGCAGTATGCATCGTAGGTGTCACTTGGGGCAAGGGATTAACATTACGGGTGCGGGTCTGAAAAATGTCCTGGTTTCCTTGAAGATCAAACAACGCCACCGTTAACTTTGGTTCGTTTCAGTCCTACAAAAGCGGGTCAACGACTTCGACCTGCACAAAACAAACTCGGACAGCCAATGCTGTGAAAGTGACCAAAGTAACGCCATGGTTTCAGTATCCCATCCAAGGGATGCTCAAAGTCGTACGCAAGTAGCCTTTCTTCGCCCAAAGCTTGCACGTTCCCTTCTCTGCTTCTCCTCGCTTCTCTCTCTTCTGCTTGCCAAACGCTCATTGAATTCAGTGCTTTCTTTCTTTTACTTCACTTTTGCTTGCATCTTTTGTTAGTGGTTGCTAACATGCGGGTGGTTGCTAACAATGGCTTGAAGGTTTCTTGAAGCCGAGCAAGAGAAGAGGAGAGGACAATGTTAAAGAAACCTCGGTTGAGCTTGTTTGAGCCCAAGAGCTTGGGCAAGAAGTTACAAGTGGCTGCGTTGGAGAAGGTGTTTGGGATGGTTCCTGCAGCGATGGCTGTGACCTTGCCTGAGACGAAGTTGGATCGGTCGGCTTTTAATCGTAGCAAGATCAAAATTATGCGTTTGCGTTCAGCTTGGGGGATCGGGGAGCGTGAGCTGCAGTCGGCCTTTGTTTCCTATCTCAACCGATGCAACTTTTGAATGTACTCACATGGCGCGGTCGCGGCCAAACATTTGGGAGCAGATATATTTCATGGAGTGATCTCAGAGGGTTGGAGAGATGTTCCTATGGAGCCCAACTTGAAGGCAAGTCTGGTGTTCTTGGAGAAACTAACTCTACGCCCCATCGAACTTGATCTCTCCGACGCAAAGGAGGCAATGGAGGCAGGGCTGGAGAGAGTCGATCTGGAGCATGCAGTGATGGTTGGCTGTATGTTCAATTCGATGAATCGCTTGGTGGATGCGTTTGGTGCAGATCTGTCGGAGGATGAGAGCAAACGGCTGGGTAACATGCTTAACATGGCAGGTCACGCTGTAGGGAGGAGTCGGAAGAAAAAGGACGCTCCCATTGGGCCAGACCTTCCCGACTTTGTGGGGAACATTCTTCAGCCCATACGAGAGGAACCCGGAGACTCTCCTGTTGAAGTTCGTCGAAGCATTGAGGCTCGTTTGTCTTCGGCTGTTGGAGCGCTTCGTGAACAACCTGAGCAAGAACTTCCGGAGGAGCTTGCCACATTTGTCGACCTCATCGGCGACGATGTTTGGGGTCTTACAGACGAACACTTTGACAATCTTAAGGAAATGGGATGGTCCGAAGAAGCGATCTATGAGTTTGTCTACACTGCTTCGATGGCTGCGGGGGTTGCTCGCCTTGAAGTCGGTTGGAGATGGATTGAAGAAGCTTACTCTGCGGCGTAGTTTCTGTCTTGTTCTTTCGGTCGCTGTCTCTCGCAAGAAGCTTCGTTGAAGCGATACTTCTTCTGCATAGTCACTCACCACAACTTGTTTCTTTTCACCGCTGCTTCTCCACGGTCCTTCCTGTTCGTTGCTTCTCCCAAAATGAATTGGACGTTGACATTCTCTGTTCAAAGTGAGAGATAACGTGCCGTTTGAGCGAGAAGAATCACCGAAACTTTCATCGACTGGACTTGTGGAAAGGCCATCCCTGAGACAATGAGAATCCTCACCTACGCTACTTCCTCGGATGATCTGAAGCGCTGTGCCGTTCTGGAGTCTGTTCATGAGGTCCTCTTGGAGCCTGCCTGGCTGGCCAGGGAAGGGCGCTTGCCTCAAGACAGGGTGGAGTCTCTGGCTGTCGAGGCTCGAACGTTGGGTCTCCATCCTATCCTGGTATGGGACATCTTGTTGCCGGAGCGAGTCCTTGAGCAGCTTGTTCCTGAACTACAGGAAGTCAACTGGTCCTTGTTTGATGCTGTTCGAGTGAACGATGTGGGAGCGGCGCAATGGCTGCAGTCATACTTGCCGGAGATGCCGCTGCATTGGAACGTGGAGACAGGGAACCACAACCTGGACGGTCTGCAGCTTTGGTGTGAACTCCTCGCGCCGTCTTTGGAGCGACTTGTTCTATCGATTGAACTTCCGGAAGAAAAGCTCATCGAGTATTGTCAGGTTCTACCAGTACCCTGCGAATTGTTAGGGGCTGGGCGTATCTTGTTGTTCTACTCCCCTCGTTCGCTTCTGGCGAAGCATCTCTCCCGACAGGATGAAAGTACCCATCGATACGAAGCTGTGGTTGCCTCGGAGCATTCCAACTTCAAGCCGATGCCAACCTTGGAAACGCAACACGGTACCTTTTTGTTCTTGGACAAAGACCAGTTTGTTTTGGATCGTCTGGAGCGAGTTCTTGCGTCGGGCTTGCATACGGTTCGCCTAGACCTGCGCCACTTAAGTGAGCCTGGACACGCTGCAACCGAGCTCCAGGATGTCGTGGAGCAAGCTATCACACAACCGGACCAGCTTCGCAAGTCTTGGCCGCGGCCGACTCGTGCCACCTTCTTTAAGGCCAACAACACCACCGGTCAGTTCTCCAAGATGAAAGCCAAGCATCATGCGTTTCGAGACGCAGCCTCTCTGGCAGAGATTCTGACCAGCGACAAACCCGATTACTTGGTGATTCGGGTGTTGCGTGACTTCCAGGTGTCCGAAGCCCAGCTCTTGATGGTGCCTTCTGGAGAGGTTGCTCCTCTGTCTTCACCGTTGCAGGCCCGCACCCTGCAAGGGGAACTTGTGGAAGTGGCAACCCAAGGACAAATCCTGGTAACCAACTGGGTTAAAATGGCTTGCACTGGAGCGTTGCTGCGTCGTGAAGCTGGTGGAGGATGAGCCAGCCTTACTTTACGTTTCAGCGGTTCCGTGTGCGTCATGACCGATGCGCAATGAAGGTCGGGACGGACGGCGTTTTGTTGGGAGCTTGGGTGGATGCTTCACAGGCTTCCAAGGTTCTTGATGTCGGAACAGGTTCGGGTCTCATCGCATTGATGCTGGCGCAACGGTTTCCAGCCGAAATCACAGCTATTGATGTAGATCCTCCTTCTGTAGAGCAAGCGAACGAGAACGTGACAGAGTCTCCCTGGAAGGAGCAGATCGAAGTGCAAGGCATCGCCTTGGCGGATTTCGCTCTCCAAACACAGGAGACGTTTGATCACATCGTGTCCAACCCTCCCTACTTTACGCGCTCGTTGGAAGCGCCAGACCCCCGACGTCATCGTGCGCGACACAATGACACGCTCACTCCCCAAGACCTGCTTGCGTACTCCGAGACGTTGTTGCAATCACAGGGCTTACTCAGCGTGATTTATCCTGTGGAAGAAGCCGACGCTCTAGTCCAGTTGGCGATCGAGAGGGGCTGGTTTGTAGCTCGGAAGTGCGAGGTGGCTCCCAAACCTGGAAAGCCGGTGCGTCGCGTGTTACTGACCTTGTCGCGAGCTCCCACAGAGGAAGAGCGCTCTCACATGACGCTGGAGACCCACGAGAGGCATGTCCATTCTCCTGAATATGCCGATTTGACCAGAGACTTTTACCTTCGATACCGAGATGGCCATGAGTGAAAAAGTATTGCAGCGATTGTATCTTCGTTCCGAGCGGGATGAGTTGTTTGAAAAAGGACCCTGGCCCAAACCTTTCGCTTTTAATGAGGCCGTCGCGAGGGTGTTTGACGATATGGTCTCACGCTCAGTGCCTCTGTATCATGAGGTGGTCGCGTGTGCGGCCCACTGGGCTCGACGTTACTACCAAGGCGGAACAAAGGTGTTTGATGTGGGTTGCTCCACAGGCACGTTTATGGAGCTGTTGGGTCGGTTCTTTCCTCAGCCGGTTCGTATGGTGGGGATTGATAACTCTGCGTCCATGCTGGAGCAAGCCAAAGAGAAGCTCGAAGAGGTTGCGTCCTATCATGACGTTGAGCTGCTTTGCCAAAGCGCCACCCAGGTGGATTACTCCGAAAGCAGCGTCGTGGTGATGAATTACACGCTGCAGTTTTTGCCTGTTTCTGAGCGGAGGCAAGTGCTCCAGGCGATCTACGATGGTCTTGTTCCCGGCGGGTTGTTGTTTGTGAGTGAAAAGGTTAAGTCGAGCACCCCTCAGTTTCAGGAAACCGTGACCCAATACTACGAGGCCTTCAAGGAAGCGAATGGTTACGCGAAGACCGAAATTGAGCGGAAGAAAGAAGCCTTGGAGCATGTGCTCGTGCCACTTACCTACGAACAACAAGAAGCGATGCTCTTGGAGTGCGGGTTTTCCTCTGTGGATACCCTCATCAAGATGCACAACTTCACCACGTTTGTTGCGTTGAAGGCCGATTCTTCCGAAAGGAACGAACCATGACAATGGAACAAACAACGTCCACAACCGAGCTTGGGTATCAACCTCCCGACTACCTTGACGAGCAGGGTCACTCCCTTGATGTGGATGGCATCCGGACGTTGCGCAAGGAGAGAGAGTCCAGGTTGTGGGAAGAGAAAGTTCTGCGGTATCGTGAGGCGGTGCTCTCTGTCCAAGACCTTCGCGCTTCCAGCTGGGACTTTGCCTCGGATGTGATTACCGTAGGCAAGGCTGACTCTCTCAACGAGGAACAGAGCGCTCGATGGGACGAGGCTTTGCGTGTGTTTTGCCCTTGGAAAAAAGGTCCATTTTCCCTCTTTGGATCTTTGATTGAAGCCGAGTGGCGATCCGAGTGGAAGTGGAATCGAATTTTGCCTCACATCTCTTCCCTTGAAGGCAAGACTGTGGCAGACATCGGCTGTCACAATGGCTACTTTATGTTTCGGATGGCCGAGCAAAAACCTCGATGCGTTGTTGGGTTTGAGCCTTACGCCAAGCACTTCTGGAATTTTCAGTTGGTGCAGAACTTGGTGCAACAACCCAACCTGATCTTTGAGCTGTTGGGCGTAGAGCACTTTGACCTGTACCCCAGGTTCTTTGATACCATCTTTTGTTTGGGCATTTTGTATCATCACACCGACCCTGTGGGCCTGTTGCGTAGCATGCGCCAAGCGCTCGCTCCGAAAGGTGAGATTGTTGTGGACTGCCAGGGGATTGGAGGGGAGGAGCCGCTGTCACTCACCCCACGAGGACGGTACGCCAACGCCCGTGGCATCTGGTTTTTGCCGACTCGTTCTTGCCTGGAACATTGGATGACTCGTGCGGGCTTTGCGAATGTTCGGACCATCTTTTCGGAGCCCCTCTCGATCGAAGAGCAAAGACCAACCGCTTGGGCTGAGATCCAAAGCCTGGAGCATTTCCTTGACCCGAATGACCCCACACGCACGATCGAAGGTTATCCAGCACCCTGGAGACATTACATCGTCGCGAGCAAAGGGTAAGGTTTATAGGGTTCGTTGGCTTCAAAGGGACGGCTTGTAGAGCCTTTGCATCACCTCTTGGTCCGAGGGCTCTGCGCTGTTCCATTGCTGTATCTCTTCGTGTTGGAACTCGGGACAGGCCGACAGATCCAGAAAGCAAACCAGAAGGTAGCGACGTCCTTGTTTTACCGTGTAGCCGCCGTGTTGTAACTTCCCACAATGCAGAAGTAAGTCTCCTGCGTTGGGAAGCATCACGACATCACCCAACGACGGAAAGTAGGTTCCACCTCCCTGGTAATCACTTGATGGGTTGAGCGCAAAGATGGCGGTGAGGAGAGAGGCGTCGCGATGCAGGTCCAACTTGGATTGGCGTTCCGCATCGTATTTCACCACGAAGCACTCACGAATCTTGATGTGTTGGAGCTGCAGGTCGTACTTCTTTGCTACGACGGGGAACACATTCTGCTGCACATGTTCATTGACGGAACGTCCGAGACATCCGAGGTCTTGGAGGGGGATGTCTCGGGTTGGCTGGGTGTGTCGTTGTTCGGTCCAGCCGTGTTCTTCGGCTGTGTGGATAAGCTCCTTGCATAGCTTCACTGGAAGCTGTTTGGGTACAATATAGCCGTACCTCATAGGATGCTTGGTTGGAGATGGAAAGGTAAGAGTTCTCTCCTTTCTCCAAGACCATGCCAAGAGAAGAACGCCCCACAACGCTAAAAAGCCAGCCCACTTCATCAACACATCATGGAGGGAGCTTGCATAGACGGCTGGTTGTCGAGAAACCTTCACATGGGGCACATGGGAGCCAAAGGCCTGTTGCAGTGCCCGTAGACGTCCTTGAAAGAGGGTGTTCTTCGGTTTGAAATCGATGCGAACATCGTTGATTTTTGTTGTTCCAAGCTTCGATTGGTGCGTCAAACAAACCCATAACTGGTTCGGGTACTTTTGCCAGGGCTGCAGCGTAACCATCATGCCTTGAAGGAGAGTCTGTGGACCCCATTGTTGCCAACGTATGGGGAGGTCATCCTTGTTGAGATGGAACAGGTGGGTTTCTGGTTGTGGGGACTTTGCCCTGGAGCGCAGCATCAGCAGCGTTTGCGAACCTCGCTTCACAAGATAGGGCTTCAACGCTGACAAGTGCGCTATGGGATTCATGGAGCGAAGGCTCTGGTGCCAGACTTGGTAGCATCTTCGGGCGAGGTGGGTGGCCTGTGGATTTGTGACAGGCTTCTTGCTCTGGACGACTTGAGCTTGTTGGGTATCCAGTTTCAAGAGGACCAGGTGTTTTCTTTTGTTCTGTTCCCACCTGCAGAGCACCTGGTTCTTGGTTTTGCTCCAGGTGAAATCGATGGCTCCCTGTCTCCAGGAGAGGACAAACGTGAGCCTCTTCCATGAACTGGCGTGCGTGGAACGAAGGACTCTTTCAAAGAGTCGCTCCGCTTCGTCTCCTCTTTGGCCCGAGGGCTCGGGGTGTTGGATGGAGAGCAAACCCATCCAAGCCGCCGCTGTGGACAGAACCAGAACCCACCAAAGTCGCCGCAACCATTTCTTAAACATGAGCGAGCTTAACCCTTTTGAATCGTGGAGTCATATCCTGTACATTGCCTGGGTTCCTTCAGGCTTTTTCTCTGTTGGTGAGGTTGTGTCATGCAAAACCCGATTGTGTTCGCGATCCCTGTGTTTTTCTTTTTCATCGCGTTGGAGTGGTTGATGGCCCGGTTTAAGGATCGGGAGGTGTATCGACTCAACGACTCTATCACAGACTTAAGCTGCGGGATCAGCCAGCAAATTGTCAGCGCATTCTCCAAGACCTTGTTGTTGGGAATGTACATCTTTCTGTTTGCACAGTTCCGTCTGTTTGAGATCTCGATGAAGGCGGTGTGGGCTTGGGTTGTCATCTTCTTTGCTGTGGACTTTCTTTACTATTGGTTTCATCGCGTCAGTCATCGAATGAACGCTCCTTGGGCCGCGCATATCGTGCATCACCAAAGTGAAGAATACAATCTGTCGGTGGCCCTTCGACAAGGTAGCTTTCAGCCGTTCTTTTCCTCGTTGTTTTACCTTCCTCTCGCGATACTCGGTTTTCCCCCTTTGATGTTTGTAGCGACTGCGTCCATCAACACCGTGTATCAGTTTTGGATTCATACCCGGTTGGTCGGAAAGTTAGGGTTTGTGGAGTGGTTTCTTAACACTCCCTCCCATCATCGAGTGCACCATGGAAAAAACCCCAAGTACCTCGACAAGAACTACGCTGGCATTCTGATCATCTGGGACCGGATGTTTGGGACCTTTGTCGAGGAACAAGAAGAACCTGTTTACGGTGTGACCAACCAGCCCCAGGACCTCAACCCCATCTGGTCCAACTTCTACTATTGGCGCGACATCTATCGACACTCTCGCGAGTTTCGACGTCTCCGCGACAAGGCCAAGGTGTGGTTTATGCCTCCCGAGTGGCGTCCTCCTTATTTGCAGCCGTATCCGCCCCATCCTGAGCTGGACGCTGCTACCTACACCAAGTACGACCCCCAAATCCCTGCAGGGTTAAAACGATTCGTTGCGGTTCAGTTTCTGTTCATCACGGTTGCGACTGTGGCGTTGCTACACTTCAAGCCCAAGTTACCGGAGCTACCGCTGTATGCATTGACGGGCTTTGTCCTCGTTGGCGTCTTGAACATGGGAGGCTTGTTGGATGGACGGCGTTGGGCTGTGTGGTTGGAGAGTCTTCGTTTGGTTGCTTCGGTAGGGCTGGGCGCTTTTCTTGTGAGCCAGTACGTTTCAACGCTGACAGGGCTCTGGTTGTCTCTGGGGGTGGGTCTCGGGGTTGTGTCTTTGCTTTGGTTGTTCCGCTACCGAAACTTGCCGACGGCTTCGTCTTGAACCTCCTTTGGGGATTGTAGCTTCATCTTTCGACTCAATCATTGTCGGGTCTTTCTCGTTGGAAACATGGAACCGATGTTTTCAAAGGAGGTCCCATGCGTTTCTCATCTTGGTTTTTCTGCTTGTTGGTTTGGCTGGGGTTGGGTTGTGCGCCTGTCCATGTTGTGCAGCGTTTGGAGCAGCGGCTGCAAAAACACCAACTCCAGTTGGCTCATTCTCAAAGCAAGCTTCAAAGAAGGCTTCACCAGGCGGAGTCGGAGTTACAGGTGTACCGCGAGTTGTTCTTTTCGTTTCGCAAAATGTCGCGGATGTACTTTGCAGATACTGACGTTCAAATGACTCAATTTCAGGCTCATTATCGTCATTTGTTGGGGAAACTTGCCAGCATTCAGCATGACCTGAAGCGATACAAAAGCACGGGCAAATCGGATTCGGCTCAAGGAAAGCCTAGCTTGAAGAGTCTGTGGGCTTTGTCCCAGAAAGCGTACCAAGAGGGAAGGTACAAGCGAGTGGAGTTGCTGTTGAAGCAAACGCTCAAGCTCTATCCCAAAACGTTGATTCGTTACGATGTGTATCTCTTGTTGGGAGATAGTTTGGGACAGCGCAAGCGACACTTTGATTCCATTCTATGGTTCAACAAAGCTCGTCAATGGTATCGCAAATTGGGGAACATTCCTGACAAGGCCTTGCTTCGGCTTGCCCATGCTCACTACAAGATCAAAATCTGCAATGTGGCGCATGGTTTTCTCAAGAAGCTGCTGCATGTGGCTCCCAAGTCTCCCTACGCTGAGCAGGCTCGTCTCTGGCAAAGCCAATGGAGGACGTCGTGCTTTGCTGACCCCAAAACCTATTGAATGTCTCTTTTGTCAGGACGTCGCGTAAAACCCCTTTCCAGAATCTACAGGCGAAGCCGGATGTAGAGGGGGAGGATGTCAACGGTAGACACAGTAGCCGCGGAAGCAAGTCAAGGTTTTGCCTCGTTGGTTGGGGCAGCCTTGGGGACAAGGCTGGTTTGTTCCACACTTGGGAAGAGTGAGGTCTGTGCATTTGGTGTCTTTTTTGATGCCTTCACAGACTTTGTTGTCCTTTTTGTCGCACTTGTATTGGCTCGCAACACAGAGGGTTGCTTGAAGGTCTTCGGACCCGATACCTGGGATGGAACACGCATAGGTTTGGTAGCATGAGCCAGTGGGGAAGTTGTCCTTTTGACCATCGCAGTCGTTGTCTTTGTCGTCGCAAATCTCGGTGCTAAAGTAGTTCTTTGGCTTGGCGCAAACACCTTTGCTATCTCGTTCGGCTTTGCCACATTCGCCTTTGTCTGTGTTGAGGTAGTTGCAGGGGCACCCTTCGTTGTTTACGCCGTTGCAGTTGTTGTCAAACTTGTCGTCGCACACCTCGTCGGAGTCATACTCGCTGGGTTCTTGGCACACACCGCTGCTGTCCGTTTTGGCTGTGGCGCAAACTCCTGCGTTGCGGTTTTTGTACAAGCAGGGGCAGTTCTCTTCCAGCTCGCCGTCGCAGTCGTTGTCGACGTTGTCTCCACAAATCTCAACGTTGCTGTAGAGGGCAGGGCGCTTGCATGACCCTTGGTTGTTGTTGGTCGACTTGGCACAGACACCGTCGCTTTTCCCAAGGTATTGGCAAGGGCAGCCTTCATCGATCACGCCGTTGCAGTTGTTGTCTTTCCCGTCACAGATCTCTGGGGTGGGCTTGGTCTCATTGATGCATGTTTCCCATTGGCCGGAAGTCCCGCACTTCTGGTAGCCTTTGGAGCATTCTCCTACGTCGGTACCGCAAGCTTGGGAGGTTTTGGGGGCGCATCTGCAGTTGTCGTTGATCTTGCCGTCGCAGTTGTTGTCTTCCTTGTCGGTGCAGACGTCCAAACCTTTGCTGTAGTTGCTGGGGGGCTGGCAAACCCCTTGGTTGTCGATGACGCCCTTGCCACATACACCTTTGCTGTTGCCCTGGTAGTTGCATGGACAGCCTTCGTCGACGACACCATCACAGTTGTTGTCTTTTCCGTCGCAGCGGTTTGCTTCGGTCGTGCTGTATTCTTGGGGTTGGGGACATTCGTTGTTCTCGATTCTTCTCAGATTGGCGCAAACACCGTGTGGTTTCTGCAGATAGTTGCAAGCGCAGCCGAAGTTAATGTTGCCATCGCAGTCGTTGTCTTTGAGAACGGAGCAATCTTCTTTGGTGGGGAGCACTTGACCCACACAGGGTCCCCATTGTCCCTGCTGGCATTTCTGAACGCCGCTGCGGCAAACTCCTTTGCCGACAGTCTCCAACGGTCCATCGTAGCAGACTCGCTCTGATCCTGAGGTGCACTCTCCAGGGGTGTCGGGGGAAGCCTCGTTGGGGTTGGACTCTGGGATTTCAGGTCCACTTTCGCTGGAGGTCCCACCGTCAGAGGAGTCGTGAGTTGTAGGCTCTGAAACGTTCTCCGTCTTCTGACCCTCCGGAGGTTGGGAGGCTTCAGAGTCCGACGTTACCGTTTGTTCGGTCTGGGAATTAAGCTCTTGGGAGGCCTCAAAGAGAGAGCCATCGTGGGTTGCTGATGTAACGTTTCCTACGCATACCTTTGCAATGCACAGTTGGTTGGGGCTGCAATCTGCGCTTGTGTTGCACACGAGGAGCGGTTCAGGGAGGCCCTCGTTGCAGCCCCAGGCTAGCAACAAGACCAATGCCAAGCAGCTGATGGTTCGATGTAGGGAAGGTAACGTCATGGATTCTCGTCTCATCTAAGACCGTTTGTTTTCTTCTAGAAGACTGGCTTCGTGCACATTTTGTCCCCCATCGTTTCTACAAAGCACAAGGAGAACAAGTTTTGTTGTCTCTTCTTTGCTTCCTTATGGTGCTATAGGATGGTAGTGAACACAAGGTTCATTTCTTTGGTGGTGCTCCTGAACGTGTGTCAAGATATGACAGGGTGGCGCGCAAGATTGAAGTTGCACCGCATACCTTGGAAAACATCAACCCTTGTGATCCGTCAGTTGGGCTGCGGTGTTTTTCAAACTCCAATCGTATTTCCATGTAGGCTTCCTGGTTGGTAGAAGTGAGCCAACCCTCTTTTGAAAGAAAGAAGTTCTCCGAAAAACACAACATTTGGGATACGAATGTTGAGGAGAAAGGACAAACAACCATCAAGAGGAGAGGTCAGAAGGAACGTGCCATCGCACACCGAGGCGCACAAGAAGCGCAGACGAACCGCAGCGCCCTGGGGAACCCGCCAGAAACAGAAGAAACGGCAGACCCAGAGTTGCGAATCGAAACGCTACACCTTGTGCAACCGAAGTCTTGTCCCCGGCGTATTTTGGGCGCTGCGGCACGTTCACACCCTACCTAATCCTGAACGATGGCATGCCGAACTTTCTCTCCTCTGGGGGGAGTGAGCCATGTAACCCTTTTTGCGCTACCCTGAAATATGGTATTGGATTGAGTCCCTTATGGTTCTTCATTTTCCTGAGGTGCTCATGAATAGTCTGGACGCTATCCGTCAATTGTTGCCTTCCTGGTTCGTTTGGCTTCCTTCCGTTGTGTATTTGGTTTTGATTGCTTTGGTTGTGGTGCTCTCCATCCAGATGGGGTTGTATCTCACCCTTCGAGCCTACCACAAAGAGGCCCCTGAGCATTGGGCGGATCGAGCACGTTTGCTCCATCCTGCAAGGATGCTTGCTGCGTCCAGCCCCTTTTGGTTGGCTGTTTTTCTCTCCATACCCAGTTTTTTGTTTGTCTCTCCGTTGCATCCTATGCCAGCCGGGCTTTTTACCACTCTGGTGTTTGTTGTTGCGTATGGTGTTGGTTTTCGCCAGTTCCATCGGCTCGACCAACGGTTGCGTGGACAACACTTGTCCATGTGGCAGCGGTTGAAGTACACGCTCAGCTTTTTGATGGTGATGTATCCTCACATCTTGATTGCTATTTTTCTCGGGTTGTTTCTGATGACGCGAGAGCAAAATGGGCAGTGGTTTGGGTTCGTCGTTTGGGGCACCGTTGGGATGCTTGTTGCGATTAGCGGTGCAAGTTTGTGGCTTCTCCGTTGGGCAGGTGCTTTGTTGCCTGCTCCCACCTCTTTGCAAAACGTTGTGACTCGTTCCTCCCAGCAAACCAACGTTCACCCCCACAGCGTCTGGGTTCTTCCCTCCACCATGTCCAATGCCTTTGCGCTGCCTTTTTCCCACCAGCTCTTGTTTACCCAGCCGATGTTGGAGCAACTCTCTGACAAGGAACTGGAGGCGATTACGGCCCACGAGCTGAGCCACCTCTCGGAGTCTTGGAAGGTTCGCTTGGTTCGGATGGGGTTGGGTCTTGTTTTTGGGGCTTGGTTTATGGTGGTCCCGTTTTGGGTCTGGCGGGAAGAGTATGGGTTCATCCTCCTCAGTGCGTTGGGATTGTTTGTGATTGCCTTGGTGGGCAACACGTTGTTTCGTTCGATGGAAGAACAAGCGGACGAAGCCGGTCAAGAGCAAGAGGGGGAAGAGGGCGTGTACGCTCGCGCTCTTGAAAAGATCTACCAGTACAACTTGATGCCTGCTGTGACGGGCCGAAAGTCCGTCCACCCCGATCTTTACGATCGGATGACTCATGCAGGGGTGGAGCCGTCCTTTCCCAAACCCAAGCCTCCATCTTTTCGTGCCATGTGGGGTGCCCGTGTTCTTGGACTTGTCCTTGCGTTTGGGTTCCTCGTCGGATTCTACACCTCCTTGTCGTTTGCTTTTCCCAAAAACCAATATTGGCAGACGGCCGCTCTTGCGTTTTCTCCACGCGTCGAGCTGCCTCTTCGCAGGCTGTCCTGGTTCGCTCGCAAACAAAAAGATCTCCCTCAGGCTGCGCTTTATTCGCAAGCCGCGATGGAGCTTTCAGGCTATCGCTCCTACTACATTTATTCCCATCTTTGGTTGTTGTTGCGTATGAAACAGTGTGCCCCTTCCAAAGTTCTCTGGAGGCGGTATTCCGTGCCGCTGCATCAATGGATGATCCAGTACAACTGGGAAAAATCATACGGGTATTTGCGAAGGCGTGTCCGCAACTGCAAACCCTGAGAGGGGCGGGTTGGTGCTTGCTGTAAAGTCTTCTTTGTTCTCAGTGGTTTGTCTGTGATCTGCTGCTCTTCGAAGGGGTTGTCCGCACTGCGGACAGGGGGAGAGCGCAGACAAAGAATCGAGCCGAAATGTTGACGAGCCGGTTTTCGGTTGGATAAGTTGGAGCCCTCAATTGGGTATGATCCAACTTCTTCGATCGTTCCTCTTTCGGGGGTTGTGGTGACCTTCGATTCTTTCGTAACGATCGGTGCAATGAGAACGAGGAGAACATGGCACGTGTGATAAGTATGGCCAATCAAAAAGGGGGAGTTGGTAAGACCACTTCCACCTTGAACTTGGGTGCGGCCTTGTTGGAACGAGGGTTCAGTGTGTTGCTTGTGGACCTGGATCCACAAGGATCTTTGACCACTTCATTGGGCGAAGATCCCGAAGAGATCGAGCAGACACTCTATTCTGCCTTGCTTGCCAGCATTGAAGAGAGGGAGTTTCCTCTGTCGGAAGTTACGTATGTTTTGGACAACGAGCTGGAGTTCATCCCTGCCAACATTGAGTTGTCAGCGGCGGAGCTGGACCTGTCCAAAGCAACGATGGGTGAGATGGTATTGAGGGATGTGTTGGAAGCGGTGGATGAAGATTACGACTTCATTCTCATCGATTGTCCTCCCAACTTGGGCCTTCTCACCATCAATGCGTTGTCGGCTTCGGACGAAGTTATCATTCCACTCCAGGCAGACTACCTCGCGCTGAAAGGCGTGAACCTGTTGATGCGAACGATCTCAACAGTGAAGCGAAAGATTAACCCAAGTTTAAAGATTGCAGGCGTGATGCTGACCATGGCAGATCTGAGGACGCTGCATGCCCGCGAAGTGGTGGCAGCAGCGCGGTCGGCCTTGGAAGGGCAGGTTCATGTGTTTGAGCCAGTGGTTCGGATGAATGTCCGGATGAAAGAAGCTTCTGTCGCCAGTGAAAGCATTCTAACTTACGCGAGCGGCTCGAATGTCGCCCGCGCGTACCGACAACTTGCGGAGATCTTGACCCATGGCGAAGCGTAGACGAGCAACCTTGACTCTTGACAAAGCAGTAGAAACCCTCGGCGCTGGCGGAATGTTGGACCGGTTGGGCCTGGACAACGAGACTTCGACCTTGGAGGTGGAAGAGCTGCCCATCGGTCTGCTCAAACCCAACCCTTACCAGCCCCGAACCTCCTTTGATGAAAGCGCCCTGGAAGAGCTGGCAAGCTCCATCCGTCAACAAGGCTTCTTTGGAGTCCTTGTGGCACGCCGCAAAGGACGCAAGTATGAAATTGCCTACGGTGAACGTCGTCTTCGGGCGTCGAAGCTGGCTGAGTTGTCCTCCATCCCCGTCCATGTCCGAGATCTCTCCGACGAACAAATGATGGAAATGGCCCTCACCGAAAACGTTCAGCGTGAAGACCTGCATCCTGTGGAAGAAGCTAGGGCTTACAAGCAAATGCGGGATGACTTGTCCCTGAACATCCGAGACATCGCGAAACGTATTGGAAAGAGCAAGAGCTATGTCAGCTCCTTGTTGAGCCTTTTGCGCTACCCCGACATTGAAAAGGCTGTCCTGGAGGACAACATTCCTGTTCGCACCGCCGAAGAACTCGCAAAGTTCTCCGACGATACACAACGAGCTGAACTTCTGGAGATGGTCCTTGCTGGCGTCTTGGATCGTCCTGGCTTGATTGCTCTTCGAAAAGGAGAGCTGGAGTTGGTGGAGGCCGAAGAAGTCCCCACAGAGTCACCTTCGACGCCTCGTTCGCCTCGGTATATGGCGAGCTTC
This sequence comes from Deltaproteobacteria bacterium, assembly GCA_006226375.1. Classification (GTDB taxonomy): domain Bacteria; phylum Myxococcota_C; class UBA6777; order UBA6777; family UBA6777; genus M3003. Next base: position 43,094 of record SBHC01000084.1, on the reverse strand, counting down.
CGCAAGACCCTTAAGTTCCTTCACAAGGTCGATACAGCGAAGCTACCTGCCGATGAAAAGTCTGAGTTTACCTTGTTGCTCCAAGACATCGTAGAGTCAGCCAACGATCTCCTTCACAAGGTGCAGACAACCCACTAAGAGGCTTCCTTGTCTCTCCTCTCTCTGTTTTTGCTTCCTTTTTTCATCCTTTCTTCCGTTTTCATTTCCCCTACATGTTTCTTCACAAAGTTGAATCCTTTTCTCTCCAAAGCTGCACTACCATTGTGTCTTTTGACAATCAATGGTAATGATTCATGTCTTCTATGAACAATGAAAGATGTTCACATTTGTATCTTTGGGAGGAACAATTGATGGTATTTCGTCCATGGAACCCACCTCGTGGTCTTGTTGTGGTTGCGCTCTGTGCATTTCTGTTTGTGCATTGCAGCAGCACTCCAGATGAAAACGCAAACAACAACAACACGAACGTCAACACGAACGTCAACAGCAACACAAATCAGCCGCCTGAGCAAAGAAACACATCCCAAGCACTGACCTATCACAAGGATGTTCGGAACATTCTGGAGAAAGATTGTGTGGGTTGTCACTACAAGGGCGGTATTGGTTTGTTTCCCTTAACGAGCTATGAGCAAGCCAAGACCTACGCCGGTGCGATTGCAGACGCTGTTAAGAGTCGTCGCATGCCTCCTTATCCTGCCGACCCCAAGTCGTGTGGCCAGGAGTATCACGACAATCCTTCTCTTTCCCAGAAGGAGATTGATACGATTGTCGAGTGGGTGAAGGGTGGAGCCACTGAAGGTGATGTTCACTCCTACAAAAAACCCGAAGACAAAAACCTTAATGTCGGTTTGTCGCGAGTGGACCTGTCGCTTAAGATGCCTGAAAGCTACATTCCCCAAAGAATGCCCGATGACTACCGCTGCTTCTTGGTTCCCTGGCCCGAGAAGGAGAAACGCTACGTCAGCGGCTTTCAAATCAAGGCCGGGAATCCAGCTCTTGTCCACCACGTGATCGCTTACGTAGCCAAGCCCAAAGACATCAACAAGTTCACCGAGAAGGACAAAAACGACGCAGGAGTCGGCTACGAATGTTATGGCGGTGCGGGTGGACCTGCGGAATGGCTGGGTGCTTGGGCTCCTGGAACTCCAGGGCGTGACTACCCAGAAGGCACAGGGATTCTGGTGGAACCCGGCTCCATGATTATCATCCAAATGCACTACAACTCATTGAACAAGAAACCTGGACCTGACCAAACCTCGATTGACTTCAAGTTGGAAAAACAAGTGGAGCGACCCTCCTATCTGTTGCCCCTCTCTGCAGTCGGACGACGGAAGGATGAGAACGGTAAAACTGTCAGTTGGAAGATCCCTGCCGGCCAGGAATTCACCCACCGTGAATTGATCGACAACCCTCTGACCTTCCCCGTTACCATTCACTCTGTCATGTTTCACATGCACATGTTGGGTAAAGTTGGTCGGATGTATCTTAAGCGCAAAGATGACACCAAAGAGGAGAGCATGTGCCTGCTGAACATTCCCAAGTGGGACTTTAACTGGCAGCTTGCTTATCCTCTGAAGAAGCCCATCACCGTCAATCCTGGAGATCGTGTCGGCATCGAGTGCAAGTGGGATAACTCTGCAGCCAATCAGCCTGTCGTGGATGGCAAGCGACTTAAACCTCGCGACGTCTACTGGGGGGATGGTAGCACCGACGAAATGTGCCTCGGTGTCGTCTACGTTTCCTACTGAAGCTGCATCTCAGAATATCTGCCCCGTTCCTGGCTGTTGAAACATTGGACCTCATGCAAGTTGAAAGTCCCCAAAGGTTTCACAGAATGCTGGCAACGGAAAACCTTCCTTCCTCCTCCTCGAAACGAATGTTTGTTGGGCCTCTGTGTTTTTCGTGAGGCAATCTTAGTCTCTGACCTTCACAAACAACAACAGAGAGCGATCGACTCGATACTCCGAGACCATCGCGATGCTTCGTATGCAGAGTTGAAGCGTGTAGGTTCCACTCTTCACCAGACGTATCTTTGCTCCTTGCGCTTGGAGCCAGCTTGCTTGGTGGGGCTTCTTCATCGTCCAGTCAAAGCTGTATCGTTGGGGGTGAAACGTTCTCACAGACCAGTTGGGACGGAGAAGTGACCTTCGCTCCAAGAGAATGTTGGGCTTGAACCATTCCCCTGCCTGGATCTCCATCGAGGCTGGACGGAAAGATAGCTTGACATTGGAGTCGTGGTTTTGCTTTCCCGAGAAAGGGTTCCACATCAAAAACACAAAAGCTCCCAACATTCCAAGCAGAATCACACATCCAACACGAACGGCGACAGGGTCAAACTCGGGCTCGTTGGGAGTCTTTGCTGCAGCGTTCTCACGAAGATCCAACTCTATCGGTGGTGGGCTCCGCATGTCGTGGGTTTGTGGGGGTGGCTTGTTCTTGCTTGGATCATGGGGCATGGAGTAAGCTCACATCTCTGAACACAAGAGGATTGGGGTGAATGTCTCGGCTAAAACTGCGGCTCTATCGATGGTGGAAATGGCTCTCCTGGCGTTTGTTGATTGCGCTGGTTGTGACGGGCTTGTTGGGCGTTCTGTTTGGTCCTGTCATCCAGTGGTACATGCGACCTACGCTACCCCTAGACCTGCTCATCGTCAACTACACAATGCCCCACCGCAACGACCGAAAACATCGCGCTCTGTTTTGGCTGTTGCACCACGAAAAAGTGAAACCACCAAAGGGGAAAGCTGCGTGGTCTGCGCTTCGTGACTTTGTAGGCTACCGACCGGGGCGTCCTCCCAAAGAAGCAGAGACCTTGTCGAAAAAACCGCACAAGCGACCCCAGCTGCTCTACCTGACCGACACCTACGGCGTGTACCGGGACGATCTCAAGAACGCCAAGCGTTGGTTGCGACCTGATTACATTGACCGGAGTCCCAAGGTGTTTGGGGGTCTCACTTGGTCTGATGCTCGGCTGATTCGCTCGTGGGTTCAGCAAGGAACTCACCTGGTCGTGGAGTTTAACTCCATGTGTGAGCCAACGGGGAATGGGCCGCGCAGGCTCATTTCAAGGCTTGTGGGGATGTCATGGACTGGATGGGTGGGGAAGGTCTTTCAGAATCCGAGGAATCCCCTTGAAACGCCGCGCTGGCTCAAGAAAAGCTTCAAACAGCAGTTTCCGAAAGCCTCATTTCCGTCGTCACCTGTGCTGTTTCTCATCAATCGAAGAGGGAAGCTCCTCTACCTTGTCGATCCTTCTGTGGAGAAGGTGTCGCCTCGGCTTGTCCAATCGTTGGAAGGGCAGAAGCGGTTCCCCGGTACGCAGACCCCTGTGATGTATACCTTTTGGTTTGCTGTGGTGCTGCCTACCTCTAGCCCACATCCGAACGTCTACACGTACTTCCATTTGCCCAAAGCGCCAGCGTTCCTGAAGTTGCTTAAGAAGCATAAGATACCTGAAGTCTTTCCGGCCATCACGGAGCGGAAGTGTGGAGCCCAAAGCCGCTGTCTCTACATGGCAGCGGATCTCTCCGATGCTGACTTTGATCCCGGTGGCTACAAACGAACCGACGTGATTACCATGCGGAGGTGGACATCTCCACAAGAGACCAGCAACGCCGTTGGATCGTTCTGGCTCTTGTATGTGCCTTTCATGAGAACCTGGCTCCATGACATTGCCAGAGCAGCCAAGCCGACCTCACAGCCAGCAAAGCGACGAAGTCGATAACGGACAAACCGTGTGCGTGTTTGTGGGTAGGGCTTTGCTTAGATTGTGCCGCTGGACTCGGACGAATCGACGGCTTGCAGGGCCATTTCTTCGAGGGAGCGCTTGTAGTAATAACGGGACGCTTGGTCTTCGGGGTATTGCTCCAACACCGACTGGAAGCTCTCGCTCGCATCGCCAAATTGTTGGGCCATAAACTGTGAGACTCCGCGCTCAAAGTCTGGCTTGGTTCGGAGCTTGGCTTCACGCATTTCGGGTGGATCTGCGTCGAAGATCTCGAACAAGGATACCGCGTTTTCCTTGCCTCGAACGTTGGCCTGGCCCAGGGCTCGGATGCTGTACTTGGAGGTGTCTGATATGCTCTTGATTGTGCTTTCAGAGACGATGAAAGACACACCAAATTGTTTGGTTAAGCCTTCCAAGCGTGCGGCGATGTTGACGGCATCGGAGAGGACATCTCCTTGCATACGGCCCGATTCTCCAACCATTCCAAGCATCATCGCGCCATGGTTGACGCCGATTCCGATTTGCAAGGGGAGATCGCCACGAGCTTCTCGCTCAACGTTGTAAGTTTGAAGCATCTTAAGTTTGGCAATGCCTGCGTCAACGCAGTCGGTGGCGCTTTGTGGAAACACAGCCATCATCCCGTCGCCCAGATACTTTACGATAAAGCCCGAATGCTCACGGATGATCGGGCTGATTCGATTCAGGTAGCCGTTGACAAACGCGAAGTTGTCCTGGGGTGTCATTTTTTCGGAGAGGGTCGTAAAGCCACGAATATCCGAGAACATCACAGACATGTGAGTGCTGACGTGATCCCCCAGAAGGACCTCAGTGATGTTTTCTTTCTCCAGGAGTTGGAGGAGGTCGTAGGGGACAAAGCGGCTGGATGCCTGGCTGAGCGCACGTTGTCGCTCCAACGACTGAGTGAGTTCCTCTAGCAATTGGATGTTCTTGGACTCCAACTCAAAGACTTCGAGGGCGCGCTTCACCGTCGTAAGCAGATCGTGTCGGTCAAAGGGTTTAAGGATAAACCGGTAGATCTGACCCATGTTGATGGAGTCGATGATCGCGTTGACATCGCTGAAGCCTGTGAGGAGCACGCGCTTCGCCCGAGGAATGATGTCCAGGGACTTGTGGAAAAACTCTACACCTGTCATCCGGGGCATGCGCTGGTCGCTGATCATCAGGTTGATGCGCTGAGCGTTGTCATCTTGCTGAATAAGCTCCAGGGCTTCAAGCCCATCGTTGGCGGTCATTACATTGTAGTCGTCGGACAGCAAATCTTGAAGCGTGGTGAGGTTGTGAATCTCGTCGTCCACCAACAATACGGTGTGCTTTTTGTCTTTTTGTTGTTTGTTTTCTTTGAGTGCGCGTTTGAGCGCCTCAGGATTGAACAGTCCCATCCTGAATGAACCTCGTAGAGCAAAGTCTATTTGTTTTCTTTGAGAGACGAAGCAGATTGCTCCGGCTCCCTTGTGTGAGTACGTTGGACCCAGGCACGGACTGCCAAGATGCAAAACGTAGTGACCTTGAATCCAGGGAATGTACTTAGTTATACACCAATTCTGGAGGAACGACAAATGGGATGACTGTCGAATAAGAATTAACCCACACGGATGTAGGATTTTGCATCTTGCAAAAGAGCATGGGACCATTTCAACGCCTCATCGAGAGGGGCTTCGAGCACGTTGGAGGTGAAGTCAGAAATGGTCGCAGTCCAAGGGGGAGTGTTGTGGAGAAGGGGAGACTCGGTGGGCAGGTTGGATTGTTCGTCTTCGTAGCGGTTGTGGGCGATCTCGCGAGCTTCTTGGGATGTCAACTGTTGGGTGTAGAGCGCCTCCAGGTAGAAGTAGGCGAACCACCATGCGGTCGAAGAGTGGCTTCGAGGGTGTTGAAAGGTGTAGCAGGCTACGGCCAACCGGTAGGCCTCACCGTCTCCGCGGTATTTGATGCCCAGCAAGTCATCGAACATATCATGGCAGAGCTTCATCCCTCGGGGGGAAGCTCCGCATTCTTCGCATTGTAGTCCTTCAAGCATCAGGTCGCCTCCTAACTTTTTCTTGGGTTACAGTGTACCAGATGATTCCGCCGACAGTAGTACTCATTGAACGAAGCGTTCTTCCGCTTCCAGCCCGCACCGACGTTTGGAGTGCAACAACTGCAATGAAAAAGTACCTTCTGTGCGCCCTCGTCGCTGTGACCCTGTTCTGGGGATTGGAATCTGTGAGTGACGCCAAGCCTGTCGGGTTTCATCTCGACGCCACCTTGGGAAGCTCCTACACCTTTAATCCCGGTGGTCCTGACGGAATTGGCAATCCACTCGGCAACTTTGGTTCCAGTCTTGAGATTACCCCTAGTGTTCGTTTTCTGATGTTCAGCGCCGATTTGGGCGTGAACTACGACTTCCTCCAAAACAACTTTACCCTTCGCCCAGGGGTCCGGATGTTCTTGGGGTGGTTTTACTTTCGGGCTGCTATCCCGTTAGCCTTTAGCCTGTCCGGAGGTTTGGAGAGCGAGCTGTTTGATATGGGTATCTTGGTCGGAGCCGGGGCTCGAATCACTCTTGGCAAGTGGGCGATTGTCGCCGAAGCCAACGTATCCCCCATGTTCTTACATATCAGCGAACGAGGACTGTCGATGCCTGCCGAGTTCAGACTCGGTGTCGCCTACAACTTCTAAGAAGCGAAGCCCTACGCTTCTGTTGAGGTTGGGTCCTTCTAAGGTTCCATGTTCGCAATGTCTCGTGTGTTAAGGTGACTCCATGGACTCTGGTGTGGCTGTAAGGTCCGCGCTTTGAATCCTGGGATCTTGAGGCCCAGCCACGGCAAGGACCTCAATGCCATGCTCTCGTAGGTACGTGACTCCGTTCTCCCCAGCGTATCCGCCACCTACGACAATGACTTTGGTGATTCCTGCATGGTGGAGAAGCTTTGCACACATCATGCAGGGCTCACCTGTTACAAAAAGCCAGGCTCCTTTGGTAGGGACGCCTGAGGCAGCACAGTTGCATACCACGTTCATCTCGGCGTGGTGGCAACCAATCTCCATCCGAGTACCGGATTGAATGTGGAGTGTGTCTCGGAAACATTCAGAGCCTCCACACAGCTCTCCCCCTCCGCGCGGCCCACCGTTGTAGCCATCCATCAACACGACATTTCGGTCAGGATCCAGGAGCAAGGCTCCAAATTTGCGCCGGGGGCAGTTGGACGCCTTGGACAAGGCCAGACATTGTTCGATCCGGATCCGGATATGCTTTTCCTTCAACGTACGGTTCCTTCTTCTAGATGGACATGGTTTCAGGCATCATACCTGGACCTTGCTCCTTGATCCAGACCTTTCCTCCCTTGTCTGCAAGTCCTCTTTTTTCTTCACATTGAAATCCTATTCTTGCTCTCTTTCCGTACTCTCTTTTTTCATCTTGTGCTATGATGGCTCATGACAATCCACCAGGTTCTCTTTGTGACATTTTCTTTCTGGAGGACTGCAACAGGAGGTGTCGAGGTGAAACCAGTACAAACGCCCTTTGTTTGTCGACGCACAGACGCTCCCTGTCAGACGCAGTTGCCCTCGCAATTTTTTTACGTCAACCAAGACAATTTCGTTATCGTTCCTCGACATGACAGTGGCTATCCCAGGTATTTGTATTCGGACTCTGCGACCTCTTGTGTCATTCTCGTGATGCAAGGGCATAACGCTGCTGGGGAAGAGATTGTGATGCTTTCCCACACCAGCGGTGACGTACGCTCACAAGAGTTACTTTCGATCCTGGATGATACCTTTGTGGGTCCTGTTTGGCTTTGGCTCCAAGGCGCGAATCCACCGGACATGGCCAGCTCCAAGAAGAACATCGCGATGGTGGAGGAGTGGCTTGAAAGGTACAAGTTACCCGGTGACAATCCCTGGTACGTAGAGCAAGCCGAGTGCTTCCTTGGAGAGGGTGACCCTCGGATTGGTAATCGGGGAGAGTTTGGCGTCGATCTTCGCCAGGGTGTGGTCTCCAACCGCTCGTTTCAATTGTCCTCCGAAGAACGTGATCCAACCTTGGGTGTGCAGTCGCTGTTCACGCTTTTTGGTCGTCACATTCGCACCCCTTTGCTGATTTGGGATGCCACCCAACCCTTTCCCGAAGATGTGATCGATTGTTTGGTTGTGGCTGCGTTTCACTCCGGGTGGACCAGCCTCCTCAACCTCGATCATGATACCATCTTGAACCATTGCTCCACGACTCCAGACTTTGAACCCGATTGGTTCGTGGAAACCCTCCTTCAGTCCGCACGCTTTGTGAAGAAGTGGCTCGTCACTGGGTGAACGGAATCGCCTGAAAGGCTCCTGTTTTGCGTTAGACCCGCTCTTGTTTTTTTTTGCAAAATAAAGTACAAACACACGTTGATGGACACCCCGGATTCCTGTTTCACAACAACCTGGGCAAGCTCCATCCTTTGAATTGTGAGTAAGAAGGAAGCCACGCTCTGTCGATTCGTCGGATGCGTGCTCCTCTTGGATAAACTTTCTTGTGCGTTGTGCAAGAGATCAGCATCAGCAGGATTCCATCATGGGTGTCAAGCGAAAAGGCAATGATCCTTCTTCCCGTTTGCCAACTTTGCCCTCTCCCTCCAAATCATCCGACGCCAAGCAAACGCCAGCGTCCTCCAAGGCACAAGACTCTGGACTCCAGACCAATCTTGCCCAGATGGTTCGCTCGATGGGAAACACCCGGTACAGCAACGGGCAGGTCAAGAAAGAAAAAGAAAAGCAGTTTCAGCAACTTTCAGACGGTCGGACCACCGATGAATCGTCCATGATTCAATCGCAAACGGGCGGCGCGCCGAAGTCGAGCCCGATGCAGGCCATGTTCCTGGCCGCAGGGGATGACGCCGTTCTTCAAAAAGTGATTGCTGAGCAGACCAATCGCAAAGAGAACATGGAAGTTGTCATCACCGATGAGAACGAAGCGGACCAGATGAGCGATGACTCGGAAGAGAACCGACTCTTTCGGGCGATGTCCATGAACCACGGCGGCAAGCCGACTAAGAAAGCGGACATGGCTCTGATTGCAGCCAACCAGGCCGCTTTAGGCATCAAGTCGAAAGAGCAGGTTCAGGAAGCGAAGAAGGGTCAAAACGTTGAACTCAACGACGATCCCAACGTGGAAATCCCAGAGGACAAGACCTTTGGTTATGTTCCGACTGGATCGACAGAGTTGCCCACTCCCGGTGGTCATGAGATCAAGCTCCTGTCCAAAGACAAGCTTGTCATCTCACAGTCCGATGGGGAACAAGATGAAATCGAACTCAAAGGTGATTACGTCATCATCACCGACCGATTTGGTGAGCAGCAATCTCACAAGCTGCCCACCTCCCTCATTCTTGATGATGGAACCAAGCTGACCTTTGGGCAGGATGCCAAAATTGGTATCACCAACAGGACTTTGTTTGCAGAGGTCTCCAACGGCGGCGTCCAAAGGAACAACCGCTCTACGTTGGCTGGTGGAATCAAAGAGGAGCTTATCGATATGGGCTTCTCCGAGAAAGAAGCCTTGAAGAAGCTGGAGGAGGTCGGCGCTAAAATCCGGTCGCTGGCTCCTGACGACATCAACATTGATGATCTCGCAGGCTTCAACGCCGCTGACCTGGATTACTTGTTCCGGGATGGAGAGTACCTTGTTCGTGACTCCGATGGCACCTGGACCACCAACCCGCTCGAACCCACAGAGCAGGCTCTCAACGCGATGACAGAGGGTCGCCTTGAAGATACCGTTTGGCGAATGGGTGGTTTCTGTCAGGAAGCCGAAGATATCCTCGGCGACTTCATGGAGGTTCTGCTGATGGACAGGCAACAAACGGTGATGGACTTCCGGTAAGGGAGTCGAACCTCCACTTCCGGTAAGGGAGTCGAGCCTCTACAACTTTCCAGCCATCTTGTCTGAAGGGCGTCGCTTTTTACTGGCGGCGTCGTCGGCGTCTACGACGTCTGCGGCGGCGTGGTGTCTCTTCCGCTTCTTCGCCTTCCCCAGTTTTCTTCTTCTTCACAAAACGTTCTCTGGCGCGTCCGCGGCCAAATTGAAGCTCCACTCGTACGCCTGTTCCAGCGTTTTCTACGACGAGCAAGCCCATTCCCAAGATGGAGCGGACAAGGGCAAAGGGAGATTCTTTCGAGAGCTTTTCGATCTCTGCGATGATAGGCTCGTCCCAGTGAGGGGAGGTGCAGTACAACGCAAGGGCGGCGATACTGGCCATGGAGTGACGACGTGAGCCTGTCTCTGTGCTCTCGTCGTCCAACTGACACATCCGGTTGACCAGGGTAATTAAGCCTGTGACGATGGGGCCACGGTTCATCGCATTGATCTGTGTGCGGATGTCACCTTGCGTGAGGATCCACATGGCTTCTTCGAGCCGGGGACCTTCTGCGGTTTCCAGATCGAGGTGTTCTTCTTCAAAGATGATTTTGCCTTCATCTGTGATGTAGAAGTCCTTGTCCAGGAACTCTGGCTTTTCGTAGTCCCTGCCCATCAAGGCTTTGTCCATCAAGTCAAGGAAGTCGTAGAGTTCTTGCTCCTCGTTGATGATCAACCGAAGCTGGTCGGTACGAACGTTTACAAAACGGTCGCGTTTGAGGTAGCCCTCAATGAATTTCTTGCGGTTGGCCGCACGTTGTTGCGCGCGGCTTAGCGGTTTGCCTTGAGGTTGTTGTGGATTCGCCATCCAAGCTTCCTTGTTGTGTTCCTTGGGACGTCCTTGGATTGATGGGGTCCAAGCACCAAATCGAGAAGTGGGAATGCCCTTTGGTTTGCTTCAGTTGTACAAGCTCAGTTCCTTCAACGCAATCCCTTTTCTTCTCTTGAGGGTTCTCTTTTTGTTGTGATTGGCCCATTGGAATGCTTTCTTTCCCAAGACTCCCCCTTGTCGTTGTGGTGCTGTGTTAGTATCGTTCGGGTTTCCTGGAATGGGTCCAGAAACCGAAACGACATGGGATGGATATAGTTATGGTGCTGATGGAACGTCGCTGCGTGCATTGTGACCGTGAGATGCCTGTTGACGCAACGTTTTGTCCCTATTGTGGAACACAACAAGCTCCCTCTGAACCCAAAAGGGAAGAGCATCGGCCGGAGCCCATTTTGCACCAGGTGTCTGAATCTCTCGTGTGGGACTCCCATATCATCGAAGCAGCCCGCAGGCTCACAGGGCGTTCTCCTTTGGCCGTTGATTCCCATGAGTTTGGACCAGCAGACCTTCGAAATCTAGCGCATGTGTCGCGTTTTTTAGAAGACCATTCGATGGCTGCAGCCGCTTCTGGTCCCGATGTGACGCCTGTGGTTCTGGCCCCGCGCACGATGTTGGTGGAGAACTATGTCATCGAAGACACCCTGGGGATGGGTGGCATGGGGATGGTGTACCAGGCTCGGGATATGGCGATGCATCGGCGGGTTGCGGTCAAAGTTTTGCACGCCAACCTGTTTCGGAAAGAACGATCACGTCAAAGGTTTATGCGTGAAGCCAAGCTCATGGCGGCTTTGTACCATCCTAACATTCTTCGGATTCACGATTTGCTTGAGCAAGACGAATGGATGGCCATCGTGATGCAGCTGGTGCAAGGCAAGAGTCTCCGAGAGTATCTCGAAGCTCACAGCGGCCCTTTGCCCTTGCATGTGATTCGTGATCTCTTCGACCCCGTCTTGTCTGCAATGTCCCATGCTCACAGCGAAGGAGTGGTTCATCGCGACATCAAGCCAGGCAACATTCTTCTCCAGGAAGGAGAGCGAGGTCTCACTCCTCTGGTCGCTGACTTTGGCCTCGCCAAGGTTTTGGAAGGTACAAACTATACGGTCAGCGGGACTTTGTTGGGGACTTGTCTGTACATGGCACCGGAGCAGTTTCAGAACCACAAGAAGGTGGAGCCCAAGTCAGATGTGTACGCCTTGGGTGTCTTGTTGTACCAGATGTGTGTGGGGCATCCGCCGTTTCAGCAGCGCGACTTGTTTTCCTTGATGTCGGCCCATTTGGAGCAGGCTCCAACGCCGCCATCGTCGTTGCGTACAGAGCTACCCGAAGATTGGAACCAACTGATCCTCGATGCGTTGGAAAAGTCTCCAGAGAAGCGTGTTCCATCGTGTGATGAGTTCCGAGACCGGCTCTTGGCTGCCTCACTTTCCTGAGCTAGGCCTACTTCCTATCCGAGGGCCTCAATAACTTCAGGGGGGGCCTGAACCAACTCGACCAAGACACCCTCTGCGCTGAGAGGGAAGGCATCGTTGCTCTTGGGGTGGACAAAGCAAACATCATGACCGGATGCCCCTTTGCGAATTCCACCGGGGGTAAAGCGAACTCCCTGCTCTTCCATCCACGAGACAGCCTCGGCAAGATTGTCGACCCACAGCCCAACGTGGTTGAGCTTGGGCTCATGGACTCGTGGGCGTTTCTCTGGATCAAGGGGCTGCATCAGATCCACTTCCACAGCGTGGGGGCCTTCACCGATTTGGAGAATGTCTTCGTCTACGTTTTCCGACTCACTCTGGAACGTACTCACTTGGGTGAGGCCCAGAATGTCCACCCAAAAACGAGAGAGCTTGGACTTGTCGAGCCCACCAATGGCAATTTGTTGAATTCCAAGTATCCGGAAGGGTCGCATCGTTTCTCCTGTTCGCGATTGGGGCTTTCTACATTAGGACAGGTTGTTGGAGCGGGTTACGTTTCGTCGGATGGTGAGGAACAATCCAAACAAAGAGAGGAAGTACACCCACATCGGAGGACTTTGGTCTGTCTGGCAATTGCAAGCCTTGGGTGCCGCTTCAGGTGTTTTGTACAACCAGGCGTAGTCTTGGGGCTCGCCGCTCTCTGGCCCCGTGGCGTCAGGATTGGACTCTTGCGTTCCTTCGCTGGTGGCGCTTTCGCCTGGGTTGTTTGTGCTGCCATCTTGCTGCGTCGATGTTGACTCGCTGGGTGCTGGCTCTGGCGGGGTGATGCATGTTTTGTCATCACAGACTTGGCCGGATTTGCATGCGCAGTCTTTCACGCATTCTTCGCAGTTCTCGCCTTTGTCGGGTTCGCAAGTGCCGTTTCCACAAGAGGGGAGGTCCTTGCATTCTGCTTGAATGCATCCTTTCCCTGAGGGGCAGCCACAGTCCGCTGCGCAGGTGCTGCAGTTCTCATTTTGATCTTGCTCGCAGCGGTTGTTCCCGCAGTTGGTATCGACCCGGCACTGTCCGTTCTGGCAAATTTGTCCATTGTCGCAACCGCAATCCGAGCGGCAGGTGGAGCAGTTCTCATCGGTATCACAGACACCGTCTCCGCATACGGTTTCAGCGACACACTTGGAGTCCCGACAAACTTCCCCTTGGGTGCAGCGGCAATCTCTCGCACAGGAAGAACAGTTCTCTGTCTGATCACAAACACCGTCGCCGCAGATCACACGAGTCTCACAGGTCCCCTGGTTGCAAGTTTGGCCAGTGGGGCACTGGCAATCACGGGCGCAGTTGGAGCAGTTCTCGTTGCTATCGCAGACACCATCGCCACAAACGACTCGTCGGGTACAGACGCCGCTCTGACACACTTGTCCTGTCTGGCATTGGCAATCGAGCTGGCAAGAAGAGCAATTCTCAGTGGCGTCGCAGATCTGATCTCCACATCGTGGAGGAACACGACAAACACTGCTGATGCACAATTCGCCTTGAGGGCAGGGACAATCTCCGGGGCAGGTTTTGCAGTTCTCCGTGCCGTCGCAGCGGTTGTTTCCGCATCGGGCCGTGCTGCTTTGGCAGGCCCCGTTCACACAGAGAGTTCCGTTCTGGCAGCGACAGTCGATGGCGCAGCTAGAACAGTTCTCGGAGCTGTCGCAGATCCCATTCCCACAAACCGCTTGAGCGAAAGCCGTTGACGAGGTCAACATCACAAAGACAAGAACAAACAAAGCGAACCCTAGGGGGAGAAGGTTGCCACGTTGTTGCTCAATGCCAGCGGAGTGATGTTGTGTGCTTTGGGAGGAGCAAGATTTGATCATGGTTCACTCATGTTGCTCAGGGTGGAGGGGCCTAGCGTTGGGGCCCAGTCAGACGTCTCACTATAAAAGATTCTTGGATGGGGGTCGAGATCTGTCTGAACATTCGAGCGCTGAGGTGGCTGTTTCTTTTCTTCTCTGGCGGTAGGGAGGGAAAAACGAATCTATCATTCCCCCTTGTCCCATGGGGCAATGTGAGGTTTGTCACTTTTTTTCGCAACCAATTGAAGCCAACCCCGATAATGTGATCAAATGCAAGATACCAATTGCCCGATATATAAGCGTGTTGGAACGTTTCCATATAGGAGATCTATATCATGGCTATCAAACCAAGCGGCGGCATGTCAGCCCCCAGAATGTCTTCACCGAAACCCGTTTCAACTCCGAAGCCTGTTTCGACCCCCAGGCCCTCCACTCCGAAGCCTGTTTCCACTCCGAAACCTGTTTCGACCCCGAAGCCTGTTTCGGTTCCTACAACCAAGACGCCCACGACACCGAAGAAACCCAGCATCACGCGGGACCCGGCTGCACCCACTGCACCCAAGGCTCCAAGTGCTCCTCAGATCAAAGCGTCTGAGACCACTCCACAGGTGTCAGGTGAGAACACAGTGGCGGCTCCTCGTCAGGTCCAGCGTCAGGCTCCAGCAGCGCCAACCGCTCCTCAAGCTCCCGATGCTGCACCCACTGCACCCCAATCCACGCCGGTTAAGCCGGAAGGAACTGACATCAAAGATGCTCAGTTGGATCTGACCAAGCCAATCTCTGTGAAGTCGGTACAAACCGCGATTGACGCCATCGCCAATGAGCGCGGTGAGTCCGGCGGAATCGACTTCCACATCGAAGGCTCTGCCAAAGTGTACGGTCCTGTCGAAGCTGGCGCTTGGGGCGACCTGGGTTTGAAAGTGGCCAAGAGCGATACGGGCGGAACCTCGTTGTCCTTCAACTATGAAGCGGCCGTCAAAGCAGGATTGGACCTTGGTTTCATGAACGTGGAAGGTGCTGTGGGCGCCAACGGTTCTGTGAAAGCCAAGTTCAACAACTCCGCGGATGCAGCAGCCTGGTTGACCAGTAGTCTCCACAAAATCAACGAAAAGGCCGACGGCAAGCTGTTCAATATTGAAGGGTCCAAATTCAATTACGCCAAGCCCACCATCGTGAACGAGTCTGGTGCCTTCCTTCAAGGGAAGGTGAACGCTGAGTTTGGTCCTTTCAAGGTCGAAGGCACAGCTCGTGGACAAACCACCGCGCAAACCTTCACCACTCCCGATGGTGTCACCCATCGCGGGAACGAGTCCTCCTTGCAAGCCGGTGTCAACGGCCAGATGGACTTTGGTAAGCTCAAGGTCAACGGAAGCTACAAGTTCAACGAGTTCACCCAAATCGGTGACCCGACCAACGAGAACAACGGAACCTTCCGGAACCACAAAGTGTCCTTCGATGTACCTTTGAAGGAACTCTCCAAGATGACACCGAAGGAAATCAACAACGCCGTGGTGGGCTTGATGGCGATGAACACAGAAGGCCTCTCCTCCTTGGGGCAGGCCGGACACCAGAAGATGGTGGAAAGCCTCGTCAACAACATCGACTACATCCGTCAAAATCCACCCAAAGGCGGTTTGAACGCAAACATCGGTATCACCTACGAAGCGCAGAACGTTTTGGAAAACGGAAAGTACAACAACCAGTACCAGCGCGTGTTCCTTGATCTTAAGGGCGGCGCCAAGGCTGAGTTTGACGCAAAAGTTGCCAAAGGTGAAGTCAGCCTCCAGGCGTCCAAGTCTGAGCTGCTGAAAGAGTGGGTTGGAACCAACACCGAATCCTACGCCCAGCAAATCTACTCCCGAGGCTTTACCCCGAACGGTAACAACCCGGATTGGGATCAGTTCAAGCAAAGCAACCGCGGCGCTCTGGAGCAAATGATCAAGAACCGCGTCGAGCAAGATCCCAACGGTGCTGTCGCCAAAGCGTATGGTAACGGCAACGTCAACGCCGGCATCCGCGCGATGGAGCAGGACTGGGCTGGAACCAAGATTCTCGACCAGAACCTCCGCAAAGACGCCGCGACCCTGGCCAGCTATGGCAAAGAGTGGCACTTTGATGGCAGCGAGGAAAAACACGCTCTCAGCATCCTCGACAAGTACAAGAACAAGCCGCACGAGCTCACCAAGATGATCTACTACATGGAAACCCTTGGCGTGGACCGCAACAAGTTGTACGGTAAGACCGGCGGTTACTTCTCCAACAACGATGAGCGTATGTTGGCTCGCTTCCAGCAGGTGGATGACTTCCTCTCTCGGATGAAGCGACAAGGCAAGACCATCGACGACTACTTCCGCTAGAGAGCAGAGCCCCTCATCCATCTGCGGTGACGGGGTCTATCGATTCTACTGATACAACACAGCGATCCTCTTCTCTGTTTGTGAAGGGGTTGTTGTGTTTTCTTTGATTTGACGAGGAGGTTTCCGTGCGAATCGGGTTTGACTCTTCCGGTGCTATCCTGCACCAAACCGAACTTCCTGAGAACGCTCCACTGCTTATGGGTGAAGCATTGATGTTGGCTCCCACACGGGGAGAAGTGAACTGCGAGATCTTGGAAGGCTCCATCACCAAAGGAGACCTGACCTTGTGGTTGCCCACTTCTGAGGTGCAGCGCATGGTGGAACACAGCGTTGCTGGACTCGAATCGATGGGGAACCTCGACGATGACTTCCTCGTTGAGTTGCAACTCTCCCTTGACCTCGACAAGTTGGGCGAGCATGTCTCTGGATTTGCCAACGTCGCTGAACCCCTCGACCTGTTTTACGTGACCGACGGAAACTACCCCGTTCTGCTCAACCTCACCTACTTCAACGCAGTCTCTCTCCAACAAGATATCCAGTCGGTAGAACAGCCTGTCGAAGTCACTGTATAGCCTCTCTCCTCCTCTTTGTTTTCTCCCGGTTGGGTGTGATTCAATCCTGTTGGTCACAAGTGGCCTTCGCCTTTGATTTGACGTGGGGGAAAAAATTTACCCACGCTACCCATGCAGAGATAGGCAAGGGAGAAGTACCCACATCCATGGGCACTCTGGCATTGCAAACACTGATACTGTTCTTGCTTCCACAACACGCAACCCAACACGCGATAGGTTCGTTTGTGCAATTTGCGGACTCCTGCCCAATATCAACAAACCAATGGCGAATGACCACGTCCCTCCCGGTTCTTTTGCTTGTCAGATTCAACAATTGGTAACAGGATTCAATCCTTTGTCACGCTTGACGGTGGGCCTTCCTAGGGCATCTTGCGGGAAATTGCTATTCGTAGGAAAACTTTGCGAAACATTTTCCTCTGTGACGGTGTTTTGTCCCTTAGAAACTCCCCCTTTCTGGAGGGTTGAGGTTGCTCCTATCGGCTGACTTTGTCTTGCCCCACTTTTGCTTCAAGCCATTTACCAACACGGTGCTTGCCGTGTTCACGGATACAAGAACTTTCCGCGTACTTGAGGAACACCATGAACATCAAAGACCCTGGTTTACGACGAACGTTTGAAGGAATGCTTAACGACGGAGTCATCGACAAGAACGAGGCCCTTCGGATGCTTCAGTCGGTGAGCGACTACGGCGTTGTGACCGAAACGGAGCAGGCTGACCTTCTCCGTATCCTCAACGAGCTTGGCGACTCCATGACCTCCGATGCCAAGCAAACGTTGGAGCAATATCTGGGTGTCGCTCCGAGTACGCCTCCTGCTGATGCACCGCCTCCTCAAGGAGGAACCTCGGCCCTCAACGTTACCTTGCAAGCCCTACAAGGCAAAGACCTATCCAGCCTGAACCTCACAGAGAGTCGCTCGATCTTTCGAGCCGCTGAGAAGGGTGGAATCTCCAAGCTGGAAGCTCGCAAGCTCAGCGAAGTCTACAACAAGTATTCCAGCCAATGGTCCACATCCGTTCGAGAGTTCTGGCGCAATGGTATCGCCAGCGCACGTCGGCCGGCGGGTGGCATCGTTCGTCCTCCCACAGGTGCTGCTGAGCCAGAGGACTTGTCGTCCGATCTCAAAACCTTGTGGATGCAAGGCTACGACGATGAGGTCCAGCGCGCCTTTGTCGAAGACATGGTCCTTGTTGCTGCTGAAAAAGGGATGAAGGTGACTCTTCTTCTCGACAGCCACATCGATATCGAAGAGTTAGCCTGGGACTTGACCGACCGAACAGGTCTTAGCCTCACCGAATTGGACAGCGTCCTGGATGTGATTGGCTCCGACGGTTACCCCTCGGTGTGGGGAGAAGACAACCGCATCCTGACCGACGGCAACGACATCACCGAGCCTGTCAAAGTCCTCGTCCCACCGCAAATTTACGGTAGCTCGTTGACCAAAGCGATGTTGTTCTCGGCAGACGAAGGGTACCACCCCACACAGCCTGGCTCGTTCCAGGGTGCTGTGGCTGAACGAGGGGAAGGCTACTACTCCTCGGAGATGGCTTCGAGCCTGGGCCGCGATGCAGTGACCACCAGCACCTACATTGAAGGTGGAAACATGGTCCCTGGAACGACGGCGGATGGTAAACCCTACGCTCTCGTGGGTCGGGATAGCTTGTTGATTTCCACCTTTGACCTGGATGACAAGGGTACTTTCTCTTCCTCCAAGGTTCGGGCGAAGGTTCGCGACATGGAAGCGGCTGGTGAGTTTTCATCCTCGAAGGTCGAGTCCATCGCTCGAAAGCTGGTGGCTACGGAGTTGGCCTACGACCACAACTGGATTGATCCATACCTGAACTCTCCAGACCTGCTGCCCAGCCGTGTTCCCATCGATGCTTCGGACCTTCAAAACGCCAAAAACTTCCTGGCCAAAATGGAATTGACCAAGGAGTTGATGGCGGATGATGTGGGAATCGATGTCGAACGCCTCATCTACGTGGACCAGCCCGAGTTTCATATCGATATGTCAATGCGTCCGCTGGGTCCTGGTGAAGTGATGGTGCACCATCCTCAGGCAAGCATCGACCTGATCAATGAGGCCCTCCAAGATCCTCAGCTGCGCTCCTGGGAACGGAAAGAACTGCTGGAGATGCGTTCCTTTGCCCAGTATGAACTCCAGGAACATGGTGATATCTACGACAAGATCATTGACCAGCTCGAAGACGCAGGTCTCCTTGTGGAAGAAGCCCCCGGAAACTTCCGCTCCAACTCACGTCAGGCCAACTTTATGAACGCAGTCCCTGGCCGGACTCCTGATGGCAAGAACAACTACATCGTGATTGGCAGCTCGATTAAGCCTCTCGAACGTGCGTTCAGCCGGTTCATCAAAGACTACGGAGTTGACGACGTGACTTATGTGGGAGGCAACTACACCGAAGACGGTCTGACCGCTGGAGAGATCTCCCTGGAGTTGGCCGGTGGGATCGATTGCCGCGAGTCCAGCCATGGTGGAACGGACAACGAAGCTGCGGATCTTCTGCGCGCCTACATCAACAACCTCTAGCCCACGAATCTCCTACCTTTTCCTTCCTTGGCACTCCTTTTCTTCGCCGCTTCCCATTTTTTCTGCTTTGAAGTTCAAGTTTATTAGGGGGGTGCCGTTTGTTGAACGCAGCCCTTGGTAGCGCTCTTCTTGCAGCCTTCATGCTGTGGTTGGGTGGGGTGCGGCCAACTCGGCTTTGAGCTACAAGGACGTTATTGCAAGGAGTCACCTTCATGTTATCCACTTGTCCACATTGTCAGGAACCCTGTGATGCTTTTGCATTGTTTTGTCCTTCCTGTGGTGGGCATCAAAAAGAAGCCAGTGACCCCCTGGTCGACCGGTTGGTAGGGCGGTATCGGATTCTCAAGCGTGTGGGTGCAGGTGGTTGCAGTACGGTGTACAAAGCTCAACACGAGGACAGCGGTAAGAACTTTGCCGTTAAGATCCTGCGTCCCCAATTCCACCGCAACCATGAGATGGTGGAGCGGTTTCGTCGTGAAGCGATGGTGCTGGCTCAAGTTAAGCATGAAAATATTGTTGGGATCGCAGATTTTGGCTGGTCACAAGGACTTGGTTTTTACATTGTGATGGAGTGGTTGGAGGGACCCACTGTCAAAGAATACATCCTCGATAGAGGGGCCTTTCAGAAAGAAGAAGTTCTGTATTTCTTTGCCCAGCTGATGGATGCTTTGGATACAGCCCATCAAGCCGACGTGATACACAGAGACCTTAAGCTCGACAATCTTATGATTGTAGAGGGCAGCTTTGAGCGCCCACTGCTGAAGATTCTTGATTTTGGCATCGCTCATATCAAAGACGATAACTTAGGGAAGCTTACGTCAACAGGCCTGCTGATGGGGACGCCCAGATACATGGCTCCCGAGCAGGTGCAAGGCGGAACAGGGGCCATTTCCATACGAACGGACTTGTACTCTTGTGGTCTGATGTTAATCGAAATGCTAACAGGCCGGGCAGCCTTCAACCAAGAGAGCGTCCAAGAGCTTCTTTATTGTCAGGTACAAGGCACACCTCCCGACCTTCATGAGTTGGCACCTGACTTGGAGTTCTCTCCTTCTTTGCAGGAGGTCGTCACCCAGTCTGTAAAGAAGAACCAAGACGACCGATATCCCACAGCCTTTGCCTTCTTCAGCGCGCTCGAATCAGCGATGCAGGAGTGTGGTGTTCAACTTCCATCCACCATCGAATTGACTGGCTTTTCATCACGTCGGGTGTTTCGTCGTGCGAAGTTTCATGCTCTCGGAGGAGAACGCAAACCCATCCAACATGACGAGATCAATGTTCAAGACTTTGAACAAATTTTTGCATCCTCTTCCTTGGATGATCTCCCCAACGCATCCGCTTTTGTGGATGATTCGTTGCCTGAGCCCCTTGTGTTTGAGCAAGAGGCTCCTTCTACGTTGCAAGAACGAAAGAAGACGCCTTTGCCTCATCTCGCGTCGTTCTGTGAATTGAAAACACGGTCAATGCGAGCTCCGAACCATGAAGTGGTAGAGCCTCGACCTGCTAGCCCGGAGGATATGACCTGGGATCGTGATACCGCGATGGAGGTTCCTTCGATCAGGCAAGGGTGTATTCCACAAACGACGGTCTTGCCAGGTCCCCTGAGCCGAGAGCTTGAGAAAGACTGGGTCGGTGTCATTCCTGAGGAAACAGTTTACGTTCCCACCAAGGCCCCCAAAGATGAAACGGTACAGGGGCCATCAGCCTCGTTGTCAGATTTTGAGCAGCCTATCCTTGAAGACTGCACTCACATCGGTCCAGCCCACCAGGCGATTGAAGAGCCCGACTTCCCGATGGAGAGCTGGATGGATTGGGAGGATGCCAGGTTGACCCGGCCTGAACGAGCCACCCCAAACCCACAATACCTGTGGTTGGTGGCTTGTGCTGTGGGGATTTGTGCGCTGCTGTTTGTGCTCATGCCGAATCACTTTTGATGAGACGCTGCGCATCTTCCACTCTCGTTTCTTAGATGGAGATGGAGCCTTTTCGGAAGTCGGATTGAGCGATGTGGACGTTGAGTACCACAGGTTTGCCTTGTCGTTGGTACTCGATGGCTTTGTCGAGGGTTTCATCGATCTTGGCAGGGTCGGTTAGCAACAACCCAACTCCACCGTATCCTTCAGAGACTTTGTGGTAGTCCGTTCGGAGCAGGACGGTGCCACAATCATCCCCAAGAAGGACAACCTGGTCGCGAGCGATCTGAGCCCAGGAGCCGTCTGTTCCAATCACCATAATGGGTGCAAGACCATGCCGGACACAGGTGTCAACTTCGGCGAGGCTGTACGCGGAGGAGCCGTCGCCATAGATCACCCAGACTTGGGAGTCGGGGCGACACAGTGCTGCACCTACTGCGAAGCCTCCGCCTACACCGAGTGTTCCAAACACGCCAGGGTCTAACCAGGAGAGGGGAGCGCGAGGGCGAAGGATGTACGAGGCTGTCGCGACAAAGTCTCCCCCATCGACGACAAGGACCGCATCGTCAGCCATTTTCTCTTCCAGCTTGACGAACAGGTCGAGGGGATTGATCAGCTCGGTCTCTTCCTTCGACTGCTCTACAATCTCGCTGTCACGGGCGTTCTCGCGCTCTTGAAGCGTGGAAAACCATTCGTCATTCTTGGGGACATTTCCGAGCACTTCTGCGAGCTGGATCAGAAAGTCGCCGGGGTGCATCTCCAGGCCAATGTCGGGCTTGCGGTTCTTCTTCAGATCTGTGGCGCTCAAGTTGGCTGAAACCAATGTGGCTTTTCTGTTTATCTTTTGGCCATATCCCATTCGAAAGTCGAAGGGAAAGCCTGCTACAACTACAACATCGGACTCTCGGAGCGCCTTGCTTCGTTTGTGGCGAAACTGGATGTCGCTGTGGCGACCCAACAGCCCTCGCGCTGTGCCTCCCAGGAATGTCGGAATGCCCAAGGTTCGCACTGCGTCGGCCAAGGCGTTGGCTTGTTCCTCATTGAAATTCACCAGCGTTTGGCTGCCAATCACAAGCGTGGGCTTCTGCGCCGAACGTAGAGCGCTGGCGACCTCATTGATTTGGCTGCTGACACCACTTCCAAAGGGGTTTTTGAGCGGGGGAAGCGACACATCCAGCGACACATGAGGCGCATGAAACTGTCGGTAAAGGTGGGTTTTGAGATACATGCCAAGAGCTTTGGCTCCCAGACCTTTGGCCTTGTCCACTCCACTTTCGGTCATATACCACTCATACACCACCTCTTCGGGGTAGAGCATATCGACAGGAACTTCGATAAAAACAGGTCCCGGAATGCCTTCCATCGCTATGCTGATAGCTCGATCCACGATAGGACCCAACGAGCGGACTTGTTTGACCGATGCCGTCCACTTGGTGATCGGCTTCATGATGGCCATTTGGTCGATGTCTTGAAGGGAACCGCGACCTTTGAGAATGGTCGCCGTTGCACCACCAAAGACCAACAGCGGCGATTGCGCCATTTGCGCGTTCTTTACTGCGGTGATGGTGTTGGTGAGGCCCGGACCCGCAGTGACTGCAGAGACTCCAGGCACACCGCTCATTCGAGAGACCGCATCCGCGGCAAACACCGACGTTACCTCGTCGCGTACGTCAATGACACGGATCCCATGCTTCTTGGCGCCAATGAGAATCGGAGAAATGTGCCCACCACAAAGGGTGAATAGAAACTCAACGCCATGGCTGGCCAATCGTTCACCGATAATGTCTCCACCGTGTTCGTAGCTCACAATCGCTCCTTTCCCCGTCAGGGTTGCTCATCATCCAGAATTGAACCTTTGGAAATGAATGTGCACCTTTCATACCAGGAGAAGAAGGGAATTGGTAGTGGTGAGTGGAGCCGTAGGCTGTTGGTTTCTTGACCTTACCCCGTTTCTGTACGCTCGGAACCCTTCTGCACAGTCTGCGGTAGAGACGGTAGAACAGAATCGATTTTTTTCATATCGCACAACGGCTGCGACGGCGGGATTGTGACCCAACATGTTCTCTTGGATGGCTACATCAGCTTTCGCCAGGCTTGGGGGATTTGTGCAAGACGTGGATACTCTTTGCCTACTTGAAGTCCGAACCGTTCTTGTTGGGAGGAGGACAGCGCGAAAGGGGTGTGTATCAAAGTATCTGGGAGGGGGGCGAGTTCTGGTATCCATTGACGGACGTATCGGCCCTTGGCGTCGTACCGTTGCGCTTGCAACAGCACATTGAAGTACCGCTGCTCACGAGGGTCATTTCCTACGCCAGCGACGTAAGCCCAGTTGCCCCAATTGCTGCAGACATCGTAGTCGAGGAGCATGGATTCAAAGTAGGAGGCACCTTTGCGCCAATCCAGGCAGAGGTCCTTGACCAGGAAGCTTGCAACGTTTTGCCGACCTCTGTTCGACATAAAGCCTGTTTGGTGAAGCTCTCTCATGTTGGCGTCTACGAACGGCATCCCTGTAAAGCCGTACTGCCACTGCTCAAACAACTCTGGGTTGGGACGATGATAAGGTCTGGTGCCTTTGATTCCACCCGGAAGAAAGAATTGGTTGTCGTACTTTTGCATCACCCAGCGAAAGTACTCCCTCCACAGCAGCTCAAAGAACAGCCAGTAGGTGGATGAGTTGGCCACTCTTTCTTCTTCGTAATGTTGGATCTTGGCATAGATGGTGCGAGGTGACAGACAACCAAGGGCCAACCAGGGCGAAAACTTGGACGAGTAGTTGGCCCCCAAGAGCTTGTTTCGGGTTTTTTTGTAGGATGCGATGCAGTCTGTTTCCCAGAGGTAGGCGTCGAGGCGGTTCAGGCCTGCTTGTTCTCCTCCTTCAAAAGGAAGCACCTGTCGGTCGTCCACTTCGGGGGCTTTCAGTCCAAGGCCTCCAAGGGTTGGAAGCGAGAACGCTGGAACGTCGTCATCCCAGTACGGGATCTTGGCTGGCTTGGGCAGCGGTGCAGCGACGGCTGAATACTTCTCCACGCCTTTGCGAAACTGGGTGAAGATATCGGGGATGTCTTGGGCTGTGAAAGGTAACTCTTCGCTTGGATAAAGTTGGTTGCCTTCGTTCGTGAGGAAGGGAATGGATAGCGCTGCTTTTACCGCGGCTTCCTGCTTCTTCTCGTCGTGTGCTATCTCAGCATGAGCGTACACGGCCGAGGCACCCATCTTTGTCGCCAGAGCTGGCAACTCTTGCTCTGGAGCACCCCACAACACAACAAGCTTGCCATCACGTGTCTGACATTCCTGGGAAAGAGCTTCCAGGGACTCCAAGAGAAAACGTGCTCGGTGAGGTCCTGTTTTGGGCCATCCCCATCGAGTGGGAGCAAAATCGCTGGGATTCAGGCAATAGACCCCAAGGACTTGATCGTGTTCTTCCAAAGCTTGCGTGAGAGGGGCGTGGTCATGGAGACGAAGGTCTGTCTTGAACCAAACGATGGCCTTGCTCATGAATCCCTCCTTGGATGGCTCCTGAAGGTGTCATGGGATGTTGCTTGGCTTCGGTTACGACGGCAACGTTCGCTGCAGTACTTTACCTCGTCCCAGCAGGTCTTCCACTTCTTTCGCCAGGCAAAGGGGCGTTCGCAGACCACGCAGATCTTCGTTGGCAAATGCTGTTTTTTCATTGGTTCTCTCTTGGAGCCCTCATACCAAGAGATCAAACCTACCAGTCATTCACCTTATTTCATGGGGAGAGCTTGGGGGAGGAGGGGGTTCTAGGACGTAACGGCTTTGAGGCTTACGCCAGGGGGAAGCTCGGAGTCGGCAGGCACAAAGAAGTCGGGCATCAAGTCTTTGCTTGGATTCACCCGATACTTGTCGAAGTCACGCTCGCCTTGCTGGTAAAGGAAAGTGTCATCGATAAAGAAGTTGCCTGTGCATTCTTTGGAGGGCTGGGTCAGGATTGCATGGGCTGCGTCGGCCATAATGTCGGGAGTTCGACAGGCTTGCATCATCTCGTCGCCGCCCAGGTGGTTTTTGATGGCGGCGGTTGCTACGCCAGTGCGAGGCCACAACGCGTTGAACGCGACACCTTCGCTGGAAAATTCACCCGCCATTCCCAAAACGCACATGCTCATGCCGTACTTGGCCATGGTGTAGGCCACATGATTTTCAAACCAATGCTGGCTCATGTCGAGGGGAGGAGAGATGTTCAACACATGGGGATTGTCCGATTTCAAGAGGTAAGGAAGACAGCATTTGGATGTCAGGTACGTTCCACGAACGTTAACCTGGTGCATTAGATCATACCGCTTCATCGGGGTTTGCAGCGTGCCCGTTAGCATGATGGCGCTGGCGTTGTTGATGCAGATGTCGAGGCCACCAAAGGTTTCGGCGGTCTTGTCAACGGCGCTTTGGACCTGCTCTTCGTGGCGAACATCCACAACCAGGGGAAGGGCTTTGCCACCTGCAGCCTCAATCTCTTCCGCAGCTGTGTAAATCGTTCCAGGAAGTTTGGGGTGGGGTTCCGCGGTCTTGGATGCAATGGCTACGTTGGCTCCGTCTGCTGCTGCACGCAACGCGATGGCCAAACCAATGCCTCGACTGGCACCTGTAATGAACAATGTCTTGCCTTTCAAACTACCCATGTGCGTCTCCTCATTGAATCGTCGTTCAGTGTAAGATGAATAGGTTGTACAGGAAGTGCGATGGATTGTCGAGGGCGTTGGGGAGTGCGGGGGAAGGCGCTATTCTTGTCCGTAGAGTCGCTTGTATTTCGCTTTGTTGCGGCGTCCTTTGCGTTGCATCATGGGGCGAAGCATTCGGTACACGCCAGGGAGAAGGTAGCCGAGGTTGGTGAGAAAGCCGCCCATTTGCGGGATGGTTCGTTCTGGCTTGCCATCAGCCGCACAATCCAGGACGAGAGCTGCCACTTGGTCGGCGGTGCTCATGGTTTGGGAGAACGTAATGTCGGCAACTTCGTCAATGTCGGACATGATAAAGCCCGTATCTACAGGACCAGGAGAGACCACAGAGACAGAGACGCTGGTTTCTCGCAGCTCTTCGGAGAGGGCCCGAGAGAAAGCTCGCATTCCAAACTTTGTGGAGGAGTAGACAGCGGTATCAGGCAAACAGATGCGGCCTGCGAGGGAAGCCACATTGACAACGGCTCCTCTGGGAACTTTCTGCAGATGAGGCAGCGCGAGGCGGGTCAAGACGATCGGGGCGCGGAGGTTGACATCGACCATCGTCGCGAACGCTTCAGCGTCATGGTTGGTTAAAGGTCCCCTGTGGTGGACGCCAGCGTTGTTGACCAAAACATCCAACCGCCCGTACGTTTCCACGGTGTTCTGTATCAGGTTCTTGCAGGACTCCATATCACCGACGTCCGCGGCGAAGGTGGAAGCAGAACCACCTTTGTCGTTGATCGCTTGGGCGACTTCGTCAAGGGCTTTCTGACCTCGTGCGTTGAGCACGACATGGGCACCTTCTGCAGCAAATTGATGGGCTGCCGATGCGCCGATTCCTGTGGAACCGCCGGTGATAACTACAACACAATCTTGAAAACGTTTGGACATCGGATTTCCTTCACGAAGAGAAGTACGAGTGGTGGAGGCTGCCAGCTTCAACGTCTAGTTTTGCTGGCGATCGATTTGCACGCGACGGATCCATTCCAACGGGGGCAAGGCGCACACAGCTTCCGGGTACACGTTGGTGCAGCGCTCTCTGGCATTCCGCCCCAACGCCGCTGGACGGTCGGGGTCGGCAAAGGTCCAAGTGATGGCCTCCGCAAGGGCTTTGGGATCCTTGGGAGGTGTAAGCCGCCCTGTCTCACCGTCCACGACGATATCACGGGGTCCACCCTCAGAAGAGGAGATCACGGGTACGCCGATGGTCATGGCTTCCAACAGCACCCGCCCAAAAGGTTCAGGTGTAATTGAGGTGTGGACCAAGACATCCATGCACCGGACCCATCCGTCTACTTCGTCGGGAGCGACCTCCCCAACAATGCGGACACGGTCGTGCACTCCAGCGTTAGAGATCTGAACCTTGAGTCGCTCCACGATGGACTCTTGTCCACGCGAAGCACCACCAACCATCACAGCGTAGAGGTTGGGGTTCTCTTGTGCAGCCTGAATCGCCGCTTCGACGAACAATTCGTAGCCTTTCCACCAATCCAAACGACCGACAAACCCGATCACATCTGCGTCGTCAGGCAGGCCAAACATTTGGCGCAAAAAGCTTCGCTGTGGGCCTGTGACAGGCTCACGTGGTGCGATGCCTTCGGGGGCAAGAAGAATCCGGGAAGCCGGGATACGGAGCCTCTGCACCATGTCTTCTTTGATCGAAGGGCTGACCGCAACGAACTTGTCCACGTGTCCTTGGCAATACCTCCAGCCCCGACTGTCCCGCTCAAAGTCCCGTATGTACTGAAGCATCGGGGTGTTTTGGAAGCGACCCGCGAGCAAGGCCGGGAGGTTGTTGTTGACGGTGTTGTTGAGGATGATGGCGTCGTATTGGTTGCGCCAAAGTCGGTAACTCACAATGGCGTTTTGGCTCAGAATCAGGCCCACGAACTTGAGCCTGGAGATCGGATAGCGAAGGGGGGCTGGCATCGGAAACCAACCTACGCCTTCAGGGAGTAGCTCCCGTAAATCCACGGCAGAGATGACATCAAACGAAAGGCCACGACGCATTCCCCAACGCAAAACAATTTCGATACTGGTGAAGGAGCCTCCAATGTTGTGGGCGCCTTCGACAATGAGGATTCGGCCTTTCAAATGTTCGCTCCTGTCTCGTTCGTGCGTGTTACGTGCTTCTGGTGTAGGGAAGATCTTCGCTTTCGTCAAGATTCTCCTGCGTTTTGGTGCCACGCGGCGGCCTCGTGCAGGAGGCCAAGTAAGATGCTCTGCGGCCTAAGGATTCCAGGCCATCTCTGTGTGATACTCGGTTTGCTCCATCTCTTGGAAGCCCATACGCTTGTACCATCGTCGGGCAGGGTTGGTATGGAACACACGAAGCCGCATCGGACATCGTGCATCCCTGGCTTCCTCCATGAGCATCCGAAGCAAGGTTGTACCAATCCCCTGACCTTGCTTGTCTGGACGCAGTGTGATTCGTTGGAGTCGAAAGTGTGATTCCTCACGAACCCACCAATAATACCCGATCAACTCCTTGTTTTGAAGCACAAGTGTGTGAGTGTTGGCTTGGGTCGAACGATAAAACATCCCCCTCTGCTGCTCCTCATTCCACGGACCAAACGTTCTCTCCACATGGTCTCGGAGTGCGAGCTTGCAGATGGCATACATGGCTTCTGTGTCGTCCTGTTCGGCCGTTCGGAATTGTAGGTAGTGCAAGGTTGTCTCCTCGTTTTTGCCGCAAGTGAACCCTTTCTTTCTTCTCCAACGCACGTCGTTCCCATCAAGTTCATTTCCAGGGCTGGACTGTATGTTGCCGTACACTTGTTCTACAAATTTGTTTTGTGATATAGCCTGTCTCATAAGTTTTTTCTTGTCCTACTTTTTCCTCGTGGATTGTATTCAAGGTCTTGGCTCGGTCCTGACAATACAAAAAGGATGATGTTTTATGCCGAAGAAGTCCCCTCTCAAAGAAACGCCTGTGGGTTGGTATGTGTTGGCGGAGTCTCATGAGTTGAAACCGGGCGAGGTGCTCTCTCGGAAGTTTGTGGGGCAAGAGGTTGTTTTGTTTCGTACGCATACAGGAGAACCGTCTGTTGTGGACGCCTTTTGTCCCCACTTGGGTGCACATCTTGGCCAAGGTGGCACTGTCGAAGGGGAGACCATCCGGTGCCCCTTTCATGGGTTTTGTTTTAATACAAAAGGCGACTGTGTCACGACAGGATACGGAACAAAGCCTCCTCCCAAAGCCAAGCTGCATACGTGGCCTACGCACGAGGTGAATGGGCTGGTTATGGCTTGGTACCATCCTGCAGGGGGTGCGCCAGAGTGGGAGACCCCTTCGCTGGATTGGGACGGGTGGTTGCCCACCAAGATGAAGTCGTACGACCTCAGCAGCCATCCCCAGGAGACCTCCGAAAACAGCGTAGACACAGGTCACTTTGTGGCGGTCCATGGGTACAAGTCTGTTGAAACCTTGAAGCCTTTGAAGACAGAAGGTCCTTACCTGACAACCAAGTATGCGATGAGTCGTCACGCCGATTTCTTGGGATTCAAAGGTGGAGACGTTCGGGCCGAGTTCGAGATCCACATTCACGGTCTGGGCTACTCGATGGTGGAAGCGTATGTTCCCCAGTACAACTTGCACTCCAGGCACTTTGTCTTGCCCACACCCACAGAGGATGGGAAGATCGACCTTCGCTTGGGTGTGAGCTTGCTGCCCACCCACTTGGGCAAGGTGAACTTCTTTCTGGGCCTCATGCCCAGAGCGTTGGGCATGTCAATCTTGCACAACATGTACTTCAAACACTACTTGGGCGACGTGATGCAAGATTTCCATATCTGGGAAAACAAGTGCTATATTGACCCACCTGTGTTGGCCAAAGGCGACGGCCCGATTGGGAAGTATCGTCGGTGGGTCAAGCAATTTTATCCCCAGCCACAAAGCACGCTTGCGACGGTCTCCTGAATCGAACTTGTACGAGACCGGCTTGTTTCGGTTTTGTCATGGTTTGAAAGGAAGTGCCCCCATGTCCACTCGTTCGGAGACTCTTGTTTCTGGGTTTCGTTCCATCTTGCTTGTGTTTGCAGGGCTTGTCTCCCTGGGTGTTGGCTTCGTTCACTACTCTACCTTCTTCAAACCTTCCTTTGTTCAACTTCCCTATCTCATTCCTGCGGTGTTTGCTCCAGGGTTTCTGTGTGTTGGTGGCTACCTTTATCTGATGTACCTGCGGCAGGCCAAGCCGGACTACAGCTTGTTGTTGTGGAAGCACGCGTGGCCCCCGATGTTGCTTATGGTTGTGACGATGGGGTATGTGGCGTACAACTTCTTTGGGTCGGTGGGGCAAGGTGGCACGGAAGCTCAAAAGGCCATCATGGATCTGAGAGCCTTTTCGGGGCATGGGT
Organism: Deltaproteobacteria bacterium; assembly: GCA_006226375.1. GTDB lineage: Bacteria > Myxococcota_C > UBA6777 > UBA6777 > UBA6777 > M3003. Next base: position 12,980 of record SBHC01000084.1, on the reverse strand, counting down.
TAGGGTTTGCTCTTGGTGTGTTCTTTCTTACTTGGGCTGATCGCATGGTGCATGCGGCCCAGTTGAAGTTACAGCCGACAGAGACCTATCCAGACCTGTTCCAAGAAGACACCATCACGCTACCGGCTGGTCAATATGTGAAGTATGCGGACCGGCTCAACGCAACAGGATGGAGAGGCCTCAAGTGGGCCATTGGTATCCAGGCTGTTGTGATTTCTACCTTTGCCTTGGTTGCCCAAGTGTACTTCTACTTGTTTGTTTCTGCGTTCATCTCGCTCAATCTGCTCAACTTCTTCTGGTTTCGCAAGCAAGTCCGGTTCTCGCTGTTGGGGTTGGAGCGGAAGGGTGGAACGGTGCTGGCTTCCTATTACGACTTCGACGAACGGAGAGACCTTGAAGTTCCTTTGCATGAGCTAAAGGTCTTCCTCGAAGAGATCCCCACACGCAGTGTCACCAAAGTGTACAAGTTGTTGTTTCAACAAGGCGATGACACGTGGATGGAGTTTCGCTGTGACATCGGCTTCTGGAGCCTCGAACGAAGCCAACAGATCGTGAACACTGTGGAAGGCTGGCAATCCTGAAACGCTAAAGAAGCCAAACGATGACTTGGAGGAATCCAATCATGCTAAAGGCAGCGAGCAGGGCCAGGCCCACAAGGGTCAGGATCATGTGTTGGTTCGCCGTTTGTTGAAGTTGGCTTCCCAACCGTCGAGAGAAGGTGATCGGACATCGAATGGGGATGTTCCCTTCTTGGAGGGATTGGAGCTGTCCAATCATCGCTGACAGGCTGCTGAATCGGTCTTCTGGCTTTTTGGCGAGACCTCTCACCACAAAGTGCAGATACTCAGCGGGTGGGTTGCCCTGTATGCCCGATGGATCCGAAAGAAAGTGTGGGGAAGGAGGCTTCTCGTTGAGGATGCCCCACCACAGCGTCATGTTGTTTTCCGTGTGACGCTCCAGGTAGTGGTGCAGCGTAAGCCACTCGTACAAAATGGCGGACAGGCTGTAGATATCCGTGGCTTCACTGAGCTCCTGGATCGCACCACGAGCTTGCTCGGGAGCCATGTAGGCCAGGGTACCAATCAAAGTGTTCTCTTGGGTCGCGAAGGCATCGACGTCTTGGCACTCAGGGGGCAAGTTTTCGAGGTGTGCACAGGGCTCATCCTCTTCGGTGACGGAGCCTTTTTGGGTGCGAATGACCTTGGCGATGCCCCAATCCATCACGGTCACTTCACCAAAGTCACCCACCACAATGTTCTCGGGTTTCAGGTCTCTGTGAATGATTCCTTTGGAGTGAGCGAACTGAACGGCTTGTGCGATCTTAAGGAAGATGTTGATTCGTACAGAGAAGGGAAACTTCTCGTGCGTCTCACGGTCTCCCTGCACCAGCTTGTCGATCAGGTCGCGCAACGTGCTTCCTGATTGGTACTTCATCACAAAGAAGTAGCTACCGTCTGCGGTGAGTCCCACATCGTGCAAGGCTGTGATGTTGGGGTGGTCGAGTGTTCCTGTGATCTGGACTTCCTTGATAAAGCGAATCAAGGATTCACTCGCCTCGTGGGCATGTTTGAGCTTCTTCAGGGCAACCGAACGTTGGATGTCTTGATCCTTGGCCAGGACGACCATGCCAGAGGCACCTTCGCCCAACACCTCCACCTCGGCGAACCGCTCTTGTGGCTCGTGCAAAAACTGGATGTCACCGTTGGCATCCGTTTGGTACCTGGGCAGAATCGTGGTGTGCGGTCGGACGGTAGTGGGGGGTAACGCGAGGGCTTGGCCCGCAGATTCATGGACGGTGGCTTCACTGATTTCACTCATGGGAGACTCATTTCAAGGAAAGTGGAGAGAGGACCCTTTGCAACATCAACAATGCGCAATCTATCACACGTCAGGTGTCTCCTGTAAGACGCTGGACAAGTGTTCTCTTTTGTGTAGGCTGCATCCCCATGGATACGAATTCAAGAAACAAGGAGTGTTGGAAAATGAGTGAGCCAAAACGAACGGCATCTCCCGTGGTTCATGTGGATGATGTAAAGGCCATTGAGCATTTGTCCGGTGAACATTGGGGCGCGGCCTACAAACCCCTGACGCCGTGGATGACAGAGGGAGGTGGGAAGCTTGGGATCAATCTCAATCGCGTCCCACCAGGGCGAACGACATGTCCCTTCCACCATCATGCTTTGGAGGATGAAGCGTTTTACATCTTGTCGGGACGTGGAGTGCTTCGGTACGGCGACGAGTGGTTTGACCTGGAGCCGGGGCATTGTGTGTCTTGCCCCGCAGGCACCGGGACATCTCATCAGATCGCAAACCCTTACGAGGAAGACCTGGTCTACCTCGCTGTTGGGAACAACGAGCCTGAAGAAGTCTGCTACTACCCTGACTCTGGGAAGGTCTTGGTTCGGTCTTTGGCGAAGCTTGGGGTGGATCGCATCGGTCGTTTGGAGGGGACATCCTACATGGACGGCGAATCCGAGGTTCCGGCGATCTTTGACAAGTTAAAAGAGCGCGACTCGGATTAAGTCCGACCCCATTGTGAGCTCAACCCCCGCGCCAGGAGAACCCAAAGCCGACATCAAAGGCGGGTGACACGCGGGTGTCTCTGTCGAAAAAGACAAGGTGAACTCCCCCTGAGATGGAGATTCTCATGGCAAAGTCAGGCGACACCATATAGTCAAAGCTTGTGGTTGCACCCACGATGGTTCCAATGTTCAGGAACGTATCGGGGGAGCTTGTGTTGGTTCGCACCGACAGTCTGGGTTCAACGAGGAGACCCCACCAGGACATAAAGGATGCAAAGCCCAATCCGTACCCAAAGGCGAGGGGAAACCCAAGGTCGTGCAGTCGGTAGGGCAAGTCTTGGGCGTTCGCAAACGAAAACTGGTAGCGAAGCCCCACTCTCATCCAACGACGAACATCAAACTGCAACGAGAGCGCCGCGCCGTGAACAGCAAGCTGGCTGATGGGCGTGTAGTGTCCTTGCAAGCTCAGCGTGAAGGGATAGTTGTCGCTGCCTTTCTGGACTTGCTCTCGGATGGACGGTTGCTGCCAAGTGAGCTTGGCGCTGGCGATACGCTTGGTTTGGCGACTTCGTAACTTGGTTCGTATCACCCCCATTCGACCTTTGCGCCGAACATGAACCACGTAACGACCGGCCTTGACCCCCACTCGGATTCGTTTACCTTGTCCTTTGCTGAACTCATGCACCAACGTGTCACCCCGGTACAGGAAGAGGTGCCCTCGGATGTCTTGCTCAAACACCATTTGGGCGTCGGCTTTTTTGAGGTAGGTCAGGAACAAGAGACCCGGTCCTTCCACATCGACCTTCTTCACGGGAGTTTGTAACTCTCGGAGCTTGGACTTCAATGAGATGGCGAGCGTCTGCGGGTACACGTAATCCAGGATCTCATTCAGAGACACGCGTTGGTCCTGGTTGAAGTCTGCGGCTCCTCGGAGTCCTGCGATAAAGCTGGAGGTAAACAAGGAGCTTTGGATGCTGTCTGATTCATACGAGCGGCCCCGTGAACTCGACGAAGTCAGGATAATTGTCCCTTTGACCCGAGCGACACTTTCTTGAAAGCGACCCGCCGACCACTTCTGGCTGTCATCACGTGCAGCGCCTTTGTCCCTCGGTGTTTGTTCGCCTTTGGCCCGGATGATTCCTCCGCTGTAGCAGCTGTCTACCACGACAACGCGAAGCCGAACGGGAAGGGAGCGAACAAAGCGCATCACGGTTGCAAACCGCACGGCATCACGGCCCAGTTGGAACTGATGAGGCCGGGAGTGACCAGAGAAGTAAAAGAAAAAACGACCCTTCTTGTTGGCGGACTGTAGCTTGCGCTTGAGCTTTTGCATGGTTTGCTTAAGCTTTTTGGCCGTTGGTGCCTCCAACAAGATAATCTCGGAGCTTTTGTACCCACCCAGCTCCATTAGCACCTGACGGATCCGTCGAGCATCCTGTTGCGCATACCGCAGATCCTTGAGGCCAGCGTTGCCTTGGTTGTGGCCGACAATGAGCGCCAGCCGTGGCTCGCGATTGGACGTCGCATCTGCATACCCTGTGAAGGGCAAGAGCCAAGCCCAGCACAACACAAACCCTACGAATCGCTTTAACAGCCACAGAGAGTGCGAAAGTCTTCGATGATGAAACCAGCCTGAAGTCAGGACCATGACAGCACCTACTTGGGTTGTCGGGCGACGTCATTGGCTCCCAGAAAGAGCCAGGTTCGCTGATAGAAGCAGGGGAAAGGCAGCTTTTGGATGGCCTTGATGGCTTGCTTCTTCAAGCTCGATTGAAAGAAGGTCTTGAATTTGGGGATGGCGATCGGCTTGTCACTGACGCACACATAGAGACGCTCTCGTCCTTGAGCAGGGAACAACGAGGCTCCTCCAGGCATCATCCTTGCGCCGGGCTGGATGGCAAACGATCGGGACGCGTCTTTCGGATAAATCAGACTGAACGCTCCAAACGCATCAACCGAAAAGACGGAGGCGTAGGCTTTCGTTTTGGAGCGAAGGTCGTACCGAAATCGCAGCGCGTCCCCTTTCTTGGGTCGAAACGGCTTGGCTACCTTTTTGGCGGTCTTGTTGCGTCGCAGAAAAAGATCCACAAACGCCGCTTTGCCAGCTTTGGCACGGATTCCATTGTTGTTGTTGGGTTCTATTGGGTTTGTGGAGGAGAACCAGTTGTTGGGGACAACGAAGAAGAGCAAACCCAGAGCGAGTACACCGCTAAGTCCGTACCATAGACCTGAGCCTGTGGAGGCTTCGGGTGTTCCTGTCGTGACTGATTTGGATTCTTCAGGTTCACCCAGAGAAGGGGTTGCCCACTCGCTTGATGCTTCTGCCATCTCGACTGGCGCTGCCACCACTTCTTCCATGCCTGCTGCAAGGAAGAGAGCGGGCTCTTCTTCCAAGGCTGTGGCTTCTGCGCCCCAGAAGTCATCCGGCAAAGCGGGCATCTCCTTGGCCAAGGCTTGTCCTCTCTGGAGCAACGCAGACAACGCAGAGGAGACATCTTCAGATTGCGACGCTTGCAACGCTTGAAGGCGCTTTGCTTCGTCAGGAGAGTCAGCGACAAGCTGCTCCCAACGTTCTTGTTCTGCCGGGGTCGCCGTCTGGTTGGCGATTCCTGTGAGCAGGTCCAGCCCGGCGGATTCGATGTGGTCGTCCTCATGGGTCTCTTTGGCAAACGGGTTGCCTGGAGCAGAGGCATCTACTGCGTTGTACCAATCGTCATTGGATTGGGGTGGCTTGGAGCCGGAGTTGTTTGAGGACGAGGTCATGTCGCCTCCTTGGCGGATGGGGTAGCGTCCAACATCGCACGCAAGCGTTCCAGGCTGGCCTTGGAGCGTTTTTGTACTGAATTCCTGTGCATCTGGTGACGAGCTGCTAATTCTTCCCAGGTTAATCCTTCCAGGTAGCGGCCAAACAGAAGCGCCCGATCCAATTCATTCTCTCCTTGCAGAGCTTTGACGAGGGTGAGTCGTTCATCATGACGGGGTCGAGTTGGCATCACCTCCTCCATCATTCGAAGCAGCTCTCCATCTTCCAGGTTCAACTCAGGAAAGTGTTCCCGCTCCTTGTACCGCTTGCGATACAGATCACGAGCCCGCCAAGTGACAAGCTTGTGGAGGAGCGGTCTGGCATCTTCCAGTTGAAACCGGTCAAAGTGACGATGGATCTCTGTCCAGATTAGGGCTTCCAAGTCGTGGACATCTTCGATGTTGCTGAAACGCTTTCGACACAGCCCGTGCACATACACTCGGTAGCGCCGGTAAAAGTCCTCGAAGAGCGTTAAGTTCTCGGGTTTCACAGAAGTCCTTCAGGCCGCTAGACCTTTCACTAAGGATTGTCGTAGGGGATTTGAATCTTGCACATCATCTTGTGAAAAAAGTTCACAAACCATTTTCGTGGATGTTGGCAACACCTTGGACTGCAAGGTGTCTGTATGCTGTAGCCGTTTATAGTCGGCACCTCAAAGCCTTGTCAATTGTAACCCAAGGCTCGTTTGCTTCGGATTCTTGTCTCAGACCCCATGTAGGGTGGGGATGGTCTCATGCAAGGAGCAAGTGTGGAACGTGTTTTATTCTACCTTTGGCAGTTGCAGGAGACCTCGATTGCCGGTACAACACGGTAGGAATTGGGGTTTTGAGGGCAACCAAGAGGAGCATCAAACATGCCGGAGTTACCGGAGGTTGAAACTGTACGACGTGGTTTGGAAAAGGTTCTCGTAGGAGCCACCCTTTCTCACATTGATATCTTGGAAGACCGCTGCTTTGATGGCGAGCCTGAATACGCAACAGGTGCAACGATTGAGAGCCTGGACCGGCGAGGGAAGTGCCTCCGACTCGTGTTGTCGTCCGGTTGGTCGATGTTGGGCCACCTTCGCATGACCGGCCAGATGATCTTTGTGGCAGGATCGGGTGAGAGGGAAGGCGGCGGTCACCCCGATGACAGTCTTCACGCTTCGTTGCCGCACAGCCATACCCGGGTGATCCTGGAGTTTGGTGATCAAGGGACGTTGTACTTTAACGATCAGAGGAAGTTTGGCTACCTGAAGTTGGTTCGCTCCGATGATCTGAACAGCGACTCTTTTTGGCGAACCCTCGGTCCCGAGCCTTGGGATGAGGCCTTCAACGCACAAATGCTTCGCGACATCTGCCAGCGTCGCTCAGGGAGCACCATTAAGTCCATCCTGCTGGACCAAAAGGTGGTGGCTGGTCTGGGGAACATCTATGTGGACGAGACGCTGTTTCTCTCAGGCATTCGACCCAAGCGAAAGGCCGGCCGAATTTCCAAAAAAGCGTTGGGGCGTGTGGTTGAACACAGTCGTGAAGTGTTGGAACGTGGCATCGCTTTTGGTGGGGTGTCTGTCAGCGACTATGTGAACGCAGAGGGACTGCGCGGCACCATGCAGCAGCAGCTCTATGTGTACCAGCGCGAAGGGATGCCCTGCAAAGTGTGTGAGACACCCATTGTAAAGATCGTTGTGGCGGGTCGCGGGACTCACTACTGTCCCACCTGTCAAAAGTAGCGGGCGCTATTTGTCCTTGGCTGCTTTGGCAAAGTCTTCGATGGCTTGCTCTGTCAGCGGGTGTTGGGCCATCTCCTTGAGTACATTGAAGGGGAGGGTGAGGTGATGTGCGCCTGCTGCGAGAGTGTCGTAGGCTTCTTCTGGAGATTTGATGCTCGCCGCGATGATCTGCGTTTGGCTTCCCATGGAATCAATCACTGTCCGCATCTGACGGATTAACTCAGGTCCATCGCCCAGTAGCCGGGTGCTGCGGTTGACGTAGGGCAACACATACTGGGCACCCACAGCACATGCCAGGGCGACTTGACCCGGCGAAAAAACTGCCGTCATGCCCACTACATAGTTGCTTTCGAGGAGGCTCTTCGCCAGCTTCAGGTGAGCCGGGTTGCAAGGTAACTTTACGCCGAGCAAGCCCATCCCGACCTCTCGATTCATCGCATGAATCTGTTGCAAGCGTGCCTCGTTCGTTTCGGCTGTGGGCTGGTAAAACACAAGACCTTTGTGTTGGAGCGCTCGCGACAACCCCGAAAGGGTCTTGTTGTTGGGAGTCTCTACTTTGGCGAGCAAGGCTGGATTGGTGGTTACACCCTCTACAACGCCCCATTCTACAGCTTGTTCCACTTCTTCGATCCAAGGGCTGTCTACATACAATGCCATGCCGCGCTCTCTCCTACGGTTGTTAGACAATCGTTCCAGTGTTCAGGTACAGACTTGCCATGATGATGGCGGCTCCGACAAGAGCCTGCATAAGATAAAGAGCGGGGACTCGGGTAACCTTGGCGTACATCAACCAAACTGCATTGAACAAACTCTCCAATACAATGTAGAGCCCCGCCATCATTAGAATCACAAAGGGAAGGTGCGCGATCACAAACGCCACTTTGGGCCCAAGTGCTCCCACATACAAAGTGCAGGTGATGGCTCCACAAGCCACACTCAATCCAAAGAGTACGCCAGCTTGTCGGGAGGCTTCTTTCCTTTGCTCAACGAGCCAGACGAAGAGGGCGGATAGCCCACGTGCTGCAAACATCGCGGCAAAGACCATGGTCATCAGGTAGACAATCCAAGCGAGCGTGCACAAGCTCATGGGGCCGCTGTAACGAGAAAGAAGGGCGATGGAAAGCAAGGTGCCGCTCAGACCAAAGAGCCATCGAGCCGCTTTGCGTTGGGCAGGTTGTTTGGATTCCAGACCCAACGCGATGCTTTCGACCAGACCCAGTACACCAGAGAGAAACACCAGAAATCCCAGGCTCAACTTCCACGAAAAGAAACCGATCCCAACCAACGATGCAACAACAAACCAGGCGTATCTTCGGTCCGTTTGGGGTGAACGCTGCAAGCCCAGCGAAGCACCCTTTACCAGGGCGAAGGGAAACATCACCGCGAGCATGATCAAAAGGAAGGCAATGGCTTCCGAGAAGAGAAGGCCCAACGTGGTTTTTTGAGCGGCTCCTGAGTAGGTGAACCCATGCAGCAAGCGGTTGAGTTTGTCTCGCAAGCGAAGCCTCGCTTTGTGTAAGCGGCTGGCAATCGCGCTGGGTGTGGTGTTGTGCTGCTCGGCAATTTCGGCGTAGCTCAGGTCCTGGAGATAGAAGGCTTCCACCACCACTCGTTCGTGCGGCGGTAGGCTTTGGATAGCTTCTTGTATGTGGAGTTGTAGCTCCTTTTGAGCGACTTGCTCTTCGGGAAGGCTTTGGCTCGATGGGTCGGACATTTCCGGTAAAAGGGGCTCTCGGATGCTTCTGTTGTAGTAGGTCCGTTGCCATGACACGTACTCACGAAGCACGATACTGCGAAGCCAGGCTTTGGCCGCGGAGGGCTTCTCTAGCTGGTGTTGGTTTTGATGAGCCCGCAGCAGCGCCCTTTGGACGATGTCCTCTGCATCCGACGAGTGGGGGACCTTGCTGGAGATCCAACGGACCATCACCGCTCGGTGACTCGCAAAGTCAATGGATGGTTTCGGCTTCAATGGGATGGACGTCATGGCTTCGGTGTTTTCCAGGGTAAGCATCTTCGCCTCCGATTCTACGATGGCTTGGGTTCCAACACAATCTGCAACCGACTAGACGCAACCAACTCCCAATTCTTTGCTCGATTGTTTTCTTTTTCTGCCAGCTCTCCATCCGGTGCCCTTCGATAGGTTGGATTCATTTTTCTGGAACCTCACTTCTCGCGAAGAGGTAGGGGCTATCCTGGAATGCTTGGGGAAGTCGTTGTGTTCCTTGGAGTGCAAAGAACTTGGTATGAAGGAGTTACCTATGGTTCGTCTGGAAGAAACAATCGAAGTTGCACAGCCCCTGGAAGATGTTTTCCGTTATATCTCTGACTTTCGCACGATTCCCGAGTGGGATCCTGGGATTGTTGCTGCGGAAAAGGAAACGCCTGGACCGGTTGGCGAGGGAACCGTCTTTTCCTTGGAGGTTTCCTTCTGGGGACGCTCCGTTCCCATGACCTACACCATCAAGGAGTTTTCACCACCGTTCCAGGTCGTGTTGGAAGGTGACGCAGACAATCTTCACGCGATCGACACCATCACGTTTGTGAAAACTGCCCAAGGAACTCACATTCGCTACGTTGCGGAGCTATCGATGCTTGGACTCGGTGCGTGGTTTGAGCCTCTCCTCAAGCCCTTGTTGGTGCGGATGGGACGAAAAACTGCCAAAGGCATTCGCAAGGCTCTCTCTGCCGGCAACTTCTCTCCCATCGAACTTCCCTCTACTTGACTTTGTTTTGCTTCGCCCAGAATCGGTGATCGACTTGCCCCGGATTATGCATATCGAAGTCCTTCTCCTTTTGGTGAGAGTATGATTGACCTCACAAGAGTGGACCACCTCATTGGTTTTTCAAGAACGCTCTCTTTCGTGCGGATACAGATTTTCAGCCATTACCACAGAACCTTTTCTCCGTTTGTAGTCGTCTGAACTTTGGTTGGGAGCAGGCTCTCCAAAATCGATAACAATCCTCCATCTTGTTCCTGAATGGATGGGATAAACCCCCTGGATCCGGCCCTCTAGGTGAGGTTCGTCCCTGTAGTGAACCCACTGGCCTACATGCAATGGCTGTATTGTTGGGGGTTCTGGAGGTGGGTGCTTCTCTTGTAACGAGAGTTCTTCCAAAAACTGGACAACGATTTGCTGTAAAGATGCACCGTCTTCATCAAGTTCAGGAACTTTTGAGTGAGGAATCCAAGTCCACATTGTTTGTCTCACCATAGAAAATCGTTAGTGACCAGGCTCGCTGATGGGGCTTGTATCCAGACACATTGAAATTGTGACTATTCTTATTCTGTTGATTTCGAATGAGGTTAAAGAACCAGGCTGTTTGTCCTTTTTCCAAATGAGACCCATCATCGCATTGAAGTTGTTCTTCTGTTAATCCCTTAATTTCGCTTAACTTTCCATTGGGTAACAGCAATCGAATCCTGAACATATTATTTTTATGAACTATGGATGTAATCGTTCCCCATAAGTCCGCTGGAATTCCTAGCCATCGATGCTCCAGAGCCCACTCTGGTGGATCACTCCACCACTCAGGGGCGATTTGTTGGTAATGAAAACAAAGATGGCGTAAGTTGCATGTCCAGCAGTCAGGACCAGGCTTAGAAAGCTCATCAACTTCAAGTTCTTGAGATAGATAGTCTTGGAAATGTTCGACAAGTTTACGAGCACTTGCTTCAGCAAAGTCATCAAACATCCACGTTCTTGTTGAAGAACCTGAGCCAATGAGTTGTAGGTACACTTCAGGTTTATAACCGTGTTCACGAGCAATCAAACCGTATAAATTTAGTTGACCTTCCATCAAAGGCTTTAGTTCTCCGCTCGGAAGTATCACATTACCAGACTTGAAATCAGTTATTGTCATACAGTCGTCTTGGACGTAAAGTTCGTCCACGATACCTCTAAGCTTGAACCCAGGATTTGGAGAACATAGGAGGTATTCTGAATATAGCCCACTGTTTGAGAGTGGCTGATGCTTTGTAGGGGTAGGCCGACTTTCTTGGCTTTGCTTTGTTCTGTGAGTTCCTATTCTTGCTTTTGCAAGACGCAAGAAGTGATTTCGCATTCTAACCCATTGTATTTTGCTAAAAGCTTGCTCAATAGAAACACCAAGAATTTGGTAAGAATTTTTCATTTTCAACTGAGCTAACAAGGGGATGAGTTCATCTTCAGTCTCAACTTTCCAAGAGCTTTCAACCCACTTATGTAGGAGTGAACCTGCTATGGCAAAAGGGCTCTTAACGAGTTTGGGATATTTGTGAGTTGAAATAAGCGCTCTCAACTTGCAGTGTTCATTGTTTTCCACGTCGGGCCAAAATATTCCTAGCCGCGAAGGAGACAGAGAGTCTGGTGGGTGAAACTTTCTTGGGGGAGAGGGCATGGACTGAATCATGTCAAGCTCCTTAGTTCTTTCCGGACCAGGAACGGCCGACGAGTTAACCGGAACGAATTTATCAACTGGACATGTTTCTTTTGGGTCAACTCTTCATATATTTCAAAGCAACGACTATCTCCCAGATCGTCTTTGTCCCAAAGTGGGTGCACGACAAATCCAATACAGCTATTCATTTCTATCCAATGAAAGCCATCGAGGTTATGAAGCGTGGATTCTATCTCATCATCGTCAAACAAGGCTTGGAGTTGTTGTAAGCCTCCTTTTACTTGTTCACCCCAATCAAGAATCTCTGGATAGGCAAAGTTACCGTCAAGTCCACATGAAAACGTGGAGTCTAAAAGGCAGCGCAAAACGGCCATGCCTAATCGCCAGTCAAGGAGCCCATGATATTGACGATTTCCATAACGCTGCATGCAGTTATAGCAAGATGATTCACATCTTTTGCGGTGTGAAAGCAAGAGTTGTGTTTCATTATTGCGTTCATCTAAAATGTCTTGAAGGATTTCAACAATCTTTAGTTTGGAAACTCCTAATGAATAAAGATTGACACAGTATCCAGCCCCATTCAGTAGTCGATCTGTGAATTGCAAAAGAGGAAATCGTTGTTGTGTATCAGGATCTATGTAAACACGAGGCTCTATTTTTTCAAACTCATCGGGGTCTATGTCTAGTGTAAGGGCAGCTCGGTCTGTAAATAAGTGCAATGCAGAGATAAGCGCAGTGCGGAGAGGTTGATCTATCTGCTCATCACTAATAAGCCTCAGTCCACTTGGGATGCTTTGGGGAGCGAGGAATAATGCATCCGTAACTTTCGGGGCCAAGAGCCAGGCGTTCTTAAATTCTGAAGGGCTAGCAATCGGAGTTGTACTTCCTCGCTCTGTAAGAGATTCAAGAATATGTTGATGCTCAAGTTTATAACTTCGATACTGGCCCTGATAGTTCTTTAGGCGAAGTTTGCGCTCTCTTCTTTCTGCAGTAAAACCTTCCTTGTCAATGCCCGGATTTACTTTGAATGTGCGGACTCCTGAAATCATTGCAGAGCGCAGATTCGTATGAGGCTCTAGAGCTAGAGTTGGCGGCTGATCTTCTGCCTGAGAGACGTGTGATTGATTTCGTAGTTCTGTTGCTGGTGTGACTTTAGTATGCTTAAAGTCAGAGCAAAAAGCTGTTGGCACAACACATAGTTTTGCTTCCTCACTATGAAGGAGTGATTCACAATATCCACAACTTAGCTCGTTATCGCTAGGTTCTTCAACAAATTGTGTCCAAGTTCCGCAGCTTTCACACTGAAGTAACCATCTTTTTTCTTGGTAAGCCTCAGGGTTTTGAAAGTTTTCGTTGTATGTTGTTCCGACTTTAGAATTGATCGTTTGCCAACTCCAAAAGGGACTTAGATCTCCTGTAAATCCAACGCATTGAATCCCTTGGTGGTCTTTGAGCAGTTGATTTCCTGGAGCAAACTCGTAAATGGCTAACTCCAAATCTCTGTCAATGATCGTAAAATTGAAGCGGGCCTGGTTACCTTGGCCTAACAGTTTTGTACCATGGTACA
>SBHC01000027.1 GCA_006226375.1 Deltaproteobacteria bacterium | reverse complement strand
TCCATCACCTTTGCACCTCGGGTGCAGAACGGACATTGGAAGTCAGAGAAAGCAACCACAGTGACTTTCGCCTTAGCAGGTCCGTAGCTGGGAGCGCCTTTGGTGTTCACTTTCACGGGGCCGGAGGGCTTCGCAGGGGGAGCATCACCGCCACCACCACTGGGGGGCTTCTTGCCAGCCAAGAGAGCGTCGATCACGCGCTTGAAGCTGCCAAAGGGCTGAGCGCCGACAACACGTTGACCGTTGATAAAGAAGGTGGGAGTTCCATCAGCGCCAACACGGCCAGCTTCGGAAGCGTCGTTGTCGACGTATTTCTTGTACTTTCCGCTGTCCAAGGCAGCCTTGAACTTGGCAACATCAAGTTTCAGGTCCTTGGCGTACTTGATCAAGTCGTTCTTCTTGAGGTTACGACCGTTGGCGAACAACTTGTCGTGGTATTCCCAGAACTTGCCTTGCTCGTTGGCAGCCATGGAAGCCTGCGCAGCGAGGTGAGCGTCTTTGTGGAAGGAAAGGGGCAAGTGCTTGAACACAAGCTTCACTTTGCCTTTGTACTCTTTCTTGATTTGATCCATCACCTTTGCACCTCGGGTGCAGAACGGACATTGGAAGTCAGAGAAAGCAACCACGGTAATTTTTGCATTCGCGGGACCGAAGGAGGGAGCCCCCTTGGTGTTCACTTTCACGGGACCGGAGGGTCGGCTGGGACGACGGGGGGGCTCATTGCTGGGAACAGCTTTACCGGCCAAGAGAGCATCAATCACTCGCTTGAAGTTTCCGATGGGCTGAGCCCCAACGACTTTCGAGCCATTGATCAAGAAGGTCGGAGTTCCGTTCGCACCAGCGGAGCTTGCAGAAGCCAGGTCTTTGTCGACATAGCTCTTGTACTTGCCGCTATCCAAAGCAGCTTTGAACTTGGCCACGTTCAGACCAAGATCTTTGGCGTACTTGATCAGGTCATCTTTCTTGAGGTTGCGAATGTTCGCGAAGAGTTTGTCGTGGTAGGGCCAGAATTTGCCTTGCTCATGAGCGGCCATGGAAGCCTGGGCAGCGAGGTGAGCATCCTTGTGGAAGGACAACGGGAAGTGCTTGAAGACCACTCGGATCTTGCCTTTGTAGTCCTTCAGGAGCTGCTTGACGGTGTTGGCGCCACGGGAGCAGAACGGACATTGAAAGTCGGAGTACTCGACAATCGTGACTTTGGCGTTGGCCGGTCCAATGCTTGGAGCACCATCCTTGGCAGAGCCAGTGGGTTGGGGTGCAGATGGCTTGGCAATCTTTCTGGGAGTGGGAGCCACACCTGTGGGATCGTCCGAACCTTTCTTCGCAGGAGCTCCGTTGCCTTCCAACGAATCAATCCGAGCGGTCAAGGTCTTAATCTTCTCTTCCAAGTTCTTCACTTGGGAGTCGTGGTGCTTTTGCTGAAGTTTGACCAACTGCTGAAGGGTTGCAATGTGCTTCTGCATGGTGGACAATTCACGAGAGAACGACTTCATCAACAGCTGTGTGGTGGTCTCGTTATTTCCACCGTTGTGGGCGCTGACCGGGGCCGATCCCACCAGGAAAAATCCTGCAACCACCAGCAGGGTTGCAGTACGTAGAAAGGCAGACAATCTCTTCATCCTTTGTGCTCCTTGTCTTTAGGGATACTGTTGGTTTACCGCGGTTACTTATGCCAAAAAACAACGAAGTTTTCAATCGGGATATTCCCTCGCAACAAAAAGATTGGAACAAAGCAGCCAGGCCATGATTTTTGAACATCATTTCACCTGCCCCTACTGTTGGGAAACGATCTCAATGGTGTTGGACGCCTCCGTGAAAGACACGCAACAGTACGTCGAAGACTGCGAAGTATGCTGTCGGCCCATAGAAGTCTCGTACCGCAGAGAGGGCGAAGATCTAGTCGACTTTTACGCCCAGGCGATGGACGGGATAGGATGAGAGGAAGGGCAACAAGCCCAACTCTTTCACGACAACCTTGACGCCACCACCCAACTTTGTTAGCTAGGAGTCGTTTGTTGACAGAACATCCGGCTATGGAGAAGAAGTCTATCATGGAAGAAACTGTTGAGACATTGGACTGCCCCTGCGGTTCCGAGCAGCCATATAGTGAATGTTGTCAGCCCCTGATCCAAGGGGAGCGAGCGGCTGAGACCGCTGAGCAGATGATGCGTTCGCGATACACCGCCTACACAAAGGTTGCCATGGATTACATCCTGGAGACCACCCACCCCGATCAACGCGAAGGCTATGATCCCGAAAGCTCCAAAGCCTGGGCTGAGGAATCCACCTGGCATAGCCTGGAAGTGCAGTCCGTGGACAAAGGCGGCAGCGATGATGAGACAGGTGAGGTCACCTTCCTGGCCCACTACACCCAGGATGGAAAGACCTACAAACATCACGAACGCGCAAGTTTCAAGAAAGAAGATGGCCGCTGGTACTTCTACGACGGTGAGCCAGTGATGCCCAAGCCTTACGTTCGCGAGCAGCCCAAGGTTGGCCGCAACGATCCTTGTCATTGCGGCAGCGGCAAAAAGTACAAGAAGTGCTGCATGCGCAACGAAGTGCAAGCCAGCTAGCCAGCCCAACCCCCTTCCCCCGTTGGACGGTTAGAGCCTTTGCCTCCTAGCATGAAGGTTTGGGCTCACTTCACTCCCTCAGTCTTCGAATTGCCCCATCCATAAGGACCCCTACGATGGCAAAGCTTTACTTTTACTATGCTGCAATGAACGCCGGCAAATCCACAACCTTGTTGCAATCGGCACACAACTACGAAGAACGTGGGATGCGGGTGTTGGTGTACACTCCCAAGCTGGATGACCGCTACGGAGAAGGCCAAGTCACCTCACGAATCGGTGTACAGCGCAAAGCCATCATGTTTGACAGCAACACGGACCTGCTTCTCGATGCCGCCAAGAAAAACGCCGAGCAAGCTGTCCATTGTGTGCTTGTTGATGAAGCTCAATTCCTCTCACCCAAGCAGGTCATGCAACTCACGTTGATTTGCGACAGGTTAAACATCCCAGTGCTCACCTACGGCCTGCGAACCGACTTCCGAGGCGAGCCGTTTGAGGGCTCCAAGTACCTTATGGCTTGGGCCGAAGAGATGGTTGAACTCAAAACCATTTGCACCACTGGCAAAAAAGCGACAATGAACGCTCGCCTCGACGATTCAGGCAATCAAGTGTTGGAAGGCTCTCAGATCTCCATTGGGCATCACTACGTCGCCCTCTCGCGCAAAGAGTTCAACCTCCCCCAAGCATCCCCCATCTCCTACGAAGAACCTGATTTGGAAGCCATGGGATTGCTCCCCTCCCGCTCCAAGTAAGGAACAACTCCAGCTTTTTTCTGGAAGCCACAGCCCCAAAACATCCCACTGTTGTCATCCCCTTTCATCTGGTACACTCACAGCCTGCTGACCGTAGTCCGAGCCCCCATTACCGCTCAAGGTTGAAGTGAAAGTACCATGATCGCAACACAGCCTCCTAGTCTTGCCCGTCGCATTGCCG
>SBHC01000012.1 GCA_006226375.1 Deltaproteobacteria bacterium | reverse complement strand
CCATACTGACAATACCCCTGGTTGGAATAACTCCCGTACCGGTACGTGGTCGCGTTGCAGTAGTACCGATAGTTCCCTGAACAGTAGTACTGCGTGTATGTATACCCACCAGGACACTTACAGTACGCTTGACTGCTGTAGTTGTAGCAACCGTATTGGCAGTAGTAATACGACGAGCTACTACTATCGAGCGTCCAATAATAGGCATACCGGTAGGCTGTTCGATACCCACAGCGCCGACGGTATCCAGAACGCCGACGGTACCCATAACAGGTTCTCCAACCATACCATCCACAACTGTAGCTGTATCGCTCGTAGTAGTAGTACAGCTCGTACCAACAATAGTACTGCGAGTACGCTTCGGTACGTCGTGTACATCGATAGCGGTAGTTGCTGCTACAACGACGGTAGTTGTAGATGCTAGAGGTACAAGACGGCAGCGACTGCGCCTGAGCCTCCGAGGCATCAACAACCGACATCGCAACAAAAGCGCCGACCGTCAAAAATGCAAACAGCATCAAAGACGCGAGGGTCGAAGCCCAAGTTGAAGCGTGAGAATGAGAGAGCTGAGTGGCGGGATACTCACTCATGGGGTTTCTCCTTCCAGTGGTACGCGAACGACCAAAACAGTTGGATTGGGTCAAGTTCAATTCGGGAGGGTTGGAATCTGACTTCGTCATACTTTTCTCTATTCAGAAAGTTTGCAGAAAACTGGAAACTCAAATCGATATCGTTTAGCACTGGTGCACAAGGCACACAGCGGTTGTAAATCAAATCAGATTAAAGAAATGCAAGTACCGTGCCACAGAAATGCCCCCTCTGTGACCTGGCTCACAAGATTTCCCTAAAGATTTTTTCAGAATTGTCGTTAGAAAGAGAGTGATTTCAGGAGAAGTATGAAATGATTTGCATAGAGGTGTGAAATTTTTTCATAGCCAGCACTATTCCAACAACAGCATTCTCATCGCGAACGTAGTTCATGGATTGTAAGAATTTGGTCGACAGGTATAGGGCCTTTGACAGTCTGCCGATGTCCATCGGGCCATACCACCACGACCTTCTCAATCTGCTTGCTTTGCCCCAAGCCAAATTGCAACGTGGTGTCGTGCTGTGAAAGATAATTGAGCCCACAAGTAACCTGCTTACGCTGGGGCAAAACCCCCTTGGCTTCGACAAGAACGGTGGCACCGACGCCGAAAGAATTGGACTTCGTTCCTTGCAACCGAACGCCCAACCAATGGTGACGGGAAGTGTTCGTATTCTTGAAGAGACGCGGCCCTGTCTCAAAGTCGTTGAGAACAAGGTCAAGTTTGCCCGTTCCGTTCAGGTCAACCGCAGCAGCACTCCGGCTGTTTCCTTTGTACAGAGCCGGTGACGGACCTGGGTGAGCGTAGAAGTAGCGGCCATCCTGCACGAAGAAACGGTTGCGTTGTCGAGCAGCGATCGCATCGTTTCGCCATCCATTGGCAAGATACATATCTTCATCGCCATCGTTCTCGTAATCGAAAAAGACGGCGCTCCAAGACCAACCCAGGGCCCCTGGCTCAAAGTAGTGATGCTCTTGCGCTTTGTACTGTCCTTTTCCCTGGCTCACAAAGAACTTGTTGCCACTCAGGTAAAACGACGTCTGCAAGATCCGTTGGTCAATGTTGATCAGGCTCTTCGGCTGGGGAAGAATAAACCGAATGCTCTTGGAAAACATATCGATGACAGAGATGTACACATCCCAATACCCATCGCGGTTGATATCGGTGAAGCTGACGTTCATACCGCTACCCCGATCGTTGGTTTCGGCTTTTTGCGCAACCTCTTGAAACGTACCATCCCCCCGGTTGAGGTACAGTTGGTCAAAGCCAAAGTCGTTGGCCAACCAAAGATCCATTGTTCCGTTCTGGTCAACGTCCAACGAAGAAACAGCCAGAGTCCATCCCCTGCTGTTCACTCCAGCACGACGGCTTACGTCCTCAAAGCGGCCCCCTCCCAGATTTCGGTACAGCACATTGGGTCTACCGTTAGCCCCATCCACCACAGGTTGCTGCCCATCTCTCGCAAGCCAAGCCCCGTAATAACCGATGTACAGATCCAGGCGGCCGTCATTGTCGTAATCAAAAAAGGTCGCGGTGTGTGCCCCCATCGTGGTTCGGATGTTGGAGGCCTTTGTGACATCGCGAAACTGACCGGCTTGGGTCTGTACGAACAAGCGAGCTGGCTTGACGCTGTGAAGAACGAACAGGTCAAGTCGTCGATCGTTGTTGACATCGACAAAGAGAACCTGACGACTGTCACCGTGAAGACCGCGAATTCCAACCCTCTCTGTGACATCCTGGAAGCGATGTTGTCCCAGGTTTCGGTAGAGTCGATTGCATCCCTCCCCAGCAAAGAACAGGTCAACCTTTCCATCGTTGTCGTAGTCTCCGACCGCGACCCCAGAGCCCATCCAGACTTGAAGGCCAAGGTGGGTTCGGTCCACTTGGTGGGGTGGGATTTTCTTTCGTTTCTCCAGGCTGGGAGGCTCAAGGCTATACCGTTCCATCCAGGCTTTCGGAAGAGGACAGGCTTTCTTTTTCCAACCTGCTTGTCCTCGCTTGACCTCCTGGAACAATCCAAAGGAATACGAGCGAAGGAGCGTTCCCTTTTTCTTTTGATGGGCTGCATTCCAGGCTGACACTTGCTTCTCACGATGGGCCGGAAGAAACAACAAGAACGCCTGCCTCAAATACGATTCCAAAGGATGAAGATCGGGAGGCTGAGCACCGTTCTTGGCTTTTTGCCGCTTGGCGTAGGCTTCCGCCTCACGCAGAAGGAACAACACCAGCTCCGAGGTTCGCTCAGAGAGCAGCTCACCCGCAAAGGGATCAAAGGCCCTCGCCTTCTTCTGGTTTTCCCACAACTGAAGCAACGCAAACCAGTGCACCGTGGTGTCACGCACAGCATCAAGATCTGGGCCTGTAATCATTCGCTTGGACAAGGCAATCGCAGAGTTCACTTGCGAAGGTGGCTTGACGCTGGGTTGGGAGGCAGGAGCGCTGGTTTTACCTTCCGCTCGCCCAACAGCTCGATACACCACATCTCCATTGTGCTTGGTCTCAAACGGAAACAAGCTGGCCAAGTTGTTGGCCATCCAAAGAAAGGTAAGGTACTTCGGTCGTGTTGGTGCTTGCTTGGTTTTGGAGCGATGAAACTGAGCCGGATCGATGTTCTGAAGGCCCAACGATGGCATCGCCTGGCTGATGCTCTCTCGAACCGTTGCCCCTAGCGCGTAGGGCAAGAAGGTCCGACGGATGTACCGAACCAAAGCCCGCAAATCCTGGGGCGTCAGCTTTAACGTCGTCAGCTGCTGCAGCAAAGACAGCAACCGCTTCTCTGTATGCTTCGACTCCCAAACCTTCTTGTTCCAAGAGCGCAAAGCACGAACCTTGCCTTTCATCATCGTCAAAGTCAGCGAACGCAACAGGCGGTAGCCCCTCTCCTTGTCGCCAATCTTCACTCGAAAGCGAGGCTTGGCCTGAGACAGACCTTTGAGCTGAAGAGGTTGCAGCAACGCCTTGTAGGCTCTCTTGACATCACCGACCTTAATATCCCGGTGTTTCCGCGCCACAGCCGAGCGGTGCGCGCTTTGCAACAAGGCGATGGTAAGAGCCGTAGAGAGGTTGGCCAGTTTTTCAGCCGCGGGAAGAGAAAGAGGCTTGACGTCGACATAACCGCCAGCAAAAACACCCTCCCCGACAAAGCTGTCCATGGAGATGGCAAGAAGCATCCGCCAATTTTCCGTCACCTTGTTGTAATCGCGAAGTTTCACACGCTGAAACAACGACGACGACTTCGGGATACGACGTTGCCCCAACATTCGCAACGAGTTTTTGAGCAAAGTCGGTGTCACGCTGTCGATGTCAGTGGCTGACAGCACGGAACGAGGCGAGCCTTGGCTGGCCTTTCTCCAGAGCTGGTAGATCAAGAGCTTGGTCGCCTCAATCTTGAGCCAGGACGCCCGCGACTCCAAGGCTTTGCGGGCATAGAAGTGCTCCATCATCCGGACGGTAGTCCAGCAGGTCGCGTCTTTACGAGACTCCTGCCAATGAATCCGCTTCGCGATGCGATACGCTGTGGCATGAAGAAGCGGCAAAGGCGCCGCGGAAGCCTTGGTGGGCTTCGCAGCTCCAAGTGGTTGGGAGGCTGGCCGTGAGGATGGACGACTGGAAGGCCCCGCGCCGATCAACAGGCAAAGACCGACAATGACGACAACAACACTACCAAGTTTTGCGCACTTCCTCACAAGACCTATCCTTAACTTCGAGCCAGCCACGGGATGGCCCCGACCCACAAAACACCCGTCCATCCAACGGATTACCACAGTGACGATCGCTAGGGCCGATACACTCCGTCGCCCTTCGGACCCCGGAATTGATTCCAGCGATACAGCTTGGGAGAGGACTTAATCTGGAACTCAAAGCGAACCAATTGACCCAGCACGACATACAGCAAGTCTACCTTTCCATTCTTGTCCAGGTCAATTAGCAGGGGGGTGCTGGAGGAATATTTGGGAAAGGTATGAGACCAATGGATCTTTCGTGTCTTGCCGTCAATCACCATGACAGTGTTGGTCATCGAGTAAAAAGGCGACTGGTAGGTCGGCATGTCTTTCGGCAAAAAGTCAGGACGCTTTGCCTTCCCTCGAATCACATCCGCCATCCTCTTGGGATCGCCCAACATCGGCCGAATGATGTTGGTCAGTTGGTCGATCTTCTTCATCATCGTACGATCCATTGCGTTGGTGCTCACGATGATTTCGTCGAACTGGTCGCCGTTTAAGTCAGCAATCAAAGGAGACGACAGAGAGAAGGTCCCAAACGGTCTCTTGTGAATCAGCTTTCCCGTCTTGCTGTTCACCCACACCAAATAAGATTGCTCGTACCGGGGCCACACACCTTTGTAGTAGGCTGCGATAACATCCCGCCTCTTCGGCGTTGCGATGCGCCCCACAGCAGGCGACGTGTAGGACTCGTGCCCTGGCATCTGAAACTTCCAATGTTCCTGACCGGTTTGCCCGTCCAGCCGAACCAGTTGACCATCAAAGATATTGGCCACCACGTCCGGATAAGCTTGCCCTTTAAACTTGTGGACGAGAGGCGAGGCAATCACCCCTTTGGACTCTGTCGTGTACTCCCACACTTTTTGAAACGAGGGATACGACAGGCCAAACACATGCCCAGGGATCCGCTCCCCTCCTGTCCCAACATACAACCAGGAACGTTGTTTTCCCGTTAGGAGCGAGGGAATCGCGTAAATTTCGCGTCGGTCAGGAACATCCACACTCTTGAGAATGGCTCCTGTTTTTCCGCTGATTTGGTACAGCCGCCCAACCGTAATTCCTTGGGTCGTCACCTCACCTCCCTGTATCGTAAGCAGGTCAGGTGTTCCATCTTTGTCCAAATCGGGCACCAACACAGACGTATTAAAGTTGGCCTTCGGATACGGGCGCCCTTGATTCTTGGCCTTAAGATTCCACAGGGTTTGCCCCGTTTTCCCGTTCAATGCATAGACATCGTCGACGCGTCCAGTCATCACCACGTCGGGGATGCCATCGTTGTTCACGTGAAGGAACACAGGCGTCGCGTACATATCCCCTGTAAACTGCCGACGCCATAAGACCTTCCCGTTTTTCCCGTTGATCGCATACACGAAGCAGCGGGGGCCTCCTCCCATTGAAAACACCCCCGTGCCAACAACAAGATCAAGCACTCCATCTCCGTTGAGATCTGCAGCTCGCGGGGAACTTTCTGCCAGTTCTGGAATCTTGGCTGTCCAAAGAATCTTTGCGTTGTAACGACAATGAGGCTCACACGGAAAGGTGGGCGTCTTGGGTCGCTGTTTAAGCAACGCCACAAACTTTTGAACCGCGGCCTTTACCTTCTTTCTCTGTTTGGGTGTCAGCTTCCTCGGGTCCACATGCGGAGGACGGTTCATCTGAGGCGTGGGGCCATTGTTTCCAGCGTTCGGAGGCGGTGGAGTATTCCCAGCATGTGGAAGCGAGGAAGGAGTCGGTGACGTAGGAGCGCTTGTAGCTGGTTGACTGGTGGGCCGCGACTGCTGGGCCAACACACCAAACATGACACCCCACACAACACAACCAAGAATGGCTGCCCCCAATACGTGTTTTCTCAACACCAACCTCCCTTTGCACGTGAACTGGACAGGAGAAGCACACACGAAGGATGGCAAAACCCAGAAACGTGTTTCCCTCACCCAAGGCTTCTCTATCGTTTGGACGTTTCTCTCGGAGTAGGACGTTTTTGGACCTTCGCTGGTCCCACCTTTTTTCCTTTCTGGGGAAGACGTTCAGCCTTCTTTTCGATGGACTTCTTCTTGGCCTTCGCTTTCTTCTGTGCAGCCGCGGCCTCTGCTCTCTTGGCCTTCGCTCTCTTCTGCGCAGCAGCAGCTTTGGCTCTCTTCGCAGCAGCCTTCCTCTCCTCCTCAAGACTTCGCAGCCGCTTCAGCGCAATGGAAGCATTCTTCGCCGTTTTCTTGTCTTTGCTTTGACGCAGCGATTGGAGTCGTTTCACTACCGCAGGAGACAACACGCCGATGTTGCCCAGGGACCATGCGACAATGGCGGTCAGATTGTTGTTCTTGGTTTGCGATGCCTTCAGCAAAGCGGGCAGAGCTTTCTTTGCATCACCGCGCAAATTACCCAAAGCGCTGGCCGCACACTCTCGAACCCCTTGGTTTTTGTCCTGAAGTGCGCCAATCAAACCTTTCATGGAGAGAGGGTGAGACCCACCAATGTCAGCGAGAGCAAACGTAGCCATCTGCCGCAACGCCGAAGCTTTCGACGTTTTCAGAACATACAGGATCACTTTGACAGCGGGGAGCGCATTCTTGCGCAAAGCACCGAGATCTTGCATGGCTTTGAGCCGCGCGGGCAGCGGATTGGCCTCGACCTGAATCTGGTCGACCAGCACCCGAATTCGCTCTTCCATTGGGCTTGCTTTGCGCTCCTTCGGCAAGGAGGCAGGCTTCTTTGTCTTTGCGCTCTTCCCTGACTTCGAAGCAGAGGGCGCAGATTTGGCCCCTGGCTTCGCCTGACCAGGCTGACAGCAAGGAACCCCCACAGCACCAGGCTTTTTCTTGGCAGGCGATGCCGTATCCTTCGGGGTTGCTTTTCGCGGTGTCGCCGGAGCGGCCTCAGCCGTTGCCAGACATCCAACAAGAAAGACTAGCAAGAACCCAACGTATGTCTTCATACTCTACCTTTCCCTCATAAGAGTCCGTGGCTGGTAGACTACCAGCCTTTCAACTCTTCATCAACCCAAACGATGACGTCAAGATGCTTCGAGCCCCTGAACACCCGGCTCTACAATACATGTAGACATAGCAGATTGCTGGGGCGTGTCAAGGCAACGCAGCTCATACGACAAACCTATCGAACGATTGCAGATCGCGATCGTTACCCTCCTGCAGAACCTCTCTTCGTCAAGCACGACCACAGGATTCGTGTTTGCAACCAGGACACCAGAGCCAGAAAGAGCCCACAGACAACATCACCTATCTTCCTGCAAGTTCGGACCTTTCTATCGTCACAGCAAAGGCTTCTTCAAAAAGTCAAGTGAAGTCTTTACCCTGGAAGAGGGATGTGGAATAATGCCACGCAATTGCTTGTTCTCGGCACCTGAGGTCACGCAACCCCAATCTCCCATCTCCAAGAAGAAGCCCGGAGGGTAAAGCATGTTCCAGCAGTGGAAAACTTTCTTATTTACTTCTGCATTTCTCTGTGCCTGGGCCCTAACGCCCCACACAGTGTCAGCGGACTCTCCCGCCAAAGCTCCTGCCAAACGAAGCGCAGATGCCTCCAAAGGCAAGGAAAAGAAAGCAAAAGAAACAAAGAAAACGACTGCAAAGAAGGCCAAAAAGGCTGCCAAAAAAGTCTCCAAAAAGGCTGCCCAAAAAGCCTCCAAGAAGACGGCTGCGAAGCCCAAGAAAAAGAAGTCTTCGTGTCCTTTCAAAACGAAAGCCGCCTGCAAAGAGCTCGCCCTCTGCCTTAAGAAGTCGGGTGACAAGGTTTGCATGAAAGTCGGCGAATACTTTCGGGACGGACAACACGGAGCGAAGGCCAACCAGGGACAGGCTGTTCGTTTCTTTGCGATGGCATGCAAAGGCAAGCACAAAGAGGCATGCTTTAATGCAGGCTTGGTTCACTTGGGCCAAAGCATCAACCCCAAAGAACATGCCAAGTCAACCTACTACTTCAAGGTCGGATGCGAACTCAAGCATCCCATGAGTTGCTTGCACTTCAGCGACGCCTTGAGCCAAGGAATCGGCGTCAAGAAAGACAACAAGAAAGCCTTTGCGGTGATGAAGAAAGCCTGCGACCTCAAAGCAGCTCACGCCTGCAACAGCCTGGCTCGATTCTACGCCAAGGGCTTTGGCGACCAAAAGAAGCTGACCCAAGCTCTCAAAACAATGCAAGTGGGTTGCAAAAAAGGCGACGCCGAAAACTGCCTCCAGATTGCCAACTCGTACTTCAACGGAAAAGGCTACAAGAAAGACATCAAGAAAGCCTTTGCCTACTACAAAAAGACATGTGACCTGGGCTTCCGCGAAGGCTGCTACCCTGCAGCGAAGATGTTGTCTTCAGGACAAGGAACCAAAAAAGATCCAAAACAAGCCAAGTCTTACCTGAAGAAAGCTTGCATGATTGGCATCACCAAAGCATGCATCCAACTCCATGGCAACACTCCTCCCCCCCCACCCCGCAATCCCCCCAAGACAACACCCAAGCCCAAACCCTCCAAACGCAAGTAACTCGCATCCACACGACCCTTCTCTCTCCTCCTCCCTTGTTTTCTCAACACCTCATCTTCTTTCAGCGCAAGCCATCCGAGAAGAACTCTCAACTTGTGTTAGCAATCGACCGTTGATACAAATGGACTTCCAAAGGACAAGCACGTTCTCCAAGGATACGCTTCCTCCTATCCACATCACAAGTCCAAAGAAACAGAAACAAACACCGAGTGTTGCGAACAAAAATCTCAAGACCGACTGAGCAAAAAAATGGTACGAAAACGATTGTGGCTCCTCTTCGTTGTAGCGGCTGTCCTCAGCCTGTCCTGCCAGGATGGCTCTGTCTGCGAGACAGACGACCAGTGCACCAGCCTCCAACGATGCCTCTCCGGCCAATGCCAATGCCGCCCTCCCCTCTCTCTTTGTGACAACGCCTGCACCAACACCTTGCAAAGTGAACAACACTGCGGCCGGTGTGGAAACGCCTGCCAAAGCGGAACACGTTGCATCCTTGGCCGATGCATTTGTCCCCAGGAAGAAACCCTCTGCGATGGGGCCTGCACGGACACCCAAACCCACCCGCAACATTGCGGACAGTGTGGACGAACCTGCCCCAACAACACTCGCTGTGTGGATGGAACCTGTCGCTCGCTCTGCCCCGAAGCCACACCGACCGTTTGCAGCGGTGGATGCTTTCAAACCTCCTCCAGCGTTCTCCACTGTGGAGCCTGCAATCAGCCTTGCAAGGAGGGAACACGATGCCTCTCTGGCACCTGCCAATGTCCTCCTGGCACACAGTCCTGCCAGGGTCGTTGTATGTCCTTTGCCAGCCACAACCAACATTGTGGACAATGCAACAAGTCCTGTGGCCAAGGTCAGGTTTGTCATCGGGGGAACTGCATCACCCAGTGTCCAACGTCCACACCCACCGTCTGCTTTGGAGGATGCATTAACACTCAGGAAGACGTCCTTCACTGCGGACGTTGCGGCAACGAATGCCCTTTGGGTACAGCATGCGTAAAGGGCCAATGTCTCTGTCCTCCCGGCCTCTCGAAATGCAACGGCACTTGCGTCGACCTGGAGAACGATCATCGGCATTGTAGAGTCTGCAATCGTTCGTGCAGCAAAGGCCAACGATGCAGCCAGGCGACATGCCAGGTGTCATGCCCGGCAGTCACACCTACCGTTTGTTTTGGAGGGTGCACCGATCTCAAATCAGATAGGCTTCACTGCGGAGCCTGCGGGACACGCTGCCTGGGAGGAAAACACTGCATCCAAGGAGCCTGTGCTTGTCCCCAAGGCACCATGGAATGCAACGGTCAATGCATCCAACTCAATGCCAACGGTCTGCATTGCGGAGCCTGCAACAAATCCTGTCCTCCTGGAGAGTTCTGCGCCAAAGGAGCCTGCGTTAAAGTTTGCCCCAAGCCGACGCCGACAGTCTGCAACGGAGGGTGCGTTGCCCTTGAAACCAACACGCTACACTGTGGGTCGTGCAACCAATCCTGCGCACCCGGACTGTCTTGTGAAAACAAACAATGCACCTGTCCCAAAGACCAAACCCTTTGCAACGGTCGATGTGTCAACCTCAAAACCAACGCCATTCACTGCAGCGCTTGCAACCGCCGCTGCCCTCAAGGTTCTCGTTGCAGCCAGGGCCAGTGCGTCCGAAGTTGCACCGACCAAGCTCCCGATCGTTGTGGAGACTTGTGCGTCAACCGACAAACTGACCGCCGTCACTGTGGCGCTTGCAACAAGTCCTGCCCTGCTTCTCAAGTTTGTGAGAAAGGCACCTGCACCTGCCCCAACAGTACAACGTTGTGTGGCGGAGCTTGTGTGGACACCCAAAACGACAGCCGCCACTGTGGCGCTTGCAACAAGGCTTGCAGTGCCGGCTTCACCTGCAACAGAGGAACGTGCGAACGGATTTGTCCTCAAGGACAAGTTGAATGCAGCAGCCAATGTGTGAACTTACAGACCCACCCACAAAACTGCGGGTCCTGCGAAACCACCTGTAAGCTCTTTCAGCAATGTGTCCAAGGGAAGTGCCAATGCCCTCCCAACCAAACGTTATGCGGTGACCGCTGCGTCAGCAACGACACCGACCCTCGGCATTGTGGTGCTTGCAACAAAGCTTGTGCAGCAGAAGAATCCTGCGTGAAGGGGGCTTGCCAGCGTTGCACCTCTGCCCAAAACACATGTGGCAAGACCTGTTGCCCTTCCCCCTACACGTGCTGTAACGACGCCTGTGTCCAACTGAAAACCAGCCAAACCCATTGTGGGGCCTGTGGTGTGGCTTGCAAAGCAGGTGAGTTTTGTTGCCAGGGGACATGCAAGAACATTCTCCAAGACACCCAACACTGCGGAGGTTGCGGAGTGACTTGCCAGCAAGGAGAAACTTGCTGTTATGGTCGCTGCACCAACATGCAAACCGACGCCAAAAGCTGTGGTGCCTGTGGCATTCACTGCCAAACGGGAGAAGTCTGCTGCAACGGCGCCTGTGTGGACACAACCTTAAGCAACCAACACTGCGGAAGCTGCGGAACAACCTGCAAAGTCAACGAAGGATGCTGTGGTGGAGTTTGTGTTGTCACCCAACTTGCCCAAGGACAAGTCTACCAGGGAGTGGCACAGAAAGTAGCCCAGGAAGTTTGTGACAAGAAGGACAACAACTGCGACGGACAAGTAGACGAAGGGGTATGCAGTTCCTTACGAACCTTCCCAGGAACAGAAGTTGAGCTTTCTCAAGTAAAGAGAGACTCCAGTGGTAACCTCTACATCGCAGGTACTTTCAAAGAGAAAATAGTCATCAATGGCACAACTTATCCCACAACGCCAGGAAAACCGACAGATCGATACTTTTTTGTGATGAAGGAGTCACAAGCAGGAAAAGTCCAATGGGTGCTTACTGCATTGAGCTCAGATTTACCAATTATTAGAGATATGTATATAGATAGCCAAAATTTCCTCATTGTTGCTGTTGAGTTTTCTGGAACTATCCAGGTTCAGAATCAAACAATCACTACAAAAATGCGAATTTCCTATACAGTGATCAAGTTAAGTCCACAAGGGCAAATAATTTGGAACTCACCACCTCCAACAGCAAGTTCAAATGATACTGTATCATTGCATTCCATCTCTGTTGGCTCTAATGAAATTTTGATTGCTGGTATTTGTGATGGAACGCTAATAAACTTTGGAACTAGCCAACTTCAGTGTAACAGCCTTAACCAAAACGCTTTTGTAAATAAGCTTTCATCATCAGGGCTCCATACAGATGTAATGTCACTAAAAAGCAATACATCATACTCTATGAGCACACTAAAAGTTGCCCTAAAGAGTCCACATATATACCAGTGGGGAACTTTCTCAAATACGCTAACATTAGGAACGTATAAACTTACAACGAAACAAAGTACCCCTTCAAAATTCATAGCAAAGCTATCAGCATCTTCTCTTGTACAATGGGCACAGATGCTCAATGAGAATGATTCGGGAGAAAGCAACCCTGTTTTTGATGCTCAAGAAAACATCTACGCGATGGTAGGCTATCTGGATGCCCTCATTTTAGAAAAACAGGTCCGTACGAGGATTCCCGGAAAGAGTTCTACTTCATCGTTGGCGTTATTCAAAATAGCACCAAATGGAAAGTCGCTTTGGCATTACATATTTACTCATACAGGAACATTGTTTTTTCCATACAAATTATTGTTTGATTCTTCAAACGGAAAGCTCTATACAGTCACCCATCTTGGAGGAACTGTGAGTTTTGGTACCAGCAAATACTCAAGTTCTATGCCAAGCCTCTTAATCTCTAGCTTTGACTTATCAGGAAAATACCTAGACAGCGTCCACTTGGTTGGAACAGGAGAAATTGATTTCAAAGCAGCCAACCTATCCCAAGGATTCTTGTATATCTCAGGGGACTTTGACAACAAATTCACCTACAACAACCAAACGCTGAGTTCACCTATCGGCACTTACAAACCCTTCCTTCTCAAGATCCCCAAATTCTAAGAGCCACCCCAGCCTAAGGTACATCCTGATCCTGTGCGACCTTTCCCTTGGCAGGTTGTGTGGGTTGCTTGGTGTTGAATGCCTTGCTGTGAAGCAGGCGGTCAATCAGTCCATGGCGCGAGCGCTTGTGCTTTTGCTTGAGCTTCTGCTCAATCTTGTTGCGTCGGTAGGTATAGAACGCACGGAGGAACTTCTTGCGCTCCTTCATCTTCTTTCGGAAGATTCGACGAAAATCAGCGGGCGTCATGACAATGTGGGGGGTCATAAAAATCAGCAGGTTCCGCTTTTCAACCCGACGGTTCTTCACACGGAACAGCGCCCCAATCAAGGGAATGTCTCCCAGGAATGGAACCTTGGAGACGCCCTCTGACACCCGGTCACGCATCAAACCACCCAACACTACCGTTTGGTTGTCTTTGATCCGTACGACGGTTTTGACCTTTCGCTTGGTCGTGGTTGGTCCAAGCTCCGGGTCTTGTGCTGCAATCTCGGTAATTTCGAGGTCCAGCTCCATCTTAATCCGGTCGCCTGCGTTAATTTGCGGCTTGATCTTCATGTTGAGAGCGACATCTTGACGCTGGATGTTTCGAACGGGAAAAGCGGCTCCAAGACCCGCCGCCGCAAAGCTGGTACCTGCAATGAAAGGTACGTTCTGACCCACTTGGATGGAAGCTTCTTCGTTGGCAGCCGTAAGAATGTGTGGGGTCGAGATGATATCCACGTCGTTGTTGGTTTGAATCGCACGAAGAACCACACCAAACGAGGGAATCCCGACAGAGACACCTGTTCCTGCCGTTCCCAGCAGGCTGGATGAGTTGGGAATGTCCGGTCCACGAAGACCCAAGGCCAAACCTGTGAGAGAGGCTGGGTCAAGCACCAAACTGTTCAGGCCGGCGAGTTGCGTCCCAAACAAAGCAATGTCGGGGTTGGTAGCGGTTCCGCCGGTGATCGCGCCGCCGTGAAAAGCCGCACCCATGTCGCGGGTTTTGTCCAAGCTGACCTCAAGAATAACCGTCTCTACAAAGATCTGCTTGCGACGTACATCCAGCCGGTTAATCACCCGCATCAAGCTCTCAAAGTCGCGCTGGTTTGAGACAATTACCAACGAGTTGGTGCTTTTGTCAGCTGTGATTCGGACTTCACCCCGGAACAAGTCGGCAGCCTGTGCAGCCGAAGCTCCTTTGGTTCGACGGCGTCGTCGTACGGTTCCACCACCTCGGGCAAGTTGGGACAGGGTCTGGGATATCTCTTCGGCTTTGGCGTACCGCAACCGGACCACACGGATCCGGCCACCATCAACGAGGGGCTGGTCCAGCTTTCGAATCAAACGCACTGCGTTCAAGTACGCTTTGTTGCTGCAAACCAGAATGATCCTGTTGGTGCGCTCGTCGGCGAGAATCTTGGACAAGCGGTGGGCTTCATCGACAGGCTGTCCGCGAAGTCGCTGCGCCCGCGCTCTGTTGAGGTTCATGATTTGGAAGATCGACTGAACCCTCTGAACAATCTCTTGGGCCTGACCGTTCTCCACCTGCACCAGAAACATGCGGTCGCGCTCTTCGGCTTCCGGAACATCCAAAGCCCGCACAATCCGCAGCAACCGGTAGATATTGGAAGCGTAATCCACCAGGACAATCACGCCGCTCTGGCGAAACACCAAGCGACGGCCAACAGAGGGAGATAGTTGGTTAAGGATGTTCACCATTTTGTACACGTCAATGAATTTAATCCGCAGCAGGTAGGTGACCAACTCATCGCGCTTGGGGTGGCGAAAACGTCCTCGTGTGTATGTGGGAATGGATTGTTGCGCACCGGTTCTCGCGTAAATCAACTTGCGAAACTTACCCACACGAACCATCGTGATGCTACTCGCCGACAGCGCCGTAACAAACGCACGGTAGTAGTCTGCAAGGCTCACCTTCTTCTCAGAGATGATCGTGATTTTTTGGGAACGCAGCTTGCTGCTGACGATGTAATTGTAACAAGTCAACTTGGCGATGGCTTTCACCATAGCCAGCAGCTTTTGGTCCCGGAAGTCGGGCTTAAACCGCTTTCTCCACTGTGGACGACAAGGCTTCCTCTTGGAACCAGAACCTCGAATCGTGGTGTTCTGCGCATGTGCCGTCGAAGCAGGGAGAAGGCCAAGAGCCAACACCCCCAATGCCAGCACCCAACCACCACGCCACAAGATTGTTGCGATACTCTTGTTCCACTTCATTCGGAAAACCCTATCTATGTTGATTCCTTGTCGTAACCAAAGAAACGATCTGCGTTGATGGACAGTGCAGAACCCACACCAAGAACAGACTGTCCAAGGTACACGTTGCCTGAGTTAATACACCAAGCAAAAACCACACCCATCACAAAGCAATCCAACATCAAGCGTAAAATCAAACACTTGAAAAGCAAACTTTCCCAAGCAGCTTGTCGGTTTGACACAGATACGGCTCGATAGAAGGCCTTGGAGGACATTTTGTCAAGGACCATCCTTTCAAAACAACCCCCGCGTAGACAGCGCCAGATCAGCCACATCCTTGCTGTATCACCAACCAAACGCTAGAATGTGCGCTTTCTCCCATGCACACAACAAGGATGGCTTCGGCACTCCTTGCTCCAATGAGACGCCCTGTACCACGATGTCAACCGATTCTTCTTCTTCCTGGTTCTATGTTTCGCGCCCTGTTCTGTTCCGCATCGTTGTTCTGTTTGCACCCCTATCCCTGCTGTTGTTTGCTTGCAAACTGTTCAAAGCCTACTTCATTCAAAACGGAATCACGGTACAAACCGCAGCGATGGTGGTCCAGTATGATATCTTTTGGATGCTTCTCACCTCACTGCTCTTCCTCTTTTGGCTCGAACGAAGCAAGGGACTTCTCCGCATGTTGGGGGTCGTCACGGCCCATGTTTTGGCCTTTGTGGCGCTGCTGTTGGTAGGCCTGGAGCAAGGTTACTTTTTGGTGTCAGGTTCCATCATCGACTCCCATTTGCTGGGCTACATTTTCACCCAACGCGACACCATTGGAACACTCATCCTCAACCAGATCACGCTGATTCGGCTCCCGCTCCTGTTGTTACCTTTGATGGTCAACCTCTTGCCGGACATCCTTAAGCTGATTCCTCCTTTGCGTCGATGGCTGCGAGGTTCGAGACCTGTTTCACGAGTGTCGGCTCGGATGAAAGCGGTGTGGATTGGGCTTCTTGCGGTTCTGCTTGTGACCATGATTCCTGTGACAAGTAAGGCTGACGCTGGACAGCTCCGCCCCCTCACCTTTGGCTTCTTCACCCACATGTTCCTTTACAGCCTGATCGCTCCGGCTTTCCCCGAGGAGAAGACAGCGCAGAAGAAAGCGACCTCCATGCCGCTGCTGTTCGACGCCCGGAAACTGCGTCTCAAGTCCGACGCCTCCTCGCGCAAGATGAACGTAGTGTTTGTAGCCTTGGAGTCGGTACGGAGCCGGTCCGTCACGCCCTACAACCCAAGCATCCAGACGTCACCGTTTCTTGCGAAGCTTGCAAAACAGGCTCTACAGGTGGAGGCGATGTATCCTGTCGTGCCGCACACCTCCAAATCGATGGTGGCGTTGCATTGTGGGTACTTTCCCAAGGTGACGATGTTGATCGATGAGTCCAAGCCCAAAGGATTGCCAGGACGTTGCCTGCCCACCCTGCTCAAGAAACAGGGCTACAACACAGCCTTTTTTCAGCCCGCCACGATGAAGTTTGAACACTTCACCCAGCTCATGGACAACCTCGGCTTTGACAAAGCTGTAGGGCTGGAGTCGCTTGACCGCAAGGGCTACCAACGCATCAACTCGTACGGATACGAGGACAACATCGTACTCAAGCCAAGCCTGGACTGGGTGGACCGCTCTGTGAAAGAGAAGAAACCCTTTCTCCTCAGCTATCTGACCCTTGTCACTCACTTTGAATACACCCTGCCCAAAGGGTTCCCGATGAGGCGATACAGCCACATTCGCGACCGGGATCTGTACCGGTACTTGAACGCAATCCGTTACCTTGACAGCTTCCTGGAAAAGCTCATCCAGGCGTTCAAGAAGCGGAACCTGTTGGACAACACAATCTTTGTCATTGTGGCTGATCATGGGGAGTCGTTTGGCGAACACATCCGACGCCAACATGACACAGGCATGTGGCAAGAGATGCTCCATGTCCCGGCCTGGATTTACAACCCGAAGTTGTTTCCCAAAGGAGGCTCCATCAAGGGCTCTCGACAGATCACCGACATCGTCCCCACGATCGCAGAGCTGCTCGGGATGAAGCTGGAGGGTGGCAAGCTCCCAGGAACCAGCCTGCTCAAGCCCGTCCCCAAACATCGACGCCTGCACATCAGCTGCACCTACGAACGGTATTGCGCCGGGTACATTCAGGGACCGATGAAATACATTTACAACTACAAACGTGTACCCAATGAGGTGTACAACTTGAGCAACGACCCTCAGGAGCAAAACAACTTGGCAGAGCAGCCCAACTACAAGGCACAGTTGGAGAAGATTCTTCCCGATATCATGTTGTGGAGAGCCCGCGTCAACCGAGTCTATGAAGAACATGCTCCAGCGTCGCGAAAGAAACGCTAGCCCGCTTGCCGCTTCCATGAGGTAAGGTCAAGAAGCCGACAGCAGCGAAAGAACCTCAGACCGCAACCCGTCTCACGAGCCATCGCTCTCAAAAGAAGGGTGAGAGATTTGACCGAAGCCCAAGATGCCTCTATCTTCAACCCACATCTGTTGAACTTGGGGCCCTCAAACGGACAACCCCACTCAGGGAGACAACTCCACGTAGGGAGAATTGAATGAGAATCAGTGTTGGTGCGTTTGTTTTTGTGGTGCTAGGACTTGCTCTCATGAGCAGCCCAGGCGAGGCTTGGCGACGTCCCAAAAACAGCCAACTCCGGCTGGAAAAAGCGGGCGTTGTTCGCGTTGGGAGACAGCCCAAGCAAATCGTGGTATCCCCCGACCACACCAAAGCGTATGTCACCAACTTTGGCGGCAAAAGCATCACCGTATTGGATCTCAAGACCTTCCGCGCTAGCCACACGATGAACACCGGCGGCGCTCCCGTCGAAGGCTCGTTTACACCCGACGGCAAGTACGTGTACGTCACCAACTTCGACAAAGTGACCGACGACGGACCTCGCGCAGGTCTCTGGAAGATCGACACCTCCAACAACAAGATTGTCGCTCGAATCAAAGGACACCGTTACCCCAAAGGTGTCGTTGTCAGCCCTGATGGAAAAACGGTGTATTTCTCCAGTTGGTGGTGGCCACATGGCTACATGGCAGCAGTCAGCGTAAAGACCGACAAGATCATCAAGAAAGCAAGAGCCTGGAACCGACCCCGTGGGATGGCGATGTCACCGGATGGCAAAGTCCTGTACCTCTGTAACTTCGGCGGATTTCAAAAGAAAAAAGGGGACAACTCCCACCACAAGGGCGCAGGTTTGGCCTTCTTGGACGCCAAAACCCTCAAGCTCAAGCGCAAACTCGTCTACGGCGGCTACCTCACCCGCCATGTGGCAGTACACCCCAACGGCAAGTGGGTGTATGTCTCTTATCTTGGTTCTTCGACTCTCGTTGCGTTGAGCACCAAGACGGGCCGTCCGCGCAAGTGGGTTCGCGTCGGAACGGGACCCAAAACCATTGACCTCACCCAAGACGGACGCTACTTGTTCAGCGCCAACTACTTTGGCCGCTCCATCTCCGTGGTGGACACCAAGACCTTCAAGGAAGTCGAGCGGATTCGCTTCCCCGACCGTCTCTCTGGACTCGACGTTGCCCCCGATGACACCTACGTTTACGTCACAGGCTGGGACACCAAACGGACCTGGCGAGTCAAGATTCACCGCAAAGACAAGCCCACCAAAGCTGCCAACTAAGCGAAACGAGCCTCTCTCCAACCCAACTCCGCTCTTGCATGGCGCAAGAAGCTATGATATATCGGCGACTTTGCATCGATTTCGTATCCAAATGCAGGACCCATATCATAGGAGTTTGCGGTGAGTTCATCGACCCCCCAAGCCGCTGAGTATCCCCCCGTGGATCTGAGCGTTCCCCAATTTACCTTCCGCGCGGTTCTCACCGGGATGATTCTCGGTGGCGCTCTCTCTTTGTGCAACATCTACACCGGCCTGAAAATTGGTTGGGGCTTTAACATGTCGGTCACGGCCGCGTTGTTGAGCTTTGGTATCTTCCAGGTGCTGAGCCGAACCACAGGCGCCAGAGAATGGAACATCCTGGAGAACAACATCAACCAAACGGCCGCATCGTCGGCGGCTTCGATCTCATCCGCGGGGTTGGTGTCTGCCGTTCCAGCTTGGACCATGCTCACCGACCAAACTCTGACCTGGCCGGTCTTGTCGCTGTGGGTCTTCTCCGTGGCCCTGGTGGGTGTGCTTGTAGGCGTCGGGCTTCGCAAGCAGATGCTGCTCACGGACAAACTCCCCTTCCCCATGGGCATTGCAACGGCTGAGACGCTGAAGCAAATGTACGCACAAGGCGCAGAAGCCATCGCTCGGGTGAAGATGCTGATTGGTGGGTTGTTCTTTGCCGCAGGTTTGTACCTGTATGTGAAGTTGTTCCACGTGTCCAACTGGTACTTTCCGGGAACAATCCCTGAGTGGTGGAACAACGCCAAGCTTAAGGCCCAAGGTCTCGCCGGTATCACCCTCAAGAACATGACCTTCGCTGTCACGCCCAGCATGTTTATGATCGGCGGCGGCGCGTTGATTGGTATGCGAGCCTGTGCGTCGCTGTTGCTTGGAGCCGTTGTCACATGGGGCTATGTCGCACCCATGATCATTCACAACGGCTGGGTGAATGTCCCGATGATGCCTGTGGATCCTTGGGGACTCACCGCTGTGCCCAAGCCGCTCTGGACCGACCTGTTGAAACAATGGCTGCTGTGGCCTGGCGTGGCCATGATGGTTGTAGCCTCGCTCACATCGTTTGCTTTCTCCTGGCGCTCTGTGGCCAACGCCATCAAGAACCTTTGGAGCAAAACAGAAGCGGTCGTACAAGATCAAGTTGGAAGTGACAATGTGCCTACCAGCATGTTTGTGATCGGAATCATTGTCATCGTGACCTTCTCCGTCATTTGTCAGATCGCCATCTTTGGAATCCCCTGGGGTCTCGCTATCTTTGGCGTCTTGTTGACCTTCTTGTTGGCCATCGTGGCCGCTCGTGTTTCTGGGGAGACAGGCATCACGCCAGTCGGTCCGATGGGCAAAGTAACCCAACTTACCCTTGGAGCCATTGACCCAGGAAATGTCACCGCCAACTTGATGGCGGCCAACGTTACCGGTGGTGCTGCGAGTCAGGCCGCGGATATGATGCACGACTTGAAGACGGGCTTGATGGTTGGGTCCTCTGCGCGGTACCAGGCGATGGCACAAGCGTTCGGCGTCCTCGCGGGTTCACTCGCCGGCTCCGCCGCGTACCTCCTGCTGATTCACGACCCCAAGTCAATGCTGATGACAGCCGAGTGGGCTGCTCCTGCCGTTGCCCAGTGGAAAGCTGTGGCTGAGTTGTTCCGTGAAGGTTTCGACAAGATGCCCAAGGGAGCCATCTCCGCGATTTGGTGGGGTGGAGCCATCGGTATGGCTCTGGCCATCCTTGAGAAAGTGGTCCCCAAGAAAGTCCGGCCTTACATGCCCAGCGCAGCCAGCATCGGCCTCGCCATGGTCATCCCAGCGTTCTACTCGATCTCGTTCTTTATCGGCGGCGTGTTGGCGCTGATTGCCAGCCGCGTGGCCCCCAAGTGGTCGGCCCGGTTTGTGATCGTCATTGCGGCAGGCTTGATCGCAGGCGAAAGTCTCGCGGGGATCATC
This sequence comes from Deltaproteobacteria bacterium, assembly GCA_006226375.1. Taxonomy (GTDB): domain Bacteria; phylum Myxococcota_C; class UBA6777; order UBA6777; family UBA6777; genus M3003. The sequence continues at coordinate 61,199 of SBHC01000012.1, read as the reverse complement.
GTCGCGTTTATTAAGTCGTAAGAGACACCGTTACATTGTATATTCCAGGCTCCAAGCCTGATATTGCGCTGGACTCAGTCCACTGCGGTCCAGTTTTATGGGAGAAACTCATGCATCGATTTCCTTATCTTGTTGGAACATTACTTGCGCTGGCAATCTTGACGACAGGTTGCAAGAAGAAGCTCAAGATCGCAAAGCTTTGTGTGCAGACCCACAACCATGTGTTGGGACTCATTAAGAAAGAGCATGCGGCCCTTCCCGACGACAAGAAAGCCAACGCGGCCCAAAAGAAAGAAAAAGCTCGCCTCGGCAAATTGCTCCAAAAGCTCACAAGCAAACGAGGCAAAGAACGCTCTCTGATTGTTTGCACCAAGATGAGCAAGAAGAAGGTCCTCAAAGTGCGACACTTGTGTGCGCTGGAAGCCAAAACAACGTTAGCGGTTCAGCATTGCTACAAGCCACCCAAGAAGAAGAAAGGCAAAGGGGACAACAAAGCCAAAGCCAAGCAACCCCAGCCTCGCCCACGCGCCGACGCTCGAAAAGCCGCTCAACCGGAGAAGCGCAACGAAGCTCCTGCTCCGACCCGACGCTAGCGACCCTTCCCCTCCGTTCCTAGCTTGCCTAAAACCGATTTTCGGTTTCATCCGTCCTTCTTCCCAAACCTCCCGCAACCTCGAGACCTTTCTTGTGTTAGAAAAAGAGAACGTTGGTTTCCTGGGGGGATTCCAGGTTCATTTCTTGAACATTCCCGAAAGGGTCCCCAAAGAAAAGCTGGGAATTGTTAGCTGTAACAAGCGTTTATTGAATACGACAACGGCTGACAGCGGCTTGTGATTCGTCTTGATTCTCAAGTGCTTGTCTGTTAGACTCCCGTTGCACGAAAGAGCGGATCCTATCCCTTTGTTTTCAGGGAAGATTGTTGTTCATCATAGATGAGGGTGTAGTCCATGAGATTCCGAATGTTTCTGGTTGGCCTTTGGCTGCTTTGCCTACCATCTTCAGCCTTCGCCCTCGGCGAAGTGATCGATGGTTATCCTGTGTGGGAAGAACTCCTCCAGTTGGTATGGACCAACCGGGTTCGTCAGGATCCTGCCAAAGCCAAGCGCGACTACAACGATCCCAGCAAACCCAAGAACAAGACATGGAGCACCAAAAACTACGCTCCCTGTCCACCGATGCTGTATCACCTGGAAGTGTCCAAAGCAGCCCGTGCCCACAGCAAGGACATGGCCGACAAGAACTACTTCAGCCACGATGGCCTGGATGGCTCCAGCCCTGGTGACCGAATCGCTCGATTCACCAAAGACTACCGAAGCTGGGGTGAGAACATCGCAAAAGGTCAGCGCACCGCAGAGTCCGTCACTGACGCTTGGCTCAACAGTGATGGGCACCGTGAGAACATCTTCAAATGTCAGTGGACTCACATGGGCATGGGCATGGTTCCCGCCACACAGAAACACTGGACCCAAAACTTCATCATTCGCAAGAGCAGCTTTGAGCGTCCACTGGTTCACACTGGAGTTCACTTTCCTCAAAATGTCGCAGCCAACGAAGACCTGACATTCTTTGCCAACTACTACGACTCCCAAGGCAAAGCACCCCAAGAAGCCAAGGTCGTGATCAACGGCAAATGCTACGACATGAAGCTTGAGTATGGCTCTGAAGGCAATGGAAACTACAAAACCGTGGTCAAGCTGCCCAAAGGATGCGCCAAATACTACTTCAAGTTCCGCGGTTCTGATGGAGCCCTCGGCCTCTACCCCAGCCGCGGCTCCTATCAAGTGAGCGTAGACGGAGCCAGTTGCAATGGCTTCTACGTAGCCAGCCAAGACCCATCGAACTGTGATGCTGCTTGTGCCAGCACCAACGAATGCGCCTCTCACCAAGAATGCATCGAGAAGAAGTGTGTGGACACAGGCCGATGCAAAGGCAGCAGCGACTGCAGCGAAGGCTACACCTGCAAAGACGGCAAGTGTACGCCCGAAGGACAAATCGGCAGCAAGTGTGACGAGTCATCCGACTGTGGCTCTGGCCTCAACTGTGTCAGCACAACCAAGGGCAAGCAATGCACAGCCTTATGCTCCGAAGCCAAGGCCTGCCCGCCCGGATACCAGTGCTTCAACGACAACGAACAAAGCTACTGCATTCCGAACGAGAAGTGCACTTCCGACTCCGACTGTTCCGGCTTCTACAGCTGCGTTGATGGCAAGTGTGTGGAGCGAAACAAGTGCACCAAAAACACGGAATGTGAAAAAGGCACGATGTGTGAGAATGGCATCTGCAAAGACACAGGCTCCCAAGGCGTGGCTTGCCAAGGTGTCAACGACTGCGACAAGGGCAGCCAGTGCATCCCATGGGAAACCGGCAAACCCTCTGTTTGCGGCATTCCCTGCAAAGAACAAGACGAATGCCCTGTCGACACAACCTGCAAAGAGTTCAGCGACACCGACAGCTTCTGCTTTGGTAAGCCCGAACCTCCACCCAAGCCGACGAACAACAACAACAATAACAACAGCAACGAAGGCGGCGGTGGCGGCTGTAACGTAGACCAAAGCCCCAGCTCTCCCAGCAACGCGCTTTGGTTCTTGTTTGTGTTCTTCGCCCTCTTTGGCCTGCGTCGCTACCGCTCCCTCCAACGCCGCTAACCTCTATCTTCCTCGCTCCAAACCACCTCGCTCGAATTCACGCTTTGCTCGGGATTTCGATACAAACCTTCCCAAAATGTTTGCCCGCCTCCAGGTGTTGAAAGGCCTCTTGCGCCTGGTCAAAGGAAAAGACTTTGTCCACGACAGGCTTCATCTGGTTGGTATCAATGGCCCGGTTCATCGCTTCAAACCCTTCCCGTGCACCAACAACCAGACCTTGAACTTTGACCTGTCCCATCACGAGGGGCAGAATGTTGACGTCCGAGACGCCACCAGACAACACACCAATCAAGCTGATGTGACCACCGATTCGGATCGCGCGGAGGGATTGTTGTAGGGTTCCTGCGCCGCCCACTTCGATGATGTGATCGACGCCCACACGACCAGTCCGCTCACGGGCAACTTTGCCCCACTTCGGCTCGGTTCTGTAGTTGATAACTTCGTCGGCACCCATCGCCTGGACACGCTCCAACTTTTCGTCACTGCTGGAAGTCACCAGCACTCGCGCCCCAAGCAGCTTGGCGAACTGAAGCGCAAAGATAGAGACACCACCTGTCCCTTGGACCAAGACCGTGTCGCCAGCCTTGACCTGCCCCAACGTCACCAGGGCGCTCCAGGCCGTAACAGCGGCGCAAGGCAAAGTCGCAGCTTCAGCATCGGACAGATGGTCTGGAACCTTCACCAAACCTTCTTCGGAAAGCACCATTGACTCTGTCAGAGTTCCATCGTAGGGACCTCCCAACGTGGACCGAAGCTTTTCGTGTGTGGGTTCGCCAGAGATCCACTTCTGCGCAAAGATAGGACAAACCCTGTCTCCCACAGCGACCCGAGAGACACCTTCTCCCACTTCAACCACTTCGCCAACACCGTCAGAACAAGGAATGAGAGGAAGAGGTTGGCGAGGGTCATACAAACCTTGCACCATTAGCAGGTCGCGGTAATTCAGAGAAACGGCTTTCATCCGCAGCTTCACTTGCCCAGGCTTTACCGCGGGTTCATCACGTTCGACTTGCTTCAGATTCTCCAATCCAAAACTTCCTTGAATCTCAATCGCCTTCATCATCCACCTCGTTTTCAATAGCATCCATGTGGGAAAGGTATGGGTTAAGAAGTTCTCTCCACCACCCTTGTGGCGCAGGCATGGACGGTATCGGGGGCACTTCTTTCTGTCAAGCGAGTGGTGCAGCCAGCCAAAGTTTGCTAAAAAGAAGCGAGACCGGAAGACTCTTTAAAGGCTCTCTATACACATAGATTGCACGGATGTTGGGTTTGTGTTTGCTTCGAGGAGAAAATGAATGAATGTCATGACCAAGGTGTGGGCCGGACTGATGTTTGGGCTCGGTATCATGCTCGTGTTCCCCCACCAGGCTTGGAGTCAAACACCCTCCGCCAACTGCAACAAGCCGTTGAATTGGTTAGGTCAAGATGACAACAACAGCTCCAAAGACGCGCCCAACTGCTACCGCGACGCTCTCGACCTAAAATACAGCACCTCCGTCCTGGTGCGGGGGTACATGCAGAAGCTCCTCACACCACCTGATCCTGTAGACTTCTATTACTACGACTATGGCAAATCGAGCCTCGACCTCAACACAAGCTATTGCGTGGAGTTCACCACCAACAGCGGCGCTCCTAGCCCAGTACCGTTGAGCAACCTGAAGTTCTATGTGTGGAAAGGCTCGTACGGCTCAAGCTCAGCGCCCTCTTTCGTCGGTCAGGTAACGGCAACGAAAGGTGTAGGCTTCAACCCAACCAGCCGCGCTCGTTACTTCTTTTCGCTGGAACTCTCAGGAAGCACCAACGGCGGTCAGTACGCGTTTAAGATCTCCAAGAAAAACTGCGGCGGCACAACAACCCCAACCGCTCAGCTCGACTACGAGCCCACCTCAGCCTACAAAAACGACACCTATTCAGGTACCCGTGGGATCGCAGGAAGCGACGGAAAAGGGGTAGCCCTTCGCCGAACGGGAGACTCCTTTCCCCTCGGAACCGGTGGGAACACCACCACCCAAGGTGGAAGCACCTTCTCGTTCATCGTCCGAAGCACAGTCAAGCCCAAGTACACCTTTGACTTAAAGCTGCACCTGCGAAAAGGCACAGGTTCATGGAAGACATGGAACATGAACCAAAATGTATCGTTCACAGCACCTTCCAGCGACCCGTTCAAGTATCGGTTCTACGCCTACATTGGATGCAGCACCACCGCAGGAACCAGCACCATTGGCCCCGGCAACGACTACCAATACTACTTCAGCCTCAACTACGATGGAAAGACCATCACCCTTCCAGCCCAGGCAGCGTCAGGACGTTACCTGGATGCACCCGATTGCAACGTCTCCACCGACAACGAAGCACCCAAATCATCAGCGACATCCCCTGCAACCTCCAAGGACAATACGTTTAATGTGGGCTTCACTTCCACCGACGGTCCAACAGGGAGCGCATCGGGCGTAAAGTCCACCACGCTGTGGTATCGAAAAGACGGCGGAGCCTGGAAGAAAGCCCCCAACGGTGCACAGTCAGGCACCAGCGGAAACTTTAAGTTCACAGCCCCCGACGGTGAAGGAAAGTACGACTTTTACACCCAGTCCACAGACAACAAGGGAAACACAGAACCCAACCCGTCATCGAGTACGCAGCCAAGTAGCTCTACGGTCTACGACAAGACCCCGCCCTCTGGCGTCTTGGCGCCGCCGCCCATGGGAGTAGCTGGACAGCCCGCAAACATCGGCTACAACACCCAGGACAAGGACTCCGGCGTGGACGAAGTGGAGCTGTGGGTCCAGCGCAACAACGGGACCTGGACCAAAGTCACGACGACCCAATCAACAACAGGCCTGTTCTCGTACACTCCGCAGCAGCCGGGAACCTACAACTTCTACATCCGCGTCAAGGACAGGGCCGGCAACTGGTCCGGACCAACCCCAGACGCCAACACTCTGCCCTCTGGAACCATGCAAGTCCCCGCGCCTGAACCTCCAGGTCCAGAGCCTGCCGTGGACGCTGGTGGAGCGCCCGACGCTGGCCCCGCCGATCAAGGCAGCCCTGACAACAACACGACCCAGGATCAAACAGGTCCACAAGACGCAGGAAACCCAGCAGACGCCGGCGGTCCCAACGACGCGGGGAGCCCAACCGACACAGGCACCCAGCCCGATACGTCCACCACACCGGACAACAACACCACCCAAGACGCTGGCGGTCCCAGTGATGCTGGCTCTCCTCAAGACGCGGGCCCAACCGACCAGGGCTCCACACCCGATACAGGAACCAATCCCGACCAAACAGGAACACCCGACCAGACAGGAACACCCGACAGCGGCGGAACCCCTGACAACGGAACCACTCAAGACGCGGGCAACCCCAATGACGGCGGAAACAACCAAGAGCCACCTGTCGATAGCGGCGGAACCCCCGACAACAACACAACCCAGGATGCAGGCAGCCCCAACGATGCAGGCAGCCCAGGTGATGCTGGCGGAACACCCGACAACGGAACCACACAGGACACCGGCCCGTCCCCCGACAATGGAACAACCCAAGACGGAGGAAACACGGCGGACCAAGGGGGAGGCAACGACGCCTCGGTCCAGGACCAAGGAACAGCGCCCGATACTTCGGGAACGACCGACAACAACAACGGTCTATGTCAGCCGCTTTGCTCGCCTGGATTCCGCTGCGTCAACGGCAAGTGTGTGGAAGTCAACTGCTACACCGAAGGTTGCCCTGACGGTCAGATCTGTCGCAACGGTGCTTGCATCTCTGACCCTTGCGACGGGGTAAAATGTGGAGCGTCAAAGTTCTGTCGCGAGGGGCAATGTGTCCGCTCCTGTGGAAAGGTTCGTTGCCCAGGAAATCAGATCTGTGTCGACGGTGTATGCACCGTCGATCAATGCCTGCGCAAAAAATGCAACGCTGGAGAGATCTGTTGTCCTTCCGACCTGCTCTGTGACACACCAGGACAATGCATCCCCGATCCTTGCGCCCAGTCGAACTGTCAAAACGGTCAGGTTTGTGAGCCTTACTCAGGCCGGTGCATCGACGACCCCTGCAAAAACATCCGATGCCCCAACAAAGAAGATACATGTGAACTGGGTCAGTGCCTGGGTCCCAAGCTTCCACCTGTGGAGTTACCCGATGATGAGCCACTCTCAGAAGGAACGACACAAGAAGAAGCCGCAGACGAAGCCGCTCCCGACGCAACAACAGCGGACAGCGACGAGTCCAACGGCGAAGGGGACGAGCAGACCTCCACCAAGGAGGACAACTCTCAGGAAGGCCAGGTCGCCCAAGACAAAAACATCTTCATTCCACCGCCACCTTCCGGCCCAGACCGACAAACGGCGTTGTCAGGTTGTGGTTGCCAGACTGAGCGCAACGCGCCCTGGGGATGGTTTGGGTTGATGCTTCTGTTTGCCCTGGCCGCAGCACGCCGCCGACAACGCACCTCCCCAAGCCAAGACTAGCGCGGATAGCCCCTCCAACAAAGTTCTAGAGTTCGTCTTCCTTGAGAACCTTCTCAATCGAAGGAGGCTCATAGGCACGCAGCTGTTCGAGCAGGTCATTAGGCTCGTTCGAAACCAGCAGCATCTGACGATGGACAGGGTTTAAGAAGCCGTGCTCCACAGCCCCATCCAGGAAGCTGAGGAGCCCATCGTAGTATCCTTCCACGTTGAGAACACCGCACGGTTTGTGGTGAAACCCAAGCTGCCCCCAAGTAATCACCTCGAACAACTCTTCCAGCGTACCAAAACCACCAGGCATCGCGATAAACCCGTCAGACAGCTCTGCCATTAACGCCTTCCGCTCGTGCATGGAGTGGACAATACGCAAATCGGGCAAGCCCAAGTGGGCCACTTCCATGTCCACCAGAGCCTGAGGAATGACGCCCACTACATGACCGTCGTCTTCCAGCACAGCGTCAGCGATCTCCGTCATGAGGCCCACACTTCCGCCGCCGTACACCAAACCCACATCATTTTGGGCCAAGATTCGACCCAACTCACGAGCCACTGCCGTATACTTCGGTAAATCCCCATGCTTGGAGCCGCAAAACACACAAATTGTTTTCATGAGTACCTCAAATGGAGAGAGAGGATATCTTCCATCCTCAACGAAAATGGCGGGTCAACATAGCAACAAACGATGAAACAACGTCCAAGGAAAAGGCCGCCCTCTCTTAGGGGCTCACTTGTAGCACACCATACTACCGTCACTCGAAGCTTTGCAAACTTTGTACTGGCCGGTACAGTCGCTGTCTTTGGAACAGGAACGAAAACAACGCCGTGAAGAAAACGAACTCCCTGGAGGACGAGCACACTGTAGGCCAGCCGCGCAACGATTGGTGTAGCTGTCGCTGCAGTACGAATCCTCGGTGATGGTTCCCTTCTTGAGGCACACACCCGAAGAACACTCAGGATAAGAGGTGTTGCAGTCGCTGTTGCTGGTGCAAGGCGTCAGACAAAGCTCCGAGAACGAGCTCACGCTGGTACAAACCAACCCGCTCTTGCACGCATACGAGCCACAGGAGCTGTACTCGCTTCGCGTTCCCGTGTCCTGACAAACCCCTTCACTGCAGCGACCGTACGAGCTAGAGGTACAATCCGAGTCGCGGGTGCATGGCTTGTAACATTTGCCATAGGTGCTGGTTGAACCTGCAGGAATGAAGCACTGTAAGCCCGCCTTGCAATGGTACGAACTCACTGTGGAACCAAACCGGCAGGAAGATCCTTCACTGCCTGTCGCCTTCGGCATACAAGCACCATCCACACAGTCCTCGCTGCTGCTTGAGCAATTCGACGCCGACTGACACCGTTGTCGACAAACCCCTTCATCGGTTCGGCCAGAAGGCGGCACCGAGCACACAAGCCCAGCTTTGCAGTTGTAGCTGGAAAACAACTGACAGCTGCTTCCATCAGAGCGAGTGCCATCAGGTATGCAAACGCCATCTGTACGTGAATACGGAGAAGCGACGCAGGTCTCGCCTGTAGCGCAACCTGCCGATGTTCCCGAGCTTCCGGGTGTTGTACAGCGGGCTCGACACGTACCGTAGGTTGACGACGTCGTTCGCAAGACACAAACAAATTGAGCCTTGCAACGGCTGGAAAACAACTGGCACGATGAGCCGCTGGTGCCCGAACCTTTCGACAGACAGAGACCTTTTCCTGGAGCAAACTCCACACACTCTTGTGTGCTTTGACAACCCAAGGAGCTTCCCGGCGTACAGGCGTCGTAGCAATATCCCGTCGAGGAGAACGACGACGTGATCAAACACGCGCCCTGGTTTTTGCAGCGTTCGCTGAGATTGCCAGGCTTGCAGGACTTGTTGGCGTCCAGACTCGCTTTGTTGAAGCAGTAGCGTTCGGTTTTGCCGTCCACCAACTTCACAGAAAGACACTCCTGACCCGTAGGACACAACGAGCCCCCTACCCCACAACGAAGGTGGCAACGGTCCGTTTTGTCGGGGCCGTACAAGCAGCTCTCCTTCGCTCCACAAAGATACGAGTAGCAGCGGGAGTACACGGCTCGGCACACCCGGTTTTCACAAACCCGCCCGTCCGTGCATGGGTTAGCGATCCCACACTCCGACACAACACATTGTCCGCCCAAACAAGCTTTGCCCGACGAGCAGTCGGACTGGCGAACACATTGAGGTTTGGGTTGGCATAGACCGCTGGCTTTGTCGCAAACCTGACTGGAAGAACAGGTAAAGTCTCCGTCACATGACAGACACTTTCCGTTGTAACAAGCACCTTTGGGCGCGCTACAGTTGCTGTTGGAGGTGCAACTTTTGGGGTCACACCGGCCCGTAGTCGAGTTGCAGGTGAGATTGCTTCCACAAAAGTAGAACCGGCAGGTTGTGCATTGGCTGTTTCGACACCAGCCGTTGGGAGAAGAACAGTCTGCGTCCTTGGAACAAGAAGAGGACGAAGCAGAACAACGGCCGGTACTGGAGTTACAGGTCTGACCGGAAGGACAAGAGTGGATGACGCAGCTTGTGCATTGACTGTTTCGGCACCAACCAAGGGGCGTCGAGCATTGGCTATCCACCACGCAAGACGAAGACGACGTGGAACAACGGCCGGTGCTGGAGTTGCAGGTTTGACTCGAAGAGCAACCCACAGTGGAACAACTCACACAAGCTCCACTGCGACATGTACCGTTGGGTGCTGCGCATTGGCTATCTGTCGAACATACCGGAGGAGCAGAACCACACCGACCGGTGCTGGAGTTGCAAGGCTGCCCCGAAGGACAAGTAAAGTCTGTGTTGCACGACAAACATTTTCCGCTCTGGCAAGAGCCCTGGGGAGGCGCACAATTTGCATCGGAGGTGCAGGGAGGATCTTCGCACAGGCCTTCAGCCCTGTTGCAAACCTTGTTCGAGGGACAGCTGAATTGCGAGGCGCAACTCAAGCAGCCACCGCTAATGCAGGAGCCACTCGGCGCTTTGCAGTCTGCATTGGAGGTACAAGCCGGTGGCGTAGCGATGCAACGACCGGTCGAAGGGTTGCACCATGTGCTGGAAGAGCAGCCCACTTGCTGACAGTTCACACAAGTCCCGTTTTGGCAGGTGCCGTTGGGAGGAATGCACGACGCATCGGAGGTACAACCTGACGACGCCGGCTCACACTGCTTGGTATTGCTGTTGCACACTTGCCCTGAAGGACACCCGCTTTGGGTGCAATCTTGACCGCCACCAGGCTCACATTGCCCGGTCGTTGCGTTGCAAGTTTGGCCAGAGGGACAACCTGCTTGCGTACAGTTTTTGGCGGCCTCACACTGACGATTGCTAGGGTTGCACACTTGGCCCTGGGGACAGCCCGTTTGAGCGCAGTCTTGAGGGTTGGATTCTTTGCATTGTTGGGCCAACGTATCGCACGACTTCCCGAGCGGGCAGTCGCTGTTGGATTGGCACTTTGTGCGGTAACAAAAGCCACCTTCGCAGTAAAATCCACCGTTACACTCTGCGTCGTTTTGGCACGGACGACGGCCCGACACACACGATCCAGACACACAATATTTGTCGCCTGCGCAGTCGTTGTCGGTTTTGCACTGGTTGCCTTGCTCCGGCAAACATGTCCCTGATGAGAGCTCGCAACGCTCTCCTGACTTGCAGTCGGTGTCCGATTTGCACAGCGTTCCAGGGTTGTCTGGAGCCTCTGGGATAGCCTCGCCAGTACCACCATCCGATGAACCGTCGCTGCACGAGCGATTGATACAGGAGAACCCAAAGTTGCAGTCATCATCCTTCAAGCATTCAAAGCATTGACCGCTCGCCAGCTCACAACGTTGACCGCTGGGACAATCTTTGTCGCGCTGACAACTACTTGATGACGACTTTGCACAATCCCCCTGGCGACAGATCCAACCCGAAGGACAGTCATCATCCTTTTGGCAGATAGGCTCGGATTTGGAGCATCCGTACAAACCGCTCAGACTGCCTGAACTCAGAACAAACAAGACGACAACACACAACCATCGACGCATCATGCCTCCCGAAGGACATTTTACCTTACACTGAACAAGAAGAACGCCAACCTCACGTTCTTGTATGCACAATACCGGAATCTTGTAGAGAAATCGATAGGTTTTTGGAAGAGGCAGGCACGCACCAACGAGAGAGGATAGGAGATGGGAATGGGATCCCAAAGGAAGCAAGGAGGGGAAAGCCGGAGAGAGAGTCTTAGAAGTTCAGGTTTCCGTTGAGATTAATCGGCAACTTGAACAAGCCCATGTTGAGATTTCCGTTGAATCCATAATTGAGCTTACCGCTGCGAACAGCGTTGATGACAGCCAAGCCCACCTGCGCGACACGCAGATTGACAGGGATGTTGACGATTTGCTCTTTCCCCGAATTCACCGACATGGTTTGGGTTTGGCCCGAGACCACGCTGCGGTTCGAAACTTGGAACGAGTAAGCAAGTTGCTTCACGCTGATGGGAAAGCGGTTCTGGTTGCGAACGCCCACCTGAAAGTTAAAGCTCACGCTGGGGTTCAAGATGCTCCCGGTAAACCGGGGTTTGGTTGCACCAATCACTCGGATCTTCGGGATGCTTGGAATGGGAACCACACCTTTCGTCTGGAACGGAATGTTCACCTCACCCAACACAGGCACTCGGAACCCAACACCCAACTTGAGCGCGTAAGGGACCTCTTTCTTGGCCTGGAAGAAACCCACAATTGACTTCACAAACTTCACATACTCGATGGAAAACGGCATCTGAAGGGGGCTGGTGCCATTCGCCTTGAGCTGCACGCCACGATTTTGGGTGCCGCTGAACAGCTTGTTGTTGTTGAAGTCCAGTTGGTATGAGATACGGGAGAGGTTAATCCCGATTGGGTTGGGGTTGGTCATCAAGAAGTTAAACTTCATATCCATGCCACGAAAGTTGATGTTGGCCAACCTCATATTCTGAAACTTCAATCGCGGCTTGCGATTGTTCAGATACTGCTTGACCTCCTTACAACCCACAGAAGGCAAAGAGAAAGCCACAAGCAACAACATCGCAAAAAGTCGAACACGCATAGTCATGATCCTTTTTTGTAGGTGCGGGCTGATTCCAGCCCCTTCAAGCAGGTGTGAAGGGGCAGCAAACAACGTGAGAAGGTAGATTGTACCCTGCTCTTTCACTCCATTCGCAAGAGACGTCAGGATAGCACACTATTCTGGTAACATCACTGTCTTGTTGTTGCACCAGGACAAATACTCTTCACTGACAAAGTAGGGAAACGCCTTCCCTTCTTTCAAACACACAAACGTTAAACTGCATTCGATGATGAGGTGTTTTTCTAACGATTGAGGTTCATGCACCCAGGCTTGGGCCTGGACTGTGATGGAGGAGCGTCCAATTTTCACCGTACGACAGTAAATCACGAGACAGTCACCACGGTGCCCAGGCGACTTGAAGCTCACATCGTCCATGCTCACCGTGACGAAGTTGGAGTACCCCGCAAGCTCCATCACATAGAGGGCTGCGGCTTCATCCAACCAAGCGAGAACGACTCCACCAAACAAGTTGCCGTGGGCGTTGAGGTGACGCTCCATCACAATGTGACGTGTGACAATCTCATAGTTCTGAAGGGCATTGGGAAACTGGGAGGACTCAGACATGATTGTCCTTACTTGTGGATGCCGCCTTTGGTGATAGCGAGGGGGTCGAGGAGGGAGTCAAGTTTCTCATCGGAAAGGTCCGTCATATCCGACGCAACCTCTTTGATCGGCCGGCCGTCTTTGTAGGCTTGCTTGGCCACAGCGGCACCTTTTTCGTAGCCAATCACGGGGTTCAACGCCGTCACAAGGATGGGGTTGCGAGCCACCTGCGCCTGGATGCGCTCGGTCTTCACGGAAAAGCCAGCGATTGCTTTGTCGGCCATCACACGCGAGACATTGGCCAGAAGCTCAATGCTTTGAAGGAGGTTCAAAGCAATCATGGGCAACATCACGTTGAGTTGGAAGTTCCCAGACTGACCGCCGATAGCAATCGCTGCGTCGTTGCCAATCACTTGGGCCGCCACCATCGCAGCAGCCTCTGGAATCACAGGGTTGATCTTGCCAGGCATGATGCTGCTTCCGGGTTGCAACGCGGGCAAAGCAATCTCAGACAAGCCAGTGAGCGGGCCGCTGTTCATCCAACGCAGGTCGTTGGCAATCTTCATCATGCTCACAGCGTAGGTTTTCAGCTGACCGCTCAGTTCCACCGCAGCGTCCTGGGTGCCGATGCTCACGAAAAAGTTGGAGCTGGCCTTGAATGGAGCTTTCGTGGTCTCGCTCAGTTGAGCAGCGAACCGGTCACCAAATTCAGGGTGAGCGTTAATCCCGGTGCCCACCGCGGTTCCACCTTGAGCAAGCTCCGAGACGCGCTCCAACGCGGCTTCGATCCGGGCTTGTCCCTGACGAACTTGAGCCGCCCAGCTACCCAGCTCTTGTCCCAACGTCACAGGCATCGCATCCATCAAGTGGGTGCGGCCCGTTTTAACAACGTCCTTAAGCTCCACAGCCCGCTTTTCGAGAGTTTCGGCGAGGTGGTTCATCGCGGGAAGCAAGGACTCACGGGATTCCAACGCCGCGCTCACATGGATGGCCGTGGGAATCACGTCATTGCTGCTTTGCCCCATGTTGACATGGTCATTGGGGTGAATGTTCAGTCCGGATGCCTGGGACGCCAAGTGCGAAATCACTTCGTTGGCGTTCATGTTGGTGCTGGTCCCGGAGCCTGTCTGAAACACATCAATGGGAAAGTGTTCGTCGTACTCACCAGCCGACACAGCAAGGGAAGAACCGACAATCGCATTGGCTTGCTCATCGCTGAGGAGTCCCAACTGATGATTGACCGTAGCGGCCGTTGCCTTGATCAGGCCCAACGCACGAATGAAGGCTCGTGGCATACGCAAGCCGCTGATAGGAAAGTTGTCAACGGCACGTTGCGTTTGGGCACCGTACAGAGCGTTCTCAGGCACCTGAAGTTCACCCAGGCTGTCTTTTTCAATACGGAATCCTTGCTTTGTCATAGTAACCTCGTCATTAGGGTTTCCACCAGAACCAAAAGAGAATGAGTCCAAGAGCGAGAATCGCACCCAACAGCAAGTACGTGACCCAACTTTGACCTCCCCCAGAACGCTGGGGAGAGAGTCCCAAAGCATGCTCCGAAGCCATCAAGAGAGGGTCAGCGTGCATCGGCTCGGTCGCAGCGTATGAAGGAGAAGGCTCCGTATCCGGGTCCTCATTGCTTCTTTGGTTCGTCACGGCGAGTTCGGCGAAGTCTTCGGTCCGTGAGCCGCTCTGGGCCATCAGATCTTCCGTCCGGGTTTGGTCCGGAAGAATCACCCGTAGGCTGTTGGACGAAGCCCGTGAATTGGTCGCAAGGGAGAAAGCCTCGCTCAATTCATCGCAGGATGCAAAACGCTCTTGGGGGTTTTTGGCCAAGCACTTCAAGATGATGGCGTGAAGCTGAAGGGGAGCATTTTCGGGCGTTTTGGGAGGCATGTGCAAGACATCTTTGATCAGCCGCGCCGGAGAGCCTGTAAAAGGCAGCCGCCCCGTAGACATCCGATACAAAAGAACACCCAGGCTGTAGATATCGCTTCGTTGGTCGACGCTCTTGCTGTCTTTGAGCTGTTCAGGCGATGCGTACTCCAAAGTCCCCATCACTTCACCCGTTCGCGTCAGTCCCAGCTCCCCCATGGTCTTGGCAATACCAAAGTCCGTAATCTTGGGCTGGATGCTCGCGCCGGCGATATGAAGCAAGACATTTTGGGGCTTCAGGTCACGATGCACCACCCCATTTTTGTGAGCGTATCCTATCGCATCGACCATCGCAGGAAAGATGTCAGTCAACTGGTTCATGGAGAGAGGGCCGCCTGCTTTTTGCAGCATATGCAGCAGCGTCCCACCGTTGCACCACTCCATCACAAACCCGCTCACATCGTTTTCTTCGATGATATCTTGGACCCGAACAATGTTGGGATGGCTCAATTGGTGTTGGATGCGGGCTTCTTGGAGAAATCGACGACGTTTGGAGTCGTCCCGAGAGAGTTTGGAGAACAAGACCTTGATCGCAGCGTTCCCTCCAAGCTGCAAATGACTGGCTCGATACACCCAGGCCATACCGCCATAACCAATCATCTCTTCCACTTGGTACGAGCCTTTGAGTACTTTGCCGATGAGATCAGCCTCGACCACCTCTCCGTGGACTTGTTTCATAGCGGGGAGAACTCCGTATCCAGATTCCAAATCGTCCCTTACGCCCACACACCACACCACTTAGGGTGAATCTTCTAGCCAGGACCGAGAGCGAGGACGTCCCTTATTATAGGAAGAACAAGTTTTTCGGCAAGCCTCCTTGTACTTGAGGGAACACGCTTGGCGTAACAAACGATTGATTTGCCGACAGCTACGCTCGCCCGCGATGTTGTACAATGTGTCGGCTGCGATGGAGCACGATTGTCCAAAGCCCATCGTACACGAGCGCTGGAAGTAGGCGTACGCCCGACGAAGATTATGAAACACTGACAACCCATCCCGGTACATCACACCGATGTTGTAACAACCCACCTTGTTTTTGAGCGCGCATGCCTTGCGGTAGAAGAACAAAGCACGCCTGTGGTTCACGAGAGCACCGTTCCCCTGCTGGAACATCTTCCCAAGCAGGTTGCAAGAGATGCTATCCCCTCCACGACAAGCTCCTTGGTAAAGCAGGCGAGCACCTGCTCTGTTCTGCGCACCACCCTGCCCGTTCTGTAGCAACCAACCCAACTCACGACAGCCCAAAGCCTCTTGGCCGCGGCAAGCCCTTCGGTACACATAACGGGCTCTGCGGTAGCTGCGTTTGCCTCCAAGACCTTTCAAATAAAGACGCCCAAGAGAGATACAAGCCTTGGGAACATTGCGGCGACACGCCCGGCGGTAAAATCGACGAGCTTCCCGGTAATCAATCGCCCAATGAGGCTTCCGCTCTTCCTTGAGACCCAAGATGTAACAAGCAAGAGCCACCCCTCGCTTGCACTTCTTCACGAGCTTCAAGTCCCGAGCCAGGCCTCGCCGACGGGGACGTGGACGCTTTCGCACCACCACTCGACGACGAGGTCGAGGTCGCTTCCTCACACGAACACGAGGACGCGTTCTCGGTCTTGCATCAGGAATCGTTCTTCGTCGGGCAGCAGGAGCTTCAGGAGGACCAGCGTCAGACGAGGCAGGCTCAACAGGACCTTCACGTCGAGGCAGCACAGGGTTACGAACAGGCGGTCTGTTGCGTACCAGAAGCCGCACACGGTGAATGGGAGGGTTTTCGGTGCCCTTTTGTTGCTGCTGCCACCACCACCATCCACCGCCTGCAGCCGACCCCATCAGAATGAAAAACACAAGGAGACCCAACCAGGACCGCTTGGGCTGTTTGGATGGATCTGGAAGCGGCTCATACGCCGTGGTGACTGCGCTGGGGTCGATATCAGGAGGCATGGTCGGAGCCATCGCCTCCACGTTCTCTGGAGTCGCCACAAAGATATCGTTGGGTCGCCAGCCAGCCTGTGAAGGGCCGTCATACAAGACGCCTGAGATCGAGGAGTTCAGTCCGGCCAGCGCCTGTTGCCTGGCGGCATCGGTCACCAACTGACCCACAGGGACAATGGGTTCGGGCGGTCCCAAACATTCGTTTAAGGCGGCGCGAAGTTCCATGCAGTCGGCGAACCGATCGTCGGCTCGCTTCGCAAGACACTTGTCAAGAACCGCCTGCACCTGCGGGGGGATGTTCGCAATCTTGGGAGGAGAACCCTCCAGGATCCGCATAAAGATGCCCGGCGCTTCTCCTACAAACGGAAGACGTCCAGCAATCATCTGGTAAAGAATCACGCCCAGGCTGTAGACGTCGCTGCGCAGGTCGACAGACTTGCTCTCGTACAGTTGCTCCGGTGACATGTAATGCACCGTTCCAACAACCATACCTGTTGCGGTTAAGCCTTGTTCGTTGGCTTGTTTGGCGATCCCAAAGTCTGTAATTTTGGGATGCAGCAGCTCGCCGCGTTGGTGCAGCATGATGTTGTGGGGTTTGAGGTCTCGATGTACGACGTCATGCTGGTGAGCCACATGGGCTGCGTCCAGCACAGGCAAAAACAGGCTGCGGATTTCACCGGGAGAGAGGGGACGATAGCCTTCCCTCTCCATCCAATCAACGAGATCGCCGCCGCTGCACCACTCTGAGACAAACCCAACCAGCCCTCGTTCATCAATGAAGTCGAGGACGCGAACGATGTGTGGATGTTCTAGCTGATACTGAAGCGTCGCTTCGCGCAAGAACCGGGTTCGGATGTTATCGTTTTCGGCCAGCTGCGGGAACAAGACTTTGACCGCAACGTTTCCACCCAGTAGCTGGTGTCGGGCCCGGTACACCCAGGCCATACCACCTTGCCCTACCTTCTCCTCCAGGATGTAATGCTTGCCAAGAACCTCACCCACCAAGTTGGTGCTGTGAAACTGTCTGGCTTCCTGTTTGTCCGACATGGTTTAGGGGCCTCAAACTAGAGAACGCGAAGAATCTCAATCCTAGTACATTTTGCATATCCAACAACAAACAAACGAAGGCACCGATTGTATGGTCTAACTTTCTTAGGGTGTCAATGCCTTTTGCATCCACCCCAGATTGGTCCAACGGGGGCGAATTCGTTGCCAGGCACGACGTCGCCGTCGTCGAGGAGGACATCGCAAACAAGGTTGAGCGCCGAGGGAACATGCTTGTTTTAGATACCCGGAAGCGATCTTGCAATCCCTGGGTTCATGAGCACTCTTCGTATACACATAACCCAAAACCGAACAACTTCGTTGATGTTCTGCGTTACAGGCTCTCTTCCACAACGCCTTAGCCTGGGTTCGACTTGCACTCGAAGCTTGGGTTTGATTCCAACGCAACACTCCTGCCGAAAAGCACCCTGCGGGGGTACCCAGGCTGCAAGCTCGCTCAAACGCCTGGGTGGCTTTGCTGATGCTTTCCTGGTCTTGCCCTTTCTGGTACCAGGACATCCCCTCATTGAAGCAGGCCCAGCTGACATTTTTGCGGCAGGCTTGAACGAACAAGTCATGGTAACGGAGGTCTTTGCCTCGTCGTCGAAACAAGCCTTTGGCCTGAAGCACCCCCCAGCGATTGCAGCTGGAAGAGAGGCCCTGTCGGCAAGCCTGACGGAACAAAGCGCCGGCCCTGTAATAGCTTTGACGACCGCCCCAGCCATTCTGCCAAAACCATCCCAGCATCTGACAGGCCGTGAGAACGCTTCCTTTACAAGCCTTATGAAACGCTCGTCGGGCCTTTCGATAGACGCGACGTTCCAACCACATCTGCCCCAACGGCTCGCACCCAAGCTTGGGAACCAAACGGCAGGCCGATGACAGCAAGGCTTCTCCCTGTGTTTCGTCCTTGGCTCCCCCGATACCTTTGAGCAGCAAGCCCGCGAGCAGGACACAACCCCGCTCACCTCCTCCACGGCAAGCGAGTTTGAGCAGTTCCCGCGCCTGTGGAGCTTGGGTCTCACGCAGTCTGCCACGCAGAAGAAAAGCGCCCGCAGTGGTGCAATCCTCTGCGACCTTGTGCTGCTTGCAGTTTGCGATGGATTTCTCGATAGCGTCGGGAATCTCGCGAGGTTTGGGTTTCTCCCGGCGAGGTATGGGAGGCAAAGGCCTTGGAACTCTCTTGCGAGGACGAGGCGTCACCCTGGCTTTGGCCAAGACCTTCGTCCGAGGAGGAGGCGCTGGCGTGTTGTTGTTCCACTGCAACGCGATGAACCCCGCAAACGCGGCCATGGATAGGAAAGCAAGGACCCAAAACCCCCAGGGTAACGAGCGACGAGGGAGCGCTTCCTCTTGGTTTTCCATCCGAATGGTTGGAAACGAGTCTCGCTGAGGCGGTGGAACCCAATCATCAGAAGAAGGGGCTTCCTTGACCAAAGAGTTCGCCTTGTCCTCACTCACAAACTCCTCGCCAGCCAGCGGCCGGACAGAAGAGAGATGCTCCGCGAGGATCGAACCGTCCAGCGACATCGAGAGATCGTCAGGAATTCTCCCCAAGCGTTCGATAAGATCGGCTTTGATGGAAGCGCAATCGTAGTAGCGGTCGTTGGGATCTTTGGCCAAACAACGAAGAATGACTTCTTGCAGTGGACCGGGCGCTTCAAAGGGTGGCTCCGGTTCATCTTGCACAATCTTCAGCATCAACCCTGTGGACTGTCCCGTAAACGGCATCCTTAACGTGGAGAGGAGGTAGAGCAGCACACCCACGCTGTAAATGTCAGTGCGCCAGTCAACGTTCTTGCTCTCTGACACTTGCTCTGGCGACATGTAATGAAGAGTCCCCACCATGGAGCCTGTCTTGGTCACGCTTGCAGCGTCGAGAAGCTTGGCGATCCCAAAGTCTGTGAGCTTGGGGAACAAAACACCCTCGTCGTTTTGGTGCAACAGGATGTTTTGGGGTTTCAAGTCACGATGCACAACTCCCCTCTGGTGAGCATAATTTAATGCGCTCAACAGTGGAAGGATAAGAGGCTGCATCTGCTCCCAGGTCATCGGTTGACCAAATTGTTGTTTGTGCTGCCGGAGGTAATGCAACATATCGCCGCTGTTGCACCACTCCATCGCAAAGCCGACAATGCCACGGTCTTCAAACGACTCGTACACCCGCGTAATGTTCTTGTGTTCCAACTGAAACTGGATCTGAGCTTCACGAAGAAATCGCGAGCGAAAGTTCTCGTCGGCGCTGAGCTGAGAGAACAGGATCTTAAGAGCGACGGGGTTGCGCTCAGGGAGCCGGGCTCCATGGTACACCCAGGCCATTCCTCCTTTGCCAAGCTTGGACTCGACGAGGTAACGCTCGGTTAAAACGGTGCCTTCCAAAGCGGCATCCGCCAGCACATGCGGTACAGGTTCCACCCCAAAACTCCCAAATGTTGCGATGATGTTGAAATCGCTGTTTCCTGCTTATCATGCAAGCCAGAGCACTATAATGCAGGAGCCCTCCATACCACAAGACTGTTGCACACACCGCACCCCATGCCAAAGCCCTGACCCCAAAGGTCCACATCGAAACTTCATCCCTTGACCCTCGCCACATGGGGAATGGAGCTTAAGCATGTCCAATGTCACGACGTTCGGATTGACCAACAAAGCCAAAAAATGCTAGGTTTGTGGGAGTTGTAAGTTTCTTGCAACACGTTCCACAAGCATATCAAAGGAGGGGCTGCACAAACGGATGCAGGTTCTCCCCCTGGCTCTGTTTTGAGAAGGCTTTGTACGGATGGATTCATTGCAACAAGATTTGGGTGTCGTGCATCAACCCCGGTGGGCTCTTGGTCCCTGGTTCCTCCGCGGTGTAGTGCTAAGCATTGTGATGATATTGTGTGCAAGCTGTGGCCCCGCCACGACTCGCGTGGAGATGTCACCGGGCGCTTGCAACCCTCTCCCCTGGGTCGACCAACAACGCTCAGACCCCAACAGCGTTCTGGTCAAAAACCCAGACTACAAGCCACTCCTTAACCTGTTTAAGGACGACAAGGGTCAGGCCCGAGAAGAGCGCGGCTGCCTAGTTCCCTTGTGGGACGGTCGCGCTTCCAACTCGTCCGAAGAGGAAGGTGAACTGTTTTCCATGGTCGCCATCCAAAGCGACGGAACACTCCGGCCCGCCCCCGAAGCCAGCGCCGAAGGCTCCACCACAGGCGACAGCGTTGGAGATTTGCTCCTCAAAGTACCGGGCGGAGCGAAGCTTGAAGGCTTTCAGTTCCGACTGTATTTGGTGCACCCCGACTTTCACAGTCAACTTCGCGATAGCTGCAAGATCATGCAGGTCCCGGGCTACAACTGCTTCAACAAAGAAGGCTCCCGCTGCTTGATGTACATGGACTTGTACCTCACCGATCCTTCGGGCCAGCTCTCGGTAAAGAAGTCTGAAGATCCAACCAACAGCACCTGCCGCCTCTGTGTCCCTGAAGTATGTGACGGCGTTGACAACAACTGCAACGGCGACATCGACGGCCAAAAAGGCATCGACACCGAAGCGGTCTGCGTTGGAGCCAACAGCAAATGCTGCGGCGTGAAATGCATCGACGTCAGCCAGGACACCCAGAACTGCGGCTCCTGCGGCAACGCCTGCAAGGATGGCGAAATTTGCACCGACGGTCACTGCTGTGGAAAAGGCGAAAGCTGGTGCAACGATTCCTGCATCAACACCAGCAGCGATCCGAAAAACTGCGGCGGCTGTGGCAAAGCTTGCAAAGACGGCGAGGCCTGCAGCCTGGGCCAATGCTGCCCGGCCAACAACACGTGGTGTCCCGACCTTAAGCAATGCAAAGATCTTAACACCGACACCCAACACTGCGGAACCTGCGGCAACGCCTGCAAGTCCGGTGAGACTTGCAACGGCGGCAACTGCTGCGCTCCTGGAAAGACCTGGTGCCCCACAGCCAAAGCCTGCTTTGACCTCTCCATCAGCTCCGTCAACTGCGGCGCCTGCGGTAATGAGTGCCAGCAAGGCGAAGTATGCACCAACGGCCACTGCTGCAAGGCTGGTCTATCCTGGTGTGACGGCGCCCAAAAGTGTGTCGACCTCGCCAACGATCTAACCAACTGTGGAACCTGCGGAACGTCGTGCAAAGGCATCGAAACCTGCTGCGACAAGGCCTGCGTGGATCTCCAATCCAGCAAAGACCACTGCGGTACGTGTGGCTCAGCCTGCAAAGACCCTCTCTCCTGCGTGACCGGCAAATGCCAATGCTCTCCACAACAAACTCTCTGCGGCAATGATTGTGTGAATCTCAACCTCGACGCCAAGCACTGTGGCCAATGCAACAACGCCTGTGACAGCAACCTGGAGAAATGCAACCAGGGTAAATGCGAGCGCGACTGTCCTCAGGACTCCCCCGCTTGCGGCAACAGCTGCTGCAAGACCAGCGACGGCAAGTTCGGCTGCTGCTCGAACTCCTGCGTCTCTATTGTGAACAACACCGATCACTGCGGCAAATGTGGCAACCAATGCCAGACCGGTGAGTTGTGCTGCTCCGACTCTTGCGCGGACATCCAAAAAGATCCCCTCCACTGTGGAGGCTGTGGGAAGTCATGCAACGCAGGTGAGATCTGCAGCGCCGGTCACTGCTGCCCCAGCGACCAGGTATGGTGCACCATCAGCAACCAGTGTGTGGATGTTCGCGTCGACAAGAACAACTGCGGCGTTTGCAACAACAAATGCCCTGGCTCTCAAATCTGCGTCAAAGGCAAATGCGACTGCCCCGCCAGTGGACAGGTGCTATGCGGCGTTCTCTGTGTCACTCCTGCCAGCGACATCGACAACTGCGGAACCTGCAACAATCGCTGTAAGATCGGGCAAAGCTGCACGAACGGCGTATGCGGTTGCCCGGCTGGACAAGTCATCTGTAACAACGCCTGCACCGACACCAACTTTGACCCTCTCAACTGCGGCGGCTGCGGCCAATCTTGCGCAACGGGAGGCGGCTCCCAAGTGAAGAAACAGTGCTTGCAAGGAAAGTGTGTGTCGACATGCGGCCAAGACGCAGAAGTCTGTGGTTCGGTCTGCTGTCCCACCAACAACCCTGAGATCAAGTGCTGCAAAGCCACAGGCACCACCCAATGCATCAACCTCAAAACGGATGTCAAAAACTGCGGGACCTGCGGCAACGGCTGCATCGCTGGACTTGTTTGTGAGCAAGGCAAGTGCAGCTGCCCGTCAAGCCTAACCCTCTGCGGCTCTGTCTGCCAGGACACCCAAACCGACTTCAACAACTGTGGTTCTTGCGGAACCACCTGCGTGAACGGGCAAACCTGCACCAAAGGCAAGTGTGAGTGTCCAAGAGGACAAACCCTCTGCAACGGCGCATGTGTCAACATCAACAACGACTTCAACAACTGCGGCGCCTGCAACAAACAATGTGGTAACGGCGAAAAGTGCACCAACGGCACCTGCAAGCTGAACTGCCCCTCCGGAACACAAGCCTGCGGAACCAGCGCATGTTGCGACACCTCCCAGGGTCAAACCTGCTGCAACGGTCGCTGCGTGGACCTCAAAACCGACAACACCAACTGTGGAACTTGTGGCACAGGCTGTGGCGCAAGCGGCATCTGTTGCAACGGCGGCTGCGCGAACCTGCAGACCAGCACAAGTCACTGTGGCGGCTGCGGACAAAACTGCCCCGGCGGCTCCGTCTGTTCCAAAGGAAACTGCTGCTCCGCTGGCCGGACCTGGTGTGGCTCTGGATGCAAAGACCTACAACGCGACACCGATCACTGTGGCTTCTGCGGACGAAAATGCGGCGGACTCCAATTCCGATGCATCAAAGGCAAATGCTGCGGCCTCTTCGGCGTCGTGTGCAACTGATACTCGACGTTCATCCCCAGGCGAAGGGTCAGTCTTACCAGCAGAACCAGACTCGTGCGGTTTTGTCGGCGGAGCCTGAAACAATAGCTTGGTCATTGAGGAAGAATCGAGCGCTACGGACTGTCCCTTCGTGGCCTTTTAAGATTCGTTTCATGGCGCCTGTTTGAACATCCCACAAGCGAAGTGTTTGGTCGGCAGAAGCGGACAACAAGGTTTTCCCATCTTCGGAAAAGGCGACAGAGAGAACGACCTTCCCGTGCCCCTGGAGATACCGACTCGGCTTGGGATGCATCAGTGGTTGTGCTCTTTTCTGTGAGCCCTTCCGCTCTTGAAGTCCCATCAGTAAATCCAGGGAGAACAAGTAAGCCGCATTGGCAGGAAGGGGAAAAGGACATTCCGATTGCCATCAAGACCCAAACAAACCATTGTTGCTTTCGTTTCATATGAACCTCAATTTCTAAGGAAATGAGTAACGCGCTCAAGAGAGTTAACGCTCCTCCCTCCCAAGCCTACATGTTTGTGCAGAGGAAGCAATCCTTCCTGCCAAGCTCCGGCCCTCTTTTGGCAGCGTTGGTTGCAAAATTTTTGCATTTTGTTACATGCTTGTCACAAAGGGAGGTTACATTGCCTCTGCGAAAAGACACAAGAGCATGAAGAACCGGCGATAGGAGATGCTCAGTAGGCTGTTGGTGGTGAGGACCAGCGGATAAGCAGATAGAAGAACTGATACAAGCCACAGCCAAACGAAGAAAGGTGAAGGGGATATATGAAGGTAAACTGGTTTCAGATGATCGTAAGCCTGCTTGGCGGTCTAGGCGTGTTTTTGTACGGTATGCGTGTGATGAGCCGTGGCCTTGAATCTGCGGGCAGCGACAGGATGCGAAGCTGGCTCCAGACCATGACTGCACACCCACTTGCAGGAATCACCACAGGTTTGGTCGTGACCTGCGTGATTCAATCCTCCAGCGCCACCACCGTGATGTTGGTGAGCCTCGTTCATGCCGGTTTTCTTCAGCTGACCCAGGCCATTGGTGTGGTGATGGGTGCCAACATTGGGACCACATTCACAGGCTGGGTCGTAGCACTCCTTGGGTTTAAGATTAAGATTTCTCGCTTTGCCCTCCCAGCCATCGCCATCGGTGTCTCGATGATTTTCCTGTGGCCTCGCCGCAAGCGCGGGCTCTGGGGAGAGATCCTGGTCGGCTTTGGTTTGTTGTTTCTTGGGCTGATGTTCATGAAACAAGCCGTTAAGCCGTTGAGCAAATCACCGGAAGTGATTGCTTGGATGCAACACTACTCAGCTAGCAGCGGATACCTCTCGATTCTGATGGCTGTAGGTATTGGTACTCTGGCGACCCTCGCCATTCAGTCTTCTAGCGCCACGATGGCCTTAACCATGACCCTGGCTCAGCAGGGGTTGATCGACTTCCCCACCGCAGCGGCGCTGATCTTGGGAGAAAATATCGGGACCACTGTCACAGCCAACCTCGCAGCCATTGGCACCAATATATCAGCCCGACGGGCCGCAGTGGCCCACTTCTTCTTTAATACACTCGGGGTGTGTTGGGTTATCCTAATCTTTTATCCCTTCATCCACATGATCGAATGGATGGTGCCCGGCCAAGTGCTGGCCACAGATCTGGCAGTGCGTAACCAAGCGATCGCCAGTCATATGGCTGCTTACCACACAACCTTCAACGTGTTGAACACCATCATCTTCCTCCCGTTCGTGGGCGCACTCGCCAAGCTCGTCACGCGGGTCATTCCAGGAGAACTCGCTGGGCCAGAGAAGCAACACATCCTGTATCTGGACTCTCGTCTGGTCTCCACCCCCGACTTGGCGCTGACCGCAGCCCACAAAGAGCTACATCGAATGTCAGAGCACGCCACAGAGATGTTTCGCTCTGTAATGAAGCTCTACAGACGTTACGATCAAGCTTCCAAACCGTTGGTGGAACGGATCGAACATTGTGAGGATGTCCTCGATAACCTGGAGCGCGAGATCGCACAATATCTCACAGAAGTCTCACAACATCAGCTCTCTGCCAAAAGCACCAAAGAGGTCGCAGACCTCATGAATATGGCCCACAATTATGAGAAGATCGGCGACCACTGTGAGTCATTGTTGCGTTACCTGAAGCGTAAATACGACAATGATGTCATCTTCTCCAAAGAAGGTGCCACACAGATCCTCGAACTAGCACAGCTTGTGGATGAGTTCCTAGCCCTCATTGAAGCCAACATTCTTGCGCCGACCGACATCATGAAGGGGTCGAACCAACTGGAAAAAGCTATCGATAAGATGCGTGGCGAGCTACGCGATGAGCACACCCAACGCTTGATTAAGGGTGAATGCGACGTGCCTGCCGCTCTCATCTTCATTGACATGTTAACCAGCTTTGAAAAGATTGGGGACCACGCCTTTAACATCGCCTCTTATCTCTCCCAAGCCAGAGACCACTGAGGCAAGTTTAAGCCATTCACACCCAACTCCCCCCAGCCAAACGCCTCAAGAAACAACATGGCCAAACAAACCTACGCCAGCTACGAAGAATACTGGGTTGACTTCTTACGCAAGCACTCCAAAGTAGGCACCCGGTTGCTGCATTACCTGGCGACGGCTCTGGCCCTGGGTCCTGGCTTGTACGGCCTGCTCACGCTGAACGGGTACATCGCCGCAGCGTCTTTCGGAGCCACCTATCTTTTAGCCGTGACCAGTCATCGGTTCATTGAAAAAGACCGACCCATGGCGGGAAAGCCAGGTTGGGGCGCGTACAGCGACCTACGCATGTGTCTTCTCGCCATCCGCGGGAAGCTACACGACGAACGCCAACGCTACGGACTCACGGAGAAAGAATGATACGTTTGTCCTTCGTTGCATAGCAAACGCAGTCCCAGCGACATCCCAGAGGGCAACGAACGATTGTTCCCATGTTCGGAGGTTGATGCCCTTCCAAGCGAACACGATGAGTTAAGAGAGCGATGGCTCCTGGTACGTTGAAGTAAGGACGGGCTGGACGAGTTTTTGTTGGAGTTCGGCTTTCAGCGTTTGGATAAACTGTTGAGCCCGGTCTGCAATCTTTTGCTTTTGTGCCAGAGACTCCATTTCGTTGCAGGGTTGCTCCGACAACCAATCTGTCAACGTCTCCTCGGTCAAGAGGGACTCCTCTTGGGCCTGCTTTGTGGAGAAGCATTGGCGAATGCACCGGGAGTATCGTTGGAGAACATCCTTCAACCCATCAACGCCGTCGTAAAAGTCGGACAGAGCTTCTTTGTATTGCTCGTTATCAACGAGGCCCACCATGGAGAAGGTTGCGCTGTCGTTGAGTCCTAGCTGGGCGCGCTCAAACCAGTTTCCGACGAGCTTCGCCTCTTGAAAGAGTTGAAACTCTTCACGCTGTTGCCATGTGTTGTGTTGGGCGCTATCAAAGCCACAGTCCTTGCAGATGTAGCATGTGTCGTCCGTTTCCTGGAGGTTGTAGGAGTCGCACATCATGCAGCTGTTGTGCTCCAAAACACGTTGCATGCGTTTGGCTCGGCGTCGAAGCCAATACAACCCCAAGAGCCAGGGAGCAGTCCAACAAAAGATGTACGTTCCCCGGATGAAGATCTCTTTGCCCCAGGAAAAGGAAGCGTTGGGAGTCCAGAACTCTTTCATCCGCAGGTAGTGCGCAATGTCGGTGTAGAGACCCAGAGCAGTGAGAAGCACAAGAAAGCCCAGGAGCTTGGCGAACGACACATAGGAAATACGAACGCCGAGAGAGTTCCAGCTTTGCTCAGGGCGGAAGCCTTTGAACATCCCCAAACACAACACTCCACCCAAGAACCCCCCAAGGTGCGAAGACCAAGCGACGCCGCCCATAGGGTGTCCAAGATTTGTACTTGCCCAATGCCCAAGCACGTTGAGACCCAACCAGTAAAACAGGTACACAAAGGCAGGCATTGCAATGATCCGGTAGTACACAACGAGCGAAAACAAGGTCCGAATCCGCTCAAACGGATACTTCAACAAGAAGCCCCCCATCACACCGCTGATACCTCCAGAGGCGCCAATCAGCGTGTACGAGGGACCAGGATGAACCATCACAAACACCCAAGATGCCACGAGGCCCGCCAGTACATAGAACAGAAAGAACCGCACGTGGCCCAGCTCTTCTTCTAGCTTGCGTCCAAAAGCCCACAAAAAAACCATGTTACCCGCGAGGTGCAGGATATCGGCGTGGAGGTACGTGGATGTGATTAAGGTAGACGCTGTCCTCCAACCTTCCCATGTGGCGAGGTTCATGTGCAACAGGTCGTGGGGACGCTTCGCCCAAAGCATCCAAAGCTCTTGAGGCAAGAATAGAGTCCACGCAAACACAATCACGTTGAGGAGAATGATACAGCTAACCACATAAGGACGACGTCCATTGGAGGTCTCATGTTGCAAAGGCAGAAACATAACAAGCTCCCTATCCATAGCCCTTGCTTTGCCTCCGCTCCGAGAACAAAGGGAAGTCAACCTCCTCCCGCACACGGAGCCGGACAAACCAAGCGGCGTTGTTTTTGATGACGATAGGGAAAGCTAGTTTCTGTCATCATGGTCTGCAACTTTCGGAGAATTTGTGATGGAGGTCATGATTCCTATGTGAAAAGAGTCAAACTTGGTAGATGTTCAAACGAGTCATTGGGCGACGTTGTGATTCCGAATCATAACCAACATGAAGCAGCCCGAACCAGGATACAGAGCAACAGATCTGCAGGGTGTGACGTCAGTGGACACATGTCTTCGGTATACCATTCATGACCGATTCTCCCCTCCAGCAAAGGTTGATGAAGAATGACAGTACAAGAACTTAGAAGCAGCCTTATGACACTCAACGCTAACGTCCAAGAAGCCCATCGCGTTTCGATGCGGGCCTTGGACTTACTTGACGACTTGGAAGACGAAATTCATACGATAACGACCCTTGAAGAGATCACACCGTTACCCGAGCTGGTTCAAGAGTTACTTGAGCAATACGACTTGGCTTCCTTGCAACGCACATGGGAGCTCATGCCAGCACATTGGAGAGAGGTTCTATCCGCGATGAGAACACTCGAACAAACCATGGATGGCCTACAACACCAAGAATCTTCAAACTCCTGAAAGATAGGATAGCCTGAGAAGCGCCACAGGATGTTCTTCCACCTCTTGACCTTAATCATCGACAGACAAGGGAGAAAATGTAAACAAATAGAGAGAGAGGACGGTGGATTGGGAACAAGGAGAAGCTAGGATGAGACAACAACGAGTTCTTCTTCTGGGCGCAGCAGGCCGGGACTTCCATAACTTCAATCAAGTCTATCGGGAGAACACCGAAGCGAAGGTTGTTGCATTTACAGCCACACAGATCCCCAACATTGAAAAACGACACTATCCAGCGGAGCTGGCGGGGCCTTTGTATCCCGAAGGTATCCCCATCTTGGAAGAGAGCAAGCTAGAGCAAATCATCGCAGAGCAGGACATCACGGACGTGGTCTTTTCCTACTCGGACGTCCCTCATCGTGAGGTGATGCATCTGGCCAGTCGTTCTCTGGCTGCTGGCGCCAACTTTGTCTTGCTGGGATTGGACGCCACCCTGTTGACTTCGTCTCGGCCTGTGATTGGTGTTCTTGGGACGCGAACAGGCGTCGGGAAAAGCCAGGTGTCTCGCTTCATTGCTCGCGAATTGCGGGAGCAAGGGCTGTCCGTGATTGTCCTGCGTCACCCAATGCCCTACAGCCAAGACCTCCGGATGCAGCGTGTGGAGCGCTTTGCAAACATGGAGGATCTGGAGCACTTTGAGTGTACCATCGAAGAGCGCGAAGAGTACGAGCCTTACATTGAATTGGGCCTGGTGGTCTACGCTGGTGTTGACTACGGCGCTATCCTGAAACAAGCAGAGCAAGAGGCCGACATTATCCTTTGGGATGGTGGCAACAACGACCTCCCCTTCGTCAAGCCCGATCTTTGGATTACGGTGGCGGACCCTCTTCGCCAAGGGCATGAGCTGTCGTATCACCCAGGGGAAGCCAACCTTCGCGCCGCAGACGTGGTGTTAATCAACAAAGCAAATACGGCAACCCCAGATAGCATCGCTGCTTTGCAACAAACGATCGCCTTGCACAACCCCAACGCACAAACCGTTGTCGCCAACAGCGCGGTGTTTGCGGAGAGCCCCGAGGCCATCCGTGGAAAGCGAGTCTTGTGCATCGATGACGGTCCCACACTCACACATGGAGAGATGGGGTATGGAGCGGGCTATGTAGCAGCCCAACGTTACGGTGCAGCCGAGGTGTTGGACCCAAGACCCTTTGCCCAGGGCAGCTTGCGTGACGTCTTTGCGAAGCACTCCCATATCCAAAACACGCTACCTGCGATGGGTTACTTTCCAGAGCAACTGGAAGACCTCGCTGCAACCATCCGGAACACGCCCTGTGACGTGGTTCTCGTTGCGACCCCCATTGATTTGGCACAGCTGATCGACTTTCCCCAAGAGCACGTGCGCGTTCGCTACAACCTGGAAGACCGAGATCCCCCCTATTTGGCTGAGTTCCTCCAACGTTTTGTGGAGCAACATCAACTGAAATAAGAGGTGATGCTTAGCGTTGCCCCAAACGGATAGAGGCGTTATGACTCCTTTGCACTTTCTCACTCTTGCCGACCATTCTTCTGCGCGCTTGCGACAATGGCTTGAGCTTGCCACCGCAATCAAGCGCTCTCCCCAAGAGTATGCGAGAGCGCTGGAGGGCAAGCAGCTCGCGATGATCTTCCAAAAGCCCTCCACTCGCACGCGCGTTTCGTTTGAAGCAGGCATGGCGCAGTTGGGCGGCACAGCGTTGTTCCTTGGCGCCCAAGATTTGCAGTTGGGTCGTGGCGAAACCTTGTCGGATACGGCTCGAACACTGTCTCGTTATGTTCATGGGATGATGGCTCGTGTGTTTGAACACTCCTCCATCCAAGAGCTCGCCAAGTACAGCAGCGTTCCTGTAATCAACGGCCTCGACGACAAGGTTCATCCCTGTCAGGGGCTGGCCGATATGTTCACCATGCAAGAACATTTTGGAGCGCTGGAAGGACTTCGTGTTGCCTATGTCGGGGACGGCAACAACGTGTGTCACTCCTTGATGTGGGGAGCCGCACGACTGGGACTTGCTCTTCATGTCGCAACGCCTCCAGGGTACGCGCCCGATCCACAGGTCACTTCGCAGAGTGTGGAAGCTTGCTGTGAGGGAGCATCCATCACCGTCTCCCATGACCCAAAGCTAGCCTGTGAAGGAGCCCATGTCATCTACACAGACAGCTGGGTGTCGATGCACATGGAGAAAGAACGCGAACAAAGGGAACGTATCTTTGCTCCCTTTCAGGTGAACGCAGCCTTAATGAAGCTGGCAGCCCCAGATGCTCGCTTTATGCACTGCTTACCAGCACACCGTGGCTTGGAAGTCACTCATGAAGTGATCGAAAGCGATGCGTCCCTTGTGTTCACCCAGGCCGAAAACCGGATGCATGTGCAAAAGGCATTGCTCCTCGACCTGCTTAGCAACCAAACGAGCTGAGGCCTGCGACCACTCCCACACCTGCCAGCACCCTTGTGTCCCACCCTCTTTTTGGGCATTGTCTTCTACATCGAACAGAAACATCTCTGAACTTGCACCTGGGTCTTGATGCAGTCCAACAAGGAAGAGGAACTCTCTATGAAAAAAATGACGGTGCGTCGCAAGCTGGCCATCGCAAGCTGGTCGTCCCCCCGTGAAGGCAACATCTACGGCAAGCTCACGTTGGACGCCACAGAAGTGATCAAGTACCTGGCGGAGAAGAAGGCCCTGACCGGCGCCAAAATAACCATCACCCACTTTGTTGGACGTGTGATCGCAGAAGCTCTGAAACGCGCCCCATCACTCAACGGAAGAATCCGCCTGGGACGTTACATTCCCCATGACACCGTCGATGTAACCTTTCTCGTTGTGCTGGAAGGTGGAAAGAACCTCGCCAAGGCCAAAATAGAGAACACCGACCAAAAATCAGTGGAAGAGATCTCTGGTGAGTTGAAGGCTTTGGCCGAACGTCTGCGCAAGGGCAAGGACGAAGACTTTAACAAGAGCAACAACCTATTAAAGATGTTGCCGACCTGGCTGATTCGTCCGATGATCTGGCTCACGGGCTTCATCACTTCCAGTCTCGGATTGAGCGCCAAACCTTTGGGTCTTGAGGCCTACCCCTTCGGCTCCTGTATCATCACCAGCGTGGGGATGCTTGGGATCGATGAAGGATGGGCTCCTCCCACTCCGTTTGCACGCGTCCCTCTCTATGTTCTCATTGGCGCGCTGCGGGATCAGCCTGCTGTGGTTGAAGGTGAGCTGGTCATTCAACCCCAGATCACGCTCTGTGCGACCCTAGACCATCGCTTTGTGGATGGCTTTCAAGCCGCAACTCTCGCCAACACCGTCCGTGAGTTCTTTGCCGACCCCTGGAAGTTGGACAAAGCATCCGAAGAAGCAATCGAAGAATCCTCCGAATCAGCCTGAACCCCCGGTTGGATGCGGCAAGACGCTCTGCCCTGCCCCCTCACATAAAGTTCACTCCCCAAACACGCTCCCCTGACTCCAAGCCAACATCCTTCGACCTTGAAGTTTGTCAACGCCTGCACGAGCCAGGCGTTCAAGGTTAACTGAGATTGACAGGCACCAACGACTTCGTGACGCGCGCGCTTGCAACCAGTTTGCCGTCAACTGTGGCTTGTACATCGATGAAAAACAGCGAACGACCTGCCTTACGAACCTCCGCTTCCAACACTAACTCTGTATCGCCAAACGTCGGACGCAACATCGAGACGTGAATGTCATGGGTCGTAGCGTTCATCCCCTCAGGTAGAATCGTGACGGATGCACAGTATGCCGTCACATCAAGCAGCAAGTACATCACGCCACCGTGAACCACGCCACCAAAGTTGAGGTGAGCCGGGCCAACCTGGCATTTCGCAGTGCAACGCCCATCTGCGGCATGCTCGATCGTAAAGCCAAACTGGGCGTGAAGGGGAAAGGACTGCATGGCTTCTAGCATCTGCTCGACGGTCATTCGGACTCCTAAAAAAGAACGTTGAGGGAAGGTTGTCATTCTTACGAACCCAGGCAACCTATGACATTGCAAGTCGCATCGTCAATCTGGACGGTGGGGAAAGTCACTTCGCTCCAAGCCAACATGAACGACGTTCATTTTCTTCCAGAGAGGAGCTTGCTTTTTGGAAGGCTCGTCCCTATGTATGCTCCCAACCTTTCTACGTTGAATACTCCGTCTTCTATCGAGTGGATAGGAGGCGTGTTGTTGAATTTTTCGGCATTGAAAACAAGCACCCCATGTTTGTTTCCATCTTTGAATTTTGGTTTGGAATGTAAGGAGATTGTTTCGATGAATACACAGAGGGAAATCAAACACCCTGTCTGGAGTGTGGTGCCTGTATTGTTGTCTATGCTGTTGATGGCGGGCTTTGTAGGCTGTAGCAAACCCACGCCCACCTGCACTTCCGTGGACGACTGTCTGGCAGAACAGCAGTGTTACGAAGGTAGCTGTCGCCCCACTTGCACCTCTCCGGATGATTGCTTGGGAAGTGACACCTGCAACCAAGGAAAGTGCACCTCCAATGGAACCACAGATGGAGGGCCTCTCCCTGAAGACAACACCTGCCAACCCACAACGTGCGAAAAAGAAGGCAAAAACTGCGGTGAGATTCCCGATGGATGCGGTCAACTCTTAAATTGCGGCGCTTGCCCTGCAGGTCAGAATTGTGGCGCCAAAGGTCCCAATGTTTGTGGTGAAGGAACATGCACCGCCACAACATGCCAAGCCAAGAATGCTACGTGTGGACAACTTCCCGATGGCTGTGGAACCGTTCTGAACTGTGGAAGCTGTTCACCCGGTCAAGGCTGCCAAAACAACCAATGTGTGTGCCAACCCAAAACCTGCCAAAGCGCGAACGCACAATGTGGTGAGGTCTCGGATGGCTGCGGCAAAACGTTGCAGTGTGGCTCTTGCAAAGCAGGCCAAAGCTGTGAAGACAACAACCGATGCTCCTGCACACCCAAGTCATGTGGAGAGCTAGGCAAAACCTGCGGCAAGGTAGACAATGGCTGCGGTGAAACCATCGACTGTGGCTCCTGCAACGTCTGCAAACCCAGCTGCCTCTTTGGCTACAACTGCAAAAATGGTGCTTGCGAGGGAGGGAATGCGAAAGACCTACGCTTGAATGTTGAAACCATTCAGGTGTCGGGCAAGATCACCCTGAACCGAAACAACCCGCAACTGCTCGCCAATTGCCAGCGTGCAGGGCGCGAAGGTTACCGAACCTTCCGCGTGTTGTTCCAAGAAACCACCTACAACTACCAAATCAATGTCTACGGTACCTGTGAGTCCGCCAAGAACGATGGCTTTGTGTTCAAAGCAACTCTCTTTCCAGGGACCTACAAAGTGACGGTCTACGGTGGGGAGTCCACCAACTACTCCAACTTGCCCCAAACAGGCCAGGTCGTACTCGACAAGCGTGACTTCAAGAAGGATGAAACCAACGTTCTCCTCGACGTAAAGACCATCCAAGTGTCGGGCAAGATCACCCTGAACCGAAACAACCCGAAACTACTCGCCAACTGTGAACGTACGGGGCGCGAAGGCTACCGAACCTTCCGTGTGCTGTTCCGGGAAACCACCTACAACTACCAGATCAATGTCTACGGTACCTGCGAGTCTGCCAAGAACAATGGCTTTGTTTACGATGCGACCATCTTCCCAGGAACCTACCGGGTTACCGTCTACGGTGGAGAGTCAACCAACTACTCCAACCTCCCTCAAACGGGCCAAGTCGTACTCGACAACCGCGATTTTACCAAGAACGAAACCAACGTCTTGCTCGACGTAAAGACCATCCAGGTCTCAGGCAAGATCACGCTGAATCGAAACAACCCGCAGTTGCTCGCCAATTGCCAACGTACGGGGCGTGAAGGTTACCGTACCTTCCGCGTTCTCTTCCGCGAAACCACCTACAACTACCAGATCAATGTCTACGGTACCTGCGAGTCTGCCAAGAACAAGGGCTTTGTCTATGACGCGACCATCTTCCCAGGAACCTACCGGGTTACCGTCTACGGTGGAGAGTCAACCAACTACTCCAACCTCCCCCAAACAGGCCAGGTCGTCCTCGACAACCGCGACTTCAAGAAGGATGAAACCAACGTCTTGCTTGACGTAAAGACCATCCAAGTGTCGGGCAAGATCACGCTAAATCGCAACAACCCGAAACTACTCGCCAACTGCGAACGTACGGGACGCGAAGGCTACCGTACCTTCCGCGTGTTGTTCCGGGAAACCACCTACAACTACCAGATCAATGTCTACGGCACCTGCGAGTCTGCCAAGCTCAAGGGCTTTGTCTATGACGCAGCCATCTTCCCAGGAACCTACCGGATTACCGTGTATGGTGGAGAGTCAACCAACTACTCCAACCTCCCCCAAACAGGCCAAGTGGTGCTCGACAAGCGGGACTTCTTGAAAGACGAAACCAACGTCTTGCTCGACGTAAAGACCATCCAAGTGTCGGGAAAAATCACGCTCAATCGGAACAACCCACAGCTACTGGCCAATTGTCAGCGTGCAGGGCGCGAAGGTTACCGAACCTTCCGAGTGTTGTTCCGGGAGTCCACCTACAACTACCAGATCAATGTCTACGGTACCTGCGAGTCTGCGAAGACCAAGGGCTTTGTCTACGACGCGACCATCTTCCCCGGCACCTACCGGGTTACCGTGTACGGTGGCGAGTCAACCAACTACTCCAACCTCCCCCAAACAGGCCAGGTCGTGCTGGACAAGCGGGACTTTACCAAGGACGAAGCCAACGTCTTGCTCGACGTAAAAACCATCGAGGTAGCGGGAAAGATCACGTTGAATCGAAACAACCCTCAGTTGCTTGCGAATTGCCAGCGCACAGGGCGCGAAGGTTACCGAACCTTCCGTGTGTTGTTCCGCGAGTTGGAGTACAACTACCAGATCAATGTGTACGGTACCTGTGAGTCTGCGAAGAATGAAGGCTTCACCTTCAAGGCAACCCTCTTCCCAGGGCTCTATCGCATCACGGTGTACGGTGGAGAGTCAACCAACTACTCCAGCTTGCCACAAACAGGCCAGATTGTGGCGGACAAGATCAAGCTTCCTTAATCATGGTGAGGCGACCCCACCCGGTTTCGGCTTCACCTCAACCACCCTCCCCGCAACGGCTTCGCTCGCAAGGAGGGTCAAACTACCGAAACAATTCCACTTCCCCCTCTTACTTGCACTTGCGACAGCGGCGTTGTGCTTTTTGACAGTCGGATGAGGAGCGGCGGCAGGCCACCTGGAAGGAGCGGTTGAAAGCAAAGCGTGTGGCGATGCGGCAGATCCGGTGACTCGCCTGGCAGATTCCATTGCTCGCGCGGCACAATCGTTGGCAGGGAGTCAAGCGACGGTAACGGCGAGAGCGTCTTCGCATCGTCTTCGCCACCGGACGGTTAGGTGTAGCTTCAGGCTGGGTTGGCGGAGGAGAAGGTTGTACTGGTTTGGCCGGCCGAGGACGAACATCCTGGGGGCCGATCACACGTCCAGCGCTGGAGTCGCTGGAGCGCTTGCGTGCAATCGCTACCTGGGCGTCAGCTTGGGTTGTCCGCATGGTGCTTCGGATCCAGTGCTGCAGCCGACGAATTTCACGACGTGCGGATTCGGCTTCGTTAGGGAGAGATCCGCGCACCTTTGGAAACTCTGACGAGAGGCTCACGCTCTTGGCGCAGCCCCACTGCAAGGTAATCCCCAAAAGAAAGAGCCCAAGCAACACGCGAGAAGGCTTCCAGGCGGGTCGTTTCCATGATGTGTTTGCTTTCATGCGTGCCTCTTAGGGTCTCTGGCCATCAATCTCTTGGATGACTGCCTGGTTACGACGGATGGATTCTTGATACGAGCGAACAGCTTCGGCCGGCTTTTGCAACGCCTCCAAGATGGTACCCCGAACTTGAAACAAATGCGCGATGTAATACGAACGTTTCAGCCAGGTGGGACGTCGAATCGCTTGCTCCACAGTCGCCAGAGCCTGCTTGGGTTGCTTGTTCTTGAGCAAGAACGTGGCCTTGCGCGCCCAAGCGTCCAGCAGCATCTCTTCGCCAGGGCGAAAGCCTTTGGGAAACTTCAGTTTAAGAATAGCATCCAATTCTTTCAAGGCTTCTTTGGGCTTTCCACGACGGCTTGCCAACGAAGCCAACTGGTGGTGACTCCGCGCCATCGACAACAGCGCCAGCATCTTCTCCTCTTGCCGGTTGGGCACACGAGGCTGGAGCTTGGACGACTTGCAACCTGTCGTCACACCCAGAAGAAGAAGCAGGCTCCACCACAACCACCGCACGGGCCAACGCCTGAAGGTGTGCCTCTCGTTTGTTCGCGACTCTACCATGGTATATCCTTAAAAGTTGCCGTAACGTTTGCGTCGCAGTTGTTGTCCCCAACGGTTGCGTTGCCACTGTCCCAATTGTTGGGTCACACGGTCCAGCCTCTCTGCAGCCGACCGGGTCTCCTGGAAGGGGTTGTTGGTGGACGCCTTGGAGAGAGTCCCGCCAAACAACGACTGGCCCGAAGAAGCAGCCACTGAAAATCCTCGGCGGACCTCTGAAGGCTGTTGGGACTGCCAGACTCCCCAGCTCCCCACGCTCAAGAGAACCACAGCCATCGCCGCCATCACCGGACGTTGCAACAGAAGCTGCATCGAGCCCAACAGCGTAGCCCACCAGGAATCTTTTGGAGCTTGTTCCTTCTCTGGAGCGGGAAGGAAGGAGAGGAGTTCGTCTTCGACACGCTGTTTGCTTTGCGCCGTTAAGGTGGGGGGTTCGTTGGCGTGACGAAGCAACATCCCCATGGCAGCAAGCTCTTCGGCTTCCTCCAAGGAGAAGCTTGGCTCACGGATGGGGCTTTCGGAGTCGCGAGTTCCTTCCAGCAAGGAATCCATCCACAGCGCCATCTCCTCCGCCTGGGCCAACTCTTCGACAGAGGGCGGAGACTCCTCCAGTTCCTCCCAGTTCAGGTGGCTCCACGCTGCATTGGAAGCAGGCTCCGAGGAGGACTCGCCAGATGCCTTGGGTTTCTTGGTCATTGAATACCTCCGAGAGGTTTGTGGTGGGTACGCATTGTAGACTTATCCTGCTGATGTGACATGCTGCTTCTCCCATACTTTCTTAAAGGCCTTGAGCGCGCGAAAGTAGACGACGTCCAATGTGGCCACCCGAATGTCCAGCTGTTCCGCGCACTCTTCCCGCGAGAGTTCCTGGAACATTCGCATCTCAAGAACGGCGCGGTATCGCTCGTTCAGTTGGTCCAGGCAGGAGCGGACTTGCTCCTTGAGTATCCCCTGTTCTTCCTGCTCTTCCAGCACCTTGTCGGGCGTTGACGAGAGGGAAGCGAGCACATCAAGATGCTCCCGGTAGGATCCATTAAGCCTGTCGTGCCGGATTCGCTTGCGGTGACGATCCAGGCCCCGGTTTCGGGCGATGGTAGCCAGCCAGGGGAACAGCCCTCGGGAAGGGTCCCATCGGTATCGATGAATTTGCTCCAACATCGTCACGAACGTCTCCTTGAGAATGTCTTCGGCCATAGCCGCGTTGGGCACGCAAGGATAGATCACCTGACGGTACAATCGATCGGCATACAACCGATAGATCGCCGCCACGGCCTCACGATCACCTTGTTGTGCACGCTCAACGAGCGCTTGTTCTTCGGCTTTGGACTCCACAGTCTTGTATCCTTCGACCCAAGTCACTCTGCTCAAGTCAGAGAAGCAACGTTCAAGAAGCATCGATCTTACAGCAAAAACGAGAAAAAGGCATGGCTTGACATCCCACCCTTGATCTCCTATATCCTGCATTCTGCTTTCGTGCATTAACAGCCTGAATAACAGAAGAGAATGAGCAGGCTTCGTTTGTGTACACAGGCGATAACCCGCTGTAGCAAATGACTTAACCTTGCGATAAGGAACATGTACATGTCGCAACAGGCATATCGACAACAACGACAATTTGACACGATGGTGGCGTTGGGCCTGGCACTTCTTGCCGCGGTCCTGTATCTGCCCTTCATTGGTTCGTATCCGCTTTGGGATCCATGGGAGGCACACTACAGTCAGGTCGCCATGGAGATGGTCCAGCACAACAGCTGGTGGGAGCCATGGTACCGCAACTCCACCCGCTCGTTCTGGTCCAAGCCGATCTTCACCTTCTGGCTGATGATCAGTTCGCTTAAGACCTTCCGCATCCAACAAGTGGGCGACTTCGCCAACGCCGAGTTTTTCCTCCGGATGCCCATTGCCCTGATGGGTGCGATCGGCGTCGCCTTTATGTATTACTTCGTGAAGCGCTTGTGGAACCGTCGTACTGGCGTGATTACGGCTCTGGTCCTCGCGACATGCCCCCAATACTTCTTGATCTCCCGGCAGGTGATGGTTGACATCCCCTACGTGGTCATTCAGCTCATTGCCATGGGCTTCTTCGCGCTGGGCGTCTTTAATCTTCGCCCCCTCGACGACGACGAAGAGCGCAAGTTTGGCATACGCAGCTTCTCTCTGCTCGCCGGCTTGTTTGTTGCCGTTCAGGTGATTGAGTTGGCCTACTGGCGATTTAAGCTGATTGGTCCGCCCAACTGGAAGGCCCTTGTTGCCTTCAACGGCTTTGCCTGGAAACGGGAAGGGCTCAACTGGCTGATCACCTGGAACCAGGGTAGCGTGTTGTGGATCACCCTGGCCGGATTCTTCGCGATTTGGGCTGTGGTTCGAGCCACCACCCGCGACCCAGCCAAGCGCGCGTTCGCTCTGTTCTTCTTTGTGAGCGGCCTTGGCTTCCTCGCCAAAGGGTTGCTCTCGATTGTGGTTCCTGGTGGTGCTGTACTGTTCTACATCCTGATCACCCGCGATTGGGACCTGCTTCGACGCATGGGGCTGTTCTACAACTCCCCACGCTTGAGCAACACAGCCTCCATCGTAATCGGAACCTTGGCCTCGTTGATTGCCGTTTGGTTCTTGACCTATCCGATGATGCCTCGGGTGACT
This sequence comes from Deltaproteobacteria bacterium, assembly GCA_006226375.1. Lineage (GTDB taxonomy): Bacteria > Myxococcota_C > UBA6777 > UBA6777 > UBA6777 > M3003. The sequence continues at coordinate 21,602 of SBHC01000012.1, read as the reverse complement.
CGTGACATGGTCAACAACACGAACAACCGACTCCGTGTCGCCCGTCGTGATGTCGCCAAGTTGCAGAAAGTCCAGCAACGAGTGAAGGGTCAGAAAAGCGCGAGCAACGGAACCAAGCTCTTTGCCAAGCAGCAAACGGTGAACTACCTCTCCTGGCAGAGTCGAGCACTGAGCAGCGTCAACACCTTCTATCACAACTTCCGCAACCGCATGCCTCTCCACAAGCAGGTCGCCGCGTTCTCCGTGGTCCTCCTGGTGATAACCCTCTTGCTCTTACTGATAGGAGGGCAATCGTGGTGGTTTGGTGGTGTTGTGCTTGCCGGCGGTGGCTTGCTGATCGGCGTCCTTACAAATGTGGCTCGCCTCAAGCTTTACTTTGCCAAGTTCCCGCTGATCTTTAGCTTGCTGGTTCTGGCAATCACAACGGTCATTGTGACCTTTGCGTGGTCCAAAGAGCCCGACTGGAAGAAAGCACGCCCCTACTTTACAGCGTTTGGTTTGCTGTTGTTGGTGGCGGTGTTGAACCGCTTCTTCCCCTTTGCCACCATCATGCAGAGCAAGAAGCTCTCGCCGGGTCTGGTCTTCTTCTCCCTGTTTACCGTTACCTTTATGGCCTCGGTGTCGATCCTGGTGTTCCTCCATGATCGAACCAAGCAGCTTGAGTTGAAGAAGATTACCGTTCCGGCCACCATGACCTTCCTGTTGACAGCTTTGGTCTGGCTCGCGGTTGCCTCCAACAAGTCTGTGGTCAGCGCGTTTGGCTACAACACCTTCTTCTCCTTGACCATTCTCCTCGGCATCGTGGTGATGGTGGGACTGTTCAATGGTTCGGAAAACCGTGAGCACGTCAAAGCCTTCTACCTGTCTGGCGCGTTGATTTACCTCGTCGTAGCGGGCAGTTGGGTGTTTGTGATGTGCTACAAGCACGGCATGCCGTTTATGCGAGAGTGGTTCATTTATCACCACTTCCAGCGCATCCAAGGTGTGATTGAGAAGCCCAACAACAGCTTCGACCTGTACATCAAGCAGATCGGCTTCGGGATGTTCCCGTGGTCGGCGCTCTTGCCCATCGCCATCGCTCGATTCTTGCGTTGGAATCACACCGACATGGTGGAAGCCAAGTCGCGACGGAACATCTTCTTCTTCTGTTGCTTCCTCTTCCCCTACTTCTTCTTTACGTTCTCTTCGACCAAGTTCCACCACTACATCTTCCCGGTGGTGCCGTTCCTGGCGATCATCGCTGGTGTGTGGATCAGCAGCTTGTTCCGTGAAGACGGCATTCGCAAAGAACGTATGGGACTCGCGGCCAGCTTCTTGCTCTTTGTCCTCTTGGCCAAAGACTTGATGACCAACTACAAGCCGCTCCATCAATTGTTCACCTACTACACCAACCGCCAGACCCCTGGAGATGTTTACCCGCGTAACTTCTTCTTGTTGGCGTTTGCGTTGTTTGGCTTGGTCTTCTTGTTCATCTTGCTCTCGCGTCGCCTGCGCTACTACCAATTTGCCTTCTTGTTGGTTCCAGTTGTTGCGTTCGTGTTGTTTGTGAACGGCAAGTTGATGCCCGCTGTTGCGGCGAACTTCTCGTTCAAGTCGCTGTACGAAGCCTACAAGAAGCACGACAAAGGTCGTCGATTGCCCTTTGGTGAGTTCAGCAACTGGGATGAACGGTCTACGTCGTTCTATACAAAGAACTTCAGCAAGTTCCTGGGGCGCCACAACATCGCCAGGAACTTCTTGCGCCGAGCGACCGACGCCCGACCGGTCTTCATCATGGTCTCCCGACATAAGGTCCCCACGCTCCGAAACATCGCTCGCAGCGTTGGGAAGAAGCTCTACATCTTGGAGCGACCGCACTACGACATGTGGCTGGTCTCCACCAAGCAACCGGAAGGTGCGCGTGGTGTGGAGAGCGTCCGCTTCTTCAAACGTCCGGCGTTGACGGCTCCTCACTGGCGCAGGATCAACATCGACTTTGGCGGCAAGGCCCGTCTGATTGCAGTCCGTCTCAACAAGCCCAACGGTTACAAACGTGGGGACAAGGTTGAGATTCGTTTCCTCTTCAAGGTGACGGGCGGCTTCAAGAAAGATTGGAAAGTGTTCATCCACGCCGATCCTGTGAAGTGGACCCGAAACCGCTTGAACTGGGACCACGAAATGGCAGAAGGCCTCTACCCCACCAGCGAGTGGAAGAAGGGCGAATACGTTCAGGACATCCTGGTCAAAACGCTGCCGCGCAACTATCCCTCCCAGTACAGCAGACTCAACATCTACATGGGCTTGTGGCTGGGCTCCAACCGGGTCCCCATCAAATACGCGAACGTGTACAACGATGGTCAGAACCGAGCCCTCCCCGTACGCCTCAAGCTTCTCCCCTAAAACCTCTCCTCCTCGTCCACTCCTCCTTTCACTCCAAAGCCTTTCCCTCTCGTTCTAAGGATTTGAGTTTCATGGACTCTTGTCCAACCTCTGTGCTATAGTCGGGCATCTATTGGCACGAGGTAGATTCATGAAACGTATTGTTTTTCCTAGTCTCTTATTGTTCGCGTGGGTGAGCTTCACAAGCCTGTCGGGCTGTGTGGTAGAGACCCCAGGAAGCACAGATTGTACGCAGGACAGCGATTGCTCCAGCGGTGTTTGCCGGGGCGGCATCTGCCTCAAAGGATGCCAGACCATCGCCGATTGTCCGAAATACCACAACTGCGAGAACAACTTCTGCATCCCCCAAGCTTGCCAAGCCACATCCGATTGCCCCAATGGCGGCGCATGTGTGGCCAACAAGTGCACCTCTTGCAAAGACGGCAAAGACTGTGGCGACGCGTACCAGTGCGTCAACCAGACCTGCCAAAAGGGTGACTGCAACGGCGCCTCCGACACATCCTGCCCCAACGGCCAGATCTGTCGCAACAACACATGCAGCCCTTGCCAAAACAATGCTGAGTGCGGCACCAAGCGAGTGTGCAAGTCAGGCCAATGCACAGCGGGATGCAGCGACAACTCCGACTGCGACACCCAAAAAGTGTGCGACACCTCCGACAACATCTGCAAAGACTGCCTACAAAACCTAGACTGCGGAGCGGGCAAAGTCTGTGACACCCAAACCCACACCTGCCACGAATGCCTCAAGGATAGCGACTGCAAGCAAGGCACCTGCGATACCGGCTCCCGAACATGCAAAGGCTGCACAACCAACGCCGATTGCACCCAGGGAGTCTGCGACACCAAGGACGGAACGTGCAAAGCCTGCCTGACCAACGCCGACTGCACCGACGGCAAAGTCTGCAAAGCCAGCCAGTGCGTCATTTGTGCCACAGACGCAGACTGCGGCACCGACCTCTTCTGCAAGCAGGGCAAATGCCAGAAGGAAGAGTGTTTCAGCCGCACCGATTGCACCGACGGCAAAGTCTGCCTGAACAACAAATGCTCCCCTTGCCAGAAAGACGGTGACTGCACCCTCGATCAGATCTGTGAGCAGGGCAAATGCCAGAAGAGCGATTGCAAGGCTGACACCGACTGCCCAACGGGTCAGATCTGCCGCAACCATCGCTGCGGAGCCTGCACCCAAGACGCCGAATGTAGTAACGGAAAGCGCTGCATCAACAACCTCTGCAAGACAGCCGCATGCCAGTCCAGCAACGACTGCACCGGTGGAGCGGTCTGCGTCAACAACGTGTGCGTCGGCTGCCAAAAAGACACCGACTGCTACACAGGCGAGTTCTGTGACAACAACCAACGTTGCCACGCCGGCTGCAAGCAAGACACCGACTGCGAGAAAGGCCAAACCTGCGACATCAGCAACAACTTGTGCAGCTGCTCCAAAGATGACGAGTGCGCGCCAGGGCTTCGTTGTGTGAACAAAACGTGCCTGGGTTGCGCCCAAGACTCTGAGTGTGCCCAAGGTTCCTTGTGCCTGAACCAACGCTGCGTGGAAGCAGACTGTCGGCAATCCCAAGACTGCTCCAGCGGACAGGTCTGTGAACTCAACAAATGTGGCCCCTGCTCCGAGGACAAGGCATGTGAAGCCGGTCAGATCTGCGACAGCACCACCAAACTCTGTAAGAAAGGCTGTCGCAAAGACGCCGACTGCGGCAGCAACCAAAAATGCGACACAAACGACAACCTCTGCAAAGCCTGTGTCACCCGAGCGGACTGCGCTGCCGGGCAAGCTTGTGTGAACTTTGCTTGTACATCCTGTCAGGCCGACACAGACTGTGGAACAGGTGGACTCTGTGAGCAAGGCAAATGCATCGCTGGGGATTGTCGCACCACGACCGATTGCAAAGGCAAACTTTGCCAGAACAACAAGTGCGTCAACTGCATCAACAACGCGGAGTGTGGCACTGGAAAAGTCTGCGACACCAACACAGGCTATTGCATCTCTGGCAGCTGCTCCTCCAACGCCGACTGCGGCGTCAAAGTTTGCAAGAACAACAGCTGTGTCGCCTGCACCGCCGACTCTGAATGTGGCACTGGGCAACTTTGCCAAACCCAAAGCGGCGGCTGCTTCAAAGGCGACTGCCGTGACCACTCAAGCTGCACAGGCGCAACCCTCTGCAAGAACTTTCAATGCGCAAGTTGCCCCACCAACGTACAAGTTCGCATACAAGGAAGCGCGGATATCGCGGAAGGTTCTCCCATCATTCAATTTGTGAACGTCAGCAACAACGCGTTGCCTCCTCCCTTGAAATGGAAGCTGGTGAGTCCGAGCCCAAGCTGGCTGTCAGTCCCCGCGACCTCCACAAGCACCACGGTGCAAGTCACAGGAACAGCAGGAACTGCGGGCACGTACACTCTCGCGATTGAGGTCTCTGCCGGCGGATGCAAGTACACCGTAAGCCGACAGTTCAAGGTATGGCCGAAGCTCAAGTCCCTTGTCACAACGGCCCTGACAGGCAAGAACCCTCTGAACGTCGCTGTAGTCAATACAACCATCACCGGCGGAAAGCCACCCTACCGATGTACTCGTTACACCGGACCGGGGGGTGGAACCCAACCCAGCGGCGTCCTCTTTGATGTCTCTGACACGACAGGATGCACCTTGATTGGTGCACCGGACAACACCAACCCACCAGGGCTCTACGGCTTTATGGTGACAGTCTCTGACAGCCTCAACACCTCTGTAGACATTCCCGTGACCTACACCTACGGCAACTGCAACGACGGCAAACTCACCATCACGCCAGCCGTCAACAAGCTGGCCGTGTACAAAGCAGGAAGCGCCTACTCCTGGAACGTAAAGATCAACGACATTGACGCCTACCAGGACAGCAACCGCTGCACGTTCCAGCTCTTCCTTTTGCTGGGACGAGGCCCCCTCACAAGCAACTCACAGCTCACCTGCGGCGGCTCCGAGCCGATTTGCGTGGAGTGCAACAGCACCAACCAGTACTGCAGCACCTTTGCAAGCACAACGACCTGCCCCACGACTGTAACGGTTGAACATTTTATTCGCGTTCGGAAGCATCCCGCGATGAGGACTGGCCAACCTGCCTTCCTTACCCTGATACCCGAATACAACTACACCACCAACAAGTCCAAGAAATGTCACTGGGAAGTGCTTGAGACGCCGTAGGAAGGAAACAGGTAGGAGGAAGGCAAAGCGGTGGGAAGGTCGTTCGAAGAAAGAATGGCTAGAGTCGATGAAGGATCTCGCGGACCAATGCCCCAAAGATCTCTTTCTTTGAAACAACCGCCGCAGTGACCTCTTCATGACTGAGTTCACCTTCGGCGATGCCTGCGGCTGGATTGGCAACACACGAGATGGCAAGAACCTCCATTCCCATGTGTCTGGCTGCAATCACCTCAGGAACCGTTGACATCCCAACGGCATCGCCGCCCATGGCAGCAAACATCCGGATCTCAGCAGGGGTTTCGTAGCTCGGTCCTGAGGTGCCAAGATAGACACCTTGATGCAGTTCACAGCCTTGCTCCTTTGCGACTGCGAGCGCTAAGTTTCGCAGTTTCTTGGAGTAAGCCTCTGTCATGTCAGGGAAACGAGGACCCCACTCTTCAACGTTCGGCCCAATCAGGGGATTGTAGCCCATCAGATTGATGTGGTCGGTGATCAGCATCAGGTCACCGGGGTCAAAATCCGCGCGAAGACCACCGGATGCGTTGGTGATAATCGCAGTGTCAGCTCCCAAACTGCGCAGCACTCGAATGGGCAGGACGACCTCATGCGGCGTCAAACCTTCGTAGTAGTGCACTCGACCTGACAAAATAGCCACAGGCAGAGAACCAACATGCCCCATCACGAGCTTGCCGTGGTGTCCGGAGACAGACGGCAGGGGGAAATGTTTGATTTCTTCGTAAGGGATGGCGACTTCGACGTCAATTTCGTCTGCAAGGAAGCCAAGGCCGCTGCCGAGAATACCAGCGACACGCGGAACAAAGTCTGTTTGCGATCGAATCGACGCGACCGCTTCTTGGATGGTTTCGAGCAATCTTCACCTCTTCTCTATCACGCCGAAGTGACGTGAGATCGAGGATTGGAGCCCAACCCAAAAGTGACCGAGGTCCACGACAGGAAAGAATCGAAAGAAGAAGGTCCTGTCGTTACTGACTTGAGCTCTTCATCCTTCAGGTCCCGTCACCCTGAATGCTTTCCAATACAATGGTAGGGGGAGAGACGGGAGTTTGGGCGAATTCAAAGCATGCCAGCAAGGGCTGACGGATTTGATCGGCTTTGTCTTCGTCGTTGTAATACACTGTGACCAGGTGGTCACCGGCTTTGACTTCATCACCCATCTTCTTGTGGAGGATAAAGCCGACTGCAGGATCCACGGGCTCGCCCACTTTTTCGCGGCCGGCACCAAGCTGAACAGCCAAGCGCCCCACGCGTTCGCAGGAAATACCGGAGATGAAGCCATCTTGGGTTGCAGGCAGAACCGCAACCCCTTTGGCTTGGGGAAAACGTTCGTAATCTTCGAGCGCGCGGGGGTCACCACCCTGCGCCACAACAACTTCCTGAAACTTACGAAAGGCAGCGCCCGACTGGATTAACTCATCCACCTTAACAAGCGCATCGTCCAGAGAAGATGAAACGCCACCCAGCACGAGCATCTCAGCGGCCAAACGGAACGAAAGCTCCGCCACATCGTTGTTCAGTCGGCCCTGAAGAATCTCGCACGACTCAATAACTTCCAGGCTGTTTCCAATGTGGGAGCCGAGAGGCTGGTTCATATCGGTAAGCAGAGCAACCACTTGCTTGCCCATTCGTGAGCCAATCGACACAAGCGTCTTGGCAAGCTCGCGAGCTTTGTCCACTTCGGTCATGAAGGCTCCGCGCCCAAACTTAACGTCCAGGACAAGACCGTCGATGCCTTCCGCGAGCTTCTTGCTCATGATGCTGGAGGAGATAAGAGGAATCGAGTCAACCGTCGCGGTCACGTCACGGAGCGCATACAGCTTGCGGTCCGCAGGGACGAGGTTCTCTGTTTGGCCACCGAGAACCATACCGCAGCTTCGCAGCACGTCCCGGAACTTCTCCGACGAGAGTTGGACTTGAAACCCAGGGATCGACTCCAACTTGTCGAGAGTCCCACCGGTGTGCCCCAGTCCACGTCCGCTGATCATCGGTACCCAAAGGCCGGCTGCTGCCACGATGGGAGCAAGAATCAAGGAGGGCTTGTCACCCACACCGCCAGTGGAATGTTTGTCGACTTTGTACCCTTCAATGTCGCTGAGATCCATCACTTCGCCAGAGTGGATCATCGCTTGCGTCCAGGTCATCAGCTCTTCATCAGCGAGGCCTTGGAAGAAGATCGCCATGGCCATCGCAGCCGCCTGGTAATCGGGGATATCTTCGTCCGCATAGCCTTGGATGAAAAACTTAATTTCTTCTTCAGAGAGGGTTCCGCCGTTGCGTTTTTTGCGGATGAGGTCATACACTTGCATTATGCAATCCTATCTATCGAAGAGACGATACTCCAGTAGTGTCGTCCCTTTGACCTGACCTGAATGTCAGGTGTTCGTGGGCAAAAAGCTCTCCCCAACTGGCAAGGGAGAGACTCCCCAAAACGCCGCCAGCGACTGAGCAATGTCAGCAAAGGTAGAGCGCGTTCCCAAAGACGTTCCGGGGAGAAGCGAGCCGTGCTTAACCAGCAAAGGTACATACTCGCGGGAATGGTCCGTGCCAGGAACGGTCGGGTCACAGCCATGATCGGCTGTGATAATGAGCAAATCGTCATCGTTTAACATAGGCAACAAGGCACCCAGATGCTGGTCAAACTCTTCCAGCGCGTTGCCGTACCCTTTCGGGTCGTTGCGATGACCAAACTTGGAATCAAAGTCCACCAAGTTAATGAACAGCAAGCCATCCTTCTGTTCATCCATCAGCTGAAAGGTTACTTCCATTCCAGCCTGGTTGTTCTTGGTTGGTAGAGAACGCGAGATTCCCTTCTCGCTAAAGATGTTCCCAATTTTTCCAACGCCAGTGACAGGAACCCCTGCCTGGTCGAGACGCTGCAACACAGTCTCTGTTGGAGGAAGCATCGCGTAGTCTTTTCGGTTGGCTGTACGTGCGTAGTTGCCGGGAGTACCGAGGTAAGGCCGGGCAATCACACGACCCACACGGTGAGGATCCAGGAGTTCACGGGCAATCTTGCAGGCTTGGTACAGTTCCTCCAGAGGAATCACCTCTTCGTGGGCTGCGATTTGGAACACGCTGTCAGCCGAGGTGTAAACAATCCACTTTCCCGTTTCTTGTTGTTCAGCGCCAAGCTCCTCAATGATCACAGTGCCCGATGCCGATTTGTTCCCCAGCACACCTCGACCGGTCTTTTCGATGAAGGGCTTCAGGATCTCATTGGGAAACCCTTGGGGGAAGAGAGCAAGAGGTTCGTCCAGGACGGACCCCGCCATCTCCCAGTGTCCTGTTGTCGTGTCTTTTCCAGGAGCTTGCTCAGCCATTCGTCCGAACGCACCGACCGGTTCACGGACAGCTTCGACCCCTTCCACGGATGCAATGTGACCCAGCCCAAGAGAAGCCAGATTCGGAAGTTCCAACCCTTGACACACTTGCGCAACGTTGCCTAGTGTATGGCAGTTTGGTGGATCGTTGTAGTCAGAGGCGTCGGGCATAGCACCGACCCCTACACTGTCTAAGACGAGCAAGATAGCTCGTCGCTGAGGATGCTTGTGGTTTGTCATCGACAACGTCTGTTTCCTTTTGAAAAGCAATACCAAAGCGGAGTGTGAGGGATGCAGCCGAAGCCAATCCATGCCCAACACCAGGTCCGCAAGGAGCGCAACATTGTACGACCCTAAGAACTGCTGTCAAGAAGCAAAAAAGTGTCCCATTCTTTCCCAAGTATACCAAAGGTTTGGGAAGACTCGAAAAAAACTTGGCTCCTCCTCCAAAGAGTCCATGCTTCCGGGCGTTGCGTTTGGGCTGGCCTTGTTTGCTCTGTTCAGCATCTCCTTCGCAGGCTCCGCACAGGCCAATGGCATGTTGGAGATACACTTCCTCTCCATCGGACAGGGAGACTCGATTTTGATTCGCTCGCCCTCTGGCAAAACAGCCCTGGTCGATGCGGGCCCTCCCTCAGCAGCACGCATCATCAAACGCTACCTGCGAAAGCTCAACATTAAGAAAGTTAATATGTTCCTGGTGTCCCACCCTCACCTGGATCACTACGGTGGGTGGCGCGGCGTATTCCGCAACTTTCAAGTGGGCGTCTACGTTGACCCGGCGTTTCCCTATCCCTCGCCCATGTACCAGAAGATGCTGCGATTTATCCGGCGTCGCAATATCAAGTCGTTCACGGCGCGAATCAACCAGGTCCTCGACCTTGGTGGAGGTGTGAAGCTTCGAGTGACCGCTCCCAGCCGACCGTTTTTGAAGCGGACGCGCTCCGACGCGAACTCCAACTCCATTGTCATGCGGCTGGAGTACAAGAAGCTTCGGGTCCTCTTGACCGGTGATGCAGAGATGCCCACAGAGTACAGGCTGATGCGTCAACCTCAATGGCTCCCCAGTCACCTTCTCAAGGTGGCTCACCACGGGAGTCATCACTCGTCCTCCAAAAAGTTCTTGGGCTACGTACGACCCAAAATTGCGGTGGTCTCGTGTGGAAAGAACAACCGCTACGGCCACCCCCACAGAGATGCGCTCTCTCGTCTGCGGCGTGCTGGCGTTAAGACCTATGTGACCGCTCGTCACGGACACGTCGTGGCGCGCAGCAACGGTACTCGTTTGTGGATCTCCACACGAGGTCGCTCCAAAGACCAGGCCGATCACTCCCTCGACTTGTCGGATTTGCCCCGCACCTTCGGAGAGGCGCTGTCCAAAGCTTCGGCACGGCAGGCAGCTGCAGCGCACGGGGGCTCGCTCTACCATGACCATGGGCCGCCCCTGGGACAGCAGCCAGAGCGCCCCCGCTGGTTCAAGCACCGCCCACGAGGAAAGCAAGTCATTCCGCCCACGCCCTACCCCTCTCGACGAGGCTATGTGGCCGCGCGAAAGTCCAAGCACTTTCACCGTCGCTCCTGCAGGCAGGCCAAGAACATCCCAAAGAAGAAGCGGGTCTATTACCGAACCCGACGCCGCGCGATTCGCTCGGGACGTCGCCCCGCTTCCGATTGCTTGCCCTAACCAAGGGATCCTGAAATGAAAACCCCGACCGTTTCGGAAGGATAGAGTTTGATGACACACTCCACCCTCGCCACGCTCCAGCGAACGATAGCTCTGCCCCTCGCCGGACTCTTCCTCGTTCCACTCGCAGCGTTGGCAGAGATTCCCACCTCCTCCACTCCCCGACCAGCGCAGACATCGCTCCACTCGTATACATCTCGAACCTGGGTAGCTGGACGAAAAAAGAAGCGTCGGCGTCGCCGACGTCGTCGCCGCAGCCTCCCTGAATCCCCTATCAACATTAATACAGCGACTTTGGAAGACCTGATCCGTCTTCCTCGCATTGGACGAACCAAAGCCCGTCGGATCATGGAGCTGCGTAGAAGCCTGGGAGGTCGCTTCCAGAACATCAAGCAGCTGTTGGTGGTCAAAGGCATTGGCAAAGGAACCCTGGCCAAGCTTCGCCCTTACATCCAACTCGGGCAAGGAAGCAGCACAGCAGCTCCGCCAACAGGTCCTGCCCGCACCCGCCGGAGGAAACGAAGACGCCGGTCTCGTAGAAGAAGCAAGAAGCGCAAACGCCGGTCTCGCAGGAGGCGACGCAAAGGGAAGCGCCGCGGCAAGAACTGTTACGAGCGATGGCAGAACAAAAACGGCAACACGCGACTGTCTGTAAATGTGAACGTGGCGTCCCGTCAGCAGCTTCGTTTGTTGCCGTGCATTGGAAAGAAACGAGCGATGGCGATCATCGCCCACCGTTTGGCTCATGGTCCCTTCCAAAACCCTCAGTCGCTTCGGAAGGTTTCTGGGATTGGCAAGAAGACCCTTGGCTGGCTCCTCCCTCATGTCACGTTCAAAGTGAACCTCAACCGCGCCAGTCTTCGAGAGATGGAAGCCCTCAAGCTGCTCTCTGGAGGTCTGGGAGAGGCCATCATTAACTACAGAAAGCAACAAGGGCCTTTCCGCAATTTGCGTCAGCTCCTCCAGGTGTCTGGCATGGGACGAGCGACTCTCTCGCGCCTCAAGCCCTATGTCACGCTGTCTGGTCAATGGAGCCAACCCACACAAACGGTGCGCAAACGACGCCGCAGACGCCGACGACGGTCAAGACGCCGAAGGAAGCGCCGATCCCGTAAGAAGCGAAGACGACGTCGGAAACGTAGACGGCGACGAAAAAACCGCGCCCAACAACAAGCCGATCAACAACCCCCCCGACGACTCCCTCCCAAGCGCGTCATTGTGATTGAGTAACCTCACTCAAACTCTCTCCTTTTTCAGTTTTTTGAAAAAAAGTCCCCCAAACTTGATAGTCTAGAGATCTAAGGAAGTGAAAGGCACTTTTGCCTGACTTTCAAAGGAAGGACTCGCTCGTGCTTGCCCGATCTTTCGACTCCAGAACAGGACGTATCGCTCGCTACCTTGCGCTCTGGATAGGCTTGTTTGTCCTCTGTGCAGGGTTTCGCTGTGGACCGACAGCGTTGAATTGCCTGGAAGACAGCGACTGTCCCCCCGGTCACACCTGCCAATCCTACCAATGCTTGGGGCCGACGCCGGAGTGTCTCACTTCCAACGATTGCTCTGCGAGTCAACAATGCAAGAACGGTCGCTGTGAAGCGCAAGGTGCATTCTGCCAAGGTGACCAAGACTGCACCGCACAGCAGACCTGTCAAAACGGGACGTGCATCGCACGTTGCCAACCTTCGGAAGAACGTTGCGATGGGAAAGACAACAACTGCAACGGTAAGATCGACGAAGACTTGACGCAGTCCTGCTTTGGCGGAACACCCGGCCAACAGGACCAAGGACTCTGCCGCGCCGGCCAGCAAACGTGCCAAAACGGAGCATGGACAGCCTGCCAGGGACAAGTCCTTCCACAAGAAGAAGTGTGCGACGGCAAGGACAACAACTGTGACGGCAAGGTGGACGAGACAGGGTGTGGAGAGCAACGAACCCTCTACCAATGGTGCGACGACAAGAACACCTGCGCTCCCGGTCTAACCTGTCATTACAACATGTGTTACCAAGTCTGTGACATCAACAAAGGAGAGGCCAACAACCCCGACTGCAGCAGCTTGGCGGGGCATAAATGTTGGAGCAGCCCTGACGGAAAAACCGTTTGCAAGAAGAATTGTACTTGGCCATCCAGCCAACCGGAGTGCCCCAAAGGTACACACTGTTTGGCCAAGTTGAACCATTGCCAACCCAACCTCCCTCCCCAACGAGGACCCAAGCAATTCAACGAGCCCTGTTCGCTCACGGAAGAAGCCCAATTTTGCGACGCGGGCAAAGGCCTCGCCTGCGTTGGGGGCTCCTGCAAAAAAGTATGTGACCCGCAAGAATCAACCACAGCATGCGCTTCGGGTAGCTCCTGTGTGCCCAGCGACCAAAGCTATGAGGGAGGGTTTTGCAGTCCATGATATGGCGGGAGCTGGCGTTATGATCGCCACATTGTTGGTTTGGATGAGCTGGTTTCTCTCGGGCCGGGCACGACGCGGCGCGGAGACGTTGTATCGCGACTACCACGTCATCTTGCGACGTCGCTGCCGAAAGCTCCTCCGTGACGACGTGATGGTGGACGACGCCATGCAAGACATCTTCTGGACGATCTGCCGCAGCTACGACAGCTACCGTGGCGAGCCCGACCAGATCTTGCCCTGGCTCTATCGCATCACAACAACCCACTGTCTCAAGATGCTGGAGAAGAACAAACGCTGGCATCGCAACGTGGAGGAAGCCGTGCAGGAGGGAATGGAGCGTTACCAATCGTCCCTCGGCCCACAGGAGATGGAGATCGCTCTCACCGTGCATCAACTTCTGGACAAAGTACCGCTTCAGCAGAGGCAAGCGATTCTGTACCGCTACGTCAGCGGAATGACGCAACGCGAGATCGCCGAAGTGATGGAGGTGACACGGGATCAGGTCCGCTCCTGGCTGTCTCGCTTCCAGGAGCGTGCGGAGCAGTGGTTGGAGTCCAACACCTTACAACCTTCGAAACCTTGACTGACCTTGAGAATGGAACCTTGGGAGAAAAACCATGGGCAAAGCACCCTGCCTCTCCGAATACAGACTGGACAAACACGCTCTCGGCCTCGAAACACCCGAAGAGTTGGAAGAGACACAGCGCCATCTCTCCACCTGTGAGCTGTGTCGCCTTGATGTGGAGCAGGTTCGCCAGGGGCTCCATTCCCCCTCTCACGTGGCCATCCCAACCCTTCCCTGGTGGCAAGAATGGCTTCACGGGATGCAACGAGCCTGGCTGCTCACAACCCTCGCTGGCGCAACGGCTGCCCTGGCTGTGTTTTTCTACGTCGCCAACCCCTTCCCTTCCAAGACCTCCCAACGCTGGCTGGCCAAAGGCGCCCCTGTCTTGATGGTTGCTTTGCAGCGAAAGGGAAAAGTGAGACCCGCTCGCTCAGGAGAGATGTTCTATCTGGGAGACAAAATTCGCCTGGCCTATCGTTGGGATTACCCAGGCTATGTCTTCTTCTTGCATCGCGATCGTCGTAGCCAGGCCACGCCTCTCTATCCGTCTGAAGCGACACGTCCAAGCATACAGACTCAGCAAGGCGGCAACCAACTCCTCCCAGGAAGCCTGGAAGTGGAAGGGAAGCCCGATGGCTTCGAGGAGATCTGGGCCTGTTTTTCGACCCAACCGCTGTCATGGCAGGCCGTAACTCGTAGCCTTCCCACACAAACAAGTTTGCAGCTTCGATGGGAGCCAGGTCCGCGCAAGCAATGCAACTACTTGATCCGATTTTTGCTGAGGCGACCATGAGACAGACACTTCTGTTTCTCACCCTGTTGGTTTGCGGATGGAGTGGAGCAGCGTCCATGGCGCATGCCTCAGGAACTCTCCATCGGTTTGCCCTGCTGTTAGGTCACAACCAAGGAGGAAAAGGACTACCCACGCTGCGCTACGCAACGTCCGACGCTGCCAAAATGAAGGATGTGCTGGTGCAAATGGCTGGGTACAAAGCAAAGAACATCTGGTTGCTGACCAATCCTTCTCTTCAACGAACCCGCAAGACCTTTCAAACAATTCGTAATCGAATCCAGCGCATCCGTCGTCAACAGCCCAAGTCCTCTGTCCTTCTCCTGGTCTACTACTCGGGGCACGCCAAGAGAGGCCGGTTTCTGCTGGGAGGAAAGCCTCTCCCCTTCGGAGAGATGCAAACGTTCCTTCGAACGTCAGGAGCCACACTTCGCCTTGCCATCCTCGACGCTTGCGAAACAGGTGGTATGACCCTGCAAAAAGGCCTACGTCGGCGCAAGCAAGGGTTCAAGGTCCCCTATCTGCATCTTGCTCCCACTGCGAAGGGCGAAGTGATCATTACCGCGTCAGGCGAACGAGAGAGCGCTCACGAAGATCCTGCGCTGCGCGGAGGTATTTTCACTCACTTCTGGGTCACAGGATTGCGTGGGGCAGCCGACCGCGATCGCGACGGCCACGTCACTCTGCAGGAAGCCTATCGCTATGCCTACTCACGAACGCTGGAACGAACGATCCTCTCGGTGTATGGGCCACAACGAGCCCGCTTCCGCAAGCAGCTGGCGGGTTTTGGGGAGTTAATCTTAAGCACCTTGCGCAAACCCAAGGCCTGGCTGTTTTTGCGACGCAACCTGACAGGGCGATTCTTCATCTGGAACCTCCGCCGCGACATGCTCCTCGCAGAACTCAAAAAACGCAAAGGTCGAGCCACAACCATCGCGTTGCTACCAGGACGGTATGTCTTGCAGTGGCGACGTCGAGGAGGCGTGTACGCCGCCAAGATCGCGATCAAAAAAGGCCAACGACTCCGCTTGGGACTCGTCGGTCGCAATGTGGCCTACACTCAGCATGCCATACGCGGCGACCAACCCGCTTCCGAAGACGTCGGAGCGTGGAAGGTGTTTCGTGGACAGATGGACGGACCCAGCTTGGATATGAAGTACCAGCTGGGCTGGAGTGGGCTGGGACAGAGCGTCCTCCACCAAGGCCCCAGCCTAGGCATATTGACCCCACTGACCGGTGTTTTCGACGGTCGCACTTCACTTCTGACACGCTTAACATACCAGTACGGCTCAGTCTTGGGCAGCCCCAGCTTTGTCTACGATCTTCACATGCTTCATCTTGATGTGGGATGGATGTGGAACCTTGTCCACCAACCGTTCTGGATGGTTAGCCTGGGGCTACGCGTTCGAGTGTCCCCCCTGTTCCAAGCCATCCCTGGAAACAACGGACGTGACGGCGATACGCTCCTCTCCTTTTTGTTTGGCAGCGGGCTGCTCCTCAACGTGCAATACGCCCTAAGCCAGCGATGGTTTCTCACGGCAGACCTCGACGGAGGCGTCCGATTCCTCAACCTCGCCAACGCCTGGACTGCTCGATGGACGCTCGCCTTCTCCCTCGGCGTAGGCGTCCGACTTTAGCCCTCTTCCCAGACCTTACTTCTTCCCTTTGGCCCAGCCGCAAGCCTTCTTGTATCCGTACTTACAAGCAAGGAGGAAGGCTTTCTTGGCGCGCTTCCCCTTCTTGCGTTTGCGCAACAACAAGCCCCACCGCGCGCATGCTGCCGCCCCTCGCAGCTTGCAACCCACAGCGTAGGCACGGAGAGCCTTCCTGGGTTGCTTAGTTTTGGATTGGTACAACCACCCCAACGACCCGCAACCGGGGGGATAACCCAAGCGACAGGACCGACGCAGAAGATCCATCGAACGAGCCAATTGTTTCTTCGCAAACAGTACGCCAGCGTAGCGATGGCAGCCTCGGCCGTCTTTGTTCTGACAGGCTTTTTTGTAGTAAGGAAGGGCTTTGTCGAGTTGTCGTTTGCGCATCCACACTTCACCCATTGCTGTGCAACCATCGGCATCTTTGAGTTTGCAAGCACGCGCAAAAGCCAGGTAACGTTTGGCTGCATCAGATTCCAGCAGCCCCCACAGATAACAAGCTGGACCAAGAGGCTGGATCAGCGCATGACACGCTCGTTTGTAGAAAGGTTTGGCCTTTTGGCGCTTCCCTTTTTTCTCAAGCATGGCACCCAACCATGCGCAGCTTCGGGCGCTTTCGTTCTGTAGACAGTTGTCTTTGTGGTAGGCAAACTTCACATCTTTGGGCATGGCTGCGTCACAGACACCTGTGAACAAAAACACAACACAAAAGCAGAACCAAATGAACTTGTAGGTAGGATGCATCGTATATCCCCGTGTCGAGTGAATCGCCTCTTGTTGTTGCAGTATAGCGACAGATGATTCTGGAATCCATGCGAAGAGTGGGCATCTGGAAAAAAATCGAAAAAGAGTCGAACCCAATGTAGAAGCCCTCGTATTAAGGGTCGGGCAGACGATAAAGCCCAACCTACCGAGCAATCGAAACAATCACCAACCGCTATCATCGAAACAAAGAGCAAGACCCATCAACGCTCTACCGGATTGGTGTATCTCGCACATCCCGCGTTGGGATGACAGAGAAAAAGGAGTATCCATCATGGCTATGGCACCTGAGCGAGTACGAAAAGTGACTTTCTTCGGAAAGGAAATCGAAGTGGATCACAGCTACAGTGTGGAGCAAATCCGTACTGCGCTGAAGACCATGTTCCCCCAAATTGAGAACGCGGAACCCGAGTACGACGAGCAAGGCAACGTCAAGTTCGTGGTACGAGCTGGAACCAAAGGGTAAGCAACCATGTCATCGGCACAGTTTTCCACGGAATCGCTGGCGGAACGATGCATGGAGGACCTCGCAGAGATGGAAGAGCAGGCGTTGTACTCTGACGCCGAGCAGAACCTCTACGAGCGACTCATCCAATTGCAAAGTCCCATGGATTGGGAAGATTGTGAAGGCGATGCGGAAGCAGCTCAAGGCCTCTGGCAAAAGATGAGAACGCTCACCGATCAACAGATCCAGTGCTCGTTTGTCGTCTCACAGCTATCGTCCCTACCCACCGTTCTCAGCGACCCACCTGGAGGATACATCTAAACAAGGCAGAGCGTGTGCTCTGTCTTGGATGTATCCCCTCTTCACATCTTCTTAGACAAACAACTGCATTCATCCCTGACATACAAAGGTACAGCACAATGCACAGTGTAGACAGGCTGAGCTGTCGCTTTGACTTCGCTCGTCTTCATCGATGGGCGTGGGACCGCAAAGTGATTCGCAAAGAGCGAGCGCTCGAAGACAGCAAAGAACAAAAGCACGTGGAAAATCTGCTTCGCCAACTCACACGACAGCTTCTGAGAAAGCAAAGCATTCACCACACCATTCGGATGGACGTTGAAGCTCGTGTGATGCACGTAGAGTTTGGACAGCCCATGCAAATCCTGAAGCAACTCACCTTGGGTGACAACCTACCAGGAAAGCTGCTTTGGAGCCCCTCCAACTCACGCAGCCGCGTGTTGCAGGTCCCCTACTACCAAGAAGGGGTCTGGTGCGCTTCCGAGCAATTCCAGGCTCTTGAGAGCTTTCTTCTAGGAGCGTCTGCTGAAGGGCATTCCTCCCAAGCAGCGTAAGAAGAGACGCTGGTATCCTCCAGATGCCTGACACTGTCTCCCAAGAGAGGTTCCTATGTACACGATTCACATGCTTCCGGACGGCCGCGTACAGTTGATTGACAAGCGGAAGACGTCCCACAACACACGATACGTGGCGCTGGAGTCCTTGGTCAGCGTGTTCAGCCGCCAGAGCCTCGCAAGCCCGACTTTGCCTCCTGGGTGCATTCAACACTGGCGGGGTGGTGGATACCAAGCGGTCGCGCTGCAAAAACCGGCCCATGAACGAACCATGCAGATGTATGAAGACACATACACGCTGCCCATACCGGACACCTTGTTCCTCTACAGGATACAGGGCGACACCGAACACGAGCTCAAGCTTACGGAGTCTGCCGTCTTCGCGATGAAGGGCCCCTGGAGCGGGCTTGATACAGACCTGTACGACTTTCCCTTTGGGAACGTCTTTGACGACCGAACCATTTGCTGGGGCGATTATGACGTCAAACTGCGTCACTTTCACCACCTGGACATGGTCGCAGAGATGTTCTTGGGCACTCCATTCAACACCGATCTGGCTGGTATGTACGACGATGGTTACGACGAAAGCGCCAACTTGATCGACTTTTGGAACGACGTAAAAGACCAGAAGACGTTCCCCATGGATCGCCTTCATCACGTTTGCAAATACAGTGAAGTCACCACGTTGATGGCTGACCACATTTTTGACTAGGAAAGGATGGACCATGAAGGATCTGGCCCATTTGTTCGTCGACCACTGGATTGAGTTGCCCGACGAAGAGTTTACCAAGCCCATTAACTATGTGATGGCGCAAAACGGTTGCTTTGAAATTCGGGACACTTCCATTGGCCGAGCGACCGTTCGGACCGAAGAGTGCCCCGGCTTGCAAACTCGCTTGACGGAGAACGTGGAGCTGTCCATTCCACCCATTCCTGGCGCCCTTCTCACAACGATCTTGGACTTTTTCCGGGCGGTGTACCGAGAAAAACAACAGGCAGAAGCCTTCCTCCAGATCTTTCTGAACCAGGAAGATGACACCTACTTTCTGTACTGCCCTCCCCAACGTGTGTCGGGAGCGCTGGTTCAGTTTGTGCGCAACCCTGAGCTGGAGAGTCAGCACCTCTTGGTGATGGATATCCACTCGCACAATAGCATGCCTGCGTTCTTCTCAGGCATCGACGACGATGATGAAAAAGAAGACCGGCTGTACGGAGTGATTGGCTGCGTGCATCAGAGCATTCCTCATCTGGAGTTTCGGATGGGTGTTGCAGGTCGATTCATCCCGTTGGATGGACGTGACTTGTTCGACGGACCGGCGCTTCCCAACAGCTGGCCTCAGGCCTGGTTGGACCGGTGCTACACCTCTCGGTCTCCCCGTCACTCTCGTCCAGGCCGCTCGCTCTCCAATCGGTCGTATTCTGGACGATCCTTCTCAGGACACACCATGCGATACCGAAGGGATGAGCGCTGGGGTGAAGAGTGGGAAGCTGTCTTTATGAAAGCTGGCGAGTGGCAAGAAGAGCCAGTGTTTGTACCCAAAGCCAAAAAGCTTCCACGAGGTTGGAGCATCTAACATCCCTCACAGGGGGAAGCTATGAGTTCGTGGTTTTCAACATTGTGGAACAGAGTCTTCAGCGAAAAGATACAAGAGTTTCGCCACGCAACCATCCAAAGGGTGGAGGCGTACCTAACAAGGAAAACAAACATGAGCACATTGATAGAACTTCCCCAAGCTTTCCAATACTACCAGCACGCCTACAACATTCGTGTGATCGTTGTAGGATGCGGTGGTACCGGTGGCTACCTGGTTCCCAACCTCGCTCGACTTCTAGCCCATTACAACGATCGAGACGTCAAGCTGTTTCTGATGGATGGGGATGAAGTGGAAACCAAAAACCTAAAGCGACAGAACTTCATTGTGTCGGACTTGGGGAAAAACAAAGCACGCGTACTCGCAGAACGATACAGTGCAGCGCTCGGGTATCCCATCTCGTATGTGGAATCCTACCTGAAGGACCCCCAACAGCTAGAAGAGCTATCCGACGCGGACTGCGTTCAAGGCTCAGCCATTGTCATTGGCTGCGTTGACAACCACCGCACTCGTCAAGTCATTTCGCAATGGTTTCGTTCGCATCACGGACGATTCTGGATTGACGCTGGCAACGAAGAGATGAGCGGCCAAGTGGTTTGTGGATTCCATCACGAACAAGTGTATGAACAAGGCATGGATGTGTTTCGACTGCCTTGTGTCGCAGACTTATTCCCTGAAGTGGAAGCCGACGACAAAGCCATGTTTAACGACGAACTGTCTTGCGCGGAGCGGGCTCAGGAAAACCCCCAAAATATCGCGACAAACATTCTCGCGGCGAACACTCTCCTGGCATTCGCCCAACAAGTGGTCATGGGCAAACCCCTCCACACCCACGGGGTATTCTTCTCCGCGGAGCAAGCCACAGCCGATCCCATGCTCAACCTTCCGAGTCGGCTGGATCCCTCGCAGTGGCCGGGATCTTCGTCAGAGTCGATCTCCCAACAAGAGAAAGACGCCGCCTAAGCTAGACTAACTATACACAGCAGCCTTTTCCCCTTCAAACATCCCCCAAACTTCGAATTTTCCGAAATTCAAAGCCTTCACGCGTCCACCTTCCATAACTTATTTTCAGCCAAAACAAAAAGCCATAAAGCACTGAAACACATAAGCAAACAAAACATACCATAGGTACATGGCATTTCCACCTACCTAATTTTTCCTTGACAACTTGACACAAGTCCAAGTAGTACGTGAAAGTTATAGGTATAACGAATGATAACTTAGTTTGTTTGCGTACAATACCGAGCTAGTCAAAGCTCAAACTCGCCAGATTCACTGCGACATTTGGTCAGCAGTGAAGCCCCCAAGAAGGCCGCTGAAGAAAGGAAAGTCACCATGAAGATTGCTATTGACATTCCCCTCGATCGATTGAACGAACCTCAAGTGATGAGCGCTCTCTCCGACTTGATCCTTGCTTTGGGAGACCAACAGCTTCCTATCGCACTCCCTAAGAGTCCAAAAGCAAAACCTGCTCCCAAAAAACGTGGACGCAAGCCCAAAGCGACCAAGGCCACAAAAGCCCCAGCCCCAACCTTTACACCCGATGAAGGTGCTGCTGACTCCTTGTTGAACACTCTGGAAGGCGACGCCAAGTTGCTCATGACAGAGCTTCGCAAGAAAGGCACCCTCAACATGGACGATGCCCAAAACCTTCTTGGCAATGAAAAGTCCAAGTCGGTAGGTGGTACCATTGGTTCTGTGAAGCGATGGGCTCCGAAAAAAGGTTTTGAAGTTCCATACGTCCGAGAGACAGATAACTCCGGCGATCGCATTTGGCGATGGATTGGAACGGCTTTCGCTGAAGGCGCACCCGCTCCCGCAGCCCCCACAAAAGAAGAACCCAAGAAGAAAGCTTCTAGCAAGAAGAAGGCTTCCAGCAAGAAGAAGGCTTCCAGCAAGAAGAAGGCTTCCAGCAAGAAGAAGGCTTCCAGCAAGAAGAAGGCTTCCAGCAA
>SBHC01000048.1 GCA_006226375.1 Deltaproteobacteria bacterium | reverse complement strand
CGCAGCTCACCTGGGGTGAACTTTCCACCGAAGGGATTGGGGCTGCTTCCAATGTCTGTGGTGGTCACGCCAATTTGGAAGTCGACGTTGAAGGTTTGGGCGAGCTGAATGAAGCTCTTGAAGTTTCGGCCCAGGTCACGCTGGTTGTCGCTCATGGAGCCAGAGTCATCCACGATGAACAGGATGTCGATCTTCGGGTTCTTGGCCTGTGTGAAGTTGTCGGTTTGGTCCGACTTCAACGTTCCCTCTGCAACCATCGGGACACTCAAGGGAGACTGTTGGGTCACAGAGTGCTCGATCTCTAGCACTGCGGCCGATTTCTTCGGCGGAGCGGTGGAGCGATACTGAACCACAACATCCGCGCTTTGACCGGATGGGATGGTAAACGGAACTTGTTGCGCCGCAACGATGCGGAAGCCGTTGGTGCCCGCAGCGGAGAAACCAATCTTGGTCACCGTCATGTTTTGGGGACAGGTGTTGAAGATGGTGATCTTTTCCTTTTGGGAGGAACAGTTCACGGTCACCAGACCCAGGTTCAAGTTGTCGGGAACAACCGAGACGCAAGCCTTGGTCGCAAGACCGGTCAGGTTCACACGACGGTTGGCTGGATTTCCGTTGGTCGAAACATCCAACCACCCATCAAAGGAGGGAGAGGTCAGCGGCGTCGCTTGCTTCTCTTGGAGCGGCTGGAAGCCGATTTCTGTGACAAACACCTGCGCAGGCTTCACAACCAGCGGCGGATTGCAGTCAAAGCGACCGGGTGCGGTCTTGGTGCAAGCTGCAGGAGGCGTTGGCAAGACATAAGGATTGGGACCGGTGTACGGTGGGAAGCTGCTCTGAAGGTTGAGGTCCAATCGAGTGATTTGACAATCAACAGCGCCCTGGTTGGTCCACTTCACAGGGATCACCTTGGTTTTTCCAAGAACCGACAAGCCGAAGTTGACGGTGCGGGGATCGGGCTGCAGGTCACAAACCTTGTCAGCCGAGCCTTCAGCCTGGAGATCCACAGTGACGCGGGGCTCGTCGGGGTCATTGCTGATCACAACGAGCTTGCCTGTGTCGCCGCCCTTGTTGGCTGGCGTGTAAATGACTTGCACTGTGCTGAACTGGTTGGGTGACAACTCAATGGGGAACGTCAACCCTTGTTGGAGCTTGAACTCACTGGAGGTTCCCTGCTCAAACACAATCTGTGAAACAATAAGCTTCTGGTTTCCGGCGTTGGCGATGGTGATCGCACGAGTCAACGACAGGGGCACTCGACCGAAGTTGATTTGTTTGGGTGCAACTTCAATATCAGGCGAGGACACTTTTCCAGACAGGGGAATGGTAATCAAAGGTCGTGTGGGGTCGTTGCTCTTGATTTCCAGCGTACCTTTGTGGTCGTTGCCGTTGACCGGCTTGAACTGGACACCAAACTCACGAGATTTGCCACCAGCGATCCGGATGTTGGTCAGCGGGGGCACAATGAATGCGCCAGAGCTACCAGCCGTGGTCGCCATTTGGTCGATAACCAACTCAGCTTGACCTTTGTTGGTCACTTTCAAGCTGAGGGTTTTGGATTTGCCGACGCCCACGAAGCCGAAGTCGAGACGCAGAGGGGAGACTTCGATGTTGGGGGATGCCAGAGCACCTTTGAACTCCAGAGTGTACAAGTCTTTGACACACTTCTCTGCGCAAGAGAAGGTCATCTTGCCTCGGTCACCTGTGACCAAGTTGGGCTGGTACACCACTTTGAAGGTGAACTTTTCGTTGGGTTGGAGAGTTTTGGGTCCTTCGGGCATACCGTCGGGGAAGGTAAAGGCGTTGCTCTTGGACTCGTCGATCCACTTGATTTCCGGGATGGTCATCACTGCATCGCTGCGGTTTTCAGCCGTAACGGTCAGCTCTTTCTTCTGCCCTTTTTCCACCTGATCAAAGTTCACAGGATTGGGGTTGAAGATCAGGTGAGGCTGGTTGACCTTCGCCAACAAGCGAACTTCCAGCTTACCACTCGCAGGGGCTGCGGCGTTGTGCTCCACAACCATCAGGCCTTGGACCGCGCCTCCTTCGGGAGCGCTGTACTCGACCTGCACCGACAAAGTCTTGCCGGCTTCTAGCGTAACCGGGAACTTGAAGTCTCCTACAAGCTTGTAGAAAGGACGGCCTTGGGAGATCTCAATCCCAAAGATTTCGACGGCTCCCCCTTCAGCTCTCAGGATCGCTGTCCGTATTTGTTTCTGGCCACCCACAGCGTCGTAACTGAGGGAGTTGGGCTGTGCGTCCAACGAAGTACGGCCCCCCAGATCGACAGGATCACAAGAACAGTTGGTCAACAAAGGAATCACTGCCAACAGAGCAACAAAGCTAAAATACCTTACAAATCTCCACCCAATCATGGGCACACTCCTTTTCCCTCTGCAGAACTATAAGGCCCGTTTGAGCCATTAGGGCACAGTAGAACTTGTGAACGTTATCGGATCTTTCTGGGAAACACAACCGCACAAAAGCCACGTGTTTAAACACATGTGTGGCGTTCGGTGTATCGGCATACACAGAAACAAAGTTGCGAACTTTTTGTGATCAAGATCACAAAACGGAGAAACCCATTGGAAAAGGAAAGGTTGCGAACAAGAGAAAAAGAACGGGACGAGCGGGGAAGTGGGGAAACGGAACAACCTTTCCAAGGTCGGTCAATTTTAGAAACTGTATACGATCAGATCTTCGGTGATGGTTCCTTCGAGGCCATCTTCGTCAGTGACGGTCAACTTAATCTTGTAGACGGCGGTACCTGTGCGGTCGCCTTTGTCCACAACGATGGTAGCCTTCGCCTTGTCAGCGTCGGAGATCTGTGCAGCCGAGCCACGTGGTGCTGAGACCAGCTCCCACTTGTACTTGGTAATTTTCTTGGAACCCACGGGGATGGAAGTGGACTCTGAGCCATCCAAGAAGACCTTCGCGGACTTGTTCGCTTCCAGGTCGATTTCTCGAGCGATAACAGCTTCATCCGTGTTGCAGCGTGTGTTGTTCCCGGTCTTGAGGTTGTCTTGACCGCACAAGAACTTCACTTTGGCCAGAGGCTTGATCTGGGAGGTGGTACCACCGGTGATCGTAACCACTCGGTCCCCAATGGTTTTGTCATTGGAGTCGAGAAGAACCACGGCGTTCTCGCCGCCGGCGACCTTGGGAGCGTAGATGACTTCCACAACAAGTTCATCCCCCTTGTTCAAGGAAATCGGGGCTCCGGCGCTGGGCGCGCTCACGGTGGAGCCACCTTTGGTCATATCACCAAAGCGGTAATCTTGGGGCTCTTTGTCGTTGGGGTTCTCACGTCCAAAGTTCAGGCTGTAGATTTTGAGTGAACAAAGGCTCGTATCCCCAACCGAGATTTTGAAGGTTTTCTTGGCTTCGGTGTTTGGTTTGACGTTGTCAAAGACCAGGGTGTTGGGATCGACCGCAGCAGAAGCTGGGCTGGATCCACGCATGTCTACGTAGAGGAGTCGCGCAGATTTCAGGGTTCCCTCGCCGTAGTCTTTGGGAATACCGTTGCTGCTGATTTGAAGAGACGTGGTGTGCTCGTCGCAATCTTGCGGGACAAAGGTGAGCTTGTAGTTGGCCAACTGTTTGGGCGCGAGTTCAAGCTTCTCACCCAGCACAGACTTGCCGTTCTCGTCGATAACATCGAAGGATTTCTTCGGGTCTTCCGTGCCATCCGCCCAAGTAAAGCTGTAGTTAAGGGTACCGTCGCCGTTGTTGGACAAGGAGAAGGGTTGCTCTACCTTTTTGCCTTCTTCGGTGGGTGCAAACGAGTAGCCCCAACGAGTCCGGGTCGCTTCGTCTTTCAGCTTTCCGCCGCCGATGCTGACTACAATCTCAGCTTCACCAGCTTGCGCCGACACACGAACACGGGTCGTGGTTTCGGTGACATCGGGAGCATCGGGATCGGGAGCGTTGGTCTTGATTTCGATATCTGCGATGGGCACAATGCCGTCAGAGGAAGGCTTAAACTCCACAACAAATTCGAGGGGTTTGTCGCCAACCTTGAGAGATTGGGGCAAGGAGAGAGGCAGGGCCGCGCAGAAGGTGTTGGTGCCGCTCAGGATCATACAGTCGCTGGCTTTGCAGCCTTTCGCCTGTTTCTCTTGATCGGTGGCTGCATCAAACTTGTCGGGGCACTTCTGGGTAATCAGGTTGAACTCAGCCTGGGAATCCGTGGATTTTTTGGTGATCTTGATTTCCTTGACCTCCAAAGCATCCGCGTCTTTTTTGTCGGAGCTGTTCTTGATCGAGAACTTCTCGTACACACGGAAGTCCACGCCAGGAATGATCACCAGATCCTTTTTGGAGATAACCCAGTTCTTGGGCGAGACGCTCATTTCGGGTGGTGGGGGAGGAGGCAGCGGCTCAGGCTCACAGCCACACCCTGAAAACAATCCTCCCATCATCACAACAGCGAGGAGCAACAGCATTCCCCAGTGTTTGGACACACGTGCCATAACCTTCATACCAAATCCTTCCTCATCATACATCTACGGAGCGAACTCCACGGTGGAGTGTTCGGCGGTTGGGCAGAGGGTTGTTTGTGAATGATTCACTTGTCCGCCAAAAGCCCAACCCCAAGGTTCCAACTTAAGTCTGTTTCAAGCCAGTATGCAACCCAGCCTGAACGATTGGGTCACAACAAAGAGAAAGGAACAGCCCGATCGGGTTGTTCTTGTTTCATCTTTGCAGCGGTACGGTAGCAAATTTTTTAAGGATTCTCAAGAGAAAGAGAAAAAGAGAAAAGCAGACGGAAAAGGTCCGTTCGCGAGGTTTGTCTTTCCCCACATTTGCCAAACCTCTTGATCTTCTGAATCAAGGGGATATAATGCGCTACCCTTGTACCGGTTGTGGAGCGTGCCTGTCCAACACAAGCGCACGTCAAATCCGCGCCACATCGCACACTTGCGATGCAACCAAGGCCATTTATCCCCCTCATGTTCAATGTCTCTTGAACCTGTGTTTTTGTAGAAAACGATAGGACAGAACCATGCTCGACAGTATGCGAACCCATTCGCGCAACTGGTTAATTTACTTAATGTTCGGCGCCATCATTCTGGTGTTCGCGATTAACTTTGGCCCTGGTTTCGACCAGATGAGTCAGAGCGGTTGCAGCCGCGGCTCAGTGACCGCCGCCACCGTCAATGGAGAAACGATCTCCCGACGTCTTTACTCGATGCAGTGGCGCAACTTTGTGCAACTCAGCCGCCTCAAGCGCGCACAGCAAACCTACTTGTACAAGGACCGAGTCCTGGATCAATTGGTTCAGTTGTACCTCCTCGCACAACAAGGAAGCCGCTACGGAGTTCTGGTTCCTGACGAGGAAGTGGAAGACACCATCATCAAAGACACCTCCTTCCAACGAGAAGGGATCTTTGACCAGCAGGTGTACAAGAACGTCACCGCGTTCTACCGATTGACCCCTTCAGAATACGCTGGCTTCATCAAAACGACGCTGCAGGCAGACAAAGTTCGTAAGCTCATCAACAACGGACTTTCGATCTCCGACGCAGAAGTCAAGCAAGCCTTCTACAGCAAGTACGACAAGACCTCTTTCCGCTACGTCCTGCTCGACGCAAGCAAGCTGTTGTACCCCGGCACGATCTCCGACAAAGAGGCCGACGCCTACGCTGCGAAGAACGCGAAGAAGCTGAAGAAATACTACGACAGCAACCTCGACAAGTTCTCCCAAGAGAAGCAGGTCCGAGCGAGCCACATCCTCCTGAAACTTCCGCCCAAAGCTTCGGCCCAAAAAGAAGCGGAAGTTCGCAAAAAGATGGAAGGCATCCTGGCGAAGGCTCGCAAGAACCCCGCCTCGTTTGCGGATCTCGCGAAGAAGCACTCGGAAGGTCCCAGCAAAAAAGACGGTGGAGACCTCAACTACTTCACCTTCAAGCGCATGGTGAAGCCCTTCTCGCAGGCTGCGTTTGCGCTCAAGAAAGTCAACGACATCAGCGGCATCGTGAAGACCGCCTTCGGTCTCCACATCATCAAGCTGACCGGCCTCAAGCCTGAAAAGCGTGAAACCCTCAGCGAGCAACCTGTCAAGCGTCGCATCGCTCGTCTCCTCCTGAAGGAAGAGAAGTCTCTTGATGAGTTGAAGAAAGCCGCCAACTTCATCCTGGAGCAAGTGAAAAAAGGCAAGAGCTTGAAGAAAGCTCTCGCGCTGGCCAAGACCAAGTTCGTGGCAGAAGTGGCCGTTCCCGTTCCGGCGAAGAAAAGCAAGAAGCCCGCTGCTCGCAAAGCTGCCAAGCCAACATCTCGTAAGGCCGCTGCGAAGAAGCCCGCTCCCCGTAAGGGCGCGAAGAAACCTGCTGCGCGTGTGGCTGCGAAGAAGCCGACGTCCCGCAAGGTGGCTGCGAAGAAGCCGGCCTCCCGCCCGACAGTGGTCGTGAAGAAGGTCAAGAAGGCTTGGTTGAGCAGCCTCAAGGTCAAAACCACCCCCATGTTCCCCAAAGATGTGGAGTTGATCCCTGGTCTCAAGGATCGCGGTGAGAAGATTTATCCAGTCATTCGTGCCGCATTCCAGCTCAGCAAAAAGAGCAAGCTGCCCGCGAAGCCTGTTGTCGTGGACCAAAAAGTCTATGTCATGCAATTCAAGAAGCGTACGTCTTCGAAGAGCCTGAAGAAGCGTTACGACAAGGAAAAAACGTCGTACCGTGATCGTCTCTTGAACACCCGCCAGCTTGAGTTTGTAGACACCTGGACCAAGTACCTCAAGAGCAAAGCCAGCATCTACAAGAACGATAAGATGCTCAAGGCGAAGTTCCAACAGTAATCTCTCCTCCCCCCTCCCCTTTGTTCACAAAACGTTCCCTTCCCACAACTCACCTTCACGACCAGAACGGGCACCGGCTTGCCTTCTTGGTTTCCGCATAAGTGAGTCGACTTCACTTCTCTTGTCGCAAGACAAAGATGCAGAAGAGTCGCCCATGACTGCGCGAGAGTGTGACCCCCAAAGCACATGAGTTGACCTGTGTTCATTTCTATCCTATTGTTTTGGGATAGGACGTCACGCGTTTGCCCCACACTCCATGACCTCGTGTCACAAACCAAAGGCTTATGTACCAAAGATAGATGAAGAATGTGATTCGAAAGGGATGGTTCCTCATCAGCATCCTCGGCTTTGCCCTGTGTTGCAGCACATCACCCACCGCATTTGCAGCCAAAAACGCAGCCAAGAAGAAGGCCAAGAAGAAAACCAAAAAGGGCAAGCGTACCTGCGCTCCTTGCTACCGATGGGACAAAAGGAAGCGTCGATGTCTCTTTCGCTGCAAAGTGGGTAAAGAACTGTGCTACCGCGGTCGTTGTATCCGAGTGAAGCGTTGTTCTTGGGCTCACTGCAAAAGGCTGAACCTGCGGACCAACCGCTGCGTCAGCAAATGCCGAAAAGGACGTTTGTGCGACCGCGGAGTGTGCCGCAAACGTTGTCCCGCCAAACGCTGTTATAACCCCAAGAAGAAGCGTTGTGTGAAGCGTTGCCCCAAGGGGAAACGCTGCATTCGCCGAGTTTGTCGCTAACGCCGCAGCACCAGGATTAGGGTGACGAGTTTCCAAACATGAAGATACAATGCAGTAGTTGTGCCACCGTCTTTTTCATTGATGACTCTCTGATTGCAGGAAAAGGTGTAAAAGCACAATGTCCACGTTGTGGACACCAAACCGTCGTGCGTTCGGAAGAGTCTTCCCCTTCGCAACCTGCGGCACCTGCCGGCCCAGGCCTGGCTTATTCCTCCACCCCTGGTAGCTCCTCCACATCGACGCCTGCCGCTCCCCCGAGCAACGCTCCGGCCGATAGCGCAGGAGGCTTCTTTGGAGACCCAACGCCCTTCTTTGGAGGAGAAAGTGACTACTTTGGGGCATCACAGCCCTCACCTCCGGTACAGCCCTTGGGAATTCCGAGCAACGCTCCAGGAATGCAGGGAGGCGCGCCTGTAAACAACCTGTACGGTGGCGCACCTGCAAGTCAGCCGCCCATGGGACAGGACCCGCTCAGCAGCTACTCTCCCACTTCTCCGGTGGCACCCCGGCAGTCCTCACCTGTGTTGCCAGGCCTCTCTGATGTCGGCAGCATCAAAGCCCAAAGCAGCAACATATTGGGTGAAGATACAGCAGTGGGTCCTCCGCCCAGTGCTCCCGACGATCTTCCTCCAGACCACGAAGCAACAAGGGTGCAGCCTCATCCCAGCACCCCTTATTCTTCGGGCAGTCGCCAGGAAGACCTCGGCCGACTGGATCCCAACTGGATTAAGATTCGTCGCATCGCAGATGGGCAGGAGATTGGACCCGTCTCTCTGAAAGAAGTCCGCTCCCTTTATGTTCATGGCAAGATCTCCCTGGATGACGAATACACAGGTCCAGAGATCGAGTGGAGTCCGATCCGCGACGTCCGCCCGCTCCTCGATATCTTGCAGCGTACGCCCCAGCTGTCCCAACGTGGGAAAAGCGGCGGCGGAGGAACCTCTTCCTCTTCCTCCAAGAGCGGCCTGTGGGCTGCGTTGATCCTCTTCCTCGTCCTCGGTGGATTGGGAGGTGGCGGCTACTACGTCTACAAGCAAAGAAAAGGTAAGTCGAAAAAGAACAACAACAACAACTCTGGCTATGTGGTTCCTGCAGATATTCTGACGCAATGGATCAACCAATGGAAGAAACGTTATCCTTCGGTTAAGTCCAACGCAGGACAAAGCAAAGACTTCACCGCTCGCGGCCTCAAGAATATGGCCCGCGACCAAAAAGCATCGTACCGCAAAGCCATCAGCCTGTTTCGTCGCGCTCTCATTGCCAACCCGAAAAACCGTCGAGCGCTTGGAGCCTTGGCCATTGCTCGAGTGTGGCGCCCCACGACCTACGAGGGAACCCGTAACGCACGAGAACTCAAGCAAAACCAGTACGAAGTGCTGCTCCGTCGCAAGACCAAAACGCACGCCGACCCGCTGATGAAGGCCGCTTACGCGTTGTATCTGAACGGCGACCCCGATCGCTCCCTCGCTTTGGTCAAGAAAGCCCTCCGCAAGGCGAGCAATGACCCGTTGGTCAACATCATCGCAGGGTACATCTACCTCAACCAACAACAAGACAACAAGAAGGCTCGCAGCCATCTGCGGCGTGCGCTCAAGCGCGACAAAACATGGGCACGCGCGCGTATTTTGTTGTCCAGCATCTATCTCAAAACATCCCATTACTTCCGCGCCGAACGTTTGCTCAAACCCCTTCTGAAGCAGCGACATCCGGAAGCCTACCATCAACAAGCCATCATACTTTTGCACACAGGACGGTTTGAGTCAGGCCGCAAGATCCTCCAAAAAGCATTGGCCCGTCGAGCCAATTACCATACCGCTCGCCTTTTGTTGGCCAAGTCCTTGTACCAGCTGGAGCAAAAACCCAAGGCTGCGCTTCGTGTGTTGTCCCAATTCAAACGACGCCCAGGAATTACCCCATCGCTTCAGCTTCAGATTTATCTGCACCGTGGGTACGCCAATCTCCTTCTTGGCCGATGGCGCCAAGTCGTACGCCAGATCCTCAGCATCAAAAAGTACGACAAGAACAAGAACTACCTTCCAGGTTTGTTCCTGATCGCTCAGTATTGGATCATCAAAGGAAAGCCCAAGAAAGCTCGAAAGAGCCTCTCCAAGTTGTTGGCTCGACTGCCCAGCGATGTCCCACTCCAGACCTTGGACGCGATGGTGAAAGAGGCAACTGGCCAACAAACCAAAGCCAAAGCGCTGTACCAGCAACTGAGCGACCAAAACACGCGCTACATCTGGCCCCGTTTGCTTTTGGCCAGGGCTCACATCAAAGCAAAAGAGTACAACAAAGCCCTACTACAGCTGAAAGCAACCCTCGATGTAGAGCCAGACTTGGTTAAAAACCAGCTGCGCCCCATGACCATGTTTGTGTCGCCGCAAGTTTGGCAACCGCTGGTCAACTCCTTCAGTAAGATCCGCACAAGCTCCCGCTCGATCTACATCGCCGCTGGAGGAATTGCAGCCTACCAAATGGGCAACATGCGGCTCGCCTCCAAGTTGCTCCGCCGCTCGTTGACGATGGACTACAAAGGACTTGCAGCCAACCTCTACCTCGCCCAGTTCTACTTCGATCGCAAGAGTTACGGAAAAGCATCGCGTCACGCATCTCGGGCGTACCGTATTTACGATCAGCACGCCATCTCCACACAGTTGTTGGGGCTCGTGGCTTTGAAAAAGAGACAATACAAGCAAGCTGGAGAATATTTTTCCCAAGTTCGCAAAGCTCGCCCCTGGTTTATCACGTCCCAGGTGGGCCTGGCTGCGGCTCTTTTGGGCCAAGGGTATTCCAAAGATGCCAAAGATGAGTTAAAACCTCTCTTGGACACATACAATTTTCATCACATGCTGAACCGGGTGTTGCTGAAACTCAAGCACTGATCCCCAGTCGCATGTGATTGGAGCCAAACGTAGCAAGACCTCCCTGACATGTTGAGCAAAGGAGCCAAACATGGAAACCCCACTGGTTGGTGTCGTGATATCCGCAGAAAACGAGCTGCCCTATATGGAAGAATGCGAACGCGTTCTCATTGGCTTTGGCATTCCCTATGAGATCCGCGTGTTGTCGTTGCAACAAGCTCCCGAACATTGCATCGAGTGGGCTCGTACGGCTGCAAGTCGTGGCCTTCATACCATCGTAGTAGGCTCCGGTGGCGCCTCCGGTCTGGCCAGCGCCATCGCTTCGTTCACCCACCTGCCTGTGATCGCGGTCCCTCTCCCTGTCACCTCGTTGCACGGCCTCGACTCGCTGATGAGCATGGCCCAAAGCAACCTTGGTGCTCCTGTGGCGACGATGTCTGTAGGCAAAACTGGCGCTGCCAACGCGGGCCTCTTTGCAACCCGTTTGCTTGCGACCAAATACCCCCACCTGGTCGAGTCCATCCAAGGCTACCGTACCAGCCTCCATCAACAGCTGGAGGCCAAGGACCAGGCGCTTCACCAAGATCGTCTTCGTCGCCGAAGTGGCGGCGCTCAATAAATCTCCCCTACCCTTCCTCTTCCCGTTGAGTAGGTTGCCTTCGGCGACCCTGCTTCCCCTCTTCCTCCTATGAGTCTGGCTTTTCCCAAACGCTTCAATTTCCCAAACGCTACAAACGTCAACGCTGGTTCGAGCGCAAAGGGCGAAATCTACTGTGGGTCCTGACCAGGGAGCCACTCGCGCATGGCCGTTTTGCTGCCTTTGCCGGACGATTTGCGGTTGAGTTCAATCATCGGAGGTTCAGGGTTGTTTTTGGACAACTCAATGGTCTTAACTGGCGAGGTCCAACTGCCAGAACGCAAGTAGATGCGGTGTTTCCCGGTTTCCAGCGAGATGCTCTTGCCGCCGCGCTGCAAACGACCCATCGGGACGTCGTCAACAAAGAGCGTTGCGCTTGAAACATCCGACACAATCACAACCGGGGCTTTCTCAGACAAGACCACACTGGAAGAGTCATTGGACAGAAGCGTCGCCCGGTTCGACCACACCGCCCAGCCACCGCTCAAAAGCAGCAACAAAGCGTAGACCATCAACATGGTGGGCGAGAACACAGTCTTGTTGAGCCAGTGCGTCAGGCCCAGCTCTTTTTCGAGTCGCAAGGTGATAGCGTCAACAGGCGCACGGACATACTTCACAGGCTGCGGAACAGCCATCGTGGGTGTCGCCGGGTTGGGGAGGTCTTCCCCGTTGAGTCGAACCAGGATCGAGGTGATGTTGTCGGGGCCACCGTTTTCGTTGGCCCGATCGATCAACGCTTGCCCGGCTTGTGCCAGAGAGGCGCTGCTGTAAAGGATCTCCAGCATCTCATTGGCGTTGACGGGTCCGTGAAGACCGTCAGAGCAGAGGATCACGACGTCGTCTTCTTCCAACTCCACAAACTTGAGGTCTACAAGCACCTGAGGGACAGGACCCAGCGCCTGCAGAATCACGTTCTTGCCCGTGAAATTTTCCGCGTGTTCGGGGCTGATCGCTCCCTCTTCAATGAGTCGTTCGAGGAGCGACTGGTCCTTTGTAACCTGGATCAGCTTGCCGCCACGCAAAAGGTACGCGCGGCTGTCACCCACCTGGGCCAAGAACAAGATGTTGCCGTACACCGCCGCCGCAGAAACGGTCGTTCCCATGCCCTTTTTGGTCTCGTCACGTTGGGCGAGATCGTGGATTCGATGGTTGGCGGTTTGGATGGCACGGTCAAGAATGGACGCGAACTCTTGCGGTGGCAGACCAGGCTCCAGATCTTGGAGCTCCTGGAAGAGGATATCCACCGCCATTTGACTGGCCACTTCCCCGGCAGCCGCGCCGCCCATTCCATCACAGACAGCAAAGAGCAAGCCCCGTCCGCCGACCTGCCAGTGGTGGTGTTCCTTTTGAAAGGAGCGACGGTGTTCTTGCAGGTCCGCGACAAGGAAGTTATCTTCGTTCTGCTTCCGACGCCGACCCACATCAGTAATTCCAACAAACTCGGCGTATACCTTTGGAGCCAATGGATCCATATTGAGTGCTTCTCGCTTCTGTATCGCACACACCAAAGAGTGTGAGGCAAAACCATCCAGTATTAAGGTGCCCCATTGTTCGTGTGCGGCAGTGAAAAGTCAAGGGGAGCCTTGCCTTGACCAGCGCTCCGATCCATGACACAACCACCCCATGCCCACGGAAGAAGAAGGAAGTTGGAATGAGAAGAACAATCCAGTTGGGTTCTCCGATTGAGTGCAGGAAGTTGGAATGCCCCACCTCGCCCTAAATATTGTTGGGCAACGTCTGCTCCTTGTCTGTCTGGTGTGGTGGGGAAGTGTGTCTTTGGCGATAGCGGAGCCGCCCTGGCTGGTGGTCCGCACGCGAACCTTCCCAAACGTTGTAGGATTGGGTCAGCCCATCACCTACAGCGCGTGGATCAAAGTCCAGCCTGGTTACCAAGTGACGGTTCCTCCCCGCTCTCGACTCGGCCGGGCACAATTTCTTCAGCCTCCCAAGCTGAGAGCTTCTCGGATCGAAACCAACACGTACGTGGTCACCCTATCTCTGGCTGTGTACCAATTCCAGACGTATGGTCCACAGACGTTGCCTGCGATGGAGTTGGCGATCCGCTCTTCCAGCGGGCAGCTTCGTTACGCCAAACTCCCACCGGTTCGGTTTGAGCTGGTGGAGCGCTACGCAGGGACCAAGGAGTTCCAGCTCAAGAGCGACCCCACCTTGGCCCCCAAGCTGCGGCAGAAGCAGGGTTCGTTCCGAATCTCGCACGAGTGGCGGCCTCTCCCCTTTGCCTTAAAGTCTCGCCACACAACAACATCATGGGATTGGACAACCCTGGCTGGGAGCGGTCTGCTTCTGTTTGCGTTGATGCTTTTGGGGATGGTTCTTTGGCAACGACGTCAACGTCGGAAGGCCGAGGCGAACCGCCCTCTTCCTCCGTACGAAGTGGCCTTGCAGCAGCTTCAGCAGTTACCTTGGACCCAGCCTCCCACCGTCGAATCGTACCGACAATGCTTGGGCGAAGGACTTCGGATCGTACGAACCTACCTGCAAGAACGGCTGACGTTGGACGTCCAACATCTCACAGAGACGGAACTTGAACTGGCCTTGCGCAACAGCCTGGCTTTTCGCTTTTCTCTCGACGACGTGTGGCTCACCCGGTTTCATTCCCTGTTGAAAGCGCGGCAAACCCTATGCTATCAACCGTATCCCCAAACTGACCTCTCGATGAATCTGTCCCATGATCTGCGCTGGCTGGTCGACACACTTGAAGCCCAAGCGAAAGCGGAAGACGAACGAAACGAGGAGCCCAATCGATGAGCATCATGCTGCTTGCGATCACCAAAGAAAAAGAGGTAAAGACCCTTCTTTCCTGGGGTTTGCGTGTCGCCGAAGCCGAGGAAGCCACGCTGCATGTGGTCCATCCGGAGATCTACCCCAAGTCGCAAGATGCGCTCCCCCAACTCCTCGACAAGCCATCCACCCAGCCGTTGCTG
Source organism: Deltaproteobacteria bacterium (assembly GCA_006226375.1). Taxonomy (GTDB): domain Bacteria; phylum Myxococcota_C; class UBA6777; order UBA6777; family UBA6777; genus M3003. The sequence continues at coordinate 68,933 of SBHC01000048.1, read as the reverse complement.
GAGTCGATTCGCCTAGCCATCGAAGAACACAAACCCACCAACGAAGTGCATCTCACCCTTCTTCGTGGACCGGATCCCTTGGCCGAGGTCCTCACCTTCCTCAAACAGGAAAAAGGAACCCTCCTTCTCACGGGACCCTCCGAGATCAACCGCGACACCAGCCCGGTGCTCCGCCAAAAACGTGACGGCCTCCTCGATCGCATCTCCTGCAGCGTCATGGTGATGCACGACCCGACATCATCGATGACGCCTCCCAACAACATCTTGGTGCCTGTTGCAGGAGGACCTCACGCAGAAGCAGCGCTGCAAATGGCGCTTAAGCTCGCGGAAGAGGACGCAACGATCACCGCCTTGTACGTTGAGCCGGAAGCCGGTGAAGACGCTCATGACGTTGGCGCCTTGATCGTCGAGCGCATCCTCCAGAAGATCCCAGAGGAACATCACAAACGCATCAAAACCAAAGTAGTTCTCGCTGACAATATCCTGGATGGACTCGCCGCTACCATTCAGGAAGACAGCTATGACCTCGTATTGATGGGCGCCTCCAGCACAGGCTGGCTACAAAAAAGCCTGTTTGGCAACATCCCTGTCAAGCTGATCCAGCGCAACCTCAATGTACCGATTGGGGTCTTCCATAACTCCCAGCCCGTTGCCCAAAAAGCCCGTGACTTTGTTCGTCATTGGCTGAGCCGCTTCCTCCCCCAGCTCAAACGGCAAGAACGAATCGCGCTGTTTGACCGGCTGCAGTCCGGCTCACAGGTCAGCATCGACTTTATCGCATTGATCGGCCTCTCCACCATCATTGCAGCCTTTGGCTTGATCAACAACGCCGGCGCCGTGATCATCGGCGCGATGCTCGTTGCTCCCTTAATGACGCCGATGATTGGGACTGGCCTTGGCCTGGTGCAAGGGAATGTTACCCTGGTTCGGGAAGCCATACGCGCCATTGTCTTGGGATTTTTCTTAAGCCTTGTCCTTGGCGTGTGTTGTGGTTTGTTGGGGGCTCTTAAGTTTGGTGGGACTCCACAATTGACGGGCGAGATGCTCGCTCGCTGCCAGTTTAACATCTTTGACCTGTTGGTCGCCTTGTTCTCTGGGATTGCAGCAGCCTATGCTCTCGCTCGACCGGGCTTGTTGGAAGCCCTCCCAGGTGTGGCGATCGCTGCCGCCTTGGTTCCACCCATCGCAACGGTAGGCATCGCCCTGGCTTGGGGACATCCATCACAAGCGCTGCAGGCAGCATCTTTGTTTGGGATCAACCTCTTGGCGATCACCCTGGCTTCTACGCTCACGTTGTATATGTTTGGCATCCGGGCTCGTCACAAACAGCCGAAGCTATGGGCCAAGCGACTCACCGTGACCTTGATGGTGGTCGCGACGTTTGTTGCCATACCGCTAGGAACCGCGCTGTTGGCACAAGTAACCCCCACAGACCGGACGCTCAGACAAGCCATCCACAAACGTCTGAAGTTGGAGAAGCACCACAGCCTCGCCAAGTTTGAGCATCCCCGCCAGCGAGAACGCGAGTCGATTACCTTGACCCTGTACAGCGTGGAACCTCCCACCACACGGCTGATCAAGGAGCTGACCCAGCTTGTTCGCAGCCAACTCAACAACCCAGAACTGATGGTACGTGTGGTCTCCCTCCGAACCTGGCAGCTCCCCTACAAGCTCAAAGCTTCCCCAAAGAAATAGCCTTTGGGAAAAGCGCTGGCCATCTGTCTCATGTCTTTCGATGAGGTGCTGGCTGAAAAAGCTAGAGGGAAGGAACAGCAGGAGGGTTCGTTGCCTGGAATGCAGCCCCACTCAACCTCCACTTGCTGTGCTTATCAGCGCAAACCCAATCCTTGGATGGCTTTCGAACTCCGATGTATCGGATATGGAATCGACCTGTTGCATTGTAACTGTACCAAGAAGTGGTTCTTCCTTGCCGAACTCCAGTAGAACCGCAATCCCAGCGGCGATGACCCTTGCGTCGATATTCGATACACTTTTTGATGTAAATACGTCCACGGCACATGTTCTTGAGTTTAATGTACAGCCGACCCCTGCGCGTGTTACGACGCACCAACTTTACACAACCCTGTCGAGGAAACCAACACACACCACCGTTTTGGTTGCTGCGACGAGGACGTCGCCATGCTTGAACGCGACCTCGTACACAATAAGCAAGTCGACTCCCATCCCCCCAACGGTAAGGACTATCACTACAACTCTTCCGCCGCCCTTCCCAATCACATACACGCTTGCAGACTAAACCGATCGAGCGGCAGAGCGCATCAAAGGAGGTGCCCTTTCGTCGGCTCACATACACTCGTCGAAACGAACGCGTGCACCTCATCCGAAGTTCACGATTGCGATCCTTGTTCCGTGAGTTCGCAAAGCCGTACCAACCAGACGTGTATCCGCTGGCCCTCCAATTCTTTTTATCCTTTACAAAGGACGAGTTCGCTTGCTCACAATCCAAGTTCCTTTTCTTCCCAGAAAAGGAACTTGGATTGTGACCTGGAACAAAGCCTGTTAATAAACCAAATCCTACCCAAACGCCGAGATACGCCATCCATCGTTTCATCTTACTTCGCACTCCATTGGTGACAGTACGTACGGGTGCATTGGCAGCAGACTCCCAAAATGCAAGGGACTTCCCGCCCACAACGAACCCACACAGAAAAAAAGAGAGGAACTATAAGATGAGTGTCCGGAGTTGGAAAACAGGGTCATACATTTTTTGTTTTCCTCGCCCAAACAAAGCGGATAAGTATCTCTCCAAGCCCATCAGACAGAACCTTCTCCAGGATTCATGGAATCCCATTGTATTTTTACTTCTGCTCGTGCAACTCGCAATCGAGAGCGAAGCGTCTCGCGGGGTTCACCTAACATCAAACTCATTTCATTGATCGTCATCTGCTGAAAGTACCTCAACACGAAAGCAGTTCGACTTTTGGGTGATAGGGACTGCACGATTGCATGTAGCCTCTCTCTGGCTTGTTTTTCCTCCAAAAGATGCTCTGGAGAAGTATGAAGAGAACGCCTCAACTGGATACTCTTTCGTAACTCCTCAGCCATTTCTTCGCTGATAAACTTTCTGCTGTTTGTACGATATGTCTGGCGAGCAATGTTTCTGGCGATCCCAAGCAACCACGTTTTCACACATGAGCGTCGCTGGAAACGAGGAAAGGCACACCAAGCTGTAACAAATGTTTGATGTGTCAACTCTTCCACCATATCCTCATTCAGACCTTGAACATAGCGAAAGAACCTTTGCACATCAGGCTCATACAAAGCCACCCACTTGCAAAACTGTTCCTGTGGAAGAGATTGTGGGGACTCCAAGTTATCCATATCCACAAATACAACAACATCCGTAGCCCTACGCTCCTCTTTTTTCTTCTGCTTGTAAGATTGTTTTTTTTGTTGTTCCTGGCACATGCCGTGTTCACGATACATTTACTTATCCACCGCTCAAACCCTGTTGCAAAACAAGCCCACGCCCCTCTATTTCATTTCAGAAACAGAGACCTGCCCAAAACAAAACGAAAGCAGGCTTGGGTATATCTACCAAAGGCAAACCTGGTCTTCTCTGGATCAGGCAAATGTCACTTTATCTCAGCAAGTCCTTAAAATACGTCGTTCATGCTAAAGAAAAAGTCTACTTAGTGATTACTTATTTCTTAAAAAAAAAGAAATTCTATTTACTTAGTGCGCAAGAATCTTAAAACAGGGTTAATTATTTTTCATCCTGCATTGATTCACTGACAGCGTAGTTGTATGAGTTGGCAAGAATTTGCGGTAACTGTGACAGAGCCAGACCACTGCACAGAAGAGTTTTGATAATGTTGAGCTTGGTAGCTATGGGTTCCAACCTTTACGGATCGAATCATCGCAGCCCCCCCACCTGATTCATTGGGGTTGCAAGCTGGGCGACTTTCCTGTGGAGAGGAACAAGAGCGGCTACCTCCTAACGTAACGCAAAAATCAAAGGCAACGCTTCCACATTGAACATAATCTGTCCAAAAGCCAACACTACCGTACTCTGTGGATGTAGAGCTTGTGTTATTGGAATCAGAAGACCCACCACAAGCCGCGAGAAAGCAAATTGAAACAAGCATGAACCAACGCATAGAGAATCTCCGATTTGAGAAAGCAATAACGAACACCGAGTTTCCTCGGTCAACGTGAAACGAAGCAAGCCAACATCTTGCTAGGGAGAAGGAGTGACTTGTAATTTGTTAACTTGAGTCGTCACACGAAGCATCGACGACGAACCCCACTGTTTGGCTGCCTTTGCAACACCAGGCACTGATGGAGTCTGACGGTGTAGACTTGTCTGAAAGGCTGCAAAAGGACGTGCCTTAGGAGACCAAACACGAACGGACAAAGATTTAGCTTGGGAGAGGCTCTTCTGCTTGGAACGCTCTTGCAAAATAGGAGAATTCAAACCCTTCGTTCGAGTAGAAGAGTTCGTCTGATGCTCAGCGTTGAAGCCACTCTGTCCCTTCAAAAGTGGCTGGTTCACCTGATGAACGCCTGCAGCAAACCGCTCCTGACAACCCAAAAGACCGAAGGTAAGGCTGAGGCCAAACCAAGAGAGCAGAGCTAGAGAGCGACACCAACGCTTCGACAGAGAAGGACGGAACACCACAACAAGCATGAGAAGAAGCAACCAAACAGTTAACGAACCTGAGAAGAACCCTTGGGAGCTTTGGCAACCACAGTACATGTTCTGCAACGGGTGAGTTGCTCCTCCACGGCTTCCCCCTGAGTTGCTATCATTCCAGTCACCGGAGGAACCACTTCCATAATCTGAAGACGAGTTAGAAACACAAGAACCATTTTCACAGGAAGCAGAAGCGCTACAACATCGGTCACCACAACAGGTGGGGTAATCTTGGGAGCAACAGCCCGAGCCGGAGCAAGCGATCGGATGAGACGATGGGCAAGACCCACCGCTCCCACTGCCAGAACTACTTCCCCCACTGCTCGCATAACACCCATCTGTTTTGCAAACATAACCAGAGTCGCAGTACTTTGTGGGAAGGCCAACATTGGCACAACAAACTTTTCCATTTGGAGTACAGCCTGTAGCACCACATCGGTAAGTTCCCGACGGACAACCAGCGTTGGGAGCCTCGCAACCTGCACTTGTGCATTGAGTGCCCGACCGACAGCAATGATTTGCACAACAAACAGGGTAACTTTGCGAACAGCACCCACCACTACCGCACTCAATAGGTTTTGAGGAAGGACAAGAGTCTCCACCACTTCCCCCACCTGAAACATTGCAGGAACTTCCTGCACCACAAGTCGTGCCTGATGGGCAGCAACCGTCTGTACAGCACACAGGGTGCGAGCCAGGACAACATGTTCCATCACTGCAGCTGAGGTAGCCAGGGTCACACGCAGCCTGGGCTTCTCCAAGGCCGCACAACAGAACGCTACATCCCAAAACGCCCCCCCAAAAGCCAACCCAAAATCTCGACCACATCGCTTGGACAGACATAGTAACTCCTCGTCAACAAATGCAAGCTTACAAGCGAGAGTTTTTGACCTAACAGCCTAACGAAGGCCAACTCCAAAAGCTGCAACTTACGTCGAAATTGTTTGTAGTAATGGATTAGTGTCTTCAAAGGCTCCATCGGGTCATTTTTTGAACATTTCTTCGCGACATCAACAACCCACTTGTGAATGAGTGACCCGTCTGTAGAACTCCGGCCACTAGATAGAAGGAAACCCAAACACTTAAATCCTATCTAACTCAGGAGGCCTCATGCGAATAGGGATTCTTGCAGGCATCGTGTTGTGTGTTCTGACTTGTTCAGCATACGCAGATGTTCCAACCCTACAGATCAATCGGTGGATGGGAAAAACAGTCACGATCGAGACAAAGCAAGGCAAAGCGAAAGGTAAACTTATTGGCTTTGACACATACTCCATCACCTTGCTCACCCCCGAAGGAGGATTCAAAGTGATTGAACGATCCAAGATCACGAGCTTTCAGGGCAAGGGCTCCCCTCCTCCCGTGCCACGAGACAAGAGCAAGACACCTCAGCCTCAACCCCCTCCACGAAGGAGTACATCAGCCAGGCCCGTCATTTATTTGGAGCCATCAGGTTCATCGGAGAACAGGCGCCCCCCCCCAAAGCCTCCAGCAACATCAACACCCCAAAAAACGTTGAAAAAAACCTCACCTCCCGAACCGACTGCGCCGTCAACGTCTGAAACAGCACCAACAAACACAGGAACAACCTACCAACCCAAGACCCGAGCTCGGGCAGCATTCGCCGCAGAGATTGGACTCATAAGCAACCCGATTGAGAGCGGTGTAGCTTATGAAGTTAGTGGTGTTTTGTATTTCCCAGCGGGCTACTTCAAAGTCGGATACGCTTCCTCTGACACGTTTCATGCAAACTTTGGTCTGGGTGGATCCTTCGGTGGCATTCATAGCTTCGAGCTATATGTGGATGCGATCAATGTATACATTTTCCCCGGATCCACTCTCCTCACGTATTGGAGACCTTCTGTAGAAATGGGGTACCGCTTTTCTCCTTCAGGCGGTCTCTTCTTCCGATTCACCGTTCATGCTGGCGTCGTGTTAAGCGCTTCATATGACGGCTTCTTTTCCTTTGAGATGGGCTCTCGCCTTGCCTTTGGATATAGCTTCTAGCTTAAGAGTTCTACCCTCTCGCGACAAAACGATCTTTATGCTTTGAACTCCTTTCTCTCTCCACCCCGGTCGCACAGAAGCTTATCTCTCTTCAATGCGAAACCAACGTTTTCGCTCAAGGACAACCTTGTCCCTTTGTAAACCGTTGAATGATACCCTTCACCCTTTGGATATAAGTTCGAAGTTTCGCCTGGCAAGAGGCCTTGCCTTTGCAGCAGCCTGGTTGCCGCAACATACAAATAGAGAAAGCCAGCGCTGCACAGTAACAAGAAGCGTGGCTCCCACCTCCTGCACAGGCGCGTTTGTGTCGCAGGGCTTCGCTGTCTGTATTGCACAAACAAGCGCCATAGCTTTGAGTGCTTCCTGAGGAACCAGAGACATGAGAAGAAGAGTGTCTCCCTGAAGACGATCGCCATCCTCCCCGAGAGGAGGAGCCTGAACGAGAGGAGGAGCCGCCGCGTGGAACAGACGTTCCGCCTCTCGGAACATTGTCCCCCCTGCTTGTGTTGCCTCCTGAAGCGCCTAGTTTATGGAGAGAGGGTAAACTTCGTACAGGGTCGGAAACAGAACCTGACGGGTTGGACCAGCCAGGGTGACTTTGTGTCAATTGGGATGTTACCTGGTCAAGTTCCTGGGAGACACCATCCAACACCCTGTTGATCTTGCTCTGGCCTTGATTCACAAGCTCCAACAAGTTTCCCCGTACTTGCTCTACCCGTTTCTTCGCATGGATTAACTGCTTGAAGTAACCTGCCACGACTTTCCCCACGTTTTTGTAAGGGTTTTGACTTCCAGAAGGCTTTAACAAGTTTCGCGCTTGCTTAATTTTCTTATAGAGGTCACGAAGTCGTTTGGTGACCCGCTGGAGCTTGTCCTTTGCTCGCTTGAGACGCCGTCGTGAGCGGGGTTGACGAGGCGACGGGCAGACCCGGCAATACACCTTCATGTAGCGAGTTTGACAACGTTTCTTTTCAAAAAACCAGTCCACCATATCGCATAGTTTCTGGTCCGCCTTTCTTCCCCGTTCGGCTCTCTGTTTACTTTTATAACACCAGGATGTTCCTTTGGAGCCTCGTTCGTCAACATAGTCAAAATGCCACACGCACGAACTTCCTCCCCGACATTCCGCGATGCTTTTGGCGGAGTTCCAAGAACATGCCATTTGTATGCTTGAAGCTTGTGCCTGGTAGGAGGCCATGCTCCCCCAAAGACAGAGACTCCCGACTCCGACATAAAGAACCCATCGTTGGATCGTGTTGGGTATCATTCCTTTACTCCTCTGCTATCGCACCGAACAAAGCTTGAAGGCATGGCACAGTGTTGGTCATGCACCGACGAAAACACGTACGCTCCAGCGTTACTGCACATTGACTCCGACACGCCTTCGCTGGGCGGCAAGAGCTCACTCGATTGGTGTAAGCTGGGTTGTTCTTGTAGGGGTCAGGCAGATTCACGATGGGTTTAGGCTTGGTGACAAAAAACAGATTGTGAAAGCGACGGGGCAAGTACGAATAAGAGCGAGCAGGAGGAACGACTCTAGAGCGAACTTCGCCTGGATTCCCCCGATTACCTTGATTCCCGCGGTTGCCGGCATTTCCAGCTTGACCACGGCTTCCAGAACGGCGCGTTGGAGGAGTATATTCTTCTTGTTTGAGACCTGAAATAATAGCGTCCCCAACCGTCCCAACGACAGCAACTGCGCTTATGTTTCCAACCTCGCCAGCCTTACCAGCGTTGCCGGCTTCCCCTGCTTCTCCTGCTTCTCCTGGTCGGCTGCGCAGGCGAAAATGGCGCCGCAGGTGGGGAGATGTCACAGTCAACGAGATTCGACCACCATCACCACCATCACCACCATCACCACCATCACCACCGCTCCCACCGTTCCCACCATCACCTGTGTGATAGCCAGGACCGCCTTGTCCACCATCACCTCCCTTACCACCTCTTCCACCATTGCCCCCGTTCCCACCAATGGAAGTGACTTCAATCATATCTTCGTTGAGCCGATGCAAATGCACACGGCGTGGTTGACCAGCCACATCCATGACCACAAGAAGGTATTGAGTCTTCCGATCAAGCGCCCAGATCGGGGTAGCAAAGATAGAAACATTGGGGCCACGCCTGCCTCGCTGACCACGATCTCCTGTTCGTCCATTTCTCCCGTCACCGCCACGACCGCCCGATCCGTGTTTTTCACCCGAACTGTCTCCTACATTCCCATCGTCGCCTGCCTGTCCTTCACCTCCGTCAGACCCCTTCTCTCCACGAAAGAGGTACGTAGACTTCTTCGCGAGGTGGGGTTTGAGAAGCGAAACAAAATCAGGCTGGAGAACCTTTGTCGCAACAAGGTCTGGACGATTTTCGTATGACACGGAAACCAAAAACTCTTTGCCCACCATAGCTTTTGCGTTGGAGTTGCAAACCACATGTCCTGTCTGCGCTGAGAACTCCATGTGAGTGGCTCCAACTTGAAGACGCTTCCAAGGCAATGGTCGCTGCTGGCTTCCAGTGTGAAACCACCGTCCATACATGTCTTGAACCGAGACCACCAAAGGCAACGTTTGACCAGGCGCGGCTCGACGCACACCCTCCTTGCCTGCTCCGACAGATACCTTGATGCGTTGGGCATGTTGCGGTTCAGGTCCTCGGGTGAGGGCAAAGTCCGGCCGGTATAGTCCACTTTTGGGAGCTCGACCAGAGCCTCGGTAACGAACCGAAAAGCTATACCGTTTTTTCTTCATTTGAAGATACCGAGCATCTGGCTTCAGAGCGAGCTTAGCGCCGTTCCATTTCATGTGTTTTGTGCCCAGTTGAAGCCGCCATAAGGGAAGACGATTGGTCCCTCCCCGAAGCATAAACCGCCTCCCTCGTTTGTCTTGGACCACCACGTTCAGGTACGAAAGCTGCCCCGGTCGCAAGAAGCGGTGGCGTTCACGGCTAGATTGAACCTGAAGCGTATGGACTCCACTGAGTTGAAACGAAAGGGAGGCTACGTTGTTGGGAGAGGGACCAAGCAATCCCTCAAAATCTGGCCGATACGTGTAACGGATACGAGAATCTTTGCGCTGTTGATAACCAACAACAACGCGATATCTCTCTCCTCTCACCAGACGATATTTCGAACTGGGAAGCAACTGGTGCTGCTCTCGCAGCAACCTCATGTGCTTCATCCGAATGGAAAGACGTTCATAAGGCAAACGCCACTTCCCTCGATGTGTGGAGAACTCTCGCCCCTCTTTCGTAATAGCAGTGACCTCCAACGGCACAGGTTTCCCTGGCATCATCCATGGAGAAGACGATCGCGACGATCGCGCCCCACTCCACCGAACAACTCGATCAACCGAAACCTTGAGCGCTTTTACGTTGTTAGGCTCAGGCCCAAGCAACGGCTCTAAATCTTTGTTGTAATAACGAAAAACAGCCTTTTGTTTGAGACCTCGGTATTGCACCACAAGGCTATATTTCGCCAGATTTCGGCTCTCTTTCAGTGACCAGGGGCTTAGCTTTCCGGTCTTGCGGTTGTACTCCATTCCCTTCGTTGTCACCAGCAAAGCTTGGCGGTGTATTTGCCCCTTCTCAGTGGAATGCAGTTTTCCCTCTTTGTCACGTATTTCTACATGCAACATGACAGACTGACCTGGAATTAACCGCTTCTGGCTTTCGGCTCCACGAAGAACAACATCGACCGACACAACATCACTCTCTCGTGGCCCCCAATGAATGCAACCCGAGAGGCAAAATCCAAACAAGAGAATGAGCCTTATTCCCCAACAGGAAGGTGCTCCCAGCTCTCTGTTACTATTCGTCGTCATCGTCATCATCCTTCCCAAATGTGCGAGTTGGAACTGATGCTGAGGAAGGAACCTTACGAGGTTTTGCAGGAGTACCTCGAAGCCTTGGCATCACAACTTGAATAGAGGAACCTTTCACTTTTTCGGAAGACGTGTTCGTCGTTTGTGTCGGGGATACCTGCACCACCTGCATTGCCTTAAGGCTTGGACGACAAGCCTTCTTGTAGCCGTACCAACACGACCTCTGGTAAAGTTGCTTCCGACGAAACGGAGACATGGCAAACACTCCCCTGAGGTTTGCAAGAAACCAACAAGCATATCCACTCTCGAGCACACAGGCCTTGAAAAAAAGCGAGCGTGCCAAAGCTTTGTCTTGAAGAACTCGATTTCCCTTCCAGTACATTTGAGCAAGCTTGAGGCAAAACCGTTCATCATGGTGAAGCAAACATTTCCTTTCCACTCGAATGATCCGAAACATCGACTTCATTCGTTTGCAAGCCGGACGATACATATTTTGACAAGCGAGAGAGAACATACGATAGGCGCGCTTGTACTCTTTCCTTTTGCGATAAGCCTGCTCCCCTTGTTGAAAATAAAGAAAGGCGTGACGTTTGCATGCTTTTGAGCTTCCAACAGAACATGCAACTCCGAAAAAATGTTGCGCCTGCTTCCAATCTTTAGAAGTACCAAGACCTTGTTGCAGCATAGTTCCCAAGGTCAAGCAAACTTTGGTGTCTCGTGCTAAGCAACGCGAGCGAAGATAAGAAAGCCCTCGGCCCAAAAAGCGGAAGGCTGAAGTTTGCGAAGATCCCAATCGACCTGCGAGGAGCAACAGCCCCAAACGCGCGCAACCTTCCTGCCAATGCAACGAACAAGACCGCTCCAACAAGCGACGAGCTTGGGAACTTTCATCGGTTTGTTTCTGTTTCAGAAGAGCGAGTCCGAGTTCCATACAACCTAGGGCAGAGCCAGCCTGACAGCTCGTCCGAAAGAGTTTAACAGCACGAGAGGGGTCCTTTCGACCTCCCAAGCCCAAAGCACTTAGACGTCCTAATGATGCGCAAGAAGTCTTATCTCCAGAGCGACATCCCCGTTGGAAGGAACGTTTGACTTGGTTCCATCGGGATTGGCGGGATGTTGCCTGCAAAAGGAAGGTTCCCCAAATGTAGCAGGAGAACCCTCGCTTTGAAGAGCAACGCTGTCGCAAAAGAGTTCGTGCCCGATAGAACGTTCTCCGCACGCGCCGACGTTGGAACGATAACTTCTTCATCGCCTTCGCCAAAAGCCAACATCCCCACCCATCACGCAGCTTGCAAGCCTTATTGAGAAATCGAGCGGCCATCTGGAAACGGGCTTTCTTGTGCGACCCTTTTAGATAAGAAGCTCCCACCAGAGCACAAACGGTACTGGAAGGCTGTGAAGAGGACATACAAGCTTGGTACGCCCTCCGGACCAACACACTTTGTGCAGAGTGTGGCACCTGCTTGAGAATGAATGTTCGTTTCCACCGTTCCCACGAATCAAGCTGTTTTTTTCGAGAGCGACGTTGGGCTTGGGCTTGAGGGGATGATATGACGAAGAACAAGCCCAAAGCCAAACAGGCAAGTCTAAGGATCATAGTCCGATATTGGTGCATGTAGGCTCCTTGCTCAAACACGCTCTTGTTGGCCATGTAATCAAAAAAGATGGTAGTCATAAGGTTGTAAGGATTAAGTGGCCGCGAAGGGACCTTCGGGTCAGACGCAAGGCAAAAAAAGACAGATAGAATGGTTCACATTGGGGAAGTGTGATGGGAGAAAACTATCAAGAAAAGAGACATTGTTGAACAGATGAACCCTAACGGTTGCATCCCCAAGATCGGATGTAGCATCCGCGACCTCTGCTGTTGCATTCAGAAATCGCTCGACTTTGAGCCTCGCTTTTGGATTTGGCTTTGCCCCAACCATACGAAGACCCACTTCCCCTTGCATAGGCTCCACACATTCCTGTACCAAATGTAAGGACCACAGAACATCGTCGACCACACTCGGACTTGGCTCGCTCCATCGCTGAAGATAAAGAGCTCTGGTTGTAAGAAAAACCATATCGTTTGTGTTGACCATCAACAGCCAAGGCTCCGTAACGAGATGAGCCAGCTTCTGAAGTCTCCAAGCCAGAACACAACATCAATCCAAACAAACCCAAACACAATGCGCCCATCAACCATTTTTGCATAGCGAACATCTCCTTGCTTGTGGATATACCGTCGTTTGATGGTACATCGATAAAAGTAACAGTTTGGACAGGGCAGATATGCAATCAAGTGCAAAATAGCTCACCCTGTTCGCCCCGGATACACCACTCCCATAGATGTAAGAAACCCGTTCAAGGAGTTCGCACAACAATATATGGAAGAAGCATTAACCTATTAGTGACCACTCCTCCTAAAGCGGGTTGAGCAGGGAGCCTTTTTTGTAAAAGCACCTGTCAATCACTCCATACAGAATCAATCCAGCAATTGATCTCGATCAAGACGTTCGCGAAAGAATGCTTCACCCTAAAGAGAAGGTGATGGTGGTGGAATCGAGCACCTGTAGGAGTGTAGATTTGGTGTTAGGGGGCAACGATGTTGCAAGCAAGAGTAGAAGGGTACCAGTGTCTCATTAATAACGAAAACGAGATGATGCTGGTGCTACAGGCCAGAGAAGAAGAACCTGACAACCCAAGGATTGTCTTTGACGGACAAAAAGGGCTTTTGTTCCGTGGTGGTGAGGATGTCATCAAGTTCTCGGATTGGGACGATGACGTTCGCAACAGCCTCCAACACAACGAACAGGTGTTGGTGGCAGAAACCCTGGAGGGAAGCCTTTCACACAAGCAGGGTTCCAACGGGGAGATTCAGTTCGGGGAGAGCTTCGAGCACGTCTACCACGTGCCGATCCAATATGTAGAAGCTCTACCAGAGCACGAAAGCATTGAACCCACCGAGTGGACGTGGCTTTCTTGGCTACCCGATTGGTGGTTCGATCGTATTGTGTTTAAGCTGTGTTGGGCTGTGGTGGTCCTTGCGCTCGGTCTGGTCGCTCAGTCCATGCTTCCCAGTTCCAAAGAATACCCTGTTACCGCAGAGAATCACTACGGACTCAAGGCCATCGCAGAAAACCAGATCTGGTATTCACCCAAAAGAGTCCTTCGGATCTTTGGAGCCGACTTTTACCGTTCCAGCACAGGAGCCTTTCTCGTCCGCAGCTACCTCAAAACTCTAGGTACCTACCGTTGGAACGAGGTCTCCACCAAGCACGCTCAAGCCTTGATGTTGCGACCCAACTTCTCCTGGTGGTCACAACAAGGTTGGTGGGTTGTTCTGTTGTTGGTGATGCTCCTGAGCTTTGGTCTCTCGTTGTTACCGCTGCGTTACCTCAAGTGGGCCAACAAGCTGACCGAAAAGTTTCAATCGTAACAGACCTAGCCATCTTTCCCGTCAGCACGGGCCGACCAAAGAATCGGCGTGTACACAACGACAAACAAGCCGTACGCCAGCACCCACCCGACTCCCGCGACTGCAATGCAGACATGAAACGCCCCCGCTGGAAGCAGCGGAGTGAGCACACGAACAGCCGCTGCCACCAAGAGAGTCGCGTAGGCGGCGACAACGATGGGTGCTGCCTGCAAGGGACGCCCAGTGTGTCCCAACGATACCCGAGAGATCATCCCAAGGATAAAGCAGCCCATTCCTCCCACCGTAAAAGCATGGACTGCCATACTCCACGGCAACCAGCCTCGCACCGCAGCGCTGTGAAGCAAGAATCCAACTACGACCCACAAGTACGCCAAGTGCAACACCCACAAGATCGGGGTTTTCCAGGTACGGAGAGTGCCCCAATACCGCATTCGGAGCAGATGAATGACCCCAGCCGTTCCGGCGAAACTTCCTGTCATCGGATGGGTTTCGCCAAACACAAAGGCGGTGAAGACAAACGCCGCAGTGGCCACCAGCCCCAACACATCCATGAGGGGCCACTTTCGAATCGCTGGGTCCTGGATAAAGTTCTTGGTGAAGAACGGCAACACCCGCCCTCCAATCAGAACCATCAACATCACGACAGCGTAGAGCCCGAGGAACAACCCACGACGCCCCCACCCCACCCAAACCCAAGACGCATCCAACAAAAACAGAATGTTCCCACCTGCCATCACAGTCAGCCACAACAAAGGAAACAGGTTGGAAGGTTTGCGAGCTTTCCAAAGGGACGGAGCGATCGCGACCATCACCGAAGGAAGAAAGGCAAAGTCCAGACAGATCCAAATGGGATGAAAGCCGAGCAAAACAAAGAGCATTCCAACCCGACCCAGGATCCAGAAACTCACCACCAAAAGCAGAGGTCCACCGTGCAGCCCGCGGGTTCGGGTCCAGTTGGCCGACGCAGTCAGCAAAAAGCCTCCCACGATCGCTGCGACAAAGCCGAACACCATCTCATGAATGTGAACATTCACAAGGTTGAGGTTGGCGCTCATGGTCCACCAACCTTCCAAACCTCCCACCCAATACACCATCATCACGATGGAATAGACCGACCCCAACCAAAACAGAGGACGGAACCCCATTCGTAGGATGGGCAACTCTTTGACCTTCTTCATTCTTTTTCTCCCACTGCTGGTCCAAAGACCTCACACCAACCACGAAAGGAAAACGTCTTTCTCAAAAAGAACCTGACAACCGTACACCTGAATCACTCCAAGAAAGCAGAGTCAACAGACTATTCTATCCCTTGATTTATCGGACGAATACCCGTTCCATAGGAAGCAGAAAACGAGCTTGGCTTGGAGGCTTTGACCTGGATCAAAAGAAGCCATACCTTAAATCAAGTTGAAAAGTTAGATAGTTACAACATTGGTATATGTTGTCTTTTTTTGCACCAAAAGGAACGTGCGAAGTCCATGTTACTGAACCAAACAGATCTCTATGCAGTGAGGGCTATGGCTCAGCTGGCTTTGCAAGAGCCAGGTGCTCGGGTTTCTTCACGAGATCTATCCGAAGCCACAGGAGTACCCAACCACTACCTCAACAAGATTATGAGGAAGTTGGTGGAAGGAGAGCTGGTTTACTCACAAAAGGGGCACCACGGAGGTTTCTCTTTGGCCAAGTCTCACGGAGACATCACCCTGTTCGAAGTGCTTGAAGCGATAAAGTCACCGGGTTTCTCCGAGTTTTGTGTCTTTGGATGGAAGCAATGTAGCGGTCAGAACCCTTGTCCTCTTCACGTCTCTTGGGTCTCGTTTCGTGACTGTTTTTTGGAATGGGCCAAGACCACAACGCTCCAAGAAATTTACGATCACAACCTGCCTCTTCCTGTGAAAGACGACGGCCACGACCCCACCTAAAACTTTGTGTCCAGTTGAAGAAAGGCCCAGTGTTCCACAGAGTTTCCTCGCCCAAGCGCCTGAAACCCCTCCATCGGGATCACAAAACCATACCCTCCAGCTAACACAACATGGCCTTGAAACATACTGTATTTGACAACGAAGTCCACTTCAGGACCAAGCTCTTGCACAGCATCTCCGCTGTTGTTTTGCGTCGGAGTAAACAGTCGAAAATAATGAAACGAAGCAAGCAGCGAAAGTCCTTGGGCTGGCTTCATCGCAAAGGTCAATCCAAAGTCCATAAGCCCACGACGTCCTGTGTGAATTGGAATATTGAGGAACAAATCGACAAGGCCATAAAACTTATGGTTGGTTGCAAACAATGTATCAAAGACCCGATCGGTTCGATCAGCAGTGTCAGCGTCACCGGAGAGAAACTCTGCGAACACACGAAATGAGGGCTTTGTTTTCACAGAAAGCTGATACTTGGCCGATAACGCTAGCATGTAAGCAAAGATATCTGTTGCAGAGTCTCCTTCTCCCACATTTCCGAGTTGCAGAAAGAACTCGGCCCCGTACTGAAAACCTTGGATCGCACCCTGGATTGTCGTTCCCAACGTATGGCGAAGCCTCTTCGCCGGAGCGTTGTGGTCCAGAATGTAAAACAACGTAGGAGCGAAGGCAGACAACCCCCGGTAACGAAACCAAGCCGCAGCCATGTGGGAGTCATCTTCGGGTGCACCCTGTTCCGAAAGATGCATGTAGAACGCGTGAAGTTGAAAGGCCTTGGGCTCGTAACGAACAAGCACACCATCAAAGGATCTCGCTTGCTGCAACCATCCCACCGCACCAATCAACCGCTGGCCATCGTAGTTGAGCTCCATTCGCCCCACTTTGAGAGACAATGCATCCACCAACTTAATCTCGGAATACCCCTGATGAAGGTCAAATCCGTCGGCGCTAAAGTCTGTAAGGGTGTTGGTCTCAGAGCCCCACCGTCGGACATCCTGTACCTGCAAAAACACTTTGACACGTTGAAACATTAACGCACCAACTGACAACCTCGCCCGATGGCTGATAAACACCGAGTCTTTGGGAGTTCCAGGCCGGTTACTATCAGGTGACAGAAAGTCTCGGTTCTGGAACACTTCCAGCCGGGGTCGATATTGCCCCAAAAACCAGACCTTCGCCTTCCCCTTCCCCCAATCCCAACGAGCAACTTGTCCGGGCTTGGCTTTACTCTCCAAGGAATACAAGCAACATACAAACCCCACGCTCCAGACAACAAGCCATCTGAACAGAAAACCCTGACTGACGCTTCTCATAACAAAACCCTCCATAAATCCCCGCAAACAGGAATTTGGCGACTCATAACAGACAATATAGTCCACTGAGAATAGCTATTCTTTGGAAGAGAAGCTATGGATGGGTCAAGCTAGAATTTGAGCTAGATCAAGCTATCACTTTGAGGCAGCATCGTATTGCAACTCAATGTGTAGAGCTGCTTTAATCAGCAGGGTGAAGACAAAGCATCCCATGGCCCATATCCCCCCTGTGACAGCGATTTCAACCCAAGAAGGAAAATACTCTACAATCTCTCCAAGGGGCGATGGGATGAACCCAGGAACAACAAGCCCCATCCCTTTTTCTAGCCATATCGCGACAAACAAAAGGAGGCTAGCGAGAAGCAAGGTGGACTTGTTTTGTCGGGTGCGATGAAACGTAAACAACAGAGTCGCAATTACATTGAGAAAGATAGCTGTCCATATCACAGGAACGAGGGAGTTATAACCCTTGAGTCCAAAGAACAAATACGTCGCACTCGCGCTGTGATGAGTGGGAGAATAAAACTCTTTGAATAACTCAGACCCTAACATCACCAAGTTGATTTGTGCTGCGATAGTGACAATGAGAGCCAGCTTTCGAATGGTTTGGGAGCCGATTTTAAAAGCAGTGTGCTCGTGAATGAAGGAGAGAATCACAATCATCAAAGCAGGACCGCCCGCAAAAGCAGAAGCCAGGAAGCGTGGGCCCAACAGCGCGTTGTTCCAATACGGTCGGCTGGGCAGCCCAGCGTACAAAAACGCAGTGACCATGTGAATGCTAACGGCCCAAAAGACGGACAAGATGACAAAAGGTAGATACTTTTTGGGATCGGGCTTCTTCCCTTTGTAATGACTGTACAAGATGTAAAAAGGGATGAGCAGGTTGAGCATGAGATAGCCGTTGAGAACAATCACATCCCAGGCCAACATAGACATCGGCCAGTTGAAGTAGCCCACGACAGGCATCATGTGCCAGATTCGATGAGGCCCTCCCAGATCCACGGTAACAAAAGCCAGACACATCAACAGCGCGGTGACAGCGAGGCCTTCGCCAATTAAGACGGCTCGTGAAAAGTCCACGTCGTGGAGGATGTACGCTGGCAACACCAACATGACAGCAGCAGCGGCGATCCCCACCAGAAAAGTAAAGTTGGAGATGTAAAGACCCCAATTTACGTAGTCATTCATTCCGGTCACGCCCAAACCGTGCCGGACCTGGTGAATGTAGGCAAACGCTCCGAAGGCCATAACAAAAGTTAAGCAACCCATCCACATGTGATAGCGAAGGCTTCCTTGTGTAGACCACCGAAGGATGTCACGAAAAAACGTGAAGAGAGACTTGGAGTCGTTGTTGTTCATCACTGTGTTTCCTGGCACTTGGCAGATGAGAGAAAGCTTGCATCAATCCATGAAGTACCAAAACTTGGGTTCGGTCCCGAGGTCTTCTTTCAACCGAAAGACCTTCTTATGAGCAAGCACGTAGCGAATCTCGCTGTTCGGGTCCAACAAGTTTCCAAAGACTCGCGCTCCAGTGGGACAGGCTTCGGCGCAGGCAGGCAGTTGCCCTTCCCGAGACCTCTGAATGCAATACGTGCACTTCTCCATAACCCCCTTTTTGCGGGGCCGATTGCCGAGATAATGCTGCTTTGGATTGATCTCTTGCTTGGGCACTTCAGGCTCATGCCAGTTAAAGCGTCGAGCCCAATAAGGGCAAGCCGATTGACAGTACCGACAGCCAATGCACCAGTCGTAGTCGATCACAACGATGCCATCGGGCTCCATCCAGGTAGCGCCCACAGGACAGACCTTGACACACGGTGGATTTTGGCATTGGAAGCACTGCGTTCCCATGTAGAAGTGCCCCGCAGCAGGGACCTGATGAGCAAATTGACCGTTCCCATCTTCAAGATTCATCTTGTTCTTTTTCATCTCAAAGATTCGGATGTATTGCATCTCTGACTTGCGATCCAGGTTGTTCTCTTTGATGCAAGCTTGCACACAGTCCATGTAGCCTTTGCACTTGGACACATTAAAGGCATAGCCATACAGAACGCCTGGAACAGCAGCCTTGGTCCCAATCGTAGGGCGCTTTCCATGACGATGCTCTGCCAAACGCTGCAGACGAGAGACCGTGGCGAGCTTTTCATCGTCTGTCATTAAGCGGTAGTTCTTCTTAAAGTATTCATCCCAAGAGAGCTTCCCCTGCTCTGAGCTGCAACCCGTTGCCACTGCAGTTGTCGCAACAGCGGCTGTGAGAAAGTGCCGAAGCACCTCCCTTCGGTTCACAAGCTTGGAGCCGCCATCTCCGAACGCTGGAACAGGCTCGCTCGACAGAGAGGTAGCAGGCTGACTGTTGCAAGAACAAGCCGGACCTCCACCACAAGAGCTCTCTTCCTCGCGTTCAAACAGGCTGGGAAAGTAAGCTTCCAAACCCTCAAACCCTGTTGAGCCGCCCTGCCCTCCACACCCACACGACGGAGAAGAGCTCCCGCCCTGGCATGGGGGGTGTGCCTGTTTCGTATCTTTCTTTGTATTCATGTCGTATGCCTTTGCCATGAGAACCCAAATGCAGAGGAAGCGAAGTCAAACACCGACGATAAGAACGTCAATGACTTTTCGCCTTGCGTGATTTTGGAATCCGAAAGAATGCCTTGGGCCATCGCTTCCCAAACTTCGGCTTGTGGGGATTGTGGCAACCTGTACAAGAACGGACAACACGTACGCCTTGCCAGAAACGTTCTCGCTTTCCGTGGGCGCCTCCCGCCCAGTCTTTGACCTGCTGAGAGTGACACGAGCCGCACAACAAATGACTTTGGTCAAAGCTCACAGAAAGACCTGTTGGTGTTTTCAACCGGTTCATGTTGTTGACGTCGTGACAAGAACGACAAGAGAGAACACCTGCAGTCGCGTGCTGCAACTGAATGCTTCCGTGTGTGGCACGAAATCGCTTCATCGAGCCTCTCTTCATCGTGCTGTCGTGACATTGGCTACAAGGAAATCGCTGCAGCGCCTTGGTCCGGGGCAACGCAAAAAAGCTTCGACGTGGATGAGCCCATTCCACCCGAACCCACTCTGCCTTTGCAGCCTTGGGCGCTTGTGGAAAGCTACCCTTGGGATAGGGCTTCAGCTTCTTCGCCGGTAGCTTCTCCAGCAACGAATGATGTGAGCTCATCTTTTGCTTGGTTTTCGACCAAGAGTGCTGGGTTTGCGGTAGCCAACGCTTCCGTAGAGATGGGACGGTAAGCAGAGAAACACCCAGCGCTCCCACCGCAAGAAGAATCACGATTCTCATGAGGCACCTCCTCAGCGGCTTGGCTTTTTGATTGCCCCAGAGCGAGGCCGAGCCGCCGGGCGTGTCGAAGGTAAAGTGGCCTTGTCCCAAAGCCCATACTTGCTCACAAACGCAGAGACGCGCTGACGAGGAACATGACACTGCAAACAGTTGGTTCGCTCTGGATGAGGCGTACGTATCGCTCGCACCGCGCTGGGTCCTGCATGACAAGCGTTGCAATTGGTCCGCAAGTGAAGGCTATGAGGAATCGCGGGTGGCCCTCCAGGCAAAGGAGTCCGACGAAGCTTTGGAGGCTTTGGACGAACCCAATGCGTCTCTCGAAACAACGTGGCGCTGCGTTGAGGCACATGACACTGCGAACAATTGGTAAAAGTTGGATGCGGTGTCACAGGAGCGTATGCGTTGTATTTGGGCACAAACCCACCCTTTCCATGACACGAAAGACAATTCTCTACCTGCCCTTTTCGCTCTGCAACGGGATGAGGCACTCGCGGCGGTGCACCGGGAAACGCACGGTTCTTGTAATACTGTTTCAGGTTTCGAGTTGCCCCAAGAGGAGACACTGGATTCCAGGATGAAACGGATGGAGTGGACGACGACACCCACACAGAGCGTTTGCTCTCACGAGACAACGACTTTTGAACCGATGCAAGCTGAACCCCATGCGAAGGATGCGAAGGTGAATGCGCCTGATTAATCACATTCACCAACACCCACACAGACACACAGATCAAAGCTGTAGCTGTAATGATAAAGCCATAGCTCACAGGGATGTCTTCGGCTGCGGAAGAAGCTTGCTCCTCGACCGCAGAAGGACGTTGTTCGTCGGCATTGGATGAAGGAGGATGCTTTGTCGACATGGTATCTTCTCCCCTACGCCTTTTCGATCTTCACAGCGCACTTTTTGTAGTCAGGCTGCTTGGAGATGGGGCAGTAGGCGTCCAAAGTGAGCTCGTTGATCAGATAGTTCTCATCAAAGAAAGGTACAAAGACCTGCCCTTGCGGTGGATTCCCACGAAAGAGAATGGCTGCCTTCATCACGATGCTACCGCGACGGCTGGTGATCTTCACGTTGTCCCCGTGCCGAATACCAAGACGCTTCGCATCGCGAGGATTGACCTCAACGTACGCTTCAGGCATGGCCTGGTGTAGCGTTGGAATCCTTCGCGTCATGGAGCCTGTGTGCCAATGCTCAATCACACGGCCCGTATTAAGCCAGAAAGGGTACTCTGCGTTGGGAGACTCTGCCGGTGCCTCATACGGCCGCAACCAGATCCACGCCTTGCCTTCGGGCTTTCCGTAAAAGTCAACCGCTTGTCCCTTCCGAGCAGCGGGATCGTAGGTCGGATTGTATCGCCACAACGTCGACTTTCCATTGACATACGGCCACACCACGCCGGGCTCTGCCTTTAACGTTTCATACGGTGCCATACGGTGTTTGGGTGTATCGTGGAACTGGATGTATTCGTTCCAGATCTTCTCGATGTGTTCCTTCTCCGACCAGGGGAACTGCTTGGAGAAACCGAGACGACGCGCGACCTCGATCAGCTGCCAAGTGTCGCTCATTGCCTCACCTGGAGGTTGCAACAGCTGCTCAAAGTGCTGGGTTCGACGCTCTGAGTTCCCGTACATCCCCTCGCGCTCAATCCACATCGCTGCCGGCAGAATGACGTCGGCAATGCTCGTTGTCGGCGTGGGATACACATCCGAGACGACGACAAATCGGCCTTCCTTCTTGGCTCCATCTCGGTACCGCTGAAGGTTCGGCATGGTCACCATCGGGTTGGTCACCTGGATCCAGAGAAACTTGACCTCTCCTCGATCCAAGGCCCGAAACATATCTACTGTGTGGTAGGTAGGCTTGGATGGAATGTTCTCGTAAGGAACCTGCCAGATCCGCGCTGCGCGACGTCTGTCTTTTTCACGCATGACGACGCCTTTGGGTAGCTTGTGCGTCAGCGTGCCCACCTCCCGAACAGTTCCACAGGCGCTGGGTTGACCTGTCAAGGAAAAGGGGCTGTTCCCCGGCTTCGAGATTTTCCCCACCAACAAGTGAATGTTGTAGACAAGGTTGTTAATCCAGGTCCCACGTGTGTGTTGGTTCATCCCCATACACCAGAACGACACCACATTCCGCTGGGGATCGCCGAACAATGACGCCATGTAGCGAATGTCATCGGCAGATACTCCAGAGAGCGCAGACACCTTCTCCGGTGTGTAGTCAGCCAGAAACGTTTTGTATTCTTCCAGGCTGCTCGCCTCTGCCTTGTCCTTAAATTTGAATGTATCTTCTGTTCCGTACCCGATGTTGGTCTTGCCCTTCTTGAAGGTGCAGTGGTCACGAACAAAAGCTTCGTTCACTTTACCCGTCCGAAACAGCTCGTAACAAATCGCGTTGGCGACCGCGAGATCCGTTTGGGGAGTGAACAAGATCGACTTGTCTGCAGCCACGCTGGTCCGGGTTCTGCGTGTGGCAAAGTCGATGATCAGAGTGTTGGAATGTGTGCGCTTTCGCTCCAAGATCCGGGAGAACAACACAGGGTGCATTTCCGACATGTTGTTGCCCCACAGAACAAAGGTGTCTGCGTGTTCAATGTCGGCGTAGCAACCCATCGGCTCGTCCAGACCGAACGTTGTCAGGAACCCCGTAACAGCCGAAGCCATACAGAGTCGAGCGTTGGCCTCTACGTTGTTGGTTCCGATGCAACCCTTAAACAGCTTGGAAGCAACGTATCCATCGGGAATCGTCCATTGGCCCGAGCCGTACACTGCGACAGAGTCTTTCCCGCTCTCTTGAATCGTAGACTTCATCTTCGCCGCGATAAAGTCCAAAGCGTCCTTCATCGGAACTTCTTGGAGCTTTCCATCTTTTCGAATGTACGCTTTCCGAAGCCGATCTTTCCCATACAACGCCTGGATGGAGTGATACCCTTTCACACAAAGGGTGCCCTTGTTAACCTCGGCCTGGGGGTCCCCTTTGACCGCAACGGCCCGACCTTTTGCGATGCCAATCAAAAGACCACAGCCCGTCCCGCAGAAGCGGCAAGGGGCCTTTTTCCACGCGATATCAGTGCTCGCTTGCCCCTTTCGCGAATCGTCCCACGCAAAAGACACGCCAGGCATCATCGATGTTGCTGCCGCAATCGCGCTCTGTACAGCCGCCGATTTCAAAAAATCTCTTCGTGACAACTTAGACATGGGCTTGCTCACTTCCTGATGATTCCACGGTTTCTTCTTCCAACTGGGCGTACGTCATTGCGAGGCAAAGAAGGGACTCATGTTCTTGCAAAAAGGTAAATCTTTCTTTCTCTTCTTGTCTTGTTTCTGAAAACAGAACAAGAATAAATACCTCTGAGTTTTCTGAAAGAACGACATCGCACCATGGACACTCTTCCAGCTCAGCAAGAAGAGACTCTCGTTTCCCCTCTGCGGGATACGCCAGATAACTCGCAACTCCCATGGTCAACTCCTCCTCAACACGGAACGTTTTGACTCGTTTGCACACAAACAATGGACCTATTCATCTACTATACTCAATCCTTTTGGTCTTGATTTGACCTGGATCAATGAAAGTCCGTTGTCTCCCCCCATTGAAGAAATGTTCACAAGCACAAAAACGCCAACAATTCATTCAAGAACAGCAAGATAGAATTCAGGCAAGACAAAGAAACACAAGCCAAACAAAATAGACAAAAGAATCCACAAAGCGGTTGACGAGAATTCTTGGCCCATGTTATGAGGAAAGAATGGTGCAATTGTCGACAAAGGAGTGGGTTCCAGATGCAGTTCAAATCTTTATTTTTCTCAGTATTTATAGGAGCAATGCTCCTAATTGGAGCGATTTTACTCAACAACAAGAGACCTGCTGTAGAGAAAAATCAACCCAGCAGTCAAGCCGTTCGAGCGACTGGAAAATGTGCACAATGTCACCGCCGGGAGACACCTGCCGTGGTGCATCAATTTGAGATGAGTCGTCACGCGAAAAAGGGCATCACCTGTTTGGATTGCCACCGTGTGGTTGAAGGGCAAACGAGCAAGGCTCACCGAGGCTTCACCATCACAACGCAGATCACGTCAAAGAACTGCGCTCAGTGCCACAAGACAGAGCACGAACAGTTCATGCGAAGTCGGCACGCAGCGCCGGCGTGGGCAGCGGTAGCAGGAAGAAAAGCGTTCACTCCCAAGCAGCTAGCCTTCGCCGAGAAGTACCACAAAGGAGCGGTCGATCGAGCGGCCAACAAGCTGGCCCAATTGGAGGGCCCAGGCGCGATCACCAAAGGCTGTGAAGGTTGCCACAACATAGGAAAGCCCAACAAAGATGGCTCGATCGGAACGTGTACCCAATGTCACTCACGGCACTCAACGTCGGTAGCGTTGGCACGACATCCAGAAACCTGCGGACAATGCCACATGGGACCCGACCACTCCCAGCTTGAGATCTTCAAAGAGTCCAAACACGGTGCGCTGTTTGCGGCTCAAAAGAACTTGATGAAGTTGCACGCCAGACCCAAGACCCTCACCACCAAAGATATGTCTGTTCCCACTTGCGCGACCTGTCACATGAGCGGCTTGGAAGGGATGAAAGTCACTCATGACGTAACAGAACGCTTGTCTTGGTACCTGTTTGCGCCGGTGTCCAAAAAGCGCCCAGGCTATCAACGCAACCAACACGAGATGAAGGAGTTGTGCAAAAAGTGTCACACCACTTCTCATGTCGAACGCTTCTACAAAGAAGCCGAAGTGGTGGTTCACAGCACCAATCAAAAAGTGAAAGAGGAACGAAAGATCATCCAACGTTTGCGAAAAAAAGGTCTGTTAACACCACAGCCGTTTGATGAACCGATTGAGTTCTTGCACTTTGACTTTTGGCACTATTACGGAAGAACCGCCAAACACGCTGCTTTCATGGGCGGAGCCGACTTTGTGCAGTGGCACGGAAACTACGAGCTGCTTCACTTGTTTGTGAAGATCAAAAAGATGGCACAACAAATCGAGCAAAACGCCGCACGGAAGAAGTCAAACGCCGCACTTAAGAAGACAAACAAGCCATAAGGATGCTCCGATGACAACGGAACAAAAGAACCACTTCAAGTGGGGCTGGTGGCTTGAATTGTTTGTCGCTTCCAACCTTGGCTTTCTTGCCCTGGATGTCTACGTTGCACATTCGGCCAACCGCTTCGCTCACAACATTGAATGGTTGCCTGTTTATCTTTCTCTGGTGGCTCCTGTCCTGCTTGTGCCGGCTTGGCTGCGCCCGAACGGACATCACAGCCGCGTAGGCAAAGGGTTGGGGTATATCATCGGCGGGATCTCCATACTTGTCGGAGTGGCAGGCTTTCTCTATCACCTCGCCGATACATTTTTTGTAAACCAGACGCTCAAGAACCTGGTATACACGGCCCCTTTTGCAGCTCCTCTCGCCTACACAGGTCTTGGTTTGTTGTTGTGCCTCAACCGGATGGAGCCAACCGAAACCGAGCAGTGGGGAAGTTGGGTCCTTCTACTGGCTCTGGGTGGGTTCATTGGTAACTTTGTTCTCACCCTTGCCGACCATGCACAAAACGGCTTCTTTATGACAACCGAATGGATCGCCGTTGGTGGCTCTGCCTTAACGGTTGGTTTCTTGATGGTGGCAACCTTCTCACGCCACCTCAACAGAGGTTTTGCCTATTGGTGCTTGGGCGTTCTTGCGATGGCTGCTGCCCTTGGGGCTGTTGGATTTGTCTTGCACTGGCAAGCGGGACAGCATGCAACGAACCAAACGCTATGGCAGCGACTGGTCTATGGCGCTCCCCTCTTCGCCCCTCTCTTGTTTGCCGATCTTGCGGCCCTTGCCGCCCTTGGCCTTCTGCAGCGAATGATGACCTCCTCCTCAACCCACACAACTTAAGCTTCTCTTTCAATTCGGCCTTTCAAGCCCACACTCTGTCATTTCATGAAAAGAGCTTGAAGAGAGAAACGACCCTTCAAACAGCCCCTCCGGCAAAGTCTCAATCAACAGGTGACAAAAGACCATGCCAACTTTTTCACGTTGGGCCATCCGGCTTTCTTTTTTGGCCTTGCTCGCTTCTTGGTTTATTGAGCTTTGGAGACTTGGACAATCCCACTTTTTGCCGACTTTTCTTTGGGCACAACGAGTGGTTGTCTTCCATCTATTCTTCGTGGGCTGGTTAACCCAGCTCATCTTTGGCGTTGCACATTGGATGTTTCCAACTGAAACACGAGAACGTCCAAGAGGCTCCGAAAGTTTTGCGATGGTCATTTTACTCACCCTAAACCTTGGGGTTGCCCTTCGAGTGCTCTCAGAGCCATTGGCATCAACCTCGCCTCAACCATCTCTTTGGGGCGTACTCTACGTCCTCTCAGGGTTTCTCCAATGGCTGGCCTGTCTGGGTTTCTCCGTGCACATCTGGCGTCGTATCCGTGGGCAGAGGAGAGCCAAATAAATGCCTCAACTAAGCCAATGGATGCTTCGGGTTGCCTTGTTCTATTTGGTGCTTGGCTTCTCTCTTGGATTGATGTTGCTCTTGGCAAAAGTGACATGGCTCCCCCCAATACTATGGACGCTTTACCCTTTTCACATTGAATGCCTTCAGGTGGGGTGGCTTTTTCACCTCACCCTAGGCACCGCATACTGGATACTCCCTCGAATCCAGCGAAAGAGACCTCGCAAAGCCCTCGCCTGGAGAGCATTTGTCTTGATGAACGTGGGGATCGGTCTATTCTGCATGTGCACCCTAGCTGGCAGCAGATGGCTGCTCCTGGCTCGCTCCTGCGAGTTTTTAGCCTTGTTTCTCTTTGTACTCCATTTGTGGCCTCGAATCCGATCATTTTCGGCAGCCACACACCGAAAAAAAAGCATGGACACTATCGTTTCTACCCAAGGATAAAAAACCTCCCCAACAATACCAAAAGCAGAAACGCCCAAGTGATTTTTGTAGTTCATGCCACAGAAGAAACATCCATTCCTACCGCGATGCAAAGCCACAATCTGGAAGCCATCGCCGGGCTCCTCCCACCCTCACTCCACGATCATCACGGGAACCATTCCAATCATGGCCATCTTCAGCCCGCATAAGAATCACATGGTGATCTGGCATGTCGCAAAAAAAGCATGTCGGAAAAAAAATGCCTTCAAAGAACCATAACAATTGAAGCCACAACACCCTAGCTAGCGATATATTAAAATTGAGTAAAATCAACGTCAAGACAGCCCCATCACTGCCAAGTGAATATACCAGAATTTCCAATCGGCAAAAAAACTGAATCAACAGACTTGAAACTCTTTTGAAAATTATATATAGACAATAAAGTCTACTAAGAAAAAAGATCGTCAGGCAGCAGCCTCATCGATCACTCACACCAATAGCAGAGCACGTGTGGCCTGCGATGGGTAAAAAAAAGGAGAGCAACAAATGACAACAACGTTGAAAAACCATACATGGAAAGCATTATTCTTTTGTGCACTTGGAGGGTTCCTCATCAGCGGCTGCAAGGAAAACTCAAGCCTGAGCTTGGAAGAGAAGGCCCACGCTGCAACTCCAAGTCCAGCAAAGACAGCCCAACCTAAAAAAGCAGCGAAACCTCAGAAAACAAAGAAACCCAAGGCACAAAAGAAACAGCTTCAACCCTCGAAGCTACCGATCATTCATGCCCAACTCACACATGCTCCCAACGTTCCACCGCCCATCAAACGAAGGCACCCCGCTCACGTCATTGTGAAGTTGGAGACACGGGAGTTGGAGTTGGAACTGTCCGATGGAGTTCGTTATACTTTTTGGACCTTTGGAGGGAGAGTCCCTGGTAAATTCATTCGAGTTCGCGAGGGAGACACGGTAGAATTTCACCTTAGCAACCATCCCTCAAGCAAGATGCCTCACAACATTGATTTGCACGCGGTAACAGGCCCTGGAGGCGGGGCAGCAGCATCTTTCACGGCCCCCGGCCACACCTCCAAGTTTACGTTCAAGGTCATAAATCCGGGACTCTATGTCTACCATTGCGCAACAGCCCCTGTAGGGATGCACATTGCGAACGGCATGTACGGGCTTATCCTGGTGGAGCCGAAGGCAGGCCTGCCTCCAGTAGATCGCGAATACTACGTCATGCAGAGCGAGTTCTACACCCAGGGAGAATACGGCAAACGAGGACACCAACCCTTTGACATGCAAAAAGCGGTGAAAGAACAAGCAGACTATGTTGTATTCAATGGATCTGTAGGATCCCTGAGTGGCAAAAAAGCGTTGCAGGCTAAAAATGGAGAAACGGTGCGATTGTTTGTTGGAAATGGCGGACCCAACCTGGTGTCATCGTTCCACGTGATCGGCGAGATCTTCGACAGAGTCTATTCTGAGGCAGGCTCCAAAGTGAACAAAAATGTGCAGACCACTCTCGTACCGGCAGGCGGAGCCACTATGGTTGAGTTTAAGTTGGATGTCCCTGGCACCTATATTTTGGTGGACCACTCGATCTTCCGGGCGTTCAACAAAGGGGCTCTTGGCATGTTGAAGGTTTCGGGCAAGAAGGTTGCTGGCATCTACTCTGGCAAGCAGTCCGACGCGGTATACTTACCGGAAGGTGGCGGGATACAGAGTTTGAACGAGAAGAAACAGAAAGAAGTCAAAGCCAAGACTCTCAAACAAAGGATGGCCTTTGGAAAGCAAGTGTATCTGCAAAACTGTGCAGCTTGCCACCAACCCACAGGTCAAGGTGTGCCTCGGGCCTTCCCGCCGCTGGCTGGCTCTGACTATTTGCTAGGGAAGCCCAAACGAGCCATCAGCGTGGTATTGCAGGGCCTGCAAGGAGAGGTTGTGGTGAATGGAGTGAAATACAACAGCGTGATGCCCAAAGTAAAACTCACCGATGAGGAAGTAGCCAACGTGCTCACGTATGTGTTGAACTCATGGAAAAACAAAGGGCCAACCATCCACGCCAAAGACGTTGCGAAGGTACGGAAGACGCTCAAATAACGAAGAAAGAAGCTTCCTTTTCTCCAGGCTAATCATTTCAACGGACTTTGAAAGACACTTACTCTACTGCACCGGAGGTGTTGCTATGAACAAGAAAGAAGCAAAGCAGTTGGGATGGGGCTGGGAGTTGCTATGGATAGCTCTTCTTCTGGGTTTTCCGTCCAAGGGGTTCTGCCAATCGCCAAAGCGTTCAGATCCCTCAGGCTCCAGCATGGTCAAGGTCGATGGTGGCTTGTACCTTCCGATGTTTGCAGGGAAGGTTCGAAAACGAGAGCGAGTGAACACGTTCTGGATCGATCAAACGGCAGTGACCCACCAGCAGTTCTTGGCCTTTGTACGTGCGAACCCTCGGTGGCGTCGCTCTAGGATCTCTCGGTTGTTTGCGGGCCCTTCCTATCTCCAACACTGGAAGAATGATTTGTCATTGGGTCCAAAAGCAAACCAACTGCAGAACAGCCCAGTGACCTATGTGTCGTGGTTTCCAGCTCGGTACTACTGCAAGTGGAAGGGCAAGCGTTTGCCCAGGACTCACGAGTGGGAGTACATGGCGATGGCGAGTCAAACTCGAAAACAAGGGCAAAAGGAGCCGGGTTACCTGCAGCGTATTCTGGCCTGGTACAGCAAGCCGACGTCTCATATTCTGCCGCCCGTCAAGAGTACATATCGCAATGTTTGGGGAATTTACGACACCCACGGCCTGATCTGGGAGTGGACGCTCGACTTCAACAACATCACGCTCACAGGCGACGCACGAAGCGACAAGGCCCTCTCACGCAAGCTGTTTTGCGGAGCCGGTTCACAAGGGGCTTCCAATGTGAACGACTACGCAAGCTTCATGCGATTCGCTTTTCGGAGCAGCTTGCAGTTCCATTTTACAGTAGCAAACCTGGGCTTTCGCTGTGCGTCGTCCTCTCTTCCGACGAACCATGGGAAGAAAGAGCCTTTGGGCAAGAAGGAATAACACGATGAAGTGGAAAACAATAGGAATGGGTACGGCTCTGGTTGCCGTGATATGGGGTTGGCTGTCTTGGAATTCTTTTGTTCCTCACGCCAACGAAGCCAAAGCTCACAATCACAAGAAACAAAACCACGCAAACTGCAACAAGGCAAAACCAAAAGCTCACAAGGCATGCTGCCGTAAGCACAAGAAACAGGCGAACACACACCACAACAAAGCCAAACCAAAAGCCCGCAAGGCGTGTTGCCACAAGCACAAAAAGCAAGCAATGAAGGCCAAGGGCACACTGGCGGTGTCAAGCAAGAAGTCTGGAGCACAGCCATCATCCAAGTCGCTTTCGCTTTACCAGCTCAAGAGCACTTGGAAATCGCATCAGGGAAAGACCCTCAAGCTCTCGTCGCTGCGGGGAAGTGTCATCCTTCTGGCTATGATTTACGCTTCATGTCCCCATGCGTGCCCCATGACGATCTCGGACATTCAAGCGATCGATCGAGGATTAACACCTGAGCAACGAAAGAAGGTACGGATTGTTCTCGTTACGTTTGACCCCAAACGAGACACCGCAACTCGCTTGAGAGCACTGGCCCAACAAAGGAAGATGGACTCACGCTGGCTGTTGCTTCGAGGCTCGTCGATCCAGATTTTGGAATTGGCCGCAGTCCTTGGGGTGAAGTATCGCAAGATCAACGATGTGGACTATGTCCATTCCAACCTGATCAGCATTCTCGATCAACGAGGCGTCCGACGACACCAACAAGTCGGCTTGGCCCAAAAGCCTCAACGTTCACAGGCCGTGATTCGCCAATTGTTGTCCAAGTAAACGAAAATCATTCCTGCGACAGCTTCGAGAGAGAAGCGGTCTTCTGTCTTCCGTAGCTGAGCCATACAGCAGGTTTCCCGATTCGACTGGCCGAAGCAACCAGTCAGTCCGCAAAAAAGCATCCACAAAGAGCAGTCCGACAGGCGAGATCTCGACGCTGCATGTGTCGCTCTTTGTCCTCTGTTGAACCACACCTGACCGAGCCATCGGTTGAGAGTGTTTTGCGCCCAATGCGGCGGATACTAGGAGTGTATCTATGCTTTCCAAATCACAAGCGAGGCTGTTTTTTGTATCAGGAACAGCCTTGTTCTCTCTTCTTTTCTTATTTCTGACAGTGGACACAGTCCGACAAGTTCCGGCCCAAACGAAAGGGCGCAACATCACCCCTGCAGTGGAGCGAGGAAAGAAGCTGTGGGACGAAAACAACTGCATGGGGTGCCACACTCTTTTGGGTGAGGGGGCCTACTACGCTCCTGAGTTAACCAAGGTGTACCCTCGGCGTGGCGCGGTGTGGATCGACATTTTTCTCAAGGATCCCCAAGCGATGTTTCCGGGGGAACGCAAAATGGTGCAGTACAACTTTACCGCACGTCAGCGCCAAGACTTAATCGCCTTTTTTAAGTGGATCTCGGAGATGGACCTCAACGGTTTTCCTCCCAAACCCAACTTGGCGAAAGGCTCGTCAGACAAGCCCGCACCGTCGGGCCAACCCCAAACGGGGGTAGCACGTCGAGCGCCTGCTCCTCCTTTGACACGCAAGCAACCCCAGCCTTCTCGTCGAGCAACAAGCCCCTCAAGCCGCTCTGCAACTCGTCAGTTGGCGAATGCTCCAAACCAAGCCAAGAACAAAGCTCCGGCCAAGCCGCCAACCATTTTTCGTCAGCTATGCATCGCTTGCCACTCTTTGCATGGGCAGGGAGGAAAAGTCGGACCCGCTCTCGACCATGTAGGCCGAAAATACACACCTGTGTATCTCCAGAAATGGCTGACAGACCCTCAAGCGGTGAAGCCAGGAACCCAAAT
The DNA here is from genome assembly GCA_006226375.1 of Deltaproteobacteria bacterium. Classification (GTDB taxonomy): domain Bacteria; phylum Myxococcota_C; class UBA6777; order UBA6777; family UBA6777; genus M3003. The sequence continues at coordinate 36,751 of SBHC01000048.1, read as the reverse complement.
GCCGAAGCTGCCGCTATCCAAAGACAACCTGACAAAGCTGGTCGAGTATTTGTCTCAACTGAAATAAGCCTCTTTCGGTCACGACCCGACTTGCACAACTGGCTCGTGGGATTGACTGCTGAAGAATAGGAGATGGGTGATGAAGTTTCGCTCGCAAAAAGTGGCGTATTGGTTTTTTGCTGCCTGTATGGCGCTGCTGGTACTGCAAATTGTATACGGATTTATCATGGGCTTTGCCCATATGGGACTGGATGGGCTGCACAACTGGATTCCATTCAACGCAGCCCGTGCCACCCATACCAACCTCTTGGTGGTGTGGCTCTTAACGGGATTTATGGGTGCAAGCTATTTCATGATCCCTGATGAAGCGGATCGAGAGTTACACTCCGTCCCCCTTGCTTATGTCCAGCTGGTCTCTTTGCTTCTTGTTGGGGTCGTTGCGATCATCGGGTTCCACCTCAACTGGTGGGAAGGACGTAAGTTCCTGGAGATTCCCCGCCCTCTCGACTACCTCGTGGTCGTTAACATCCTTCTATTCCTTTACAACATTGGCATGACTGTATGGCGCGGGAACCGCTTTACAACCACAGGCATCGTTCTGTACATGGGGCTGACCTCGGCTGCGCTTCTGTACTTGCCAGGCATGATTTACTTCTCCAACCAAACCTTTGACTCTTACTTTCGATGGTGGGTGGTCCACCTCTGGGTGGAAGGAGTTTGGGAGCTCATCATGGGAGCTATTCTAGCTTACCTTTTGATCAAGCTAACAGGTGTGGATCGGGAGGTGATTGAGAAGTGGCTTTATATCATCGTTGGGCTCACTTTTCTTTCGGGTATCTTGGGCACAGGGCACCACTATTACTTCATCGGAACCCCCCGATACTGGTTATGGATTGGAGGTATTTTCTCTGCGCTGGAGCCGCTGGCCTTCTTGGGGATGGCCTTGTTTGCTGTTGCCATGTACCGAAGGAGCGGCCGAACCCACCCCAACAAGATCTCTCTGTATTGGACGATTGGTTGTGCCATCATGTCCTTCGTTGGGGCCGGATTTCTCGGTTTTGCTCATACCTTGCCTCAGGTCAACCTCTACACGCATGGGACCCTCGTAACGGCGATGCACGGACACCTCGCGTTCTGGGGTGCGTATGCCATGATTGTTCTTGCAATTATCACATACGCTATGCCTCTGATGACGGGTCGAAAGTTGTGGAACAACATGACGGGAATGCTCGCATTTTGGGCTTCCAACATTGGTATGGTTGGAATGACTGGAGCCTTTGCAGTCGCTGGAATCGCGCAAGTCTACCTGGAGCGCAAAATGGGGATGGACTTCCTCGCCGTCCAGAAAGAGGTAGAGGTCCACTTTTTGGGCCTAGTTCTCGCAGCATCCTTGTTCACCGTAGGGATCCTTCTCTACATCTATAACTTCATCCGCTATGGGCTCCCAAGTGATGAAATGATTGGAGTGAACGATATGGATGCTTCCTGGGCAGGAGTCTCTCATACACAACAACCTCAGGAAGAAAAAAGCTCATCTCTCCACGCCACGGCTGAGGAGGCACAATAACAATGGGATCTCCAACGGTTGCTCACCTCTCGATGGAACAAAGCGCTCCCTTTTATCGGCCGGTGGGGCGTGAAGTTGAAATCTTTGAGAAGGCCCATGCCCATCACCTTCCCCTCTTGCTGAAAGGTCCGACAGGGACGGGAAAGTCTAGGTTTGTAGAGTACATGGCCGTAAGAATGGGGCTTCCTTTGATCACCGTTGTGTGCCACGAGGAGACCTCCGCAGTGGATCTCCTGGGACGATATTTGGTGCGTGGCAACGAGACGGTTTGGATGGATGGGCCTTTGACTCGTGCAGTTCGGCAAGGAGCCATCCTCTACATCGACGAGATCGCGGAAGCTCGACCTGACACTGTGGTTGTCCTTCATTCCCTCACTGACCACCGACGTTGTTTGTTTCTTGATCGTCACGATGAAGTGTTGGAAGCACCTGAATCCTTCATGTTGATCGCTTCTTTTAATCCAGGATACCAGGGGGCGTGGAAGGAGCTAAAACCATCCACACGGCAACGATTTGTCTCGTTGGCCTTTCAGTATCCCGAAGCAAGACTCGAAGCCGAGATCGTGGCGAACGAAACAAGCTTACCGACCAAGTCATGTCGTCAACTTGTGGCCCTTGCCAACAAAGTTAGAAACCTACACCACTTGGGCCTAACGGAGTCAGTGTCCACCCGTTTGCTCGTCGATACGGCCCGGTTAATACACGCAGGCTTACCAGCTCGGTTGGCTTGTGAGGTTGGTATCGTTGAGCCGCTCACTGACGATCGTGATGTTGCAAACTCGCTCAAGGATATCGTCGCTCTCTACTTCTAAAGAGAAACAACGCTTGTTGTGACGTGCCAGTTTGGGTTCTCACCCAAAGGATGTCTTTGGCTAGAAATGAGGTTCAGGATGGAGTGGGATCAAGCTCTGTTCAAAAAACTACATACCTGGTGGAAGCGTTGGACAGCGCCAACAGGACAAGAACCCCGGGAACAGGAAGTTACCCTTGAAAGCTTGCACAGCGCTCTCATCTTGTGCGCCCAAGCGTTGACTGGGGAACCGATTCAAATACATCGCGCTGAGCGCGAAGGAGGATGCGCCCATCAGGTATTTTTCTTACCAGCCCAGTGCCATTGGTTTTCGAGCCAAGCACTGAACCGCTGGTTCTATTTCTTCCGGATTTGCTTTCTCTCCCAGGAGCATCTTTGGCTGCGAGCGGCGGACTCTTTGGAGCGCTTGGAGCGGACAACGTTGGAGCGGCTCTGGCTCAAAACCATGCTTCGCAAGTGGCCAGGAGGAGCCCCACAGTTTCGGGAGCTTTGGCAGGAAGCACGCTCTCTCCAAGGAGACGGAAACAACGAGCCGATGCGCTGGCTTCTTGGGCGAACGATTGGGCCTGGTGAATTGGAAGACACAAAGATACACCATGCTCCCCAGCATCCCGAGGAGAACGAAGAGGAAGAGGCTCACCCCATCACGGAGTTAAAGGCCGCCCCCTGTGAAGAAGTTCAGATGTTGGCTGTCGACCAGGAAGCGATAGAACAACGCACGCTGTTGCACCAATTTGAAAAGGTTGAAACACTGGACGAGTTTGCAGGGCAATGGCGGGAAATGGACGGAGCGGATGAGCTCGAAGAACACGCAGAGGCTCTTGAGGAGCTAAAGATGAGTCAGGTGGTACGAAGCGACGTACCCACCCACTCTGTTCTTCAAGCCGATTATTTGGGAAGCGGCACACTCTTGGAAGTGGAGTCGAAGAGACAGGAAGAGCCCTCCTTTGTTTACCCAGAGTGGGACTCTCGTCGACGTCGCTACCTCAAAGAGCATTGCACAGTGTTCACCAAACAGGCGTCCGACATCTCCCTTGAATATGTTGGGCGAACCTTGGAGGAGCACGCTGGAGCGCTTCGAATGCTGCGCCGAAAGCTACAGAACTTCCGCAATGAACGAGAAAAGCGCCGGCGCCAACTTGATGGAGAGTTGCTGGATATACCTGCGCTGGTCGATGACTTTGCAGAACGACGAGCAGGGTTTCCTCCTCGTGAACGTGTTTATTTGTCTTCTCGAAAAGCGCGAAAAGAGTTGTCTGTGCTTGTGCTGTTGGATTGCAGTCTAAGCACAGACGCGTATATCGAGAACCAACGGATTTTGGATGTTGAAAAGCAAGCGATGCTCCTGTTTGGTCAATTGTTATCCGAAGAGGGAGAGCGGTTTCAGGTCGATGCTTTTTCGTCCCACACAAGACACCAATGTCAGGTCACAACTCTTAAGTCATTTCGTGAGTCATGGTCAACAGGGGCCTCGAAAGTAGGCGGACTTCGACCTTCCGGATACACCCGAATCGGACCAGCCTTACGTCATGCAACAGCTCAGATGCAGCAGAGCCCATCACGACATCGATGGGTCTTGCTGCTCTCTGATGGAAAACCCAATGACTACGACCGCTACGAAGGCAAACATGGAGTTGCAGACGTCCGGCAGGCCATCCGCGAAGCACACCAAAGAGGAATCCATGTGTACGCCATGGCAGTCGCCCAAGAGGCACAGTACTACTTCCCCCGCATGCTAGGGCATTCCAACTATCGCATCTTGCCCCACCCTCGCGACCTGCCCGATGCGATGCTTTACTTTTACACACGCTTGCTTGGAAAGCAGTCTTAGCCCCCCCGTTTGGATGAATGTTGGTGCAACATCGCAAACATGGAGCTGGGCAAAGGAGAAGAACGTTGTCAACGCAAAACAGCAATGCACACCCACTCAACCCACCGGGAGGACTGATGATCTGGCTCCTCATTTTGATGGAGTTGGTTGTCTTTGGGGTTGCCTTTCTTGCCTTCTTTTATGTACGCAAGCAAGAACTCAAGCTCTTCCTTGAAACCCAAAGCTATCTGGATCAGACTCTTGGATTGACCAACACGCTTCTTTTGATTACGAGCGGCGCTTGCGTGGCTTTGGGCAACCGACTGTACGAAGAGAAAAACAACAAATCATCGGCCTTGCTTCTCTCTTGTGGAATCGCACTTGGCGTTGCTTTTCTGGGAGTCAAAGGAATTGAATACAGTCACAAACTCAGTCTGGGCCACACTACAGGTGTGAATGCATTCTTGGACTTTTACTGGCTTCTCACCGTCTTTCACGCGGCCCATGTACTGCTTGGCGTTTTGATCTTGGTCTATCTCACTTACAAAATATCACGTTCGCAGCCGCTCAGCCCTGAAGGACTTACGCTGAAAATGGGGAGCGCATTTTGGCACATGTGCGATCTCGTCTGGATCCTACTTTTTCCAATCCTTTATTTGCGATGAGGCAAAACGATGCATCTCTTAGAGCGAAAAGAGTCTCAGGTTTGGGTATTTCTGTTGCTTCTCACCGTCCTGGGGTTTCATTGTTCCACACCAACTCTCCCACATAAGAGCTTTATCAACATTCCTTTGTGGATCATTTATGGGTTAAAGTTCCTTGTGGTTGCTTACTATTTCATGGAATTAGAGACAGCTCATGTCATTTGGAAAGTTGGTATTTTGTCCTTCTTGCTCACCACAATCGGAGGGATTCTACTATTGACATAAGGAAGTCCCACCTGGAGGGAGCAGCTCGTCCCAATGGTGCAAGGAGAGAACCCAGGGCAACCCCACACCGAAGCAAGACTCATGAGATACAAACATAAAAAGAGCTTTGAGCAAAAAAAGAGAGGTATGTATGCTTTACCAATGGGTGTTAATCGCACATCTTCTAGGGGCTGCTATTTGGACTGGAGGGCATTTGGTGCTGTGTCTGCGGGTGCTACCTGTTGCCTGGAAGACCAAAGACCTCAGCCTTGTCCACCAATTTGAAAGCCGATACGAAGGAATCGGATTGCCCGCTCTTCTTCTCCAAGTGTGCACGGGACTGTGGCTGGCTTATCGATTTGTGCCACAACCCAGTCGTTGGATCTCGTTTGACAGTTATCTCACGACCCATATTTTCATCAAGCTAACATTGCTCTTTCTCACACTGGGGTTGGCGATTCACGCACGATTGTATCTCATTCCCAAAGAAGGAGATACTCACTTCGGCCTTCTTGCCTTACATATCATTGGTGTTACAGTGTTGTCGGTTCTCTTTTTTGTGGTTGGCGTCGGTTTTCGTACGGGAGGGGTCTTTTAGGCTCTGTTCATCACAACAACGTTTCCAACGCGCAAAAGAAACGCTCCTCGTTCTTGACAGATAGAATACAAAGCAAGGTCCGATATATCTTTTCAAGAGAGGTATATCATGTGGTATAGGTAACCTAACAAAGGCCTGCTCGAAGGAAGCTTTCGAGTGGACTCCGCGATCCCGATGTTGGTGCGTTGCTATTCTCAACCAACATCATGTTTCCTTCTCCCACTCTTGAAGAAGAAATGGACATGAGTCAGCAAGGAAAAAGACCACCCACATTTTTTTCACAAACAGCCTTGTATGCATTCCGAGCGATGGTTCACCTCTCTCTTCAAGATGCCAGCACTCTTGTCCCCTCCAAAGACTTGGCAGAAGAAACACACATACCAGTCTCTTACGTCTCGAAGATCATGCGTCAGCTTGTCAACGCAGGACTCGTACGTTCCCACCGAGGCCACCACGGAGGATTTCAACTGGCTTGTCCTATGGAAGAGATCACCGTCTTGAGGATACTATCAGCTGTTGACTCCCCCGAAGAAAGCATCTACCGATGTGGCTTTGGTTGGGAGAAATGCAGTGGCGAGAACCCCTGCCCTATGCACGAAGCTTGGGGAGAATTGCGTTCTCGCTTTCTTGAGTGGGCAGAAACAACAACTCTTTCTCGGATACGCCACTACAACATGGAAAAACGCTACCTTGACCTCATTCAATCTTACTCATCCTGAGCCGAGTTATTCACACTTCCAGAGGCAACGGCTTTCCATCGTCCCACTTTCGACAACAGAACAGAAGCAGTGACCTCTTTGCATTGAATTGAGCCTACTCTACCGTAACAAGCGTAAGATCCGACGATAAACATTGGCCCGAAACCGTCGAGACTTCGCGTCTGTTCGACGTTGCTCCGCCAGCTGCAGATAGTTGGGGGAGCCAAAGAAGTTAACTTCCCGGTAGTTACGAGCCAGCCAGGTGCGAGCGCTTCGTCCGCGGCGTCCCGCTTTTTTCGCAAGCTTCTCCAGCAGAAGCAGCAGACGGTAATCTTCCAAGCCTTGTGTTGCCCACTCCATCTTGAGAGCGACCTCCAACGAGCCGTCCATTCGGGGGAACAGCATCATCGCGTCAGATTCACGGCCGTCAAGGTCGTAGTAGGGATAGTTCTGGGTCAAGGAGAGGTGCCAGGCCAAGCGATGCGAAGCCCCGTGCCATCGGGCGGAGAAGAGCCCCTCTCCAAAGGTTGCTCGCCCCACCTCGAACGGACCAATCGCCGCGTTGTAAAAGCCCCAACGCAAGCCACGCTCTTGCAAGGTTTGGGCATGGTACTTTTTGACCGAAGAGAGCGAAATATCCGTCATGGACAGATTGAGTTCTTCGCCCTTGTGGCCCGGCTTTAAGCTGTGAGAGAAACCACCTCTTCGCAAAAACGGATACCATCGCTTGAGCCGCTCGGCGCGTTTTTTATCACGCTCGACTTTCTGGCTGTACCCAGTGGCTTCGTCGCTGAAGTTGTACACGATTGGAATGGAGTGTTTTTTGAAGAACCTCTGCAGGATCCGGGCCGATTGTTCCCGATACTTCTTCTGTGGGAGGTCCAAGATGTATTCGTTGTTGTCGATCTGAAGAAGATTGTCGATGAAGCCTCCGCCGTATGTGAAGATAGGTTGCTGAAAGCCCAGCCGACTTGCCAACTTAAGCAGCCAGGAGACTTCGTCTGTGTTGGCCTTGATCCGTCCGCCCTGGTTGCGGATCTGGGTAGAGGGTAGAGAGGTCCAGGTTGAGAAGCCACGTTCGCTCAGATGCTCCAAGACCTTCTTGCGCCACTTGCGTTTAACTTCCCGTACGCCCTCGCCCTCGAAGTACTCAAACGAGACAGGGTCCAAGCCAAAATAGCCCACAGGGATATCCACTTTGGGCAACGAAAAAGGGTGGACCTTCAAACGAATGGGGTACCGAATGGCCTTGCCGTGCATCTTCACCTGAAGGGTCCCCCGGTAGGCCCCGGCCTTCATGGACGACTTCTGCAACGGAATGTGCATCCACACCAACAAGCTATGATTGGGATGTAGCAAGAGCCCTTTCTCCGGGAAGTCCCGCAGGAACCGGGGAGCCAACTCGTAGGTTTCGTGGTTAATCTCATGCCCCACAAACTGCTCCACGCCGTAGCGAAGCAACACAGCGCTGGCAGGAATCACAAAGCCCCGACGTGAGCGAAGTGACGAGACTTTGATTTGCAAGCGCGCCTTGTTCTGGAAGTTACGAACCATCAACGCCTGCATCGGGCGCTGTCCCCAGCCCCCCTGCAAAGCAATCTTTCGACCCCGGCTGCGCAACACCCAATTGTAACGAACGTACGACGAAGGCTCGATCAACGGAGCATAAAAGCCACGACGCCGATCCGCCCGCTTAATCGCTCCCCGTTCGACCTTTGCCAAAGGAGCAAGCTTTCGTGAGATCTGGCGAAATTCGTTGCGCTGTTGACGTCGAAGCTGACGGACAAACGCCAGCCCTTGTTTGCGCTTGGAGCGGGGGTAGAACAACAAAGCGTTGAGGGCAATCGCAGGGCCATCCCCTTTCCAGCGAATCACCAAAGCGCCGTTGGTCACAGTCACTTTGGTTCGGAAGGGAGCCAGCAGCTTTCGTAGGTAGAGGTCGTAGGCTTCGTCCTTGGGCGTGGGGACGATGTCCTGGAGGCGGAGAAAGTCCTTCAAGTAATGACGCGCATGGTGGCGGTGTGTGTTGTGCCACAAGCGTCCATTGATCCAGATCTTTCGGCGTTTCCAGAAGTGCTCGTACCACATTCCCAAATGCCGAGCGAACAACCAGACATCGTAGGTTCCGTTGGGAACATCCACACGAAAGGACCCTTCCGGCGTCAGAATCGCGTCGCGCAACAGGGTGTCAGCGTACTTGGAATCAATCCGTCGCCAGACCTTCGTCTTCTGGAAACCGAAGCCAACAGACGGCTTGTACTGATGTTGCGTTGTTATGCCGACGAAGCCAGGCTGGGTGCGATCCCGCTGGGTGACAAAGTCGAACCGATACAGACCCGCAAAGACCTTGGGAGGAGGCTCTCCCTGCTCCAAACGAATGTGATCCACCAGGAAAGCAGGGTCACGCCGTTCTGGTTTTTCCGCCCCGACCGCAAACCAAAACCGTCGGATGTGAGAGAGGTTGATCCGTCGTCGGATGCGAACCGAGCCACGCTCTCCCACATAACGCCGAAGAGAAAAGCGCAGCCGATTCCAGCCAGGGGCCAAGCGTACGATGTGATTGAGCTGGTTCCAATAGCTGTTGATCGGCTTGTCATTTAAGCACAGATGAAAGGCGACGTGTTTTTGCATGGGGTTGAACACATCCATCGCGATGTAACGATACCCCGACCAGTTGGAAAACCCCCGATCTGACAGCGTCATGTTGTTGTACCGACCGTACACCATAACAGCCGCACGACGACCGGATGTCGCCTTCGAGCGGTAATTACGAAACGGATGGTGACGCTCTTCGCGGGATTGTTCTGCTGCTTCAAAGTCCAAAAGCACCCGAACCTTGGGACGGGAAGGAGACTTGCTCTGTTTAGTAGCTTGACGTTGGCGAGGCGCAAACATCGTGTGAGGATCGGGCTCATGAGTCGCTCCTCCACACACAGGACAGTGCCGATGCTGAGGTGGCCACCAACGATAACAACGCTTGCATCGCTTGCCGACCCCACGCCCGCCGGCTTCCGGTAGCTTGTTGGGTGATCGTTCGAGCTTTCCAGAGATAGCAGCCCCAGAGTAAGGCGCGACCACCACATCGTCGACCCACAGCTGCCCTTGCGACTTAAGCCGGAACCAGAGGGTAAGCGAGTTGCCCTTCACCTTGATGGTGTATGTCAACCGACTCCACGCAAAGGTGCCTTTTAGATTCTTGATGGGAGAGCGGATACCTTCGCCGCCGTCGGCAAACACCCAAACGGAGACGTCCCACTGTCCCTTCTTAACATCCAAACCTCGAAGCCAGGACGTGACCTTGTATTGACCCGGCTTCAGATTCTGCAAGGTCCGATAAAAGGTGTAGCTTTGCCGGTTGTCAAAGCACGACAACCACAGCGAGCCCTTCCCGTGATGACCGATGCGCGATTCGCGTTTCCCCTCGCAGGTTCCGTACCCTTTCCAACCTTGCAAGCCTGTTCCGTAGTCGAACATCTTCTGCCCAGGGACAGGTTTGGCCCGGTACGTGGGCGTCTGAGACGACGCACCTCGGGCTTCTGGAGACGAAGGCAAAGAAGGCAAACGCCGAGAAGGGGCCGGACGTTGAGAGAGAGGGACAAGCCGCAGAGGCTCCAACTCTTCCAACGACTTTTTCTCTGGCTTGCAACCCAAAAGCAGGAACAGAGCGGCCCAAAGACCTACCCACGTCCACCCGCCTGCACGAAATCCATGTCGGCGCACGTTCATCTCCCTTTCACTCGCTCCATCCAACAACATGGGGCGGAGTGTTGCATAGAGAGTGGAGTTTTGCAATATTGCCAAGGACGCTTGAGAGCAGGTAGGTGCAGACAAAAGGAGACTCCGATCTTCAGGTCGGAAGCGGTCGCTTGATGTTGATGATTCACTGGCAAAATCCATGGCTGTTGTTGGTACTGTTTGGGGTTCCTTTGGGATACTTCTGGCAACGGCATGCTTTGGCACATCAAAAACGCTTGCCTTTTTCCACCCTCCAAACCCTCCACACCCAACAAAACTTCCGAAGTTGGCTTGCCCAGAGGTACCGATACGGCTACCTCCTGGTGGGATTGTTGGTTGCGTTGGCCTTGCCAGGACCCCAACGAGTGCTCGATCGTTGGCCTGTTTGGGACAAGGGCGCTGATGTTGTGTTTGTGCTCGATCTATCGGAGAGTATGCTGGCCCGAGACCTCCAACCTTCACGGATTGTCGCAGCCCAACGCTTGTTGCAAACGATTCTCAAAACCAAAAGACAACGCAACGACCGCTTTGGTCTCGTCATCTTTGCAAGCAAGGCCTATACGTTGTGCCCGCTGACAACAGACCATCTCATGCTGCAGGAGATGCTTCGAGAAGTCCGCGCCGGTCAGATCGGCAACAAAACCGCGATGGGCGATGCGCTCGCAACGGCCCTGGCTCGTTTGCGCTTCCAACCTCAGCGACGACGTGCCATCTTGCTGATCACAGACGGCGAGACCAACGCAGGTCGGATCCATCCGATCCGCGCCGCGCTTCGTTCTCGTCAGATGAACATCCCGATTCACGCGTTATTGATGGGCCGCATCACCGCAGAGGACCGACGCAAAAGCGCTCCGGCCGTGCCTTCTTCGTGGCAGCCTGGGCAACCTCTTCCCCTGGCAACCACGCCCTGGAAAGCGTTGCAACAGGTCGCTCAGATCAGTCGTGGGAGAGCCCACCGCATTACAAAAGACGCCACACTCCAAGCTCGTTTCCAGGCCATGCTCAAAAGCATGTTCCCTGCACGCACCAAGCGACCTCGGTATGTCGCGGTGTACCAAGATCTGTTTGCGTGGTTGCTCTGGCCTGCCTTGGGCTTGCTGGGTCTGCTTTTGTTGTTGGAATGGACCGTCTTCCGTGGCATCCCCTGAACCAGGTCAAAGGAGAGATTTGTGACATTTGGTGCTCCTCAGCTTTTGCCCTGGCTTGGTTTGGTGGTGGCTCTTGGTTGGTGTCTTTGGTTGTACCGACGATGGCAGAGCCACACGTTGCATCGCTGGGCCTCTGCCCGTTTTCTCCAACGTTGGGGGGTGTTGTTGCCGCGATGGAAAGTCATCAGCGCTGACCTCAGCCTTTGTTTGGCTGTGGTTTTTTTGTTGTTGGCTCTTGCCCGCCCACAGTGGGGAACCACGCTAAAAGAACGCCAACCCCAAGGATTGGATTTAATGGTGGTGCTGGATGTCTCGCCCTCTATGGGTCTCTCTGACTTACGCCCCACCCGCTGGCACCAGGCGATGTTTGCGGTACAAAGCCTGGCAGAGCGGCTCTCCGGTGACCGCATCGCTTTGATAGGTTTTGCGAGCGAGGCAGGACTTCAAGCTCCCCTCACCCGCGATACTGCGGCCCTTCGTGAGCTTACCTGGCAAACACGACCGGGATTCCTCACGGACCCAGGCGAGGGCCTGGCCGACGCGCTTCGTCTGGCCCAACGCCGTCTGTTGCGGCACAAGCAGGCAGCGTACGACCGCGTCATTCTTGTCCTTACCGATGGCGACGCCAAGAACCAACAGGCCGCCTTGGAAGCAGCGAAAGGTTTGCGCCAACACAACATTAAGTTGTTGGTGGTTGGGGTTGGAGGAAACACACGACCTGCCCCAACGAAACCCGGCCGACTTCCACCGCCAGACCTTAACATCCCTTTTAAGCCAGGGCAAAAGTGGCACAATCCATCATGGACACCCATTCCCCAAAAAGAGTTAAGACTGCTGGCTCAGGCAGCCAACGGTTGGATGTGGACATGGTCTCAAGTAGGACCTGAGTTGTCCCGAGCGCGCCAGGTGATTCAAAGTCTCGGCCGAACGGCGCGCAAGAATCACAAACGGAAGCGCCCGAAAGAACAATATCCCATCGCCGTTGGCCTCGCCCTTCTGTTTCTTGCCATTCATCGTGGCCTCCGACCTTGAAGCCTAGAACCGAATGTCCCGAGATGTTCGGACGATATTGACACCATCGCCTGAATCTGATAGCCCCTTTGCAAATCATTTGCTGTCCACTGTAACGCAAAGAGTAAACCCATGCTTGAACAGTTCGTGAACCAACTTAAGCGAAACCACCCGTCGATTCAGGAAGTTCGAATCGCAGGGGAAGCGTTTGCTTTGACCTCTGCCGCCCAAGCCCAGGCTGAAACAGCCACCACTGACGAGACCTCGGAGCCGACAGCGGAAGCATCCGACACCCTCGCGGCAGCAGATGACACGTCAGCTTCGTCCGAAGCAACAGAAGGCGAAGCATCACAGACAACCGAAAGTGCCTCTGAAAGTGACGCTGCAGAAGCAGCCGCCACAGAGACTGCGAAAGTTAGCGAGCCAGAAGAAGCAGCTCCAGCAGCTTCCGGCAAGGTGCCTGCTTCTCTTGAATTGGTGGTGTTGATTCGCAAGTACCACCTCAAGACTGTGAACAGCATCCTCAATGAGATCGCCGCGTGGGGCGAGGCCAACGGCAGCGACATCAAGCCCGTGGTCTTGACCCCTCGTGAGACCGAACTCCTGCAGCGTTACTCCGTGACCGATACCGAGCTGCAGCCGGACCAGATCATCGAGAGCTACAAGCAAAAAGAAGGCTACCCGGCGACAGCACGTCGTCACGTGTTGGCTGCGCTGGAAGAGATCCAACGCTTGCTGCGGAACCTGGAGCAAGACTTCCCCACCGCCGGCCACCACGCCTGGAGCAATGCCCAAATCATTGAGTCCTTGTTGGAGCGACTGACCCGCTGGGGTGCCGCACTCTACGGCCAGGAATACACCAACGCCAAGGACATGTGGAGCTTCTTGCTCAAGCAATTCTCGACCCATCGGTACCTGTCGAAGCCTGAAGTGGTGTACTTCCCCTTCCGCCTGGAGGCTTTCCAAAAGCGTCACCAGGTGTTGGCTCCTTTGGTCACCCAAACCTACGGCAACAACGACCTCGAAGTGGAGCAGCTAACCCAGCCTCTGCTCTCCCTGGCTCGTGAACTCCGTCGTCAAACGCACCGTCGCCTGACCCTGGATGAAGAGCGTAAGCAGCGCACCCGACGTCGCCTGTTGGTTTCGTCCGTGAGCGTTGGAACGCTGGCCATCGCTGCCGTTGTGCTGTGGTGGTTCTTGCGTCCACCCGTCATTTCGGCCGTGCCCTTGCCCAAAGGCTCCATCACTGGTGGGATTGTCGGCAACTACTACGGCGGACAAAACTTCAACCGCTTCATCGCCCGACGTGTCGACCGCGGCATCAACATGTACTGGCACAACCGCCCCATCAAGAAAGTCCCTGCGGACTTCTACAGCGTTCGTTGGAAGGGTTACCTGGAAGCTCCCCACAGCGGAAAGTACCGACTGTGCGCTGAGTACGATGACGGCGCTCAATTCCGGGTGGGCACCAAAGACGTCGTCAAAGACTGGCGCGTGGGTGGAGCCCGAAGCAAGTGCAAGGTCCTCTTCCTAGAAAAAGGCTGGCACCCCCTTCACCTGCAAATGTTTGAAGCGCGCGGCATGTCGGTGATCAAGCTCTCGTGGGAACACCCCAAACGCAAGGGCGTTCACCCCATCCCCTCCAAGCACTTCTGCTGCAAGAAATAAACCCCCTCTTCCTGCACCTTCCTTACAGGTTACTGGCCTCGGTAGATGGTGAGACCATCCAGGGCCGTTCCGAACCACTTCTCTCCCCAAGGCGTTACACCAATAAAGGCCACATCGTTGGAGGCCAGACCTACGTCACGAGTGAATCGTCGCCACGCCAAACCGTCGAGACAGCCGACACCTTTGGGAGTACCCACCCAGACTTTGTCGCCTTCAGTAGCTACGGCAGTGACGCGGTTGTCTGGAAGACCTTCGTTTGTAGTGAAACGCTTCAGCTTGCCTTCATCGTAGCGATACAGCCCTGCTTTGGTGCCGATCCACACGCGACCGCTGGCATCTCCAGCGACGTCGTAGACCACGCCGTACTTGGTTCCGCTACGCAGTTCAGCGATTTTTTCCCAACGTCCGCCAGGATGACGAACCACAAGACCGCCACCTTTGGTCGCAATCCACAGCCGGAACTTGCTGTCCACAGCCATTCGACTCACAGGGTACGTCGGAGACAACACGCCGTTGGTGTTGGAGCCCCGAAACACCTTCCAGGTCTTTCCGTTGAACAGGGTCACGCCTTTGTGTTGGTGAACAAACCAGAGGCCTTCGGGCGTCAATCCAGCGCCTACAATTTTGTTGCTAGCGAGACCGTTCATCACGTCGAAGGACTGCCACTTTTCGCCGTCGTAGCGGACCACACCGCCACCGTAGGTTCCAATCCAGACACGACCCGCTGGATCAAAGGTAAGCGCCCGAACATCAGGGTGAGGCAAGATCGGAGTCAGGTTGTACCAATACCCTTGGAAGTAACGGCTGACACCTGACGCTGTCCCAACCCACACCGCGCCGTCGGGAGAGTCCGTGATCGCCTGAATTCGGTTTCCGACAATCCCAACAGGGAGCCGCTGCCAGCGACTTTTCGAGTAGCGGGCCAAGCCGCTCAAGAACGTGGCAGCCACCAACGAACCACCCGGCGCAGCAACAATCGCCTTAACATTCAGACCGGGCAGACCGTGAAGTCGGTTCATGGTCACCCAGCGTCCGTCTTTGTAGTAGCTGATGCCTTTGCGCTTGGTTCCAATCCAGGCACCACCGCTGGGATCCACAAAGATGCTCTGCACCTCAATCCCAGCGAGGCCGTGGTCCACGGTAAACACTCGGGCTTTGCGCCCGTTGTAGTACACGGCTCCTTGATCGCTGCAGAGCCACAAGCTGCCTCGCTTCCCAGGAACAATGCAAGTCGCGCCCACGACCGGGAACTTCCGCACTTTGCGGAACCTGCGACCGGTCCAATAGAAGGGCGCGGTGATGTTGGGGCTGAACCAGACACGTCCACGAGAATCCGCTCCAATCGCTCGAATGTCACCGGAGGGCAAGCCGTTGCGAACAGTCCAGCGCTTCCAACGGCCGCGGCGGCGGCGAGCAACGCCCCGCTTGGTTCCCACCCAGAGAACACCCCGAACCCACTTAACCGCTTGCACTCGGTCATCAGGAAGCCCGTGCTTTTTGTGAAAAAACTTCCAACGCGAACGACCACGTTTCAGCCAGGCCAAACCAAATCGAGTCCCAACCCACAAGCCACCTTTGGGGCCTGCAGCAATGGACAACACGTCGCGAGCGTCAGCCCGCTTAATCTTGGGAACGTAAAAGCGGTAACCCCCAGAGCGCAGGTCCCAACGGATCAAACCACTTTCGGTGCCAGCCCAAAGAAACTTGCCCAGCCGAACAGCGCAGGTAATCCGGGCTGTACTTCGGAACGACTGCCACTCTTTGGGCGGTCCATAAATGGGGGGAAGAGAGGAATCTTTTTTGTAGCGAGCCTTGGCTTTGGCACGTCGTCGTGGCGGTGGAGCGCCGCGATCTCCAGGAAGCACAAACAATTCATCGTCGTCTGCCCAGGAAAACGAAGCCCAGACTCCAGCGCACACAAGCCCCAGCACCAACACACCCAGCGTTTTTGTCCATCGATGAGACCGCATCTTGGATTGTCTCTCCTTTAGGAATGAGTCGCCAACCAAAGCAGAAGACACTTCAGCGCTCTCTTCCGCCTGGCTGGTTTTGATTGTTTGATTCTAACAAGTAAAGAACGTATCCGCTCTGCTCATTGGGAGACCTGCTTAATGACCTTCAGGACGACCGTACTTTCGCGGGTCCGAAGCGCCATAGCGACGTCGTCCTTTAACTTCCACAGCTTGCACAGCTGTAAATGGCTTGCGAAATGAAAACACCCGATGCCCTCGGCGTTTGAGATTGACCACCACATCCTTGGGGAGATCTCGTTCGATCGCAAGCATTTGAGGCATCCACTGGTGGTGAATCCGGCTGCGAGAGACAGCATCAGACACGTTCATCCCGAAATCCAACACGTTGAGAAGAACCTGCAGCGTTCCGGTAATGATGGTTGGCCCACCCGAACCTCCCACGACCAAACGAACCTTCCCTTTTCGGGTCACAATCGTCGGTGACATACTCGACAGCGGTCGCTTGCCCGGCGCGATCTCATTGAGATGACTCTGAATCAAGCCAAACGCGTTGGGTTTGCCGGGACGAGTCGTAAAGTCATCCATCTCATTGTTAAGGATGATACCCGAACGAGGTGCCATGACCTTGGAGCCAAAGCCGGTGTTGATGGTGGTTGTAAGCGCCACAGCGTTTCCAAACCGGTCCACCACGCTCAAGTGGCTGGTGCCTCCTCCGCGATGAGGAGCGGTAGTAGGAAGTCGCTGGGAACCGTACTGTTTGGCAGGCTTCACCTTTGAGGTCACCCGCTTCCACAAGCGATTGGCGTACTTCTGGGAGGTCAGCCATGCCAGAGGAACCTTCACGAAGTCAGTGTCACCGAGAAACCGCGCCCGGTCGGCAAAAGCATGCTGCAAGGCTTCGCTCAACAAGTGAAGATACCCAGAAGAGTTATGACCCAACTTCCGCAGGTTCTTCTTCCGAAGCATGTTGAGAGCCTGGATGATGACAATCCCTCCCGATGAAGGCGGAGGCATCGTATGAATGGTGTAGCCGCGGTAGGTGGTTTGAAGGGGTTTGCGCCAAGTCACTTTGTAGTTGGCCAGATCGTTGAGAGTCAGAATCCCGCCATGAGCCTTGGAAGCCGCAACAATGTCTTTGGCGATCCAGCCCTTGTAAAAGACATCCGGACCGTGCTTGGCGAGCGCCAAAAAGGTCTTGACCAGTCGAGGTCGCTTGAGGGTTTCGCCGAGCTTCAGAGCCTTGCCTTTTGGATAAAACACCTTCGCCAGTTCGCGGAACCGAATGTAACGTTTGCGACGGTACTTGAGACCTGATGCAAGATGATGCCCCACAGGAAAACCGTGTCGGGCGAAGCGAATGGCAGGAGCCAAGACCTTTTTAAGAGGGAGCTTCCCGTACGTCTGAATCGCTGTCGCACAGCCTCTCACTTCACCGGGAATGGCGATGGCCAACCCTCCGGTTTGGCTCGCATACTTGGACAGTCCCTTTTTGAGGTACATCGCGCGATGAGCTGCAGCAGGTGCTCGCTCACGAAAGTCGAGCACTCGCACAGGCTTGTTCGCCATTTTCACCAACAAGAAGCCGCCTCCCCCCAGCCCAGAGCCCAAGGGGTTCACAACACTTTGAGCAAACACCGCCGCGCAAATGGCGTCCACGGCGTTACCACCTTGCTTCAAGATGGCGGCTCCCGCTTGAGAAGCCAAAGGATGATCGGTGGCAATCATGCCGTTCTTCGCCCCCAATGCAGGAGGCGCAGCAGCATCCGAAGCCGTTGGAAAAGCAGACAAAGTCAACAACAAAGTGGAAGCAAGAAGCAGCAGACATGGGGAACATCGCTTGGAGTGGGTTCGCCCCACCCTTGTTGAACGCAAGGACTTGTACACAGCAACCCTCTTGGCTTAAGGACAACAAAGCAGAAACCCAAACACCATAGACCGTTTCCATGAGAATTGTCGAGCATCTTGACTTTAGTCAACACTTTCCATAAACAACATTAGACTCGAACACATTCGTACGGGTCTCACTCAGTGGGAAGGCAATCGGTTTTTCTTGGTTACCAGCAAAAGGGAAAAACCTTTCCCAGGTGGTCCATCGCCATGGATTGGGAGCTTCACCACCTAGCCACCCTGGCGTCTTTTCCTTGGAAGGTAAGGATTTTGGTGAGGTCCTAACCGCTCCCCTACCTGAAAAGTTTTGCATCTTTTGTACAGAACGCCTATCTTGGCCCTAAAGGTAAGGGAGTGAGCGCTGACTCGCTCACGTTTTGTGATGTAAGCATTGTGGAGATGAAGTGTCATGCGATTTTTCTTTCGATTTCTCTTGATTTCAATGTTCTTAGCTGGCGGAACAGTCGCCTGCTCTGGTGGCAACGGCACCAACTGCACGTCCAATGACAACTGCAGCGACGGCAAGGTCTGCTGTGAAGGTTCATGCAAAGTGTCCAGCGAATGCAGCAAAGCCTGCACCGGCACCAAATGCCAAAGCCAAGACGACTGCAGCAACAACCAAACCTGCACCGATGGTTGCTGTGTTGACAAAGGAACAGCCTGTACCGGCACCAAATGTCAATCCAAAGACGACTGCACCAACGGACAAGTCTGTCAGAACAACTGCTGTGTCGATGGCGGCGGCGGACCCAGCTGCAAGAAAGTAGACGACTGCGCTGAAGGCCAGGACTGTGTAGGCGCATCAGGAAGCGGTGTATGCCAAGCTTGCGCCAAGACCTGTGACTCTTCTCTCGATTGCTCCGGCGACGGCATCACTTGCTACCGCGGCTGCTGCCGAGCCGCACCGTGCACCAACGACAGCGGATGCAGCGATCCTTCCAAACCCCGCTGTAACACGGAAACTGGCCAATGTGTGGCCTGTGTTGAAAACAAAGACTGTCAGGAACTGAGCACCATCTGTGACTCCAAGCTGTTCTCCTGCAAGAAGGTGGAATGCACAGACGACGCGGATTGCCCCTCAACCAAGCCCGTCTGCAACAAAGAAGTCTATCGCTGCGAAGAAGAGCCTGTCTGCAAAGTAGACGCAGACTGCACCGATCCCCAGCTCAGCCGCTGTGACCCCAAAGCTGACGGCGGCAAAGGCGCCTGCAAAAAAGGCGCTTGCACCCCCTGTACCAGCGATGACGAATGTGGCCCCGACGCCGACTACTGCATCAGCACCTCACAAGGCCTCAAAGACGGCCGCAAGTGCCTCCGTGGATGCACCGAAAACTCCGACTGCCCCACAGGCTTCGACTGTGAAGAGTCCGTGGGTGGTAAGGCTATCGTGGGTCCTGGCATCAAAGTGTGCTTCCCACGCATCCAGTACTGTAGCAATCCCTGTGACAACAAGCAGTGCAACTCGGATGAGTTCTGCAACCTCGAAAAGGGTGGCGTCTGTGAACTCAAGCCCGCGGCCTGCAAGCCTTGCCTTGATGGTGACGCTTCGGCTTGCAACGAACCTGGAAAGACCGGCAACCAGTGCCTGGATCTGGGCGGCAACAAGTTCTGCGGCAAGGCCTGCTCCAGCGACAGTGATTGCCCCACCGACCAAAAGTCTGGTGACGGCAGCACCCGTGAGTTCAAATGCGTCGGTGGCCAGTGCACCGCCCTGGACGGCTGCAAGTAATCCTCAACGCTCCCCTTCCTTCGTTCGTACTTCCCTCACATTTCAATCATCGGAACATTGTTGATGTTAGACAATGCAAATCTACCACCTTACCCTGGTGACGATACCGTCTTGGCCCACTTAAAACAGAGCCCCAACCACTTGTGCTGTCGGGTCTGGGAAGAGCCTGAGACGTGCATCGTCTTGGGGCGTGGCGGAAAGCTCCATCAGGAGATTACAGAAGAAACCGTCCTCGAAGATGGCGTTCATGTGTACCGACGCAGCGGCGGAGGCGGCACAGTCGTGCTGTCGCCAGGGATGCTCGTGGTCGCCATCGCAGCGCACGTAAAGGACCCTTACGGAAGCAAGCGCTATTTTCGCTTGCTTCAGGATCCCATCATCGAAACCTTGGAAGCTCTTGGCCTTCCCGAAGTAAGCCAGAGGGGCCTCTCCGATCTAGCCTGGCAAGACCGAAAGATCCTGGGTTCCTCCATGCGTCGCCAACGCACCCTCCTGCTCTACCAGGGCGTTCTCTTGGTGGATGTCGCTCGTGACATGTTCGACCGCTACCTTCCTCACCCCCCCAAAGAACCCGACTACCGGGAAGGACGCTCGCACCAGTCGTTCACCGTAACCCTCCGAGAGCTTGGACTTCAAACGCCCCTAAAGACGCTCCAACAACAGCTCCAAAGTCACCTGCAAGCTCGCCTCAGAGAGACCCTTGCCGAGGATCTCGCGGAGCCCCACCCCAGCTTCCAAAACGACGATATGGTATAGTCAACCCTCTTTGTTGTGTCCCTCCAAACTGGAGCCTTCTGATGCAAAAGAAGTTCCGCCCAATCCGCTTCCTCATCTGTATGCTTGTGATCTTCGACCTTGGAAGTTGGGGCTGTTCAGGCCCAGAACCTGTGCAAGTTTGCCAGCCCGACGAGCAACAAGCTTGCACCTGCGCTGGACAACAGGGGAAATCTGGCACACAACACTGCGAAACCAACGGGCAATGGGGCAACTGCAGCTGTCTCTCTGTAAAACATTCGGATGCTTCCACCACCGAAGAACCTCCGCCACCAGAATCCCCTCAGGATGACAAGCTGCAACAGGACACCTCTTCCAACATTCCAGACCTCAACCCCCCGGACAGCCTTGCTGAAGAAGCCTCTCCCACTCCGGACATTGCAGAATTCGCAACCCAGGACGCCGGACCTGTCGAACAAACCCAGCCAGAGAAACAAGAGGGCCCTGAAGCCCAACCGCAAGAAACGATAGGACTCGAACGCTCACAAGGTCCCGAGTCAGGCCCTGAACCTTCCGGCCCAGAGCGTATCCTCCCCGAACCAACCCCATTGGAGCCTGCTCCAGAAAAAGCGCCACCTGAGCCCGGCCCCACAGGCCCACTGCGGATCTATCTGGCGACCAACGGAAACGATACCCGCACAGGCCTCACCGCTTCGTCCGCCATAAAGACGCTGCAACGCGCACACGATTTGTTGGCGCAAATGAAGCCACAACGCGATGTGGAGGTTCGTATCGCTCCAGGCAACTACTACCGACAAACGGTGGTCTGGACCTACACCATGCCCAAGAACACCATCACGTTCATGCCAGAGAAGAACGACAAAGTTCGACCTGTGTTTGACGGTTGCGCCTCCTCCAGCAACAAAACATGCCCTGGAGGAACATGGCTCACCCTCAAGCACAGCAAAGGCGAGCGCACCAATCTTCGCTTTGAATACATCCAGGTCCAACGGTACCAAACCGCGATCAGCTTCAACGGAAGCCGCAACAAGGCTAGCACCTCCAACAGTCACAACCGGATCTACGGTTGCTTCTTCAAGGACATTGGAAACGTATTCAACTCTTCACTCAAACCCTCTACGGCAGCCGTCCGACTGGTCAACTCCGACGACAACGAAATCGCCAACAGCCACTTCGTCAACGTTGTAAACACAAGCTCGGGTGGGCTGATTCACGCCATTTATGTGGCGCACATGTCCGACCGCAACCAGATCTTGCGCAACCGCTTCAAAACGAGCACAGGCGACCCCATCCGAATTCGTGACTTCTCCAACTACAACAACATTCAGGAGAATCGGTTCACCAAAGTGGCAACCTCCGCCGCCTACACAGAATGGTACTGCAATCACGACAAACGGACCGATTGCACCAAGCCCACGGCAGAATGTCCGTCTTGGGAAAACCAATTCCGCAACAACACCTTGGATGGCGATTACACCTGCAAAACACTGAGCACCTGGAAGATCTTAATTCCGGAGAATGCGAAGGGATGTAGCGCTGTCAAAGTGGGCGCCAAGCGGCTCTACACCAGCGGAAACAAGCCCACCGGCAAACCTTGCAGTCTGTAACATTGTAGTTTTAAAGCGTTGAGTCAACGAGAGGAATAGGAAGGGGAATTAGGCGGAAGCTTCGGCTCTTTTCTTGGTATGTTTGGCGCTACGCTTGGCGCTTACACCGTTGGATGCTTCGGGCTCATCCACATCATCAGAAGCTTTGGAAGCGGTTGTTTCCTTGGTGCTTGCTTTGGATGAGGTGTTCTTGTTCTTGGAGGGAACGAGACGGATTTGCAGTTCCATCGCTTTCCCCAACTCAAAGATCTCATCAAACATCGCACCTTTGAGCAGGTGTTGGATGATTTCATCTTCTTCGAGCAACAGAACTTCATCTTCTCGAACACAAACATAACGTTTCATCGCAGAGTTCTCCTTTGCTTGCCGTGAGGCAATGGGCGACAGGCTCAGTTCATAAGGATGAGCAGGGTGAGCCTGAATGTATCGTAAGATTTCTTCCCAAAGTGCTGTTTCGTTCTCAGGTGTCCGGCGCCACTCCTTGAATTGCTTGCAGCGATAAGTGTAAGGACACGACATCGCACAAATTAGCAAGTTCTTCCAGTGGCCATAAGTGTGACAGTTGATTCGCATGGATTCGCTCAAAGTTGGGGTTCGACATCCTGATAATTTGTACAGTACCACAGACTGCATCAACACACAAAACAAAAACACGCTTCGTGTGATGAAAGAAGTGTAGATAGCTCTTGTGTCAGATCGTGTCAAACATTGGGTTCGCTGGGTTCAGTTTTGCTCCACAACGCCACAAGGCCAACCCAGGCTAGCCAAAGCAAAACCGCGACAGTCACTCCCAAAGGAAACATCGGATGCCGCTGCATCGCAGAGAGTGAGGTTGCTGTCGCTCCACCGAGAACAGCGATACCCACAAGCCAGTCCCAGCCGTTGACAGAGGCTCGCTCCTCGTCCTTGGGCGACGGCTTTAAATACAGACCCCGAACCAACAAGCGGATGTCATTAAGGAGAGGAAACAGTAACAACGTGGCGGGGGTGACAAGCTGGTTGAAGGACAACACCATAATCCCAGCGCTGGCAGCAAACATCAAAACCATCACCGCCCGATACCCAGCCCACTGCCAAAACGAAGGAAGACCTTTCTGTTGTGGCACCTCAGGCTCAGGTTCTCGCTCGATCCCACGTTGAAGAAACTCTTCGTTGAGAAGAATGGCAATCTCATCGTCAGTCAAGTTCCGACGCTGCGCAAAGCGAACCAACAAACGCTCCTGGCGATGGGAGCAGGTGTTGTCTTCCAACAGCACATCCATCAACTCCCGAACGGGTTGCCACCGGGTTTGACGCCATTGATGATGGGTGGCCTGACGTTGACGATCGTACGACTGACGGCGCATCGGATCAAACAACACTGTACGAGCTTCCCGCAGCCGGGCCAGCGCCGCACGCGCTTTGTGCCGAAATTTAGGGTTGGATTGTTGACCGTTCCACCAGCGCTGGGCCTCACGCAAAGCTTTCTCAACCTGCTCCGGACGACAGTGAGGCTCCAGATGAAGCATCGTATAGAAATCAACGTTGGGCTCTGCGACGCTGCTGTAATTCAGCAAGACCGCTGAAGAAGGAGAAGAGGAAGACTTGGACAACGACGTTCCCTACCAATCACAGACAAGACCTGAGAGTTCAAACACGTCTTAAGAATGCGGGTTTTTTGGGTTCTCTGCAAGACCGTTGTGCAAGGAAACGGAAGAAGAAATGTGGCAAGAGGGGAAAGCGCTTTAGGAGCGACGTCGGCAATGGGTACGTCGGTGTCGTCGCTTGTAGCGTTTCAGATAGCGACACGAGAAGCGTCGAACCATACCTTCGTAACGCTTGTACAGCTTCTCCAACTTGCGCATGTACTTGATGTCAGCGGTTTTCATGTAGTGTTTCTTGCCTGAGCGCCGCGCCTTGATCCGCGCCCGACGGTACTTCTTTCGGCAGTGACGCTTGAACTTGCGCAGCTCCTTCTTGACCTTGTGGCGACGTCGGTCAATCAAAAACAAACGATACATGAAGCCGCGTTGGAACTTCAGCTCCTTCATCTCGTTGGGCAGGATGTAACTGTCCGACGCTGCGTGTGCGTAGACGTGCTTGTATTCTTTCGCCATTTTCCGAAAGATCTTGCGCATGCGTCGATCGTGAAAGCGATACTTGGGAATCACCGACAAGCGCCGCTCTTGTTTGGTGTAGTCGTCACCTTTGGCTTCGACAGATGACACCCAAGAGCTTGGAACCCAACCCAAAACAGAGCAACAGAACATCAGACAAACAACTCGTAGGAACATCGTGTTACAAACCCCCGATCATCAGTAGTAAGCAGTGGAATCCGTTATGTAGAACATCGCGAAGAAAAGCGAGCAGAGAACAGAGAAAGCGTGTGTGCAGTGCGGCAATCGCGAGCCTGATATCTCAAGGAGAGCCAGGAAGCAGAACCCACGATCACAGAGAACGCTGGACTCTGTTTTGTCTTCTGTGTTAACAACGGCACGTCCATCTATGTTGTGCACCAGGAACACACTACGTAGACGTTGTGATGTTCCAACTTATTCTTTCCCCTCGAAAGGAACGCGTCTTTGAGTTCAGACGGTTGGCAATCTTTCGCTGGGTCACGAGATGAGACGACCCCACCACAGGGCAGCGCCGATGCAGCAACACACACATAAACCGAATGACGAAGAACTGCAAGGGACACCTCCCCCAGAATGCAGCCAAGACACCATGTTCCGCGGTCGGGTCAAGCTCCAGCAGCACCGTCGTGGTTACCGATTCTCAGCCGACGCAGTGCTGCTCAGTCACTTTGCGGCACACCACTCCCCTGCTCCAGCCTTGGACATTGGAACAGGCTGTGGAGTCGTGGCGTTGCTCCTCGCGGATCTTTGGTCCCAGCACGGCGCAACTCCTCCAATCACCGCTGTAGAGCGACAACCTGCTCTGGCAGAGCTGGCGCGCACCAACATCCAGGCCAACGAGCATTTGAGCCATGTTACGTTGGTGGAGACAGACATTCGACCCTGGAACCCACAACCTCCAGCGACCTGGCGAGTGATCACGTGCAACCCGCCGTACCGTACTCCCCAGAGCGGCAACATCAGCCCCAACCCAGAGCGAGCGGCAGCCCGTCATGAGCTACACGGCAGCCTTGAAGAGTTGGTGCAGGCAGCAGCCCAACGTCTTCATCCCCAAGGACATTTCTGCCTCGTCTACCCAGCCTTCCAAATGCCGCGAATGATGCAGGCCCTTCATCAAGCTCGCTTGCATGTGACCCGACTGCGTTGGGTGCATCCCCGCAGCCACGCTCCAGCCCGGCTGATGCTCATTGAAGCCCGCAAGGGCCAAGCCCCTTTTGCAGTAGAGCCTCCGCTGATTCTTTACCGCTCGGACGCACCGCGCGACTACACCGACGAAGCCAACCGTATCTTTGACGGATACTCTCCACAACAAGACACCACAGCCCCCGAAGAGAGGTAAAGAGAACCTCCTTCTTTACCGACGCTTCTGCGCCCAAAGCAAGAGAGTCCTCTCTGGTCAGGACCGAGGGACACATGGGCTGTTTTGGGGAGCCCGGCTTTTCGCTTCCAGACAAAGCGGTTGCACGCTTGACAGGGACGACTCCTATCGATACTCTCCGCCGAAGACCATTTCGGGAGATAGACGCAGGAGGTTCTTTTCTATGGGAGCGACAGATTCCCACGACAACCCAAACTCACCCAGACCTCAACTGGAGTGGGAAAACCGCTTAGGCCGGTACCTTGTGATGGCGATTTTGGGCCTGGTCGGGGGAAGCTTTACCCTCGCGATCTTGCTGTCCATCTACAACTCCATCTCGGCTCCTCCCCAAGTCTGGGGTGTTCCACCCTCTCCCAAACGCGCCGCACCGCTTATGAGTCGGCAGCGTCTTCGCGTGTGTCGCCAGCATCTTGAGCGCTTGAGCAACGAACAATACCGTGAAACCACATCGCTGTGGTACCGCATGCGCAACGGACATCGTGGACACCTGACGCTCTGGCAAGAATGGTCACGGGATTGGCAACGTCGCATGAAAAACCTGCTGAAGCGTTGCCCCATGCGAAACAAAGCGACAGCCCAAAAGACATCGAACAACCCCCTCTCGCTGTCCTCTTGCACCGAGAAGTTTCAAGCGTTAAATACCCAGCTTCAGCAAAAAGGACGGGTTCTGTGGGAGAAGGCACGACCCGGAGCCAATTCGTACCTGCAAGGTTGGAAGGACTGGTCGGGTTCCTGGTACCGACGTATGCAGCAATGGCGCCAACGGTGCCCGGTCTTTGGCGAAGGAGAAACAGCCCGAGCGTTTCATCGCGCTCATCACCAAATGCTTGTTCTCCAGCGCAAACAAGAGAAAGCCTTGCTTGCTTTCTTCCAGAAGTCATCCGACCTGTTTCGCGATATCCGTCAGGCACTCCACAGCTTGAAAGAAGAGCTACGCTAAGACGCTTTGGAGAGGGAACCAGGGGGGTTCCAGACCTGAGGCGAGACCCTTTTCACTGCGCTTGCTTGCAAGCACTCCATTCACCTCCAGTCAGCGATCGTCATCATGTTGAGAAAACCCACCCCCTTCTTGTTTGCCTTGTTGCTTTTGCTCCTTGGACCGGCTTCCGCCTGGAGCGCAGGGTTGTTCATTCCTGGTCGTGGAGTCCATCCGATGGGCCGGGGAGGCGCGAGCATTGCCGGCGGCGACACTCTCCAAGCGATCTGGTACAACCCGGCCAACCTTGTTGAGATGCAAGGATTCTCCACTCTCATCGACGTGGGATTGATCCAACACACGACGCGCTTTCAGCGCGCCCAACGGATCGCCGAAGATGGACAAGAGACCAACTACGAGCCGGCTCAAACCAACCCACACTACCTGCCAGACCCATCGCTGTTGTTTGCGTACGGATGGAAAAAGCACCGGGTAACTCTGGCCTTTGGTGTGTATGCACCTTACTCCAACACGCCATCGTACTCAGACACAGGAGCACAACGCTACGCTGTCATTGACACGCAAGGTAGCTTGTTCCTCGTGAGCCATATCGCAGCAGCCTGGGCTCCTCACCCTCGCTTCCGGTTTGGCGCAGGCATCCAAAACCACACCGCGATTGTTCGCTTACAAACGGCGGCTTCGGCCTACCTGGGCGTCTTTGGAGGTCCCGAAGACCCCGACCTTGACTTGTACACAGAAGCCAGCCTTCAAGCTCCCATCAACATCTCCGGTAACGTTGGTGTGTGGGGACGGTTGCTCGATACTGCGGCTGTGAAGTGGGATCTTGCTGCCAGCGTTCAAATGCCGGTGGTCCTGAACACATCAGGGCAAATCAAAGTTCGCCTGCCCACCAACCCGCTGTTTGACCCCACTCGAATTGAGGGAAGCCGGGTGAAGGCTGTACTCAACCTGCCTCTCATTGTCAGAGCCGCCACAAGGGTCACCTTGTTTGACCGCGCCGACATTGAAGCTGCGTTTGTTTACGAAGGCTGGTCCTCTCTCAAAGAGTTACGCATCACTGTCGATGAGCCGGACGGTATCTGGGTCCGCGACGTCCCTACTATTGGAGATTACCGGGTGCCCGACATCGTAGTGCCTCGTAACTCTCGTGACGCGTTCTCTGTCCGCGTGGGCGGAAGCGTTAAGGTCCTGCCCAAATGGCTTCGGATCCGAGTGGGCTATGCGTTTGAAACGTCGGCAACGCCCAACGAAACCAACACCGTATTTTTCTATGACTCCAACAAGCATCTTTTCGGCATTGGAGCCAGCATCACCTTCAAAAACATGGCCATCGACATCTCCTACGCCCACATCTTGATGCCCACGAATACCATCACACAAAGCAACTACAAACAGCTCAATCCGTTGAACCCTTCCGGTGCCATCGTGATTGGGAACGGAACTTACGACGCCTCCTACAACATTATAGGCCTCGCATGGCGAGGTTCCTTCTAAGAAGGGACGAATATGTCGGAACCACAGAAGCCGGAGACTTCGATAGAGACGCCCTCTCCTGAAGCCTCCAACGCCGATGAAGTAACGCAAAAACAACCTCCCATCACCCGGAAACACATCGTGGGAGTGGCGATGTTGGCGCTGACCCTGTGCGTGATCATTATCACCCCAGGGATCATTGCAGACTACAACACAGCCCAATTTCTCAAGCCCCCTCCCCCTGTGAAGAAACACCCCAACACCAGCCGTTGGCGGGATCTGATTCGCCGGTTTGGTGTCCCGCTTCACCTGAAAGGGAAGAACGGGCAGCCTCTTCAAGGATGGTTGTTCCGACCACGTAGAGCGCACGCACGCCTTGTCATGTATCTGCATGACTTTGGACGTGACCACCGCGACGGATACGAGCTCGTCCGAGACCTTGTGGAGAATGGACTCAATGTATTGGTTTACGATCTTCGAGCACACTCCAAGAGTGCGGGCAAGATCGGCCGCAACTATAGGTTGCACTCCGACGACCACCGCACTGTCCTCCACTACATCAAGAAGCTGCTCCCTCACCAGTGGAACTACCCAGTTGCCACAATCGGTGAAGGTGTTGGGGGAAGCACAGCCTTGCTCTCAGCCACCCTGGATGGGACATTCCGTTACGTTATCGCGCTGGAGCCTCATCTGGAACCCGAGAACGAGATCAAAGAACGCTTCAACAAAATGGGCTCTCTGATCCTCGACCTCACCAAAAAACGCATCACCCGCGTTGGCGACCTCCACTACCGCCGCAGCTCTCCGCTTCGCAACGCAAAACGTCTACGCGACACCGTGATTCGCATCTACACTCGAAACGACCCGTCCAAAGTTCGGATGTACCGGAGCTTCTGCGCCAAAACCAAAGGGAACTGCAAGCTTGAGTTCATTCAAGAGCGAGCCCCCATCAAGTGGTGGTCCAAGATGCCTCGCTACCGAAGGCACCAGCTTGTTCAGTTCTTGCTCCAGAAGTTCAACATCCCACGAACCAAGTACCGCCTTGCGCTTCGACCCAACCCACCTGCCCCACGGGTGAAGCGACAGAAACGACGCAAACGTCCGACAGTACGAAAAAACAAGACCAAGTCCCGACGCGCACAGCCAACCAAACGTCGCTCCGTTTGGCGCAAGATGGTCCGACGCAACCCACGCGCCGTTCCACGAAAAGCAAAGAAAGTGGCACCCCCAGTCCGTCGTCCCGCGGCGCGAAAAGCTCCGACACGCCGAGCGCTTCCAGGCAACATCGTGCCTCCTGTTCGGCGAGCCAAACGTTTGCCTCAACGTCGAACCGCTCCAGCCCCTGCGCTGCGTCTCATTCGACCGCTGAAGCGTCCGGCCTTGCTGCGCCCGAAGCCCGCGATTCGCGCCGTTGTCCCCACACCAAGAACCGTCTTGCTTCAACCCAAGAAGCGTCCAACCCCCACCCGCCCAACCAGCCAGAAAACGAAATAGTCGTCTTTGCTTCAAGACGCCCTCTCCAAACATTTGCCCTTACCATAGAGGAAGTTGGATGCTGCGCGCTGCCATAGATCTAGGAACCAATTCGTGCCTGCTCACCATCGCAGACGTCGAGAACTCCGCCATCCTTCAAGTCCATGAAGACACCATGCGAATTGTTCGCCTGGGCCAAGACATCGACAGAACCGGTGAGTTGCACCCCGACGCCCAAGCACGAACCCTTCAAGCCCTCCATGAATACAAGGACATCTGCACCAAGCACGGGATCCATGCCCAGGATGTCGCCATCTGTGCAACAAGCGCCATGCGAGACGCCAGCAACAGCGCAGACTTCGTAGCCCAGGTCCAGCAGGAAACAGGCCTTCACATTCAAGTCATTTCGGGTGAAGAAGAGGCCCGCATCACCTGGAACGGCGCGCTCACCCAACTGAAGTTACCCGAAGGCGCAACCCCCTGCCTGCTCGACATCGGCGGAGGCAGCACCGAGTTGGTCTGGAATCAAGGGCAAGAACGCTGGAGCATGCAAATGGGAAGCGTCCGAGCCACCGAACGTTACGTCCATGATGACCCACCCACCCCTCAAATGCTTCAAGCCATCCGCAAAGACCTCTCGGACCAACTGCAACAACTTCCCCAAATCCCAGCCCCCGCTCCCCTGATCGCCGTAGCTGGAACTGCCACCACGCTGCTGGCCATTGTCCACCAAGTGGAACCCTATGACTCCTCCAAAATACACGGCAAACCCTTTCAACGCGCCGAACTCCTGCACCTGATCGAGCTGTTTGGCTCCATGACCTCCGACCAACGCCGCAACCTCCCCGGTCTTCATCCCAAACGAGCCGACGTCATCACCGCCGGCGCGCAAATCCTCCTCACCGTCTACGAACACCTCAACCTCAACGAGGCCATCATCTCCGACCGTGGCCTTCGCTACGGACTCCTCCTCGAACCATGATGTGGCGTTTTTTCATGACGTGCCCAAGAACGTGGCAAGAAACTGCCACGCTAGGCCCGATGACATCGTGGCTTTCACCTTGACATGACAATACATTGCCACGTCATGGGTCCGCATTGCATTTGGTGTGGTTGCGTCCTATACTTTGGATGTTTTCATCATGTTTGAACTTTCGGCTTGAACCCTTCCCACGCTGGGGATGAAGGAAGCGAGCGTTGCATGCTATACGACCACCCTTTTGGGGCGGAAGACGAGTTTGAACTCGAAACCTTTGAGAACGAAAGCAACCCTGAGATAGCGTTGCACGACAAAGGCTTCTACGGCTGCACATTCACCAACATCGATTGGAGCCAAGGGGAGCTTCGCCGATGCACGTTTGATGATTGCACGTTTGTGAATTGCAACCTCACAATGGTCAAAGCGTACGACACAACCTTTCGCGAGGTCACATTCCAACGCACCAAGCTCATGGGTGTGGACTGGACCCTCGTCCGGCCTCTTACCTTTGAAGTGTCATTCGAGGACTGCGTGTTAAGCTACGGCTCTTTTGTTGAAGTTCGGCTCAAAGGAACCTCATTCCTCCATTGTGTGGCGAAAGAAGCCGACTTCACGGAAGCCATCCTTGAGAAAGCAAAGTTTCGAGGGACCACCCTCACAGGCGCAACCTTCGAGAACACCGTACTCACTCAAGCAGACTTATCGGAAGCCAAGGACTACACCATCGATCCAAGGCGTAACAAACTGGACCAAACTCAATTTTCGTTGGAAGCTGTGTTGCGGGTTGCCGCACAACTGGGCATCCAGGTGCCGGAAATGACAGGTGCCCACCACAAGAGGAGTGAACAGGAATGACCATCGCAATCAGCCTCGGGATAATCCTTGTCTCGATCTACATACTGGCCATCATCACCGACGCTTTCTTTATCGAAAGTCTTCAGCAAATCGCAGAACGCTGGAACCTTCCTCATGATGTCGCCGGTGCCTCCTTGATGGCGATGGGTTCCTCTGCCCCTGAACTTGGAATTGCTCTCCTTGCCGTGTTTCGTCACGGTGGCGCACACAGTGACGTTGGGATGGGCACCATCGTTGGCTCTGCGGTCTTCAATATCCTGGTGATCACGGGCGCTTCGGCCATGGCCCGCCCCATCATCATCAATTGGAAATCCAGCATCCGCGACTCCCTTGTCTACGTCAGCAGCATCCTGACTCTGTTGGTGGTGTTTGCCGATGGTAAGATCACCATGTTGGAAGTCAGCGTGTTTCTCGGCCTTTACGCCACCTACCTCATAGTGCTTGTGATTTGGAGCCGAATGTTCCCTCACAAGCGCGAAGAGATACACATCGCTGATGAGATCATCAAAGAAGAAGAGGAAGAAACCTCTCTCTTCTACAAGTTCAATGGCATGATTGAGCGATTCATCCGTCTCTTCACTGGAGACCCAAGCCGCTCTTACATCCGCGCGTTCTTTGTTTCCATTTTGTTCATCGCAGGATTGAGTTGGTTGCTTGTCGATTACGCAGTTATCTTCTCCAACGCAGTGGGACTGCCACCCGTTATCGTCGCGCTGACTATCCTCGCAGCAGGTACATCAGCCCCCGACTTGATCGCTTCTGTGATTGTGGCCAAACAGGGTCGCGGCGACATGGCCATTTCCAACGCCATTGGCTCGAACATTTTCGACATTTTGGTAGGATTGGGTCTGCCGTGGATGTTGCTCATTGTGGCACGACAGATGGGATGGATGACTGGCTCACCAGTGATGGTGGTTGGCACCCAAGACCTGTGGGTGTCCACGCTGGTCCTGCTCGGCTCTGTGGTGGTACTTCTCGCCCTCATGCTTTCGGGCAAACGCTTGTCCCGTAAGGAAGGCTTATTTCTCATTCTCTGCTATGTAGGCTTTGTCGTGTGGACTTACCTCAACATAGGAGGCCCCACCGCGACAGGCAGTTGAGCCTCCCAACACTGAGAGCTTGTGCATTCTCAGTACACATCTTCCACGAAAGCCTGAAGCTGTTGGAGAAGTTGGCGAAACCGTTGACCTCGTGAGGCCTTGGCTTCCCCTTGTCCTTCCACAACACAAGCCGCTACCAGAGAGCTTTCTTGCTCGGCAGGCTTCCACACAACCCCTGGGCTGCAGGACGAGAGACTTCGCTCCAGATGGCTCTGCATACTCTTTTGCTGCTGGTTCAATACACGTTGTTGCCAGACAGTCATTTTTAAGGTCATTCTCTCCTCCTTCCTTGGTTGCCACAACGTCCGATACGTTGCGGTTTTTGTTTGTCCCTTCCAACGAATCAACCACCCAAAAGGTTCACTTTGTGTGGAGACTCATCAAAGAAACGCAGAAACAACCGGAACCTTACAGGAAGAGAACTCCTCTGAAGCTGGCTCGTTGCCCAATAAGCTCAGAGAAACAGAATGATAACGGTCATGGCAAGCAGATGATACGCCATAATCAAGGAGTACAAACCAAACGCAAACAAGAGCGTGAGAACCGCACTCAAACGATGGCGGTAATGCTGAACAATCCGCAAACTGAGAAAGATCAGGCTGAGCTTTCCAGCCATAAACAACCCTGGATCAATCTGAAGAAGAGCGTCCATCAATGGGTTGGCTTCTGTCGCAAGGTGCAATTGAACCCAGACAATGGTAAGCCAACCGTCCAACACATTCATGATAAAAATACCGAGAGTCAGGGCATGAAACCGTGGCTGCATACGTTCCAACCAAAGAGCAATCCGTTCTCCATAACGCTCAACGTTGTGATGCAAAGGCTCCAAGGTATCGATGGATGAGACGGGCGAGACAGGGTACGTCGGGTGGGATGACATGGCAGGTTTCTCCTATGTGAGAGTCAACACCCTCCCCTTCTCCAAGAGTCATGCCTCTTCACAGGCGACCCAGGAATTCCCCTTGTGCAGAGAAGCCTTACAACGAGAAACGAGCAACAAACAACGAGCCTGCACAGCTGGAGTGTCCACATTGTTGACAGGACTTGTTCACATTTTGGACACACGCTAACGTTGACCACCCCCTCAACGGGTTTCCCACACAAGACAAGGAGAAAGTCATGGCACGAGTATTGGTGACAGGTGCAGGTCGCGGACTGGGTCTCGCTTTTGTTCAAAACGCGCTACAGCAAGGCGACCGGGTGTTTGCCTGCGTTCGAAAGCCAGAACGATCTGAGGCACTCCAAGAGCTTGCCAAGCAGCATACCGAGCAACTCACCTTGGTGAAGTTGGAGGTCACATCCTCCGAGGAGGCCGAGGCGGCCTTCCACGCAGTCAGCCAGCATGTGAAAGGTCTTGATCTGCTCATCAACAACGCAGGTATCAA
This sequence comes from Deltaproteobacteria bacterium, assembly GCA_006226375.1. Lineage (GTDB taxonomy): Bacteria > Myxococcota_C > UBA6777 > UBA6777 > UBA6777 > M3003. Next base: position 3,169 of record SBHC01000048.1, on the reverse strand, counting down.
CTCCATGAGCCAGGGAAAAGACAAGGCCGGCCCGACACTTCGACTGAACGAGCTGGAAGCTGAGCCTATGCTCTGGATGTTTCACGTGAACAGCATCGCTCCAGTGATGGTCGCCCGTCAGTTCCTTCCCTTGTTGGAGAAAGGGGACAACCCCGCTGTCCTCAATGTGTCGTCCTGGCTTGGCTCGATCAGCGGCAAGTCTCGGGGAGGCAACTACGGCTATTGCGCAAGCAAAACAACCCTCAATATGATGATGCGAGCCTTTGCCTTTGACGTCAAAGAGCAAGGCGTTCGGGTCTACCTGTTCAACCCTGGCTGGGTCCAAACCGACATGGGCGGCAGCAAAGCCTCGCTCACCCCAGAAGAATCAACCGCCAGCATGCGACAGACTTTGGACCAACTTACCCTCGAACAAACCGGCGAATTCTTTGACTGGAATGGCTCCCCTCACGCCTGGTAATCGACCAACCTCGACAACCCACGCAAGCCATGGTAGAAACACGCACTTTGCATAAAAACACATGGCTGTGAGGTTGTTTTATGTACACATCATCCACGACACAACATCCAAGAAGCGACCGCTCCATCCCAACCTGGTTGTTCCGATGTATAGGACTCTGCCTTCTCTTTGTCGTAGTGGTCACAACGACTTGGGCTTGCGGTGGTCCAGCACCAGGAAGCGGCGGGGACCTCAACCCTGATGACAAAGTCCGAGTCCTCAACGACCCGGAAGCAACAGGAGCCACCGATGGCTCAGCGAGCACAGAGCCCAGCACATCGGTAGAACCTCAACCCGCCTCAGAACCCAACACAGCGTTGGAACCAAGTCCAGCAGCCGACGCAGGCCCGGAACCAGCCCCTTCTCCCGACACAGCACCTGCACAGGACGTTGCCCCCGACACAGCAGCGCCCCCAGAACCATCAGGACCTCTCTCTTCCTGGATCGGTGGACCTTGCCGCTCAACCAACGACTGCAGCTACACCGACGCCGTTTGCCTCACAGACGCTCAAGGCTACCCACAAGGAACTTGCAGCCAAGCCTGCACCCGGCTGTGCCCTGACCGTGAAGGAACACCCAGCACCTTCTGCATCAATCTCCAAGACAAGATCACAGGAAACGCGGGATGCATCTCACAATGTGACTTCAACCTCTTTCCCCAAGGAGGTTGCCGCTCTGGATACCATTGTGAACAAGTGGGTCGTTACCAAGAAGGTAACGTGCAACGCAACGTTTGTTTGCCAGGCCCCCCGACAAAACCTTCTGGCTCTTGCTACCAACAATTGCTCAACCTCGGCGTCAACTTCGTTCCAGGCAAGGATCCTCAGGCCAAGCCCGAAGGCTTCCCCAACCTGACTTGCTCGGTGACAGACGCCCTCACCCTCCAACCTCCTATCATGGGAGTGGATTGGGTCAATGGTGCCAACAAACGTGTTGGAATGTTCATGCGATGTGAGCTGGCGTTGGCCGTCGTTAAGTTGAGCCAATACCTCAAACAGCGTGGCATCGCGAAGGTCATGCACTTTGGTACCTACAACTGCCGAACCATCCGAAACGACAGCGGCTCCACCACAAGCTTGAGCCAGCATGGATTGGGCCGCGCGATCGACCTCGCAGCCTTCTGGGACAACCAGGGCAAAGAGTTCAACCTCGTCAAACACTGGGACCACAGCACCACCTGGAAAAACAGCCAAAACCAAACAGGATGTTGGTCGACTCGCTTCAACAGCCCGGAAGCCAAAGTCCTCTACGATATCGGGTGTGACATGTGGAAACAAAAGATCTTCTCACTGGTCCTCACGCCCAACTACAACAACGCTCATGACAACCACTTTCATGTGGATCTCAGCAGCAACGGAAACGTCCTCTCCAAGAACTCTGCGGAGATTTGCTCTCACCACGGCCACTGAACCACCTGACATTTTTCTTCGACCGAACTTTTCCACAACGCCTCCGTCCTCTACACAAGACACACCTCTGTGTCCATCCAACACCTCCCCAGCAGCCTTCCCGAAAGGAGGCCCGTTATGTGGAACCTTGTACCAGGCCTGACCCTTGGGCTCACTGACTAGCTCACCTCCAACACGACCTTCTGTCTGTTCTCCAATGGATAGAGCGCCGCGATTGGGACGACCTCTTCTCAGCGTATTTGCGAAGAGAACGGATGAGTTACGCCTTGTGAGCCATTGGCATCGTGCACGAGTTCAGGCAGGAAGCCGCCCACGGCTTCTCACAAGGAAAACACATGACATTCAAGAAAGAAGACAGCGCGACCCAAGCGTCAACGAACGCAGCGGACGCGCCCAACAGTCTCATTCCATCCACAACACAAACACATTCAAGCTCTTCCACAAGGAAACTCAAGGAGGCTCCAGCGCCCAAGCCTTGGAGCCAACACGACAAGCTCCCCTGCGATGAGCTTCATGAGGACGACGGTATCGACCCCAGGATTTTCTTCCGCAAGTCGCAGCCTCGCTCCAACGATCGAAAACTCTGGCAGCTATGCCATCAGGTGAAACAGCTCCTCTCCTTGCTCGTTGCGGAGCACAAAGACGGGATGTTCTGGGAGGTCCGTGAGATCACTCCAGCCCCCAACGCTTCGCGTTTGCAAGTAACCTTGATGTTTCACCCCACAGACAGCAAGCAAGCACCACTCCAAACCAAGCTGAAACAACAGCTTCAACAATGGGAGCGAGAGTGGCGTGAAGAGCTTGCTCATGCGCTGCACCGCAAGCGTGTCCCCACGTTGGTGCTGGAGGTGATGATGTTCCAGGAAGGAGGCGAAGCATGAACAATGCAACACTTCATTCCTGGTTGCTCGAACCTCTCTCTTCTGAGGTACAGCAAGCGTTGGAACGCCTGAAAAACTCAGACGATGTCCAGGCGATGGCGGTAATGCCCGACGTTCACCTCGCGGAGAATGTCTGCATTGGTACCGTGGTAGCGACCACTCACCTCCTCTACCCCAACGCGGTAGGAGGTGACATTGGCTGTGGAATGGCCGCCATCCCGCTCCAGGCTGATGCCTCACTTTTGGCTTCTGAGCAAAGGGCTGCTCTGCTTCTCTCGGACCTGTATCGCCAAATCCCATCACTCAAGCACCCCACAAAGCAAGCCACCCAAAGCTTGCCTTTTCATCTGGAAGAGCGGTCCTTGAGCAACCCCTCCTTG
>SBHC01000006.1 GCA_006226375.1 Deltaproteobacteria bacterium | reverse complement strand
CGGCCGGGAGGAGCTGGAAAAAATCACTCTGGCCCTGGCCCGGATGGATGCTGGTACCTATGGTCTATGCAACGAGTGTGATGACAAAATTGGAGAGCGACGCCTCAAAGCCATGCCTTACACACGACTCTGCATCGACTGCGCCACCGAAGCCGAAAAGAAGAAATAAACCTTCCGACATTAAGCGAGGAAGTCCAACCAAGGCACCTTGTCTCAAGGAACGCCAATGTGCGAACAGGAGACGGCTATGATCCGCGAAGTGGAGGGAGATATCCTCCTCACACGGGCCCACGCCATCGCTCATGGGGTAGCTCCCAATGATTTGTTTACCCACGGGCTATCCCTCACGTTACGCCAACGATGGCCTGCGATGTACAACGACTTCCTCCGTTGGAACAAAGACAACCAGGCACAGCCAGGTGATGTGCTGACTTGGCAAGGTGTTGGAGGAGTTCGTGTGGTTCATCTGTTTACGCAAGAATCCACCGAAGAAGGCAGCGTCTTTCCAGGGAGAGCATGTCTCTATCATGTAAAACGCTGTATCAACCGACTCAAAGAAGAGATCGTCGACCAGGGCATCATCAGCCTCGCGCTCCCACGACTCGCGACCGGCGCCGGAGGCTTGAAGTGGGACGAAGTGTCCCATGTGATCTACCCCGACCTGGAAGAAGTCCACATCCCCATCGTTGTATACGCAACATACACGCCAGGAATTGCTGCCAACGAGCGCATCACAACCTACACAGCCTAAAACATCGTAGCAGCCAAGTCCTCTTAAGAGACAGACAGTTCCGACGCTCTCACAAGGCGGAATCGTTCTCCTCGGTACACCCGCACCGCGTTCCCTCGTTCGAGCGCATTGTGTTGGCTCCAACGTTGTTGAGACGCACGCTTCTCTTGCACCTCGCCCCTGGTTTGAAGAGTCTGCTCCAACCGCGCCATCGCGCGACGACGATTCGCCGTTTGCGAACGTTCCTCTTCTGCCTGTACAACAATCCCTGTGGGCTGATGGGTGATTCGGATGGCGGTGCTCACTTTGTTTCGATGTTGCCCTCCAGGACCACTGCCCCGGTACACTTCCACCGAAAGATCTTTCTCCTGCACGGAAGGAACATCTGGAGGAGGCTCCAACAGTTCGACGCCCACAAACCAGTTTTTGCGTTTGTGTGTGGGTCGGAAGAGGCTTCGACCAATCCACTGGACCGTACCCACCCAATGACTTGCCCAGCCCTCAACACCCTCTCCTTCAACCTCTATCAGCACAGAGCGCAATGTCTCTTTGGAGCTTCCAGGTTCTTCATGGACACGGTGCGAACGGAGCCCTTGCTCGTGGGCCTTCTCTTCCAGCCTCTCGGCCAAATGGTACACAACCCAAGCACATTCTTCAGGACCTCGTCCCGATGTAATCTGCAACCACAGCGTTGAAGATGAAGCGCTCGACTCCATCATAGATTCTCCTTTGCGAGAGAGTATGGACAGGAAGGACAGCAAGCTTTGTGCTTGTCAGTAGGAATGTGTCCCTGTATGACTTCGTTCCAAGAAGTCCCAGCATGACGTGCTTCTACCAACGAAGCAAGCCTTGCAAAGTTCACTTCGTACGTCCAAGCCGATGAAAAGGATACAATCGAATGAAAAGTTCTCTCGTGATGATGATTCTTGTGGGATGTGTAGGTGGATGGCTCGGACATTGGAGCAAGCTCCCTAGCGGCGTCTTGCTGGGTTCACTAGCTGCGGTGATCGCGTTCAAGCTGTTGGGCCCTGAGGTCGGAGCGCTGCCTTCCAGTTTTAAGTTTGGCGCGCAAGTCTGCATTGGGATACTGATTGGCGCAGGATTTCATCGCAGCATGATCCCGCAGCTTCAGAAGCTATGGATTCCCGTTGTGGTCTCTGCACTCTTGCTAATGGTTGTTGGCATACTGACGTCCATTGTCATGGCGAAAATGGGCGTGTTGGATCTGGCAACGTCGTACCTCAGCACCTCACCAGGAGGAATGACGGCTCTTGTCACCATCGCCTTCGACACGGGCGCTGCCGCTCCCCTGGTCACTCTCTTTCACTTTACACGCATCTTGTTGGTTGTGTTCACCGCACCTTTGGTGCTTCGGTTCTTGCAGTCGTTTCTATGAATGGAATAGGTAACAAGCAGGGTTAGGAGTTTCGGACAGGGATGAGGCGGGGCTGGCGCTTAAACCAGGTTTTGTACAGCTGGATAAACGAACGTCGGAAGGGAGAGGCCGGAGCTTCCAGAAGGATGGCCTCTTGTAGGGTTTTTCGTGCAGATTTGCGGCGCTTCATCTTGTACTCAATCTGAGCCTTCAGATGCAGATACCTTGGCTGCTTGGGTTCGTACTTCAACGCTTTCCGCAGTTCCCTTAACGCTCGCTTCAGACGAGGACGTGGAGCAAGAAACAACGCTTTGGCATAGTGAGCGTGCAAGCGATGCCAGTCGGGTCGATACTGGAAGCCATCGGAGAACACACCATGGGCTTTCTTCGGCAGCCCCAAGTGGAAGTACGTCACCGCAAGATAACGTCGTAACGACGCGGTGTAGGGTTTCGCCTTCATTGCTTTCACGAAGAGCTTCTTGGCTTCTTTGTATCGTTTGCGTTGGAACAACGTTCGCGCGCGCCAATCGATGGTGCTTGTCATGAATGGATCGAGCTTGGCCGCTTGCACAAACTTCTCTTCCGCCAATTTGTATCGCTTGAGGTGATACAAGCACTGCCCCACGCCATGAAGCGCCATCGCCCGGTGCTGTGGAGTGATTCGTTCATTGGAGCGCTTCAAAACCAGCTGGAATTGGTAGAGAGCATCGTTGTATCGCTGCAAGTCGAGCAAGCGAGAACCGTAGATAAGCTGGAACGAAGGAAGCCGCAGGTTGGTGCTGTATCGCCCTTGGTACGAGGCCAACAGAGAGCGAATGCCCCAGAAATCATTGAACTCACTGTACAGCTGTCGTGCGATTCGATTCCTCATGCGTCCGCTGTTTTGGTTGTAGAGCTTCCGAAGGTGCTCAATACCGCGACGGTCGCCCAGCTTGGCCAACGACGAGCTGGCCAGTACAGCCAACTCAACCTTCAACATCTTGGTTCCTTCCAACAACAATGAACGCAACTTGGGGGTGTCGTAGCGTTTGCGCAGCGCCTCCGATTGAAGGCTGGTTCGCGCCAAAAACAGAGCGGCCCGCAGCCGGATCTCAATGTTGCTGTGCGTCAGCAGCGGAAGAAGCGATGGAGCATCGGGAGGAATCGCCTGCCCCTCCCAATCCAAACGGGAGTCCCAGGCCAAAAGTGTGCGTACAACCAAAAGCTGCAAGCGACGCATCTGCGTGCGCTGGAACAAGGTCTTGTGGTTTAACAAGGAGAGCAAGGGCTTGCGACCTTCGTCATCTCCCCACACTGCCAGCGAGAACGCCGCAAGAAGCCGAACTTTGGGGTCTTTGTCCCGCAAGAGCATGGAGGCAAAGCGACGACTCACCGAGTCAGCAAACATCCTCAAGCGCCCTTGGTTCGCACGAAAACAAAGCCGCAGCCACTGCTTCAAGGCAGCCTTGCGAGTCGCTGGGTTGGGATCTGAGAGACGAAGCATCCACTGCACCAACGCAACTTTCGCCTCTCCTGAGCCAGGCTGGTAGTACTTGCTGGCGTTGAACGAGAATGTCTTCTTGCTCCAGTAGCTCCGCAGCGCGGCCAGATCTCGCTTGATGTTGTTCCCTGAAGCAAGGTACCGATACGCCCACAACAGCTGATGGTTCAGAGACAACCTCTTGCGACGTGTTAAGGACAGAAATTGTCCACGGAACGAAGGGTCATCCGGATCCACCGACTGAATCGCAACATGCAGAGCAAGCTGTGGCTTCTTCTCTCGGTGCAACCCTGCCACCAACTGCTGGAGACGCTTTTGGCGGCTCTCGGCCGACTTCGACTTCCTCCAGAGCCCGTGCAAAACAAACTGGTTGAGGCTGTCGTAGGTACCAACCCACACCCGCTTGGCACCAAAACGAACCGGGGTGCTGGTAGCTCGGTACAGTCGCCCGCTGGAGTAGGTTACGATCTGGTGGTCAAAGCGATACTTCCAGAGAGGCTTGCCCTTGTCTGCTCGCAACGTCACCAACAGTCCCTCCTGACCCATCAGGCCCAGAGTACGTTGGTTGGAGTCAACCGCGATCTTGTACGGACCGTGGTCGCCGATTTTGCGTCGCCAGAGGACGCGCCCAGTTTCCACCGAACGTGAAACCACATAGCCATTTGTTCCGATAAGAAGTAGCTGTTGTCCGACCACAGCAGGTGACATCATCATGTTGTAGAAGTGGGAAGAGCGATGCCCCAAGCTCATGGCTCGCTGCCAGGAATGAGTCTCTCCCTGTACTTTCCAGAGCGGCTTTCCATCTTCAGAGACCGCCGTAATCAGACCGTTTTCGCCGACAACATAAAGGCGGCTCTTGGCATACGCCAAGCCGTACAGATCCTGGTCGAAGCGTAGTTTCCAGAGAAGAGAACCTTTCGAGTCGTAGTGGTAGAGGTATTGATCCCAGCCAGCCAAGGCTACGCCCTGCGAGGTGTTCACCAGAGGATGCTTGTCTTTGCTACCAAACAACCAGGCTGATGCGTGGGTGCCCTGACTTTGTTGCCAGAGAAGACGACCGTCTTGAAGCCGATAGACTTGCAGCGTTCGTCCGACCAATGCGAGAGAATCAGAAGTCACCACGCTTTTGCCACGACAAAACCCACCAGACACCGACTTCTTCCATACCACACCGCCGTCTTTCAGCTTCAAACGCAAAAGCAGCATCCGATGGTGCATGCCAGAAGCCCATCCACCTTTGCCACGGGCCAGCCAAATGTGATTGACCACCGCGACAACATCACCTTGCCCAACAGGCTGGAGATCAGCGATTCGATAGTACGGTGTCACAACCCCTTTTCCACTGTGAGAACGACGTCGTTTCGTGGAGAGGGTTTGGGTCTTGATGGACTTCAAACGAGGCAACTCATGAACCCACAAGACCCGTCCGGTCCCGCTTTCGAAACCAACCAAGCGTCCCATACAGTCGTTGGTGATGAGCACGCCGTTGTGCTCCAACAAGCGACGCTGGCATCGCCCAAGAAACAGTTGTTTTTGGCACTGCTGTGTTTGCAGTTTTCCGTTCTTGGCCTTCATCACTTTGCACCAGCCAGGCACAGCCACGGAAGGCCAGCTTCGACGCCCCAGATGATTCACCGTAGGACGCACAGTGCCCGCTTGCGTCAACTGCTGTTTCAGCTTGGCCAGATCCGCAGGGGGTTGTGTGGACTGGGCAAGGCGATTCCACCATAGCTTCGCCTCTTTGAGCCGTCCGACCTCCAGAGAGAGGGAAAACATACGACGCCAAAGAGATGGATTGTTCGGAGAATAGAGGCGCAGCTTGCGCAGTTGGAGCAACGCCAGGAAGGGAAACCCAGCCTGAGCATAGCGTTGGGCCAGCACAGAACGTTGTCGTTGTTCCAAAGCAGGAGGTGCTCCCACCCCTTCGTCGTCGCACAACCGTCCGAGGCCATGACGCTGCCAGAAGTTGCAGAGTTCGCGGTGCGAACGTTGACGACTCCACTTGCTTCGAGCTTGCTGCTGCCCCATCCAGAAGAGTCGCTCGGCAGCCAGCACATCTCCGACCTTTTCGAGCAGTCGGGCCGCAATACGAGCGGCATCAGCATCCCGAAATGATGCTGTCTTCAATTGCTGGATCAAGTTCCGTTGTGGCTTGTGGTCTTGGAGCCCTTTGTGAGCTTCCATTAGAACATCCAGAAATTGAACTTGAAGCCGCGACAACCGAACATCCGAAGAGTTCTCCCGCGCAGCTTCGACAAACACGATGACCTCACGGTACGCCTTCTTCTTAAGGAAGAGACGAGCCGCAGGAACAAGCAACCAACGGTACCTGTAGTTGTGCTTTCGCAATGTCCGTTGGTAGAGCTGCAGCGCTTGCTTGACACCGTCCGCTTCCAAAAACGAATGGGCCGTTCGCATCTTGCACTTAAACTGCTGGAAGCTGCTGGTCAATCGTACGCACGCAGCAAACTGACGTTTCCAGCTGGCAAACGCCAGCTTGTCTTGCTCCAACAAGTGATGAAACTGCCCCACCCACAAGTGATACTCTTTGGGCTTGGGTGTCCTGTCTTTGTAGAGGGTGGTCAGCAGCGTCAGCCCACCTTTGTAATCCGACTGACGCTCGTACGCATGCAACACGGAGGAAAAGAGGGTCTTGTCATAAGGCCGCAAACGAAGCATCTGGGCCATAATCATCCGCTCTTTCAGAGGTTGCTCCAAGGTCCTGTAGGCGTAGCGAAGCATCGTCAGAAGGTGCATGTCTTGCGTGCTGCGAGTACGTTGTTTCTCCCATCGTTGGGTCAACTCACGAAGTTTTCCAATCCGCAACAGCAGGTTGATGGTTCGCTGCATCAAAGATTGGTACTGGTAATGATTCGGATTGCCAGCCATTCGCAACGTGTTCGCAGCGCGGAGGGCAAAGTACAACATCTGCTGTTTCTGTCCGCTGGGGAGAAGAAACTTGGCCACGTTCAGGTGCTGCCGAGCCTGACGAAAACGTTGATAGGACCGATGACGACTTCGCAAAGAGCGACGCAGATAACGTTGGTAATATCGAATGGCCTGACTGACCCGACGCTGCTCCAGGTAATGATGAGCCAACCACTTGTCAGAGAGGCGGTCTTTGAACTCTGTAGCCAGACGAAGATGTGTCGCTCGCTGCTTGGCTTCCTGCCCAGAACGTCCGTACAAAACCGCCATTTTCCGAAGGTACGTTTGCTTGGCTTTGGGCTTCGCTTTCACCATCAGCTTGCGGAACTGGGCCAGCGAACGATTAAACTGGTTGGCTTCCCCTTCAAGCGTAGCCAACAGTTCACGCAACGGCCGGTTCTGCGCCAAAGCCGGGCGAGACAACAGCCCTCGCAAGGCCTTCAACAACGCAACCAGAGACTTCTTGTTTCGCTCTTTTCGCCAATCCAGATGGTACGCGGCGAGCATGTAGAACAATCGCCTTTGACGCTGGCTCCCCTCACGGGCCGACCGCCAATACTTTTGTAGCTTTCCAAACAGCTTCTGCTTTTGCTCAGCCTCCACATAGATCTGGTACATCTGCAACAATGTAGCTTTCGCAATGTCCAGCGTAATGTTGTTCTGGCTTCTTCGTCGAAACCGTGGACGACGATAAGGCCACCGAGACCCACTGGAACGAGAAAGCCGTCGTCGTTTGCTTCCTGACCATGTGTAGGTTTGTTGGTAGCGTTTGAGGGTCGATAAGTAACGACTCCAAAGATAACGGGAGTGTGTTCCGTAGCGACGAACACGTCCTTGCCAATACATCAGCCGCTTCTTGATAAAGATACGCAGCAACAGAAGACCTGGGTTCTTTTCAAACTCTCCCCACATCAAGGCTGTTGTTTTGTCGAAGTACCGCTGCGCAAGAACCTTGTTTCCTTTGCGCTGGTAAGCACGAGCCAAACGAAGCATCCACCGGGGATCTTTGCGTCGCATGGAAGGTGCTGTCCACTGACAGAGAGCCACCCACCAAACCACGCGCTGGTAGTCTCCCCAAGCCAAGTAACGATCGGCCAGTTGCAGAGCAACATAACGCCACATCGCGCGATTAACTTTGGTCCGAAGGTTGCGCAGCTGCCGCTCCAAGAAGCGACTAAACTTGCGGGGAGGAAAGAGCTGAAACCGAGACAACAGCATCATCGTGCGCAGCAGATAAGCGAGCTTTTTGTTGGAAGAACCAATCCGCTTGAGGCTCTGCTGAATCAGCGTGATGGAGACATCAAACTCACCTCGCTGCAGCAGCTTGCTCAGGATACGATGACGCATTCTTCGGTCTTGGCTTGAGTTGCTGGTCATCACCCATAACGCCGGCAGATAACGTTGCGCAATGGAGAGGCCCTGGGAGACCTCCAACAACGCATACAGATCCACCAAAGCACGCCGCGTAAGCTGTCGCTGACGACCGATCACCCACTCCAGCAGGTCTTGTTCTTTGCGACGCAACAGTTGAATACGTTGGCGTGGTTTAAGCAGAGGCCAGAGCCGCGCAATCAGTTGCTGTCGCCGCTCCATTAGCTTTTGCAAGGAGCGTCGGCGGAAGCTGATGGCAGAAGGACGGTTCCACTCCTTAAGAAGCAGCTTTCGGGCTTCGTTTCGTTTTCCTAACTTAAGATACACCGCGATTAACTCACGGATGTAGTAGGCATAGTAGAAGCGGCTGTATTTGAGGCCCCACTTCAGCACCTTCTCCATCAGGTTGTAATACTGGTGTTGTTTAAGCAGACGCAGCACTGCGCGGGTGCGAGAGCCTGCACCCACTTGCCGATGCAAAAACTCCTCCACGAGATACCGAACTCGATCGCGGTCCTTCATTGCGATAGCAATTTGCAGCTTGGAGAAGAAATTGCTCTTGCGAGTACCTGGCCTCATTCGCTCCATTTCAGAGAAGAGAGCGAGGGCTTCGCTGTGCCGTCCTTGCTTTTGAAGCAGGCTGGCCAAACGCCGGATCCACGTCACATTTCGCGGCTCCTGACGCTTCATCTCTTCGAGGATACGACGAAGACGGTCAAACCACTGTTGGTTTTGGTAATACGACGTTAACTCATGAACCATATAGCTTCGATAACGACGCGTGGCTGGGTCTTTGAGCGCGTACAGTAGCCGTTGATCCCACTGGTCCATCCGGCCCATCTTTTTGTAGATGGTCATCAACTGAACCATCGCCCGACGACGCGTGTACGACATACGGTGACGACGGTATCTGCTGTAGCGACGGCGACGACGCAGGTAGTAAGGAAGCCTTCGTCGAGTGCGACGTCGCTTCACCTTTTTGTTGACCTTCTTTTTCCGCCGAATGGGCTTGTCGTAGTATCCCCAAACCACCGCGCTGAGCAAGCCAATCGCAGGCTCATACTGCTGAAGCTTTTGGTACAAAGACGCCAGCTTCATGCGTGTGTCTGGAGATTGTGGGTCCAACTCCAAGAACATCTCATACGCTTGCACCGCTTCTGCATGCAGATTGTACTTGTCGAGGAGACCAGCAACCTGTCGCAGCACACGCAGCGAAGTGGGGAAGTCATTGAGCAAACCCAACAAGATCTTCCGTGAGTTCTTCTTGTCGTTGGTTTGAAGGTAAAAGCTCGCGAGCTTGATCTGTTCTTCCGGAGAAGGATTGGGGCTTTCTTCCAGCATCTTGCGGAAGTAGATGATGGCTTTGGGCAAGTCACCTTGTTCTTGAGCCACCTCGGCCAGTTGTTTGTACACCTGTGACTTCTGGTCCACCGTCGCCGCCGCTTTCAGATACGCAATGCGGTAGGCCTTCATCTTCCCCTGACGTCGGTACAATTCAGCCAGCGCCCGGAAGTAAGCCAGCTCCCGAGGGTTGGCATCGGCCAGGCTTTGCAGTTCACTTTCCAGCCGTTTGCTTTGCCCCATCGGCAAAAGGATTTCGATGGCTCGTACCGCTGCGTCAAAGATAGCCCGGCTGTCCTTGGTGTGTTTGTACACATGTCGGTACAGCTCGGAGGCTTTGCGTTGTTGTCCCATTCCACGGAGGATGTCGGCCAACGCCAGTGAATAACTGTGACTGTTGGGTCGCAGCCGAATGGCTTCTTTGTACGCCGCGACGGCTTTTCGAGGTTGCCTTGCTTTGCCGTAAATGCGGGCCAAGTCAGCGTGGGCCGAAGCATCTTCTGGGTTCAACGCGATGGCTTTTCTTGCGTACGTGATCGCGTCGCGGTTGGCTCCCATTTTCAAGCTGTAGTCGCAGATTCGACGGTAGTATCCGCGCCGACCTGAGCGGTGCACCTTCACAGCTCGAAGCAGAAGACCTCGCGCAGTACGCCAACGACGCTGCCGGGCCGCCAGCTGCTCCAAGGTGAGAATGGCGTCAAGGTCATTGGGCTTGTACTTGAGAATTTTGCGGAAGAAATAACTAGCTTGGTAATAGCTTCGTCGTCCCCGACGTTGAGCTTGCCATAGCTCCAATTCCCCCAGCCATCGTAGCGCTTCCACATCACCGGGTTTGGTTTGCAGTCGGGCTCTATAACGAAGGGGCAGCCGATACAATGTGCCTTGCGCATGGTACAAAGCAAACAACTGCTGCATCGCACGCTTTCGACGCGTTCGCAAGCGCGACTTTTTGTAGATCCGCTTCCAGATTCGGATCGCATTCCCCATCCATTGGGTGGGGAGATTGTTCTCTTCGTCCAAGATCCGCTGGTAGAGTTCGCCCATCTGGATCAGGTACGAGACGTTGTTGGGCCTCGCCTTCAACGCCTTCAGGTGCCACTTTCGAGCCTTGCGCAACATGTTGTGGTCACGCAGGATCTGTCCCAACACGATGTAGGCTTTGTGCGCAACCATACCGCTGGAAAGGATCCCTTTCCAGATTCGCAGGGCTTTCTTCTCCTGGCTTTGTTGGTAGTAGTAGTGCCCCAACACCCTTCGGTGCGCTGCCACCCTCGGTTCGACTCGAATCAGACGTCGGTACAGCGCGATCGCTTCCGTCATCATCCGACGTTTGCGGTACAAATTGGCGAGCCGATTGAGAACCTCGGAGTTGCGTGAGAACGTCTTCGCGATGGTCTTCATCTGCGCCAACGACTCACGACGACGCCCCATCCTGGAGAGCATCTCTGCAAACGCCAGACGGTGCTGCGGTTCTCGCGGCTCTCGGCGAATCAACTCACGGTATTGCTGGATCGCTTGCTTGGTTTTGTTCCGCACCTCCAACAAGGTGATGAACTTGCGACGCAGCTTGGCGTCATTAGGAACCACACGAAGCGCGCGTTTGTACGCCCCTTCCGCTTCCTGGTCCCGACCCAACTCATCCAACAAGCGCGCCACCATCGCAAGCTCTCGCTTGGACTTGCGTCGCTTCTTCTGAAGAAACTTAACCAGCTCTCCGAGCTTACCGTTTTCGCGATGAAGCTGTAGGATCCGTTCGTTCAGCTCGCGCCGCAACCAGTGACCTGAGCGAGTGTATCCCATCGACGCACGGTAAGCCTTCACAGCTTTCTGCCAAGCCCCCGCTTGCTCTTGCACCAAACCAATCTGACGCCACACCCGAGAACGCCGGGCTCCACCTCGGCTTCGCTTCAGTACCTGACGCCATTGTTTCAACGCTTCGTCAAACAACTTCTGCCGGACCAAAGCCCGCGCCATCTCCTCACGAGCCGACAAATTGCCCGGACTCAAACGAAAGAACGCTTGCCAATGTTTTAAAGCTTGCTTTGGCAGCTTCAACTGCAGTGCGAGTGTTCCCATCGCTTTCAAGCAGCGTCGTTTGTCATTTTTGCGTTTGGCGTAGGAGAGAGCTTTTTGGTACGCCGCCAGAGCCTTCTTTGAATTCTTAAGTTGGCGGTGAAGCTGGGCAAGATAAATATGGCCCCAAAAGACCTTGGGGTGGCGTTTCACCACGTTCTGGTACTCACCCAATGCTTCTTGGCGTTGTCGTGTAACATACAGCAAATGAGCCAGAATCAGCCGATACGCCAATCGGTTGGGATAGCGCTTGGTCTTCGCTTTGTATTGAGCAAGCAGTCGATCCAGACCAGGCCAACGTCGAGCCAGCTTCACCAGTCGACGAAACGCGTAGCCTCGTTCGGGCTTCTGCTCCACGATCTTGATGAAGCGCTTCACCACGATCCGGTGACGCCGACCGCGGTTGCGAACCGACCAATCTTGGGCTTCACAAGGACGTGGCCCAAGAACAATTCCCCCCAAAAAGACAACCGCTCCCACCCAACCCAGCAACAACCCAAACCAAGGCCGTCGTTGATGGAAGGAACAGCACATCTTCATCTCTCTTTTTTCACTCATGCAAGGTTCCCCGCAAAAAGTCCGGTGATTGGACCTTTTGATGGATAGTAGCCAGAATTCACCGAGAGCCCAACCGTGTACTCTATGGAAGAACCTGAATCCACAGGAACTTCTTCCAACACAACGACTCTCTGGCCCATCTGCACTAATGTGGAGCATTTGCCACACAAAAACAAGGGCACATTCCGGTTGGAACACGGAAGGCCGCCAAAGTTTCCTTGCACCCATGAAACTCTTTGATCTTGCGATAGAAGGGAAAATGCAGATAGCCCGGCGCGGTGCTCAACGTTGCCGACGTCGGTCAGGCTACTTGTTGAAACGATGTCGCCGACCGCCTTGATCTGCAGGCCTGGATATCCCGGATGGAGTCGGTCGCGCTGGACGGTCTCGCCGCCGAGCTTGACGTCGAGTCGCGAACGCCTCGGCCAACTCGAACTTCTTTCAGAGAGAGGACTTGCCTCGATCCGGGACGAGTGAGCAGGCGCCGCAGGAAGTTGTTGACACGGTCCTCAAGCCGTACGCCGCGGAGCGGCGTACGGCCGGGCGCACACACCCATCCTGTGCATCGAACATCTTTGGTGATCATGGCCCACGAGGAGTCATCCCACTCGATGTGAATGTTCAAAATGTACTCGTTCCACGACTTCGTCGAGTAGCACCAGGAGTTCTTCCTTACACTTGCCGAAAACCTTCCTCCTCATTGCCCGTATCGCGGACACATCAAACGGAGAAAACCTCCTTGCGGAGATGACCGGCATACAGGCCGAAACCTGCAAAACCCGGTCAGGTAGCCAAGATAGTAGAGTCTTCTTTTTCTTGCATAGGGAGAATTGAATTGCCAAAGAACAAAAAGCACAAACACAATAACTCTGTTGTGTTCACAAGGACAATATCTTTGTCCTGTGTCATCTTGTGTCACAAGAACGGAAAAAAAGAAACCTTGTTGAATCTCAGCCCCTTGCAAGAGCCTGAAAGTACTGGCACAACCAAAGAGTGGGTACAACATGGAGGAATGTTGCATGTTTCGTTGTTGCCTGGTAGCAGGCATGGTGTTGTGGTTTGTTCTCAACATACACTTGGGCTGCTCGACCACACAAGCTCCTCAAGAGCCGCCCGTTGCGCAGCAAGATGCATCTGTGACGTCTGAAACCCTCCAAGAGTCCACGCGCGATTCCATCATCCATGAGTCCATATCCACCTCTGAAAGCTCCTCAGAGAACACCCGTAACTACAAAGCCGATCCGTCGTTGCTCGTCCCATGGACCTCTGAACGACAGGCGCAAGAACCTCTGTCTCCACCCTACTTGTCTCTTTATGCTGACGCTCGTGTGTCCCTGTTGTTCCTTGCAGCCCGTCATGAAGTCGGCTTGCAGACCCCAACCTTTCAGATGATTCGAGAGACGCTTCCCCTGTACAAGCCTGACATCGTTGTGGTGGAAGGTTACCCGACAACCCAAGAGACCTCGCCTGCGAGCTACCTGAACTACGCGACGGGTTGCTTTGGACCCAAGGGAAGCAACCAATGTGGAGAACCTCCCTATCTTGCGTATCTAGCGCACCAAGCGTCCATTCCTTTCGTTGGAGGCGAGCCCACGGATCCTGACCTACTCACCGCGATCCAAACCAAGGGGTACACTGTCAAAGATATGTTTGGCTTCTATTACCTGCGTCAGCTGGCGCAGTGGCTCTCTCGCGGTCAATTCAGCAGCGACGTGGAACATCAATACAACAGCTACCTCAAGACATTGTTCCAGCGCTTCGAGGTTTCCAACGTTTCGTTTTCCTTTGACGAATTCCAGGCATGGTACCAAAACAAGATGGGCAAAGCGTTTGAAGCCAAATCCATCCAAACCAACGATGTGGCCCCCTTGCAAGACGCCAAGGCAACCTGGCTCCAGAAGCTCTCGTACCAGGTCAGCCTGTTGCGCGACACCCACCTTGTGCACCTCCTCGCGCGACTGCTCAACCAATACGACCGGGTCTTTATCACCTACGGTAGCGGCCACCTTGTGAAGCAACGAAGAGTGTTGAACAACATGCTGGGTTCCCCCCAATGGTCACGCAAAACCTACAAGGAACCGTAACCTCACGGAGCGTATCGAAGGCTTGCATTTGCGGGCATATTCTGCACTATTCTCTACGACTCCTTTTCCATCCCTTCCCAAACACAATGCTCCAACAAAGGAAGATCGAATGTCTCGACAAGGCTCAACCTGGTTCTCTCGTCCATGGTTTCAATGCTTGGTGTGGTGCGCTATAGGATTTGGACTTGTTGAAGCCGCACCTCCAAGCAGCCAACCCGCATCCCGCCCCAGCACGCGAACCACTCTTCCAAAAGCGTCGTACAAGACGACGCTGTCGGTTCCTCTTGTCGGCCGAATTCCGTTGCGCCTTGACCCCATCACAGCACGCACCCACAACGACATCATGATTCTAGCCCATGTGATGGAAACGTTGGTAACAGTGGCCCACCAAAAACAACCTGTGCAACTCCAGCCGTTGTTGCTCGCGAAAATGCCGACTCTCTCCAAAGACAGCAAGACCTTCACGTTTACACTTCGCCGGGGTGCAATGTTCCACGATCACCCTTGCTTCTCTGGAGGCAAAGGGCGTGAAGTTCGCTCCGAGGACGTGTTGTTTTCGCTCAAACGTTTGGCCCACCAAGCGCACCGTCCTCCGCCCCAATCCTGGTGGCTGTTCAAAGGAAAGATCGAAGGCTTGGACGCGTTTCGCCAGCAGCAGTTTTTGCGTCGCTTCACAGGAAAACCCTTTCAGCACTTTGCTCCCGTAAAGGGTCTTAAGCGCTTGGGTCCCTATCGATTCCAGATCAAGCTGACAAGGCCCTTTCCGCAGTTCCTCCACCACCTGACTCATCCAAGCACGTCCATTGTACCGCGTGAGATGGTGACGTGCCCTCTCTCGGTCCGTCAAGCGGGCCCTCATGTGCCCATCGGAACAGGCATATACCGCGTTCGCTCCTGGAACGAAGGTGACAGCGTAGAGCTCACACAGCACACCCGACATTGGAGTCGCCAAGGCAAAGCCAAGTTGCCACGAACGCCCAACATTGTGGCTCATCGGGTGCCGGACTTCCAAACCAGTTGGAAGCATGTGCGACAGGGCAAGCTTGCCTACACACCTTTCCTCACCACAAGACAGCTTGGCCTTCTGGATCGCTCAGGAGCAAAGCCTGTGCTCAAGGACACATGGAAAAAACAAGGATACAAGCTACATCGTCAAGTGTATTTCGATTTCATTTACACAGGCTTTAACTTTCGCGACCCGATTGTGGGAGGCACAAGCCAACGAGCGCGTTACCTACGCAAAGCGTTGTCGTACGCTATCGATTACGACGACTTCAACAAACGCTTCTACTCCAACACGGCCGTTGTGTACCAAGGAGCAATACCGCCAGGCTTGACTGGCTACGCCGGGAAACGCCACAAGCCCAACCTCAAGAAAGCACGAGAGTACCTCAAAAAAGCCGGATACCCTGGAGGAAAGGGCCTCCCCACGCTGGAGATTGCGACGTCGTCGTCCGAACAGGCGAAAGAGTTTGAAGACGCTTACAAGCGACAGTTTGGGCAGATTGGCGTCAAAGTCCGGTACAAGCTGATGCCGTTTCGCCAGCTGGCGTACCAGCTTCGCCAGGGAACAACCCAGATGTTTTCGCTGGCATGGAGCTCCGACTACCCTGACGCCGAAAACAACTTCATGTTGTTTGCCGGCAAGAACAAAGCCCCCGGTCCCAACAGCTGGAATTACAACAACCCTCGCTACAACAAGCTGTTTGAACAAGCTGTTGTTGAGTCCAACCCTGCACGTCAGGCACGAATGTACCGCAAGCTCAATCAAATGTTGATCGATGACGCCGTGTTTTTGGGCTCAATGGCACGCACCCTTTACCAAGTCACGGCACCGGGCGTTGCACACTTTCACCCCAGCATCGTACCCACAGCCCATTGGCAGTACATAACCCAAACCAAGAAACCCTGAGCCTTTCCTTCTTTCCAACGCTCTCACCAAAGCCATCGTCTCACGAGTCCCGCTCGGCTCTCCGCTCCGCCCGTCGCTCCTTGATCGCTTGCTCGTACCGCTGGATGACTTGTTCGTACCGCCGTAGCAGGTTTTCGGGCGGACGAAACAGTTGCTCTGGCCTCCACACCAAACCGATCCAGAACAGCGCAAGACAATGCCCAAGCGCGGCGATTTCAAACATAAACGCAGGATAAAACGACATCGCCAGATAGGTGGCAAGATACACCACAAACGAAAAGAGCAGCCGGCGCTCCAGGGTCGCCGTCCCCATCCCAACAAACACGCTGAAGAGGAGAAAGGTTTGGGTGAAGCTCTCCCGCGCGGGAATCCCCAAAAACAAGGTCCCAAACGGTTCAGCCACCAACACCGCCCCCATCAGCCAGAGAGAGCGCAAGACCCCCCGGTTGAAGGCGGTTTTGGTCATGGTGTCGCGAGCCCAGACCGTGACAAACAAGACATACCCCACAAACAGGCCGCTACAAACCAGGTGCCAGACATAATTAAAAGACAGCAAGTTCCACCAGGTCCCAAAGCTAAGCAACAGCGGGACATAGAGAGCGCCGCCCAATACGCTGATAAAGCTTCGGGTGCGTCGACCGACTTCAAAGTCACGGTCTTCCTTGAGCTTCTGTAGCTGGGCCAACTCTTCTTCGTGGCGCTTGGACTCCTCCACCAAAGCTTGGTAACGGCCTGTAAGAGTCTCTGATGGATTGCGCAGCAGGTTGTAATACATGGTCGCGGCGTTGAGGTCACCTTGTTCAATCTCAAAGGCAGCCATCTCTCCCGAAGCATCCTGCATTCCCTGGATAGCCTGGGGGTTTTGAGCCCACGCGCGAATGGACTGCTCAAAACCAAACCGACACTCGCTGAACAAGCCGTACACACGGGCTCTATGGTTGACGTCGTTGGAGGCCTCTCCACCCTTCAACACCAAACGACGAAGCTTGCCCAAGGTGCGCGTGGCCTCGTCACTTAAGCGAATCGAGTCACGATGTTTAAGGAACTCCAAGATTGCTTTGCGCAACGCGTCAACCGTTTGGTACCGCTGGGAAGGATCCCGGTGGGTTGCCGTGTTGCAGATGGCGGCAAGCTCGCGGGGCACAGAGTCTTTGTACGCATAGGCCTCCGACTGGTACGCCTGAAACAACGTATCCATCAGGTTGTCCCCCAAATGACGGGGGTGACCTGTCACAACCTCATGGAGAATCGCGCCCAGTTGGTAGACGTCGGTCGCGGCGCTGATGGGACGAGTTTTGAAGTCCACCATCTCAGGAGCCATATACCCCGGTGTGCCGCTAACATTCGCGACCTCCGAAGCTTTGGGAATGGGCCGCTCCTCATCGGGATCTATACTTACGGCGATACCCCAGTCGAGCAGATACACCTCACCAAAGGAACCAACCATCACGTTCTCAGGTTTCAAATCACGATGAACAATGCCTCGACTGTGAGCAAACGAGACGGCGTTGCAGAGTTGCAATAAGATATTGATGTTCCAGCCGAGGGGGTCACTCGAATCGTCCTTGCGCATGGGATGTTCTGGGTTGTTCATCAACGCGCTCCAGGGAACCCCTTCAATTCGCTTCATCGCAAACATCGGTGCCCCGTTGGGAGCGCGCCCCAACACATGGATCGGGACAATGTTCGGGTGCTCCAACAAGCCGGTGATCCATGCCTCACGAAGCAAAGCGAGGTGTTGCTTGGGTGCGTCTAGGCCGTCACGAAGTCGCTTCACCGCAACCTCACGACGCAACGGAAGCTGCGTCGCCCGCTGAATCACACCCATCCCTCCTTCGCCGAGGGTCTCTTTCAGATCCAGCTCGGCCATCCCATGACGCTGCAACTCTTCTTCAGATGCGTCGGAGGCCAACATCAACTTGGGAAGCTGCTCCAGCGTCAGGTGCGCCAGCGCATCCCCTGTTGAGTCTTGTTTGACCAGGGTGCCTCTGCTGTTGAGGGTGGGTGTATTTTCTTCAAAGCCGAGAGTCACCCATAGCGCTTCGGGCGACGCAAAAGGGAAGTCGTCGTCCTCAAAGATCTCGGTTTGCTCTGCCATAACCTACCTCGCCTTGTTCTGTTTCCACTTTCATGAATGGCGACAGTATACGAGGTTTTTGGGCAAGAAGCGAGAGAGGGAAATATCGCTGACTCAAGCTCCTACACACATTTCTTTAGTTAAGGTTGTATTCCCCGACGGCCTGGTAGTGATACACGCCGCGATCGAACGATCTGAAATGGGGTCCAGCCTTAACACCGCTCTTGATGGCGAGGTTTTTCTTGGAGGAGGTTGCGTTCTTTTTCGTGGTCTTCTTCGTAATCTTCTTCATGGTTCAAGTCCTTCTCTATCGTCTTTGGGTAGAAACAAGTTTGGGTTTCTGTTCACGCCCTCACCTAAAGCAGTTCCCGAGCCACACTCACAAACCAAGAGAAAAAGACAACGGCCTCAAACACATAGCAAACCAAGGCAAGCAACCTGCTGAAAGCTCGTGCAGAAAATGAA
>SBHC01000069.1 GCA_006226375.1 Deltaproteobacteria bacterium | reverse complement strand
CCGCCGTCGACGCAGAAAAAATGGCGAATCTTGGGCTGTTATTAGCCGGTCTTGCCCATGAGATTAATAATCCTGCGAGCTTTGTTCACAATAGTGCTTTGAATTTGCAGCACCGCATGGAACATTTTCAGGAGTTCTTGTTCTCGCTTTCGGAAGGCGGTGACAGCGAGTTTCATGCTCTTCTCCAAGAGAAGCTTTCCCCCATGGTGTCGAGCATTGACACCGTTATCCATGGTGTTGAACGCATCCTAGACATTGTTTCCAATGTGCAAATGTTTCAACGGCAGCAAAGTTCGGTGGTCGCTCCTACCTTGGACACCATCGGAGAGGGCCTTAAAAAGACCATCGCGTTGGTCCAGCCCACTTACAAAAATGAGGTTAACTTTGTCTGCAACATTTATGATGACCCCGCCATCTTTGCGTGGCACCTGCAGCTTAACCAGGTCTTTCTTAACCTGGCGGTGAATGCGTGCCAGGCTATTCATCAAAAGAAGATGGCGTTGGAGCTCGGTGATGGGTTTCAGGGATCGCTGGAGGTGTCGACGAAGGTTGTTGGAAAGCAGCTCCATGTAGTCTTTCAGGACAACGGTCCTGGTGTAGAAAAAACCATGATGGATCGCATCTTTGAACCCTATTTTTCGACCAAGTCTCCTGGTGAGGGCACAGGTCTGGGGCTGACCATCTCGTACGAAATTGTAGAGCGCCACAAAGGAAGCATGGAAGTCGAATCAACCCGAGGGAAAGGCACTTGCTTTACCGTCAAGCTTCCTCTTCCAGAATAAGAAAACCCGAACCTCAAACGGATCCTTTGCGACCTGTCGGATGATTCTCAAAGAGAGAGTTTGTTTGTGGCGTGTTGGGAAGGAAAAGGGAAGGGTGCGGACTTATTCTGGGGAGAGCTGTGGTGCGAGGATATTAACGATATCTGGGACTTCCTCCGTCGTGCAAGAGACAACAATGTCGGCTTGCAAGTAGCCCGGCTCACGTTCTTTTAGCATCTCTTCGATACGAACCTGACGTTCTTTGTCTTGGACGTCGTACAGGGTTGGTTGTTTGAGGTCGTGGCGAAGGCGAAAATACAGGCGCTCGGCGGTCCGTTGGATATAGACGGTCTTGCCTGTGCTTCGGAACAACTCCCAGTCCGACTCTAGCAGCGGCGCATGATCAGACACCGTAATGACAGACGGCTCACCTTTCGCGAGGGCTTGAAGAGCCTCTCCTTGGAGTTGGGCCAGCGCATCGGGGCCCTTCTCTTTGTGGAGAGTGACCACGTCGGTCTCTGCTTTGGATTGGATCCAGTCGGTGGTGTGGGTGTATGCGACCTGAAGCCGTTCCGCGAGCTGTTTGGCAATGGTGATGTTGCCGGAGTCGAGGAAGCCCAGAAGATAAATGTGACTCATTGCGATTCCTTGTTAACGTCGATAAATGGGGCGCTTCTCGTCTGCGGCTGCTTGGTAGGTCACGCTAAAGTCCAGCAGGCCTTCCAAGGCTTCTTCCAGATCCTTGTCCTCTCGCACTTCAAAGGCGTTGAAGCCACAGCGTGCAAGGTAGAAAATCTGGTCACGGAGAATGTCTCCAACGGCGCGGAGTTCGCCTTTGTAGCCGAGGTCGTCTCGAAGGATTCGAGCGTGAGAGTAGCCCCGACCGTCCGCAAATTTGGGAAAGTCGATGGCCACAAACTCCAGGTTCTCAAGGTGTGGAGCGAGGGCACGAGCGTCGTCGTCGCCTTCAAGGTAGACGGTGATATCTCCGCGAGCTGCGAGCTTGTCTTGCTCAGCAAGCCAGCGTTTGAAGGGAACCATCACGGGACCTGCGGGTAGCTCGCCGTCTTGACCCACACGAGCCCATGGGCTCTCTACGATTTCGCGGTTTCGAATGATCTTACGCATAGACGCTGTCCTTAAACGGTTGGGGTCCAAGTCGTCGGTAGGTGTCGAGGAAGCGTTCCTCTTCTTCGCGAACTTCCAGGTAGGTATGGAGGAGTCGCTCCAGGGCATTCACAATCTCATCTTGGGCGAGGGCGGGGCCAAGCCATTGACCGATGGCTGCGTCATCTGCCGCGCTACCGCCCAGCATGATCTGGTAAAACTCTTCGCCTCGTTTGTCGATGCCAAGAATCCCGATGTGGCCAACGTGGTGGTGACCGCAAGCGTTGATACAACCCGACATCTTGAGCTTGAGTTCGCCCAAGTCGTAGAGGTAATCAATCTTGTCAAAACGTTGGGCGATCTCTTCCGCAATGGGAATGGAAGCCGCGTTGGCGAGGCTGCAGTAATCCAGGCCGGGGCAGCAGATCTGGTCCGTCAGCGTGCCAATGTTCGGGTAGGCCAGGTCCAACTCCTTGAGCGACTGCCAAAGCGCAAACAACTCACCTTGCTTCACTTCACCCAAGACTAGGTTTTGATCATGGGTGGTGCGGATCTCACCCATGCTGAAGAGGTCGGCCAACTCTGCGACAGCGTCCATCTGGTCGGCTTTCATGTCGCCAGGGGGAAGGCGGGGTGTCTTCAATGACACATAAACCGCTCGGTATCCTGGGACTTTGTGTTCGGTTGTGTTCTGTTTGTACCAAATCTTGAACGAGGCGTTCTCTTCAAGATGCTGCTCAAAGCTGGTGTCTTCAGCAGCCGAAGTATCGTATTCATGCGGTGTGAAGTAGCCCTTCACACGATCGATCTCTTCTTGGGTCAACAACATCGCGCCGTCTTTGAAGCGGTCCCACTCTTCTTCCACCTGGCGACGGAACTCTTCAATGCCCAACTCTCGAACCAAAATCTTAATCCGAGCCTTGTATTTGTTGTCGCGTCGACCGTGCAAGTTGTACACCCGCATCACAGCTTCGACATAGGAGAGCATGTGTTGGGGCTCAAGGTATTCACGGAGGACCTTACCGACGACGGGAGTTCGACCCAGGCCGCCACCTACAATGATTTGAAGCCCTGTTGAGTCGGGCTTCTCCGGATGACGAACCATGCGAATGCCGATGTCGTGAAAGAACACAGCCGCGCGATCGTTGGTGGCTCCAGTGACTGCAATCTTGAACTTCCGCGGTAGGTACGAAAACTCGGGGTGAAAGGTCGAGTATTGGCGGAGCAACTCGCAGTAGGGACGGGGATCTTCAATTTCATCCGTTGCGATGCCTGCCAGGTGATCCGAGGTGACGTTTCGGATGCAGTTCCCGCTGGTTTGTACAGCGTGCATCTCGACAGAGGCCAACTCGTCGAGGATGTCAGGCACATCTTCGAGCTCGGGCCAGTTGTATTGGAGGTTTTGGCGCGTGGTGAAGTGCCCAAAGCCGCGGTCGTAGTGCCGCGCAATGTGAGCCAGCTTTCGAAGCTGTGTCGAGGACAACAGTCCATAGGGAACAGCGACACGAAGCATATAAGCGTGGCGCTGGAAGTAGAGACCGTTCATCAGTCGAAGGATGCGGAATTCATCTTCCGCCAGCCGACCGTCCAGGCGACGCTCCACCTGACCGCGGAACTGCCGAACACGCTCCGCTATGATTTTCTTGTCTGTCTCATTGTACCGATACATCAGAGTCTCCTCACTGATCGAGGTTGAGAATAGAGCCTACGGTTATGAATTAAGAATTGAGAGGGCGACCCACTTCCGAAGAAACAAGGCCCGAGACATGGGGTGCATACACAGATTCGGGTGCCACCGGAGCGAATGTGGCGACGGCCGGGGTTGCGATGACGGAGAGAAGTTCTTCTCGCAACGCAACGACTGGGCCCACAACGATGGTGGCTGGGGATGAGACGCCCTTGGCAAGTTCAACGATGGTGTCCAAGGTGCCTGTCACCACGCGCTGTTGCGGTGTGGTCGCTTTTTCTATGACTGCGATGGGTGTGCTGGAGCATCGTCCATGGGCGATCAGCTCGCGTGTGATTTCGGGTAACTTCCGTACACCCATTAAAAAGATAGCAGTGGGAATTCGTGCTGCGACCAGCCAGTCTACATCGGCACCTGGTGTAAACGCTGACTGTCCGGAAAAGACCGCATAGGCGGAAGACACCCCACGATGCGTGACTGGGATTCGGGCGATTCCTGGAGCGGCGATCGAGGAGCTGATGCCTGGGACCAGCTCCCAGGGAATCCCTGCTTCGGAGAGAACCAAGCCTTCTTCACTGCCGCGACCAAAGACAAAAGGGTCACCCCCTTTGAGTCGAACAACAGTTCGTCCCGATCGTGCATGGTGTATCAACAATCGATGGATGCTGTCCTGGCGTTCCTGGCTGTTTTTGCCCAGGTCCTTGCCGACGTAAATCTTTTCCGCTTGGGGAGCCAGCGCCAGTTGTTCATCGGAGACCAATCGGTCGTAGAGGACGACGTCAGCTCGTTGAAGAATACGGACGGCTCGAAGGGTGAGGAGGTCTGCTGCCCCTGGACCACCGCCTACTAGATACACCCGACCCGTTACAGGAGTTGTCATAGCCTTGTCTCTCTGCTTTGTGAAAGAACCTTTGCCTCGCCACGATCTGGCGTTGGGAGAGGTCCTCAACGATGGATTGTGGGGAGCCTGTGAACTGTCGAAGGTTACACGCGCTTGTGGCGTTTCTTCAGGCTTCGCCCATCAGATTGTGTTCGTAGGGTGCGCCAACGTTACCGAGAGTCGGTCCGCACACAGGCATCACCTGGATGGCACCAATTCGCAGCCGTACCAGGCTGAAGTGAAGTGACCTCATGTCCTTGGGTCGCGTACGCTACGCTCATTTTGTAGGCCGATGCTGGGCTGACCTGGGCTTTGGGCATGGAAGAGGTCCATGTTTGGAAACGATTCCAAAGCGTCGCTGCTGTTGCCGGCTGTGGCGTCAACGCTGCTTCGTGTTGCTGTTGTTTTACGCGCTTGTAGTACCAAACCTGGAACAACAAGGTGAGCCGCAACGCGATACCCAGGAGAAAGCCCAGCGCCAAGACAATGTCGCCATTGAACCCCGTGTAGATCAAACCAAAGACCCGCCCTGTCCCGTTCAATAAGGGAAAGAAGATGCTGAAGTCTTCAGCGTTTTTGTCCCGGTACAATTTCACAATTTGAGGCACATACGATGCTTCGATGCACAGCATCGCCAGTGCCCCTATGAGCTGCCAAGCTATACTCATGATGTCCTCCCTTGTCTCAAGTCGTGAATGCCAAGCCTATGGATAGAAACTGTTCGTCGTTCGTTGTCGACGAGAGCGGCTCTCAAAAACCGGCTCTCTTTTTTGGGTATAGACACCCAAAAACACCTTCGTCAAGGACCGAAACCCCAAAAAAATGCCCGATCGTTGAATTTTGCTTCCATAATCAAGCCCTTTTGTTTTGGATTGTGTCCTTATAGTGAACGTTTACTCTGAGGGAAAAATTTTTTGCATTTCGCAATGATTGTGTCGTCAGAGTAAACAAAGTGTTACCGGGTAGCTTAATAATGTTTGAGAAAGTTGCAAGAGGTTTCTCGAAAAAAAACGTTTTTCTTTCAGGGGAAGAAAGTTAGGGTGGGTCGGAAGATTCCTTTCGGCCAAGAAGTTAATGGCCTATAATGCAATCCCTTTGGTGGATGAGTTGTCTCTCTAGGATAGATAGACTGTACCATTGAGGTTCTAACTTGGAAGTAGAAGTGTGAGGTAAACGATGAGTGCAAAAGAGATTACTCCCCAAGAAGCACAGGCTTTGGTGGAGAACGAAGGGTACATCCACTTGGATGTCCGTACAGAAGCTGAGTTTGAGGCAGGTCATCCTGCTGGAGCATACAACATTCCTGTGATGTTCCGAGATCCTGTGGCGATGCAGATGGTCCCCAACCCC
The DNA here is from genome assembly GCA_006226375.1 of Deltaproteobacteria bacterium. Taxonomy (GTDB): domain Bacteria; phylum Myxococcota_C; class UBA6777; order UBA6777; family UBA6777; genus M3003. The sequence continues at coordinate 12,711 of SBHC01000069.1, read as the reverse complement.
GACTTTCTTTCCCAGGTTGAGGCCAACTTCTCCAAGGACACCAAGGTTGTTGTGGGTTGCCGGTCTGGGGGGCGAAGCGCTCGTGCTCAGATGATGATGTTGGAGGCTGGTTACGGTGAAGTGATCAATCAACTTCATGGCTGGGAAGCGCGTAGAACTCCCGACGGTCAGGTTCTTCCTGGCTGGTCGATGGATGACAACTTGCCGAAGGAAACGGGCAACCCTGAGGGACGGAGCTTTGCTGCCCTTCGTGACCAAGCGAAGAATGGATAGATTGATGGTGTTGCGTTCTACCCAGGTTCTCCCACCTTGGCGTTTTCTCCTCGCAGGCTTGATGTCAGCGCTGTTCCTCTTGTCGGCTGGAGTTGGCTCCAATTCGGCGTATGGTCAGGATGACGACGCCAAGGACACAGCCAAGTCACGTGCAGCTCGTGCCCGTACCAAGCGCTTACGTCGGAAACAGCGACGAATGAAGCGACGTCAGCGACGCGCGCTGCGACGACAACGTCGGAGGCGTAAGCGTCGTCAGGCTCGTCGCAAAGCTCGGGCGAAGTGGTCTGTTGCGAAGCGTCGTGCGATGGCCAAGCGTCGTGTCTGGCTGCGCGCACGTTGGAAGCGTGGGTGGTATCGCAAACCTCGTTGGTCAAAGCGCTACCATGATCCTGTGTTGACCCAATGCGGTCGCAAGTGTCGGGGTCGTCTTTACCAACGAAACATGAAGCACCGTCGGATCAATCGGTTGCTGCGTCACCTGCAGGATACGTACTCGTATCACAAGCGATTGCGGATCTTGAGCGGCATGTTTTTGGGCGGGTTGTACCGGCTGGGTCCTCTGGGCGAAGGTCGCCAAGGACGCTTTGACCGTGATCCCATCTTTCGATTTGATCGGGTGGATTGTGTCACCTATGTGGAAACTGTGATGGCTCTGGCGATGTCGCGCTCGGTGCCGCAGGCGATCCGAGCGATGCAAAAAGTGCGTTACAAAAACGGGAAGATCCGTTACAGCCACCGCAACCACTTTACGGCAACCCAGTGGCTGGCCGAAAATGAAAAAGCTGGGTATCTCCAGACGATTACGGAACAAGTTGGACGTCCCTATATCAAATACATCGATCGCAAAATCACGGCAGAGACCTGGGAAGGTACCTCGTGGAGACGTCGAATCCCAGCGTCCCTATTGCCGCGGAGCTATCGTTTCGCGTATATTCCCCTCCGCCATATCCCCAAGGTGATTCAGAAGCTTCCGAATATCGCCTGGATGGGAGAGGTGAAGGACGACCCAGGGAACCCGGTGGCTGTGCAGCATGTCGGCTTTGTTGTACGCAAAGGAAAGCGCGTTGTGTTCCGCGACGCCAACATCATGCCGGGTGTTTCCGACCGAACTTTAACTGCTTATACCCGGTGGCGTTTGCGCCAGCACAAAGAGCCCAACCGGCGTTACACCATTGTGGGGTACGCCTTCGCCGCCTTTAAGGATATCAACAAAAAGTCACAATGAAAATCATCGAGAAGATCCGGCAGTCCCAAGAGGAAGGCCAACCGTTTTTTTCTTTTGAATACTTCCCGCCCAAGACCGAGGCAGGTGTCACCAATCTGTTCCAGCGTGTGGAGCGCATGGCTCGACTCCGTCCAGCCTTCGTCGATATCACGTGGGGTGCTGGAGGTTCCACCGCAGAGCGCTCGCTAGAGATTGCATCACACATGCAAAATTTGAGCGGCCTCGACACCATGTTGCATCTGACCTGCACCAACATGTCGAAGTACGACCTGATGAAGGTTCTCGCCGACGCCCGACGTGCAGGCATTCGCAACATTCTGGCGTTGCGGGGCGACCCTCCCAAAGGGAAGGACGAGTGGGAAGCCCATGACGATGGCTTCTCCTACGCCATCGACCTAGTCCGTTTTATCCGCCAAGAACACGGTGACTACTTTGGTGTCTGCGTGGCCGGCTATCCCGAAGGGCACGAAGAGTCCACGAGCTACCTTGAGGACATTCAGTTCCTTAAGCAGAAGGTGGATGCCGGCGCTGACTTCATCATCACCCAGCTTTTCTTCGACAGCGGGACCTTCTTGCGGTTTGTCAACGATTGCCGGAACGCCGGTATCACATGTCCCATTCTTCCTGGAATTATGCCGATTCACAACTACCGTTCGTTCAAGCGAATGGCGGAGTTTTGCAACACGCTCCCTGAGCATATTCTGGAAGCGTTGGAGCCGATTCAGAACGACGACGAAGCGGTGCGGGCGTACGGAACCCAAGTGATTACGGAGATGTGCCAGGACTTGCTCGACAACGGCGCCTGCGGTCTTCACTTCTACACCATGAACCTGGAGAAGATGACCACCCAGATTGTTTCCAATTTGGGTATGGTCTCGGAGAACATCACTCGTTCGTTGCCCTGGCTGAACTCGCCCAACGCGAAGCGAGCCAACGAAGATGTCCGTCCTATCTTCTGGGCGAACCGTCCCAAGAGCTATGTCGCTCGTACCTTGGAGTGGGATGAGTATCCCAACGGTCGCTGGGGTGACTCTCGCTCTCCGGCGTTTGGTGACCTCACAGACCATTACTTTAAGCGTCTGCACACTGTCGTGAAGAATCGCTCTGAGATGTGGGGCGAGGAGGTCACCTCTCTTGAAGATATCTACAACGTGTTTGTTCGCTTCTGTAACGGCGAAATCGACGCGATGCCCTGGTTTGATTCACCGCTGGCCATCGAGTCACAGCTGATCAAAGAACAGCTGGTTCGTCTCAACTTGCACGGTTTGTTGACCATTAACTCGCAACCTCGGGTGAATGCAGCCCCATCCACAGATGTCACCGTTGGTTGGGGAGGCGACGATGGCATCGTGTTCCAAAAGGCGTACGTTGAGTTCTTCGTCGCCCAAGAGCACATCCACACCTTGCTGGAGGTTTTCTCTCGCCACCCGAACATCACCTTCCACGCGATCAACAGGGAAGGTGTCTCCTACGCCAACTGCGACACTGTTAATGCGGTGACATGGGGTGTGTTCCCCGGCAAGGAGATCATCCAACCGACCGTGGTAGATCCGGACTCCTTTATGGTTTGGAAAGACGAAGCGTTCAGCTTGTGGACTTCTGCGTGGGGCTCGATCTATGAGGAAGGAAGCGAGTCCTACAATTGGATCGAGCACGTCCGCGACACCTTCTACTTGGTCAACGTTGTGGACAATGACTTTGTGCAAGGCGACATCTGGAAGCTGTTTGATGAAGTCTTGCAAGCCATGTCGTACCGTCCTTCCAAAGAGTCCCTCGACCTCGCTCAAACGTCCCTTTAACAAGCCTCTTTCTTTACATTCCCAACGCTCGAAGTAGATAGGCATCGGGAGTTCCCTCCAGGTGAATGCCTTGATCCAGCCGCTGTTGAAGATCTTGGATGGGTGCCATCCAACGGTTCGGATTTGATAACGGTTGAAGCTGCCCCAATAAGGTTTGAAACTGGCGAGAGAGCTGTCCTTGTTCCAGACTGCGCAGCAAGTTCGTGAAGGGAGCCACGTGTTGGAGCGCCTCACGGTACGCTGGAGACTGCACAATGTTTGGGGTGATGGAAGGAAGTTGTCCCAACAGTTGATCCAGCCGACCGGTTGTGAGCCCTTGCAAGAAGGGCTGAGTGGCCTGCGTCCATTGGGTTAACTCTTTCAGCCCAGGATGGTTTTGGAGAGGTCCATGGGGAGATGTGAGCTGGGCGAGGGCACTCCCTGTGTGGCCTTGAGCCAGGTCTTTGACGGCGAGAGTGCCAGCGCGAAGCCAATCGGAGGCTTGTTGGACTTGTGGGTTCTGGAGAATGGAGTGGATGTCATGAGCAAAACGTTGTACGCCTGCGCCAAGTTCTCCGCTTTGCACGCCGTTGAGAAAGTCGCGCACCAGCCCCGACTTTCCAAGGGCATCAAGTGTGTTGTTGACAGAGCCTTGCGCTGTGGATGCCAGCACTTGACCGATATCGTTGGCCCAGCGGATTCCTTTCTGAGCGTCTGGGTGATCGACAAGACTTTGCAAGGCTCCTGTGGCTCCTTGCAAGGCGGCGGGCACGTTGTTGTCGAGCAGCCCGTTGGCAAACTGACCGAGCGGTTTGAGGGTATCGAACGCTTGCTGGACGTCCTTCTGCTGGAGGAACTCTTTCATCCCCGGAATCTGTTGACCGGCCAAACCTCCAATGTCCAACAGAGAGTTGGTAATCGATGCGGTGCGTCCAGTCGCGAGACCTTCGACCAGTTGGGCGCCAGGTTTCAGGTACGATTGGATCTCGTTGAGCGTTTGGCGGGCTTCTGGAGGGATGGCCTTGTTCATCTCTTGAAGAGCGGGTGAAAGCGAGTTCTGGAGTTGACTCAACCCTGCTCCTACCCGGCCATGAGCGAGGTCGTTGATGCCTCGGACTCCTGTTCCCAAGCCGCTGAGTACGTCCTTGGCCGTGCCGCCTGCAAATTGGGATGACGAGCTCGCCACGCCACCAAGTCCGGCGAGGGCTTGAGCCAGGTTGCCATCCGCCATTCCTTTGATCATTGTGTAGCCTGAGCCAGCAGCGTTGATGCCTGTTTTGATGCCTTGCAGGCTTTGGCTGGCGAGCTTGGCTGCTTCGCTGCTTAAGCCTCCCAGTGCGTTTCCTACTCCTCCTGCTGTGCTACCCAAAGCGCCCAACGCAGCGAGAGGGTTCTCGGATTCAATGGCTTGGGCCAACCCAACCCCGCCTTGGATCGCGGAGCCAGCGGCCTTCAATCCTACACCGGCGGCCTTCAGCCCCGCGCTGACGGCCCCAGAGAGAGCGCCACCCACTCCGGTGACAGCGCTGGCGACGGAGGTGAGCGCGCCCATCACATCACCTTGGATGGATTTCACCAGAAACTTGATGCCGTGGTAGACCGCCGAGATGATGTTCCCAACTCCAGGGATAGCGTTGAGGAGTGTGGCGAATATATCGAGGATCATCTCTCCAAACTTCTCGAAGAATCCGACAAATTTATCCAGGCCACTGAGTGGGGTTGGGTAGAGACTCTCGGCTGCCTCAGCTGTCTCTCCCATACGTTGGGTTTCTTTGCCTAGCAGTGACTGCGCCTTGTCGAGGTCTGCTTTGGCTTGTTGGGCTTGAACGCTGTTGGGGCCAAACTGTTTGACGGCCTGTTGGTAGCGAGCTTGAAGCGGTTGGAGCGTCTTGCCGCTTCGGCGTGACAGGTCTCTGGCGCCGGTTCGGTGGATCTCACCTTCGCGGTAGGTGAACATGTCCCGCATCTCTTCTTTGCCCACGCCATACTTCTTGCGGATCTCCTCCATCTTCCCGCCGATCAGGCGTTTGCGTGCCTCACCATTGGGTTCAATCTTGAAGCCAAACTTCTTGGGAGGGAAGCCTCTCTCGGCCAACCAGGATTCAAGCTGCTTTCCGTCAATCACCTCGACTGGAACGTCCAGGTCCTTGATGTCGAACGTGCGAAGTCCCTTTGTCTGCACTGTGACCTTGCGGTGTGTGGGTTTGGCTTCGGTCATAGCGTCGTGGACTTCACCCGCGACTTGCTTGTAATCCAGTGGCTCGCGGCCCTGTGCCTTGCGCGATGCGTTCTCAAAGATGAGCTCTTTGTAAGCTCTGGGCTCTCTGTGCACATTTTGGGAGCGTTGACGATTGACCCAACGTTGCTCGGCGACGGCTCGTTCGGCTGGGTCCGAAGGCCACTGTGACGGAGGTGTGGCTTCTGTGGCTTGCACGCCTTGGGGAGGAAGCCCTGCGAACTCTGCGCCAATCGATGGGTCGGCCAGGGCATTCTCTGCGATCTTGGCTTTGCCTTTGTCATTGGCCCAGCCCATGCATCCCCACGCACCGGTCAACATGTTCATCTTGTCGCGAGAGGGGCCGTGGTCCATCTCATCCACGACATCTTTTCCTCCGCTGGCTTTCATCACCTCTTCAAAGTCTGCTTTGGTGTTGCAAGACTCCAGGATGTCTACCATCGCGCGGTCTTCACGGTTGGTGGTATGTCCGCGTATAAGCCTTCGGACCATCGCTGCTTTGTCGTCGTTGGTGGCGAGGGCCATCGCTTTGGGGTCTTTGGCTATGGCCGAGGCTGCGTCGTCGCTGCTGCGGGCTTTCTTAATCCGCTCAAAGTAGCTGCAGGCTTCCTGCGCTGTCATGTTCTTGGCTGCGGGAACATCCGTGTCTGGGCGCCATTTGGCAGCGTCTTGCCGGTAGGCCGCGACTTGTTCAGCGAAGCTGGCTCCTTTACCGGTGTTGGGTTGGATGACGAGATCTGGGCTTTTCTCAAACTTGTCTCGAACATTGCGATAGGCTCGGCGTGCGCCTTTGTCATCCAACTCCTTGCGAATCTTGTTGGCGCCACCGGCGGCGTCCATGACCGCATCCAGTTCTTTCTTGGAGGTGCAAGATTCCAAGATCTTGACGATGGCACGATCCTCAGAGTCTGTGGTGTGTCCCTTGATCAAGCGCTTGATCATTCGCCCTTTTTGGTCAGGGGTCGCCAACGCCATCGTCAGTGGTTCGTGTGAACGTTTCTTCGCGTTGTCATCCGAGCCTACAGCGTCTGCGATACGGTTTCCAGCGTCTTGGACGGCAGAGAAATCCACCACTCTTCGCTTGGGGACGCTGGGGTCGCTCGTTCCCTGCAACGCTTGGATGGACTGAGCGCCCTGCATCCCTGACACTCCCGACATTCCCGCTGCCGTCGGCTGTTGGGGCAAATATCTTGCGAGTTGTGCCCGAACATGGGCTTGCTGCTTGGGGAGAGAGAACCCGCCCATCTGAGGGGGAAAAGGCCAATGCATTGCACCTTGTGGAAGGCGGCCCAGCTGGCTGAGGAGTTGCCCCACCGCTTGAGCCAGGGGAGCCATGGTTTGCAGCATGGACACTGGGTCATTGTTTCCCACCGCTGGTGGCCAGGTCGCCAAAGGTCCCTGCAAGCTCGCTTGCAACGACTGAAGCGCAGGCTGTAGCATTTGTACAAGGGGAGCCAGGGATGGATCGTTTTGGAGCCCCATCCACTGTTGTAACATCTGATGGGGCTGGATGTTCGGACCCTGAGATTCCAACTGGTTCCACATGTGAGCCCCAGTGCTTGGGCTTGTGTTGGCAACGAAGGGAGTGCTGGGGTTGGAAGCTAAGGGCTGGATGCTCGTTTGTGGCTGCAGAGGGTTGGAACGAAGGGTTGTTCCTTTTGAGGTTGGTATGAATCGCCCAGATGGTCCGCTGATCTTGGACATGACTCTCTCCCGTCGCCTATGTTTTTGTATGTTGAGAATTCTAAAGTAGACAGCGTTGGAAACACAGGCAAGAGAATTCTAACATGAGCATGCATTTCGCTTGAACCTTCGGGCTTCATCGTCGGTTCTCGCATTTGTTTGGTTCTCTCTCGACGTTTTCGATGCAATCGGAGCAGTCACTGTAAGCCATTGGAGAATGAAGCGTTACCCAACACAGACAACCATCCAATGGAGTACGTAGATGAAAGTGCAATACATTGTCGTCGCTATCCTTCTTTTGTTTTCTGGTGTTTCGCAACAACAAGTTTTTTCCAACCCTCTCCAAAAGCTGAGCCGAAAACCTCTTCTGCAGGTGGGAAAACAAAATCAGTTCATGTTGACAAGCAACCGTCATCCAAGCCTCGCCATCAACGCCTGGGGCGGGGCGAAAGAAGGCACGATCTTGCACCTGCACCAAAGCTGCAGTCAAAGCAACCCTGACTGTCTTTGGATCTTTCAGAACAATATGATCGTGAGCGCACGAAATACAAAACTGGCGATATACGCCTGGAACGGAGCCAAGCACGGCACCGTCCTCAAGCTAAGTTCCAAGTGCTCTCCCTCCAATCCAGACTGTCGATGGACCTACCAAAATGGCATGTTTACCAGCGGAAGAAACAAACAACTCTCTATGAACGCTTGGAATGGAGCATCGCACGGTGCTGTCGTGGCGCTTCATGAAAGCTGCAAGGTTTCCAATCCTGATTGCACTTGGAAGCTCCATGAAACATCAGGGAATGCATTGCGGCTCGTATGGTCTCATCAAGGACCTGTCCAAGGAATGCATTGCACCCAATGGCTGGAGCCTTCTGACAAGCACGGATGGGACAACAACTATCTCTGCTCGAATCGAAACTTAAAGATGAAGTGGTCCTACCAGGGGCCGATCCAACGGATGAAATGCACGCGAGTGTACGAACCCTCTGATTCAAATGTCTGGAAAGACAACTATCTTTGCCTTCCCAATTCATCCCGAATCCAGTTCTTTTGGTCCAGCGATGGACCCATTCATCAACAGCGATGCACAAAGATAGTCGAGCCCAAAGACCCACATACATGGAACGACAACTACATCTGCTATCAGCCCTAAACATGGACAGCAACCGTTGTTCGGGGCGACTTGTTCTGTCGAACGTCAACTTCGATGTCCAGCTTTATCGTTGGCAGGGCTCTGAAAGGCTCATTCGCCTGAAGCGTGCTCATGTATGCGCTTGGAGCTCCAGTCGGAACTTCGGGTGCTTCGGGCCCATGAAGGGACAGCTTCGTCGCCTGTTGTGATCTCATCAGCGAGGTGGTGGGCAAGGTAAGGGCCCAGCAGCAAACCCTTGGATGCGAGGGCCGAACAAACAAACAACTGTGGTTGCTCAGGGACAGGTCCAACGAGCGGCTGACGGTCGTGTTTGTAAATGCCACGGACTCCTCGCCAGACATGGTCCACTTCCGCCTGTTGCACAGCAGGGAACAGGCGACTGATTCCGTCCGCCATCTCTTGCGCTACGACCTCGCTTGTCGAAGTGTCCAGGCTGAGAACCCACTCGTCCAGGTACGAGCGTTGTTGTGCGAGCGCTGTGGTCTGCTCGGGAGTGATATCGTTGTAGGTTGAGCCTCCGACCCAGAACCCACGGGGCATTGGGACAAGGTGACCTTTTTGTCGGAACGCACAGGGCCACTCCACATCATCAGGAGCCTTCCATGTTACGAGTTCGCCACCCATCCACTGCAAAGGAAGTTCGGGGAACCAGTCGCCCAGATGAGCACCAACACAAAGTCCGATGTGTCTGGCTTGGTAGGTGCCATTAGCGCTTTGGATGTGCCAGCAATGACCGTCCCACTGAAGCGTTTGTGTTGGCTCTTCCGGATGGAATTCAATGGAACGTTCTGACAAGTGAGCGGTGATTTCTTTGAGCATCTCGTGCATCGCCACGGCGTACACGGGGGAAAGCTCCATAGCCCCGTCGGTTTCCACAAAGCCGGGGTACTTCTCTTGCACCTCTTGGGAGGAGAGGTGGTTGATGCTCAGGTGGGGGCCGTAGTCTTCGGTGCGCTGTTTCCATGAGCGCAACAGTCGATGACTGACAGGATCATCCTGCCACAGCGGGCGAATCATGGTGTCGGTGTGGAGCCAAGTGCCTTGCGTCTCGGACTGCCACTTCTGCAACCATGGACCCGCAAAGGCGTGGGCTTGTTGGTACGGAGGACGGGGGAGCAAAGAGCGGCCGGGGAGGGGATTAAGCAGGGCTCCAGGCGCGCTGGAGGCCCCACCTGCGATCTGGCCCTGGTCGAGTCCCAGCAGAGTCCAGTCCGGTTGGCGTTGGGATACAGCGTCCAACAAGGACAGCCCTGCCAGGCCCAAACCGATAACTGCCAGATCGTACGTTTTCTTCATCAACGAGCTTACCCTGCCAGAAGGCTGCGTAGCATCCAGGCGGTTTTTTCGTGGATCTGCAGTCGTTGGGTGGCGAGGTCTGCCGTAACATCGTCGCCGGCTTCACTGGCGCTACCAAGCACGCCGCGGGCTGTGCGTACGACAGTCTCGTGGGCCTTGACCAGGTCTGCGACCATATCGGTGGCGGCAGGGACTCCTTCGGCTTCGGCGATGGAGGTCAGCTTCTGGTACGCTGCATAGCTACCAGGGGCCGGAAACCCAATGGCTCGGATACGCTCAGCGATCTCGTCCACAGCTGTGGCCAACTCGGTGTAGTGCTCCTCAAACATCACGTGAAGGGTCTGGAACATTGGACCTGTTACGTTCCAATGGTAGTTGTGGGTTTTGAGGTAAAGTGTGTAGGTGTCGGCGAGGAGGGCAGACAGCTCTCCGGCTAACTTCTCGCGGGCTTCTTTGGCAATTCCAATGTTGATTTCCATGATGGTCTCTCCTGCATCTCGGGCCCCGAAACGAAGTCCGGACTCCGAGGGATTGTGTTACGCGAATGTACAACAACGGCAAGCACTCTTTTCATCCATCTTGCATGGGGCCGTTGCTGGTTCACTCGTTAAGAGACAACACGGACAGGAAGGGATTCAAGACCTCTTAAGCCTCCCGCTGCGCCGCGCCAAACGAGTTCGGAAGGCTCAACTGCGAGCTCAAGGTGGGGAAACTCTTCGAGCATGGCTTGGAACGCAATCCGGCCCTCGACGCGGGAGAGGTGGGCTCCCAAACAGAAGTGGACACCGGCTCCAAAGCCAATGTGCTTGTTGGGCTTGCGACCCACATCAAATTGATCGGCATGGTCAAAGGCGTTGGCGTCACGGTTGGCGGCTCCCACCATGGGCATAATCTTGGAGCCAACCTCCAGGGTTGTTTCTCCAAACGTTGCAGGCTCGGCCACATGACGAATCTGGGTAAAGTGCGCAGGCGAGTAGTATCGCAGCATCTCTTCAACGGCTGCTGGAACCAGGTCGGGCTCGGCACGCAAGCGATCCATCTGTTCAGGGTTCTCAAGCAAAGCAAGGGTGCCGTTGCCGATCAAGTTGACCGTGGTTTCGTGCCCTGCAAACAAGAGGAGAAAGACAGTGCCCATCAACTCTTCTGGAGTGAGTCGGTCGCCATCTTCTTCGGCCCGAATCAAGTCTGTGGTTAGGTCGTCGCCGGGTTCTTTTCGCTTGCGATTCAGCAGCTTTTTGAAGAAGCGATACAGACCATAAAACGTCGGTAGCCTCCGAACAAAACCCCAACCGGTTGGTACATTGAAAACGAGGTTTACCATCTTGTGAAAGGAGCGTCGTTCTTTCTCGTTGACGCCCAACATGTCCGAGATGATCTGGAGGGGCAAGGGCAGGGCAAACGCGGCCATGAGGTCAAATGTCCCTTGCTGCGATGCGGCTTGCAGCAAGCCTCTCGTGACGTCTACAATCCGTTGGTCCAACTCGTTGACCCGCGCCGGTGTGAACGCTTTGGCTGTTAAACCACGCAAGCGCTTGTGATCCAAGCCATCCACAAAGACCATGGAGCGAGCAAAAGCCTTCACTACTTTGGGGACAAAGAGCCGATCAAAGTAGTTCGTCGCGCCCGTGGCGTTGGCGGGATCGTTTTTGAACCGCTGGGTGTCTTTCATGATGGTTTCTACATCATCGTAGCGAGTTGCCACCCAAATCTGACCTGCAAATCGTTGGTCGGCTTTGATCAAGCCCGGCGCTTCGCGCATCTTTTGGTACAGAGGATAAGGGTCTTTCCAGATCTGCGGGTCCATGATGTTGGCTTCAATATCATACTCTTCATGATACAAACGCATGCTCTGTCAGCCCTCCATGTGTGCCTTTGTTGAGCGGAGCTGTTCTTAATGATACAGCCTGTCTCATTAGTATCATTAAGCCAAAGCAGGTCAACCTTTATGTGAACATCATTCGTCTTTGAATAGAGTAAGGTTGTCTGTGAAAAGAAGGGCGAGAACAGAAGTTGGGAGAGATGGGTCGAACGTGAGAAGGCTGAATGAGGTATGGTTAGCGAGCGCCGTGGTTGACCCAGCGGTAGTCTTTTTTCAAGAACTTCTGCATGCAACCGTGGCGTCTCTTCTTCTTGTCGTAGTAGGCAACGCAATAAAAGAGTTTGTCTGAGTGTTTGTATTGTTTCCATTTGGCGCAAGGACCGCGTTTGCAGTCTTTGTAACCGTAACACTTGAAAAAGGTATGGTAACGCTTGGGCTTGTGATGGATACGGGTGACCTGGAAGGGCTTGCGTCTACGATACAAGTACGACGAGACAACGAAGCTGATCGATGGGTTGCTTTTGCAGTACTGGTTGTTCTTGGGGAGAATCTTGGAGGTGATGAAGTTCTTGTGGATGGTGGTGAAGTGACGAACTCTCGCGAGTGCGATGCACTGCTTCTTGGGGCGGCGTGCAAACCCTCCAACCTTGCGGCTAAAACTGGCAGTTTTGCGGTGGCCTGTCATGCCAGCATACACAGAGATCTTGCAGGTTCGTTTGGCTGTGGCCTGGCTGGCAAAGCAACCGAGGGCAAAGCACGCTAACGCAAGCTGAGACAATAGCTTCATGGTGTACTCCTTTGTATGAGTTTGTGATGAACATACTTGGAGAGTCGAAGCTCCTATCCATTCTGCACATTGCAATCTTAACTTTTTTTCTTGCTCACTCCTGCGCACAAAGCGTCTGGCAATCCTCGGCTGACTTCCCAGATACCAGGCATTGTTGATAGCCAGAGGTTCGTTCTTTGCAGACGGCCTGTGAATGACCTTGCTTGGTGCAAGGGATGTAGCACTCGTTGGTGACATCGGGGATGCACTTTTGACTGCAAGTGTTTGCGTCTTTGGTTTGCTTGTAACACGTCTCGTAGTGGCTTACCCTTGTCCCGCACGTGGCCGAGGGGATGCCAAACTCAATGCACTTTTGAAAGCAATCCACCGACGTAAATGACGTTGTGTAGCACTTCGTCTTGCAGGCAATCGCCGTTCCTCCGGCTGAAATGCAATTCTTGTAACAGATGTCTCCGGTGGTGCCG
>SBHC01000002.1 GCA_006226375.1 Deltaproteobacteria bacterium | reverse complement strand
CAAACTCCAACTGACCGCAGGCTCTAAGGTGATCATCGCAAAGGGACAACACACCAAGCGCTACAGCATCCCGCAACGTCTCTCCTCGCCCCAGACCCGCGCCAGAGTGTGTGCTCTCTATCTCGATATGTTCTTGGAGACTCTCCAACACACACCACCCAGCCCATCATCGTCTGCAGCAACTCAAGCAGGCTCAAGCCCAAGTCGCCAAAAGCCAGAGCAGCGACCGACTTCCAAACGAAAACGCTCCAAACCCAAGAAACGAGCCAAGCGCCGGCTGCAACGACGAGTGCGTCGAAGAGTAGCACTGACTCCGAGAGCTGCCGCCCGTGCTGTATCGCCCCAACGAACGGCAAGACCGTTGAGACAAAGAGCGGAGCCACCCAGCAAGCGTGCCACTCGCACCACACAACCTGCAGAGTATGCCGTAACTTCCGCAAAGAATGGGAGCTTGCGTTCACGTCCTCCACAACAGAGAAAGACACCAAAGGCTCCAGCCCGCTTGCGGCCCCCCTCACCCACAAAAGACTCCCGGATGGCTCGCATCCCAACGTCGCGACGTCCACAACCACCGGAACAAAAGAGACAGACTTCATCGCAGGTTCGACGTCTCTCCGTGACTCCAAAACCCAAGGTTCGCGCCAACAAGGCCAAGAAGCTCATCAAGTTCCAGACGTCACCAGGAAAGAACGTGGCAATGGTGGAGGTCCAAAGACCCCAACCTATCCGACCGAAACGTCGGGTGTGGGGCGACATATTAAGCCTGGACATCGGCTTAAGCGGCGGTCTTCGTTATGCCTCAGATGTACTCCTTCAAGGGGGTGGAAGTGTACTGCTTGGATTGAACGCTTGGCGATGGACTGTCCGGTTTGACCTTCATCTGCACAGCTATCACCTGACAAAACAAACCCGCGAGATCCTCTTCCTTCGTCCCTCCATCTGGCTGGGCTACCGCATTCCCTTGGGTCGAGCCGAACGCTGGGTCGAGTTCATGACGTTGCTTGGTGTGGTGTCAGAGTTTGCCGTTAAACACGACGAAACAGCCTATACCACCGAGATGATCTGGGGTACAGCCTTGGGCCTTCATCTAGGATTTAAGCTATCCCGGCGTTGGTCCCTGTTTGTTCGACCGTCGCTCCATGTTTATCCCCAAGGCGTGAGAGGTCTCTACCAAAACACAGTGGACCTCGACCCTGCAGGAAACGCAAGCCTGGATGTGGTGGTTCCGGCGTTCCAGTTCAGCGCGCTTCTTGGAGTGCAGGTTCGATTGTAGCTTTTTTGTATTGTACGTCGCTTTGTTACCCTCGGAGAGAACTCCTTTGAGTCGTTCATCCAACAACCCCAACCATCGGCATCGTCGGCGAACAGAGCCAGACGATGGCATCGCGTGGCCGAACAAGCCGTTGCCTGCAGCGATGGTCAAGGATTCGGGCATTGACTGGAACGAGCCCCAAGCCACGTCCCAAGCCCCCATCCAGAGTTCATCCGAGGAAGACGACTGGAATCTTGCGCAACGCGTTCAGGCAGGAGAACGCGACGCAGTCCAGGAGCTCTTTCGACGCTACGCCCCCACCCTCTTGCGTCGGATACTTCGGCTTCTTGGAGGCGACAAGAGCCAGGCCGAAGATTGCCTCCAGCAAGTCTTTATCAAAGTGCTGCAACACATGGAAAGTTACCGTGGCGACAGCGTTCTTCTGGCATGGTTGCACCGCATCACCACCCACACGGTGGTCGATGTCTTTCGCGCCCGACAAAGCCGCAACACCCTCCTCGACAAGCTACAAAACTTCCGATGGACCGGCTGGAACGAAGACGGCAACCAAGCCATCCCTGAGAAGCTATTTCTCCGAGAAGAACTCAAAGTTATCGTCTACCAGGGTCTTGCCACCCTAAGTGAGAACAAACGCATCGCAGTCCTACTCTGCGATCTGGAAGGTTGCTCCATCGAAGATGCAGCCCATGAACTTGATGTACCGATAGGAACGCTGGCATCTCGTCTTTACCGAGGCCGACAAGAGCTCACAAACTGGCTCAAACGTGAGTTTAAGAAGAGCGGTCTCGCCGCCGAGGATCTGCTGGCATGACAACATACAAGGGCCCCCAAGCCGACAAGGCCAAGACCATGAACCCACAACGCAACACCCTCATACCTTGGGAAGAAACGTCAGGCATCGAGTTGTCTCTGCTCCAACGAGTGGAGTCACAGGTGCTCGACTTCCATGACCAGTCCCAAGAGGCTCAAACGGCTGCTTCAGGCCCCCAGCCTCCACCTTCACTGACACATGGGTGGCTTTGGCCTACCATGGCTGCAGGGTTTGCGGTTTGTTTGTTGTTCGTGTGGACGCTCCGAACTCCAGAAGCGCCGCTTCCAGCGCTGCAAGCCGAGGGCACGCTCAAACTTGTCACTGCGCAAAACTCTCACGCAAAGACCCAAGAAGTTCGCACCGAGTTGCAGACCAACGCAACCCTCAAGGACCCCCAAGGTTGGGAGCTGAGGTCGCACACAACGACACAACTGCGAATTCGTCGGGGTGCTCCCAAAGAGTCGGTGGTTGCTTTGCAAGAAGGAGCCGCGTCCTTTCACGTTGTGCCAGGAGCCATGAAAACGTTCGTGGTGCAATGCCCTGAGCAGCTGCAGGTTGTTGTGAAAGGAACCAAGTTTCTGGTCTGGCACGTGGGAAGAGGAACCAGGGTGGAAGTGACACGAGGTCATGTCCTCTTACGCCAACGCAACAAAGAACGCCTCCATCTTTACAAAGGGCAAGGTGCCTTCGTCCCCAGCGATCGCTCCAAGCCTTGGCAAACGTACAACGTCACGGACAAGTCCAACGACTGGATGGGCAAAGTAGAAGCCCTTGCGACACAAAAACCGGCGTTGCTCCAGGCGTATGTTCAAGACCTTCAGGACCACAAGTTGCTCAAGCCCAACGAACGTAGCCAGGCGTTGGAAGCAGCAGCCCATGCCCTCCAAGGACAAAAGAAGTATGCGGCCGCTGCCAAGCTTTGGTTCCGGTTAAGCCGACTACAAAGTCATGCCATTGCCAAGCAAACTGCGCTGTTTCAAGCGGCGCAAAGCTGCCGCCAATCAGGCCACAACTTGCGCCGTTGCGTGCGTTGGTACAAGCGCGTCGAACACCGCTTTCCGCGAGGGTTACCGTCTCTTCGAGAAGCAAGTTTGTACTGGCAAGGAGCCCTTCTCCATAAGATGGGTCCCACACACACCAAGGAAGCCATCGATAGCTTGCAGCGCTACTTAAGAAGTTATCCTTCGGGAAGTTATGCCAAGCAAGCCAGGCCACTGAAGCAAAGCCTGAGCACCAAGCGGTAGCTGCGATGAGATGTTCAACTTTCTCAACAAGCCGATGGGTGTGCCTATGGGCCGTGGTGTTTGGAGTGAGCCTCCTTGGCTTGGGTTGCGTCATTGACCCACAGCAGCTCTTTCCACCCAACAACCAGACAAGCCAGGTGGAAGCCCCTCCAACGTCACAAACCGACAGCGGCCAAAGCGACCCCGTGGATGAGGACAACACACCTGAACCTTCTTGCTACAATGAGTGTGTCGGAAAAGGCATCGACAAGGACGCCTGCCTTAAGATTTGCGAACTCTCTTCCAACGAGTGCTACACGCTTTGCCTCAAGGAAGGAGGAGCCAACGATACCTGCCAAAAAGCCTGCGCAAACGACGGCACCACCGGAGACATCTGTTACAAGAATTGCATTTCAGCCGGAGGAACGGCGATTGCCTGCAAGACGAAGTGCTACACAACGTCATTTACGT
>SBHC01000077.1 GCA_006226375.1 Deltaproteobacteria bacterium | reverse complement strand
TATGCAATCGTACAGTGATCGATGGCCATGCTTCGACCGCTGCTGGTGAAGTACGAGTACACGCCATAGCTACTGTTTCGATAGATCTGACAGTAGGACAGTTTGTTGGTACCACCCCGAGCGTACACGCCATAGCTACTGTTCCGGAAAAACTTACAGCTGTTCGCTGTGGTTGTACCATCTTGAAGATAAGCACCGTACTGACAGTACGAGGCGCTTACATCCTGAAGGGTTGCTTTCCCGAACACTTCCACACAGTAGCGACCGTTTTTAATGTCGACATATTGAAGGTCAGCATCCCCCCCAGCGACGACACGGACTCCATACCATCGACTGTTGGAAGTGGTGCTCGTCGAAGCCTCCATTTTGATCCGCTGTGTGGTAGTACCGGAAGCGACCAATTGGCCCTCCACGACAATCTCAGCACGAGCGGCATCGGCTCCACCAGCCATATCATCAGTGCTACCGAACGAAAGCTCTGCTCCCGCGGAAAGAATCAATCGCACACCTTTGGAAACAACAAGGTCTCCAGGGACGTTGTGTTTTCCGGCAGGAAGGGTCAAGTCGGTAAAGAGTTTCCCGTGAAGGGTTGTTGTTGTGTGAGTAGTCCAAGGTTGAGCACCCAAGTCAGAGCCACCCGCGCCGGCTTTTCGGGCCGGAGAGCGGTCATAGATTCGGTAGTCATTCGAGGAAGGACCCACAAACAGGGGATTGTACTGAACGGTGGGAGAACAAGTGGGAGAGTAGCGGTTGTAAACAGGCGTCCCAGCGGTGTCCCAGATCAGGTTGTTGGCGCAAGTGGTACCGTAGTTGCTGTTGTAGACTTCGTAGCCTGAGCTGCTTGTGTTGTAGTTACGAACCACGATGCTATTTGACAGAGTCACAGTTCCTACGCTGCTACTCGAACGATACGTATACAAACCATAGCTGCTGTTGTATGCGATGGTGCAGAAGTCAAGAGAGAGGCTTCGACCGCTGCTCGTGAAGTAAGCATACACACCGTACGAGGTGTTGCGATACACTTCCGTATCGGAGATTTTGGTGGTTCCGCCTCGAACATAAATGCCGTAGCGGTTGGTATGGACCTTACTTTTTGCAAGGTCAGCCCGTCCGGCAGTGACATACAGACCACTTTCACTGCAGTTCTTGATTTCAAGTTCGCTGAGGTCGAGGGTTCCGCCTTCTCCATAGATTCCGTTTCGAGCGGATTCGACAGTTGCATAAGTTAATGTTGCGGTTCCACCGGAGGGAACACGAATCCCGTACCATACGCCTTTGGAGGTACTGGGGCCTTTGAACACAATCTTGCTGTTGGGAGACCCCACGGCACGAAGCACACCGTTGACGATAATTTCCACACGGCTGGTGTCCAAACCGGAGCTTTGTCCGTCGCTAGATGCAGCCTGAACAACAACGCCAGGATCGATGGTCAATGTTGCACTTTTGTCGATGGTCAAGTCACCGTTGACGATGACCGGAGACATGGACGTGGTCCAACGAGTGTTGTTGTAGAGAGTGCCTTGCACTGTAATCGCGTTCGCCTGTTGCGCGCCCAAAAACAAGGCAGTCAACGTAAACAGACCCAACCAGAGATGCCGTAACCGTGGGGACATCAGAGTAAACCTCCAAGAAAAATACACGTACCCAAAGGGTGTTCGCAGAGAGCGAAAAACGAACCCATACCTGTTTTAGGAAAAAAGTACCATTTTGGTATGGATGGTTAAGCACGAAACACCAAAAACACAAGTGTGTTTCGGTTCGAAACCAAAGTCACTGAAGGTCTTCTTTGAATTCAGAAACTTCAGGATACAGGGCAGGCAGTTTTTTTAGCTGTTCGGGTGCGGTTTTGGAGCAGTGCAAGGTCTCCTCCAAAACAGCCGAGGAAGCAAAATGGATGATCTCCCAGCCTTTCTCTGAAGAGAGTTGGCCATCCTTACAACCGTCGGTAGCCAGGGTACCAATCATCGAAGCAAAAGCGCTGGGAATCTCCACGCCATTGTCAGCAGCGATCTTAAGCAGTCCACCTTGTTCACGTCCCAACGCACACAGATCGGAAAATGCCAGATGACCCGCCTTTTTGAGTCCGACCAAGCGCTTGGGTTTTGGCGAGGACGCGTAGCCGTCTTGTTGACGTTTGTAGGGAACTACCCCGTCTTCCTCACCTCCGAGAACGAGGGTAGAACGAGCAGGTTTCTCAGCGGAGGTGCCTCCTCCAGCCATAGGGATGAGGACGAGTACGCCTTCCTCATCTCCCAGGTCGGCGAGAGCAGAACCCCCGGCGCTGTGGCCAGCAACACCCATCCGGGACGTATCCAAGCTCCCCTTGAGGAACTCCAAGGAAGCAGGCTGTGTACGGAACACCTTGAGCATAGCGCGCAAGTCATTGCCTTGTTCACCAAACACCAAATTGAGAGCAAGCACATCACCGAGGTTAATACCAGGATGGTCGGCAGAAATAACAACAAAGCCTCGGCTTGCCCAATGTTGCATGTGTTGCAACGATTGCGTACGGAATCCGGCGGTGCCATGAATGAACCAAACCACAGGATAAGGACCACGGGCAGCATCCGGTGGAAGCTCTTGGTAGCAGTTGCACTCCTGCCATGGATTCTTTTCGTCAGGGATCTTGTCTACTTCCTTGGGCGGGAGCTGCTTGCGAACGTCGTAACGTAGCTTGGTCTTGCCTTCCTCAGAACCCGGCGTTGCAGGGTAGAGAACTTCGACAGTGTACTTGCCCAACATGACAGTTCGCGCACCCACAGGCCAGGGTCCTGTTTTGGATGGATCTTCAGGGTTCACCAGCAACTGGGTCCCAGCGCAGCCCTCCACCGTCGGAAGAGACGGGGTCTCCGTCACAGATTCGGAGCTTCCACCGTCGGTAGAGCCCGAACCACCACCGCTACAGGAAGACAATCCCCATACCAATACAAACAGTCCCACGACAACAGAGACATTACGCAACAGATACAACATCAAACTTCTCCAGGCACCACAACAAAAGACATCCCACACTACCCACTGTTGTGGATACGAGACCATGCCTACAAAGTCAAGAGCCCGGAATCATTTGCAAAGAGAGACGAAAGGCAAAAATGGGAGAGAACCCTTAGGAGTGGCTTGTTGAAGAGTCTTCGTTGGCTTCGTCTTCGAGGATCTCCTCAGGGTGGTCCTTCGAATGTTGCTGATGCTCTCGATCACGTTTGTGCTGTTCTCGCCTTTGCTCACGTCGCTTCTCATTGGGGTCACGAACCTCCAAGCGGCCGACGTTGAGACCTCGCTTCATCAGACGTTTGCGAAGCTCGTCCAGCTGGCCCGACATCATACGTTGGACCTCTGCATGCTGAGAGAAGAACTCGGCGTGGATCTTCTGTCCTTCAAAGCTGATATTAAGCCGCAAGCCACCCAAGACGTCGCCTTTCAACTCGAAGTGAAACGCAACACCGCTGTTGAGACCTTGCGCAAGTTGCACCTCAGCCACAATCTTATCCAGCATCATCGCTGGAAGCGTGTGATTCTTGACATCCACGAGCAACGAATGAACCATCGAAGCAGGTGACGACCGAAACACCGGTTGTTGAAAGAAGGTCAGTATTTTTTCGGTTTGTTCCGCTTCTTTTTGGCGCAGATCCACCTCATGAATCACCATCTCCTCCTCGCGCCAGGGATGTTGTCCTTCACGAGATTGACCTTCTCCTTGCCCCTGACCGCTGTGACCCTGACCATGCCCACCAGAACCGCCAGAGCCGCCCTCACCTGATGTTGAGACATCCTGGTTTGAGGAGTCACTGTTTCCTTCCATCACTTCACTAAAGGAAGAGCCATCTCCTTCACTCCGTTGAACAGCATCCTCCCGAGGAGGCGGTGGTGGAGAGGACGGCGATAGAGGTAGCTGCGTTTTCTTAAACATGATTTTTTCTATTTGAGCTGTAGCAAGTACCAATAGACCCCGCGGACCACATCAGCCATCTTGGGGAAGTTTAAGGTATCAATGGTGTCCGTGGACTTGTGGTAGTTAGGATTCCGAAAGAAAGCTGTGTCCGTTACCATCACCGCTGGATACCCTTGCGCCCAGTAGTTGCGATGGTCAGAGAAGTCGACCCCAGTCATCGAAGAAGGCGCGCTCAACGAATACACAGGCAACGGACTCGCGACCTTCATAGCCTCTCGAAGATGCTGTGCCAGGCCTCGGCCCTCTCTCGTTGTGTTCCCCACCACAGCGATGAAGTTACCTGTTGAAGGGTAATACATGCTCAGGCCAGGAACAGGGTATCGCTGGGACTTGGGTTTGTTCGAGAAAAACCCAATCATCTCCAAAGAAAGCATCGCCTTCACATCCACGCCTGCCTTCTTCAGAGAACGAGCATGAACGGCGCTTCCCATGGTGCTTGCACCAAAATGAGGTGGCTCCTCCAAGGTGTAGGCGACAAGCTCCACTCTTGCCTTTAGCTTCGCTTCGTTCGCTTTGAGCATCCGGGAAAGTTCAATCAGTCCGGCAACAGCGCTAGCGTTGTCATCTGCGCCAGGTTGGTCGCCGCACACATCGTAATGCGCACCGACGACAACTCGTGGCCCCTGACTTGGGCCGACAAAAGCAATCAGATTCTTGTAAGAGATCTTACCTACCTTAAACGGTTGCTCTTGGACCTTCAGCCCCATCCCAGACCACTGCTTTGCGATATACGCCGCAGCCTTGTCCAGGGAAGCAGGGTGATGGGCGTTTCGAGCAGGCTGGATGTCAACGAGGGCCTGCACATGAGCCCGAAGCAACTTGGCAGAGACCACAAGACTGCCTTTGGGTGGAGGCGCAACTTTGGGTCCGCCAGGGCTGCTCAACCACTGGTTGCCACCGTAGAAAAGAAGAACACCCAATACACCGAGGGCTAGCAGAAAGATCCACATCAAACGTTTGGCTCGAACTTGGGAGGAGAGAAACTGAAGTTCACCTGACGACAAAGAGTCAGCTTGAAACTTGGCGTTGGGTTTCATGGTTCAATCACAATCCGGAGCATTGTGCTGGTGGCGGAAGCTTTTGGGTTGTGAAGCGCAACGTCCATGGCTCCAGGCTCAACCTTATCGAGATCCAACTCCACGTAGGCCATCTCTGCTCCAAACCGCTGAATGGGATAGCTCTTTTCACCCACCTTCAACACCGTCTCCTTGGTCAACCCCACCGCATGAATCACAAGCCTTGCTTTTGCTTTGGCAGACGACAGCGCTGACTTGGATAGCACCATGGGGTTGATCGAACGCCATCGAGGAGCCCCACCAATGCCATCATCTCGCACCGTGATCATCAAAGAGTTGGAGACATTGGCTCTGGGATTCACGGCCCACAGAGGATACCGACCGTTCGGCAAGTCACCAGCATTAATAGTGATACGGACAAACTCGTCCTTGGTATCTGGGTCACGGAAATGTGTGCTCACTTTCACTTTCCTACCCAGGAAATAGAAGGTGTCATCCTGAGACAAAAAGTTCCCGTGAATCTGGAGCTGCACGGCCTGGTCGGGTCGAACAATAGAGGTAAAATCGATGGCGTTGTACACCTTGGTGATCCGATACGAGCCATGGGGCATCACCGTAAGAAAGTCGTAGTTGCTAGCGGTGTTGTCGGGGTTACGCAAGACAATGGGCACAACCCTTGGCGAACCTGTCACGCGGAAAGCTCTCGGCTGAACAAAGGAGAAGCCAAACAAAGATGTTAGACCCGTGGTGTAAGTTCGGACCACATTGTCGACCAGGATCTGTCCGTTGGTCTTGGCATTGCCTGACGATACCGTAAAGCCTGTGTAAGCCATCCGCAGACTCACCGTCTGGTTGGGATAGGGAGCCAAACCGGCGCTGTTGGTGTAGCGATAAATATCGTCCACAGCTTGAAGAGTAAGAGGTTCTTTGCCCCAAAGGTCGTCGTTTCCAGCGACCATCCACAACGGATTACTGACAGCCCCGGACTTCGTTTTAACCTGAACCTTTCGCAAGCCAACTTTGAGCTTGCTGCTTTCGGTCCAATCGAAGCTAGAAATGAAGTAAGGAGGTGTGCTCGCAAACTGACTCCAAGGAAGAGTCGCGCTGCCAACCTTTACGTTGGCATCATCCAGGAAGAACAGCACCGATCGAGAAAGATGCGAGCCGTACAACTGGAAGTTAAAGCTATCATCCCGCGGGATAAACACTTGGGGTGTCCAGAGAATGCGTAGGCTCTCTTTCTCAGTAATCGTAAAAGAGAACGTATTGGCTTTTCCGTACTTGTTCATGACCTCCACGACGTGAGTGCCATACACCTTGGAAGGAAGCGGGAGATCGTAAAGAACAATTCGGTCGGACAGAACCGCAAGACGGGCACCTCTCATTGAAGAGATGTCCTGCCCATCGATCATCACTTTGGTGTCGCCGCGGAAGTGTTTTCCTCCGATCATGACAGAGAACGTTTCTGGCTGTTTGTCCTTCTCCCACACAAAGGTGGTGGGCTGGATGGGACGTATCCATTGCACTTCAGGAGGGAACTCTTGTGGTGTAGTGGTCGAAGTTGCTCCTCGCCAAACCCATGGAAACTCGTTGGAGCAAACCGTACCTTTCTCTTCGTCCTGGCAGATCAAAACGAGATAGGTTTTGGGTTCCAGAAACTCAATTTCTTTGGTGTTGAAGTAGAGGCAGTTGGTGTCAAAGGTGCTGTTGGATGCTTCCACCTCAACCATCGCCTTGGTCTCCCCCACCTGACGAAACACAATCCGCGGGAGCAAAGGCAGCTCGTCGTTGCGCAAACCTTCGCCACAAAGATAAGTGAGTTCACCAATTTCCTTAACCTCGGACAGAACTTTGGTTTCTTTGTTCCGCACAAACAAGGTGACTTTGTTGGACAAGGTGTTGTCCTGGTTTTGGATCTGGAAGGTGTACTCTCCAGTTTTTTCGAAGAAGCCCACCGCGATGTTCCAGGCCTGCTCATTGACCCATTGTGCATAGGTGTTGCTCACAACCTTCCCATCCACCAAGAGGCTTCCTTGCTCGTCAAAGTCGCTGCCGACAATTTGAACCTCTTTTTGGGTGTGATCGAGCAGCAACAACGGAGAGGAAAGCGTTGCAATTTGAGGACCTTCCTTCACCTCAAACGAAAACGGCTTGGACGCATAGGCCGGAGAGCCAGGGTTGACAACGATAACCTGGTACGTTTTGGCGCTGTCGAAAGCGTTGCTTGGGATGAGCAGGCGTGTCGCGCTGATTCTTTCAACTCCATCGACGAGGTCCTCACCCACCCGCACCTGAACCTGAGGTCCAAAGTTGTCACCTTCAATGGTAATCTTCTCTTCACGATTCTTCTTTAACAAGGAGGGCGAAAGGCTGTTGACAATGGGAGTGTGGTCCACCTTCAACTTGACTTCAGCCGAGCGGAAGAACTGAGAGTTCCGGACCTGAATGCTGTAATCCCCAGGCTCAGCGAGGAGACTTCGAGGGATTCGGAACGTGGTCAGGTTTTGGCGTGTGGCTTCCAGCACTTCCTTCCCATTGATCCAGAGCCGAGCGTCAGGATGAAATCCTTCGCCGAGCACAGTGACATCATCCTCATGGGAGAAGCGCACGACTTGAGGAGAGAAGCTCTTAATCGTCGGCTTTGGAATGTCATGCACTTCAATCGGAAAGAACTTTTGCTCCGATTGGCAAAGAGGTCGCATGGTCAGCCAAAAGTGACTGACTTCTTTCTGGCGGGGGAGTTCGTTGAGGTCAATCTCCACATAAAAGGTTGACTGGTTGATAGCAAACACGCGGGTCGGTTGTTGTTGAAAGCGAATGTCAGCGTGCTGAAGGTTCAAACCCACAAGATAGACCTGGGCCTTGGAGCCCCACCAAAACCGATGGGGTCCCCAGCTAAGGATCTGAGGCGTAGGTAGCTTGTCTTGGACCTCAAAAGGCCGGGTTACCGATTTGCTTTTGTCACCGTTGTGCAAAACCAGATCGTACGAACCTTTCGGAACCTCAGAGAAGTCAAATTGAAGATGGACTTCTCCATTGGGTCGAAACAAAACTTCCGAGGCGGGAAACTCAGCGCTACCCTTCTTCGCCACGAGCTTGGCCGATAACTCTTTCCAAAAGTAGCGCCCCCAGACAACAATGGTCTCTTTGCCACACCCCGAACGAACTTGCGAAGCCGAGATGCGATCGACCTGAGCCTCTTGTTTCAAGGCAAGCAAATACCCTCTCGACTTCAAGCCATCCAGGTGAATGACATTGACTTCGTGAGACTTTTCATCCGTCACACCCGAAACAATAGCAAGTAACTCTGTCTCTGATTTGTAAGTCGTTTTGAGGAAGGAACCATCCCATTGAACCTTGGCACCTTTCTCAAAGTGCTGGCCCAAGACCTGCAACTGAACTTCGCTACTGGATTCACCCTTTTCGGGAAGGACCAACCGAATGGTGGGGCGGACAGGAAGGACAGTACACACGTCATTGACGCACTGCTTGGGAAACGAGCAATCGCCATCAAGGCGGCACTCCGGCTTGGGAACTTCAACCTTTGTTGGCGGTTGTTTTGGATCTTCAGCCCCACAACTGCAGCCGGTACATGCAACAGCCAACCACAGAAGTACCATGCTCCCCAACAGCAGATGCAACCTGGGTTGTTTCCTCATCATGACGCCCTCGGTCCCAACAACAATAGGATTCATTCAAGTCCATCCTCAAATCATTGAGGCAGAAACATGCATCAACAAAAAAGCCCCTCACCGATGAAACAAACGGGAGGGGCTACAAGAACTATACGAGATGCAATCGAAGTGAGCAAGACCAGTCTGTTACAACCTGGTGACCCACATCATCGTTCCGACATTAGCGAGAGCGCTTGCGGAATCGAATACCAACGGGAAGAACGAGCAACAACATCCAGAGGTAGAAAGCAATCGACTGTGTCGGCATGGGGTTGGTCGCAGAGCAAGCGATGTGTCCACCGTTTCCGTTACCGCCACCGTTGCCGCCATTGCCGCCGTTGCCACCGTTGCCACCGTTGTTGCCGCCGTTTCCGTTACCACCACCGTTGTTACCGCCGCCATTGTTGCCACCGCCGTTGTTGGACTTCTTGTGACAATGTCGTTCACGACACTGGTATCCGCTGGGGCACTCGTTGCCGCGGCAGGGCTTGAGGCACTGACCTTTGTGGCAGCTCAAGTATGCCTTGTCGCAGGTCGCGCCGTCATCGACTTGACCGTTGCAGTCGTCATCTTTGCCGTTGCACACTTCGTTACGGGGAGAGCTAACAGAACATCGACCCCATTTTCCACGGACGCAGATTTGTGTTCCTGTGCCACACTTGCCAGAGCAACGCTGAACCAAGGTGTAGTCACTGCGGGTGCCTTTTCGGTTGTCGATGTAACCATCGCAGTCATCGTCTTTGCCATTGCAGGTTTCTGCCGAAGCGGTGCGACCCACAATTTCATTCATAGCGTCGTTCAGCTCACGAGCGTTGTTCGCCAGGATGTATTGGTAGGTTTTGCGGGGAAGAGCGGTTCCACCGGCAGCTGCAAGGCTGTTGAGACACTTGACGTCAACCTTGCTACCAAAGCCAACAACAAAGGTTTTGATGTCGTAGGTCTTGCCTTTGACTTTCAAAGCCCGGAGAGCCTTAACCTGGCTAACAGGACAGGGTGGAGGGTTGGGCTTTCCATCCGTCACGAGAATGACGTAGGTGGGGCGACCCTGAACCGAGTCTTGCGAAAGGACCTGGGTCAGGTGCTTGCCAGCAAGTTCCACAGCCTTGGTCATCAAGGTACCACCGGAGTTCACGACAGTCCGCAGCGTTTTGCGAATCGTGGTGGCGTCGGTGGGGAGAGGCTCATTGATGGAGGGAGCGGAGGAAAAGGTCTCCAATCCAAAGCGAACTTTGCTCTCATAGCGAGACACAGTGTTGTCGATGATCTTTCGAGCATCATCGAACTTGTTGTTCTCTTTCATCGAGCCAGAACGGTCCATGATGAAGAGAACGTTTTTCTTCGCACACGATGCTCTCGCTGAAGTGAAATTCTGAGCTGCAACAGGTGCAACCCCAACCACTGCGATCAGCAGGGACAGCACAAGCGCTCTCACAGTTACTCGCTTTGCGTACATCATCAGTGAGTCCTCACCTGAAAGATTGATCGATTGGATCCGCTCTGTTTGAAAATTTATCCTGATACGACAATAAAACACATATCTTTAGGAAAAGTTTCTGTCAAGAGAATTCTTCTTCAATTCAAAGATGTTACAACGGCTCAACGACAAACCGCGAACACAATTCTCAAACGCTGCAAAATCCGGCATTTGGGAAGAAAACCAAGGAACTATGTCCATCAGAAAACGAGGGTTCCATCCGAGGCACCGAGAAACAGCAACAGCAACCTCTCGAAGATTCGGATGTCTTCGACTTTTCTACCGCCACCCTTTTCCCAAAAGAAAAGAGGGAACCCACAACAGCGTAGCAACCAAAGCCGATCTTATGAAGATCAAACGACTTGTTCCATAGCAACCCCAGAACCCCTAGGGTTGGAAGGCGTCCACCTCTACGATAAGATGTTGGTGGATTGATGCAGGTCAAATGGTCTGCTGGCATCGATCAACCTCATGGGAGGAGAGAACCGGCACACTGAAGGAGAGTTGCTTGAAGTGAACAAAGCAACGTTATGAAAAAGGGAGAAAGCGAATGATCACAGCCAGCGAAGTCATGCACAAAGAGCCATTGGTTGTCCCGCCGAGCATGTCGGTACAGTCCCTTGCAGAGCTACTTGTCGCAGAACATTCAGACGGTGCTTGCGTGGTAGAAGACGGCAACCTGGTGGGCGTGGTGACTGCCATGGACCTGGTGTTCCAGGAGAAGAACCCACACATCCAACGAGCCATTGCTTTGTTTGACTCCGTCATTCCTTTGGAGTCTGGCAAGCAAACACGTGAAGAGTTGGAGAAGATCGCCGGAACGTGGGTTCGGGATATCATGACCACGGAGGCCATCACTGTCACATCGAAGACGTCTCTCTCTGACGCAGCCACGCTTATGGTGGAAAAACACCTGACATTGTTGCCTGTCGTGGACGGCGACGATCTTCTCGGTGTTATCACAAAACGAGACGTTTTGCGTACAGCGTTCAACATCGATTGACATTGGATCTCTCACGTTTATCTTGAGAAAAAGGAAACTTCTTGCTAAACTTGTCGAAACTAGGATGCAGGAAGAACCCCTTTTTGTTGTAGATAGATGTGGGAGCAACAACAATGGACGAGCACCTTAACCGTCCTAAGAGCAACAATCCGAGTCACTCACAGCCGTCAGAAAGCAACGATTTCGTGACAGGCAAGAAGGCCAACCCGAAGGATTCCAACGGGTTGAAAGAGACCTTCCTGCAGCAACTGACAGGCAGTGCAAAACGAGGAGCGGCAAAGCCACTTCGGTCGTCTGGGCCAAAAGCATCGACGTCTGCCTCGGGTCCTGTTCCAGCAGGAGACGTAAAGACCCAAACGCCTATGCCTTTGGGTCAGCCCGACTCGCCCCACCCTTCTCTTTCCAGCTTCTCGATGTCTGGGTTGTCAGCAGCCACAGAGCACAGGAGCCCGTTCTCGGAGTCACACGCTGCGGAAGCGACCCAATTGGGAGAGCCATCCGAGGCCATCGAATCCCAAGAGGTGATGTCCCAATACCGCAGAGTGGTCTACCCACCGACCTCTCACACCACGCAAGAGCTTGAGGTCCCTTCCATCGCTCGGACAGCGTCCTATCCCAGCCTTCCAAGTCTCAGCGCGTTGGGCGCTTCGGATGCGCAGTTGATTGGGAAATCGGCCTTTGACTCCATCACACAGTCCGACATTGACCGCTCCAGCACGAGCATGGACCCCATTGCCCCTTACATCAAACAGGCTCACTATCGGACCACCAGCTCGGGAAGTCTTCCTGCATCGCAAGGAACAGCGAAGCCTCATGAGCTTGATGTTGCTGATACCGAACGGTTCCGAACGGCCCGCTCCATCCACTTTGAGTCAACAGGGACTGAGTCGACAGCTTCTCGCGCACCTCAGTACAACTCTCGTTCACTGCGTTCGGCTTTGGACTTTGCGACAAGCAGCTCGATGCCCATGGCAACATCGGGAGCGTACCGGGCCTCTCCTTCGACCCACTTCATGTACCGACCTCGCATTCCCTCTCTTCGTTATGTGCGAGTCGAAGATCCAGCGTACTACAAGATGCTCGCCTTCACGGAACACCTTGAAGCCTTGGCCCCTTGGCTTGTCGGCGCGATCTTTACCATGGCAGGCATCCTTGCCCTTGTTATCATATTGTCACTCTAGGGATGTTGTGCCCTATGTGCCTGAAGCCCAGTTGCCGTGGAAAGATTGCTGAAAACAGGAAGACATGCTAAGGCTTTGTCACCTGTACCAGGAATGGGGAACTTCTCCGCTTGGTTATAGCAGTGACTTTGCATGCTCTGTGTCCGTTGCAGGATGGAGAACGCTCCCATGTTGCATTCTCGGAAGTGAGTCATACCCCTCTCTACACGTTGTTGAACGCAGGAGATCCCATGATGAAACGTCGTTTGTTGGTTATTTTGTCCCTCGTCGGCTTCTTGTTCCTTTGCACCGGTTGCCAAGCCACATCCAACGCTCTTCGAAGCGCAACGTCCAACCCTTCGTCTCAGCCCAGCATGATGGGTGGCGTGAGCGCCTTGATCAAGATGTTGGGTGGTGATGCAGACGCAAAGACGAAAGCCAAGTCCCAGCTCTTGAAGATGGGAGCTTCTGCCGTTCCCGCTCTGGTCAAAGCGCTGACTGGAAGTGACAAGGCAACCAAGCTGGGCGCACTGGACGTTCTCGGCAGCATGGGCCCCAAAGCATCCAGCGCCAAGGCAGAAGTAGGCAAACTGCGCAGCAGCTCTGATTCCACGATCTCCACTGCAGCCAAAGCGGCATGGAACCGAATCTCCGGTGGCCCCACCTCCAACCCCAGCTAAGCCTTCTTGCATTCTAACTCCCCGTCTCCGCACCTGGACAAGTCCCCCCTCCCTCTTCTATCCTTTCTTTGATTGTCAGCTTTTCGAGCCTTGTCGTTCTCTTTTTCAAAAGGAAGAACTATGCGTATTGGAGTACTCACTTCAGGTGGAGATGCACCTGGAATGAATGCCGCTGTCCGCACGATTGCTGTTGTCGGGATGGCCCGAGGGCATGAAGTTATAGGAATCCAGCGCGGCTATGTTGGTTTGCTCAAGAAAGAAACCTTCACCTTTCGTTTGCCCGAGATTGATGGGATCTCGCGTTACGGCGGCACCATATTGGGGTCAGCCCGCTCCAAAGAGTTTCCCACACAAGAGGGGCAGAAGCGAGCGCTGCAGGTACTTCAAGAGCTTGGACTTGATGGGCTCGTTGTGATTGGGGGAAACGGCTCGCTCACAGGAGCGCACCTCCTTGCCCAACAAAGTAATGTGAAGGTCGTAGGACTTCCTGCTTCCATCGACAACGACATCGGCCATTGCGGGCTCTCCATAGGAACAGACACTGCGGTCAACACGATCGTGGACGCCTGTGACCGAATCATGGATACAGCCCGCGCCCACCAGCGCGCTTTTATCGTGGAAGTCATGGGGCGACAAAGTGGCTTTCTCGCGATGCGCGCCGGCATAGCAGCAGAAGCCGATGCCATCCTTTACGGAGAAAAACAACGCACCGAAGAAGAAACCATTGAGATGATGATGAATGTTCTTCGGCGGTGCTTTGCTCCTGAGCGTGAGAAAACAAGAGCCTTAATCATTAAGGCAGAAGGTGTAGCCTTCTCCACCACAGAGATGGCAACGAAGCTCGAAGAGAAGCTGCAGGATGAGATACCAGGAACCTCCATCCGTGCCACCATCCTTGGACATGTTGTTCGGGGAGGTCGCCCCAGCGCCTTGGACCGCGCCCTCGCTCAGCGGCTGGCCTTCGCATCTATAATGGCCTGTGAGAGAGGTCTTACGGATGTGATGATGTCATGGGAGCCGCCCACCCGCTTTGGCACACCCACCGACGACCCTTCCGTATGGATCATCCCCATCGCGGACATGCTGGAAGACACCCAAAACATGCTCAACGGAACCAGCCCCATCATTCAAAAAAGAGTCCAGCTTCTCAACCAGGTGGAGCACCTCCTCGCGTTCTAAAGCCTACTTCACAACCACAGGGTGAATGTTGAGGCGGTTGGCGAGTGCCAGAGCGTCCTCTTTGCTCCCCTTGAACAAATCAAACTTCCACATGGCTTCCTTGTTGAAGTGCTGGGTTCGATCGATGAATTCGATGATGGGCTTTCCAGCATCAACGCGGGCGGTGAGATGGTTTTGGGTCACGTGCTTAATCACATACCAATCATCGCCAAGGCCAATGATCCCGTTGGGAAGAGGAAGATAGACTTCTCCCGTTTGGAACTGAAACTCCGACAGGGCATAATCAACGAGAGTGTCTTCCATTAATCCGGGCGAATACACAATCCGTTCAAAGGTTCGAGGAAAACGAGCAATCAACGTGCGATGCCCGGCTTCCTTCGTTCCTTTTCCAAACTTAATCTCCACCCGGTAGTGCTCTTTGTTCGCCTCCACGCGGAGCACCTCAAAGCTGCTGGTTCGGCCCTCTGCTTCCACTTCAAAACCTTTGAGCGGCATGGTCGCCTTCTCCAAAGTCTCTGCTTCAGGCATCTTGTCGAGGTTGGTAATTTTTCCATCCTTGAGGTCAATCCGTACAAAGTTGGCTTTGCGCTTGGCTTTGAGGTCTTTGAACAATTCGTCGGTAAGCTTCATGATGGCTTCGTTCAGGTCCAGCCCCCAAAAGATCTCTGCGGCCCAAGGGTTCACTCCAGAGGCATCGCTAATCTGGGAGCGGAACACCTTGATCCAGCCGTCCTGAATTTTAGCTTCGATGGCGTCGTCCTTGCCGTTTGTTTTCTTCCAGTCTTCGTAGAGAAGCTCGGCGGCCTTCATCATGGTACGAGCGATGTAGTTTCCAGAGCGGACCTCATTGTCCCGCTCGTCCAAGGTCAGTCCTTGACCTCCCAACCAACGATGAATCGAGGAAGTGGACTTGGGCTGCCAGGTTCCATCCAAGAGAATGGGAGCAGGTTTGGCCTCAACTTTCTTGGCCTTCAAGGTTTCGACATACTCAGAGATATGGGCAATCTTGTAGCCTTTCTTCTCCAAGTCTTCGATTTTCAGCTTGTAGGCGTCCATGGTCTTGGGGTCGTAGTTGGTGAGAGGCGCAAAGTAAGGGTTGAGCTTGTTTGGCACACTCAGCAGCTCGCCATCATCAAAGAAGAGCCAGCTCACGTCGATGCCTGCTTTGGGATCCAGACCAATCGGACCCACGATCATGTGGCCACCAAACTGTGAGTAATACGGCCAGGGAGGATCTTCTCCACGAACGTAGCGGTAGAGGTTCTTCGGAAACACACCAATCTTGTAACCCTGCTCGACGAGAACTTTCTGCCGACCTTCACCAGCCTGACCTTCTTGATTGAACACAACCGGTGACAAGGGAATGCAGTACTTCTTGAAGATGTCTTTGGTCAGTTGAATCGAACGCACCAAATCTTCTTTGGGATACGCCAGGAACAGCTGATCTGAGTAGTGAAAGCTGGAGATCTCCATCTGTCCGCGACCAGTCAGCGTGCGGACTTTCTCCAACACTTGGGGGAATCGATTGGCGAGAACCTCAAGCATGTATCCCTGCATCTCAAAGTTTACTTTCCACTTGGGGTGCTTGAGGTAGAAGTCAACGACAGGCTCAAACGTGTCCGTGACAATCCAGTCTTCGACTTTGTCGTTGTCCCATCCTTCGCACTGTTCGCCACAAAAGCTCTTGTGTCGGTCCGAGCTGCTCAACCCACCTACCACATACTCGATGTTGTAGTGAAACATGGTGAGCGCAAACTTGGTCGCGTTGGTGTCTACTTCAACATCGGGAACTTTGGGCATGGAACAAGCCGGTGCCACGTTCTCGTTGTTGTTGTTACCGTTCGCGTTGTTCTGGTTGCTCGGGTTGGTGTTTGTATTGGATGTGTTGTTCTGATTGTTCTGGTTGTTCTGGTTGTTGGAGGGAGTGCTTGAACAGCTTGAGAGCCATCCGAGACCGACAGCGAGCAACACCCAAAGCAGCACCATCAACCCGCGCTGGAGACTCCATCGTTTGTTGCGCACTGTCAGCGAATTGGACCTTTGATGAGTTTGTTGCATGAGTTTCCAATACTCCCTCGATACTACGATTTTGAAACATTCTTACTGCATCACTATACCCACTCCGACGAAGAGAATCCAGGTACGACGAAGGCTTGTAACTCGGAAGTTGCGTCAGTCTCCGTGAAGGCCCAAAACCCCCAACCTTCCATTGACATCGATAGGAACGGTTGCTACCCTCCGCGCCGGACAAACAACCACAGGAACGTAAAGTGAGGACGTTGCACCATGCAGGAACTGCATTTGGGAAAGAGCCAGGGGAAACCCGTAACATTGCCCGCTTCAACCTTGTTGCGACATGCGGTTTGCCTGGGATCATCAGGTAGCGGCAAGACTGTCGCCTGCAAAGTAATGGTCGAAGAGTGGCTGGCCCAAGGCCTCCCCGTGATTGCCGTTGATCCACAAGGTGACATTGCCAGCCTCGCAAACATGGGCGACGCCGAAGAGGTCGAGCAACGAGGAACCTCTCTCGAAAAATACAAGGCTTACGAAGACAAAGCCGAAGTTGTGGTTTGGACTCCAGCCAGCGCTGTTGGAGTGCCACTGTCCGTCAACCCCCTCGCGATGACAACATCGAGCCAAGACACCAGCGAAGAAGAGCGCGTTCGAGACCGCTCCTTTGCAGCCGAAGCCCTCACAGACCTCCTGGGTTATGACCTTCCCAGTGACAAGGGCCGCAGCGTTACCGCTTTGTTTGGCTTGTTGTTAGGGCACGCCTCTGATGAAGGTTTGGAGATTGGCGGCATTGCCCCTCTGCTTCAACTCCTCACAGCGATGCCCAAATCCCTGGCTGACCGCATCGCCAGCATCGTGGACGAAACCGTAGTGGACCAAGTCATTCGTCGCCTTCGTATGGTCTCCATGGGACCACAAGGCTTGATGCTCACCGGAGGTGTTCCCCTCAACATCGACACCTTGTTGGGAAGAAATGACCCCGAACTCCAGAAGTCGGGGAAGGCTCGCCTCTCAGTCATCTACCTGAACTCTCTCGGCTCCGAGCGGGACAAGCAGTTCTTCCTGGCACAACTGGCCCAAGCCTTGTACCGCTGGATGCTCGACAACCCAAGCTCTGCTCCTCAGGTGCTCTTCTACGTTGACGAAGTCGCTCCTTATATACCGCCTGTTCGTAAGCCTGTATGCAAAGACGCGCTGAAGCTGTTGCTCCGTCAGGCCCGCAAGTACGGAGTGTGCTGCCTCTTGGCAACACAAAGCCCCGGAGATCTCGACTACACAGCGTTGTCACAAATTGGAACCTGGAACCTGGGCCGACTGATGACCCGGCAAGAGCTGAAAAAAGTGGAGTCCGTTTTGGAATCCATCGTTCCGACAGAGGCGGAAGAAGTAGCGCTGTCACTTCCTTCCCTAAAGCCGGGACAATTCCGCCTAATTTGCCCGGATCAGTTTGACGCACCGGTCGAATTGCAAGTCCGCTGGCTGGTCACCCGCCACGAGACTCTGGACGAAGACGGTATCGCAGACGCCACACAACCCGCCGTTCGAGACCGACTGGAAAAGGCTTTTGGTAGCGACGTGGAACCCGGTGTGGTCGTAGAAGAGACGGAAGAAGAGCGCGTCGGTCCCGTTCGAGGACGAGCCGAAGTGGCAGTCCTTAGCATCACAGGAAGCGGTGAAGGAACTGTGAATCCTTGTGAGATCGTGGTTCAGCGCGGGGGCAGCGGAAAGATCACAGCGCTTGGTGGCCAAACCCGCGAAGCCAAAGAGAGCATCAAGGTCGCCTGGGAAGCAGCCAAAGGACTTCAGACAGACTTGCTCTTGCCCAGTCAATTTGCCCGTCGCTACGATGTCACCGTACTCGACACCCGGTTGGCGATTAAGAAAGATGGTCCCTCCGCAGGGCTAGCCTACATGGCGGGCATTGTCGCAGCGCTAACAGAACAAGACCCCCGCCCTGATGTCGCGCTCACTGGTGAGATCACCATCTTAGGGAAGGTCCTCCCTGTTGGGGGCATCGAACAAAAAGTGCAGGCAGCGTACATCGCTGGATACGCAACGGTTGTGGTTCCTTCCGAGAACAAAGGCGATGTCATCACATTGCCCAAGGTGCTGAAAGAAAACATGGAGGTGATTACGGTCTCCTCCGTTTCGGAAGCTCTGGAAGTGGTCTTCTCTGCCCCAAAGCGCGAGAACCTTGAACCTCCCCATGAGATCCAAGGCGTGGAAGGTCCAACCGACGACTGGACCGAAGAAAGCGAGGAGGCACCTCCCAAAGAGCTGACCACCAACGAACAAGTCCTCCACATGCTTCAACGCGAGCCGACCGTCCTAGATTACGACATGATCACCGATGCGCTCGGGATTTCTCGCAAGGCTGCCCAGGATGCACTCAAAGAACTGACCGATGGAGGACAAGCCAAACGCTCCAAACAAGGACGACGCGCGGTCTTCTTTGCCGCCGAACATGCGCTCCTCCCGGAGTACGATCTGCTCGAACCTGTCGAAGCTGTCAGGCTCTCCTTCTTTGAGCCTGAGGTTCGCAAACGCGCAACCAGCGACCTGGCCCGCTCCATGTTTGTGTTTGAAAAAGAGGCTGTAGAATCCGTCGAACTCGCCTATCGACCTCTGTACCAAGTCCACTTTTCAACCACGGTCAAAGAGGGCTGGCTGTTTAAGCGCTCGGTGGAGAAGGAAGACAAGCTCTACTTTGACGGTCTCACCGCAGAGTTGCTCTCCTTTGTCAAAGGCACAGGGTTTCTGTTTGAAGCGGAAACCCCCTCCAACCCGGTGGATGTAATCGACCTCGACAACCTGGCTTGTCTGGAAACCCGGATGCCTGGGGAGCTACCTTTGCTGTCAAGGGAAATGGATAAGCTTCTCGGGGAGAAAGCCGCCATCACAGCGGCACAGCGGAAGTTTTCGCTGGAAGTTCTCGACACAGCGCTTGTGTTTCTTCCAATTTGGAGGATCCGCATCGCAGAGAAAGATGGAACCTCCAAACGAACCTTGTTGCTCGACGGATGGGAAGGCAAGCCCATCCAACTTCCTCGGCGCAAACGCTCCTAACAAAGGAACGTCGCAGGAGAGACGTTCCTTTCTGTTGGTTACTGACACTGTTTGGTTTGGTCAAACAGTTTGAGGGAGTCTTCGCAGGTTTTGGTGTTACCACTATCGACAACGGCTTTGCAGCCAGGTTGTTGGCTTTCTTCGCACTTTTCACACCGGCCGGCGAGAGTTGCACATGGGTTGCCACCGCAACCCAACCAAAGAGGGAGACTCAACACAACCATGGCGAACCAAAGAGAACAACGTCGCATGTCACAAACCTCCTAAATATCCATCAATTGGAGTTGGTTCCCGTACATACGGGCTGATACACGACCACAGCAGTCGAACAAGCATCACGTATACCAATTTGGACAGTGGCTCGACATTCCACCTGCATCACCTTTTGACGGTCGGTTCCAATCGGGCATTTTTCGCACAGCTGCGCAAGAACAGCACAGGGCTCGCCACAACCCACAGCAAGAATCATTACCAGAAACAAACTCCATACAGTTCCAACTATCCGCTTGTTCATGAGTCCTTCTCTTGTATGTGTTCCCAACCATCGCGTCAATCGAAACTTACCTTATCATAAGAAAGAACCCAAGATCAGCCCTTTCCCTCGGTTTGTAAAAAAAGTTGTCCTCCAAGTGTAAGGGCATCAGGAGTGAAGCGTTCCCCATGCAAACCACGATGGATTCAAGTGAGGAAGGAACGTCATCATGCGTCGCTCAAATGGTTCACAACAAGCACCACGAAACAAGTTCTTAGGGTTCAGCCTGATCGCCATTCTTGCCTTGGGCTGGCTTGTCACGGGTTGTGCAAAGCGATACTCCCACCGCTATGTCCGAAAACAACAGCGGACTCACACAACGCAAGCCGCTCGCGGCAACGTGAAACATCAGGCAGACAGCGTGGCGTCACGGCCTCGCTCGCCAGGACGTCCCCCCAGCCCAACACCTCGTCGCCCGAGCAACCAGCCCATGCCTTCCAAGGCAGGAAAAAGCGCGGGACGAAGCCCCAAAGCACCCAAAGATCCAATCAAGGGCGAACCTGTCAAAGCGTTGGCGGTCAAGGCAACCATCCAAGAAGCCGACCTCTATCGTGTACAAGGCAGCACCTTGTATTACCTTCACTCCCATCGTGGCTTAACTGTGTTTGACCTCTCCACTCCAGAGAAGCCCAAGCGTGTCGCCACCGTTCCCGTCTATGGAACACCTGTGGAGATGTATGTCGAAGGCGACAAGGCCTACATCCTCGTCAACAACGTGATGCGGCTCCGAAAACAAAACGACACCCTGTACTTTGAGGCCCAAAACAAGTCACAGATTGTCAGCGTGGACATCTCCACTCCATCGTCCCCTGAGATTCTCCAAGAGCTAGACCTTCCGGGAGTGATCCGTGAGGGAATGACCCGCAAACGTGGCTCCTTGCTGTATGTCGTCTCGGGGGAGCATGAAACCTACCTATACCAATGGAAGAAACGAAGCAACGGCCAGAGATACAGAGCCCGAATCCTCAGGCCAGAGTCGCTGTTCATTCAATCGTTTCGGGCACAAGATGGAAAGCTTCGCGCCCTCGACAAAATGACCTTGATGCAAACCCGTCGGAACGTTTACAAGAATCTCCGCAACGGAAAGCAAGAGCGGCACTATTACTACGGTCAGTACGTCGTAACCGCCACAGACTCCACGTTTATGGTGAGCGAGAACTGGCGTATCATGCAAACACGTCGGTACCGTGGAGGTTTTCAGTATCGACGCTACTACAATCGGGGCTACCGATACGGCCGAAACTATTACCGAAGAAGCGGATACTACCGTAGTTGCTATGAACAAAAGACCCAGTACTACACCCAAGTTCATTTGATTGACATCTCCAAAAACAACGGCAAACTTCACCAACACAACACGTTGAAGCTTCAGGGTCGAATGACAGACCAATTCAAGCAGACCTTTGTCGAAGACCCAAACACCGGCAAGAAGACCTACCTGGGGGTCACGCTGAATCAGCTGTACCAATACAACAACTGCAACTATGGACGACGTCGCAACGATGTGCGCAACACCCTCCAGACCTTTGATGTCACCAACCCAGGAGAAGCCAAGAAGCTAGCGGAGCTTCCCTTTGGCAAGCCACGCGAGACCGTTCGAGGCAGTCTGTTTGACCCCGAACGTCGGGTGCTTTACGCCATCACAGCGGTCCGCCGAGATCCTATGTATGCTATCAGCTTTTCGGATCCCGCCCGGCCCAAGATACTCAGCGCCATCGATGGACTCAGCGGTGACATCCAGATGTTTCGACTCTTGAACAACGGAAACTTCCTTCTCGCTGTTGGAAGAGACACCTCCGCAGGTTGCAAAGGCTTTGGTCGAGGCTTCTGGCGAAGCAATGTAGCCGTGAGCCTGTTCGACATCCGTGACCTGCACCGCACCCGACTGATCGAACGTCGTTGTGTGAACGTGAAGGGAATGAACCGCACCTACTCCAACGTCAACCGAAATCGCAACCAGGCGCACAAGATGGTGGGGATGTACCAAAAGGGAAACCTCAACTTGTTGACGGTCCCCTTCTATTTTTACAGCCGCTACAACTACAGACGATATGGCTACCACAGGAACGCTGTAAGCTTGATGTCATGGGACCTGCGTGATTATGACCCTGGCAAAAGTCACCGAAAACAACAAGTACTCCACAACCTTGGGACCTTTCTCCACCCCTTTGAGCAAGTGAAAAGGACCATCATCACAGACATCCCACAAAAGAACAAAGACCGACGTATCGCTATCAACCTGTCCAACAACTACATCTCCGTGGTGGACCTGGATGATCTGAACAAGCCGAAATACCTGGCGAGTCGCTCCATCGCCTCCAGCATCAAAGGCGTGTACAAGATGGGGAACCACTTGGTGGAGCACGTCCTGATCCGGCACCTACGCCGCGTAGAAGAACGCCTCGACGTACGAAAGATTATCGGCAAACGAACAGGCCCCATCGTAAACTCTATCCCTCTAAAAGGCGTTGTGAAGATTCACGCCTGGAAGCGCAAACTGGTCATCGTCCGGTTTCCGATGGATGAGCATGGAAGCGGAAAGCATGTGCGATTGGTCCGAAACACTGCGATCCATGAGTTGGCAGTGTATGACTTCAAAAGACCCCAGTCACCGCGTTATCTGGGAAGCACTCGGCTGCAGTCTCGGCTCTCTTCAGGAGCGACAAGTTCATGCAGCGGTAACTGCAGCTCCCAGCAAGGAAGCCTGGCTCACTTTCAATACTACAGCCCAGTCTCCAAGCCGATGCTCAAGACCCGAAGAGGCTTTGTCTTCCTGAGCCAGCGGGCCTATCGAATCTTTGGCATCCAAAGGTATCGTCAAGAAATTGTCACGGTCGATTTAACCTCCCGACGCCCCAAGATCCGACACCACGCGCTGCCTTTCGGGCATCACAAAGGACTTGTTCCTTTTGTAAGCGGTTTCTTTGTTGTTCAGATGGCCAGTTTTCACGGGTACATCGGACATATTCAACGATGGACGCGAACCCGCTCTGGATGGAATCGTGACCCTTGGACCATCACTCCAGGGCATCTTCTCCATGCCTACCGGGGCAAGAAAGGGAAGATCCACCTGGTCACCTATACGTACAGGGCCAAGCAGCTCGCACTCTCTGAGTATCTGCCGGGTCAAAGCAAGGTCAAACGCATCAAGGCCTTCCATGCTCACGCACGCAGCCTCTTGTTCCAAAAGAAACGAATGTACATGACCTTTGCTGCTTCGGGAGGAACGTCCCTCGGCATTTACAACATCAGCACCAAAGGGTTCGTCAAGTTGTACCAGCAACCCCTTTGTATGGGTGTGGCTGCACTACGTTACCGACGTGGCCACCGGCTGTTGCTTCAACTCGCACGGACCTTCTTGTGGTTGGATGTCAAAGAGTTTGAAAACCCAACAATGCTTGGCTTCCACAGCCTCCCAGTGACCGCAGGATTGAATATTCATGGACCGCTGCAAATCGCAGCGTCCTCCACATCGTACTTCCTTCCTGGACAAATGAGCGGAACCCTGCGTGTCACCTGGAAGCGCCCGACCCTCCTCGCCGAAGAGACGACCTCTCCCAAGCAGCCGCTGCTCCAACGTTAATCACTCCACCAGCCCTTCACGGTGCTCACAAGTCCTCTCCACCAAAACCCAATCGGAGTGATGTATCCTGTATCTTTGGAGGAGATTCGCCCCTTCTTGTCGATGAAGTACGTTGTGGGGAATTGCGAGACCTTGTAGCTCTTCACCATCGAGCCTGTCCCACGAAGAATTGGATAGTTGATACCCTTCGCCTTAAGAATCTTCCGTATTTCACGAACGTTGTGACCGTCTTGCACCACAGACAACAAGACAGGGTTGTTCTTGTAGGAAGAAGCCAGAACCTTGAGCATGGGAATGTTGGCTTTGCAGACGCCACACCAGGTCGCCCAGAAATACAAGACAACACGGCGTCCTTTGTATTGTTGGAGCGAGTGTTGCTTCCCCTTCATATCGACAAGAGTCCAGGCTGGAGCAGGCTTTCCCACAGCGAGAAGAGAGCGGGTCATAAACGAAGTCATCCCGATGTAAATCGCGAAAACAACCGCCAGTTGCCAGGTCCAAGACCCAATACGCTGCGGCCAGGTTCTTGGAGTCTCTGGCTGCTCTTCTGCTGAGGCATCCTTCTCTTCAACCTTTTCTGTTTCTCCATCCACAATCTCTGCCATTCCAACCTCCGTAGGGACAACTCACAACATTGAACACATCGTCTTGCGAGTGAGTATGCCACAACGGCTGGATCGTTACGTGAAAAACAAAGAGAAAGGGGGTTGCTTACTTCCGTCGTCGGAACTTTGCAAACTGTCGGGAGAGTCGTCGGTAGAGACCAGGAACCCACTTGGGCGAACCGGAGGGAGCTTTGAGAGCCTTACGACGAGGATCCCAAGGCGCGATCATGATTCGGCTTCGGCGCAACCCAACCCTCGCCAACAACACAAACAGCTCTTCGATCGCAGGGTCTCCCATCGCGAGGCATCCGATTGAGACGTTGCTTCCATGGATAAAGATGTTACTTCCAGGCTCTTTCCGACCTTCACGACGGGCATGACGCCAATCAAACGGGCTGGGATAATTGAGCTTGATGGAGAGATGAAAGCTGCTGTTGGGATGGAGCCAGATTAGCTTGTAAAATCCTTCGGGAACCTGCCCGTCGCCTTCTCGAAGCTTGGGGCCAGCCACCCCGCTCGCGGCATGAATGGGAAAGGAACGAACAAACGTATACTTGCCTCTGCGGCTGCGAGCCCACAGTTCGAGTTGTTTTTCTTCCTTGAGACCCAACAACATCACGCGAAACGGAGGGTAGGCAACGCCAGCCTTCTTGAAGTAGGGGCGGAGCCTCTTGTCTGCTTTGGGTCCAAACGTACGCAGGACCGAACGAACCGTACGTCGCCTCCCCTTCGCCCAAGAGCAACTCAAGCCCCAAGAGCTTGCAGTATCGGGAGCCAGCCACTTGAATGTCACCAAGCCCAAGACCATCAACAATACCGTAACTCGAATGCGCCTCCAATTCATGGAAGTCTCCTTTGCTTGTAAGTCAGTCATCGTCAGGATGACGGCGTAGAGTTCCATTTCATTGCATCCCCTTTCTGTTTTTGGGTGCAGAGATACGTGGAAGTTGCCTTGACGAAGGTTCGGAATCCTGGCATAAGGCCGCTAGCAAAATCCCCCCCTGAATGGACATTGTGCTAGAGGCGAGAAAAAGCTGTGGAACCCAAGACCAAACGCAAGCAGAATCCCCTGTTGGAACTCGCAGAACTTTGTGGCGTCGAGCTGACTTATACAGACTGCGACGGCACCCAGCAAACCGCGTCGGAGGAGGCTATTTTAGGCATCCTTCGCGCCCTTGATGTGCCTCTGAACCATCCCGATGATGCTTATGCTGTCATGCAAGAGCGGCTCAAGCAAGTCTGGAGCCAGCTGCTCCAGCCCTTCTCTGTGCTTTGGGATGGTGTGGGTGACATCATTCTTCACCTGCCCGAAGCCTACGACTACAGGGCCTTTCGCTGGGAAATCCATTGCGACAACGGCAAGGTTTTCAAGGGCAAAGGTACGTGCAACGAGCTATCCATGGTGACCACAGCCAACTGGGATGGTAAGTCGTACATTGCTCGCAAGATCCAAATCAAGGAAGCCTTGCCTCTGGGCTACGCGGAGTTTTTGCTCCACCTGGGAGGACGCCGATACCGGTCCAAGCTCGCCATTGCCCCGACGCTTTCGTACTATCCTTCGGAAGAGGGGCAGTCACAATCCGGCCTGGGTGACGAGCGTCGCTGGGGTGTCTTCGCCCCGCTCTATTCGCTTCGGAGTGAGGAGAGCCCTGGTGTTGGCGACTTGGGGGACTTGGAAACTCTGACCACGTGGGTGGCCGACCACGGAGGCGAGGTGGTCGGCACTCTCCCCTTGCTCGCGTCGTTCCTGGATGAGTTCTACTCACCCAGCCCCTACTCTCCTGTCACTCGTCTGTATTGGAACGAGCTGTTCCTGGATCTCGACGCTATCCCAGAGTGGGAGACCTGCAAAGAAGCAAGAAAACTAGCCGAACAGTTGGACAAGACCGAATCGTCCGAAGAATGGCTGGACTATCGCAGTGAGATGGCGGTCAAGCGTCAGGTTTTAGAGGCCATGCTGGCTCACCTCCAGAAATCCAAGTCCGCTCGCGCCAAAGCGTTCAAAGCGTTTGCAAAGTCCGACAAAGAAACCGCACGGTACGCTGCGTTTCGGGCTGCAACAGAGAAACGTCAAGCCCCCTGGCATGACTGGCCCACGTCAATGAAGACGGGAACGCTGCGCAAAAACTCCTACAACGAGGCCAACAAACTCTACCACCTTTACGTGCAGTGGAACCTCAACCAACAGTTGGAGCATCTCTCCCAACACTCCCGGGAAAAAGGACTGGGCGTGTACCTGGATCTGGCCTTGGGCACCCACCCCAACGGTTACGACACCTGGCGCTACGGCGACATCTTCGCGAAGCAAGTCGCCACAGGAGCCCCGCCCGACCCGCTGTTCCGCGGGGGCCAAAACTGGGGCTTTCCGCCCTTGCACCCCGAGCGGTTGCTAGAAAGCCAATACGAGTACTTTATCGAGTGCATCCGCAACCACATGAAGTACGCAGGAGTGTTGCGCATCGACCACGTCATGGGCCTCCACCGGCTGTACTGGATCCCCAACGGAATGAAAGCCACAGAGG
This sequence comes from Deltaproteobacteria bacterium, assembly GCA_006226375.1. Taxonomy (GTDB): domain Bacteria; phylum Myxococcota_C; class UBA6777; order UBA6777; family UBA6777; genus M3003. The sequence goes on along the minus strand of SBHC01000077.1, from coordinate 261,294 downwards.
GTGTTTACGTCCGCTACAACTTCGAGCACTTTTACGCCATTCTCTCGTTGGAGTCGCATCGCAACCAGACCGTACTCATTGGCGAAGATCTGGGAACGGTCCAGCCGATAGTACGAAAGCGAATGCAACAACATCGCATTCAACGGATGCATGTCCAGCCGTTTGCCAACAGCGCGACCCCTCCACTCCCAGCGGTAGCGTCCTTGAACACCCACGATATGCCGATGATGGCGGCATTTTGGACAGGCTCTGACATTGAAGACAGGCTCAGGCTTGGGTTCCTCGACAGCCAACAAGTCGAGCGAGAGCATCGCGACCGCAAGAGCACCTGCAAGTACAGCATTCAGCACCTCAAGGAGCAAGGGTGGCTTTCCAAGGATGTGGAAGAGGCTTACCCAGCGACCGCCGAGACCTTGCAACAGGTTTTGGAGGCAAGCATCAGCCGCCTGGCTGCGAGCGAATCGCGCCTTCTCCTCTTGAACTTGGAAGACCTATGGCACGAAACACGCTCCCAAAACGTGCCTGGAACCAACGACGACCAAAACCCCAACTGGCGAGGCCGAACCCAACGCAGTCTGGAAGAGATCATGTCAGACTCATCGTTGAATGACTTTCTACGTCACATCGACCGACTGCGAAAAGAGCCTGTCGCGGAAGCGTTGTCGCAACCGGAGCAAGAGCCCCATCCCAAAGAAACCACGTCGGAAGCCCACCTTCCAACGTCAACCTGGGGCGAGCAAGACCGGTACTACTTTGGCGAAGGAACTCACGACCGACTTTACGAGAAGCTGGGCGCGCACCTTGAAGTCGAAGACGACAAGCCCGGCGTACGATTCCGCGTGTGGGCACCTCGGGCCCTTCATGTCAGCGTGGTCGGTGACTTTAACCAGTGGCGCGACTCGGCCAATCCCATGCAGTCGGTGGGCCAAGGCGTATGGGAGACCTTTGTTCCCCACCTGGAAGCCGGAGAACTTTACAAGTTCAACATCGTGGCTCCCTGGGGCATGGGCGACAAGCACAAGTTCGACCCCATGGGCTTTTCCCACGAAGAGCCCCCACGCACAGCCTCTGTCGTGTGTGACCTGGACTACGCCTGGAACGACTCCAAGTGGATGGAAAAACGCAGCGGCACCGCAACGCTGCAATCCCCCATTTCCATCTACGAGGTACACCTTGGCTCTTGGATGCGAGACCCCAACCAGCCCAACCGCGTGCTGAGCTTCCGTGATCTGGCTCCTCGACTCGCCGATTACGTCGAAGAGATGGGCTTCACCCACGTCGAGCTGATGCCTGTGATGGAGCACCCCTTCTACGGTTCATGGGGTTACCAGTGCACAGGTTACTTTGCTCCCAGCCGTCGCTACGGAACCCCACAAGACCTGATGTACCTCATCGACTTGCTTCACCAGCGCGGCATTGGTGTGATCCTGGACTGGGTTCCTTCCCACTTCCCCCGCGATGATTACGGGCTCGCGTACTACGATGGCACCGCAACCTACGAGTACGAAGACTCCCGGAAAGGCTACCACCCAGACTGGACCAGCAACATCTTTGACTACGGCTACGGACCCGTCCAAAGCTTCTTGATGAGCAGCGCACTGTTTTGGCTGGAGCACTTCCACGTGGATGGACTGCGCGTCGATGGTGTAGCGTCAATGCTTTACCTCGACTACTCCCGCAAAGACGGCGAGTGGCTCCCCAACATCTACGGAGGTCGTGAGAACCTGGAAGCTGTGGAGTTCCTACGCCGTCTGAACGCGACGGTCTACCGAAGATTCCCAGATGTTCAGACCTTTGCAGAAGAGTCAACGTCGTGGCCCAAAGTGTCCCGTCCTCTCTACGAAGACGGTCTTGGCTTTGGCCTGAAATGGGACATGGGCTGGATGCATGATACGCTCCAATACCTGGGACGTGACCCCATTCACCGGAAGTATCACCACAACGAGCTGACCTTCCGTATGCTGTACGCCTTCCACGAAAACTTCGTGTTGGCGCTCTCTCACGATGAGGTGGTTCACGGCAAAGGCTCTCTGCTCAACAAGATGCCGGGAGATCACTGGCAAAAGCTTGCCCAACTCCGTTTGTTGTACGGCTACATGTACGGCATGCCCGGAAAGAAGATGTTGTTTATGGGTCAGGAGTTTGGCATGGGCCGAGAGTGGGATCACGACTCCTCCATCGACTGGCACCTCCTCGACTACGAGCCCCACCAAGGCTTAAAAAACTGGGTCAGAGACCTCAACCGGCTGTACCGGAAACAAGGCTCCTTGCACACCCGTGACTGCACTCCCACAGGATTCCAATGGGTTACCGTGGATGACGCTGATAACAGCATCTTCGGCTGGATGAGGACGTCCTCCAACCAAGACGCCCCGGTGATTGTGTACGCCAACTTCACGCCCGTCCCTCGCTACAAGTACCGCGTGGGTGTCCCGACAGCAGGATTCTGGCATGAGCTTGCCAACAGCGATGCACAAATGTACGGTGGAAGTGGAGAAGGCAACTTGGGTGGAGTGGAAACCGAACCCGTAGCCTCTCATGGCTGGGAGCAGTCGCTTGAGATCACGCTGCCTCCCTTTGGTGTTCTCTTCTTTAGCCCCGAAAAGCTGTAATCTATGAATCGATACCTCTGCATCCACGGTCACTTCTACCAACCCCCACGCGAGAATCCCTGGTTGGAGGTGGTCGAACGTCAAGACTCTGCACACCCTTATCACGACTGGAACGCACGCATCACGTCGGAGTGTTACGCTCCCAACGCCGTGTCCCGAATCCTCGATGGCAAGGGCAAAATTGACCAGATCGTCAACAACTACAGTCGGATCAGCTTTAACTTTGGGGCCACCCTCTTGGAGTGGCTCGAAGACCAGCAACCTGAGGTCTACCAGGCCATTCTTGAAGCTGACAAAGAGAGCATGAAGCACTTCAGCGGTCATGGTTCGGCCCTGGCCCAGGTGTACAATCATGTGATCATGCCGTTGGCCAACGCTCGTGACAAAGACACCCAAGTCTACTGGGGCATTCGAGACTTTGTGTCGCGGTTTGGCCGTCAACCTGAGGGAATGTGGCTGGCCGAAACCGCCGTGGATGTAGCATCTCTCGAAGCTCTCGCCGCTCACGACATTCGTTTCACGATTCTCGCCCCCCACCAGGCTGCCCAGGTTCGGTCTCGTCAGGGTGGCGACTGGAAAAACGTCGAAGCTCACACCATCGACACCACCCGACCGTACCGGGCGTATCTTCCTTCCGGCCGAACCATCGATCTGTTTTTCTACAACGGCCCTGTCTCTCGTGCTGTTGCGTTTGAACGCTTGCTCACCAGCGGCGAACGACTAGCCAACCGGATGCTCGACATCTACCATGGCGGTCACAACAACGCGCAGCTTGCTCACATCGCCACAGACGGGGAAACGTACGGTCATCACCACGCCCACGGCGACATGGCTCTCGCGTACGCGCTCAACTATGTGGAGCGTGAAGGCCTCGCACAACTCACCAACTACGGGGAGTTTTTAGAGAAGAACCCTCCAGAGTGGGAAGTTCGTATCCACGACAACACGTCTTGGAGTTGTGCCCACGGTGTCGGACGTTGGAAAGAAAACTGCAGCTGCAACAGCGGCGGACACCCCGGATGGAGCCAACATTGGCGCAAGCCCCTGCGTGACTCACTCGATTGGCTTCGTGACAAAGGCGACCATGCGTTCGACACGAAAGCCCGCGAACTGCTCAAGGATCCATGGCAAGCCCGCAACGAATATGTGGAGCTAATTCTCCATAGAACCGAAGCCAAAACACGGGAGTTTTTGGAGCGTCACCAAGCCCGGTCTCTGAACGAAGAGGAGCAAGTGCTCGCGCTCCAATCCCTGGAGATGCAGCGCCACATGCAGCTTATGTACACGAGCTGTGCATGGTTCTTTGATGAACTCTCAGGCATTGAAACAGTGCAAGTCATCAAGTACGCCGCGCGGGCACTTCAGCTAATGGAGGTGCTGGCAGGCGAGTCGTTGGAAGAGGAATTCCTCCGTCGCTTGGAGGCCGCTCCCAGCAACCTGCCAGAGCACAAGAACGGACGCCACATCTACGAGAAGTGGGTTGGTCCTGGCAAGGTTGACCTCTCCAAAGCAGCCAAACACTACGCTGTACTTTGCTTGTTTGAAGATCCTCCCAGCTCCCGCCACTTGCCCGTGTACAGCTACAACTCCGAGAAGCTGCAGCAATGGCGTGTGGGACAAGACAGGATGTCGGTAGGACGCATTGAGGTTCGCTCCACCATCACGCAAAAGAAGCGCGTCTTTTCCATCGCGGTCTTGTTCTTTGGGAAATACAACATCGTCGGTGCAGTGGACGAGACCATGGATCGGCCCACAGCAGAACGTATGGTGGAAGACTTCAAAGAGGCCTTCCTTCGAGCCGATATCACCAGCGTGTACCGACTCCTCAACCAATACTTTAAGGAACCTTCGTTTGACCTGTCCTCGCTTTTCCACGACCAACAGCGCGTGATTATCTCCCGCATAGTGGAGGACGCGATGCATGAGGTTGATTCGCTCTCGCAGCAACTCTACCACCGCAACGACTCACTCATCCGCTACTTGATTGGACTTCAACTGGATCTTCCCCCTTCCCTGAAAAACACAGTCGACTGGGTTTTGGGAACACAAATCCAGGCAGCCCTCGACTCCAGCGCCTTCGACTTGAAACATTTGCAAGTCTTGCTGCAGGAAGCCCAGCTGCTCAACCTTGACCTGGATCGCCCTCAGGTGATTTTAGGCTTGCAACAGGGAGTAGAGAGCTACACCCAAGATTGGCTGGAAGACGCCTTGCAGCTAGCGCCGCTCAAGAAGCTTCAAGCCTCAGTACATTGGGTGCAATCGCTACCCTTCTCCGTTGACCTCTACAGAGTCCAAAACATTTTCTATCGGATGAGAACCAAGCTTCTTCCCATCTACGAGCAGAAAAAGCTGTCAGACAGCTCCGAAGACAAGGAATGGTGCAAAGCCCTCGCCACGCTCAATGTGGATCTGGACTTCCGCCCTCTGCCTAGCTAAACAACCTCCCGGCAGGAAAAGTCGCAAGTGCTGGGCAACGTAAGTTTTTGCTTCAGTAAGAAAGAAAAGGGAAGAAAGAGAAGGAAGGACGGGGGGGGGTTGGTTCTTAGAATCCGAGAGCGCCGAGTGCATCGTCGGTTTGCTTGGTGCTGCTTTGTGTGGAGTTGGCTTCGTTGGTGGTCTCCGTGGTCTTCATGTCGATCTCAAACATGATGTTACCGTTGGGGTCCGAGGAGCCTTCTGCAGCTGTCAGTTGGGAGTCTTGGTTGCTGGTATTTTGCTCCATCATACCAAAGCTCATGTACTGGCAGGTGCCGTTGCACGAAGAGCGCATGGGATCGCAGGGCGCACAGTAGTAAAAGCCTTCGCTCCAACTCACTTTGTCGTCGCCACCGCAGTAACCGCGGCCGCGGGGAAGAGAGCGCTCCACACGGTACTTCTTGCGACGCAAGTTGCGATACTTGGTGGACTTCAAGATAGAGTTGCAGCGTCGCACAAGGCTCTTGGTGTTGGCCAGCAGGCTTCGTGCGGTTTTGCTTTGCGCTTTCGCCTTAAGACCTGCTGCCTTGGCTGCTTTCAACCGCTTGATGGTGAGCAACAAAGACTTCAAGGTGACTTTCAGGGAGACTTTGGTCCGCGTCAGGGTTCGAGTGGTCGACTTCACTCGGCTAGCGCTAAAGGGCAGATTGACCTTTTTGTTTGGCTTCGTTTTGAACGATGGGTTCACACCTTTGAACTTGGAAGTGACCTTGAGCTTGTTCTTGAGCCAGTTCTTCCCAGAGATCTTGTATCCCATGTTGGAAAGCAGCTTCTTCAAAGAGTTGGTCCTCGACACATTGAAGCCCTTGCTCGCGAGGTAGCTCTTCAAGGAAGAGTACGAAGACTTGGATGAGGTGAACTGCTTGGAAGAACGTGTGTACATCTTCTTGGAGACCTTGCGATGGTTAAACGCAAGCTTCCAGGCATTTCGGAACGTCTTGTGCGAGCGAATGGTCGTTCTGACATACGAGCTCGACTTCTTGTAAGCATTTTGGGCCTGCACACACACAGTTGGCAGCTTGGAACTTGCTAACGCACTTCCAACAAACGCAAAGACCAGCGCAGCGACGCCCAGTCCAACAGAAACCTGTCTCATCCACTTTGTCATGGTATGCTCCTTCCAACGAACAAAATTCAACGTAAAATTTGGACTACTCGCTTGGACGAAGAGACGCCCAAAAGATTCAATCGCAATGACAATGTTCAAGTAGTGTGGGTATACTACTTTGGAAATGAGATGGAAATGGGTTGGTTGTGTTCCAGAGCGTGAAGGGCTTGCTCTGCTTCCTTAAGAAAGCTTTGAAGCTTTCGTTTTTCAGCCCATTGTTTGGCAAGTTGGTATTGTCCCCTTGCCTCGTCAAGTTGTAGTTTGTCTCGCAAAATATGCCCTGCGAACAAGGCCCCTAGAGAAATGTACTTGGGATTTTTAAAGTTGGCAGCGCGTTGTTGACCTTCCTGAATCGTTTCCCAGGCGTCATCGATGTGGCCCAGACGGCGAAGCGCCTCTGAGCAATGCAGCAGGAAGGGAGGGTGCTTGCTACCCAGTTCCTCGCATTTGCGTTGGGCATCCTGAAGGTATTCCAAAGCAATTTCTGGCTCGTTGAGGTCCAAATGCAACTCACCCAGATTGCCCAACGTGATCACTTCACCCCATCGATCAGTGCATTGCTGTTTGAGAACGAGGCTTCGCTTGAGCAGATCCAGAGCGAGCTTGCGGTCCCCCCGTTTGGAAGCCACTCCTGCCATGTTGTTGAGAGCCTTCGCTTCCAACTCTGGCTTTCCGATTGACTGTGACAACGTCAGGCTGGTTTCAAAGTTCTTCCAGGCGGTGTCGATATCACCGCTGTACAAAAGCAAACCGCCCAACCCAATCAAGGAAGTCGCCTCCCAATGAACGTCACCCAGCCCGCGAGCCATTTCGAGAGCCTGGGCTGCGATATCTTGGGCTTCCTTCAAGCGACCTTGCATCATCAAAAGAATGGCTTGTTGGTAGCGAATCTCTGGAGAAGGTTTTTCCACAGCAGCTTCCGCCATCCGACAGAACTCAAGACCTTCGTCCAAGCGAGTTAAGAGCTGCAGAACCTTCGCCAACGACAGGCTGACTCTCCCGATTTGTTCAGGATTGTCGGGCTCCAACTCAAGGAGCCTCTTGTAGTAAGCCATCGCCTCGCTGTTGTGGTAATTCTGGCGAGCGAGGTCACCTGCTTTTTCCAGGTAGAAGATAGCCTCGTCTCGCTGCTCTGCTTTGTCAAAGTGATACGCCACTTCACCGAGGTAGGGTTCCAGCTCATCGGAGTACGCCGTCTCGAAGGAGAAACCGGCAAATCGATGCAGCTGACGGAGACGAGCGCGGGCTTGCATATCGTAGGCCGCGTCACGTAGAAGAGCATGACGAAACAGGTAATGAAGCTCATCGGCGATGGCCCAAATTTGCTCCTCTTCCGCCAATTTAATCCCTCGCTCCAACGACTGAGGGACAAAATCGACGGAGGTGTCAACACCTGCTGAGATGGGCGGAGAGAAGTCTTCCAAAGACAGATCATTGACCTGCTCCAGTGAATCCTGGCTGGCTCGGAGTTCTTCCTCGTTCAAACGCGTGATGGTATGGGAGAGGATCTGAACATCAAACTGTTGCCCCAAAACCGACGCAACCTGAACAATTTGCTTGATTTCATTGGCGAGACGGTCCAACCGGGCAACCAGAACAGCGTTGACTTCATCGGGAAGAATCACACCCGTTGTGACAGGGGTCAGGCCGTGTTCGCCTTGTTCAAGCCCCTGGTTCTCTTGAAGGTACCGAACGATTTGCTCAGCAAAGAATGGGTTCCCTCGCGATTTGTCAGCGACCAACGCCAACAAGGCAGGGTCTGCTGTTCCACCCAATTGATTCTCCACCAGCTGCCGCAGACCACGCTCCGTCAATTGATTGAGATTGATAACGGTTTGCGATACAGACGCATCAACAGGCAAGCGAAACGGTGAACCATCATCCAGGTATCGACAAGTCAGCACGACAGCGAGTGAAGGGTTGGACTCCATGCTTGCGATACGCAGGAGGGCTTTTTGCGAGTCGTCATCGAGCCATTGACCGTCTTCAATCTGGAGAACCACCGGATGGTTCAGACTCTCCGCTTCCACCCAAGAACAAATCGCAGAGAGCGTGTTTTCAAAACGCAGCTTTGGGTCGAGCTGTTCGTACAGAGAACCTTCCTTTCGCAACCCGACCAACGCCGCGAGGAACGACTCCACACGAACAAGCTCTTGTTGAAGCTTGTACGCTCCCAGAGGAAGTCGCTTGAGGAGCAAGCGATAGGCTTTCCCAAATGCGTTCCAGTTCTCTTCTTTGGACTGCGTCGGCGACTGGTGAAAGTAGGTGCGGAGAGCGTACGAGAGCGGATGCAGTGAGTGCAACAACGTTTGGTCACAGGGAGCATACACCCAAAGGAAAGAACCTTCAGGCTGGGCCGCAGATAACTCCCGTCGATAGCTATCCACAAGATAGCTTTTTCCCATCCCAGGCTCACCGTCGACGTAACAAAACCCTGAAAACGAACCCTGGATGGCCGTGGCTATGCATTCGTGAAGTTGGAGAACCTCAGTTTCCCGGCCGACCATCGCTTGGGCTGCAAACTGTTCTTCCAAAACGACCCGCTTGTGCAACAGCTTGTAGATGTCGACATCGTGGGTGAAGCCTTTCAGCGGAAACGCTCCCACGTGCTCCATCTTGTAGCGAGCTTCGGCGCGCTCCACGATGTTGGGGTCACACCAAATCTCGCCCCAACCGGCTTTCATCATCAAACGCGCAGCGAGATTCACAGCGCGCCCCAGACAGGTAAACTCGTTGCGGCGCGTTCCCCCGTTAAATCCGGCGTATGTCACATCACGAGTGATACCAGCACGCCACAAAAGAGACTCGGGGCACGTTTGCGCAAAGGACAAGACAAAATCGAGGGCTCGGTCTGTTTCGTTCTCGTATCCGACAGGTACCCCAAAAAAGATCAGCGCGTTGCAGCCTTTGTCACCAAAGTCGAAGCGTGTGAGGAGACCTCCGTACATATCGAGTCCAGACTGGACTTGCTGGGCCAAAGCCTCCAGGTCTTCGACGTTCTCAAAGGAGAAAAACACAGCGACAACGCGGCGAAACTCCCCCATTGAAGGGAAGGATGAAATGCCTGGGTGCAAGAAGCGGCCTTGGTCGCCCTGAAAGGACGGAAACGGCAAAGGTCGCAAGGGAGGGCTTTGTGTTCCTTTGCACAGAAACATACCGTCGTCCACCACATCGACGACTGCGAGAGGGACATGGTGAAGGAACGAAGAGTCCGCCACAATCATCCCTTTGTCCGCGAAGTGTTCGGCCCGAGCGCAGTCATCCACACCCGGCCCGCGGAAGAAGTAGGTGGCCATATGTTCCGACGTCTCAATCACGCCCCACTCGACGCTCCCCCACGACAAACCAATTTTGAGGGCGAAGGGGAACTCTCCAAACGCGTTCCGATAAACAGCGTGTTGCCGAAAGAACTCTTGCATCGAAAGAGCCGCTTGCAGCGTATACTCCGCCACATCCAGGTCATCCTGCTCGGGAAAAACAGCGGTGAAAGCGTCACCTGCAAAGCCTGCGATCAAGCCACCGGCCTGCGACACGGATTCGACCAACGGGTCAAAATAGAATCGCAAGGTCCCTGCGAGGATCTCGGCCCCTTCTTTGCCGTGAGACATCAATTTCCCGGTCAGTGCGGTAAAACCGGAGATGTCCACAAACATCGTTGCCCCTTGCAACGTGCCACCACGATGACCCAACGTGTCCTGGTCAACGATCCATCCAGGGATTTGCATTCACTTACCTCGCTCGTCACACCGACCGGAATTCTAGAGGTTGGAGTATCGACGAAAGCCATAGTTTCGTTGGTACCGCACCAACAGTTTTGCAATGTGATGGAAGCTCTTACCCTTCAACGACTGCGAGTAAATCACAAACGCAGCAGCACGTGGATAAAACACATACTTGTAACGCCGTCCTCGACCAAATCGTTTCTTCACATAAGCTTGCCAGGGTTTGGTTATACCACGAATCCGATACTGACCGCCCAACAATCTTGCCGTCTCTCTTTCAATCTTTCGGCACAAACGAGGCAGGGCGTTGGAAAACTCGCGACCGTTGTCCCCCCGGCGAAATACAGCGACCTTCGTCCGGCGGCTCAAGCGCGCCTTTGCAAAAGGAATGACCTTGCCTTTGACCCTATGGATTCGACGATTTTTTCGAGCAACCTTCTTTCGTCGAAGCGCCCGACGCCTCCGTCGTTTCCGTAGAACCACACGCTTCGCACGCAAACGAGGAGGGACTTTGCGTGCAACCACCGTACGACGTTCCACTGGAGGCTCCACCCTTCTCACAGCAGGCACAACCCGCTCGTCCACACCGCGTTGTTTGGGAGGGTTGGGGTCATTCACTTCCCGAGAGGGTACAACGCGAGGATTCGCAACAGCAAGCTTTGACTTCCCAAGGGAGCCCGCTTGCTCAGTTGTGTGGTTGGCGTTGGATTGCTTTTCGGCGGAGCTGTTTGACGCAGGTGGGGTGGTCCCAACTTTGACCTGAATCCATCCCATGGCCAACGCGCCACCCAATCCTCCAATAAGCACAAGAACAACCAACAACCAGACCCAGCCTTTGCCATTGGAACCGACTGGCTCGTCAGCGTCCAACGATGCGTACTCTGTCACCACAGACACAGGTGGTGGAACAGAAGGAGCGGAGGGTTCGGCGGGCTGTTCCTGGACAGATGGGTCTTCCGGCTCAGCCACAGCAGGAACAGAGATGTTGGGAGAAACACCCGGCAAAGGCGGCGGAACAGACGCTGCGACCTCAGGGGGCAGAGAGCCTGCCACAGTGGGTTCGTCTTCCGCATAAAACGGAGACGGGCCGGGATGTCCCTGAGGAGGGGCGTAAGGAGCCGTAATCGCCGGTTGCTGCGGTCCAGTGACAACAGAAGCGTTGGGAGGCAGCGGTATCGGCCCAGGAGGAGAGGGAGAGCCTGGATGAAAGGCACCTGTCCCTGCAGGCCATGCATGAGTGGGAGTGGCAGCCACATACCCAGGCGGCAGGGAGATGTGCCCCGAATACGCATGAGGCAACGAGGCATCTTGAATCACCCGGTAGCTACCGCGAGAGAGATTGATCAGGTCTTGGGTGCTGATGGGCTGTTCAAATGTGCCGCTCTCCGCTTTGTCTTTCTCTTCGGCGAACAACTCGTTCAGCATCACAGAGATATCTTGAGGTCCCATAAAGGTTTGTTGGGAGGCCAAGAATTGCAAAAGGTCCTGCTGAACTTCTGCCGCTGACTGGTAGCGCGCATCCGGCGACCGCTCCAGCATCTTCATCAAGATAGCTTCCAACTCAGGGGGATAGTCGGGATAGAAATGCGTAGGTGAAGGAACCGGCCCGTGCAACAGAGCCTGGATGGTCTCAGGTTCACTCTTTCGCCGGAATAGACGGCGGTTGGTTGTCAATTCATACAGAACAATGCCCAGGGAGTAGATATCAGAGCGACCGTCCAGATCCCACCCTGAAACCTGCTCAGGCGACATGTAGCTCAGGCGACCTTTTAAGACCCCAACTTCCGTTTGGCGCTCCTGGTTTCGAGCCTTGGCCACACCAAAGTCTACAATCTTAACTTGTCCATCGTACGAAACGATAATGTTGTTGGGGCTAATGTCACGGTGAACCAAGTGCAACGGCAGGTTGTTGTCGTCCTTGGCGTTGTGGACATACTCCAACCCTGCAGCAGCCTGGGCAAAGATCGCAGCGAGCTGGTTGTAGGGTGGCGGATTGTCATCCCCCAACTCACGGTACATTTTTCGAGTGATTTCCCGAAGATTTTGACCGGGAATGTACTCCATCGCCATGTAATAAATGCCGTCGATGGAGCCGATATCAAAGATCTGGACAACGTTGGGATGGTTAAGGTGAGCGGCCAGTCGCGCTTCGCTCAAAAACATGGCGATAAAGTCTTGATCCTGTGCGAGATAGGGCAAGACACATTTGATCACAACCGTTTTGCTAAAGCCCCCTACCCCTTTTTGTCGCGCCAAAAAGAGCTCGGCCATTCCACCCACAGCCAGCTTCGCAACCAGCCGATACCGACCAAAAGGAAGGCCTTCTTGTTGCAACTGTTGTTCGTACAACTGCGAATCCACAGTCTGAATCTCCCATCCAATCGCGATTACAATCCACAGGAAAAAAGGCTATCAATGGCCTCTCAACCTGTCAAGACGAGCCTGCCTCTCAAGCCCGAAGACAGGCAAAGGGCGCGACCAAGAACCATGCATAGGGTTTAGAACGATTCTCACAACTTGCATCCCAAGAGTCATCCAAAAACAAAACCCAACGGTCTGCCTTCTACCACGAAGTCTGAAAGATGCATCGACAACAATGTGACAGAATTGTCACAATGCCGCGACCTCCTTGTGAACAGAAGGGAACGCGACATAACGAAAGTACCGGTGCGGTGTAGATTCTTCCCAGGCGACGGGAGGAAACGAGAAAGCGATAGATACTCAGGAACGATCCTGGAGAAAACCCCGAAAGAGACCAACAAAGTTGATATAGAACAGCAACTTACCGGATCACAACAGGCAACATTGACAGTCCATTCGTAAGCGTTTATGGTGCGCGACAGTTGTGGGAGACCTCTAGGGGCCTGGGGCTTCCTCTCCCAAAAGATCCAATCCAAACAAAGGGATGGTGAGAATGTCCGGTCTGATTCTGATTGTGGAAGATGAACAAGACTTGGCGAAAACCCTGGACTACAACATCCGTAGAGATGGCTTTGAAACTCGTTGTGCTTTAACAGGAGCAGAAGCACTTGAGTTGGCGAATCAAGAACCGCTTCCTTCACTCGTTCTGCTCGATTTGATGCTCCCCGATATGTCGGGGATTGAGATCTGCCGACAGCTCCGAATGGGTCCAAACACTCGGGGCATCCCGATCATCATTCTCACAGCAAAAGGTGAAGAGATTGATCGGGTTGTCGGCTTTGAAGTCGGCGCCGATGACTATGTCGTCAAGCCCTTCAGCGTGCGAGAGTTGATGCTTCGAATCCGAGCCATCTTGCGCCGCACCGACAACGATCAGGTGCAAGAAGAAGCACCCGACCTTCTCCAGTTTAACGAGCTGACGCTTGATCTTCCAGGTCACAGAGTCACCCTCAACGACGAAGAGATTCGGTTGACGGCTTTGGAGTTTCGCTTGCTGCGAACCTTCCTCACCCGCAAAGGCCGAGTCCAAACTCGCGAGGCCCTGCTCAACGATGTGTGGGGGATCAAGGCCGATGTCACGACAAGAACCGTCGACACACACGTGAAGAGGCTTCGCGAAAAGCTCAAGACCGCAGGAAGCTACATCGAAACGCTGCGTGGCGTAGGGTACCGCTGGAAAGAAAAGCCGGACGAGGTTGAAGAATGAGGCTCGGCTTTCGAGGCAAACTCTTCCTCGTCTCTGTCGGGTTGATGCTGGTTGTCGGTTCGATCAGCGGCCTGTACCTGGAGAGGCGCCTTCGCATGTGGTTCGCCGAGCGCCTGGAGCAAGATCTCTTGCAGCAGGTCAAAACCGTCCGACTCTTCCTGGAGAAGACCCGGCCAGGAACCTCCATTCAATCGGTGGATCGGGCTTTGGACCAGTTGAGCGCAACAAGCAAGGCACGCCTTACTGTCATTCGCAAGGATGGACGGGTCCTGGGTGACTCATGGTTGAAGCCCGACAAGATCAGAACGTTGGACAACCACAGGCTGCGTCCGGAGATTCAAGCGACTCAAACCAAGCCATTCGGCTCCTCCACTCGCTACAGCGACACACTCAAGACCAAGATGTTGTATGTCGCGGTGCCGTATCAACTCGGCTTACAGCAGGGCGTGATTCGAGCGGCTCTTCCCTTAAAAGAAGTGGAGGGAGTGGTTCATCGGCTGCGGCTGCTGATCTTATTCGCAGGGCTGGTGGGATTGGCCGTTGCCATCTTTATGAGCTTTTTTGCTTCCAGCCTGATTGCCCGGTCTCTACGAAGCCTGGTTCGCAGCACACGAGCCGTGGCTCAGAAAGGGGAACATCCCCTCATTCAAATCAAGCCGGGTGATGAACTCGCCGGGCTTGCAGGCTCTCTCGACCGCCTGGCCAACGAACTTGAGACCACGGTAACCCGCCTTGCCGAGGAGCGAAACCGGTTTGAAGCCGTGTTGGAGAGCATGAACGCCGCCGTCCTCACCTACGACGCCGAGCAAAAGATCGTCCTCGTCAACCGTTCGGCCGCCAGCGTTCTGCACCTCGACACCATGCAAGTGGGACGCGATATCTTTACCCTGGTCCGTTCCAGTGAATTGCGCCAGCTCGTAGCGGACGTGGAGCAAGGCAACTCAGCCACCACAGAGATCAAGCTTGATGAGCCCTCCCGCACCTTGTTGGTCCGAGCGACTCCTTTGAGCGCGGCCGGTGGAGGCGTGATGGTCTTCCACGACATCACAGAGCTGCGACGCCTGGAGACGATCCGGCGAGACTTCGTCGCGAACGTATCCCATGAGCTGCGGACACCTGTCAGCATCATCCGGGCCAACGCAGAGACCCTGCTCGACGGAGCCCTTGAAGATCCCGACTTTGCCCAAGACTTCCTGGAGGCGCTGTCTCGAAACGCAGAGCGACTATCCAACCTTATCAGCGACCTCCTCGACATCTCTAGGATTGAAGCAGGAGAGTACGAGTTAAACATGGCCAATGTCTCGATATCTCGTTCGATACGAACGGCTGTTGAGACGGTCAAAGCGATGCTTCGGAACAAGAACATTGAGATCGAAGTGGAACTCAACGGAGACCTGGAAGCCGCGAGCGATGAGAGAGCGTTGGAGCACATTCTCCTCAACTATCTCGACAACGCCATCAAATACACTCCCGAACAAGGGAAGATCATCGTACGAGGATTTCGCTCGGAGCCCAACACCATCCGGGTGGAAGTCCAAGACAACGGCCCAGGCATTGCAGCCAAGCATCGCTCCCGCATCTTTGAGCGGTTTTACAGGGTAGACAAAGGACGCTCACGTCACATGGGCGGTACAGGATTGGGGCTAGCCATTGTTCGGCACCTGACAGAGTCGATGGGAGGCTCCGTGGGCCTAGACCCTGCAAAACCCACAGGCTCCATCTTCTGGTTCACGGTCCCAGTAGAAGAAACGGTGAAAAACGAATCGGAAGACCCTGAAGTGTCTCCTCTCCAGGTCCCCCCTTCCAGCAGCGTTTCCCACAAGCCCACCCACCGAAAACCAGACACTCTATAACGTGCCATCGTTCCGTTCCTTGGGACCTATCGCTTGTTCCAACGATTCAAAAGTTGACATTTGAGGCCCTGTGGGACAACATGCCAGGAGTCAATCGCTCGCTCCATGTTGTTTGAGGAGATATGAAGAATGCACCGTACCCGATGGATGGTATCCGCCCCTGTGTTCGCTTGTTTGTTCGCACTCGCTCTATGGGCAACCCCTAACAACGCAAGTGCACAGAGCCCTTATGCACTTCAACCTGCGAGTGCTTCCGCTGGTCCGATCCAGCGACTCTCCACGTTGGAGGTCACACCGTTTTCTTCCAATTACCAAACACTGGGCAACAAGGGAGTTCTCGGCGTCACCAACCTGGGCACCATGACACACGGACTGGTTGCTGGAGAACCCTGGTTTTGGAGTACCTACCTGGGCGGTCCCGCTTTTGCAGTTGGCCTTGTCCTGATGATCGGCAATCTCTCCATTTTGTTCGACAGATACGAACGCTCTGTCTACATGGGATGGGGTATCGCAGGTGTCATTTGGGGTGTGCTAGGAACGGCAGCCTCTGTCGTTGCGTTGCTGTTGGACCTCTCCAACACAGCGACCAACCTCAGCCCCAATCCCATCCCCAACCTGATCGCCTTCAACGTGTTTAATGCTGCGTTGAACCTTACAGTTCTAGGTTTGGGCATAGCCTCGATTATCAAAGGGACAGGGAAAAATGACCCTGCTCTGCTGGCTTGGAGCCCCATGATTCAGCCGGACTCCACCGGCAACGTCCAGATGGGACTGATGTTCCACGGCAAGTTCTAAGAATCCCCCCTCAGACTCCTACCTGTTTCAACCTCTCTTAGCTCGCTTGCCACTCTGCAATGTGGTAGTTTTTCTTGCCTTTCTTAATCACAAGAAACTCACCGTGCAGCGCATCTTCTCGTTGAAGAAAAGCCTGAACATCGCGAACCTTTTCGCCGTTGACAGAGACCGCACCATCTTGGACAAGCCGTCGCGCTCGACCTTTGGATGGAGCCAGCTCAGAACGAACCAAAAGGTCCAACAGCTCCACCGACTCTTCGTCTTGGGTCAGGATGGTCTTGGGTGCGCCCTGGAACGCTTGCTTCATCAAGGAATGAGACAAGGTGTGGAGACTGTTCGTAAAGAACGCCTTGGTGATGGTCTCAGCCTCTTCCACAGCGCCTTCACCGTGGACCAACGAGGTCACTTCCTGGGCCAAGGTGCGCTGGGCTTCTCGCTTTTCAGGGGCCTCTTCCAGCGAACGGTCCAACGCTTCGATCTCTTCCTTCGAGAGGAAGGTGAAGTAGCGCAAGAACTTGCTGACATCCGCGTCGGCGGTGTTGAGCCAGAACTGGTACATCTCGTAGGGTGAGGTCTTTTTGGGGTCGAGCCAGATCGTACCATCTTCGGTCTTTCCGAACTTGGTACCGTCCGCCTTCACAACCAGAGGCAACGTGATGCCGTACGCTTGCTCATGGCCAAACCGACGGATCAAGTCGATGCCCGCTGTGATGTTTCCCCACTGGTCGCTTCCGCCGATTTGCACGGTGCAGTTGTGGTCTTCGAGGAGACGAAGGAAGTCGTAGGACTGGAGAATCATGTAGCTAAATTCGGTGTAGGAGATGCCTTCCCCTTCCCGTTGAATTCGAGCCCGAACCGATTCTTTCCCCATCATGGCATTTACAGAGAAGTGCTTGCCCACATCTCGCAGAAACTCGATGGTGGAGAGTCCAGAGAGCCAATCAAAGTTGTTGACCATCACAGCGGAGTTGTCGCCGCAATCGAAGTCTACAAACTGACTCATCTGTTCACGAAGGGCATCGCTCCACTGGGCGACGGTTTCGGCTTCGTTAAGGCTACGTTCGCCTTTTTTCCCGCTGGGGTCCCCGATCAATCCGGTGCCACCTCCCACAAGAACGACGGGACGGTGTCCAGCGAGTTGAAGGCGTCGCAACGCGAGCAACGGCATCAGACTTCCGACATGAAGGCTATCGGCGGTGGGGTCAAAGCCACAATAGATGGTGCGCGGGGTTTCGCTCATGTACCCACGCGCTTCCTCCTCTTTGGTTACGTTCTGGATAATGGTACGCCAATGCCATTCTTCGAAAAAGTCGAGTTGCATGAGGTTACGATCTCCTATCAGGTACTGTATGTTCGGTGGGTTCCGAACAGTTCACGGTATACAGAATCAAACGGGTGGTTACCGCAGAGGTTCGCTCTCACCAGGAGAAACAGCATCCCAAGCGTTTCGGGATTCGCGCCATCCTTTACTTCGCGAATGAGAGCCGATAACCTCGCAACAACGGGCTCAAACGACAGCTACGCAACGCCCCCATACCATTCAGAGCGGGCGTATGATAAGCTCTCCGCGCCTGGAAAGCAACCGGAAAGAAGGAAAGATAGAATGGGACAATGGCTTGCGTCTTTAGCCCCTTGGGGCCTCGACGTCATCAGGACCATCCAAACTCTTGAGATGGGTTGGCTGACAAGCTTCTTTAAGGTCATCACGTTCATTGGTGACAAAGAGGGGTATCTCCTGCTCTTTCCCTTGATGTACTGGTGTATTCACGCGGATTGGGGCAGGCGGATGGGCATCATCGGCCTGACCTCGTTGTCCATCAACACCATGGTCAAGCTGTGGTTTGCGATACCTCGTCCCTCCCCGACCGCGGTGAAGGTGATGGTTGACATCCACAGCCCTTCGTTTCCAAGCGGTCACGCTCAGGGGACGTCTAGCACTTGGGGCTATGTCGCCTGGGCCTGGAGGTCATGGAAGGGGCGCATCGCCCTGGTCTCGTTGCTCCTCCTTGTAGGTCTCTCCCGTCTCTACTTGGGCGTTCACTACCCCCAAGATGTTCTCGGAGGCTGGCTCATTTCTCTCGTCATCCTAGGGCTTTTCATCGGCCTGGAGGCCAAGGTAACGCCCCTGCTGTTGCAGATGCCGCTTTGGATCCAATCCCTCTTGGCGTTCGGTCTCCCGCTCATCTTGTTGGCAGGCGCACACAGCGACAAAACCAACATCACCATCGTGGCAGCCTTGTCGGGATACAATCTGGGCCTTGTCTTTGACAACAGGTGGCTTAAGTACCGCAGTCAAGGAGCATGGGGCCATCGGCTGCTCCGAGCGTTGGGACTTCTCGTTGTGGGTCTCCTTTGGCTTGGATTGAAAAAAGTTCTCCCCGGAGGTTTTGTCGGGCGATTTGTACGTTACGCCCTCGTTGGAATTTCGATTTCGTATGCAGTCCCCTGGCTCTTTGTTCGTCTTGGTTGGGCCGAAAGCCAAACGTCACAGCAACTCCCTACGCAAGAGGTCGCCGGATGACAACCAATGAACAAAAGACTCCTCACAAAGAGACCACCACAGCAGAGGTGCTACAGCACCCTCTTACAGCTGCAGGGCTAGGCAAACGATACAACGATTTTTGGGCGCTGCGGGATCTGCATCTGCATGTGCAAGAAGGCGAGATCTACGGCCTGTTGGGGCCCAACGGCGCAGGCAAGACGACGGCTCTCCGAATGATGGCTGGGCTTCTCACCCCCGATGAGGGCCATGTCTGGCTTGATGGCAAGGAACCCAGCGTTGAACCTCTCCATGTCAAACGAAAGATGGGCTTTCTCACAGGCAATACAAAGCTTTACCAACGCCTGACACCGTTGGAACTGCTCAAGTTCTTTGGCCAGCTCCAGGAGATGCCTGCCGACAAGTTGGCGCAACGGACGGAGCAAGTGGTGAACGACCTTGGGTTGCACGAGTTCCTGAAGCAACCTTGTGGAACCCTCTCCACCGGGCAAACCCAACGAGTCAACATCGCCCGAGCCCTCCTTCACGACCCCTCCATCGTCATCCTGGACGAACCCACCTCGGGTCTCGACATCATCAGCGCTGACTTTATCTTGCAGGTCATCCGTCGCTGCAAGCAACAAAAGAAAGCGGTCATCTTCAGCACCCACATCCTTGCGGAAGTGGAGCTACTTTGCGACAGGGTTGGCATTGTGCATCGCGGTCGGATGGTGGCAGAAGGAACAATCCCTGAGTTGACTGAGCAAACCCAAAGCATCGCAGAGGCATTTCTGACCTTGCTCAACGTTGACGCGGTGATGGCAAAGGAACCTGTTGCATCATGAGATGGCCTATTGTTTGGACCCTGTACCGCAAAGAGATGCTGGAGACTCTTCGGGATCGGCGCACGTTCATCGTGATGATCCTGCTCCCCATCTTGATGTACCCTCTGTTTGGAATCATCGCGACCCAGGCGCAGTTTGCCCAACAACGAAAGCTCAAGAAAACCAAGTTCCTCATTGGCGTGTTGGGTCAAGACCTTCCCAAGCCACTCTTCGAGAGATTGGGGGCCAACGACGACGTCAAGAAGTTTGCGATACGGTCCAACTGGCGTCGCATGCTTCGAAATGGCTCCATGGCTCTCGCGTTGTATGTCCGTCCGGGAGCCAAGACCCTCAAGCATCCGGAAGGTCAGATCAAAGTACAGGTATACTACGCCTCCACCCAAGACCGCTCACGTGCCGTGCGACAGAGGGTGATTAAAGCCTTTAAGTGGTACCAACGCGAGCTGGTTAAGCAACGTCTGATCCGGTTGAAGATACCCAAGGCTGTGATTCTACCCGTTGTCATGGGCTCTACCGACGTTGCAACGGTCCGCGCCAGAGGTAGATACATCCTCTCGACTATGCTGCCCCTGCTTCTGTTGATTATGACAATCACAGGCGCGTTTTATCCCGCGATCGACCTGACCGCAGGAGAGAAAGAACGGGGTACCCTGGAGACCCTTCTCACAGCGCCCCTTCGGCCGATAGAGATTGTTGCAGGAAAGTACCTGACTGTCGCAAGTATAGCCACCATAACAGGTGGATTAAACATCCTCTCCATGTGGTTTACCTTTGCCCATGGGATCCGACTGGCCGCAGGCATCAGCAAGGCCAAGTTTTCGTTGGGCCTGGAAGCCTACCACATGTTCGCTATTATGGGGTTCTTGCTCCTGGTTGCTGCGTTTGCAGGCGCGTTCATGATAGCTATCGCCTCCCTCGCCAGGTCCTTCAAGGAAGCCCAAAACTTCGTTACACCCGCCTATTTGGCAGCATTTCTGCCCATCTTCATGACGACCCTCCCTGGGTCCAAAGGTGGCTTGGGAACGGCATGGGTTCCTTTGGTCAATACGTCGTTTGCCATCCGGCATACGTTACGAGGAACGCTCACAGGGCAGTACCTTGCTATCACGTTGGTCACCATGGGGCTTGCGATAGCGGTGACTCTCTACCTCGCCTCCCAGATCTTTGCCCATGAGCAGGTCTTGTTTCGGGAAGGAGAGTACTCCATCCGCGGCCTGTTCAACACAGAAGGTTTGCGCGAACGAGCCGAACCGAGCATCCAAGAAGCGCTCTTCCTCTTGGGCATCCAATTCCTGCTGATGTTCTACGTGGGTATTCCTTTGCAGAAGAGCCACCCAGCCATGGGACTCGCCGTGACCCTCTGGGTGTTGATTCTGTTACCGCCCATCTTCTTTATGCGATGGCGCAAGATCAATGTCGTGAGCACTCTTCGTCTGCATCGATTCAAGCTCTTGGCTTTGGGCGCTGCGGTTCTGATGGGACTTGGAGCGCTACCTTGGGTGGTAACAGTCACCCAATATTCCATGCAGTTTTTGCCCAACGCTGCTGAGTTTCAGAAGCAAATGAATGACATGTTTACACAAGGTCATTTTAAGCTAAGTGGGACCCTTTTCTTCTTGTTGATTTCACTCTCTCCAGGCATTTGTGAAGAGATCCTCTTCCGCGGTTTCATACAGTCCGCGCTGCTCAAAAAGATGCGGCCCACCGCAGCCATCGTCATCACAGCGTTTCTGTTTGGAGCGTACCATCTCAGCATTTACCGACTCCTTCCAACAACCTTGCTGGGAATCATGCTGGGTTGGATTTGCTATCGCTCTGGCTCCATCATCCCAGCCATCCTGGTTCATGCGTTGAACAACGCGATGGCTTTGTTTTTGTCGAGCCCATCCACCCCCAAGACCCTCCAAACCATTGCAGCAGAGCCCACAACGTTGGCGCTCGTCGTCGCGACCGGAGTGTTTGGGCTGGGTGTCTTTATGATGGAGCGGAGCCGGTCCTCTGCCCCTTCTTCAACCCCAGAAGCTTCCGCCGAAACAGCCCCAACCTCGTCCCCCAACATCGAGGATTCCCAATGATGGAAACGCAGGACACAACCACAGCAAAAGGCGAAGTCAGCTCCACAACCTTTCCACCTGGACCCAAGCGCTGGTGGAACTTTCTGAACACGATGGAGTCACGCAAAGATCCATTGTCCTACTATCTTCGATTGCGCGAAGAGTACGGAGATATCGCCTTCTTCAAACAAGGTGAGATGCCGTTCTATGTACTGTTCGACCCCGACGACATCCAGCGTTTGCTCGAAAAAGAGAACAAGAACGTCACCAAGGGCGAAGGGCTCGATCGAACCAAACCGCTGCTTGGAGAAGGCTTGCTCACAAGCAAGGGTGACTTTCACCGACGTCAGAGGCGGTTGGTCCTCCCAGCCTTTCACCGGCAGCGCATCCAAGGTTATGCTGATGTGATGGCAAGCTATGCAGACAGCTACCAACGCAAGTGGCAAGACGGCGAAGTCCTCGACATATCCGAAGAGATGATGAAGCTCACCCTGCAGATTGTGGGCAAGACGCTCTTTGACAGAGATGTCTCGGATGAAGCCTCCAAGGTCGGCAAAGCCGTGGACAGGCTCCTACAAGGGTGGTGGCTTAGCTTGCTGTTGCCGCAGTTTTTGTTCAAAATCGTGCTGAAACTCCCTCTCCCTGTGCTGCGAAATTTCCAACGCTCGATCGATGATTTGGACAAGCTCATTTACCAGCTCATTCAAGAGCGGAGAGAGAGCGGAGAAGACCACGGGGACTTGCTCTCCATGCTTCTGCACAGCGTGGATGACGAGGAAGACAACAGCCAAATGACGGACCAGCAGGCTCGTGATGAGGCGATGACTCTCTTTCTTGCAGGCCACGAGACCACGGCCAACGCGCTCACTTGGACGTTTTATCTGTTGGCACAGCATCCAGAGTGTGAGGCCAAACTGCACGAAGAATTGGACTCTGTTCTCCAGGGACGACTTCCTGGATACGACGATATGGCGAACCTTCCTTACACCAGGATGGTGCTCAGCGAATCCATGAGAATGTATCCTCCAGCCTGGATGGTCGGTCGCAAGTCCATCGCTCCGCTTGAGTTTCAGGGGTACACCTTGCCGACAGGGTCCACCATCTTAACCAGTCAGTATGCAGTGCACCACGATGAGCGACTCTACCCCGACCCCTGGACCTTTGATCCCATGCGATGGACGCCAGAAGAGAAGGCCAAACGCCACAAGTTTGCGTACTTTCCGTTTGGAGGTGGGATACGTCGGTGCATCGGCGAGGCGTTTGCTTGGATGGAAGCAATCGTACTCTTGGCTTCCCTCGCCCAGCACTGGAAGATGCGACTGGAGCCCAACCAAAAAGTGGTCCCACAGCCTCTCATCACCCTGCGACCCAAGTATGGCATCAAGATGAAGCTAGAGCGACGCTGAGAAAGCCACCGCTCCTTTCCTCTTCAAAGCCCTACGACAGACCCTCTTCTTCCGAAGAATTTCCAAAGGTCCTTTTGCCCAATCCAATGTTGAAGAGCTTGCCAAAGATCAGCAAGAAAAAGAGCACAACAAACGATGTTGTAGCCCCAATACCTAGGGTGGCCCAACGGTTCGCATTGATTTGATACTCCAAGAGTTGTTGGGACCGCTTCACCACAAGGACCGCTCGAACATAGTTCTGGGCTTTGCGTTTGGAGTAGGCGTTTGTGCCGCGCGAAGATCCATGGCAAGCTTGGCACTCCTTCGTGTTGCGAATCGGCCACAGCACGGTCAACATTGGAATGTCTTTCTCGCGAGTCAGCCTGGTTTTGACTTTGGCATCTTCCGCTACCTGCTTCCACACTTTGGGGAAGGCCTTAAAGCGAGCTTGCTCCTTGTGGGGGCTGTTGTCCATGTTGACAAACGCAACCCTCTTAAGCTCCCCAACCTTCGGGACAATCTTGGGGTACTTCTTCTGAATCCAAGCCATCACTTTGGGATCAGAGAGGCGCTTCTCAACAGCGTGGCGGGTTCGTAGGTCCGAATAAGCCAACGAACGATCGGGTCGGACCACTTCAATGGCTTCAATGCTACGGTCTTTGCGTAACTTTCCAACGAGAGCACGAACAATATCCGCCCTCCCCTCTAACATGTTCGATCGTATTGCACGCTCCAACGTAGAAGCTTGTTGAATCGCAGACTTCCGGTCCAGCCTTCGTAAGGATTGACTCTGTTGCTCCATGTTGTACATCAACACGGCACCAAACGAGACAGCCATCAGCAACAGGACGCTGGCAACAAGAGCGACGCCCACGAACGCCTTGCGGTTCCGCCGTAGCAACTTCTGGAGACGCTCTACCGTGCCAATGGGTCTGGCCTGGATCGGTCGGTCATCCAAGAAGGCTTGCATGTCATCGGCAAGCTCAGCGGCCGTTTGGTACCGTCGCGGAACCTCTTTCTCCAGACACTTAAGACAGATGGTGTCGAGGTCCACAGGAATCGTTCGCCCGGTCTCCTTGGCGGCTCGAACACGCGGGGATATCGGCTCTTTGTTGAGAAGCTGAAAGATCAATTGGAACAACGATTCTCCCATAAAAGGGGGCGTCCCAGTCAGCAGGTGGTACAGAGTCGCGCCCAAAGCGTAAATATCACTCTGTGGTCCCACGCTCTTGATCTCGCCGTTGGCTTGCTCAGGCGACATGTAATAGGGAGTGCCCATCATGCTTTCAGCCTGTGTAAGACCCAGATCCAGATCCATACCCTTTGCGATACCAAAGTCGGTGATATAAGGCTCGTCGTCGGCGTCCACCAAGATGTTGTCGGGTTTGAGATCGCGGTGAACAATCCCAAACTGATGAGCATACTCCAGCGCGCGAGCCACTTTGGTAAGGACCTGAACCCCACGCCACAAAGACTCTTCAGTGCCTTCCTTAATGAGATCCGTAAACGTCTGCCCTTTGACGTACTCCATCACAAAGAAGAATTGTCCGTCTTGTTCGCCGGAATCAAACACTGAGACGATGTTGGGGTGGCGCAAACGAGCGGCCAACATGGCCTCGTTCTGGAAACGAACAATGCTTGCCTCTGTGACCTGCTCGTTCATCTTCAGGATCTTGATCGCGCACATCCGACAGAGAGAGACCGAGTAGGCCCGATAGACGATCCCCATCGCCCCTTCGCCAAGCTTCTCCAGCAAGTCATAGTTGCCCATACGTTTGAGCACTTCATGAGAGCGATAAGGAAGCTCGATCACCGAGTTGAAGGTACCGCTGTCTGCCTCATAGCGGTCACCCGAGTAGGAAGCATACATGCCGTCTTTGTACCGACGCACCCCCGTAGTTTGGCGAGTTGTGAACTTTTGAGTCTCGGAGAGTGGCGCAACCTTGAGGGTCGATTGGACGGACTCAGGTGGAGGTGGCTTGGATGGCAACGTTTGAGACAACGCGCTATCCTCCATATCTTCCGCAGTTGGCTCTTCTGGAACTGCTGACAGTGAGTTATCCAACGAATGCGCCACAGTTTGATCCCAGCCCGTCGGTGGAGTCAGCGGCTGAGAACCAGCAGGAGACAACGAGCTGTTGTGGGCGATGGTTTCATTGATTAGGTCATCCAAAGGATTTCGGTCGGTGACCGATCGAATGGATTGAGGTGTATGCTTGAGCATCAACTCTTGCGCGGAGTGCCGTCGGACATCTAGCAGGTTCTGCTTTTCAATAGCTTTGGATTCAGGAGAGGGAGGCAGCGGGGGAACAGGTGGTCCTTCCAGTGTCGCAGCAAGTTCCTCGTTCTCTGTAAACATAGGAGCACCAAGTGGGCTCCCATATTCATGGGTCTCTCCCTCTGTTGAAGAAGGAGGAGTCGCCGATCTCGGAGACAAAGGCTTTGCAGGGTGTTGTTCTGAAGCTGGCGGAATCGATGTCCACTGATCACTGCTGTTGCTCACGATCGCTCTCCCAATCCTTGGAAAGGTGTCCACACTCTTGATGGATTCGCAACCTCTTGTTGCTCGACATGTAGACTCACGTCTCTCTTTGAACGTATTTGTAACATTCCACACACTGGTGGTGTCCATACTACCTACGACTCCTCTCCGAAGAACTTGAACTAGAAACCTTTCAAACAAATGGAGAACAGAAACGTAGGCAGATCAAAAAGTTCCAAGCGATGGGAGACCAAGCTCCCTGGGATTGCAAGTCCAGCAGGACTTAAGTCTTAAACACCAAGCTGGAGCAGATTCGTGACAAGCGTTTTCAAGGTGAGAGTGGGACAAAGCAATAGAGAGGTGGGCAGAAGAACAAGCTTGCTCCATATATCCTAAGCAATAAGCAAGGGACAATGGCTCAAGCCGAGGAGCGAGCACAAAGGATTTGGCACGTTTCCTTAGAGGTCACATGGGCGTCCCAAGTAGTCATAGCGTCGTGTTTCGACTTGCTGGTTAATGGGATGACTAGGATGGTACGAAGGACACTCCTCCACCTCTTCAGCTGTCATATTCAGACGCAGCTCATGGTCGTGCCAGCTAACATAGTTGGCAGCGCTGGTCTTGACCAGAGCTTGGTGACCGGGCAACCACTTGCGAGTGTCCAACACCAAGAATGGCAATGACCAGGTGTCATCCTCAAGAATCCAGTCATAGAGATAGCCAACTTTGTCATCGGGGGTGTGCAGCTCATAGTCGATAACCTCCCGACAAGAGCGGAGGAAGCCATCCACCTCGTACGCTTCTTCGTCAGCTTTGGGACGAGGAGGCGTTGCAACATGCGGCATCATATACGGCCAGTGCGCCATCGCTGACATGGTCGGGGTCGTCACAGGAAACCGGGCGTAGAACAAGGAGTGTTGCTTTTGGTATTGATGAGAAATGGGCTCATGGTCCGACAGCTCGGGGCTATCCTGAATCTGTTCCTTGGTGAGCCCCACAGGAATGGTTTGGGTGCTCCAGTCCGGCTTGTAGCAAAACACAGGAGCAATGAGAACTTTTCGCCCAGGAAGCCACTCTCCTGTATCTACAAGAAGATAGCGAACCTGAAAGTCACGTTCATCAAAGAGCAGGTCCTGACAAGATCCAATGGGACCATCTTGGGCTTGGATCGTATATCCCTTCAATTCTTTTACGCTGCGTAACATTGCTGACTCCTTTCCATACTCTGATGCGAAGAGGCGCCCTCGGCGTGTTTCTGTTTGAGCACATTGATACGGCTACCAGCCAGGAGCATCTGTTTCTGTCGCTCACTTCCTTGAAACACAGCTTTGTAGCTCTCACCTTGGGTCTTGTTCAGAACCAGGAATTCCCCTTGATGAAGCTTGGAATGTGTGCCTTCCAGCGCAAGGACGTCACCGCTGGAGATTTTCTCCCAGTCATCGGAGTTTGCGAAGTGCAAGGCAAGGATCCCGAAGTTGGCGAGATTGTCGCTATGAATCCGGGCGTAGCTTTTGGCCAAGACGACACGGAGTCCCAAAAACCTGGGCGCGATCGCCGCGTGCTCACGGCTAGAACCTTGTCCGTAGTTCTCTCCAGCCACAACAAAGCAGGCATTGTGCTCCTCCATCGCCAACTTGGCTCGCTCAGGAAAGCTCTTGTCGATCTGGCGAAAGACAAAATCCGAGATGGCAGGGATGTTGCTTCGGAAAGGAAGAACCCTCGAACCAGCGGGCATGATCTCATCGGTTGAGACATCATCTTCAACCTTCAACAGAACCGGACCGGCCAAAGAGTTGGGCAGCTCATCCATTTCAGGCATCGACTTCACATTGGGGCCTTTCCGCAAGCTGACCTTGTGACACTCTTCCTTGGGCATTGGCTCTTGGTATACCGTTGTATCCAGGTACAAATGGGGAGGGGTCTGCCAGTGTGGGTAATGAATTCCGAGCTTCTCAGGAAGCGTCCGTGGATCTGTAATTTCTCCAAGCAATGCGCTGGCGGCTGCGGTTTCGGGACTCACGAGATACACCTTGTCTTCTTGGGTGCCGCTGCGACCAGGGAAGTTACGTGGAACGGTCCGCAAGCTAATTTCTTCAGTGGCGGGAGCCTGTCCCATACCAATACAGCCGTTGCAACCCGTCTGGTGGATGCGGCCTCCTGATGCGATCAGATGAGCCAATGCGCCGGTCTGAATCATATTCTGCATGAGCTGACGGGTGGTTGGGTTGATGTCAAACGAGACTTGTGGATGAACCTTCTGTCCCTGAACAATCGAGGCAGCCATCCAGAAGTCGCGCAGACCGGGATTGGCCGAAGAGCCAATGTACGATTGATAGATGGGCTTGCCAGCCTCCTCGGAAACAGGGACAACATTCCCAGGACTGGAAGGTTTCGCGCACAGAGGGACAAGAGAAGAGAGGTCGATTTCCTCGTAATGATCGTACCGACAATCAGGATCAGCATAGAACGGTCGAAAATCTTCGTGACGCCCTTGCTGTGCAAGAAATCGCTCCACTTCACCATCCGCAGGGAACACGGTGCTTGTCGCGCCTAACTCAGTGCCCATGTTGGCAATCACGTGGCGGTCCATGGCAGAGAGTTGGTTTAATCCAGGTCCGTAATATTCCAAGACACGGCCGCGACCTCCAGACACGCCGTGACGCCGAAGCATCTCAAGGATGACATCTTTGGCGCTGACCCAAGGCGGCAACTGTCCCGTCAGCTTAACACCCCATACTTCCGGCATCTCCAGGAAGTATGGTTCTCCAGCCATAGCCGTCGCAACCTCCAGGCCACCTGCACCAAAGGAGAGCATACCCAACGCACCTGCAGCAGGAGTGTGGCTGTCAGATCCAAGCAACGTTTTGCCTGGTTTGCCCAGTCGGTTCATGTGGACAGGGTGGGAAACACCTCCTCCTGCACGACTGAAATATACTCCGTACCGCTCACACGCAGACTTTAAGAACAGATGATCATCAGGGTTCTTGAAGTCGGTTTGAAGGAGGTTGTGATCCACGTATTGCGCAGACACTTCCGTCTTCACACCGTCCAAACCCATGGCCTCAAACGCAAGCATCACCATCGTTCCTGTTGCGTCCTGCGTCAGTGTCTGGTCGATGCGAATTCCAATCTCCTCGCCAGGTTCCATACTTCCAGCGACCCAATGATCTTGGAATAGCTTCTGCGTCAAATTGTAGACAGTCATACTCGCTCCTCTCCCGTCATCAATGTTTGCGAACTACAGGGATGTTGATTCAACGAATGACTTCAACGTCAAACGTTGTCACTCTGTACCCCGCTGCACAATGCATACCAGGGAGTTCTGAGACATCGATGACACAGACCTCAAACGTCCCTGGCTTCCGTACAAAGCAAAGAGATTGGCGATGTTACAAAAGAGAGAAGAAAACAAACGAATGTAGCATGTGACACTCATGTCACGGAGAAAGAGAAGAGAGAACGATGAGGAGAAACAAGGTGAGATTTGGACCGCACAAGCAAAGTGGCGGATGGGCTCATGGTATGAAAGCTTACTTGAGGGAGGTGTCTTCGTCGGAGAAGGCGAGATCAATGGCTTGATCTTCAATGCCCATATAGACAGCCATTAGACAGTGGGAGAGTTCATCGCTGAGGAAGGTAGGAAAACCCAAGCGACGGATGACTGGAGCGCGAATGGTCGGAGACTCCATGGAAACATTCCAGGACTCCGGCAACTTCTTCATCCGCCAGAACTGAGAGAGGTCTTCCGGCATGGGCTCGTGATCAACATCAATCCCGAACCCATCGGCCAGGTCGCCCTCTTTGTTGCTCCGGTCTTGCTGACGAAGAACTTCCAGGATGTTGTCCTTGCTGCGGCCACGCATCTTGAACAGCAAAAAGGGATCTTCATCGAACTGCTCGGCCAACAGATAGAAAACCGCCGCAATGTGCTTGCAGGGGTTGGCTTTGTCGGGGCAGGAGCACTCCGTTTGGATCTCTTCTTCCCGCTGTGGAAACAGAGAGTACCCTGCTTCCTCAAAGACCTTCTCAATGTCGCGAGGCATCTCACCCGACAACAGTTGTGCGGCAAAGATGGCCTGGGATTGCAAGTTCCCAATGACTGCATCCCACGCGTCCTCGTCCAGATGCTCCATTCGCATTTGGACTTCGTAGGGTTTGTATCGTGTGCCTTGTACCCGAGCGACGAAGACGTCATCGACCTCTTCAATGGACAAGACCTGCCCTTTGCGAGCGTAGATTCGACCCCGCCCAAGGCGTCGCCGGTCGATCAAAGCTTCGAGCGTTTGCAGCCATCGATTGGCCCACCAGTTCGCGACAAATCGACCCTTTTTGGTCCGCGCCTTAATCCCCTCGCTGGTACGAACCGGCTTGGGATGATTGCGTCGTACAGAGCGCTGATTGGAACGGTAATACCACCAACTCATACAAGGTACCTATCGATTAAAGTTATCAGGAGGCAGAGCACAGGGAGCAGAAAAAGCGGCTCCCTCAGGACAGAAGATTGCATCTCCTAATCTCCCATCATTTCCTCACGACGCAGCATCACGAGGTTTCGAAGCTCGTCGGAGGAGAGCTCGGTCAACCAGTTTTCACCCTGGCCTACGATGCTTTCCGCGAGAGCTTGTTTGTCCTCAATCATCGCATCGATCCGCTCTTCCAACGTTCCCATGGTGACGAACTTATGGACCAGGACGTTCCGAGTTTGTCCAATCCGGAAGGCCCGGTCAGTCGCTTGGTTTTCCACAGCGGGGTTCCACCAACGATCGTAATGGACCACACGGTTCGCCCGTGTCAGGTTAAGACCCGTACCACCGGCCTTGAGGGAGAGAACGAAGATCGGAGGACCTCCTTCTTCCTGGAAACGCTTGATCATCTCGCTGCGTTTCTTGGCCGGCGTCCCTCCGTGCAAGAACAAGACAGGGACACCCAACTGATGCTGAAGTTGAGCCCGCAGCAGGTAACCCATCTGAGCAAACTGCGTAAAGATCAACATCGCATCATCTTCGGAGAGTGCTTCGTCCAAGATCTCAATCAAGCGATTGAGCTTCGCACTTCGAGCCGCTTGCGACATTAGCTCTGTTGGGATCTGGCCTTTCTCAAACTCATGAAGAAAGAGTGAGGGGTGGTTGCAGATCTGCTTCAACTGCATCAACAAGCTCAGAACCATACCTTTGCGTTGAATACCTTTGGCTTCAGCAAGTTGCTCCATGGTGTTTTCCACCGTGGCCTGGTACAGCGTGGTTTGCTCCTGACTCAACGAACAGTATTCTTTGATCTCCTGTTTCTCCGGAAGATCTCGAATAACCGTTGGGTCTGTTTTGACCCGGCGAAGCAGGAATGGACTCACCAAACTCTTGAGCTTGGCCTGTGCCTTGATGTCGTTGTAGCGCTCAATCGGAGTCGCAAAACCTTTGCGAAACGCTTTGCGTTTTCCGAGATAGCCAGGATTCAAGAAGTGCATGATCGACCACAACTCCGTCAGGCGGTTCTCCACGGGCGTACCCGTAAGCGCCAGTCGGAAGTTGGAATCTAGCTGATGAATGGCTTTGGTTTGTTGAGCATCCGGGTTCTTAATGTTTTGGGCTTCGTCCAAAACAACAGCATGCCACTTCACGTTGTTGAGGGTGTCGGCGTCTCGACGGACCAGCGAGTAGCTGGTGATCATCAAGTCTTTTTCCTTCAGCAACGCAACAAGCTCATCCCCTTTTTGGCGGTCTGCTCCATGATGAAGCTCAAAGCTCAGATCAGGAGCAAAGCGCTGGATCTCTTTGGCCCAGTTGTGCATCACAGAGGTAGGACAAACGATGAGAGACGGATGCTTCATCGTTTCGTTTTCCTTGTCGTTCAGCAACAGCGAGATGGTTTGTAGGGTTTTCCCCAAGCCCATATCGTCGGCCAGACAAGCTCCCAGGTGGAATCGCTTCATAAAGTCGAGCCAGGAGAAGCCATACTCTTGGTAAGGACGAAGCGTGGCACGGAGACCTTTGGGTGCCTTCAACTTCTCCATTTCAGCGCTGCGAGTGAATTGTTCCATCCACTCTTTGACCCAACCTTCAAAGTTGATGCCATGCACTTCCAAACCTTTGATGTTGGACTCGCCCGATGCCTTCATCTGCATCGCTTCCAAAAGCGTAATCTCGCCTTCGGCTTCCTGTGACTCCCAAAACTTCAGCGCAGCCTCCACTTGTTGCGGATCCAAATGTACCCACTGACCGCGGATTTGCACCAAAGGACTCTTCATCGCGACAAGAGCTTCAAACTCTTCTTTCGAGAGCGCAGCGTCGCCCAAAACCACATCCCAACGGAATCGCAACAGCGCGTTGAGGTCGAGGTTTCCGGCGCTCAGGTTGACACCCTTCTTGCGCTTGGCGCCAATCTCTAGCTTTACGCCAAGGCTGGAGCTGGGCCGGTTCCACCAGGGTGGAACAAACACACCGAAGCCACTCTCTTCGAGAAGAGGAGCGACGTGCCGCAAAAATTGATACGCTTCAATCGCGTTGAGCGAGAGGTAGCTAGGCTTGGGCTGCCGAAGCGCCCGGTTCATCGGCTCAAACAAGCGCGCGATGTAACCCAGGCCCGTGAGAAGCTTCTCTTCCGGTTGAACCAGGCGATGCTCCAAAGCCTTGTAGGATTTCCCCTTCCCTTTCCAAACCTGTGACGCAGGAACCCAAAGACTCGGGTCGTCTCGGGCTTGGAGCAGAAAGTCGATCTTCCACGTGCGGTTGCGATGGTTGTCATTCTCATCGCTGGGCGCACGTAGCCGCAGAGCGATACGAAACGAAGGATCACCAGCAACGTGAAGGTTGCGGACCCAAGTTTTGTAGCTCTTGGCGAGATGTTTTCCTTGCGCAGAAGTGCCGGTGACAAGGGCATCTTTGGAGACGAGACTCTGCATCCAGTAGAAGGCAGTCCCTTCATCCCGATGCTTCTGAATCTGCGTCACGGCGCGCCCCCCCCAGACCCGACTCATCGCGTCGGACATATTAAAGACGAAGCTACGAACGAGGAAGTCAGGTGTGTAGACTTCCTCCATCGACTCCGCCTCAGCCCGACACAAGATCGGCATCACTTGGGTGAGTTGGCTCAACCGGATGGCGTCTTTCGGGGCGTCCAGAACAGGCAGCCAACGAGCGTAAAACTGCTCGTCGCTTCCGTCCCAACCGGGCAACAAGCCAGGAGCAACCTTCTGACTGATCAGAAGCTCCAAGACAAGCTGTGCCGTCTTGTGCCAAAACATCAGCGAGTCACCAAAAGCATACTCTTTTGAGCGTTCTTTGTTGGAGACTCGGCGTGTACACAAGCGAAACGCCATCGGCAAGGAGAGAGAAATCCCCGAAACAACGTGCTGACGGAGATCAGCACCCTCTGTATCGACATCCTCCCAACCGTGCAGAAGTTGTGGTGAGGGAACAGGACCAAAACGTGCAGTGGGCAGCCACAATGTAACGTCATCTTCGGTTACATGTTGTTGGCGCCCAAGCACACCAAGATCCACGAGAACGTTTCGCAATTCGTCAACCGGACTGCAAAACGTATGATTCCGAATGTCACGGCTACGACGCACCTTAGGGGGTGCTTTTGCGTTGCCGTTTTCTCCCCAAAAGATCATTCTCCCACGGGAGGCTGCATCTTCTGGAGGACTCCAATGAAGGTGAAACAAGTGCACGATTCACTCCAAACTCGCACCTGAACAGTCCACAGTTACTAATTGTTCGACATGTTGTTTCGTCGTAAAGAGCTGCTAGCAGATCCCCTCAAAATTCTCCCCATCAGAGAACTTCAAGACAGTACGCAAAAAAAGCAGATTGTCCTTCCATAGGACTACCGCTCCTGGGTATATTTCGACAAATGATGTCGGATTCTTCACATTGTATGATAGCTTCAAGCTGCAATTGAATAGTTCTGAGTTGAACCAACAACCGAAGAAAAAACAAAGACCTACTAATGTTCGATGTCTTCTTCCCAATCACAGGGCTTGCAGTCTACCGCTTTGAAGCACAAAGCGCAAGACCCTTCCCACAACTTTTGTAAGACAAGTAAACCTGCAACAGTTTGCAACATGGCTGGGGTTTCCTCAAACGAAAGTGTGGTGTATGTTCCTCTGTAACATCTTGACATAAGTTCAGGGTAGGCTCTCTAGGAGAAGCCTGTTCTTGTTCCACTCTCACTTTCAAGACAGAGACAAAGGTATGAACCAAGAGGAACTCAAACTCGGAGAAGCCTGCCGAGCAGCCCGGAGATCGTTGGTCCCTGAGATCAAAGCCTGGGTTAAATCGGTGGTGGATGATGCTCTGAAGGCAGAGGCCCACTCTACCGATACACTGAAGAAAACCCTGGAAGACTCCCTCCATAAGCGCATCGTTCCTGATCTGGTGAATCGTGCGATGCACGAGGTCCAAAAGGCAGACTTGTTCAACGAAGAGCAGCGGCTCACCCTACGCGAGCAAGTGAACTTTTGGTTAAAAGCCTGGCGCCCGACCATCCCAGTCACCATTCAGCAACCCTTGTTTCGGTTGAACCCCCTCCCTGTAGCTCTATCCGCCGGAGTATTGGGTAGCATAGGTCTGATTGTGGGGATGGCACTCTCCCCAACAGCTTGGGTTCCTGGAGTGGCCTGTCTGCTCTCCGCAACGTTGGGTTCGCTTGCTCTTTCAAGCATGGCACAAAATCAGGAAGGCGCTCCCCAAGGCTGGACTGCTTGGTGGATGGAGTCCATTCCTACGCAGGAAAGTGGTTCGTTGGGGCCACACAGCATGATGGAGTTGATGGCACAAATCAGCTTGCATCATGTGCTTTCCCTCGTCGAAGCAGCCGGGCGGCTGGAGATGCTCCACCAAGAATCCTCTCCTGTAGAGCCCAGCGACTCCCTGGAAATGCTCTTTGATCGCTGCAAAGACGGACTGGCCGAAGCCTACTACAGTGACCTGAAACGTGATCCCGAACGAGCCCTGGACGCCTGCATCAAGCTGGTCAGTGACCTGCAAGGAATGGGCGTTGAGGTAGTGACGGTGGAACGAGGCACAGAGTACACACCCGCGCTGGATGATTGCTTCGCACCTTCCGGCTCTTTGAACGAGGGCGACCCTGTCGTCATGCTGTTTCCCGCCTGGAAGTTGCAAGGCGAGCTGCTCAGCCGCGGTCTTCTCAAACGCTCTCGACGCCGCGCTTCTCAGTAGGTTCAGACCTCATGACGTCAAACTAACGACAGACAGGACAGGGAGAACTACCCACCATGTCTCACGATAACAAATCCATCCAACACGCCCTTGGCATCGACTTTGGGACGTCCAACTCGTACTT
Source organism: Deltaproteobacteria bacterium (assembly GCA_006226375.1). Taxonomy (GTDB): domain Bacteria; phylum Myxococcota_C; class UBA6777; order UBA6777; family UBA6777; genus M3003. The sequence continues at coordinate 226,556 of SBHC01000077.1, read as the reverse complement.
CTCTGACGTTCGCGTTGGAGGTCTGGAGTTGGCCTACACGGATCTCAAGTTCCACAACGGTCAAAGCTCAGTCCCCACATGTCTTTTGTACCAAAGGAACGACGCTCAAGCGACACGTAACGGGGAGACTCTTTCGGACGAATGGGAACCTTGCGCCTTTGGAGATGCTGCCATTGAATTGTGGAAGGATCTCCTCGACGACGAACGCGACGCCTTCACCTTTCGCGGCGGATTTAAGCCAGACATCACGTTCAAGCCACAAGCCTATCGCGACGCGGTTCACTTCTTCCGGAGCGCTCGCAAGTATTTGCAATCCCAACGGCTTGTGAGTCACTTCTCACCAGAAAACGGACGTCAGGTTGTGGTGGGTGTACCCGCTCGCAACATCCCCGGACAAGAAGAGAAGACCCTCCAAGCCCTCCAAGAAGCTGGGATTTACGACGCTTTGCTTGTTCCAGAACCGGAAGGCGCGCTGTTCTATCATCTCTATTATGATCGCAGCCGCATCACTGTAGAGCGCGCTCACCAAGGCGTTTTGGTGATCGACTTTGGGGGTGGAACGTTTGATGCTGCCTATCTCCGCGATGGTGAAGTCCAGGAGCATTGGGGCAATCCGATGTTGGGCGGCCGCCTGTTTGATGACCTCTTCTACCAGTGGTTTTTGGATCAACAGAACGGCGAGGACACACGGCAAGAGATGCTCGCGGACGGCACCCTCTCCTACCTTCGGACCTTTGGCTTCCGACGTTTGAAGGAGCGGTTCTCCGTGGCCTGGACCAACCAACAGCTCGAACGGTTCCGTGAGCGGATCACCGTAGGCGTCGACTTTGACTATGGGGTCTTCCGCAACGTCACAATGGATGAGTTTTACGAGCGAGCCTCCCATTACAGAGCCAGCCCTGACCTACTCGATGAGATGGCGCTCCTCGACGACGACAGCGGCCGACTACTCCAACAAGACTCCATCGACCTGATGGCAGAGTTAAAGACGCAGCTGGAGGCCGCCCATGAACACATAGGCACTTCCAGTGACACACCGATCACTGCAGTCATCCTAACGGGCGGAAGTTGCCGGTGGCCCTTCATGATGGAGATGACCCAAGCATCCTTTCCTGAGGCCGCGCTGTTTCAATCGCCTGACCCGGAAGCCACCATCAGCCGGGGCCTTGCGCTCTCGTATGCGTTCCGCGAATACGCCAAAGATGTGGGCACTTCTCTGCAAGAACACACGGAAGAACTTCACAGTCAGTTGATGGATGCGATCTCGTCCAACTACCACACCCTGGCACATCGTATCGCAGCCCACTTCGCGGAAGAACTCTACCAGGAACAAATTCAACCCATGTTTGAAGAGTGGCGCGATCAAGGAGGCTCTATCGCAAGCCTGGAGAACAAGGCCCGCGACGCTGCTCAAACCTACTTTGAGAACGAAGGACAGGACGCCGTAGAGAAAGAACAAACCTTGTTTCAAGAGCGAGTGGAGCAGGTCATCAACGAATCCGTCTTGGCCTGGCTACGCAAACACCGGGTCACTCGCACAGAGTATCTTTCCCTCGGCCCGATCCATGACATGCAACACGACGAGTTGGGCTGGAACACCGGATTCAGCGATATGATGAACGACTTCTTTGCCACAACCAAGTGGGTCATTTCCGGCCTGGTGGGCGTGGGAATGGCCGCGTTAACAGGAGGAAGTGGCGTCGCGATACTCATGAGCGGTCCGCTCGGTTGGCTCTTGGGACTCGTGGTAGGAGCAGCAGCAACCCTGACCCTACTCAGCAACGTGGAGACACGAAACCTACCCCTACCCTCCTGGATTTTGAAACGGATCGCGACGCCAGCCCGGCTGAATGAAGCGCAGAACAAATTCAAGGAAGAGGTGGAACGCAACCTGATCGACATGCTTCACAACCAATACGACGACATTTCTTCCGAGTTGGAACAACAGATCTCCAAACTTGTAGGAAAACTGTCCCATCGGATCCCAGTCACCGCGATCATCGACGCCCCCTCCAAGTAACCTCACCAAAACCTCCACACGAAGGGCGTTTCCCTGCGTCCCACCCCATCCAACATCAAGAACATTTCATAGATGCTCACCTGCCCTGCTTGATTTAGATCAAGTTTTTCTTTGATCCGCCCCAAGGCTAGTCCAAACGTCGTGACGTACAACATAAGCGTGATGTGAAGCGAAAGCATTCACCACCCCATCTTGGACAGGTATTCATTGCTTCGTACCTCCCTTCAAATGCAAAACAGGTAACGGGTTCTCTCTGCTGCACTTTGACCCGCCTTGTAAGCAGGATACTTGTCCAACTTTATCTTTCAGGCGAGCAAGGATGAACATCTTGCTCGCCTGTTTTTGTTTAGAGACCAGATTGTTGGTTTGGGAAGAGAAGAGAGGAGCAGCTTACTTGATGGGTTGCGTAGAGGGCAGACTCTGGGGTTTCGAAGCGGGGTTTCGGATCACTGGGGGATGGGGCACCGTGGAGGGCCGAACAGGAGTTGGCCGACTCACCGAACGTTGGGGGGCAGGAGCCTGACGAGAATCCGGTTGTGTTGCAGTTCGACGGACAGCTGGAGTCTGCTGGGTCGGATTCTGCTGTGCCTTGACTCGACGTGGTGTGGGCTTCGTGCGAGGCGCTGGCTCTCGTTGTTTCGGTAAGGTTGGGATGGTAGCCAACAGCTCTTTGTTGATGGTCACAGCGTACTTCGACTTCAAGCTATCCAACAATTGTTGGTAGAGAACTTTCCGCTTTTGTTGAAGAAGAATCTGCCGGATCTCGTCCTGCGCCTTTTGCAGCGGCTGCTTAAACGAAACCTGGTTCGCTTTGTAGTATGCCTTAATGCTTGCTTCAGAGATATCGACAGGACGAACCTTTTGAACCGTCCGGCGGATCAACGTTTGGACCATCACCTTCCGACGCAACCGCGTAACTTCAGGAGAATGTTCCAGCTTCTTCTGCTTGGCTTCTTGCCACAGGACTTCAAACTGCACGAGCTGCATCAACAAGGCTTTTCGACGTGCAAATGAGTTGTACTGGTTGCGAACATACGGGGACATTTGCTGCAGCGCGTTTTGCAGATCCGTTTTGGTGATGATACTATCCCCCACTTCGGCGAGGATATCTTTGCTGGCAACACCGCGCCGTTGCACCTTTCCCCTTGTTTTGCAACCAACCAAGAGCAAAGCAAACATGGGAACAACCCACAACGACCATTTCCATCGACAGAACATTGTAAACTCCCAGTAGAGGGCGTTGGAACACGAGAAACCAGGATCTCCCTGAAAACAAACAAAAGGAAACCAAGACAGAGGTTGCATTCAGGAAGCGTGAGATCGAGCGGCTGAGATTATGCCCCCCCTGTCTCAAAAATGGAAGCCTCTAGTTGACGCAAGAAGTGGAGGATATCGTCCAACTTGTCTCGGCCGGGGGAAAGTTCTTCGGTCATTTCCAGGCCGGTGGGTGGGACCATCGCAAAGGGGGCATCCTTGGCTTGCACCAGCGTAAGGATCCGATCCAACTCAATGGGTGCCGCCGGAGAGAAGAACAGCCGGAACCGATTTCGGCTAATCGAACCTGTGGTTGCCATCATCTTCGACATGGTTTGCTGAATCTCGACCACCTTGAAGAGATTGTCCACCTCAGGATCAGGAGCACCAAATCGGTCGCAGAACTCCTGGTACATGTCCTCCAGTTCTTCGGTTGAATCGGCGGAGGTAAGGCGGCGGTAACACTGCAAACGAAGTTGCACGTCAGGCACATAGTGATCGGGAAGATAAGCATCGACACCCAGCTTCACTTCAGGCTCAATGCGTTCGCTGATGGGCTTGTCTTGGATTTCAGCCATCGCCTCTTCCAGCATGCTGAGGTACAGGTCCATCCCCACAGAATGAATGTGTCCTGACTGCTCTTTGCCCAAGAGATTTCCAGCCCCACGAAGCTCCAGGTCGTGTCGAGCAATCTCGAAGCCAGCGCCCAGGTCACTGAACCGCTGCAAGATCTGCAAGCGTTCTTTGGCTTCCGGTGTGATTCTCTTGTTGTTGGGAACGAGGAGAACAGCGTAGGCTCGCTCTCGTCCACGCCCAACCCTTCCGCGAATTTGGTACAGCTGGGCAAGACCAAAGGCGTCAGCCCGGTCCACGATGATGGTGTTGGCGCGAGGAATGTCGAGGCCCGACTCAATGATCGAGGTACACAAGAGGATGTTAAACTTGCCTTGCACAAAGTCGAGCATCGCGCGCTCCAGCTCGGCTTCAGGCATCTGACCGTGGGCTACCACAATACGACTCTCAGGGATCAAGTTGGTGAGGTAGCTTTGAATCTTGCCGATGGATTCGATTCGGTTGTGGACAAAGAACACCTGTCCCCCACGATTCAACTCTCGCATCACCGCCTCTCGAATGACCTGCATATCAAACGGAGCGATGCTGGTACGAATCGCCAAACGATCGTGAGGAGGAGTGCGAATCAATGTCAGGTCGCGGATACCAGCGATCGACATTTCCAGCGTTCGGGGAATGGGCGTAGCGGTCAACGTCAGAACATCAACCTGCTTTCGGAATTGTTTGATCCGCTCCTTGTGACGGACACCAAAGCGATGTTCTTCGTCAACAATCAGGAGCCCAAGATCCTTGAAGTGAATGTCTTTGGACAACAAGCGGTGCGTTCCCACCACAATATCCACCGTTCCATCCGCCAGCCCTTTGACCAACTCTTTCTTCTCTTTGGCGGTTTGGAACCGAGACAAGATCCCTATCTTAAGAGGGTACCCTTCAAATCGTTCGATGAAGTTGAGGCCGTGCTGCTGGGCCAAGACAGTCGTGGGCACCAACACAGCAACCTGCTTTCCGTTGTAGGCCGCATGGAATGCACCCCGCATGGCGACCTCGGTCTTCCCGTAACCTACGTCACCACAGATCAGACGGTCCATGCAACGTTCGGACTGAAGATCAGCGAGGACGTCTTCGATCGCCTGGAACTGGTCAGGAGTCTCTTCAAACGGAAACCGCGCAGCGAAATCGTGGTAAGCGTCTCCAGGTGAAGGAAAAGCGTTCCCTTTTTGGGCCTGGCGCTCGGCGTAAAGCTGGAGCAAGGAGCCAGCCATCGCCTGGATGGCCGCGCGAGCCTTTGACTTCTTCTTCTCAAACGAGTTGCCTCGAAGTTTGTCGAGGGCGGGCTTGCCTCCACCGGTGTAGCGATCAATCTGATTCAACCGGGTAATCGGAAGATACAGTCGGTCTGTCCCGTGGAACTCCAGCAGCATAAAGTCGCCAGTCTCGTCGCCAAGGGTCAGAGTGAACAGCCCTCCATACCGAGACATACCGTACATTTTGTGGATGATCAGGTCGCCTTTTTTCAGGCTCTCCAGCTCGGTCTGGGCCAAGGGCTTTTTCTTGGAACGACGACGCCTTGCCTTCGGCCCAAAGATCTCCTCCTCGGACAACAGCGCCAATCGCGCCTGAGGAAAAGCAAACCCCTCCGAGATCCGACCCATCAAGAGATCCACTGGAGCCTGACGCCCCATCAATTTCTCCATGGTATCGACATCGGCCTTGTCGTTCCAGACATAGGTTGCGACATCGTACAAACGAAGAAGCTCTTGCAGGCGCAGCGCCTGGCCTTTGGAACCACAAACGATCCCCACGCGGAGCTGTTCATCCAGCCAATACTGGATCTGGTCCACCAAAGGTTGCAGACGGCGCTCTTCTGTTGGGCTTCGCGACTGCAGTTGTTGCTTGAGCGAGGTGTGCGTTGCAGTTGAAAAAGGCAACTCTGGGACTCCGCTCGCCCCAATACGGAACTGCGCAACTTTGGAAACAGAGTCGTCGGAAGACTTGCTGCCGTCAGCCCCATCTTCCTGGGCAGGAGCGTCAGGCAGTGTCAAGACGGCCTGGTGCTCCAACCGAGAGAACCGACTCAGCTTGTTCTCAACCTGCTCCACCGAGAGAAGGAATTCGTTGGGCGGGAAGGCAAAGCCACCTTCTTGGGTGAGGTGTTCAAACTCTTCCTGCATTCTCTGACCGTACCGCCGGATCTCCACGAAGATTTCGTGGGGTTCATCCATCACGATCAGGGTGCCTTTGGGCAGGTAGTCAAAGATGCTATCAAGCTGCTCGTAGAACCCAGGAACCCAACGCTGGATTCCAAAAGGACGCAGCCCCTGCCCCAGGTCTTCCAACAGCTGTTTAACTTCGAGGGTTGAATACTCCAGCGCGTCCGCCAGATCTGCAAACCGCTGGCGGGCCTGACGCAAGGTCTCAATGGTGCAGATGGCCTCATCCACAGGACCAATCAGAAGCTCTTCGACCTCGTGATGAGTTCGTTGGGTTTCTGGCTCAAAGAACCGGATGGACGCGACAATGTCGTCGTCGAGTTCAATCCGAACGGGGTGGTTGTAGAGCGGAGCAAAGAGATCGATCAGACCTCCACGGACGGCAAAGGTCCCGCGGTCTTCGACGACGGAGACCCGACGATAGCCGCTTTCGACGAGACGCTTAAGCATCTCTTCCTGGTCGATCTCCTCCATCATCATCACGAGATCGGAGCGCTGACTCAGCTCTTCCCGTGGCATCACCCGACGAACCAAAGCAGCGGCTGGCATGACGGCGATGGGTGGAGGGTTGTTTTGCAGTTGCAGCAAGGTACGAAGACGACTTTGGATGGCTCCGCGATCCGGCATCATCTCGCTGTAGGGCAAGATCTCGTCGGAGGCGTAGTAGCGAACCCGAGAGTGGGAGTGTTGCCCTTGCTCCGCCAGGAAGAAAGACAGATCGTCGTAGATCTGGTTCGCGCGATTTGGATCCGCAGTCACTACCAAGACAGGATGCTCAGAGACAACGTCCGCCAACCGCGACAGCGTGTACGAGAGGGCTCCTCCATGGAGACCTGAGATGGAAATGCGCTTGGCCCCTTGGCGGACTCGCCCCACCAAAGTCTCTACCCGACCTCCACCCCAAGACATCGTATCTACCAGGGGTTGAATCCGTTCGTCTTGCATACTGGCCCTCGTTTGGTGTCATGCGTTGGATGCGATGCGACGGACGCTCTCAACCCGTCCAGCCGACTGCAAACGCACCCAGGGATAAAGGATCTCTGCTTCAGGGTCAATGGTAGAAACAGACAACAACGCCGGAATCCTCCCGTGGCTATGGACCATTTTCGGAAGAAACGTTATACCAAGGGTTGTTTCAAACGCTGTCTCTTCATCAAGCCAGCCGCAGATTGAGGAAGGTATGGGTCGTCGACGCAAAAAATACACTCCACCGTTTGAAGTGGAGATCACGTCCTTGGGTCGGGGAGGCGCCGGCATCGGAGAAGCCCCCGATGGGCTGCCAGTTCAGGTCAAGTTCGCCCCGCCAGGTTCCCGACTGCGAGTCGCACCGACCCAGCGAAAGAAGTTTAAGGGTTGGAAGGCCAGACGGTTGGAGATGCTCCGTCCTCCACCAGAGATGGAAGAGCCGCCCTGCCCCCTGTTTAGCCTTTGCGGTGGATGCAATCTTCAAGAGCTGCCGCTCGACGTTCAGCGACACCACAAGTGGATGTATGCGTTAAATTCGGTCGCTGAACCCATGGGCTGGTCCCTGGAGGAGATGAAAGAGCGAGTCAAGGTACATCCCGTCCGCGGGACCGAAGCAGCCTACAGGTATCGCAACAAGGTCGAGTTTTCCTGGGGCAACCGACGCATCCTCAACCAGGAAGAGTTTGAAGCGGGCGTCTCTTTCAACGGTCGCTTTCTTGGGTTTCACGCGCCAGGGCATTTCGACAGAATTGCCGACAGCCAGCACTGTTACTTAATCAGCGAGGCCGGCAACGTCCTCCTTCAAGTTCTTCGAGAGCACACGCTCCACGACGGTTCCCCCCCAGTATGGGACCCCAGAGAGCACACAGGGTTTTGGCGCCACGCCATGCTTCGGCAAGGATTTGCAACAGGCGAATGTATGGTCGTTCTGTACACCTCTTCTTCCCAACGCTCCGAAGATGCACAAGCGGTGGAGCAGCTCGCCCAAGCCTTGCTAGCCACATCCCTCCCCGATGAGACACGCGTTGTGGGCGTCGTGTGGGTGGAAAACGATAGCGTCGCTGACGTTGCTCAAGGCGAACCTCGCCAGGTCTGGGGCCAAGATGAATTTGAGGAGCGGCTTCGTTCCATTTCGTATCGCCTCTCCGTTCGCTCGTTCTTCCAGACCTCCACCGAGGGAGCCGTGATTCTGTACGACACCATCCAGGAGGCTCTTAAAGACAGCGCATCCACGTTGTACGACCTCTACTGTGGCACAGGCTCCATCGGACTCTACGTTGGCAAGGACTTTGAGAAGATTGTGGGCATTGAAGAGGTCCCTGAAGCCATCGAGGACGCGAGGCGCAACGCATCAGCCAATGACATCACCTGGGCAACCTATCACGCGTCGGCGATGGAGGATGCGCTGGCTCACCTTCCAGCCCAAGAAGAGCGCGCTGCCTTGGTCGTGGACCCACCTCGGGTTGGCTTGCACCCCAAGGTCGCCAAGGCGCTCGCCCAAGCCAACGGAGACCCTCTCGTGTACGTGGCTTGTCATCCCCCCTCCTTGGGACGTGACGGAGCCATTTTGCGAGAGGGAGGATGGGAGTTGACGGATCTTTGGACGGTAGATTTGTTTCCCCAAACAGGCCACATTGAACTGGTAGGGCGTTTCGTGAAGGACACTTGACCGATGATAGGCTCCACTATAGAGTGGGTGCTTATCAGGAAGACCATCCTATAGGCTCGACGTTCGCACCCCATACCTTGGATAGTGCGGCAGAAACGCTCTAATCGGGCCGACAACACCGGAGAGTTATATGTCTTCAGCGTGGGACAACCAACAGGGAGCGGAAGCCCAAGCAGGTTACAACCAGCAAGGGCAAGCGGGCTATGACCAGGCCGCCATGGACAGCGGGTTTACTCCTGAGCAATGGCAAGCCTACCAAACGTCGTACAACCAGGCCATTCAAGCACAGCAGATGTATGTGCAGGCCCAACAATGGTACGAGCAAGCGCAACAAACCGGCCAGGTAGAGCAGCAGCAACAAGCCTATGCTCAAGCCCAGCACGCTCAACAGCTATACGCACAGGCTCACCAAGCGTATCTGGCCATTCTCAACGAAGTCCAGGCCCAACAAGTCCATGCAGGCCCAACCGTGCCAGCAGAAGCAAACGCCAGCCAAGCGCCGGATGCTTCCATGCCGCCACCCCAACCTCTCCCTCCAGATGGTGGCGCCCCTCAGCCCACACAAGGCTACGTTCAAGGCTACGCTCAAACGGGCTATGCGCAGGGGTTCCAGCCCAATGCACCGGCGGGCTATGACCCCAACCAAGCTTACGCCCAGCAAGGCTACGACCCACAACAAGCCCAATACCATCAACAACAAGCCTACTACCAACAGCAGCAAGGCTACGCCCAGCAAGGCTATCCACAGCAGCAACCCTACGCTCAGCAAGGCTATGACCAACAAGGTTATGCTCAACAAGGATACCCACAACAAGGTTACGACCCACAACAAGCCTATTACCAACAGCAGCAAGGCTATGATCAACAAGGTTACGCCCAACAAGGATATCCACAGCAGCAACCCCAGCCGATAGCCGACCCGCTCGCTCAGGCCGCTGCGTTTCCTTCTGCTCCAGATATGGACGGATGGGTCTCGCTGGAGCCGGCGCAAACCGGTCGACGCAGCTCGTTTTGGTGGTGGTTCTTCGGGATTCTGCTCGTGGGTGGTGGCGTCCTGGCCATGAACCTGATGGAGCCTAGTGTTCCGAAGAAGCGACTGCCTCCAGACTTCAACGCCAAGAAGAAAGAGCTCTCCAAAGAAGAGATAGAGAAGCGCCGCCGTGCGTTGCTAGGACTGGATCGTGAGACTCCAACCAAATACCTGCGCAAGCTGAACATCAAGCGTCAAGGGCAGTGGAGTTCCATTGCATTGGCAGGCACCAAAGACTGTCGAAGCCTTTATCTTGCCGATGAGAAAGGCGCTTATGTCGCGGAAGGGATTGTTCCCAAAGCCGATTCGGACTATTTGCAGCAAACGCACCCGGATGACCCCTTTAACCCGAAGCCCCTTCCTCTTCCAAAGTCTCCGGCATTCCGGTTCTTTGTATCGGGAGGCAATGGGACCTTCTTGTTGGTTCGAACCCGGGTCGCGCAGCAACAATGGTTGGTTGTCTATCCTTTGGTCGGCAATCCCCTGAAGCCTCCCAAAGAGGTTCGCCCAAGTAAAAAACAAGCCAAAGACGATGACGGTCCTAGCTGCGGAGACTCTCGTATCAGCTCCTACTTGCTGAAGAAACGCTTTGCGATGGTGGGTGATGGCAGCTGCAACCCAGCCGCTGAAACCTTGGGCATTGAGCCCAAGATTTGCGCCCCCAATGTCTCCCTTGCTCGGGCTTCAGCCCTGATGTATTGGCACACAGGCCGGAAGGCTGACACGATTGATGGCAGCCTTCAACTCGACCAACGCCTGGTCAATCTTAAGCGCCGCAACACTCGCTCCAAAAAAGTATCCAAGCTTGGGGTCTGGCTCAAGGATTCAACTCCTCCCACGCCCGACAATCGTGGACGCATGTGGGCCGCCGTTCGCAAGTCCACAGGCCAAGTATGGACCGTGGATCGAAGGATGCGAGTTCGTGAGCAGCGCTTCCGCGTGCAACAAGGCGCTGGAATTTTAATTCGAGCTCAGCTCAACAAAAAGGTACTTCGTGCCGTGTATCCCACACGAATCGTTAAATTCCGTGTCGAGGGGCGTTCCCTGAGCGTGGAAAAGAGCTTTCCGTTTGGAAAGAACATAACCGTAACCCAAGCTGCGTGGGGCCAAGATGGCAAAGTGTTGCTTTTGCTCACAAAGAAACACACCGTCTACCAGTTTTCAGAGGACCCCTAAACTGCAGTTTTTTGGAGAAGAGTGATGCAACCCTCCGAGCCAACGAAAGCGAGTGCTGAGTCTATGCCTGCGAATCCAGTTTACAAACAACTTGAAGTTGCCCATCGTCAAATCAACCTAGCTCTCAAGGTTACTCAGCTTTTTCACGACATTCAGCAGCAAGGCCTGGAGCAGTCGTCGTTCCTCGCCGTGGTGCAGGAAATGGCTGCTGCCGAGACAGTGACGTTGAGTCATCCTCTTCGGAACGAAGGAGACTCCTCGGTCGTTGCTGTGTTGCAGTGGAACGGCGGAACGATGGAGACGCAAGAAGTCACCCTCAACGCTGAGCTGTACAACGCCCTGTGCTCGGAGCCTGCCGTGATTGGCAACCTCATGGATGAGTTGTCTCACCAGGAACTTGAAGCCGGCCGCTCGTTGTGGGGAGCTTCGGCGCGTAGCTTACTGATCGCGCCCCTCCAACTACATGGACAAACCGTGGGTTGCCTCCACCTCGCCAACTCAGGACTGCAAGGTTTGGCCGAAGCCGATCTCGGTGGACTTCAACTTCTGACTGATGGCCTCGCTCCTCTCGTAGCATTCTACGCACTGCAAGCAGCGAGCGTGGAAGCGGAAGAGCAGCAAGCAGCCCTCGCCAATGTCCAGGCCGACAGCCAACGAGAATCGGACGAACTTCGCGGAGAAGTGGAAGCGCTGGCCAAGAAGCTGGCAGCCAGTCAGCAAGAGCGAAACCGGCTGAACCATGAGCTGCAACGTTACCGTCAGGAACGTGAGCAACTTCGCGCCATATCTGAAGGTTTCGAGTCTGAGACCAACAAGATTCTCGATCAAGCCGAAGAGATGCGCCAGTTTGTGCTTCACTTGCACAACTCGGCCAACCAAACGCAGTCGGTGGTGGAATCGCTGCAAGACCAACAGCTCGCCATGCAAAAAGAGCACGCAGAGTTGGTGATGGACGCAGCCTCTGAGATGTTGCCCCAGGCTCGCAACCTCTCCAACCACCTCGACAATCTCCAAGATCCAGCGTTCGGCCAGTTGCACAGCCGCCAGTTGAAGTTTGTTCGCGCGTCACATCGTTCGGGTGCTTACATCAACAGGCTCCTCGCTCAATTGAACGATTACAGCCGTTGCATGACGGGTCAGATCTTTCTGAATCCCGAAACGATGGACTTGCCGACCCTGATCAACGAAGTGCACGGTCAGTACCTCTCGCATATTCACAACAAGAAGCAGAACTTCCAGTTCAACTCAGCGTCTGTCAACTACACCGGCGACAACTACGCAACCCGCCAAATGTTGACAGCGTTGATGGAGCATGCCGTGGATGCAACTCCAGCGGAAGGTTCCATTGTGTTGAACTTGAGCGGAGGCAATGGCTCGATTCAACTTGACATGGTGCATGACACTCTGCCCGTCTCCGAAGAGGACATGGCGAACATCTTTGTGCCCTTCCAACGGCCTGACTTTGACCCAGACGACGACATCCCACCTGGACTTTCCCTTGCGTTGGTGCAGCAATTTGCCCGCGTACAGCAAGGTCATGTCAGCGTTGTCTTAAAAGACGGTCAGCTTCACTTTTCACTGAGGTTGCCTGCCGTAGTATCGGAAGAAGTACCTCAAACTCTAGAAGGAGACGTGGAGGTTCAACCTCTCCCCGAGATTCCTGCGATGTTCCTAAAACCGCTTCGTGACAGCGTGTCGCTGCCGAAGCTGCCGCCGTACCATCCCTCAGCCGACAACATCCCAGCACCTGCTGTTTTGGATGGAAACGTATTCGCGATGGACGAGGACGAAGAGATCCTCCAATCTCTCGACTCTCTGGATGAGATTGAAGAAGTCGAAGCGATCGAGCTTACCGACGATGATGTCTTGGAAGTGCCAGCAGTTCCGAAGCCTCCCCCCATGCCGCCGGCTCCCTTCGGTGGGTCTTCGCTCAAGGATCTGGCAAGTCGCTCGGGATTGAGTGCACCACCGATGCCTCCAGCCCCAGTGACTCCAGATTCGCACACCTCCATGCAGTCGCTGCCGTCGCTGCCGTCGCTGCCACCTGTGCCCCAAAAGCCCAGCCCCATGGCGCCTCCCTCCCCCTTGTCTTCAGCGTCGCACAGTGAGTTGCCTCCTCCCCCTGCTCCCATCAGCAATGTTCCCCTATTGCTAGAGGAAGAGCCTGAAGAGGTCGATGCAGAGTTGATCCTGGAGGAAGAAGAAGCGCCTGCGCTCACCACTTCGGAGCGAGATCCTTCCACATTGACCAAGAAATCGTTCCTTCCCAGCGAGATCGAGCCCCCCACACTGCTCTGCCTCGCTGCTGACGACGACGAGCCCCAAGACATGATCTTTGAGGACCTGGAGAGAGCCGGCTTTCAATTGGCCCTTGCCCCTCTAGAGCCCACCATCCTCGATGGAATCACAGAAGATCAGCGTCCTACTGTGTTGATGTTGTACAGCAACTCTCCCGAGATGAGCTACGACCCCATCATCCAACACATGCAAAGCCAGCCAGGAACAGGCACAATGCCAATCCTGACAACGACACCCACAGTGCTGGGAGAGAAACTCTTCCAGCTCTACTGGAACGGTTTCATCAGCCAACCCCAGCCGGAGAAGTTTTGGCGCATCTGGTTTACGCAGTTGGCGGGGAACCACGATGGAAACGAATACAACCTTCTCTCCATTGGCTTGCACCCGGATGCACTTCCCTTGCATCCGCTGATGTTGTTTGCCAGCGGACCGCGCTATCATTACTCCGCTGAAACCAACCCCGCACAAGGCATCCAAATGTTGTGGGAACATCCACCCGAGATGTTGATGATTCAGTTTGACGCCGGTAAAGTCGACCAATGGCTTCCGATGTTTGACGAGCTGAGCCGCTCGGGCCGCACCATCAACATCCCCCTGATGATTTTCAGCGAGTACCCCATCACTGAAGAAGTAAATGAGGCGCTGACCCCGTTGAACTTCCTCTATTTCCAACCCTATGCCTAAGCTTCCCCACGTCTTCACGCATTTCCTACCAAGCAACACTTGAGTGAACGCCCGTAGAATGGTACAACTGAGGCTGTCTATTGTACGCAACCTCGCCTCGGATTGAGCCCCTCAGCCATCAGGGTTGCAGACGCTTTTGCGCCTGGCACCACGGTATGCAGGTTGCCTCCTGAGATAGGATGCCCTCAACGTCAAAACGACGGGAGTACCATTTACGTGGAAACCCTGGGACAATACAAACTTCTCCAACGTATCGCGATCGGCGGAATGGCCGAGATTTTCCTGGCTGAAAAACCAGGACCTGCAGGCTTCTCTCGAAGGCTCGCGATCAAACGAATCCTTCCTCACAGAGCCGATGACGCCGAGTTTGTGGAGATGTTCCTCAACGAAGCTCGGTTGGCCGCGATGCTCAACCACCCCAACATCGTTCAGATTTATGATCTGGGCGAGGTGGAAGACACCTACTACATCGCGATGGAGTATGTAGACGGCTTCGACTTGGGCCAGATCCTCGACAAAAGCGAGGAGAGGGGCCAAAGCATCCCCCCCGCCTACGTCGCTCGGCTCATATCACAGGCCGCGATGGGTCTGCATCACGCCCACAACTACAGAGATCCAACGACACACGAGCACCTCAACCTGGTACACCGTGACATCAGCTTGCCCAACATCATGGTCTCGCGAGATGGCATCGTAAAGCTGTTGGACTTTGGCATCGCCAAAGCCTCCAACACCGATAGCCAACGAGACCCCACCCAGACGGGGGTCCTCAAGGGCAAGATCTCCTACATGTCGCCGGAGTATCTTCGAGGTGAGCGCATCGACGGTCGCCACGATCTCTTCGCCCTTGGCGTAGTGATGTACGAATTGATTACAGGACAAAAGCCTTTCCAAGCCAAAGGCGACGTCCAGATGCTTCAGGCCATTCTCACCCAGCCTCCACGAGACCCCTACGCCTTCAACGCATCACTCCCGCATCAGCTCGTTGACATCACCATGAAGCTGTTGGCCAAAGACCCCGCTGAGCGGATGCAGTCGGGCTCAGAGATTCAATCGTCGCTGGAAAACTTTCTGTACCAAACCGGCCAACAGGAAGTCACCCAGGCTCATGTGGCAGACTACATCCGGCAGATCTTCGGCCTTGGGAACGCGCAAGGTCTTCACGAGCCCCAACCCTCCTACAGAACACCTCCTCCACGGCAAGGTTCGCAAACCTATCGACCCCCTCATCAGCCGGCGCCCTCCAACCGAATGACACCGCCACCTTCTCATTCTCCGATGCCTTCCCAAAACTACGGGCGGCCGACATCGGATCTCAACGCCTTCCAGCCGATGAACAGCAGTCAAACGCCCAACTGGATGGTAGAAGAGACGAAGGCCCTCTCTCTTGAGCAGGTAGCTTTGGAAGCGGGCTTGAAGGGCATCCCCAAACCAACGTCCAATCTTCCAGGCTTTGATCAGGCCGACACCCTTCCACCCTCTGCTGACAGCCCCGAAGAGATGGGCAAAGCGCCTACGGCTCCTGTTCCTGTGATGCCCGAGGTCCCCAATGTGGAAGCCGTCGTAGCAGAACCGGAACCTGATTCCAAAGAACCTCAAGCACCTCCTCACAGCGTAGGAACCGGTGCAGTGTCTCCTGCTCCCAAGAAATCCTCAGGCGGCATTTACCTCTTTGTCTTCCTCTGCTTTTTGTTGGGTGGGGGAGCTGCTTTTGGTGTGTGGTGGTTCAACAAGAACAAGAACCAAGATCCTGGAGTAGGCTCAGGGACGGATGTGCAAGTTCGACGTCCCAAAGTTCGTCGGTTTCGCCCACCTCTCAAGGTTCGGCGTGTCGTTCGTCGATTGATTCGCCGTAGACCTCCTCAGCGTCAACCGATTCAGCCGAGACCCCGTGTGGTCCAAGCGCAGGTCAACGCCAACAACACCGGCGCAGTCAATCCAACACCGAACCAGCAGAACAACAACGCGGCTGCTGTGAACAACGACAACACCAAGGAGCCGCTTGTCAGGTACGTTAGCCCACGCAATGTGACTCCGAGACGTGTGGTAAACAATCCGACGGTGAATGTTCAGCCACGCCAGCCCACCCGGTATGTTCCGCCTCGTTACCGTCCCCCTGCGATTCGTCGGACCACGCCCATTCCCGAGAAAGCAGTGGGTATCTACCTTCGAAGCTACCCGCGCTGCTTGGTGTATTGGCGAGGTCAGAAGCTTGGCTGGACCCCTCGCTTCTTTGCGCTTCCCCCAGGTCGCCACTTGTTGACTCTTCGTAAGCTGCGCCCCCATGTCCGCTACTTCTTCCGGATCAATCTGAAGCCCGGTCAGTACATGCGGAAGACCATCCGGATTGGTGAAGGTCTGCTCATTATCCAGACCAACCGCTCCGCGAAGCTCTACATCAACGGCAGCTACTTTGCTCGACTCACCCGCCGACGCTTCATTCGCCTTCACGCCGGCGTTCACCGAATCGTTGCCAGGGCCGGAGGACGAAGCATCCGCCGGAACATTCGCATCCGAAAAGGTGGACGGTTCAACTTGAATCTAAAGTTCTAGAAGACCTCAGTATTTCCCCTAGTTTGCTTCTCCCTGTCTGCCGTTCCTCTTTGACTCCCGTTGAGCCGTCCAGATACGTCGAGAACGTCGGCGCTTCTTCTTTCGACAGTGAGGGTGCCTGAGATAGACCCGAGCGTATCGAGGCATTCGTTTTCCTAGCCTACGCTTGAACCAACGCGGCCAACCCACAAACAAGTCTATTTTGGAGCCACGAATGCGTCCCCCTCGGTCATGAGCGACAAAGCAACCGTTGTGTTTGTAGCCTTTCTTGCGAAGAATTTTCCCCAACAAGGGAATGTAGACGCTGCTTCCCAAAGGAATCTTTCGACTGTCGACGGCTAGCGAACGAAACGGAATGAGGGCCCGCCCCATCGCCCCAACGCTCATTGGATACTTGCGGCGGTTCAGACGCCGGACCTTCATACATCTCATCCGGCTTTTTCGGCCGCAGCGACCCGCATACTGAATCAACCCTCTGTGGTACAGTTTTCCCGTACCTTGCATCAACAGGTCCTTGGCGAAGCGACGGGAAACACGAGCCAGCAGGCGGCCCGTTTTTCGATGAATCAGTCGCACAGAGCGACGTCGTCGGTATCGATCATTGCGTTTCTCTTGGGCCAGCCAGTACACGGTGATGCGATGCAGTCCAGCATCGGCACCTCGTGAAGCTTCGTGCACCTGTCCATCCTGCGAACAGGAAGACAGCAAGCAAATCCAAGAAAACAAGTAGGTTGTGAGCATCACAGTCTCTCTATCGTTTGACCCAAGCCAACGTTTCATCTCCAGAAGACTGGGGATGAAACGCCGCACCCGAAGGTGCATGTGGGATTAACGGGTCAAAGTCTAGGAACCTTGACCTTCGGAAACAAAGAACCAGCGTTCTTCGTTGAATATTCGCGATGAGAAACCACTTGTTACACAACAAGTTTGTGGTTTCCCGATGGAGTGACCGTCACACACCTCAAAACAACGAGGGTTGCTCGGGTACGATTTCGGCGCCCATGTGTTCGCGGGCAGTGGAAGTCGCGATACGTCCTCGCGGGGTTCGTTGGATCAAGCCTTCGCGAATCAGGTAGGGTTCGCACACTTCTTCCAACGTATGAGACTCCTCTCCCACCGCTGCAGCGAGACTCTCAATCCCCACAGGACCTCCACCAAACTTTTGGAGAATCGCTTGAAGGAAGCGACGATCCAGCGTATCCAGGCCACGCTGGTCAATGCCCAACCGTTGGAGAGCGTGGTCTGCAATCTCTTTGTCGATAAGACCTTCGTTCTCAACCTGGGCAAAGTCCCGCACACGACGAAGCAATCGGTTAGCAATACGGGGGGTTCCCCTCGCACGACGTCCAATTTCAAGGGCTCCTTCTGGAGTAATCGCAATTTCAAGCAGAGACGCGCTGCGCTCGACAATGCGAGTCAGATCGTGGGCGGTGTAAAACTCCAGACGGTTGATGATACCAAAGCGGTCACGAAGCGGAGAGGTAAGCAAACCCGAGCGGGTTGTCGCGCCGATCAATGTGAAGGGTTTCAAAGGCAACTTCAAGTTTCGTGCATGAGGCCCTTCCCCCACGATGTAATCAAACTCAAAATCCTCCAACGCCGGGTACAGGTTCTCTTCCACCACTGCGTTGAGGCGATGGATCTCGTCAATAAACAGGATATCGCGCTCTTGAACGTTGGTCAGCATACCAGCCAGGTCGCCTTTCCGCTCAATCGCAGGGCCGCTGGTGATGTGGATGTTGACGTCCAATTCTTCCGCGATCAAACGAGCCATCGATGTTTTGCCTAGCCCAGGAGGGCCGCACAACAACAGGTGATCCAGCGGCTCTTCACGCTCACAGGCGGCCTGCACAAAGATCTTGAGGTTGGCTTTCATCGACTCCTGCCCGATGTACTCTTCAAACGAGTGAGGGCGTAAGGTTCGGTCGATGGCTTTCTCTTCACCCTGGGCGTGAGGAACCAAATCTTGACGGGCGTCCTGCCCGTTGATGCCAGACTCTGAAGTAATGCTGTGACTCATCCCTATCTCCTGCTCAAGACACACCAAGCCCGATCCTCTTTGAGTTGTCTGGACAACCACAAAGAGGGATGGGCTGTGTCATTTCCACTGCCGGTTGCAGTATGCCTGAAAACCTGCAGAACAACAAAGTTTGCCTTGCAGGTGCTCCTTTGTAACTCGCCAGCCACTCTCCCTACAGTTTGGAGAGTTTCTGCAAGCCAGACAACACAAGCTGTTCCAGCTCAGCCCCTGACTCAATGTCGGGCTCCAACATGGCAATCACCTTGTCCACTTCGGCGGCTCTGTAACCAAAGTTAAGCAACGCAGAGTGGAGGTCGCGGACGATGGCCTTCGACTGTTCGGCTTGCTTCTTGTCTGTGGCTGACATGCCCAGGTCGATGTCGATCATCTTGTCGCGCAGTTCGACGATCATCCGCTCAGCTTTGCGTTTTCCGATTCCGGGAATGGCTGTCAGACCTTTGAGGTTTTCTCGTCGAATGGTGTCCACCAAGTTGGCGGGCGAGATGTGACTCAGAAGGTTCAGCGCCATGCGCGGGCCAATCCCCGAAATGGTAATCAACATCCGGTACATATCGCGTTCGTCAATGGAAGCAAAACCCATCAAATCAAAGGTATCTTCGCGAATGTGGGTTTGGATATGGAGAATGGCCTCTTCGCCCTCATCAGGCAGCGCATTGTACGTTTGCAGGGAGACCATCACGTCGTACCCTACCCCTCCACAATCCACAATGACACGGTCAATGCCTTTGTGGGCCAACATACCTCGTAACCTTGCAATCATCCGTTTTGCTTCTCCTACCTCGTGGTGGTGAGAACCTTTACCAAAAGGTCCAACATCCTCAGTGATGGGCATCTATACTTTAAGAGTGACCTGTGTCAGGTTATAGCACACGTTGAGAAAAGAACTTTGCCGTAGATTGGACATTGACAGGAAGCCATGAGCCACGATCAATTGGGCTTGTTTGCCCCATCCCACGATGATACCTCCGACGACACCAACAACATCCAGCAGCAGATCAACGAACTCACCGACGACTTAAACGAACACGCCCATCGTTACTACGTCTTGGATGACCCTATCATCTCTGACGCCGAGTACGACCGACGGTATCGCAAGCTCGAAGCCTTGGAGAAAGAACATCCTCAATGGAAACGTCCTGATTCTCCGACACTTCGGGTCGGTGGACCTCCCCTGGAGCACTTCGAGAAAGTCCAGCACCGCGTCCCCATGTTGTCTCTGGCCAACGCGATGGACGAGGCCGAGATGCGTGAGTTCGACCAACGTATCAAGCGTCATCTGAAAATGCCAGCGTCCGCTTCCATTGATTATGTGATTGAACCCAAAATTGATGGGATTGCCATCTCACTTCTCTATGAGAACGGCGTCTTAATCACAGGTGCCACACGCGGCGATGGTGTCGCAGGCGAAGATATCACCAACAACCTCAAAACCATCCGGACCATTCCCCTCCAGCTCTCCGACAAAGACCGTAAGATCCCACCCGTCTTAGAGGTTCGTGGAGAAGCGTACTTTCCGAGAGGGGCCTTCGACGCCTTCAACGCCAAGATGCTGGCCAACGACGAAAAGACCTTCGCCAACCCCCGCAACGCCACTGCCGGTTCACTCAAACAGCTCGATCCCAAAATCACCGCGCAACGGTCTCTGGCTGCGTTTGTCTACGCACCTGGCTACTCTGAAGGCGTGGAGTTTGACACCCACTGGGACTTTCTGCAAGCGCTGAAGCATTGGGGATTCCAGGTCAACCCCATCAGCCAACTCTGCTCAGGACTCGACCCTGTCGTGGAAGGCTACCACAACTTGATGGAGCAGCGGCCAACGCTGGATTACGACATTGATGGAATGGTCATCAAAGTCAACGACTATGACCTCCAAGAGCGATTGGGTGCTGTGGCCAAGAGTCCACGATGGGCGATCGCCTTTAAGTTTCCTGCACAACAAGAGACCACCCAAATCGAAACCATCGAAGTCCAAGTTGGGCGAACCGGTGCCCTCACCCCAGTCGCTCATCTGGCTCCAGTCCAGGTTGGCGGTGTCACGGTCTCTCGTGCAACCCTCCACAACCAGGACGAAATCGACCGAAAAGACATCCGCATCGGTGACACCGTCGTGATTCAACGGGCCGGTGACGTGATCCCGGAAGTGGTCCAGGTGATCATGGACTTGAGGCCTGAAGACTCCGAGGCTTATGTACTCCCCAACGTGTGTCCTGTGTGTGGTTCCGAAGCCGAGCGCGCCCCAGGCGAAGCGGTGATGACCTGCACCGGTCTTGACTGCCCTGCCAAGCTAAAAGCCTCCCTCCAACACTTCTCTGCCCGCAAAGCGATGAACATTGAAGGACTCGGCAAGAAGCTCATCGAGCAAGTGGTAGACGCTGAGATGGTGGTGCATCTCTCGGACCTCTTCCGCATCGACTTCGACGGTTGGACTTCGTTGGAGAGAATGGGAGAGAAGTCAGCCCAGAAGCTTCTCGACAACCTGGACAAGAGCAAAGACACCACACTGAGTCGCTTCTTGTTTGCGTTGGGAATCCGCCATGTCGGCGAACGAACCGCGCAGGTGGTTGCCCAGGCGTTTCCCTCTCTCGACCAGCTCTACAACGCCTCCCTCCATGAGCTGGAGTGTGTCCAAGACGTTGGGCCTATCGTGGCGTCCTCCATTCATCGATTCTTCAACCAGGAAAAGAATCGAGCCATGATCGAGGAGCTGTTGGAGCTTGGCGTCAACCCAGAGCCACCTCCTCCACCTGTTGAGGCCGGTGAGGCTGACCCAAGCTTTGCAGACAAAACGTTTGTTATCACCGGAACTCTTCAAACTCGCTCTCGCAACGAAGCCAAGGCCCAGATCGAAGAGAGAGGTGGCAAGGTTTCTGGAAGTGTGTCTCGCAAAACCGACTTCCTCGTCGCAGGAGACGCCGCCGGCAGCAAGCTCCGCAAAGCTCAAGACCTCGGAGTGACGGTGCTCACCGAAGAAGACTTCCTTGCAATGCTAGGTGAAAACGCATAACCCCCCAAAAGCCCTCGAATCCCATTGCGAAAACCAAGACTCTGAAGGAGACAATGAATCATGCAAGCTCAAGCGTTCCACATTCTCGTGATTGTCCTTTTTGTAGCGACCTTCGGTGAAGCTTCTTTGTCGAAACTCGCAGGCCGCGAAACCCCCGAGTGGTTCCGCAACCAGTTCAAAGACACCTGGATGGGCAAGCTTCCCTTGCCGCTGATGTGGTGGAGCATCGCCTTGATGGAGTTGGCCGTAGCAGGATTGTTTGTCACCGCCGGTGTTCGTATGGAGTTTCAAGCCAATGTCGCGAACACGTTCACCGAGTGGGGTTGCCTGGGAGCGATGTTTATCTTTATCTCCCTTCTCTTCGGCCAACGAGTCTCCCTCGACTACGCTGGCGCTGCCAATTCCTTCTTCTACGCAAGCTTCAGCGGCGCGCTCTGGTACTTCATCCTCAACCTTCCCAAGTAACTAGACCTCCTGGAAGTCGTTGCCAACACAAGCGATTTTTGATAGAACATTGACAAAGAAACGCGTGGCAATGGATGGGGTTCAGCCGCGACGTGAAGCACCATAGAAGGATTGCCATCGATGAATCGCTCTCTTGTTCTGTTTCTAACAGTCTTGCTTTTTTTCGCAGTGGCTCAGCCCTGGTCGTGCTCTCCACCGGAGGTAAGCAACGGTGAAACGACGGGGACGCCAACGGAAAACGACACACAGAAAGAGTCGTCCGGCGAAGAGAAAACGGCAGGGACAAGCAAGGAAGCCACCGTCGAAGAACCAAGTAAGGCAGAGCAAGCATCCGACGAGAAAGCAACCGGGAGCAGCGAAAACGTAACCAGCACAGAGACGTCTCCCACCGAGCCGACAACCTCACAAGAGCCAACTTCGGCTGAATCGCAACCGATGGGTCCCGAACCTGCTCAAGAACCCACAGGAACGGACAGCCAGGAGCCAGCGCAACGACCAGAACCAGCGGTAGAGCCGGCACAAGAGCCTCCGCCTCAGGCAGATGAGGAGCCTGCACAACAAGAGCCGCCAACTCCAGGACCTGAGCCAGTCTTTGATGCAGGGACAGACAGCGAAAGCGCTACACCAGAACCACCCCAGGACAACAGCGTCACCGACGCCGGAAGCCCCCCAGAATCCACGATTCCAGAGTGGGTCAACGGTCAGCCTGTCCAAGCTCCGGCGAAGAAGTGGACTTGGGTGGATGTACAAGGTTCCAAGTGCGGCTATGGCACGCAAACAGGCTTTGGAATCAACCTCAAGCCTGGGGCCAAGCGCGCCTTCATCTTCCTTCAAGGAGGAGGCGGCTGTTGGACTCGATACAATGTGATTGGTAGCTGCTTTAAGCTTGTCAATTCATCTCTCTACTTAACAGGCTTCAACAAGTCAGTCTTTGCCGTCGACGCGTTCACTCTGGTGACACTCAATAGCTTCTTCTTCAAACGCGTGAAGGCGAATGTGTTCCAGAACGATCACTACGTGTTTATTCCTTACTGCACAGGGGATGTCCACGCAGGTAACGGTACGATGAAATCGCTGCTGGGCCGCACCATGTACTTCCACGGGCACAAGAACATGAAGTTATTCCTGGCTCAAATTGTGCCCACCTTAAAAGGAGTCAAGGAAGTGTACATTGCCGGCTCCAGCGCAGGCGGGTTTGGAGCGGCGCTCAATTGGGGATTGGTTCAGCAAGCCTTCGGTAACAACGTAAAGGTCCACCTCATCAACGACTCTGGACCTCCCATGGAGCCAGGAAAAGGACGCTGGGACACCTGGGTCAAAGCCTGGAACATGGCGATGCCTCCTGGCTGCCCGAACAACTGCAAGACCGACATCTCTGCCATCATCGACCACTACAAGAAAACCCTCATGAAGCAAGGTCGGAAGATGGCGTTCCTCAGCTATGACAAAGACGCCATCATCAACACCTTCTTTGGCTATGGTGATCCCCTCGGTAACACCTTCAAGAAAGGCATCGATGGGTTAATCAAAGTGATGGACACCATCTTCAACGCGGAGTACTTCATCCTCTCGGGTCGAAGCCACACCATGCTTCTTGTAGGTCCTGAAAACATCAAAGACAGCAAAACCCAAGTCACCCTGCCCCAATGGATCGAGTGGATGGTCAAAGACGACCCCTCATGGAAAGGTATCAAGCCCTAATCTTCGAACCTTTCGATACACTCCACTCCTCTCTCTTTCCTTAGACCCCAACAAATTTTCAGACCCTCTTGGGAACTATTCGCGTTGGCTGTCTACAATACGCCAGACAGCCAGAACGTCGCGACACCTCCTTGCTTCACCAACGAAGAATAGCTCCCTCTCATGCTCTCCTATAGGTAGCTATTCCCGAAAGAACCAACAGGGTACGGAATGACACATGCAACAAAGCACAGTGACAACACTGGTGCATCCAAAGAGTCCACTGAAGCGACCCATACCTCCACACAAACGATGGGATCAGCCCACTCCAACTCCGAAACAGAAGCATGGGAGATTCCATCAGGCTACCATGCCCTCTCTCGCTTTATGAGTTACTACAAAAGCAACCTATTGTTTGTGAGGCTGATCGCATTCATCGGCATTGTGTTCGTATCCGCTATCGTTGTGTTGAAGTTCCAAGAAGCCAACCAACCTTTGGTACCCAAGAAACAAAGCCAAAGACTGGATCCCAAGCAATTCAACGGACGCTTTACACAACACATTCTGGGAAAACCAAAGACTCCAGAAAAACGCAAGAAACAAGCCAAACGAGCCGCCAAACGCAAGAGAGATGCGGCCAAAAGGCCCGGTATACTCGCTCTGTTAAAC
Source organism: Deltaproteobacteria bacterium (assembly GCA_006226375.1). Lineage (GTDB taxonomy): Bacteria > Myxococcota_C > UBA6777 > UBA6777 > UBA6777 > M3003. Next base: position 202,264 of record SBHC01000077.1, on the reverse strand, counting down.
AGAAAACCATCAAGTTCTCTGCCACCCCCACAGAAAAAAAGAGATAGAGGCATACGCAGAAGCGTACGTCGAAAACCCATCGACATGAAACGAATGGAACGCCGGATCCTTTCGGAACTAGCCAGAAGACGAAGAATTCTAGGGCACCTCAACAAAGGTGGAGATCGACACGGGAGCATTTTGAGCGCCAAAGGGCTTCGCGGAACCGACTCCAACGCAATTGGAGGATGGGTCGGAAAGCACGCAGGTAACGCAGATGGAGCATTTGGTCTTGGTGGCAGGGGATTTGGAGCGGGAGGTGGAGGCGCAGGAGGTAGCTATGGCTATGGCGGTCGCAGGCGTGTCTACGGTCGCGGTGGAATGAACCTGCGCGGAAGGGGTACTCGCAACAACAGACGAACCAGACTCCGAAGACAAATCCCCCAGAAACTTAAGTCCGCTCAGGTCTGGCAACGCACGTACAAAAACACGGTGCTGTCGAAGGTTTCGGTGGGTGGGAAGAAGTACTTGGTGCTCAAACAACTGCGGGTCACGGTCCACATTGATGGACTTCGAGCCCGCACAGTTCTGGATCATATCTACTACAACCCTCACGGGCGAACCCTCCAAGGCACCTTCAAATACACGGTACCGCCCGAAGCTTCCGTTTCGTACTATGCGATGTTTGTAGGCCAACAGCGTCGGCGTCCTCGGTTCTTTGCGAGCAACAAGCTGACGCCACAAATGCTGGCACAGATGAACCCACGCAAGCTCACTCCGATGGTCCCAGAGAGAGACTGGGGAACCTTGCGTGAAGCCAAGCTGGTCCCTGCAGAAAAAGGCCGGAAGGTCTACGAAGACATCACCCGAGTTCGGATTGACCCGGCCCTGTTGGAACAAGACGCCCCCAACACGTTCACAGGCCGGGTCTTTCCGATTCCCTCCAAAGGCTACAATCGAATCTTGTTTGCCTACGAGCATACCCTCCCTCAATTGGGGCAACACCACGTGTACCGCATGAGCTTCCCCAACGATGTGGCCCAAACCATCGACTTTTCCCTTCACTACAACAAAGAACATCACACCTTGGAACGCTCCAACCTTCGGAAGCTGCGATGCAAATCCAACAAGAGCCTGGCGACGCAACGTTGCATGTGGGAACAAAACAAGCCCGATCGAGATGCTGTGTTTTACCTTCGCCCCAAACATTCACAGGCCGCCTGGAATACAGGTATAGACCCGACCTCCGGCACAGCGTACATGTTCGCCCGAATGCAAGCTCCCGCATGGAACAGCAAGACAAGCTACAGCGCCCAACACGCACTCTTCGCGCTCGACACATCGCTCTCTGCCAATCCTGACTTGTTTGCGGTCCACGTCCGACTCTTGGAGCAGATCCTCAAACGAAACGAAAGCTCCTTAAAGTTTTTTAATGTGATGCTGTTCGACATTGGCCAACGATGGCTTTCACCCCAAGGTTGGCTCCCCAACACAGAAGCAACGAGAGCCCGACTGTTGCGTACTGTCCGCCGTCTCTTGCTCGAAGGGGCCACCTACGGAGCCGGAGCCATCCAGGCTCTGGCCACACCACCTGCTGCCCAAGAAGCGAGCCATGTGGATATGTTTGTGTTGAGCGACGGTCAATGGAATTGGAGCCAGACATCTGTAAACGCGGCGATGGCATCGTTTCAGAAGAAAGCAACCTGGAAACAAACTCGTTGGTTTGCTTACCGAACAGGATTGGGGTCGGAAGACATCAACACACTTCGACAGTTAACAAACCAACGAGGGGCTGTCTTCTCTTGTCTTGGACGAAGCGAGCTGACCCGATGTGCAACGGCACATACCAAACCAGCGATGTTGCTCAAGAGCGTAACGATTGAGGGGATCGGTGCCAGCGAGATCTTGGTCGCAGGCCAAGAGGCTCACCTCTACCCAGGAGCGATGGTTTCGATCGCTGCGAAGTTTCGCAAGGATGGAAAGGCCACCGTCACGTTCTCTGGTGTGTACAACGGTCAACCCCACACGTTCTCTCGCTCGTTCAACGTCAAGAAGGAGGGAGAGCTCGCGCCAAGAGCCTGGGCCGAGCAAGCCATCCAACAGTTAATGACTCTCAACAACCCCAAACACACACCCTTGATTGTCGCGTACGCCCAGCATTTCCAGATTCCAAACAAGCACTGCTCGTTCCTGGTGCTGGAGACGGACAAAGAGTACAAACAATACGGGCTCGACGACCAAAAGATGACTCATCGAGTCAACGACCTTGCCCTGTTTATCAGGAAGCGTCAGGAAAAAGCGCCCAAGATTCGATCCTCCAAACAACAATGGTCTGCGTTGTTGTTGCGGCTTCTGAAGAAGAACAAAAAGCAGCGGTCATCGAGTGGACGACACATCCAGGCGCTCCTTCGTCAAATGCCAAACTCAGCGTTTCCCCAGCCTCAATCCCTCAAGGTGGGCAAACTTTGGCTTCGTCATCAGGTGCCCAGGTCGTACAGAAGAGGCAGGAAAGCCAAAAACGACTACTCTGCGTTTTCACGAGAAGCCCGACGTCGCCTCCAAAAAGACGTAGCAGGGGCAGTTCGCTGCATCACCTCCATTGTAGAACTCAACCAGGGACACCCCGAAGCGCTCCGACTCGTTGGCTATTACTTGCTCTCGTGGAAGCAGCCATCTCTGGCCAGCCATGTGTTTGCCAAAGTCCTGGAACGGCGCTCCTATGAACCCCACTCGTTTCGAGATCTAGCGCGCTCCCTCTCCAAACAAGGGCACCTCACCCTCGCTTCGATTCTGTATGAAATGATTCTACAACGAAGCTGGGACCGTCGCTTTGGTAACATTCACACTGTGGTCAACGAAGAGTATGCGCAACTGATGCTCACGCTCCGAAGTTCTCGAACACCTTACAAACTCAAGCAACGGATCCTCCGAAGAAAAGCGATGCTTGGCCTCCGGCTGCGACGTTCGAAGCTTCGAGTCACAGTAACCTGGAACACCGACAACACCGATATCGATCTATGGGTGTACGAGCCCCATGGACAACGTTGTTCGTACAAAAGAAAGTCAACCTCCAACGGAGGTGAGTTGTTGGAAGATCTAACAGGAGGATACGGACCCGAACGCTACGAAAACCGTGGTTCTGTAGAGGGCAGATACCGACTGATGCTGCATTATTTCAGCCACTCGCGTAACACCCTTGGGAACGAAACTCATGTCAACGTTCAGATTGTCTTAAACGAAGGAACCCCCCAGAGAAAAGTCATAGAGAAGAGCATCATTCTACGCAAACCCGGCGCCAAAGTTGCGGTGGCGACCCTACGCTTGTAGTCGTTTCATTCCCCTCCCAAGAATCGGACTCTTGTCCCTCAGGCCGGAATACGGTATTGGCTCACTCCTGTTGTGAGAACGTGCTGAACGCACAGAGCAAAGGAGCAAAGCCAGAGATATGAGCGAACCCACCAAGGTTGAAGAGAATCCGACCCCTCCACAACAAGAGCCATCCGTAGAGTCATTGTACCCTCTAGCCAATCTGCGCAAGCTACAAGGTTTGCGTTTCCTGGCCTGGGCAGCGTTGTGTCCTCTTCTCTTGTGGCTGGTATCGCAAGTGGCTGGCCTGTATCCGAAAGGTCATAGCTACACAGTGATCTGGAACCAAATTCACTACAGCAGCTTTGTCCTTCAAGCCATTCTGATGGCGCTTGCGTTGTGGCTGCTGTGGCGCTCCTCGACAGACCCTCTCGATGATATCACAGGACTCCTTCTCTTCGCCCTACACCTCCTAACCTCGGGGCTTTTGCTCTGGAGAGTCAGCGGAGAATGGATGCCTCATGTTGGGCAACAATTGCCCTCCTGGTTGCTTCGAGTTGGAGCGATCGCCGCGCTCTTCCTCCAAGGAATCCTTTGGATCGGCCTTGCCTGGAAACTAGGCCGCTGGGGACGATGTTACAAAGCCAGCCTCTTACAACAAGGCAGCCTGCTCCTGCTTTTGGGCGGGGCGTTGCAGTCGTTGATGACCTTGTTCTTCTTTGTACAGTCGTTCTTCGGACTTGCCCTCCCCTCGTTTGTCTTGCAATTGAGCCGAACCTTGCCTCTGTTCTCGCCCTTGCTTGGAGCAGGATTGGCCTTCCTAACTTGGCAACTCAGTAAGCTAGAACACCACCAAGCAACACAACATCTTCCAGCTTCCAAAACACCGTGGCTGCGAAGCTACCTCAACCTTCATACCGCTTACTTCTTGATGGGAACACAGCTGTTGTTGGGCATCGTGATGGTCACAGGAGTGTTTGGGAGTCAACTGGGTCGAAAGTTTCAGGTGGGCCGTTGGTTTGCAACGTACTTCCCGGTCAACAGCTTGTTTTTGGGGCTGCTGCTGGTTTGGCTGTTTTGGCAGCTTGCACGCAACGAAGAGACCAAGAAAGCAAACTTGTGGTTTCGTGGGACGGCGCTCGCGATGTTCCTCACCTTGGTTTGTGGGATTGCCTCGTTTGTGTTGCAGAACAAAGCGGTTGCAGGAAGACTCATTCCTTCCCATGTCCTGTTTGCTCCGCAAGCCAGCGCCACAAGTACGCTAGGGGCGCTCCTGGGAGGAGTCACGCTGTTGCTCTTCCTCACAGGATTAAAGCATTTGGCCCTCGGCATGAATGAATTTGATCGCTCCGACAAGGTAGGAAACCTTCGCTGGGTGCTTGTTGGCTACAGTATCTTTGCTCCCCTGCCTGTCATCCTGTTTGCGGTGATGGCCACACATCGCAGAATGCGAATCAAAGAAGGAGCAGGTGCCATCATCCCCTATTTCATCGGGCTTTGTTACCTGATTGCCACAACCACTCTCTTGCTTCTCGTGTTCTTCAACATCTCCAGCATTCTCCAGATCATGCACCAACAGTTGGCACCCACCGAGGACGTTTCTTCATGAGCCAGGACAAGTTAGCAAAGCCAGGTATCCTGAGTGTAATTCGCGTGTTTGCGTTGTTGGGATGCCTCATTTTTTCCATCGCCTGTTCCGGTGATGAACCTGGAGGAACACAATCTGCCGACTGCAAGCGTTTGGAAGAAGGGTTTGGCCCTGAAGGGACTGTTTCGATCCGGACACAAACGGTGGTGTCCGGCCTTCGCATCCCGTGGGCGTTTGCTTTTCTCCCCAACGGCAACATGTTGGTCACAGAACGAGACGGAAAGCTTCGGCTAGTCATCGACGGGAAGCTACAAACAGCACCCGTCCTCAAGATCGACATCGGCCCAACAAACGAAGGCGGTTTGCTTGGATTGACTCTGGACCCCAAGTTCGACATGGACCTTCGGCCTCGGATCTACCTTTACTACACAGTGGAGAAGGACAACAAAAGCGTTAATCAAGTTGCGGTGTATCGGCTTTCTTCTGATGCAACGAAAGCCACGCTCCTGCAAGTACTGTTAGACGACATCCCAGCCTCACAGTTTCACAACGGTGGACGCATTGTGTTTGGGCCGGATGGAAACCTCTACATTGGAACGGGGGACGCACGAGTTCCCGAACTATCACAGGATAAAAGCAGCCTCGCAGGCAAGATCTTACGAATTCGACCCGATGGTACCATTCCAGATGACAACCCATTTCCGAACAGCCCCGTTTTCATGCTGGGCCTCCGCAACACACAAGGCTTTGTGTGGAAAGACCCTACCAACCTTTGGGTAACAGACCATGGACCCAGCGGAGACTTAGGTCGCAGAGGACACGACGAGATCAGCTATGCAAAGGCAGGGAGCAATTTGGGGTGGCCGACCATATACGCCTGCCAATCCCAAGATGGTTTTGTATCCCCTGCACTAACCTGGAAAACAGCCGTTCCACCGGGAGGAGTTGCGATTTACAACAGCGACAAGATCCCCGAATGGAAAGGAAGTGTCCTCATAGGCTCGTTGGGTGGACGCCATCTTCACAGGGTTAAGTTCAAGGCCGACAACCCCAAACAAGTTGAACTTCACGAAGTGTACCTCAACCAAGAACCTCCCACAGGATTGGGCCGTATCCGAGATGTCCAGATGGGACCGGATGGACATTTGTATGTATCCACAAGCAACTGCGATGGTCGTGGTTCTTGTGGTCCAGACAAAGATAAGATCGTACGAGTCGTGCCGGAATAGCAAGTCATCCACCGTTCATCCTTTGCCCTTTCCAGACAATTTGATAGGATGCTCATCGTCCGACAACTACGCTGTTTGTGAACCCTCCCATCAAAAGGAAGACCACGATGAACCGCTCTCGCTTTGTTATGCTTATCACCCTCGGGATGTTAATCAGTCTGTGGGTTGTCCCGGCTGCAATGGCCGACATCGCCCCCTTTCGTCCCTCCAAACCCAAACGCTGCAAATACAACGGAAAAACCTACGCTTCTGGGCAACAATTTAAAGGCAAAGACGGCTGCAACCGATGCGAGTGCAAAGATGGAAAAGTCCTTTGCACCGCGAAGGCATGCTCAGATTGCAAGTATGGAGGAACCGACTACAAGCACGGCGCGTCTTTCCGTTCCCAAGATGGCTGTAACACCTGCACATGCAACAATGGCGGCGTACGTTGCACGGAGAAGGCCTGCGCTCCCAGCATCTGTCGTTACAAAGGAAGAGTCTACGCAGCAGGCAAGACGTTTCCAGCCGGTGACCAATGCAACCGATGTTACTGCTACAAAGGAGCGGTTCACTGCACCAAACGGTCGTGTGCCATTTGCTTCCGCAGCAGCCGCGCCTATCAAGAAGGTCAATCCTACCCAGTGTACGACGGCTGCAACCGATGTGTTTGCCATCGCGGGCAGTTTTACTGCAGCCAGAAGTCCTGCAAGAGAGGCTGTCGAGTAGGTAAGATGTTGTACAAACACAACCAAACCTTCCGCAGCAGCTTCAAAGTATGCACCTGTCGCAATGGAAAGGTCTCTTGCAAAGTGCGCAAGCCTGTCTTCCTTCGTCCGCCCCAAAGGGTAAAACCAAGCAAGCGTCCATCGGATGAAGCGTGCAAAAACTTTTACTACAAGCTTTGCAAAAAGGACATGGATTGCAAGGCAGGTTACCAATGCAAAGATCGCTCCATGGATTGCAGAGCGTCCATCTGTTTCTGCGACAAAAAGACCGGCAAGATCGGTGGATGCACACTGGATTGTTTGAGGGGCTACGGGATTTGCAAGAAGAAATGAGGTAGGCAAGAACAGGAAACGTGGAGTTGAAGCTTCTTTAGATTCGGCACCCTACGCGGTCGATGTAATCGTCCCAGCGTGATTCGACGATTTCAGCGATATCTTCGTCGAGTTCTTCCCCTGACGTTTCAAACGTCCAGTCCATATCCGCTAACTCTTCTGACTCTTGGAGCATATCCCAAGAGAGAAGTTCATCGTAAGGTACGGCAGCGTCGAACTCAATCTGAATGTAGTACGACTCTGTGTTGCTGTAAGGATACTCCAAATAGGCATCACTCACAGCGTTTCCATCGTCTTCTTCGAGCATATCGTATTCGTCTGTATCGACGGAAATAACGACACCTGAACCGTAGATACCCTCATCTGGATCCACCAGAAAAAAGCGGTCGCCCACTTCAATATCAGTCACATCGCACGGCCAAATGTTTGCAAGCTCGCCGCCATCCACCGCAGTGTTGTAAAGTTCTGACGCATCATCCATAGCAGAATTGCTGTCGAACAAAATGCGTGTGGTCATGATTCGTTTCTCCCCTAGGGCTGTAGCAACATCTTTGTTTGACTTGATGTTCATTATTACAACCAAACCCACTCATTCAACAATTATTTTTCACCTTTTTCAAATTCCCATCCATTTCAAGCACCTACACATCCAAGATAGCGAAACGTACGAACGCAACGATGCAATCCATCAAAAACATGTTGTGGTTTCAGGGCAATACCGCTCAAGGAGGCCAGGCTAGGGAGAATTCGTCTGTCCTTGCACGCGGAGAACAGGCCGTTCTTCTTCATTTTCCACGATGATATTGGACGTGGGGACAAACTGACCTTCGTCGTCAGCGCCGCTCGTTTTGGGAACATATTCCACAAGAACGGTGTACGAAGATCCTGGTGACATTCGAAGAGGAAACGATGGGTTAATCCAGCGGAACGGGCTGTCTTCCCCACGAGTTTTGACATACTTGATGCTACTGATCGTAACGTCGATGTTTCCAATATTACGGATACGACAGGAACGACGCGTGGTTGAGTCTTTGTCGACCCGGCCAAAATTGAGAACTGTACAATCAAAGGCATACCAAGCACGTGACACTTCATGTTCAAGTTGCAGGACTGCCGAAGAGATCGAATCGGGCTGGTTGGGATCGCGCAGATAATCAACCTGCAATTGAACCCGTTGCCCTGTCGGTTTTGAGGATTTGTAGACAACCTCAATGTCCACACCGTTGCTATGGGTGGTCCCTTTCACTTCAAAGGGTAGCTCTGGGGCCTTCCGAACAGTCCAGGCCTTCTCAGCGTCGTCAGGGACAAAGATCTTTACAATCTTCGCGGGAATCTGTCCGGAATTCCACAGCGTAACCCGCTCCACCTTTTCTTCATTGGCAGGCACATCCCGCAATCGAACATAGGAGCTTGAACCTGTGGCTCCCACTCGAAACCGCAGCCGGGGGGGAGTTTGGTATTCTACAATCTTGACGCGAAGCTTGATCAGCCGGGTCCCGTCTTTGCTTAGATTTCCAGCGTTCTCCGAGCTAAGGCTCAGCCAGGCCTCGTAGGTTCCGGGGGTGGCATGTTGCGCCTGAAACACAACAGGGCGACCGTTCTCTTTGCCAGGAAACACCCGAAAGGGCGTGGGCAGAGGGAAGGGAATTTGGAACGCCTTTTTGTCGTTATCGACCAGCTCCAAGCTGTCGATGGTCAGAATGGATTCGCTCGTGTTGTAGAGCACAATCTCTTTCGAGATCGCTTCTTTGTTGTGGATGGTGCCAAAGTCCAACACAGTGGTCTCTGGCTCCACTTGCAGCCGGATGGGATTGTTTGACTCCACTGCTGTACCTTCCATAGGAATCAACAACGTTCCTGTCGTTCGACCTTCTCCCGTTTTGTACTCGATCTCAAGGGTGGCCTGAAACGCTCCCGCCGTGCTGGAGAAGAATTGAACATTAAACCAATTCCCCTTCTGATTCCCGCCTTCCATCGCGAGAGGAAAAGCGGGAGCCTGAACCAATTCAAAGTGGACAGCTTGGTCACCCTTGACCTGAACATTGGTGAGTTCCAGTGGAGCACCATGACTATGGTACACATACACCTGCCCCACCTTTGGTTTAAACAAGATGGTTTCGCCAATGACCAAAGGCTTCCCATCCAAGTTGGTCAACAACTTCCCTTGGGGTGCCCCACAGCCGACCCACAAGGTGACGAAAGCCAACCCCAAGAAATTCAAACCAAACGCCGTACCTGTCCTTCGTAGATTCCACATCACATTCTTACCTGTTGAAAGCCAACTGCTGGCTTCCTCGTATCTGAAAACATCCCAAAGCAATCGAGAAGTGTTGAGGAGCAAAAACCAAGCCATCATTGCCAAAAGAGGAAAAATCGGCACGATACATAAAGCTCCACGAAACGGCCTCTGTCAGAAGCACAACAAGTGTCTTGTTTTTTGAAACATACACCCATTCAAGTTTCAAAAATTTGAGGATACCAATCCCCCCAAACCTTCAGAGAACCTTGACAATTTGGGTTGATTTTGCTCCTATGGGCCAAACTTTTCTTCCAAGAAAAGACCTGCCTCGAACGACTTCTGGAGCGCACGCCGTGCGAACTCCCATTTAGAATATACAGTTACCCTACGAAAACAAACAACTGTGAGGACATCATCATGCCAGGCCCCATCAAGGATCGTCAGCTTCGACACCATGTAAGAATGCTTGACCACCGCCCCGAAAAGAAGATTGGCAACGACAACTTGTTTGACTTTCTTGCCAGCATTGGAGACAAGAGCGGCCGCAAGTTTATGGCAACGATGCGCGCGCTTCAAGCCCCTGGAGTCACTCGCGAAGACCAGATTGAAATTGTTCGCGAAGGAATGGACGACCAGGAAAAGCTAGACGTTGAAACCATGTTGTCCAACGACTCCATCTCCTGGGCACCGGAAGCTCGCAACTTCATGGAAGCCTTGGTAGGGCAGGCTCCCGTTGAGTCTGGAGATCCACTTCCCCTCAGCGATGAGTTAACCGCTCGATTCCAAGAGTTGGCCCCCAACGGTGAAACGTTGGAAGTAGTGAATATCTCCGCCAACCCAGAAGCAGCCCTTCAGGCAGACTCCATGGAAGTGAAGGCTGACGAATGGGGCAAGTTTCACGGCAACCTCAACGATGTACAAGAAGGCGACCACCTTCGAGTCCGCACCCGTGACTCTCAAGGGAACGTGAGCAACTGGATCACGATGCAGGCAGGCGGAATCGATGCAGTCGACACCCGAAATGCCCAAACCCAGACGGAAACGTTTGGCCTGGAAGCCAACGAAAACGGCGATGTTGAATTGATCTACATCGGCGATGGGATGATCTCAGAACCCAACGCCCAGTTCCGCTTGACCAACAACCGATCGGGTGAAACCTTTGACTTTCAACTGGATGGAGAAGGCAAACTTCCCCCAGGGCTTTCGTTCAAAGGAGAGGCCAACGACGAGTTCTCCATCGCAGTGAGCGATGGCGTGAACAACGTGAACTTCTCGAAAGTCAGCGGCGTGGTTAAGGTTGAAGGCCCCCCCGAACCTGTGGATCTGGTCGATCCATCTCCCTGGAAAAAGCGTCACGTGGACGACGACGGCAACCCCACCATCACAACACAGCGATACTCTGGCCCACTCTTCATTGATGGAGCCTCTGCCAGCGACGTGAAACAGGGAAGCCTGGCCAACTGTTACTTCTGCGCTGCCGCCTCCTCCGTGGCCCACTCCAGTCCTGAGGTCATCCAAGACATGATGAAGGACAACGGTGACGGCACCTACACTGTGACCTTCAAGGAAGAAACCTACTACAACTCCGGCCGCTTCCGTACTCGCAAAGTGACCGTTGACGGAGACTTGTACAAGCGTTCTTCCGGCAATCGTCCCATGTACGGAGGGTCCGTCGGTGAGACCTATGACCCCGACAAGATGGAGTTGTGGTTCCCGATTCTTGAAAAAGCCTACGCCAAGCTCAACGGCAACAGCTACGACGAAGTTGGAAACGGCGGAAACTCAGGAAAGATCATGGCGATGTTGGTAGGTGGAACCCGCCGAAGCCACACCATCAGCGATAGCAACATGGAGTCGGTGTACAATCGGATGAAGGAAGCCACCGAAAGCGGCCACCCGATGACTGCTTCCACCTACGGCAAAGACAGCGACGAAGCCGAACGTTACTCCGGAAAGCGCGTCTATGCATGGCACGCCTACACCGTCCTCGGTGTAGAAGAGAGCGAAGGCAAAAAGTACGTCAACCTTCGCAACCCCTGGGGCAACTCCGAACCAGGTAACGATGGCAAAGACGACGGAATCTTCAAGCTGGAGTTGGCTGAGTTTGCCCACTTGTACAAAAGCGTTGCCATCGCCAAACCCAACAACTAAGACGACGTGTCGTCATCCGTGTGTCTTTTGCGTTTGACTTCTTTCCTTGGGTCATCCCTTACTCCAAAAGGAATCCATTATGGCGTTACCCCCCGATCCGATAGATGAGTTGCTTCCAGAAGTGGATGCTTGTGTCATCGCAGTGGTCGAAGAGATCCTGTTTCGTGGGAAACAGGAGTTTGTTCCCAACCCCGAAGAACCCGACACCGTCGATATCCCGAGGGACCTTCCAGAACAAGTCGCCATGCTCACGATCAAGGAAGTTCTCTTCGGCGACCTCGTCCTCCAAGGAGAAACGGTGGAAGTGTTCAAGCCACCTGGAGATTATGTCCTCCGGGAAGGTGTTGAAGGCCCCTTCCTCCTGTACCAAGACGAAGAGGATGAACGGCCTGTCATTGCCGGACGCTATGGACCCGACAGCTACTCCACCAACGTCCTCAAGTCTGCCATCAAACGCCACAACCTGACCTAGAGTACAGCTCCCCAAGCCCCAAACCCACGACTCTCTGTTCCAAAAGATCTCAACACCCCAACAACTCAAACAGTCATGCTGGTTCATGGAACGGCTTTGTTCGTCTCCTGTAAGTAAGAGAGAAACAAGACCGATCTAGACTGAGCGGGGCCCAGCAAGAAGGCAAACGCCTACCTGCATGGGACTGGTGTATAAGGCTGGTGCATGGGATGTGCTTGGGAACGAATGTTGGAAACAAGGGAAGAGGTTGCGCAGAACTGCGCGAGAAGGAAGGAAATTAGGCGGCGCGACGTCGTCGAATGATGAGAGCGCCAAAGAGGAGGAGGAGCATCATGAAGAGAGGCGCAGAGCCGGAGGTGTTCTGGCATCCACAACCACCTGTAGCCACCGTGGTGTACTCCACAGGACCATCGTTGGTTCCACCGTCTCCAGGACCACCGTCGTTGGTGGCAGACTCACCAGTGTTCTCACCAGTGTTCTCAGCCGAGCAGCTTTCACCAGGATTCTCACCAGCGCAGGGGTCGGGCCAACACTGACCTTTGGTACACTTGTAACCGGTCTTGCACACGACACCTGTACAGAGGTCATCACCACAATTGGCTTTGGGTGAAGTTGTATCTGTGGTGTTGTTTGCACACACTCGGGTGTACTTACAGATGTTGGTGTCGGCATTGTCTGGCTTGTCACAGGGAAGCTCGGGTTCGCAGTTCCCTTTGCGACAGACCTGACCGGAGGGACAGGTTTTTCCATCGCAGGGGTTCGCTTCGCAAACACCGTTGTTGCAGACTTCGCCTGGCTTGCAGTCACAGTAGGGAACACAGGTGCCGTCGACAGGTCGACAGAACTCGTTGTCCTTACAAGTGACAGTAGCACAGGGATTGTCCGTACACTGCCCCTTCAGACAGACCTTGCCCGCTTCACAAGTTGCGTTGTAACAACCCGGCGGGGTGCACTTGCCGTCGATACAGACGTCATCACCGGAACATTGGACTTTGTCAACATCACAGGTGCCTGTGGGAGGCTGACAGTTTCCAGTGTCCTTGTTGCACTCGGTGCCGTTGGGACAGGTGACGCCACCACAGGGAGGATCGTAGCAAGCGCATGCGCGACAGATTCGGTTGAACTTGCAAGAGTCTGCAGTACAACACTCGGGCACACAGCTTCCGTTCTGGCAAACTTCGCCGTCCTTGCACTGGATGTTGGCGCATGGATCATTCACACACTTTCCATCCACGCAGGTGGTACCTGCAGGGCAAGCACCGCAAGGATTGATACAGTTTCCACCGCGGCAGTATTGTCCAGCGGGGCACTGAACTCCCTGACAAGGATCTTTGGTGCAAACGCCGTTCACACAGAGTTCGCCCGGAGCGCAAGGAGTATCCGGGCACTTCGGATCCACACACTGACCGTTCAGACAGATTTGATTGCCAGGACAGTCTTTGTCAACGCGGCAGCTTGTGGGGATGCATTGTCCCAGTCGGCAAGTGAGTCCAGTCGGACACTTCGTGTACAGACAGGGATCATCGATACATCGATTCATGCTGCTGTCACAAACACGTCCGTACTTACAGACATTTCCAGGTGCGCAACGGTCGGTGGTGCAAGTTCCACCGATGCAAGTCTGTCCAGCACCGCAAGACTTGTTCTTGCAGGGGTCAGGCTGACAAGCACCATCCTTGCAAGTCTCTCGATCTGTACACTGGCTCTGGGCCGTCTTGTCACAAACATTTCCACACTTGCCATCGGTCGGACGACAGAACTGGTCGGTGGTGCACTGCAAGGTACCGCCTGTCGCACAGGGGTTTTCTTTGCAAGAGGTCGCGAGGCAGAGGTCACCCGTGTTTTGACACTGTGGTGTACGAGTGTAACAACCGGGGTCAACACACTGCTTGTTCTCACAGACCTGCTCACCAATACAGTCGATGTCCACTTCACAAGTTGTCGGGCTCTTGCACTGGCCTGCTTCACAGACCTGGCCTTTGGGACACTGCATCTTGGAGCAGGGGTCATCGACACAACGATCGTAGTCACAAACACGGCCGTGCTTACACTGACCGGGAATCTGACAGGGGTCGGTCACACAGTTCGGGTTGAGAGTATCCGAGGAGTCACACACTTCGCCCGACGAGCAAGCGTTCGCGATACAAGGAGTGGGCTCACAAGAACCATCAATGCATCGACTACCAGCGGGACACTGTACACCCGAACAAGACCGGATGCATCCGGTGTCCGGTCGACAAATGTTGGTCGGACAGTTGGTCACATTCGGACACTTGTCTTCGGTGCAGGTGCCATCTTTGCAGAAGAAGGTTTGCTGACAAGCGTTGGCCAGAACCGAACAACCTTCGGGGATACAGACGCGGAAGCGACCTTTCTGCACACAGATCTGCTTGCCAGGACAGTTGATGTCCAAGCGACACTTCTGACCAACGGTCACCTTGAAGGATTGGGTGTCACACAAAGGCGGATTGGCGTCATCACAGACCTTGATCTCAAAGGACACGGTTTTACCAGCATCGGCCTGGCTGGGAGTCCAGCTTACCTTGCCGGTGTCCTTGTCGACGGAAGCACCAGTAGGACCGCTCTCCAAAGTCCAGGAGAGGGAGTCGTTGACGTCAGGATCTGTCGCCAGGGCCTGGTAATCAATGTCTTCACCCACATAGCCTTCGGTAGGTGCGGTGCTTGTGATGGTCGGGGGACGATTACCAAGCCCCACCTGAAGGGTGAAGTCTTGGGTGTCACAAGCGGGGGTCGGTGTCTCGTCATCACACACTTGAATGGTGAACTTGACAGCGTTGTTGGCGTCACCTGGAGCAGGAGTCCAGGTAAACACACCGCTTGTGGGATCAATCGCAGCGTTTCCGTTGGGAGTCGTGAGGCTGAACTTCAAGAAGCCCTGGTCGCTGGGATCGGGGTCAGACGCCGTGCTTGGATAGGTGTAGATGTTACCAACCCGAGCCGTCAGTGGATTGGGCTTCGAGGTGAACACTGGCGGATCGTTCACGTCAGTGACGGTCACGGTCCAGGTCTCCGAGTCACAAGCATTGGCCGAGTCACAAACCGTAATCTTGAAGTTGATCGGGCTGTTGGTAACATCCGTGTCACCGGGAGTCCAGGTAATCTTACCTGTCGCGGTGTCGAAGGTTGCGCCGGTCGGGCCTTGATCCAAGGTCCACGTCTGCGTATCGCCGGTGTCGGGATCCACAGCCGTGGGGGAGTAGGTATACACAGCATCTTCGGTCGCGGTTGTCGGCGCGGTGGAAGTAATCTTCGGTGGATTGTTGGAATTACCAACAGTCACCGTCCACTGCTCTGTATCCGTAAGACCTGCAGCATCCTTGACTTCAATCTCAAAGGTAAGGTCGGTGCGAGTCTCATCCGCTTTGGACGGCGTCCAGGTCAAACGGCCTGTCGCGGTGCTGAAGTTCACCGTGATGTTCTGCGGTTGCGACTTCAAAGTCCAGGTCAAGGTGTCGTTGGGATCCGGGTCCGTCGCTGTGGGCGCATACACATACTGAACGCTGCTGGTGCCTTTGGTCGGAGCCTGGGAAGTGATGACCGGTGGGTCATTGATGTTGTTAACAAACACGGTCCAGGTTTGCTGGGCGCAGTTGTTGTTGTTGTCACACGCTTCCACTTCAAAGCTGTAGGAGCGACCGCCGTTGGAAGCATCCGTGGGCCAGGTCAACGTAACCGTAGTACCCGAGGTCTGGATGTTGGCACCTTGCGGGCCAGTCAACAGAGTGATGGTCACAGGATCGTTGTCGGGGTCCACAGCCACGATGTTGTAGGAGTAGGTGTCTCCTTGCAGCACTGTGGTGGGAGGCTGTGAGGTAAAGGCAGGCGGTTGGTTGGGGCCTACGACAGTGGTGGTCCAGGTTTGCGAGTCACAAGCGTTGGCTCGGTCACAAACGCGGATGTTAAAGGTGATCGTCTTGCCTCGGTCAGCCGCAATAGGTGTCCACTGAAGGGCTCCAGTGTTCGAACCAATGATGGCAGCGGAAGGACCTTGGAGGATCGACCAAGTAAGAATCTCGTTGGGATCCGGGTCTGTCGCCGTCGCCTGGTAGAAGAAGAGACGGTTCACGAACGCATTGGCTGTCGGAGCTGTCGAGGTAATTGTGGGAGCGCGGTTGGGCGCCGTCACAGCAACAGCCCATCGCTGGGTTGCACAAAGTTGTGTGCGGTCACAGAGAACCAGCTCAAACGCAAAGCTTTGTCCAACATCCGCTTGGGTCGGAGTCCAAGTGATTCGACCTGTCGCGTTGTCGAAGGTTGCGGTGTTGGGAGCCGTGTTCAACGTCCAGGTGTGGGAGTCGTTCGGCAAATCCGAGTCCACAAAGGTTGGGGAGTAGACATAGCTAACACCCGAAGAACCTTTTGTCGGAGGAACCGACGTAATCTGTGGAGGCGCCGAGAACACATCGATCACGCGAAGGGTCCACTGCTGAATCACACAAGAACCTTGTGGGTCACAGACAACGATTTCGATCCAGTAATCTTTACCACCCTGCTGGTTGTTGGGCGTCCAGGTGATTCGACCGGTGTTAAGGTTGGTCACAGCGCCACCGGGAGTTCGCAACGTCACAGTATCAACGATGGATACGTTGGTGAAGCGAAGGTTGGCTTGGTCGCCGGGATCGGGGTCCACCACAACCGGTTGGTAATCAAACAGATCACCTTCTCGGATGGTCACGATGGGTGTGGAGGTGAAGCGAGGCGGATTGTTCACCTGCACAACAACCACAGTCCAGGTTTGCTGGGTGCAGGCGTTTTTGTTGTCACACGCTTCCAATGTGAAGGTGAACTGGTTTCCGATCTGCACGCTGGAGGATGAAGCCGTCCAAGAGACCTGACCGTTGGTGTAGGTAGCCCCAGGAGGTGATGACGTCAGAGTGATGGTGACGGGGTCGCCATCTGGGTCCGTTGCACGTGGGTTGTACGTGAAGGTGTCGTTCAACTGCACCGAGTTGGTGGTGGGGATCTGGCTGACAAACACGGGAGGACGGTTTGCAGGTCCAGAGACCACTTCAATCTCAATGGTGATGGAGGTGGTGAGCGGTGGAACCCCGCTGTCTGTGACGTCAATGTCCCAGAAATAGGTTCCTTCTTGCCCTGAGACCGGGGTCCACTTCAGATTCCGGGAATTTCCGGAGCCGGTCACGTTCGCGCCGGTGGGGGGATTTCCGGAGCTGGTGCTCCAGCCATCCAACCAGGTCAACGTGTCGCCGTTGGGATCGGAGAAGGCCAGAGAGAGATCCAGGGTATCGCCCACGCGAATGGTGTACTTGAACTGGTTGTTGGGAACGTTGATCTCTGGAGTTTCGTTCAACGTTTCGTACGAAATGTAGGATTGCCAGGACGAACCGCCCAATCCACCACAGAACACAGACATGGGTTTGGTGGAGCGGATGAAGACAAGTTCGTTGGAGAAGTTGTTGGCTTCGTACCAATAGGGGCCATTGGTCGGTCCTTGCCATGTTGCGCCACCCTGCCCACCCACTTTACGAGTGGTGGTTGTGATGCCCTGGTCACCGGCAATGGTCGTAATCTCAACTTCAGCAGAGTTATCATCTACAAACACTTGAAGGTTGTTGCTGGCACCCTTCTGGACAAAGCAGTAAGCCTCTTGCTCACCGTTTCCGATGGGAATCGAAACAGGTGCAACCGAGTGGCTGTTGGGTGTTGCAGAGGTAGGACCAACGAAGACCCAGACAGGCTTATCGGCGACGACTTCAACGTAGTCGTCGTCAAAACCATTCACAGAAACAACAGACTGGGTGTAGTTGTTGTAAGTCTGACCGAAAGCAATCGGGGTGTACACCTGGTTTCGGTTCAGGGTGATGTTCGCGCCGTCATCGCCATCGGAGAAGTCCCGAATGGTGACCTTGGTGTTGTCTTCCAGAGCGGTGATCGCCATGGTTTTGTGGACAAACAGATAAAAGCGTGTTCCGTAAGCCAATCCACCTTCACCGGGCTCCATCGAAGGGGGCATGATAGACCAGTCACCGATCGCCTTTGCGTGAACGTTGTGGCCGGCCATCACAGCACAGTCTTGGTTGGTGGTGATGCGCACGAGGTCGTCGTCAAAGCCGCCCCGCTGCCAGATCGTAACTTCGGGCTTGTCTACGGTAGAGTTGGCTCGATTCAACGACTTGTCATCGTTGTCAGCGCCTGACAATTCCGACAAGTCCTCGATGGTGACTCTCGGATTGTTACCGTTGATCGAACCTTTGTGGCAGAACACGATGATATCGCTGGAAACGAAACCGATAAAGGTCGTCCCTAAGCGTGATCCTGTTTCGCTGATGAGATACGTCGCATACGAGAGCTGAGTATTCCCAGAAGCATTGTGTGCCAACAGATTCCCTGTTGCCACGTTGATGGGCTGGTTGGACTCAACACGCAAGTGGGCTTTGGAGAAGCTCCGGGAGGCTTGCTGTGCAGCCTGCGACAGACTGGGACTCCACACCACTTGGTTGGTGCTCAAATCACGAACGGTGATTTGGGTGTTCGCAAACTTGGAGAACACCCAAAGATCTCCATCGACATAAACAACATAGTCTTTTCCGTCCCCTTGGAAGAGGACGGCGTTCGCTGTGCTGGACCAACACAACGCGCCCAGCAAAAGCAGGGCTCCCAGCCACGGACGCAAACGGCTCAAACGAAACATCTGATACTCCTGTACTTACATCAAAGCAAGAGGGCCACAAGGTCAATGGGAATATTCATACCGTACATGCCCCTACTAACCACCATGACCTTCCTTGGTCAGGACCCAATGCACACCAAATTTGTCTCCCGTTTATATCAGGACTTACAGTAAAGTACAAGAAGATGATGGTCTGGGTATAAATGACAAACCGGTCATTTGTGACAAAACCATGGAGACAGCAGAATTACAAGGAAACACCTTTGCCTCATAGGTCTTGCATAGGCCCGCCCTATTTGGCATGTGGTTCCAACAAAGAGCCTTGGCCAATGGCCCTTAATTGTTGAAGATCATTTGTATTTAAGAAAGAACGGACACGACTGACCCATTGGAGCAATTCCTCAGTCACAGAGTCGTCGTACCAAAACAGCAGCTCCCGCAGGGTTATCCACTCTGGGAAGCCCTCCTCCCTCAAGCGCTGGATGAGGTAGGCCCGCTGACGGAGAATAAGTTTGTGATGGTGAGGGATAGAACGATCGAGGAGAGTTCGGACCAAAGCAAAATCTTGTTGCTCGGTGCGCAGCCATCGATGGAGTCGATCCCGCAAATCAAGCCACGCGAACCCAGAGATCTGTCGGCTCTGACGCAAGCCAAAGAAAAACCCAGCTCCCAAGAACAGCAGCTTCTGGCAGCGACGAGTCAGGTTGGGGACAGGGATGGCCACATCCAACTCTTCCGCGAGCATCGCCAGCTCGTCCATCACCCGCTGCGATTGCGAGGCCAACCACACCTGCGCCTCATCACGCATCAAGCTCTTCTCATAGCCCCACACCATCCAGGCTTCCCGCTCTTCCCCAGGCTCATACACCGACGCCTCTTGCGAAAGAATCTGAAACTCATCAAAGAAAAATTCAATGGACGATTGTTCATGTGGTGGCATGGTATCCTCGTGTGTCGCAAAGCAATCCGGCAGAATGTGCGATGGACGCCTCCGTCGATTGCGTATTGAGGAGCCGGAAGGACAGGATAGATTCAGAATGTCTCCAGTCACCCGGAACAATTCATGCAAACAGAACTTGAGCCAGAAAGCAAGATCGAGTACATTGCTGGATGGTTTCTCCAAGATGTGCGACCTCACGCGAGCACCTTGAGCAAACAAACCTTGCAACGACCGACGCCACGTGGCCTTCCAAGGCCTCAACGATACAAACGACTCCACGGTTCTGTCATCCGACCTAGCCTCCAGGTGACAAAGGAGCGGACCTGTCCTCACAACGTCCTCTCCTCTACCAACCTAGGCCACCCAAGACCCAGACGCAAGCAAGCGTCCTCTCCTCGGGTACGACAGAAACGAGAAGCCGTGCTGCTTTTGAGCAACGATGAGTCAACCACGACGCAAATCCCAAAACCAACCCATGGTTGTTCTTGGTCCAGACAAACACCCCCTCGTTGACGAGATGCTCGCTGACGAGGCGATCTGGATTCTTAACCGACTGTTGTGGCATGGATACCAGGCGTATCTGGTAGGTGGTGGTGTACGCGACCTGATGCTCGGACAGTCCCCCAAAGACTTCGACCTGACCACAGACGCTCGCCCCGAAGACCTCAAGAAGATCTTCTACAACTGCCGCATCATCGGCCGGCGTTTCCGGATCGTACACGTCTACTTCCGCGATGGTAGCGTGTTTGAGGTCAGCACATTTCGCGCCCTCCCCTCCAACAGAGGCCAGCGCCACAGCCCCCAACGGGACGACAACACCTACGGCACCCCCCGCGAAGACGCACTCCGCCGAGACATCACCATCAACGGTTTGTTCTACGACATCGGCTCTGGAGAGATCATTGATTACGTGGGCGGACTCGCCGACCTGCAAGATGGCATCGTTCGAACCATCGGTCAGCCACGTCAACGGTTTCGCGAAGATCCTGTACGCATGGTTCGCGCGCTGCGACATGCCGCACGCCACAACTTTGCAGTCGAAGACAACACCTGGGAGGCCATCCAACTCCACTCCAAAGAGATGAGGCTTTGCTCCAACGCCCGACTCCTGGAAGAGTTTCTCAAGGACCTACGGGGAGGCTACAGCGCCGACTCGTTCTCCCTGATGATGGAAAGCCATCTGTTACGAGGATGGCTACCCCAACTGAATGAATGGCTGCACAAGCGCTCCCGCAAGGTCAACTTGCCGCCCGACCGCTTCGGCCCATTCCTTCGCTCCCACTGGGCATCCCCTCAAGCCTTTTGGAAGCTGCTCGAAACCCATGACGCACACATCCAGGCCGGTCACGAGTTGTCTGACCTTGTGCTGATGGGCTCCCTCTGTGTGCCCATTGGCTGGAACTATGTCGCCAGGAACTACCGAAGCGGCAAGCGTACCCGCCAGCTTTGGCATCGCGCGATCAGCCAGTCGCTCCAGAAGATTCTGCAGGAGCTGACCCTGTCATCGTACCACTGGCACGAGCTGAGCCAACTGCTACAAACCTACTGGCGCCTTCACCTCGTGCCCCAGCAGCCTGGCATCGTTAACAGCCTCAACAAGTCTGAATATTTGCCTGAGGCGGTCCAGATCTTTGCGCTGGAGTTGGAAGCCCAAGGGCAACCCATCCCCGAATGGTTGAGCGAGCTGAACAAGCACGTCCCCCCCATCACAACGTCCGTCTCTGGAGCCGCCAAGAGCCGAAGTTTACACGCGGCCCAGTCGTAGCTTCCAGCACATACCGATGGCTTCAAAGACAATCTTTTTGTTCATCTTGGAGTGCCCCAACTCTCGCTCGACGAACAAGATGGGGATTTCCTTGATCTTGAAGCCCTTCTGAAGTGCTCGCCAGGACATTTCAATCTGGAAGGAGTAGCCCTCCGACTGCACCTTGTCCAGGTCGATCGACTCCAGCACTTCCCGGCGCCAGAGCTTGAAACCACCGGTCAAGTCGCGAATGCTGACGCCCAGGATGGTTCGAGCGTAGAAGCTGCCGCCGCGGCTGATCACCTTGCGGTACCAGGGCCAGTTCTTCGTTCCGCCACCCTTTACCCAACGCGAACCCAAGACAACGTCTGCTTCTTGGATGGCTTCGGCAAAGCGGGGCAACGCCTCGGGGCGGTGGGAGAAATCACAGTCCATCTGCTGCACCAGGTCAAAGTTATGCTCCAGGGCAAACTTAAATCCGGCGATGTAGGCCGTTCCCAGCCCCAGCTTTCCGCTGCGATGCAGCACGTGGATGCGCTCGTCTTCTGCGGCCATTTCGTCTGCGAGGTCGCCAGTGCCGTCAGGGGAGTTGTCGTCAACAACAAGAATATGGACATGAGGTACGACGTCGTGGATGGCCTTCCGCAACAATGGAAGATTTTCCTTCTCATTGTAGGTCGGGACAATCACCAAAGTACTCGGTTGTGTAGAGGATTCGCTCATCTTGTTTCTATACTTCCAAACGAGGGATTGCATGGGATAGGAGACTAACCCCGTTGCTACAAACGGGGGGAGATGATCTAACACAGCTTGACAATGGATGCAAGACAAAGCACAACAACTACAAGGGCTTTGAAGATACAAGACCACACACCGCAACCCACACCGCTCCTCTCCCCCTATCCCGATGAGGCACACACAGCCCGAACGGGGAGACCAGTTGATGGACCCAAAGATACGATGTCATCCAAGCCTACACTGGGCACCTCACCCCTCCAAGTGCCGCCGCTGCAAACCATCGCGGACAATCTGAGCCTGTGGCAGAAACTGAACATCCCCATGGATGTGCCACACCTGGTGTTGCGGATGATCACGGGCCTCACCCTGCCCTTCACCGTGGTGCTGGTCTTTCTCCGCTACGAACCTCAACACCCAGAGCTGCTCTTTATCCAAGGGGGGCACGTCATCTGGGCTCTCCTCGGGTTCTTGTTTGCCGACCGCTTTACGCCCACGGTGTTTCGCTTCTACATGCTTGTTTTTGGTGCCTATATGCCCTTGAGCAACATGCTGTACAACCACATCTCCGGCTACACACTCTCCGGGCAGATGCTGACCATCTTTGTGTGCTTCCTTGGCATGCTATTCCTCCAAAAAGCCTGGGACTACATCCTCTTAACCATCATCATTGTAGGCTCGGTGTTGCTGATGTCCTACGCCAAGGTGTTGCCGGCTTACGATCTCACCATCTGGATCATGATGCTCTCTTCCCTCCTCGCCGGGTGCATGGTCGGCTTGGTCCGGCAACTCTACCTCCTGCAGATGGTGCTCACCCGTGACACCCTCTCCAAAGCCCGAGACGAAGCCCTCGAAGCGTCCCGGCTGAAGTCACAGTTTCTCGCCAACATCAGCCACGAGCTGCGAACTCCGATGAACGCCATCGTAGGCCTCAGCGAGCTTCTCCTTCACACCTCTCTCAACAAAGAACAACAATACGATATCCAGTTGATCCGAGAGTCATCCGAAGACCTGCTCGACATCGTGAACGATATCCTGGACTTCTCCAAGATTGAATCCAACACCATCACGCTTCACACCACCTGGTTTCATCTCGGTCGGTTGCTGCAGCGCTCCCTCCGGCCGCTGATGACGATCGCTCGCCAAAAGGATCTCTCGTTGCGTTGGGAGTTGAACCCTGATGTTCCCCTCCAGTTGGAAGGAGACCCTGTTCGCATTCGTCAGATCCTCAACAACATCGTGGGCAACGCCATTAAGTTCACAAAAACAGGAGGCGTTGAGGTCTGTGTCGGTGTGGACCAGTTCATGCTGGACAAAGTCCAACTTCGGTTCCAGGTGAAAGACACCGGCATTGGCATCCCCTACCACAAACAGCGCTCTATCTTTGCGGCGTTTGTGCAGGGTGAAGGGGAGATGAACCGTCAATTTGGTGGCACAGGGCTTGGCCTATCCATCTCGTCCAACCTCGTCGAGATGATGGGAGGACACCTGGAGGTGGAAAGCAAACCCGGAGAGGGAAGTACCTTCTCGTTTAGCCTCCAGGTTGGATACGAAGAAGATTCGCTTGACGTCCCAGTCACACCCCCCCCAGCGACCCTTCCGCCTCTCTCCCAAGAAGGATCGTACACACCCCTTCAGATCTTGTTGGCCGAAGACAACCCGGTAAACCAAACCGTAGCCCGCAAAGCCCTCGAATCAGTTGGACACCAAGTCACCGCCGTGTTCGACGGGAACGAAGCCTACGAAGAGATCCAAAACGGCGTCTTCGATGTTATACTCATGGACCTTCAAATGCCTCGCTGCGACGGGCTGGAAGCCACACGCAACATCCGCAAGTGGGAAACGCAACACGACAAGACCAAAACGCCGATCATCGCTCTCACGGCGCATGCTTCCAGGGAAGAAGTCCAGCGCTGCCTCGACTGTGGCATGGACGCTCACCTCGCCAAACCCTTCCGCAGGCAAGACCTTTTGACTTTGATTCAACAGATCAAGGAGCTTCATTCATGAAGATACAGCCTTTCAACCAGCCTCCTCCGGCGCTGGGCAACCAATACACCCAAGACCGGGTCCTTCGCTCCTACCTTCAGCGTGTGCTGCCCTCCGAGATGCTGGAATCCATTGAATCTGAATTGGAAGAACTCGGCGAACTCTCCGGTGATGAGTGGTACAAGATGCAGCTCGCCGACCGCCTCAACGACCCCGTCTTAACCCAGTGGAACCCCTGGGGCGAGCGGATCGACCACATCGAAGTGTCCGACGTCTGGAAGATGGCCGAGAAAGAGGCCGCCCGCCGCGGCATTGTTGCCACAGCCTACGAAAACAAGCACGGCGACCTGTCCCGCATCCATCAGTTCGCCCTGGCCTACTTGTTTGCGCCGTCTACAGATATCTACTTGTGCCCCCTCGCCATGACCGACGGCGCCGCCCACACCCTCCAGCAAATTGGAAACCAGGAACTCATCGACATCGCGGTCTCCCACCTGACCAGCCGCGACCCCGACTCGTTCTGGACCAGCGGCCAGTGGATGACCGAATCGACCGGCGGCTCCGACGTGGGCCAAACCGAAACCGTCGCCAAGCAAGACGAAGATGGAACCTGGCGACTCTACGGACGCAAGTGGTTTACCTCGGCTGTGACCGCGCAGATGGCTCTAACATTGGCCCGTCCTGTGGGCAACGGTCCTGGTGGTCGTGGGCTTGCGATGTTCTTCGTGGAGCTGCGCGACGAAGATGGCAACCTGCAAAACATCTCCGTCAACAGGCTCAAAGACAAGCTCGGCACCCGCAAAGTCCCCACGGCTGAACTGACCCTCGACGGCGCTCCCGCGAAGCTCGTCTTGGGAACGGACAACGGCACCCGTCACATCGCTCCGATGCTCAACATCACCCGCGTATGGAACAGCGTGGCCGCCGTCTCCCTGATGAACCGGGGGCTCGCTCTGGCCCGTGACTTTGCCAAACGTCGCAAAGCCTTTGGCGCGATGCTCAACGAGAAGCCCCTCCACGTGGACACCCTGGCTTCGATGCAGGCGGAGTTTGAGGCTGCCTTCCATCTCACGTTCCGGGCTGTCCAGTTGCTTGGCAAGAAAGAGCAGGAAACCATCACCGACGCCGAACACCAGCTCCTTCGTCTGCTCACTCCCATCGTGAAGCTGACCACAGGCAAACAAGCCGTTCAGCTTGCCAGTGAAGTCCTGGAAGCCTTCGGCGGCGCAGGTTATGTGGAAGACACCGGCTTGCCCATCCTGCTTCGCGACAGTCAGGTGCTGCCGATCTGGGAAGGCACCACCAATGTCTTGTCTTTGGATACCCTCCGCGCGATGCGAGAAACCAACGGGCTGGAGCCGATCCAGGTCGAACTCCAACGTTGCTGCGACTCCCTCCAAGACCCTACCCTTGTTGCCCTGGCCAAGACCACCGTCGACAGCTTCTCTGCCGCCAACACCTGGTTGATGGAGAGCATGGGGCAGGCGTCCGAGTTGGAAGGTGGCGCACGACGCTTCGCCATGACCCTGGGACGCTGTCTGTCCCTCGCCCTGCTCCTTGAACATGCCCAATGGGCCATCGACCAGAACGACGACCGCCTCCCCCTCTACGCGGCCCAACGCTACGAAGCAGCCGGCATCAACCAGATCCGCAACCTCTCCTCCGACGCAGCCTTCGCCCTCGCCAACGCCTAAAATCTTGCATCGCAAGCCAGCCCTCGTTATAACAGTCTTCACACTTACTAAGTTTGCTACATGATTTGCAACAACCCAACGAATTGCGGGGAGGGCTGCGACCTCAAAGTAGAAAGGTCACACGTTCTAGCTCTCCCCTTTGGTAATCACCAATACAAAAGGAGAAAGAACATGGACACATCCTTGCAACAGTTTCTGAAAATCTACCAATTCACATCTGGCCGTCGTTTGTTGGTCTACCGTCAAACCAAGAAGGTGGCCCAAAAACTCAACTTCACAGCCTTGGAACAGCACATCGACAAGGCCCATGCCTTTGAGTTGGACACCCGGAAAATGGAGCGTCGCTGGAAGAGCCAGGGAAGCACAAGCCAGCAAACCATCGACTACCGCCCCTTGGACAACGCCCTCGACCGTGCCTTGTCAGGACTCTCCAAATACTGTGAAAGCTACCTACACAGCATGGACGAAACAAGCGACCACTACCAATCTGCGTTGGTGATTTTGGAAACCGCCTTCCCCAACGGTCTACAGGCCATCACCCAGATCCCCTACGAGGACGAGCTGTCCGACGTGGAGAGCTTGCTGGACGACCTCAACAACGTAACGCTTGCCACCCACATCAATCGCTTGGGCCTCAAGCCGATGCTGGACAACATCAAGTCGCGTCACCAGGCCTTCTACAAGGCGTTCAGCGCTTCCCAAGCTCCCACGCTGGACTATGGTACGGTTCGCGCCCGCCGAGCCCAAAGCCAGGACATGCTTCTCCAGATGATTGCGATCATCCTCGGCAAATTCTACGACAGCGACTCTCACGCCGAACCCCGCAAGGAACTCCTCACCCCCTTCCAGCTTCAACAAGGTCGTATCTCCGATCTGATATCCCGGAAGCGTCCTGTCCTTGACGTGGATCCCGAAAGTGGCGAAGAGCTCCCCGACTCCGAAGAGGCTGAAGAGACACCCGAAACCAACGAAACCCAGGCCCCCACCTAGTCCGAAGAACCCCTCCTCAAAGAAAGTACCGTTTTTCCTAGAGAAAGACGTTACAGGACCGTCTCAGACACCCCTCAGACCACCCCCGAGACGGTATAGGACCGTCTCTGTTGAGCCTCAGCCTCATCCGAGACGTGGTAAGACCGTCTCCGACACCTCTCAGACCACCCCCGAGACGGTATAGGACCGTCTCCGACACCCCTCAGACTACCCTCAAGACGGTATGTGACCGTCTCCAATACCCTCAAGACCACCCCCGAGACGGTGCATGACCGTCTTCGATGCCATCAACACAACATGGGTAGAGGCAAAACGAGTTTAGCCTGCTCAGGCTGTTTGCATACCGCTTTTTTTTGATTGAACTCCTTACATAGAAATAGAACAACAGTATCTCCACCCAGCATCCACCCGAAAAATCTCGCCTCCCACGTAACCGTTTGTACCAACGGTCATACAAGTATGCGTGGACTGGGAATGAGGAAGATCGTTCTGTGGAAGAGATCCCGCGGTTCCCACGTTCTAGGACTGAGTACCTCACGGAAGATTTTGTAGCGATGAGAGGAATGTACCTGATGTTACGTCATGCCTGGTTGGCTGGTTTTGTGACCTTTTTTGTTGGATGTTTTGCGACCATTGAGCAGCCCCAGGGCAAGCCCTACACCAGCACCAAAGGTTGGGTGTTGACGGGCCAACAAGCCAAAGCGATGCACGATGAAGGAGCCTTGTTCATCGACGTCCGGGACAACGCCCACTTCAAGAAGCTTCACATTGCAAAGGCGGTCCACACGACCTGGCAACACTTTTCGGAGTCGAAAGCACCCAACCAGGGCAAGCTGCTTCAGAGCACAACAACCCTCAACCAACGCCTCCAAACTCTCGGGGTAAGCAAAGACAAGGCGGTGGTCGTGTACGGGAGTCCGGCCAAAGGATGGGGCGAAGAAGGACGGATCGCCTGGATGCTTCGGGTGTTCGGTCACTCCAAAGTGTACATCGTGGACGGCGGCTATCTCGCGCTAGTCCAAGCTGGTGTGCCCACCTCCAAGGCAGAAGAGTCTCCCGCCAAAGGCAACTTCACCGTTCAGCAAACCACGACCTATGCGATCAACCGCGACAACCTGCAAAAGCTCGTCGTAAAGGACAAGGCGGTGCCCAAGTCGGTGACGGTCATCGACACAAGGGAGCTTCGTGAGTACCAGGGACAAACGCCATACGGAGAGTCGCGCGGAGGTCACATTCCAGGCGCAGTCCATCTGCACTTTCAAAGCCTCCTCAACAGCATGGGTTACCTCAAGCCCAAGGCTGAGATGCTACAAACTCTCAAGAAGCTCGGCGCAGAACCCGGTCGCCCTGTTGTGGTCTATTGCACCGGTGGAATTCGTTCGGGCTGGCTGGCGTTTGTCATGCTAGATATGGGATTTACCAACGTAAAGAACTACGCCGGTTCGATGTGGGAGTGGGCCGCAGCTCCTGCCGCCAGCTACCCACTGGAAAAAACCCAGTAACCAACAAGCCCCTCTTCCATACATACAGGGAGCCGACTTTGTGTCCTGCCTCCCTTTGAAGAATCACTGCCGCGTCATCCGGCGACCTACCCAATAGAAGGATCCAAGCCCGTGCGAAGCTCATGTTCCAAGTCCATTCGCATGTTCCTCTTCGTCTGTGCATGCACTCTCTGGATGCTCCCCACCCTTGCCCAAGCTGGTCCTTGGAGCAAAGACACAGGCGGTTTCTATGTGAAGCTGAACCAAAACGTCTTTCTGGCGAACGGCTTCCGGAACGCACAAGGTGTCTTCCAAGACGACGTCTTTTACACAGGCATCACCACCTCAGCGTACTTTGAAGTGGGGATTTACGGCGGCTTGCAAGTGATAGGCAACCTACCCTACACCGTAGCGATCAACGCCTTCAGTGACGGCGCACGTTTTACGCAGGGAAGCCCGGCTGATGCACAGCTTGGTCTGCAATGGATGCCCCAGTTCAAAATGCCTGTGGTGATGGCAGTGCGACTGAACTTTTGGATCCCCATGTACGACATCAACACCTTCACCGACCGCTACCCTGATGTAGGTTCACGGTTTCCGGTACATGGCGACGGCCAGCTTGACGCTACCCTTTGGTATTCCATCGGCGGCGCCATCCCTCGCACACCCTTGTATACCTTTGCCGAGGTCGGATACCGGTTCCGAACCGAAGTTTTTATGGGACAAGACCCAGGACGTTCGTTCCTTGACACGTTTGTGTTTAACTTCCAACTCGGCTGGACCTTTTGGCGTCGTTTGATTATGACCGCCAACGTCCGAGGTACCATTGCTCTTGGCGATGACACCTTCACCCAAAGCTTCGTCACGGTAGGACCTGGCTTTTACCTCCCTGTGTGGAAAGGCCTTGCGATTGAGGTGTCATACGATGCGACAGTGTGGGCGAAAAATGCGTCCATGGGACACAGCGTCGCGTTGGGGATTTCCTACAACAAGTAGAATATGTTCCCCAGATCTTGACACTTCCGTTTTTTTTCGTTAGCAGAAGTGTTGCATCTTGTTTCAAGCATCACAATGATGTGAATACGAAACAACAACGTTAGGCTCACTCGCTACAATGAAGCTACTTACAAATTCCACGGCATGGCGTCTCATCAACATCCGGTTCTGGATGGTTGGGATCCTTTTGTGCTTGGGATGCTTCTTTGTCGCGGAATACGGCAACAACGTTCCTCCCAAATTCACGGCAGAAGCGTTGGAGTTGGAGGAAGAAGAGTCTGAAACGGATGTCTTTGGCTTTAGCAAAACATCCGTCGCTTTTGTGGTGGGAGGCAATCCACCCACTCCCGAAGCAGAAGACACACACTCCCGCGTTGTCAGCTTCCTTTGTCTGTGGTTCTTCTTCACAGAACTGTCCCGTGACACCTCCAGCTTTCCAAGAGCCACCCATTTCCGGCTTCCCTCTTCCCTCGTTCGCCGGTCAGCCCGTCCCAGAGCCCCTCCTGTGTGTTGAGCATCTTCCCTTTTTGCGTCGCTGCGATGTGATGTTTCGCATTGACGCACCATGCTTCAACACAAATACAGGAGGAATCCCCTCATGTCAGAATCTACAAAAGCGGGCTCACCCGCAAAGCAAGACGTACACACAGAAGAAGTCCCTGTTAACGGATGGAAGGGTCTTCGACACTGGAAACATGACCTTGTCGCAGGGATTGTTGTATCGCTAGTATCACTGCCCCTCTCTTCAGGTATCGCCATCGCATCGGGTGCTCCGCCCGTTTACGGTTTGATCTCGGCGATTATCGCAGGTTTGATTTACCCCGCCTTGGGCGGCTCCTACATGACCATCAGCGGCCCGGCAGCGGGTCTGGCTCCAGCACTGGTCGCCATCATGACAAGCCTGGGTGGAGCAGGAAACGCTCACTCTGTAGGCGCAGGGTACTACAAACTGCTTGTTGTCATCTTCATGGTTGGGGTGTTGCAGATGATCATCGCCCGCACCGGACTTGCCAAGTTTGCAGCGTCCTTTCCGGCTGCTGTGGTGGAAGGGATGCTTGCAGCCATCGGCGTCCTCATCCTGGTCAAGGCCATCCCGCTCACGATAGGAACCCTGGAAACGGGTCACCCTCATGGGTTCGTGGACTACGTCTCCCACATCCCCAGCTGGGTAAGGTACAGCATCCAACCTGCCGCCATTGTGGGAATTGCAACTCTCGTGGTGATGTTTGCTGCGACCAGCAAGTGGGCCAAGAAGTACAAGATATTCCGGGCCATTCCTCCTCACCTTTGGGGTGTTGCAGTGGCAGTGCCGATGGGAGCCATGTTTGGCCTGGGCAAGCTCGACCCTCGTCTGTTGATTCAGGTTCCAGCCAACCCTTTTTCAGGGATTCACCTTCCAGCCTTCAGTGAGGTTCTTGGCGACTCTTCCATCTGGGGAGCCGTCGCGATGGGAACCGTGACCCTCTTGTTGATTGACGGTGTGGAGTCCCTCGCCACCGCGCAAGCGATTGACCGGGTTGACCCATTCAAGCGCACGTCAGACCCAGACCGCGTGTTGTTTGCGATGGGTCTCTCCAACATGGTGTCGAGCTTGGTCGGCGGACTCACCGTGATTCCGGGAGGAGTCAAGAGCAAAACGAACATCGAAGCCGGCGGCCGCACGCTCTGGAGTAACTTCGTGAACGCGATGATGCTCCTCACCTTCCTGTTCATTGCTCCAGGTCTCATCTCCTTGATTCCCACGGCAGCGCTGGGCGGTATCCTGATTTACACAGGCTGGAAGATGGCTCACCCCGCCATCGCAAGACACATGGCACACATTGGCCGAGAGCAATTGGTGCTCTACACCATCACTATTGTGACCACACTCCTCACCGACCTTCTTGTGGGTGTGTTTGTAGGAACCGGAGCCAAGCTCGTGCTGTTGGCCTACTACGCACGGAAAGAAGCCCGTCAATCCAAAGAAGCGGTCAATTCGTGGGCGCTCATCCGAGGCATGTTCCGCGACCCGATCCAGGAGGACACCTCGCAAGACGGCGTGACCACGCTTCAGATCAACGCCCCTCTTGTCTGTTTCAACTCGTACAGGCTGCGAGAGCACCTCTACAAGCTCGACCCGCAATCCAAAAAGGTTGTCATTGACATCCGAAACAAAGCCTTCATCGTGGACCACACGGCTTGTGAGGCGGTGCTGGGCTCAGCCTCCTTGTTCAAAGACCGCGAGATTGAAGTGCGAGGGTTGGACAACATGCTCCCACTTGGAGCGCACAACGAGTCCATCCGGATCCAGAACAGGCAGCTCCTCGACCTGGAACAAGACGACTAAAGCCCCCAACTCTCCCCCTTAAGTTTGCCCACTCAGATTCCTGGACTACTTCTTCCAGAGGTTGAGATTCCAGTCGTATTCATTGAATATGTACTTGTCTTTGTCGTTGCCAGCGGCTTCGAGTGCCGCTTTAAGTTGGCTGTTTTCGACCAACGAACCCAAGTACGTGCCGACCTCTTGCCCTTGAAACTTAAAGTCTTCAAAAAACCAGTTGATGATCATCGAGACCTTGGGTTTTCCTGAAGAATCAAGGGTGGCAAAGCTAGGATTGTTCATTACCTTTTTGAATGCATCACGAAGCTCCTGATCCACAGTGTCCGCTTTCCAGATGGTGTTGCGAATGGGAGGGCAGGATATCGCAGCGCAAGAGACAGCGGCGTGAATCTCAGGGCGGAGGATGGAGACCAGATCTTCTTCCTTCAACTTGGAGGTGTAAGTGGAGTCACGACGAATGATGCCGTACTCCAGCTCGTTGAGGGAGAGCTGTAGACCCGCGATCGTAAACCGCGACGTCTTGAAATACAATTGTTCAAAATCAATGACTTTCTTGGTCTCAAAGACATTTTCGCCTTCGGTCGCCATGGTATCCAAGATGTTCCACATCATGGCGATGTTGTAGGCGTTGATCCAGAAGGCCAGCTTTTGGTTGTCGTCCCAGCCGCTGCGATCGACGGTCTTCAGAGCGAGAAGAATCGAGTCAAGGGTGGCTTTCTCTTTGAACAAGCCTGGGTAATCCACGAGGCCGTCGGTGGGATGAACATACTTTTGCAAGAGGGTGCTGTAATCCGACTGCCAATCTTTGGACTCATTGCCCCCAAGATCGGTTTGCTTCACAGGCGGTAGATAGAAATTTTCGAAACAACCTGTAAGAGTCACGCAGAGCGCCACAAGCAAAACTAGAACCCTCATGAGAATCACCTCAAACAAAGCCACAAAGAGAAGAAAGATAGAGATGCTCCCAACAACCGGAGAGGCGGGGAGCAGATACAAAAACAGGGGGCAAAACCTGTCAGGTCTAGACCCCCTGTCTGTCACCGAACCCAGTGAACATCAACCTCCAGGGCGGGAAGTTGGCGGCTCATCTTGGGTGGTGGTTGTATCTTGGGTTTCACCAGCATCTTTGGTGGTTCCACCGTCTTGGGTCGTGTTGTTGTTGGTGTCTGTGCTTCCGCCACAGGCCGTGTAGGTCAAGCTTCCAACGCCGAGCAAGAGGGCAAACACCCCAACAGTCACAAATCGCATCCACTTCATAGCAAAGACTCCTCTCAAAAAAATGTCTCCCGTCTTAGGGAGAATTCCTGTGTGCCTCGCAAAACCAACAAAGTCTATTCAGGCTCACAACCATACGTCTATCGACATGTATATCCACGATTTAATAGGATGACAAGTTCATACCGTAAAAAACAACGGCCACACTGATCTTGTTCCCTCTTGTGAAAAAGCCGCTTCTCCGAGGAGATCGATTCTTCTCACCAATCAAAGAAAAGTATGGTTCCACCCACGTCTGGTTACAAAGAATTTCAAGAAAAGTACAGGGCAACCAACAATGGGCAGCAAAGCTTTTCAAAATTGTAGGGATAGATGACAGCAAGAGAAGACAGAAAGTGACGACGTGAAAGGAAGGGCCGTTAGGATTTGGCTTGCTTCAGGGGCGGAGGAGGGATGATGAAGTCACGATAGTCGTTGGGGTTGCCTGTTTTTCCATCCATGGCAGCCCGCGCGATGTTGTACATTTCACGGGCCGTTGTGTAATGAAGAACCCAGGATGATCCATCGTTGTAATGTGTGGTCAACGCCTGATGGAGGGCCCGGCCGCCGTCGCCAAGTAGGCTTTCAGCAACATCTTCCGGTGCACCATGAGTATGCACTTTCACAAAAACCCACTCGGGGCGCCCTTCGACGTGGATGTTCTGCTGGACCCACCGCTGAACTCGGGCAAGAGAGGGAGGATCGGTGGCTGTCAAGTGCGATCCCTCGATCCGGAAGGGAACTTTGTGTTTCCGGAAGCTCAACGCCAAAGGACCCTGGATCATAAGCAAGCGATCGTCATACGACTTGCCAACCTTGGCTCGCTCACCTTGCTCATAAGCACGCCGCTGCGAGATGTCACCTGTGGGCCAGTAGATCTGGTTTACGATGTTGGGTTGGCACTCGCTGGGCGCTGCCGGGAAGGTAAAGTCGGCGTAACAGCCTGTGTCAAACAAAAGCGGGAGTTCAGCGTCCACCCCACAGTAGCGGCCATCGTTCCTGGAGTTGGCAAGGCACCAGTTGCCGTGGATGAAAGCATACTGGTACGAGCCGTCATCGCCTCGGGAGATATGACCGTGCGATGCAAACTGGTCCAACGACGTCATGAGCAAGGCACGGAGGGACTCTTCTGTGTCGTTGTCATGGTGAAGATGCAGCTCAACCTCTCCCCAGTCGCCCTCAACCAGACGTGCCAGTCGCTCCAAAAAGTGAGGTTGGTAATCCTCGCCAGGAAAGAAGAAGCTGTACTGAGGGTGCTTGTCATCGGCGTCGCGAAACTCACCTGCCATCTTGGGATACTGCTCTTCCCAAGCTTTCACGCGACCGTCGCTGATGTGCTCAGGGACGTCCCCACCCCACATCGGCTCGTAGTGGTCGCACAAAGCAAAGATCAGATGCCGGGGTCCTTGGACTTGGGGGGCAGGTGAAAACCATTGCGAGAGGGATTGGCGGGTGTAGCCGGGCAACCATGTATCAAAATGCTTGTCCCGAATCCACCGCTCCAAGGAACGAAGACGTTTGAGCATTAAAGCTTCTCAGGCCCAGAGCTACGAGGGATGGGCGTTGGAGGGGCTGATTCAACTCGGGGAGTTTGTCGGATTATTTGGAGAGCACGCCCAATCGACGCAGGCGACCAAGATCGTGCGGCCCCCCCTTCATCTTTCCCAACAGTTCCCTCGTTGCCTCCTCTACATCACTGGCAATGTCGAATGCCTTGTGGAGGTTGAGCAGTTGGAAGATCTCACGGGGCTGCCCACGCAACCCAGCAATCTTGACCTGACCTTGGAAGCCTCGAATCCTCTTGAACAAGGATACCAGCGCTCCCACCCCCGAACTATCAATCAATTCAAGGGATGACAGGTCCAGGACAACAAAGCGTCGCTGGGTCATCACCATATCGTTAATCACGCCCCTCAACTGCTCGGCAGTGAGTGCGTTTAAGTGACCTTGCAAATAAAGAATCGTGAGGTCTTCATGATCAGTTTTGCGGAATTCAAACATAATGTCCTACCCATACCCTTGGATTGGAGTGAATCCACAGCTTCTCTTTTGAAACCACGTCGTCAGAATAACACCGTCTAACTTTCCCTGCAACTCCTTGGAGGGGACAAGAAAAACGGGGTAATGCGACGGCGAAGTATCCGAACATCCATGTCCGTTGTCTGCTGCACGGCGAACTGCTTCAAACCTCAACCGATCCTTGGGAGAGGCCTTCTGCGTCATCCGTTTTCTACAAACGGACCCTTATCCCAGAACTGTAATTCAATTGTATGAATTGAGTTCACAATTCGGTGACAGGATAGCAAACAACGCTCAACATTGCACGCAAAAAAGGAGGCAAAGTCACGAAAGGCATACAGCGACCTCGCTTAACGAGTCCAGCGAAAGTCCCGACGCAAGAAGCGAAACAGCCCAACGACAGCTGCCCAGTTGAGGACCACAAAGGTGCCCGCGACGCGAGCCACACGCCCCCAATCTTTAGAGGTAGTTAAGGCCAGCCCGGCGAGACCGTAGAAGAGAGATTGACCCACAAACGAAAGCCACCAGAACCAGGTGAAGGAAGGCGACTGCAACAAGATGAGATTGCTGACCCAAGCCAGAGCCAGCGCATACGGGCACAACAGACGCATCACCTTGTGGGAGAAAAAGGCGAAAAACAAGCGGTTGGTCCAGGGGAACAGAAGCTTTGGCATGGTCGCCATCAATTGAAAGTTACCGGCGAGAGTCCGAGTTTTTCGTTGGAATTCGCGATCGAGCTCCGCTTCTTGGTCGTAGACTTTGGCCTCTGGGATAAACAACACACGAAAGCCTTGCAGGGCAATTTGCATGGGTTGCCAGACATCGTCGAGGATGATGTTGGCAGGAAAAGGCTGGTACACATCTCTGCGAATCATATAGAGCGCACCGGTCACACCAATAACAGAGTCCACCTGACCTTCCGCTTTGCGAATCGCTCGCTCGTAGCGCCAGTACAGACCGGCCCCTTCCGCAGAGTCTAGCTCCAACTCACCCGACGCTGCACCGACGGAAGGATCATCAAACACAGCAGCCAGCTCAAGCGCAGCCGAGGACTCGATACGTTGTCGGGCGTCGCAAAACAACAGCAGCTCACCTGTGCTTCGCTCGACACCATGAACGAGCGCAACAGCCTTTCCTCCAGCTTCGGGCAAAGCCACCACATGGATCTCTCTGTCGAGATAGTGAGCCTGAACCGACTCAAGCACCTTCAAGGTGTCGTCCGAAGATCCGTCATCCACAACAACCACTTCCAGCATCGAAGCAGGATAATCCAGCGCAACAATGTTGTGAATTTTGGCTTCGATGGTATGCTGTTCGTTGTGAACCGCCAGAATAACGGTTATGGAACGTTGCGGTGTGCGTTCACGCTGCACCGGTCTGGCACGCCACCGAGCAAGAAGTAACATCAGGATCGGGTATCCGAAGTAGGTGTAGACCAGAACAGCCAGGGCAACGATCCAAAGGGCAATCCAAAGTCCTGTGTTCATACGTTCCTGGCTTTCCAGCAATCGGTCAGGTTGCTCATTCTCTCTAGCTTTCGTGCGATGTGGGGTCCCTGATGTGCGAAGATCTGAATCCCTCGGAAGGAAAGGACTGACAAGCCGATGAACCTAATGGTACGGGTCGTCAAGCGATGCATGGACATCGCAATATCAGCGCTTGCCCTCCTCATGACAAGCCCTTTTTACTTGCTGATCGCTATCGCGATCAAGCTCGATACACGTGGACCGGTGTTTTACAAACAAGAACGGGTCAAAGGATTTCAAGAAGAGCCCGACGGTACACTTACACTACATACGTTCGATATGTACAAATTCCGAACGATGATCGACAAAGCAGAAAAACTGACAGGTGCAGTGCTCGCCGCGCAAGGCGACCCCAGGGTCACGCGCATTGGACGCTTCCTTCGACGCACACGCCTGGACGAACTCCCCCAGTTTTACCATGTGTTGATGGGAGATATGAGCGTTGTAGGTCCTCGACCGGAGCGTCCCACCATCTTTCAAAACTTGTGCGTGGCTGTCCCCTACTTTGAAGAGCGATTGCGTGGTGTAAAACCCGGAATCACCGGACTCGCCCAAGTGAGCCTTGGATACAGCGGCCGCCTGGAAGAGAGCCACCCTCTCTACAAGATGAAAGACGTCCTCACCAACCCCTTTCAACTGGATGGACTCGAAGACTCCACCGCCGACGACATGCGAACCAAGATGTTGTTCGACTTTGCCTACACCATCGCCCTCAACAACTTCTGGAGCTTCCTCTACACTGATCTTAAGATCATCATCAAAACACCCATCGTGATGATCCTGGGTCGAGGAAGATAACCTCTCGCCAGAAACCAAAAAGCCTTTGGTTCTAGTATACTAAAAAAAAGTTAACCCCATTTCTGAAATCAAGACACTTAAAGGTATAGCGCAGAGTTTTTAGGAGCTCGCTTGAGTGGCGGCTCTTGCGTGGAGGTTTTCCTATAGGTCAATCCTCTCCACCGTATGGTTTCTTCTCCGTTGAAGCCGTCGTTTGCACCTTGTGCAGCAATTGGACCGACGAGAAGAAACCCTACGGAGTCATGCAGCATGGAATGATCCATGGATGCTCCCATTTCTGATGGATCATAGACCGAGAGCCTCCACGAACTCGGGCAAGAGCCGCCACTCACATCTATCTTTCCTTTCCATCGGAACTCACTGCCAAGAAAAACACACGCTGACACCCTCTACGCTTCCTTTCCGTGACGATCCCTTTCCATTTCGGCTATACTCTACTTCGAAACTCCAACGTTCAGACGTACGCCGAGGAAAACCCTTGTTCAACGACCCAAAGATTGAGCAGACCCTGACACTGGCAAGTGAAGCGGGAGACCTCCCTCTCGACTCCACCATTAATCCACTGTTGATGGATGTCTCGCTGCACCCTCCAGCCCAAGAGGATGGACCTTATACACCCACCGTCGCGACCTTGCCCTTGCTACCCATAGGGGAAAGAGACAGCGAAGAGGGGGAATTTCAAGTTCTTGATGTCGTGGGTTCAGGCGGGATGGGAGTTGTGGTCCTTGCCCAACAAAACACCCTGCGACGACAGGTCGCGATCAAGCGCCCGCACCCAGGGAAACAGGATGCCAACCGGATGCAGGCACTTGTCCGGGAAGGGATTCTCACAGGAAAGCTGGAACACCCAAACATCGTACCCGTCCATTTTCTGGGCCGAACGGAAGACGGTCACCCTGCCCTTGTGATGAAGCGGATCTCAGGGACCAGCTGGAAGGACCTGATCCACGATGAAAACCACCCCGGCTGGTCCAAGATCCAAGGAGACCGTTTGGGATGGCATCTTCGGGTGTTGATCCAGGTCAGCAACGCCATTGAATTTGCCCACAGCCAGGGAATTTTGCACCGCGATATCAAGCCTGGAAATGTCATGTTGGGAGACTTTGGCGAGGTGTACCTCCTCGACTGGGGGATTGGCCTACAGCTGAATCAAGATGGCTCTGTCACGCCCCCTAGCTTCGCGGGAACACCAAGCTATATGGCCCCAGAGATGCTGGGTGGAACCTTGTCTCCTCAAACTGACATCTATTTGTTGGGAGCCACACTCCATGAGATCCTAACGGGCAAAACTCGCCACGCCGGAGACAGCATCCAAGAGGTCATCTGGCAAGCCAAACACTCCAAACCCTACGACTACCCAAGCCACATCCCCCTCGAACTTGCTGCGCTGTGTAACCGCGCCACAGCGCTCACGCCGGACACGCGCTTTCCCAACGTCGCCGCCTTTCGCGAGGCCATCGAGATCCATCTGGAGCACCGAAGCGCAATCTCACTGGCAGACACCGCCCAAAGCCGCTTGCAGGAGCTGGAAGCCAAAGTTGAACAAGGCTGGGTCACCATCACCACGGAAGAACGCCTCCAACTGCACGAGATCGCAACAGAGTGTCGGTTTGCGTTACGGGAAGCTCTGAAACGCTGGCCCGAGTACGCAAACGCTCGTGACCAACTGCGTCAATGCACCGAGTTGATGGTACAAATCGAGTTAAACCTAGGAAACATTTCAAGCGCGGAGTTGCTCCTCGCTGAGTTGGACGAGATCCCGGAGCATTGGAACGAACGCCTCTCTCAGCTTCGAGCGGAGCAAGAGTCGAACTCTCTCGCGAAAGAGCGGCTACAAACCATCGAGCACAACCTCGATCAACGCGTGGGTTCCACCCGTCGCTCGTGGCTTATGGCTGTGCTGGCGAGCCTGATTGTGATGACGGCAACAGTCTACTCGCTCCTGGTGGGAAAGATCTTTGTGACCACTCCCCAAGGAGCCTTTGGAACAGGCCTTGCGTTGGTCGTGATGAGCGCCATCATTGCTTACTTTTATCGCGGAGTGCTGCTCCAAACGGAGCTGAACCGGAACCTAACGTCCATCTACTTTGCAGGCTGCACCGGCGTCATACTGAGCCGCTCCATCGCCTTCTTCGTCCCAACATCTTTGGCAGCGACGTTTATGGTCGATATGATTGTCATGGGGATGGGATTTGCGATCGCCACGCTCACCGTCGAACCCAAGCTGTTTCTCAGCCCTATCATCTTCTTTGCAGGCATTGTAGCAACAGCGATCTGGCCCTCATGGTCGTACTTTATCGTGATCGTCGCTTCGGTGTTTGGAATCCTCTGGATCAGCGTCGTGTGGCAAAAGATTGAGCGAGGCTACACGACACAAGGAAGCGTATCCAAGCAGCCCAGCCAATCCAACTGAATGAGAGACAAATACGAGCTCTATTCGTCGGTTGAGGGTCGTTGTAGGTCATACGACTTGATCTTGGCGTGAAGCCAGCTTCTGGAGACCTCCAACAGCTGGGCTGTTTTGGAGACATTCCATTCCAAAGTGTCTAGGGCTTCTCGGATTAAGCGTTTCTCTGCTTCAGCAAGCTGTTGTTTCATCGGTTGAATCTGCGTCATGGATAGAGGCTCCGCGTGTTCAGGTGCCAACCCGGCGCTCTCCACAGGCTTGGAAGAGGACCCCTGGTTTGGAGGGGTTGGAGGACCCGAAGAAAACTCATGTGGCATGATTAGATCATGGGCTTCCAAAGTTTTTTGATTGCACAGCAGCCAGCTTCGCTCCAACACATTGCGTAGCTCTCGCAAGTTACCCGGCCAGTAATGTTGTTTGAGCAAAGATTGGGCGCTCGCTCCCACTTGAACAAACTGTTCGGGAGCAATTTGACTCATTAGATGAGCCGATACGATGGGGATATCATCCAGTCGGTCACGAAGCGACGGCACCGCCAATTCCATCACAGCAATGCGGTAGAACAGGTCCTCCCGAAACAATCCGGCTTGCACATGCTCCTTCAAGTTCCGGTGAGTCGCAGCGATCAGGCGGAAGTCCACCTCTTTCTCTTGGGTGCCTCCGAGACGTCGGATCGACTTTCGCTCCAACACATCCAAGAGCTTTGGTTGTAACTCCAAGGGTAGCTCACCAATTTCATCCAAGAACAAGGTTCCACCGTGAGCTTGTTCAAAGTACCCTTGGTGTTGTTGGATGGCCCCGGTGAACGCTCCTTTTTCGTAGCCAAACAGCTCCGATTCAATCAAAGAGGGCGACAACGCGCCGCAATTCACAACGACCAAGGCTCCTTCGCGCTGACTCTGTTGGTGAAGAGACTGGGCCAACGAAGTCTTGCCGGTTCCAGTTTCCCCTGTAAGGAGCACAGGAATATCACGTGGAC
The DNA here is from genome assembly GCA_006226375.1 of Deltaproteobacteria bacterium. GTDB lineage: Bacteria > Myxococcota_C > UBA6777 > UBA6777 > UBA6777 > M3003. Next base: position 161,736 of record SBHC01000077.1, on the reverse strand, counting down.
CGACCCGCTCCAGGAGAGCAAAGATCTCCAGCATCTTGGGCGTTTGCCCCACGAGGTTGCCTTGGGCGTCGGTGTAGCGTTGGTCGATATCCGCTTTTCCGGGAAGCACCTGAAGAGATAGCTTCGTTTTTCCTAGCCGGAAGGTTTCACCGGGTTTCAGGAGAGCGTCGAAGATCTGGTAGGCGCCAAGGAAGCAACCGTTCCGACTCCCTCGGTCGATCAGACGTATCCCACCCGGCTGCACACGAATCTCGCAGTGAATCCCGCTGATGTGTCTGTCTTCTGGCAAAGCCAAGTCGCACCACTCAGCCCGACCGATGTAGAGGAGGGCTTTCTGCAGGGCAACGCGAGCGCCTTGATGAGGCCCACTCTCCACCACGACATAGCTTTGTTCAATGGAGAATCGGTTTCGCTGAAGAAACTCCAGCATCTGGTCTAAAGTACCCGTCATGGTAGCCTGAGGTGCATTCGAGAGTTGAGAAGACTGAGAAGAAGACATGTTCTTGCAACCTTGTGATTGTTCTTGGTTCGACAGACTCCAACGGTATCGAAGGCAGACTGTACCGTCAAGAAGACCCAAAGGAAGCGCGTTCGCTACAACAAGAACAGCTGACCAAACCCGGCAAGGGCACCCAATACAGCACCCACTAAGATAAGGATCCACTCGTCTTCTTTGAACACTGGATGCAAGATGCCTTCAAACTCTTCGGGTGTAAGCTCTTCGAGCTTGGTTCGCAGCTCTTTTTTCACATCCAGCGCTTCATCCGTGTACCGATGAATACGAGAAAGCTCGTTTGGTAGCTTTTCCATCAATCGGTCGCAGATTCGATTTTTCATTTCGATGTATCGCTCGGTGCCTACAACCATTTGAACAAATGGCTTGCTCAAACCAGCAGAGTCGTCCACCGCTTCTTTCAGATGTCGCTGAATGATGCTGAACAAGCGGTCGGAAGCAGGACCACGAAGAATCGCATTCAACAAATTCTTGGCGTTGAGAATCTCGTCAGCAAAGACCTCGGCGTACTCGGCAGAGACTTCCTTTTGACGCTTGAGAAACAATCCTTGCCACTCCCAAGGTCCAATTTTGACGGGCTGGATCGGCTCAAACACCATCTTCAGAGCGACCCAGTTGGTGGCATAGCCCACACAAAGGCCAGCCAAAGGCAACAACCACCAGGGTTGAACAAACATCCACAGCACCATTTGAGGCAGTCCAAACAAGAAGCCAAAGTACAAGCCCGACTGGCCAATGAACTTGAACTCTTGGGAACCGCATCGGAGAAACAATTCGTTGAGGAGCTTTTTGTCCTTCACAAAGGCGTCCACAACGATCGAACGCACATCACAGATCTCTTCAATGTGCATCTCAATGTCGGTTACGATTTGTTCAACAATGTTGGGAACATCGGTTTGGATCCGCTGAAAGGTTTTCTTCTTTACCTTTTTGGGGACGGTCTCCCAAACTTTGGGGTAAGCTTCCGAAACAACCTCTTCCACGATGTGCTCTGTCATCGAGTTAAGAACAGGCGAGAGCTCCTCCGCGACAGCCTTGGGGTCGATCCTCTTGTACAGGTCTTTCACGCTAATGAGCCGAGCCAAGACAATGTCACAAGCATCACCTGCAAGCTTGGCGGCCTTGGAGGGGATGATACCTTGCCAGCCCAGAAAAGGACGCTTGCCTACAAACTCAATCGGCAAGAACATCATTTTGATGGCCAACACATTGGTCACATACCCAATGATACCAGCTGAGGTCGGTATGATGAGATACGGTAGATACGGTGTAATCGCAGACCATGACATTCGAAGTCTCCTTTGTTGACGTGAAGGAAAAGAGCACTTGGATAGCTAGAATAAAGCAGGAAGCTATTTCTTTCGCTTTTTGAAGGGAGCGGCGAAAAGTTCGCGAATATCGACCTTCAAGACCCCCCGCAAGATATACACAATCTGTTTCTTGTTTCTTCGCAGTGTCCGACTGATCACCTGGTACAAGAGTTGTTCCAGTTTGATATTGGCTGACTTCTTTACGATCTGAACGATGTCGTTTTGGTGGGTGTGAAAAACCCGACGCAATAGCTTGTTGGAGAACTGTTCCACATCCCTCTTCCGGATGGTTCGAGTCAGATTCTGGATGAGGGTTTGTACAATGGAGACAATGTCCTTGCGGTTTCGCTCCAAAATCTGCTCCACCAAACGGGCCGAGATCTTCTTGAGGTCCACAGGAATGACCTTTTGAAGCATCGTCGTAAGAGTCCGTTTGTGCCGAATGAACAGATGGTCCATCACTCCATTTGTAAACACTTGGGCGCTGCGTCCGCTGTAGTTTTTGGTGATGTTTTTGATGAGTTCCGTGGCAACTCGAATCAAATGCCACTTGTCCCGACGAAGCGCCCGGCTCACAACACGTTCAGCTATTTGGTTGGGTCGAATGGGCGCAACTTTTTGGACAAGACTCACCACATGTTTTTGACGCTTCACAAGAACATGATCCGTGAGCTTCAACAGCAATCTATCAATCTCACCGGAATCCTTGAGCCCCTTAAAGAGGATGTTTCCTTCGTTGGAGAGTAGCTTCTCCACCACTCGGTTAAGGATTCGATCGAGTAACTTTTCAATCAAAGGAAGAATGTGGAGCCGTTCGTCGTTCGCCAACACACGATTCAAGATCTTATCGGCCACTCGCTCGGTGATAACAGCAAGGTCAAGAGCTTTCTTTCCTTTGTCTGTTAAGACAGAATGAACAATCCCCCCCACCCACTCCCCTCTCTTGGAAAAGATCGTGTACGCACCATAGGATGTCGCAACAGCAAGTGAGAGAAAGAAAGCTGCAAGAGCCAAGTAGAAGACTTGTTTGGCGTGGTTCAGCATAGAAAGCCTCATCCGTTCAGACGTTCACAACACAAAATGGAATGTTGAAAAGACCATCGCAAAAACCAGACCACACACAGCAAGAACAGAATCCTCAGAGGAATAGGCAACTTCCAAGTGAGACATACAAGGGGCAGAACAAGTGTCCTGAGAAATGGACAGCCAGTGTCCTGAGAAATGGACAGTCAGTGTCCTGAGAAATGGACAGTTCGATGAGAATTGAGGCCCCCCAAAAAAGGTAGAGAAAAATAACCCCGGAAGGTGAGCAGTGGGAACCAAAGAACTGGAAAATCACAATCCTATCTTAATCCTTGTACTTTTGAGGAGATCTCCGATGAAGGAACTGCTTCATTCCAAAGTTAAGCGAACCCTACTTACCCTCACATGCCTTTGCTTTGGTGTGTATGCCTTCACGTCAGGCTGGCTCAAAAGCCCTGTCCAAAGTGTTTGTGCCCAAGAAAACCCCTGCGTAGGAGCCAAAGGAAAGGACGGACCAGAAGGCCCCTCAGGCTTAGGTACATTTCAGGGAGTAACCACAGCCAAAACAACAGGAAGTGGGGGCGGTTGGAAAGGGATGAAGGCCAAGTGCGACAGCCAATATTCGGGTTCTCATGTTTGCTCGGAGTGGGAGTTGATGCGTGCTCTACAAGATGGCTCACTGACCACATCAGCCCAAAAAGCATGGATCGTTGGCTCAAGCTATCGGCTCCCGAACGACGCCAAAGTGTCTTCCAGTTGCTCGGGTTGGGACTCCGCAGACCCCAGTGACCGCGGAGCGATCTTTCTAAAGAAGAGTAACGGCAACATCTTCATCTATTCCAATGATTGTGACCAAAGCAACCCCATTGCTTGCTGCAAGTAATCCAAAGGAGCAAGCCCATGAGATACAAACCCACACGTTTCTTTCACGTCTGTCTGCTTGTTGCCCTAGCATGGTTGGTCGCACCCTCTATGTCGTTTGTCGGTTGCAGCGGCGAGGGAACCAACAACACAAACAACAACACCCCAGCAAACAGCAATGATAACGCAAACAACAACACCGAACAGGAACCTGCAAATAACAATGAGCCTGTGAATCAGGATGAACCCAAAGACGGAAAGGAACCAACCGTCAACGAAGAGCCCAAGAACGAAACCGAACAGCCAGTAGGATCTGAGCCAGCCCCACCGGAAGATGCAGGCCCAAAGCCCGATCCAACACCTGAATCCGATGGAACTTGCAAACCCGAAGATTGCAAAACGGGACCCACAGGCAACCCTGGTCCAGCCTGGAGTTCCAGCTTTGCCGGCTTTACGACTGCGACCCTCAACGGAAACAACGGTGGCTGGACGGGCTTGAAAGCAAAGTGTACAGCACAATTTTCAGGCTCTCATGTCTGCAGCCAACGTGAGCTGGCCCGCATGCTACAAAACGGAACACTTCCCTCCATGACTGGAAAAGCAGCATGGGTGATAGGTTCCAACTTTAGCTATCCCAACGAAAGCAAAATTGCATCCAACTGCTCTGGCTGGGACTCGGATGATCCCAGCGATCTCGGGACGACCATCGTCTTCAAGAGTAACGGCAACGCGCACTTCTTTTCAGCCGAATGCAACACAACCCGCCCTGTCGCATGTTGCATGGACTAACAAAACCCGAAAGACCTATCACATAACACTCTGCCTTGAATCAACTTGAAAGATTTCTCCGTGCGACGCTGAAGCCCCCCACAAAAAAATCTTCAAAAAGACAACCCCGCTTCTCGCCGATCTGGAACTAAGTCAACGAACGATCCATTCGATTCGCTCATCAAAACCCCAAAGAAACACACCAGCAAGCTGACTCTTTGTAGCGGCATGCTGCATGGTAGCAGTCCATCCACAAATGCTAGGACCTTCGATGTCTCGGCAAGTTGCGGACGTACGGGTTTTTTGTGGGCAACAAGGAGTATGCATGAGAACGTATTTGTCCCAAACTCGTTACGGTCCACCCTGGCTCAAGTGGTTCATTTTAGCAGTTCCGCTATTTTTGGCACATTGTAACTGTGGGCCAACCCCCATAATCGATGAGTTCAACAAATGTGACAACTGCCCGCCTGATAAGTGTGTTCAAGATCCGGAAAAGAACACATATCGTTGTGTAACTTGTACAAAAGACGAGCACTGTCAAAGCGAGACGAGCCCAACCAAGCGCTGCAACAAGGACAACAAGTGCATTTGCGGTTCAGACAAAGACTGTCCCTCAGCGACACCAGTATGCTTTGGGGAGAAAGGCTGCAAAGAGTGCAAGAGCAGCAGTGACTGCAAAAAAGAAGATCGCCCCTTTTGCTACCCGGACAACACTTGTGTGGCCTGCGAGCCTGGCAAAAAAGAAGCTTGCGAAGACGCCAAAGACTGCGAGAACTGGGAGCGGATTTGTAAGAACAGCGGTTCCTGGGACGCTTGCAAATGCAATGACTGCACAGAACCTGGCAAAGAAGGCTCTTGCCTCCCCGAAGGAGCCTGTACACCGGGCAAAAAGAAATGCACCGACGACTGGAGATGGGGCTCTTGTCAGGGAGCGATCACTTGCAAGGACACAGAAAAATGTGACCAGGAGAAGTGCGTCCCTGACAACGAAAAGATCGGAAAAACCATTCAGGTCTCGGGCATCAACGGTGATGGGACAGCGGAGCCTGTTCAGGCACCAGGTGATGCAGACAAAAAGCTCTTGGACGCCATCCAAACAGGAGGTGCACAAAACCGCTTTCGCACCACCTGGATCATCAAGGGCAACAACCTGGACAAGCTATCCAAAATTGAGCTTTTGATCCAGGACAGCACCAATCAAACGTACCCACTTACGATAGTTTCGCAGAAGGAAGATGAGATGAAAGTAACACTACCCAAGTCGTTGGTGGCCGGGCTGTTCTTTGTGATCGGCTACGTAGGCACTGGCGCAGAGCAACTCAAGATCAAAGAAGCCCTCGCAGAAACCTATGTGCTGCAGGGCGAAAAAGGCGAAAAAGGCGATGCAGGAACCAAAGGCGCAAAAGGTGACAAAGGCGACAAGGGCGACAAAGGCGACCCTGGTCCCCAAGGCAAAGCTGGAAACGATGGGGCTCAAGGAGCCAAAGGAAGCCAGGGTCCACAGGGCCTCATAGGACCCCAAGGCCCCAAAGGCGACCCCGGAGCAAGAGGGTTGCAAGGAATCCAAGGACCAAAGGGTGACAAGGGCGACAAGGGCGACAAAGGTGACACCGGCAAGGAAGGACCAGCAGGGCCACAGGGTGCTCAGGGCCCCAAAGGAGACAAGGGTGACCCAGGCAAAGGGCTTCAGGTCGATAACGTAGGTACCTTCGCAGGAATGAGCAATGTATCCAACCCAACGGTAGGAACGACCTATCTGGTCAATGACACCGGCCACGCCAAAGATCGGCACCTCTATGTGTACAACGGAGCAAGCTTTGCCGATGCTGGACCTCTCGCTGGAGTTCCTGGCCCTCGTGGCCAGACTGGACCCCAAGGACCCAAAGGTGACCGAGGTGTCAAGGGCGACAAAGGTGACAAAGGTGATACAGGTCTCCAAGGTCCGAAAGGAGATCCTGGAGTCAAGGGAGATCCTGGCTCCCAAGGCCCCCAAGGACCCAAAGGCGACAAAGGTGATCGAGGACAGCAAGGCGACCGTGGACCGGCTGGGCCACAAGGACCCCAAGGAAACCTCGGACCTGCTGGAGCCAAGGGTGACAAAGGTGATACTGGCCCTCAAGGTCCTCAAGGGATTCCCGGCCAACAAGGCCCAGCAGGCAAAGGTTTGCAGATCGACAACGTAGGCGCGTATGCGGATCGAACCAAGGTACAAAACCCCAGCATCGGCGACACCTATCTGGTTCAGGATACCAACAACGCCAAAGACGGACACCTTTTGGTCTACAACGGTGTTAGCTTTGTCGACGCTGGTAAGCTATCCGGAGTCCCTGGTCCGAAAGGCGATGTAGGACCCCAAGGCCCGCAAGGAACAACAGGGCCCAAGGGTGACAAAGGCGACTTGGGAGCAACAGGCCCCCAAGGTCCCCAAGGCCCACAGGGACCGACAGGAGCACGTGGGCCCAAAGGAGACACCGGTCCCCAAGGTCCTCAGGGACTTACCGGACCCCAAGGACCCCAAGGATCACAAGGACCCAAAGGAGATACAGGCATCCAAGGTCCCAAAGGCGACAAAGGTGACACTGGAGTTCAGGGTCAAATTGGACCACAAGGCCCGGCTGGACCCACGGGTGCCCAAGGTCCCAAAGGCGACAAAGGCGACGCTGGAAAGGGTCTCCAAGTCGACAATGTGGGAACCTTTGCTGACATGTCCAAAGTGGTGGCTCAAAAGATAGGTGAAACGTACCTCGTCAATGACTTCAGCCATCCCAAAGATCGCCACCTGTTTGTGTACAATGGAACAAGCTTTGTCGACGCAGGACCACTGGCGGGCGTTCCAGGTCCACAAGGGCCACAAGGTCAGCAAGGAGCCAAGGGTGACAAAGGGGACACGGGTCCCCAAGGTCCCCAAGGCTTCAAAGGCGACAAAGGTGACAGAGGTGACACCGGTCCTCAAGGTCCCCAAGGCCCTGCCGGAGCCACAGGTCCGCAAGGCCCCAAAGGTGACACAGGAGCACAAGGGCCCCAAGGAACTGCTGGAGCCACCGGCCAACGTGGCCCCCAAGGGGACAAAGGAGCTACTGGTGCCCAAGGTCCTCAGGGCGTCCAAGGACCCCAAGGACCCAAAGGTGACAAAGGGGATCCACTCGCCTTCCAATTCACTGCGCTGTCAGACTATAACGGCTCAGGAGGAGGCAATCGGCAGACCTCACACAAAGTGCTCCTTCCCAGTGCTGGCGAATATTGGGTTATCTATACCGCACACACCTTCCACAAAAGCACCAACAACCAACGAGGAGACTCCATCTTCGCGACGCTAAGTACTACTACGGGTGGTACATCAGGGAAAATGGGACCGGGAGGAATGACCAGCACTCTCGGAGCGCAAATCCAAGGAAACCTAAACATTGTCCATTACTTCAAGGTAACTGGACCTGACACTGTAACCGTCAACATAAGCAGCCCAAGCAGTTTCGATATACAACTCACAGACGCCACCTTCACCTACATCAAGATCAAGTAAGCATCACTCGAACGGTGCAAAGAAAAATAGCTCCCTTCCATCACTCTTATGAAGAGAGCTACTCCCTCAACGTGGGAATAACACCTTTTGTTCGTGGGAAAACATCTTTGAACATGGAAACGAAATCCCACGGTTGATACCGCCCGCCTCATCCTCTACAATGCAAACAACCCCATGTCATACGGAACCACAGATACATGTTTCCAAGAAGGTTGTTCTCCCGATTTCATCTCAGGCACCAAGGCGCATGGCACCTATGCGTTTGGACGCTAGCGTTAGCATCCATCGCATGGGGCTGTGAACCCCTCCCCCATTGTACTTCGGATCAAGATTGCGCACGGCCCTTAAGATGCACGTCAGGACGTTGTCAGGCCGGATGCCTTCGCAATGAAGACTGCAAAGCCGGTCAGGTTTGCCAAAACTTGCAATGTCTCTTTCCTTCTCAGGTTCCTCAACCTGATGCACAAGCAACGGACGAACCACTCCAATGCACAACCAAGTCGCAAGAAACACAAGGTGACAAAACCATTGTGACGTTGGACTGCAACGGCCAAGAAACCAAGGTGGAATACCCAAGCAAGCAAGCCGACCCTTGTACAACGTGCAACAAAACAGACATCTGCCAGGACAACCAATGTTGGCCCAAAGGAAGCCATCGCAATCCTGGAGAAAGCTGCCAAAGCATCCTTGAGAGTTACAAAAAGAACACTTCTGCGATGACTCCCCCCAGTGGCCCCTATTGGATCAAGCATCCAGCCCAGAGTTCCAAACGACTTAAGGTGTACTGTGACATGGAGACAGAGGAGGGAGGCTGGACGTTATGCCTGAACTCTCGCTATACACAGGAAAGCCAAAGCAAGCTATTTACGTCTACCTACAAACCTGTCTATCCTCCAGTGCTTCCATCCGCGAGCAGTGGAATACCGCAAGAGTCCGATCCTTTCGGAGTGTATGACTTTTGCCCCACAGACAAAACAAACTACAGAATGACCCTGGCCAAGTCCCCAGGCCTTCGTTACACCCACAACATCGTTGACTTTGTGCTATCCAATGCAACAGCATCCGAACAAAGCGAAGGCGAGGAAAGATATAGAGGTGTAACGTCACAATCCAGCAAGTGGGTCACACGCCCTCCCCATATCAAGATTGAGAAGTTATCACCACCAACATCGATCAGGTTTTGGTGGAACATCAAACCGTCATCAGGAAAGCAGAACGTTGAGGTTGTCTTTCGAGGATTTGCAAAGATAGCTTTGCCATCATCCGAAGAACATGTATGGATGGGCGCAGGATGCTACAACTTGAACTGTTCGTCTCCTGAAGAAACGAACTTTCACGACAAGCTACACGATGCAAAAAAAGCAACCTTTCAAGCTAGCTACTTGAGCTGGAAAGAAGGAAACCCACCCGATATTCAACTCAAGGCGTTTCGTGTGCAGGTGTACTACCGATGAAAATGTTATCTTTCGTTGTAGCGATGATGCTCAGTATTGTGCTAGCGACTCTAGGAACAAGCTGTGGAACCTTACCCACTTGTACCAGCAATGAGGACTGCATCGCTCCTTTGCAATGTGTCGCTGCGCAATGCAAAGCACCTTGTACTCTCGATCAAGATTGCCCAGGCAACCAACGCTGCGAAAACCTCCAATGCAAGGAAGGACCCGACTCCTCAATAGCTTTACAATGTATAGTAAAAAAGGTTCAGCCCAACACAAAGGAAGTGACACTTACCATAGACTGCAACGGCAAAACATCAACAGTCACAACCTCCCCTGTCACAAAGCCTTGCCCTAGATGCAAGGACAAAGAACGTTGCCACGAAGGAACATGCAGAAGCTATGGAACCAAGCACAACCCAGGAAAGTCTTGCCAAGACATATTGAAAGCACAAGCCTCCCAAGGAGACGGCGTGTACTGGATGATGGAAGAAGAAGGCAAAACGACCCGAACCTTCCCTGTGTACTGCGACATGACAACCTTAGGAGGCGGCTGGACAGTATGTTTGAACTCGCGGTATGTGACGGAAGCCAAACATTTGTTTGCTTCCGAGTACCAGAAGTTCTACCCAAACAGTCCAAAGTCGTTGGGAGCTTCCACACGAGAAGAAGACGGTCCCTACGGATACTACGACTTTTGTCCCATGAATAAGAAGGAGTACCGACTCGCGATCGTTCGATTTCCAGGGTCTCGCTTCGCCTATGACGTGGTGGATTTTCGATTGGCCAATGTGGACCAGTGGCTTAAAGAAAATAGCTCAGAACGTTACATCGGAGTCTATTCAACCCAAGGAGAGTGGATCACCAAACCCAACGACCCAGACATTGGCCCCCCTCCCGATGCTATCTACTTTTGGAACGTAACCGATCCAACCATGACAAAGTCAGGTGCTGCCTCGATCTTTCGGGGTATGGCTCGAACCACCCAATTGCCCACATCAACGTCAGAACGGTTTGCTACAGTGGGAGCGGGATGCCAAACATACAGTAACTGTCTCTCAATGCCTCGCTCCTTCCAAGCGAATCAATACGACGGCCAAAACTTTCTTACCCTCTTGTCTTCCTATCTCCATGCCAGTCGACCTGACAAATCAGTCAAGTCTCTTGTCACTGGAGATCGCGTGCAGGTGTTGTATCGATAAATAGGTGTTCGAAGCTCGAACCTTTGCCTAGTTTTCCTCCTGATGCGGACCCAAACGACACCCCAAACATTCTACAAACACATACTCTCCTTCGCATTCAAAGAAACAACAAAATGAATTAACCCCGCAAGTTGCGTTTTGGGAACTAACTCACAGCAAGAACTCTTGACCCAAAACATGAACGCCTACGGCATGGGACCAACCGAAGTGGTTCCCCTGAACGATGGCCATAGGTGTATCACTCGAATGCAACGAGGGGAGCAATGAACCATCCGACCCAGGACACCTGTTCGTTTCAAGCACAACTGGATAGGGTTGAGCAAAAGCTTACTTTGCTTGAACAAGCCGAGTCCAAACGTCAGCGCAAAACCCAACGCACCATCACGAAGATCTTTGGACTGCTCACTTGTTTGGTCGTGTTGGTATCCGTCTGGCTCGCACATGCTCAACAACACTCGTTGGTCTACTCGGGGTACCTCGAAGAAGCTGGCCAACCCCTGAATGAAACCCGACAGGTGTCTCTCTCCTTGTGGGATCAAGGAGAGGCTGGAAAAGGAACACCCAAATGCAAAGAACAACTATCAGATGTTGTGTTTGTCAAAGGTCGGTTCAAAATCACCTTGAGCCAAGAGTGCAATGAGGTCACACGTAAAACCAGTCCGCTGTGGGTAGAGATCAAGATATACGATGCCAACAAGCAAAACCCCAAAACGTTGGCAAGAACTAAGCTAGGCGCAGTACCTCACACCGAGAACAGGCTCCCGGCAGGAACCGTGATCTCGTACGCCGCCCCCATTAGCCTGGACGCCAACAAGAAGCCCATCCCACCTCATGGATGGCTGTACTGCGATGGAAGTTGGTACAAAACTGCCGACCACCCCGAACTCTTCAAGGCACTCAAAGGCCACTATGGACTCAAAGGAACTGGCACAAGTCAGGAGTTCCGTGTGCCTGATTACAGAGGCTACTTTCTCCGTGGAGTAGCAGGGGGTGGGGTTGGGGAGGCGACACGAGTCCCAGACTTAAGCAACCGCTACGAGCCTGGAACCAACCAAGCCATCAAACCCAAGGGTCCCTACTCAACCAACCCTGTAGGCACAACGGAGGTGTACCAAACAGCCCTACCCAGCGGAGGCCCCATTCTCCAGACGGAACAAAAAACTCACAGCCACAAAGGGTTCTACTCAGAATTTTCCGGATATTGCTTCGCTCCCGGAAACGGAGTCCCAGCTGTAAGTTGTTTTCCCAACCCACCTGCCAAATACAAAAACACTGGCTTAGTCGGAGCCAAGAACGTCAGCGTCCAAAACGAAACGCTTCAGTACAAGATCATCGGTGGTGGAAATGAGACACGCCCCAGCAATGTGTTCGTCCATTATCTGATTAAGTATTAAGGTGCTGCATGTTAAATCTACGAATAGCCGGGCTTCTCACACTTTTTGCATGTATCCTGTTGTTTTCCTGTTGCGGCCCAAACGAACCATGTTCGGCATCCAATGACTGCAGCGATGGTAAAGTTTGCAAACAAGGAACGTGTGCTCCTTGTGAATCGGATGGGGACTGTCTCTCTGGAAGTTCATGTCAGGAAGGAGCTTGCCAAGAAAACAAGAATTGCAAAGACGCGAATTGCAAGTCCGGTCAATATTGCAAAGACAACCAATGTACGGAGGGTTGCTCCAAAGAGGAACATTGCAAAACAGACGAAACATGTGACACAGCCCAAAACAAATGCGTCAGCAAAAACACATGCCAATCGAAGAAAGATTGCAAAGACGGCTTGGCCTGTATCGAAGAGAAATGCAAGCCCTGTGAAAGTAACGACGACTGCGGCGCAAGCTCCTTATGCAAGGAGAAGTCATGCATCCCTGGTTGCGAAGAAGACAAGGACTGTGCAAGCGGTCAATCCTGCATCAACAACAAGTGTGGTTGTAGCTCCGCCAAGGATTGCCCTTCCAGCAACTATTGCAGCCCTGCGGGTGCCTGCGAAAGCTGTCCTGGAGATGAGGGTTGCGCAGTCAATGAGTTATGCATCAACAACGTCTGCCGAGCCAGCGCCTGTCGAACCAACAAAGATTGCAGCACCTCCGAACAAAACGTGTGTGACTCCAACAAAAACAAATGTGTTGGGTGTCTGAAACGAAGCGACTGCACCCAAGGCAAAGTTTGCAAGAATCAACAATGCGAAAGCTGCCAAAGTGACGCTGACTGCGGAGACAAAACCCAAGCCTGCTCCAATGGAGGCTGTGTTGGCAAAACATGTGGACGCAACGCAAAGCTCAACGCCCAAGGAGAGTGCGAATGCTTAGCAGGCTATGTCAAAGAAGGAGATGCCTGCGAAGTGCAATGTCGGCCGGACCAAATACGTGACTCTCAAACCCGAGGGTGCACTTGCGCAACAGGGCAAGAAGATTTCAAGAACCAATGCGTAGCTGTATGTACCTCGCCTCAGGTAAGAAACACCACAAGCGGCCAATGCCAATGTCCTACGGGAACAGAAGAATGGAAGAGCAACTCTCAATTGTTTTGCAGGCCACTCTGTCGCAAGGATCAACAACGAGATGCACAAGGAAAATGTGTCTGTCCACAAGGCAAAGAAGAGTACCGTTCCCTTTGTGTAGACGTGTGCCAAGGAGGAATGCAACGCAACCCCAACTCGGGTACATGCGAATGCCCTGCAGGTGAAGAGTTTGTGACCTCGTTGCAGAAATGCCTGCCAAAGTGCCGCACGGATCAAACGCGCGACGCCAAGGGGTCCTGTGGATGCAAGCCTACCGAAATAGAGTGTTTGAGCCTGTGTAGAGCCAAGTGCGACAGTCACTTGCAGCGGGACGCCAATTGCACTTGTTCTTGCCCACAAGGTTACAAGGACACCGGAAGTCTATGCCAAAAAATTTGCCGCTCTGACCAAGTGACAGACGGAAGCGGCGGGTGTGTATGCAAGCCCGGTTTCACAGACAATGGAACACAGTGTGTCGCAGGCAGTTGCACAGCTGCTGGATGTGCCACCGATCAAGATTGTGACCTTTCACAAAAAAAACCCTGTCTCAAGCGATGCGTGGGCTCCAAAGTTTGGCTGGAAAACAAACTTACCCAAAGTGGAAGTTGTGTAACAAGTGCAGCCTTCTGCCAGGGAAAGGCAGTGCCCAATGGAGCGTTGGTCACCCCGTACCTTGTGGTGAAGTCGTCCAAAACAACCTCCCCCAACAACGAGCAGGCCGTTTGTGTGACGAACACAGGCTTCTTTTACAAACCAGCAAGCCAAGAATATGGGGAGTGCGATGTGGATGGAGACGGATGGATCAACATCCTTGCCTACAGCACCTACACAGAGTTGAAACAAGGTGGCAGCAACACACCCCAGCATCACTGGGATAACTACCGTTGCATTGTACATATAGCTTCCAAAGTATCTTATGTCCGAGACTATGGAGAGCGCTCCCCACAAGTTGTTGACTTGACCACTCCGAAAGAGACCTTTTTCTTGGTCGAGACCGCAAGAAACGACGGTCGCCCCACAAGCCAAGATCCAATTCCAAGTTATCCAGGGGCCACAGGGACAGCACAGTTTAACCCTGCCAGCATCAACTCCCTGACCAAAGTTTGCTTGAACAGCAACATGGATCTGAACGACAACGGCATCCTTGATATGCAAGAGACCGTCTTGTCCACTCCGCCCAGTAACAAAGACAGAGTATTGGACCCTCACACCCGATGGTCGTACTACATGGAGCTGAGCTATGGGTACTTCCAGCCCACAGGCACCGTACAAGCAGACAAGGTTCAAGTAGGAACCTATCACATTGTCGAAAGACCCCGAAGCAAGGCAACTCGACACCTTCTGGGGCTCCAATGCGAAGAACCCAAACCAGGAAACAACCACTGGAAAGAGTGTTTGCTCAAGGATGATCAAGCTTGCTCTTACGCAGCAAACGGTACTACCGTTCAGCCCGAGACATACTCCGAATGCAGACCCAAGAGCATTCGCTACAAACACGCACTACCCAGCTTGTTTCGGTGCATTCAGTTTAAGAGCCAGGCACAAACTCCCAAACCGGGAGACCCCTACAGTCCGACGTTGTCTCGCCAAAATACATTTCGAACCACAACCAAGGGAATCTCCGACACCAGCAACAGAAACAAAGACACCTACTCAAGAACAGCCTGCAAGCTAGATGCATCCCTCACCAACATGCCCATAGGCAAACAAAAGGATGTCAACTTTTCGTGCAGTCTTCTCTCTCAGGCTCCAGCAGATGGTGATGTTGGGTGGGTCTGCCAAAGCTACAAGAGCTATGCAAAGCCCTCTGATTACAAGGGAGGCTGTGTTCAGGAGTGTACCGAAACAATCTACCAGAACAACCCTAGTTATGTGTATTCCAAGGCAGAGCCACTCAAGAACCTGACTTCCTGCCCAGGAAACCAAAAACTGGGTGACCGTCTGTGCCAGACCCTCACAGATAACTTTGGCAAGGGAAGCTGTGACTACTTCTACCACTACGCAAGATTCACTTCGGTAGGATGCACCTATTCCTCAACACAATCCAACCAGACTTGTGCAGCGGTGTCCACACCCACGGCACAGCCCATGAACCTTTGCTCCATTGGAAAAGCATGTGGAACAGACAAGGATTGTCCAACTGGATTAAGTTGCAAGGCCAACCGATGCTTTTGGAAGACCTGCAAAACCAACACTGATTGCTCCCAAGACACCCGATGTATCTGCCCCAAAGGTCTGAACTGCACGCAAGATTCAACATTAAAGCAATGCGCTTCCACTTGCTTGTTTGATGGCGGGTTCACCGTAGAACATACCCAACCCACCAATCCCACAACGGGCTACTTCCTCCTGGGAGGAATCACAGCAGAAGGTCAGTGAGCATGGGAAAGGTAGAAGGAAGCGCCATGACCAGAACAAACCCACTGGCAAGCAAGGTTTGGGTTTTGGTTGGAACAGCACTGTTGTGTCTCTGGGTATCCTTTGCAGGATGCCAGGGTTGCCAGGGTCAACCATCAACAGAAGTTTCACAAGAACAAGGTGAGAAGGAAGCTGAAAGAGTATCTATCGCAGACCATGCCAACCAAGAAAAGCTCCACCTT
This sequence comes from Deltaproteobacteria bacterium, assembly GCA_006226375.1. Classification (GTDB taxonomy): domain Bacteria; phylum Myxococcota_C; class UBA6777; order UBA6777; family UBA6777; genus M3003. The sequence continues at coordinate 146,005 of SBHC01000077.1, read as the reverse complement.
GAGGACCCCAAAGAGGAAGTCGTTTCTCCAGAAGAAAGCGAGGATGCTGGGCCTGTTGAGAAACAACCCTCCAACGAAGACCCCCCAGAACAAGCTCCTACCGGTTGTCTTCCGGGACAACGATGCTTTCGATGGAAATCAAGCGAGGTCAGAGCCTGTCAATTCATTCTCACCCTTCCCGAAGGAACGAAGGTCCAGGAAGTCACGTTCCATCCGCAGCTTCGGGGAAGAACCCAACAAGCCAAACAACGCCTGGGTGTCGCGTTCTTTTTCCAACAAAACAAAGCGCTCCCCAACCAAGAATATGCTTTCCAGATCAAGATAACTCCAGCGAGTCCCAACCTACCTTTGTCTCCCCAAAACATGACTTGCTACGACTGGAACGGAAGACCCATCAACAACCCCGAATGGCAAACGAAGGAACCATAGAATGAGAAAGATGAACCGTTTCATGTGGCTTGTCAGTTTGTTGTGGTGTGTCTCGATTCCTATCGGATGTGGAACACAGCCTCCACCCGTTTGCACCCCCGGCACAGAAGGATGCTCCTGCACAGAAGGAAAGTGCAACAACGATCTGGTCTGCAACGGGGGTGTCTGCACAACCTTCTGTACCCAACAAAACTGTGACTGTAGCGCAAGCTTAAAATGTGACGATGGACTCGAATGTAACAGAGGCTTCTGCACGATTGAAATCTGCAGAGAAGAAGAGAACTGCTTGTGTGGACCCAACAACTCCTGCAAGCAAGGTTTGACTTGCCGACGAGGATACTGTGAACAACCTGGGGGCAACGGCACAGACACTGTTTGTGGTGAAGGAAAAGACAACTGCCGCTGCGACGCGGAAGGAAAATGCAAAAGTTCATCGTTCCGCTGTTATCTGGGTTTCTGTACCGACCCCAAAGACATCCCTCAGACTCCATGTGAACCGGGCGTGCTCAACTGTCCTTGCTCGGCCCAAGGAACCTGCAACGAAACAACTGCTGTCTGTCGACGTGGCTACTGCGAACCCAAACCCAAAGGTGGAGAGGACTGCACAGGAACCAAGGCTGACTGCCCTTGTCGCCAGGATGGAACCTGCGACAGTCCCCTCACTTGTGTTCGCGGTTACTGCGAAAGTGAGTGCATCAAAGAAGGATGCCAATGCTACCGAAGCGGGAAATGCGAAGCTGGGCTCGAATGTCTCCAAGGCTACTGCAGCAAACCCCAGAAAAAAGACGGACCCGACTGCAGCAAGCCCGTCCCTGGCTGCCCTTGCGTCGGAGGAGCCTGCGACGAAGGCGCGACCTGCAACCAGGGAACCTGTGAACCCGCTGGTGGATGCAAGGCCGGTGACGAAGGAAAGAACGGATGTCCTTGCAAAAGCAACGGGTCATGTGATCAAGATCTGGCGTGTAGCTCCAACCAACGATGCTTCTCTTGCAAAAGTGGCTCGGAAGGATGCCCCTGTAGCTCCAACAGCACATGCGATAGCAACCTCAAATGCAAAGGCAATGTTTGCCTATCCTGCAGCGGTGAAGAAGATTGTGGATGCCTCTCTAACGATAGATGCCTCCCCGGTCTCAAGTGTGTCAACAACAGCGGAACGAAGCAATGCAAAGCGTGCTCCGGCGATTACGAAGGCTGCTCTTGCAGAGAAAGCGCAGACTGCCTAACCCAAACGTTGGTCTGCCTGGCTGGTGTCTGTCGCCTGGACGCCACCAACTCAGCCAATGGCCGTTGTTCTCCCACAGTCCCTACCAACCCGACATGTTATTCGCCTTGTGAAAAGGATGTTCAGCAATCCAATGGCTCCATTCTCTTCTGTCACTCCACCTACAAGCTAGCGGAGGGATGCCTGAGCAACCAAACGTGCGACAAAGGAAGCTGTGTCGTGAAGGGACAATCGTCCAGCACCGGCTATCCCAATTGTTCGTCCGACACAGACTGCCCTGACTGGCAAGCCTGTATCCAGGGAAGATGCTATTCCAATTGCAAAACCAACGCGGATTGTTGTGGTGGGATGAAGTGCTACAAGTACGTCTGTCGGATGCCATGCACCCCAACCTCCTCGACCTGCAACAAAGAAGAAGTGTGTCAATCAACGGGGCAAAGCAACGGATATTGTGTACCCAAAACCCAACCGACTTCAAGTTCAACCAACTCAACCAATCCTGTAGGGACGTTCACCCTTGATTCCACCCAACTCTCGTTCAACAACTACACCCTGGAGTTGGAATTTGCGATCACCAACAGCTCCCCCTACCCCATGAGCTTTCAGATCGATCGAATCAGCGACAACATCGCAAGAAGCACCGCAGGAACTCCCAAGCCACTGTACTGGCATCTCTTCGCTGCATGCGACAAGATGGACAGCAACCAAGAGTCATGTGTGACGTACAAAGCCTTTGGCGCAGCTGACAAGCCCTACACCATTCCTTCCATCGCCAAAGGAGCACGACTCTTCGTAAAGGTGAAGATTGATGCGACGAAGCTCCCAACCCAAGACTTTGCCAAAGGGAACGAGCTTACTCAATACCAAGGTGTCTTTGCCGTAAGCAACTCAAAAATGGGTTCCCAGGAGATCAATGTCAGCTACCGTCGAACCGGTGACGGGCAATGGTCTGGAACCATGTACACCTTTGGCAACTTCGATGACAACGGGATCACCAGCAGCGGAATTGCTTCCCCGAAGAATGCGTTTCTGGTCAAATGGTTGGAGTTCAGAAAAGGCAACATGAAGCTCGATGAGTTTGACGCGATCCTGACCTCCATTCAAACCGAAAGCTGGAAACATCAACCTGTGGTCAAGAAGTGTGCACAGCGATTCGGTGGAACCGACAAACGTTGCTTCTTGTACAAAAACAAGGATGGTATGAAAGAGCTCACCAACAGTCTGAGCCAGAGACCCATCCCATCGGCCACCACAGGGATGAACCTGACCATCAATGTCAAAGAGGAAAAGAACGGCTCCACTTACAGCTTGAAAGGTAGAATCGACACAGACAAGAGCCTTCAATACCCTGGCTATCCCGAAGTGAAGATCTCGTTCCAAGGCAGGCCAGGTAGCCAAAACCAGGCCTTGCAATTTGTAAAAAGCTTCGATGTCACTCTTGCCCTTGGGGGCAGGTACGCCAAAGACCCGAAAAAAGACTGTGAGCCATCACTGTTCCAAAAAGTCCAGATACCCTGGCTGGTTCCAGGGTTTCAATGGGGCGCAATCGAAGACCCAAAACAAGGGATATGGCTCAAGGAAGAGTGCCGAAGCCTCACATTTCCCTACGGAAGTAGTAGCCAATCCAACAAGGACCAAAACACAAGCTTGAGCCAGTCCAACCCCATCCCCAATGGGCGCTTCCTTAAGCGGACTCTCTCTCTTGTGGACGGTGTCCTTATCTTCAACAAGTTTCTCTTCCTGATCTACAAAGAGACCTTCCCAACCTTCTTCCAAACCACCGGTTCGAGCACAAAGAACGCCTTGAGCAATGACTTTGTTCGGTACGGCTATGTCATGCTGGAACGCACCAACGCGGACCTGGAGACCAAGGACTTCGTTGGGTTTGTACCTCCGATCACTTCATGCACTTCCAATGGCAATTGCAAGTCCGGGGAAACATGCGAGAACGGTGTTTGCCAACTTAAGGAACAATGGCAACAAGTTTCGTGCAGCCCAGATGTGCTCAAGAACGCGTTGAATACGTCAGACTCTCTTGCAACCCTCGCGCAAAAGAACCAACTTAACTCGCTGGTCTCGGTCCTACTGGAAGGAGTGCCGAATAACCAAACGACGCGAACGCTCACAGCACAAGAGAAAACGGACGAGATACACTACTACTGTGAAGACACCGATCAGTTTGACGGTGGGCCCAACTCCGACGCTTGCCCTGTAGGTAGCAAAGTTGTCTACTTCCGCATCAAGCAAAACGTGAAGCAAGATAGCTGCCATAGTGCAAATACGTCCTGCTATACAGTGCTACAAGCGTTACGTAGGAAGCCTGGTTATGTGGAAGACCCCACCAAGGTTTGTGCAGGCAAGTACAAAGGGCAATTCCCTTGTGATGTCGATCGAAACGACCTGACGAAGTACTACGACTTTCTTGAAGCCACACAGCCGAACGGTTTTGTATCTCCTTACCAATCCATGCGAGCCAGCATCGCCGATGCTTTTCGGTATCGAATCAAGTTTCGCAGTCGTACAGGGAAACAAGTGGGTTTTACTCCAGAGATCTGCGTCCCCAACTCCAACGCTGTTCCCTACTGTTATGGTCCCAAAGAGATCGAGCTGTTGGAGCAGCGTATGAATTGTTTGCTTACGCTCTACACAACCCCAAACCTCGCGAGCAAGCTAGACACAACAACTCGCACCAAGCTACGAGATTTTCTCAAGCTATCGTTCTCCTTTGATGACAGTCGAACGAACACCAACGGCGAGAAGGTCACGGACCTTGGGTTTGAAACTCTCAACGCTGAGTTGAAGATTATGTTGGGAGATGACGCCTTTGTGAAAGCATCAGCCAGTCGGTTTGACCTGGCAGGTTCCAACCTTTACTCATTCTATGGAGACCTTCTGGAACCGGGAGGCCTAAAGTTGTCAGGTGCGTTGGGCTATGAAATGCACAACCTATATTTAGCCACACAATACTACCAGCTTGTCTTGGATCGGTTCTTCTCAATGTCTGCCGTCATGGTTCAATCGTTCGAAGGCAATTTCTCCGACTGGTTGATCACACCCAAAGCGATTACCAGCTATTTCAAGAAGCTGATCCGCGCATCCACACAGAAAGCCAGAGTTTGGAGCGAAGTTGCGAAGAGATACCACAAGCTACAACGTCCAGAGCTAGCCCGTCGGGTGGCTCGAAGAGCGTTTGCCGCAAGCTACATTGAATCCCTGATTCTCAACAAGCTGGTTCGGGATCTGCAGAAAGCCTCCACAGACCAGGAGTTTCAAAGCATCCTCCCACAAATCAAGCAGGAATTGGCCCAAGCAGCCACAACGTACCGGGCCGCCTTTCTTGACTTCAACGAAGTCTACAGAGACCTGCTCAATGACATAAATATCTTTGGCTTTGCCCCTGACTACATTCCGTTCCCTGCTGTGGAAAACAACACAAGCAATGCCTTCCACGTAGCCTTCAACTTTGCCAAACAGAAGATGCTCACGGCCAAAGACAAAGAGCGCTTGGCATTGCAAAGTCAACGAAGCTATGAGGTCGACAACGTCAGCTTCCAAAACGAGCTGATCAAGATCGAACAGAACTACGACAACCAACTCATCGATCTATGCGGGACCTTGGAAGATCCCAGCACCAAGAAGAAGTACCCCGCCATTGTACAGAACGCCTACCTCAACCCACGAGCTATTGAGTTGGGTAATCCCTGTGGCTGGATGGGTTCAGGGCAACTGTACGATGCCAGGCTCCAACTGGGTCAAGCCAGGGTTGCATTCCAAAGTCTGATCCTCAAACAAAAGAACACGCTCCAGCAGATTGAAACCGAAAAAGCCAGGATCAAAGCGGAGTGTGACAAACAATGGGAACTCCATAACTACACTTGGGCCATTCGAGGCCGACAAAACAGTTTGCAATCCCAAATTCGATCAACACAAGCTGAGATTGAAGCTGCCAACCGGACTTATTCAGTGATCGCAGACATCACAAAGTTATCCAAGTGTACTCCACCCACAAGTGGGACAACGATAAGCATAGGAGATTGCTTATCTGCCCTTAAGGGAATCTCCGCTTTGGGTATTGCAAGAGCAGTACGTGAACTCACAGTGGGATTGCTTGAATCCAAGATCAGAGACAAACAAAATGAGATTGCAGACCTAAACCAAAGAATCGCAGCCAAGCAATACCAAGTCCAATGTGGGACAGGAGGCTTGCGACGGATTGAGAGCGCTGCAAGAATCCGTTCTCTTCGAAACTCCATGCTCAGCCACGAGATGGAGGCGTTAAGTTCGCACTACAACATTCGGTTGGCTCTTTCCAAGATCAAGCAAATGGAAGACCGCTCCGACCGACTGATCGCCCAACAGCAAGAAACAGCCCAGCTCGCGATCAACGTTCAGGCTGCAAAGAATGACCCGAACGTACGGATCTACAAGAACGACGCGATCATCACAGCAGAGCGAACCTTTGACCTTGCGATTCGTGAGGCGTACCGGGCAACGTTGGTCTACGAATACTTCACAGGGACCTCGTACAAAAACAAGATCCAACTGTTCCTGATCCGGATGGTCTCGTCGGGTACATACAATCTGGAAGACTACCTAACCCAACTGGAGCTAGCCTACCGAGAGTTCTTGGAGAACAACGGAGTCCCTGACACCCGCGTTGCAATTGTCTCCTTGCGAGATGACATCCTCAAGATCTCCCACTCAGGAAAGGATGGAAAGCCACTAACGATCAGCGAACGAATCACAGCGTTCCGAAACAAGCTCAGTGAGACGAGTCGATTGAACGCAGAAGGGTATCTATCGTTCCCCTTTGATCTCTCCGTCGACAAGGGAAGCTCCAAGGTCTCACCCATTACAGTGAACCACAAGATCTTTTACGTGGAAGGTGAGATCATCGGTGGAGATGTTGGAGACACTACGGGTCGATTGTACCTTCGTCAGAAAGGAACATCCTGGGTTCGCCTGCCAGGAAACAAGTTTGCGTACTACACGCTGCCGCAACGCATCGCTGTATTGAACCCGTTCTTCAATGGAGTAAAAACCCTGAATCCCACAGTCTACCCAAACTATCGACTGAGGGATCGACCTCTAGCCAACAGCCACTGGGAGTTGTTGCTCAACCAGCTCTCGGAGCAGGTCAACCGGGACATCAAGCTGAATACGCTCGACGATATCCGGCTGTACATCTATTACAAGGACTTCACGGAAGGCAACTGAGCCTCCCTGCCTTCCCAAAACTCACTCCCACCCTTCGTTCGTTTGGAGCGTATCGAACATGCAACGATATCTTTGCGCCCTTGCCCTTCTCCTTTGCTTTGCGTTCTTCGAATCAAACGTTTGGGCCGACACTCCCGACTCCAAGTCAGGTGTAAAACCCAGCGTGCTTCCCCTCCCCAAAGGACCTGGTTCGTTGGAAGGAGTCGGAGAAAACGTAAAGCTGAGCCTCAACATGGGCGTGATGAGCTACGGGATTCCGATCAAGATGCCCAAAGGCCGGAATGGTTTCACTCCACAATTGGGACTGTCCTACAGCTCGGGTGGAGGCTCTAGCATTGTTGGAATGGGCTGGAGTTTGTCGGGGCTCAAGAGCATCGAACGATACACAGCCAGAAGGCTTCCCAAATATGACAGTGCTGACACGTTCACAGCATCCGACGGAGGTGAGCTGGTCAAGATTGTAGGAACACCCTACCACCGAAGTCGGTTTGAAGGAGGATTTGTGCGGTTTCAATGGCACAGAACATCCAACACCGACCAACAAGGCTACTGGACGGCAGAGTATCCCAACGGCTCCATAGGGTACTTTGGTGCAAGTCATATCGATCTCAACACCACACAAGCAACCCAAGACCGAGACAGCCAGGACATCGGGGCCTACGGGACCTACCGTTGGTATCTTCGTTCTCTGGTAGACCGCAACGGAAGCCGTATCGACTACATCTACAAAAGAATCGGATCCCAAGCGCCGAAAGTCTATCTGACAGAGGTCAGCTGGGTATACAATACCAACGGAAACTCCCTCTATACAGCTTCACTTCAATACGAAAGCCGGCCTGACGCGATATCCGATGGCAAAGCAGGCTTTGAAATACAAACCCGCGAACGCATCAAAGCCATCAAGATAGCTTCCAACAACAAGCCACTGCGAAGCTACCAGTTATCCTACGATGACAAAGAAGGTCTCTCTCGACTCTCTCACGTTACGCAGTATGGAATCGATGGTAGAACCCCCTACCCCATCAAGTTCACGATGGAATACACAAGCGCCAAGGCTTCAGGAACTTCAAGCAAGATGGTCTCCATGCCAACGGGTACCGGCTTGAACCTCAAGTCGGGCCAAGTCGACCTGCTTGACATCAACGGCGACGGTTTACCAGACCTTGTCGATACCTCAAGGGGTAAGCATGTGTTTCACATCAACACCATGACAGTCGATAGCAACTTACAAACGAAGAGCCATGACTTTCCCTTGTCCCAGCGAATCGCCAACCCACAATCATTGTCAGCCTCCCTGAAGAGTAAAGCCGTCCAGATGTTGGATGTGAATGGGGATGGATTTACGGATCTGCTGGACCTAACCACCAAGGCTGTTGTGCTCAACAAAGGGCAAGGCCGGTGGGAAGACACAGCACAGAACCTCACCGTTTCAACCGCCAACCTTCCTCACCCGAGCAACAACGTAGACGCGCGATTCTTTAACTACGATGGTGACAAAAAGACCGACGTCATCGTTTGCAACGGGGTGAACACAACCTACTGGGTCGGCGATGGAAAAGGTGCATGGAAAGCTGTTCAGGGGAGTACACACATCAAGTACTCTTTCTCCAAAGACAAGATGCAGTTGTTTGATATCAACGGCGATGGTTTGCAAGACCTAATCCGACTTTCGGAAGGGAAGATACGAGTCAAACTGTACCTGGGCTGGGGAAGATGGACAAGTTGGACAGAGGTCTCAGTCAATGGACTCACCCAAGGAATGTTACCATCCGTACAGTTCGGCGACCTCAACGGAGACTCCCTTCGCGATGTTATCGTATTGCAAGGAACCACCCTGCATTACTTCCTGAATCGAAATGGTTCATCCTTCGGCTCCAAGCAGTCCATCACCTCAGTCGGAGGACAAACACTGCCAGACAGCTCTACACACACCGTTCGGTTTGCCGACATCAATGGCAATGGCTCTCGTGACATCGTATGGTTTAACAGCTCGGGGCAGATCACCTACCTGGATCTCTTTGGACAAAAACCCAACCTCTTGAGCCGAGTCAGCAACGGCATCGGAAAACAGATCGAGGTAGTGTACTCATCGTCTGTGGCTCAGATGATTCGGGACCGACAGAACCAAAGACCATGGAAACATCGTTTGCCGATGCCTTTCAGCGTAGTTCGCCAAGTCAAAATATGGGCGGACGGCCCGAACAATGTGAAGCTCGGATACAGCGAACAAGAAGTTCACTACCACGACGGATTTTACGACGGTATAGAAAAGCAGTTTCGAGGATTTCGGGAAGTTCTATCGGTCCACAAAGGTGACGCTTCCGTGGAAGACAAGCAGGAGCGATATACCTTTCGAGTAGGAAGTCAGGATGTGCATTACAAAGGCAAGCTGGTTTCCAAGATGATCTCCAACGCACAGAACAAGACGTACCAAACACAAACCGTGGAATACAAAGACTGCAAGGTAGGAGGTATTCCCTCTCCTTCTTCGCTATCGTATGCAGTCCGGTTTGTCTGTCAGTCCATCGCAGAGACCCTGCATCAGGAAGGCCGGCCGCAAACAGAGTGGAAAACCACTCGCAAAGAATACACCTTTGATTCCTATGGAAACACGACGCTCGTGGCGGAACTTGGGGAGAAAGGGAAGCCTGGAGATGAGAAATACACCGCGACGGAGTACATCCTACCTGGTAACGGTCGATGGATGTTGCGCTTGTTGAAGCGTCGGCAGATCTATGCAAACCCAACAAGCCACCGAAAAACCGACGAGCGATTTTACTACGATGAGCCTGCCTTCGTAGGTATGCCTTATGGACAAGCAAAGAAAGGAAACCTTGCCCGCGTCACGGCTCAAATCGACGTGGGCAAGCCAGATCTAGTGGAGAGACAACGAGGTGAATATGACTCCTATGGAAACCTTCTCTCTCGAAAGGATGCAAACGGAAACATCCGAAACTTCACATGGGACCCCCAGTATTCGTTGTTTCCGGTGTCGGAAGAGGTGGTTCTTCCAGGTTACTCTCTGAAGATGAGTGCGGTGTGGGACCTCGCTCGTGGAGTGGTTGTAGAAAGCAGCAGTTGGAACGGTCACAAGACTGCTTATGGCTATGACACATTTGTGCGTCAGATCTCTGTCGCGAAACCTGGAGATACCCTACAAGCCCCCACCCAGAGATATGTCTATGATCTCAAGTCCCCCTTCAGTCGAATCATTACCCAACAGAGAAGTCAAAAAGGCCAGCCCTACGACCTAGAGAAACAAGATTGCTTCGACGGCGCAGGCCGAAAGATACAAACCCGCTCGAAGATTAAGGATGGACTCTACCAGATCACAGGTCATGTCGAGTTCAACGCTCTCTCGAAACCCTACAAACAATGGAACCCCTACCAGGATCCACGAGACGCTTGTTTTTTACAGCCCCCTAAGACATTGCCTTTTGTAACGTCTTCCTTCGATGCGCTCGGAAGAATGACTCGCAAGACCAACCAGGACGGCACCTTTTCCCGTGTCGAGTACAGGCCCTTCCAGACAACCACCTTTGACGAAGAAGACACCCGCCAGGGTTCCAAGCATTACAACACACCAAGTTCAAGCCTTGTGAACGGTCTGGGTCATGTCCTTCAAGTGACAACCATGGACAAACCCAACCGAACCATCACCAAAACCTTCGCCTGGAATGTGACAAACACACTGAGCAAAGATGGAGAGGTTGGTCTTCCACAATTGGTCCAGTACACAGACCCTTTGGGATATACAAAGAGTCACACCGTGGATTTGCTGGGACGTGTAACTTCCGTGAAGTCACCCAACACAGGAACAACCCAGTATACCTTCGACAAACAGGGCAACTTGGTAAAACGCACAGATGCACGTGGGATTGCAACCCTCTATTCCTACGACAAAGCCAACCGCACAACCTCACTGATGGAGGAAGGCAAACCTTCCACTCGCATTCGCTTCTTCTACGACAAGGTAAACACTTCTTTTCCTCAAGCATCCAACGTACGGAGCAAGCTCATCGGTATATCGTACCCGACGGGAAGCGAGTGGTTTAGCTACGATACCAGGGAGAGGTTGGTCCACTATCAAAAGAGGTCGCTAGGCACCCATTTTGATTTTTCGATGACATACGACAATGTGGATCGACTTACGAAGAAAACGTATCCTGACGGCCGTTCACTCTCTATGACATTCGATGGACTGAGCCGAATACTATCGATTCCGGGAATGATGGTTCAATGCACCTACACAACGACAGGACAGCTTGCAAGCTGGACCGCGAGCAATGGCATTGTCACAAGCTACAACTTTGACTCCAGGTTGCGTCTAAGCTCCGCTCAAGTCAATCAAGGGAAGCTACTCGACTTCACCTACACCTACGATGGAGTTGGTAACTTTCTCACGATCAAAGACCTGACAGAAACAAACATCTACCAGTATGACTCACTGTATCGACTGACCCAAGCGAAACTGAACAACAAAGAAACTCTCAGCTACAGTTACAACGATGTAGGCAACATTCTGTCCAAGGCATCATCCTTGGGCTCACAAAGCCCTGCCCATGTAGGAAGCTATAGCTACAGTCAGGCACAGCCCTATGCAGTGAACCAAGCTGGGTCGGTGAATCTATCCTACGACAAAGCTGGGAACGCTCAAAGCCATCGAGGATTCAAGCACACTTGGGACTTTATGGGGCGACGCAAAGAAACGCACCAAGGGAACAAGTTACTGGGCCGCTATTGGTATGGAGCAGGAAAGGTGCGCCAAATGAAGAGGGAGCAAGGTTTGCACACGCTCTACTTCTCCGATGACCATGAAATCCGAAACGGCCAAAGCATCATCTATGTGTTACTTGGGAAGCAGCGGATCGGCGCAAAAGTCACAACAGCAGGTGTGAAGAAGCTCTATGACGATCTTGCTCCTTCCAAAGATACGGCCTCTGTCACACCTGAGCCTGATGGGAAGATCACGGTCGCTGACGCCATGCTCTATCACCAAGTCCAGTCAGGAAAACGCCAGGGAGAGCTCCGCAAACGAGAGCTTGCAACCGACCTTGCCGATGACATGATGCAGCACTCGCTTCAAACGTTGCTCCATGAAAGTCAAGAACGCAAGCTCTTCCTCCACAACGATCACCTTGGCTCTGTTCGAGCTGTGACTGATGGGAAGGGAGAAGTTGTCGGTACAACCAAGTATTATCCGTACGGAGCGGCCTATGAAGAAAAAGGTTCGCCTGTATTTTATGGATACATGAACACGGAAAAGGATGTTGCAACCCAGCTCAACTATGCCAAAACACGCTACCTGGACACCAACTTGGGTAGATGGGTCAGCGCAGATGGAAAGTTTGAAAAGCTGGGCTCCGTTGGAGATGAGTTTAATGTGTACTGGTATGTCGGAAACAACCCCATACGATTTGTGGATAGGAATGGGGAGGCCCAGTCTGACTCGGGAGATGGAGCAGTATCTTATGGCTATGCGAAACCGGAGGAGCAGTACACACTTTGGAGAAGAGACCGCTCGAATAGGCAAATGAGAAAGATGAGGCAACAATACAATGAAGCAGTACATAAACAAAAAGAGCACATGTTAGTCCCTCTTGCTGTAGCGAGCGCCCCTGCTCTGGCAGCAGGAGGGGTTATTGCTTTTCATGGAGCAGGAATTGCTTACACAGCTGCAGTAAATGGCTATTATTCGGTGGGAGCATACTACGCAAATTCTGCGATTGCAGCATCTTTGGCAACACCACTAAGCGGTAAGGTACAACAGTTGTTTGGAGCAGGCTCGACAAGAGGGACAGTCGTATCGCAAGCAGCGAATTTTACTCTATCTGAAATGGGGCTTTCAGATGGACTGCCCTCCATCAATGTTTTCGGCAATACAAAAGAAGCATGGGACTTTGGCGTAGGAGTCGGAAAAACGATTAATAACATTCTGGAAGAGCAGAAGCCGAAGAAACAACAAGAAAGAACGAATCACAAATGAGCCAACAATACAAGCTGGATAGAAGAGCCCTACCCGTGTTATAGAGTCCCACAAATACAATCCATAGCTTCCTCAATGTTGGAAGCTTCTACGATAAACGTTGGGACAGAGAACCATGACACCACAGCAAACTCACTTTATCACTTCCATCCGAGCCTTTGGAGAGCAAGACCTGGAAAAAGCTGCACAGGAGATGAAAGCAGCCCATCAATTGGAACCTTCCCATCCCGTGTTTCATTACGCCAGTGTGTACCTGGAACAGCTGCAATCCAGCTCCAAGACCCATGTCTACGAGATAGGCTCTGCTTTTGCAGCGTTCATCCGAGGTGGCGGAAACATAGGACTGTACGAGTCGCTCACCCATGCTTTGCAAAAGGTCTACTCAAAGGAGCCCCCAGCGCGATTGTTGGACATTGGGGTAGGTGACGGGATGGCCTTACTTCCTGCGTTGCCACACGATCTAACTCAACTGGATGTACTTGAGCCATCAGCGCCCATGTTACAAACCACCTGCGATGCGCTTGCCCAGGGTGATGTCCCCTTTCAACCTTGGAACCTCACGCTTAAGGAATTCATCCACAAAGCTCCATCGGACGCGAGATGGGACCTTTGTCAAGCAACCTTCAGCTTGCAATCCATTGAACCCAAGGACCGAGTCGAACAGCTATCTTGGGTACGCTCCCATAGCTCACGATTGGTGCTCGCAGAGTTTGATGTTCCAACGTTTACTGAGATGTGGGGAGAAGACCGTATCTTGCATGTTCTGGCTCGATACGAACAAGGATTGAGCGAATACACAGACACCCAAGAGGAAGTCGCCCTTGGGTTCCTCGTACCTGTCATGCTGGGATACTTTGACCCCACACAAGCCCGAACCAACTATGAGCACACCATCGATGAATGGGAGTCACAGCTTCGTGAGGCTGGATACACAACAATCCACAAAACGCACGTGTATCCCTATTGGTGGGCCAACGCCTATCTTGTAGAAGCAAGCTTGTAGACGCTACTTGCACTCGCCAAACACGTACACCAACCATCCCGCCGGAATGACAGCCTTGGCGCTACCGTTGGTTCCAGGTATCGAAGTAAACCATTGCTTGCACGTTTTGCTTGGGTGCTTGAACGTAAACTCATACGTGTCGGCAGGTAAGTTTAAGTACGAAGCGAGACCCATCGCTGTTGTCTCTTTCTTGGAGTGGTTTTGGAAGGTCTGGGTCAGGTAGTAGGGCCCCAAACCTTTGCCAGAAGGGGAAGCACTTACAGTAGCACCGGCCACAGACACCAGCCGACTCTCACGAATGTCAACTGTCACCGCCGACTTGGTCTTGAGGTCCAAATTCTGGACACCCAACAACTGACCTATCAATTGAGCCTCAGACTCTTTCAACAACTCCAACCGAATATCGACGTTTCCTGGGACAGGATTTTGGTTGGAGGAAAGATACAGAGGCATCATGGTGGGCTGAAGTTTTAACTTGGCGCTGGTATAGGTGATGTAATAAGGGGTGTCATAGGATAGACCGTTGAGTCGATACTTCCCATCCTTGGCCGAGGTCACACACGGAATGGATTTGTCGTTGAGGACACAAACCTGGACTCCTTCAAGAGGAGGATTCCCAGAAGCCACTGCGCTGCTGACTCCTCCAAAAAGATAGAATTGCCCCTGGTACTTTTCCACCACAGGCTCGGGTGTCACTTCGGGAGTTGAATCAGGAGTGGACTCAGCAGGGCCACCGTCAACAACCACTTCACCTGCTCCTTCTGCAACAGGCTCAGTCGGCACTTCCGAGGAAGACTCGCTGATGGATTCAGCCGAGCTTTCAGATGGAGCCTCCGTGACACTTTCCTGGCCACCATCAGGGTCGGATGCTTCTGCGGCTGATTCATCGACACTTTCTGACGCAGTCTCAGTGATAGCTTCGGTAGCAGATTCTGCGACATCATCAACAGTCGATTCAGGTCCAGGCTCTGGTCCAGGCTCTGGCCCAGGTTCCTTTCCTGGCTCAGGATCCACTTCGTTGGTCGAAGATTCGTTTCCAGTTGGCTCCGAAGCGCCCGGTTCCGAGGACGCCTCCGTAACGGCTTCGTCGCCAGGAGCAGGACTGCACCCACCTCCCCAGATCGAGAACATACAGATACACAACAACAACAGACCTAGCATTCTCATGTTACAACTCCAGTATGCAACAGGGAGAAAACCCCTCCCCCCAAAGTTCAAAAGAACCGATTGCGATGTGCGGTTCGCGAAACAACAGATTGTGAAATGTGGCTGGAAAGGACACTACCACGGTACTCCCTTGTAGTGCAAGACGTTCCGACAGGTGAACGGAAAAAATGCAGGTGGAGCTAAGAAAAGTTGACCCGGAGAGTGTCCCAGGGGAACTATTAGGGACGAGATGTGCTGGTTCGTGGCTGCACTAGCGAGAAACCAATGAGTGAACCTGTCTTTCGGCAGTGGGTCCAAGAGTACACCCGAGATGTGTACCGTTACTACCAATGCAATCTAAGGTTATCCCCTGAGCTTGCAGAGGAGTTGACCCACAAAACCTTCGTTGCTGTGTGGACTTCTATGTCCAACTTTGAGGAGCGCTCGTCTCCGAAGACCTGGATACTAAGTATCGCCCGGAATATCGGAAAAAAAGCGTTCCGGACACAACAACGTCAACAGATGAGTAGCGAAGTCCGGCAAACGATGAAAGAAGAGACGGCCGGATGGAGTACTCTGCATTACAATCCTGAAGACTTGTTGGAAGAAAAGCAGAATCGGGAGCTGTTATGGGATATTATTGATTCGCTCTCGGAGAAGAAGCGCGAGATCTTCAAGCTGCGATACATCCAACAGTTCACGATTGATGAACTTGTGGAACTCTTGGGAGAGCCACGAGAAACCGTTCGTTCTCGTTTGCGATACGCCCGAGATGAGGTCAAGGAAAAATGGTTCCGAAAGACAAAAAACAGCCACCGCTAGCACCCTCCGACTGGAATGAGTTCACCGAGAACCAGGAGGAAGAGATGCAGTTTGAACATGCTTTGCACCGCCACTTTGATGCGATGCGTTCGGAAGTAGAGCCCCCCTCTCGTTTGTTTGAAAAGCTGGAGCAAATCCCTGGCCCCCAAGACCGACCTCATGAGTCCGAAGCTCGTGCCCCTTGGTGGATGCTCTGGAGAGTGCCTGCGTTGGCAGGTTCCCTGGCCGCCCTAGTGGCTCTGGTTTGGTTTGGAGCGACGAATTGGAGCCAAAACAACAACTCCCACCTTATCCCCAAAGGAAACCCGATCACCATTCATCTGGAATACGCCCGGAAACAAGGGCCGCTGCGAATTCGCCGGAAAGCGACAAGGAAACAAGTCTTGTACCCTGGCGATTTGCTGCAGTTTGTGTATACTCAGTCCAACTCCCAACCCAAAGTCCACCTGATGATTGTAGCTCTTCAACCTTCAGGTGAAGTCGTTGTGCTTGCTCCCTTCCAAGGAAGACAGAGCGTTTCTATCCAAAAAAACGCAGGGACCTTTCCGCAAGGAGAGTCATTGGAAGTAGGGACTGAGTCGGGTGGAGAGCTATTCCTTGCGCTAGTTTCCAGAAAGTCATTTGGCGCGGATCTTGTTCGCGACAAAGTTCGCAAGGCTTTCAATCGCTCGGGTCAGAGGCTTGACCAACTGCCCAACGTGAAGGGGCCTTGGAAACAAGTGTGGAAGCTGTTTGTCAACAAACGTAAACCTCCCTCCCACCGATAGCTTTGATGAGAAGGGGATTTCAGCAACGATAGCTTGGATTGTCGATGTTTCGCTGTTTTGCATGGGTTCTATTGTGTTGTGTGTGGTGGGGGGGCGCCAAACTCTCTCATGCACGAGATGTACGTCTAGCCTTACTCGTTGCCAACGAAACAGGCTGGGGGAAAGAAGCTCGCCTCAAAGGAGCGATCACAGGAGACCTTGCTCCCCTGGCGACCGCCCTACGCAAACGGCTTGGCTTTCAGGTCGTCACGGTGAGCAATGGAACACCCGACGATCTCCGCAAAGCGTTTCACCAGATCAACCAACGCTTTCTGCGTGCTCCACGAGTCACAACCTTCCTCTTCTACTACTCAGGACACGCCGACAAGAAACGTTTCCACCTGCGGAAGCAAGCGGGTGTGGAAGATGTAACCTATCGCGAATTTCTAACTTTCTTTCTGAAGCTACGAGTCAAACGGCGCGTTGCCTTGCTGGATGCTTGTGATAGCTCCGTGGTAATTCCCACGGCGGCCTGGCATACTTCAGGTCGCAAAACCAAGCTTGCCGTAAAAGGTTCCACCAGCCCTCAGCTTCGCAGCATCCAAAGTATTCTTTTGGAGAAAGAGCGGTTTGCAGCCAAAGGCCCTGGATACCGAAGACGCAAAGTGGACCTACAAACCATCCCCATGATGACAGAGCAACAAACATCTGGGTTGCACATCATCGCGAGCAACGGGAACGCGTTTCACAACAACAAGCTGGGAGCCTCCGTCTTTACCTATCACTTTTTGCAAGGACTCAATGGACAAGCCGACAACAACAGAGATGGAAAAATAACTCTGGATGAGTTGTATGATTACGCCCAAGTCAAGGCACGGAAAGAGTCCGGGCAGGAGATGGATCGGCTTGTCTTCTTTCGAGGAAGCTATACCTTCGCCCCTCACTACCGGAGCCGGATGATTGTAGCCCCAAACATTACAGGCCAACTGTTTGTTTCGGTGGGAGAGTTTACCTTTCAATACACCAAGTCGAAGAAGATAGCTCTCCAATTGCCCATGATGAATGGAATGGGGACGCTTCACATTCGCCAAGGACCCAAGTGTTGGTTGCAGAAAGTGTTCTTACCAACAGGGGGCAAGACAAAGGTGAGCCAAAGGGGAACAGCAACGGCCTGCAACACCTTGTCGAAGGCTTACGCTCAAAAGGGAGAAGAGTCGATTCTCCTGCAGGCCAACGCACGACCCACCTCGTACAAAGAGAAGAAGGTTCATGGACTGGCCTTGAGCGTTGGAGTGGCTGAGTTGGGCGCTCCACCTCTTCGCTCCCGAGGTCTCCATCTCGGCGTGATGTACCGATGGAACAGCATCATCGGGGTGGGCCTGGAATATGAGCTAGGACAGCCTCCTGTTAGCTACTCGTTGCATCGCCTCATGGGAGTGTTGGAAGTGGGATATCCCTTTCGGTTTCGAGTCCCGCTTGAGTTCTTTCTTGGCGCCTACGGCCGGGCTGGCGTCACCCTTGGTGTCACTCAGGACAACTCTCTTCTGAATGCCCTCTCCTTGGGAGTAGGAGCGCAGCTCTCTCTCAGTTACTTTGTCACCCAGCGTTGGGGCATACAGCTCACCGGACGCGCTGGACTTCACTACACCCCTCTCTCCTCTGGTGCGTCCCTTTCCTTTCAATGGATGGGACGGATGTCTGGCATTTTCCGATTCTAACCACACCCCCGACACCGGGTGTGATTCAATCCTGTTGGTAACAAGTTTTCCTTGTGGTAAATCATGCCTTTCGGACCTCACCCTTCAATATTCTGACATATTCTGATGGTCCCCTCTCCACGTTGGAGAGGGGAAATGAGCGAAGCGAATAGGGGTGAGGTTCATGAGAGCTACTTACCAACGGCCTATGACCACACCCCCGACACCTTTTCCGTTGACGAAACTTCTGTATCCCTCTAGGCTGCTTGTGTCTTGCAACGCCATGTAGAAATTCAGTCATTTGGAGAAGAGAATGATGGCTCGTCGATGGTTTCGATGTTCCCAGGACGGCAGCACCCACACTTCTGTGAGTTCACGCTTTCCCTCGTCTGGTCGCTATGTCTTTGTTGGGTTGTGCTTGCTTCTAGGAGCGTTTGGATGCAAAGGAGCAAGTTCCTCCTCCAATCGCAGCGTGGCGGTCAAGCTCTTGAAGGTCAAACCCAAGAAGCTACAAACATCCATTGCTGTGTTTGGCCAAACGGAGCCGATGGCTCAAGCGACGTTAGGCTTCCAAGTGTCTGGCAAAGTCATGAAGGTGGAAGCCGACGAAGGAGATCCGGTCAAAGCCGGTGATGTGCTTGCGCTTTTGGACAAGGAAAGCATCCAACTGAACGTACGCCTGTCGCGCGCTCGGTACTACGAAGCAGCCGCGTCCTACAGGAAGTTGAAGAAGGGCTACCGCAAGGAAGTCGTCAAGCAATACTATGCGGCGTATCGGAAAGCGTTAGCCAACTACAACAAAGCGAAAAAAAGCTATGCCTCCGCAAAGAAGCTTCGAAAGTCAGGAGCTATCTCTGAGGAACAATTTGATAGCTATCGGTCCAATTACAATTCAGCCCTCGCTTCCAAAAACCAGGCCTGGCAAAGCTACCAGATGTACAGACGTGGTTACCAAAAGGAAGACATCCAATCCGCCGGCAGTAAGATTTCCCAGGCCAAAACGCAGTTGGACCAGGCCAAGAAGCAGCTCAAAGATGCAGCGTTGCGGGCACCCTTCTCAGGAATCATCGCGACCAAGAAGATCGAAGTGGGCGAGTTGGTTAATGCGGGGACGCCTTCGTTTGTGTTGATGGACCTCAAAAGAATCCGGATTCGCGTTGGCATCCCGGAGCGAGTCATTGAACAAGTACGATACGGCCAAAACGCTCTGGTATCGCTTCGTCCGGGCAAAGTCCTCGGCGTTGGAAAAGTGGAGCGAAAAGGTGTCGTCCTCGACAAAGCGACTCTAACCTACCCTGTTGACGTCGTTGTTCCCAACCCTGTGGTTCGGAAAGAAAACGGCAAACCCATTTTTCGTTTCTTGCCGGGCAAGGTGGTGTTGGTCCTGTTCCCTCGCAAGAACGCGAAGACTGGCATCAGTGTTCCCCTGACAGCCGTCTTAAACGACGGAGTTCACAAGTATGTGTACATTGAGGAGAAGGGAAAAGCCAAGCGGGTGAAGGTGACCACTGGGCAGACGTACCGCAACGAGATCGTCATTTCATCCGGTCTCAAAGCGGGAGACCAGATGGTTGTTGAAGGCCAACATCAACTGGAGCAAGGCACGCGACTGTTTGTGATTGGAGGGCCCCAAAAATGAGTTTGTGGCCCAAATATGCGGTCTCGTTTCGAGCCGTGACCATCATGGCGATGGTCATGTGTGTGTTTCTAGGAATATCAAGCTACAGCTCGTTGCCCAAACGAGACATGCCTCAGATCCCGGTCCCTGTCGCGCAAGTTATCACGTATTATCCGGGTGCTTCTGCCCTTGATGTCGAGACACTTGTGACCAAAAAGCTAGAGCATAGCTTCTCTGAAATTGAAGGGGTGGAGACGGTCACCTCAAAGAGCAAGCCAGGTGTTAGCATTATCACCGTGCAGTTGGTGTACGGCACTCCAACACAGACAAGCTGGGACAAGCTACGCAACAAAGTGGAAGAGGTGAAACAACAGCTTCCCAGCGGCATCCAAGGACCTCACGTCAACGACACCTACTCCGATACAGCGGCGATGATGCTCGCGGTGTATGGGAAAGGCTTTAGCTATCGTCAACTGGAAGACTACAGCAAGCAGATCCGAGACGAGTTAAAGCGAATCAGCTCCGTGGGAAAAGTCGACATCGTCGGGACGCAGGAGCAGGTTATCTATCTCTACGCCAGGCGTCAGTTAACGTCTTCCAACATCCCCAACTTTTGGAAGGTCTCTGGAACGTTGCAATCCAAGAACGTTCTGTACCCTGGAGCCGAGCTATTACCGGGACAGCTGCAGGTAAAGTTGCAGACCTCAGGTCGTATCTCCACCGTTGAGCAGTTGAAGAAAATTGTGCTAAGCCGGAACGCCAAAACGGGCCAAGTGGTACGCGTTCAAGATGTATTTCGAGTGGAGAGAACCTACAAAGATCCCAAAGCCATCATCCGATACAACGGACAACGTGCTTTGGTCATCACGGTGGAGATGCGGGAACGCCAAAACGTGATCAAGATGGGAAAACAGGTCGAGAAAGCCCTGAAAGAGATGCGCTCCGCCCTCCCTCGAACCCTCCAGATAGCCAAGGTCTCCGACCAGCCGACTCTTGTTCAAACAAGCATTTTGAACTTCATGTCCAACTTGTTCCAGGCCATCTGCATTGTATTGGTCGTAGCGATGCTATTTATGGGAGTTCGTTCTGGCTTAATTATGGCCACAGCCATTCCCCTCTCCATCTTGCTCGCCTTCACTGTGATGAACTGGATCAAGTGGGACATCCAACAGATCTCCATCGCAGGATTAATCATTGCGCTGGGGATGCTCGTCGACAACGCGATCGTCATCACCGACAACATCTACGCGAAGCTCCAAGAAGGACTAGGTAGTTTTGAAGCATCCTGGCGAGGAGCTTCGGAGATAGCGACCCCCGTGTTGATGTCAACCTTAACCACGGTTGCAGTGTTCTTCCCGCTTGGGTTAATGCCAAGCATCTCGGGAGACTTCATCCGCTCCATTCCCGTGGTCGTCGGAATCGTGCTGGTGTCGTCGTTTTTGGTAGCCATGGCGATCACACCTTTGATGAGCTATTACCTCTTAAAGGTGAAGCCGTCTGAAGTCGGGGCAGATTCGTCTCAAGGTCGATGGGCCTCCATGTACCAAAGCTTCCTGGCTGGCTCGCTGCGCAACCCCAAAAGCACCCTCACAGTTGTTGGCATCGCCTTCCTTGTCACGCTGGTTGGCTTTGTTGTGATTGGGAAAGAGTTCTTCCCCAAAGCGGAACGCGACATGTTTGTTGTCGATGTGTGGCTGCCAGAAGGGTACGCGTTCCAAAGCACAAACAAGGTGATTCGCCGGATCGAAGCCCAGCTCAAAAAAGAGAAAGACATCCGATACTACGCATCGTTCGTCGGACAAGGTTCGCCCCGGTTTGATGGAGGGATCTCGCCGGAAGCGCGAAGTTCCAACTACGCTCAACTGGTGATTCGAACCTCCAGCGCAAAGGCAACACCACGACTCGCGGCGAAGTTACAAAAGCAGTTTGATAAGACCATCGCCGTCGCAAGGGTGACCGTCAAAGAGTTTCAACGAGGACCCAGCACAGGAACCCCAGTACAGCTTCGCGTTTACGGGGAAGATCTCCAGGTCCTTCGAGCGCTCGCTGGCAAGCTCAAGGCAAAGCTTCGAGACATTCGTGGGACCTATGACATCACAGACACTGCCGGCTACAAAGTCCTCAACATGGACATTGATGTGTCGGATTACAGAGCGTCATTGGTCGGTCTCGATAACTTGACGGTTGCCAAGATGTTGCGCACCTGGCTGGAAGGTTACAACGCTGGCTCTCTGATTGATGGGGACTACGATATACCGATTGTCCTTCGGGGCATCCGGTTGATGCAATCGCACCTGGGCGTGATTCAAAACGCAGCCATTCCCATCAGCGCCGAGCGAACGACAGCGAATGCAACCCTCCTCGCCATCGCAGAGATCAACCCCCGGTGGGACGAAGCGAGAATCGACCGACGGAACAACCAACGCTATGTGGTGGTGTCGAGTCAGATCGATGGAGTTCTCGCCTCCAGCGTGTTGAATCAGATGCGCCCCTTCCTCAAGACCATGGACATTCCCGTGGGATATCGAGTGGAGGCTGGTGGCTCCGAAGAGAAACGTTCTGAAGGATTTAAGGACCTTGGGAACGCTATGATTCTTGGAATCTTGTTGCTGCTGATGCTCCTGGTCATCCAGTTCAACTCCTTCCGCCACACTGCTGTGATACTCACAACCTTCCCGCTCTCATTGATTGGTGCAATCCTCGGGCTATTCCTCACGGGCAACGCCTTCGGATTCATGGCCTTCTTGGGGATCGTCAGTTTGTGTGGAGTGGTCGTGAACAACGCGCTCATCCTGCTCGATTATGTTCAGGTTCGACTGCGAGAAGGAAGCGACTACGTCACCGCACTCCAGGAAGCCGGTCTCCGAAGAATGCGGCCCATTCTGTTAACCACAACGACAACCATCGGCGGCCTTGTCCCCTTGTTCTTGACAGGAGGTGCGATGTGGACTCCAATGGCAGCCGTTTTGATCTTTGGCCTTCTCTCTTCCACCCTGCTGACCTTGGTGGTGGTGCCTTGCCTGTATGTTGTCTTGGTCGGTGACCGGGAGCAACGCCAGCTACAACAACCCTCTGAAAGTTAGAGTGCGCCCGCGCCCTGTTTAACCTTCGTCTCCTGTGATCAAGCCAGCCTCTCGCCCCCACTCCAAGCACGCCTCAACAATCCGCTGGGTTGACTGGCCTTCTGCGTACATGGAGAAAGGCTGGGCCATCTGCTCAAACACATCGTCATGAACCAACAACTGGGTCACGCTGTCCACGATGGAGTTGTACCGGTTCCCCACCAACTTGACCGTGCCAGAGGCCACAGCCTCAGGTCGCTCGGTCGTGTCGCGCATCACGAGGGTTGGCTTGCCCAAACAGGCAGACTCTTCTTGCACGCCGCCCGAGTCCGTCAGCACAATATCCGCACGATGGAGCAGAGCCACAAAGGGCATGTAAGACAGTGGTGGAATCAAATGAAGGTTGGTTCGCGCTGTGCCTTCTTCGTTGGCTCGCAGAATCCGATCCACAGGCTCCTGAACGTTGGGATTCAGGTGAACAGGATAGACAAAGTGAGTGTCTTGGAAGCGGTCAGCGAGCGCCGCGATCGCTTTGCAGATGGACTCAAACCCAGGCCCAAAACTCTCCCGGCGATGGCCAGTGATAAGAACCAAACGCTTTCCATCGTCCTCCATCACAGCAGGATCCAGGTTCGGGATGGTGGGCGGCTTCTTTTTGACCTTTTCGACCGTGAGCATAAGAGCATCGATCACGGGGTTTCCAGTCACGTAGATCCAACGGTCTGGTATGTTCTCTTTCAACAGATGGTCTCGGTTGGAAGCGATGGGAACAAAATGCAGGGTGACCAAGGGAGCCACCATCACCCGGTTGGCTTCTTCAGGCCAGGGAGCCATCAGATCCCACGACCGCATACCCGCTTCCACATGTCCTACAGGAATGCGCTGGTAAAAAGCTGCTAAGACCGTGGCCAAAACGGTCGTTGTATCTCCTTGCACGATGACCAGGTCGGGCTTTTCCTCTTCCAAATACGCGTCAACTTTCTCCAAGACGCGGGCGGTCAGGCGAGGTAAGGTCTGGTTGGGCTGCATCACATCGAGATCAGCGTCCGGTACAATACCGAAGGTGTCGAGAATCTGGGTCAGCATCTCGCGGTGTTGCGAAGTCACGCACACACTGCAGGTAAGCTCGGGATGTTCACGCATCGCAACCACCAGAGGAGCGAGCTTTACGGCTTCGGGACGGGTTCCAAAAATCAACGAGACTTTCATCAACATGCTCCCTATATAGAACTTTGGACTTCAGAACAGTGAACTGCTACACTTCAGGCGACCTGAAACCACGGAGGTGATCCTATCATGGTCCAACGCAATCGTCTCCCCCTACTGCTTTGGGGAGGACTCCTCAGCTTGTTGTGGTGTGTTCCAAGTCTGGCGCAGACGACCACGTCACGCAAGACCATCGGAGCAGGCGACACCATTCAACTCTATGTATCGTCTCACAAGCAATTAAACAAAAAGTATGAGATCAACACACAAGGGCAAATCACCCTCCCCTTTGCAGGGCGAGTGACGCTCAAAGGCTTCACCCCCAGCCAAGCAGCTCGCTACATCCAGCGTCAACTGACAAGCCACTACCGTGGCTTGTTCGGGGTGAAGGTGGTGGTGGAGTCGTACAGAAAATTCGCCTGGCTTCGTGGTTGGGTCCGAAAGCCGGGACGCTTCAAGCTGGGCCTCGACGAAGGTGTTGGAGAGTTGCTCAGCAAGGGCGGTGGACCCCAACCCGGTGCGAAGCTCCGAGAGATCTGGATTCACAGCCCAGGCAAAGCGCCGCTGCGTTTCAACCTGATGAAATACTACCGCAGCGGCAAAAAGGCCAAGGCTCCCGCTCTTTCGCGAAACAGTGTGGTGTTTGTCCCTCTCGGTCGAAGCAGCGCAGGTGACACAAAGACCACCTACCTGCGAAACAAAGGGACCACGATCGCTGTGTTTGGCGCGGTGGGTAGCCCTGGAGTGTATCCGTTGTTCTACAAGATCAATGTCCTTCAGGCCCTGGCGTTGGCCCGAGGCCCTCGCACTCCGTCGGCTCTCCAAGAAATCATGATTGTCGAGCCGAACAAGCCTGCGCGCTGGTTTGATCTGCGCAGCCACCTGATGAACAAGAAGAAAAGCCCGCTGCCCACCTTGGGACCCGGCAGCGTGTTGTTCGTTCCAACCAAAGCAATGGGACTGAGCGGTCGTGGACCGGTCCGTGTGATGGGTCGTGTGGGAAAACCAGGCATTGTTCGTGGCACGTCCTACCAAGATCTTTCCAGCCTGCTTGCCTCACGGGGCGGACCAGCAGGAGATGCCAACCTCAGCAACATCAACGTAGTGTACAGCGGCACCAACTTCACCATCAGCCAACGTGTGGACCTGAAACGAGCGCTGGAAACCGGACGTATGGATCGCATCCCTCCCACACCTCCAGGTCCCATGGTAGTTCATGTTCCGTCCAACCCACAATCCAGCGCGGCGTTGGCCGACACCATCAACGTGGTTCAGCTTGTGGTCTCCATCACCTCCGTTATCACCAGCACCATCGTGTTGATTGTGACCCTGAACACCACCAGCAACGTGAACAACAATAACAACAACACGGGCACGGGAAACACCACGAAGCAACCGTAGTCGGAACGACGGTTCCGCTTACTTGATTCAGCCTTTGCAAGGAATCACTATGGATACACCGTTTCACTCTGGCTTCAACTACGACGCCATGGTTCAGCAACAAGAAGAGGTCGGCGTTCCCAACGAGATCCTCCGGGTTGCGCACAAGCTTGTTCCTGAAAACGAAGCTCCCGGTCGAGCCGTCTTAATCACAAGTGTGGCGGCAGAGGAAGGCAAGAGCCTGATTCTTCGTCATCTGGCTCAGGCCTGTGGTGCCGTCTTGGACCAGCGCGTGTTGGTCAGCGACCTCCACACCCGCGAAAAGGACTTCAGCATCCCCTCTGGCGCGGACTACCCTAACATCACAGGCTCCATGGTCGGTGCCCCCCAACACATGGCCTCCATGAGTGGGGAGTTCTCCCAGGAGTTGCAGGCGTCGTTCTCGATTGAGCCGACCATGCGTCCTCACATCAAGCGCCTCGAACTCAACATGGGTCACGGCAACATCTACCGCTTTCTGACCAACCAGCTACCCTTCTATCGCCAAGAGTATCGCTTGGTGTTGGTGGAAGCGCCAGGAATTCTCAGCAACCAAAAGCCAGACACTGTGGTGCTGAGTCCTTTGTTTGACCAAGTCATTTTGGTGATACAGCCTCAAACGACGGTCGCCGAAAAGATACAAGAAGCCGTCAACCTTCTCCGAAACAACGGCGTGAACAACCTGCAGCTGTTGCTCAACCGCGGACCAGGGAACGCACAGGATGAAGCCTTAACGGCTCAGTTGATGCGCTCGCCGTGGGTGAACAAGGTGCTGGCCATTCCGATGGTCCGGAAGCTAGGGACCTGGCTACAGGGTCGCTCCCGAAAGTCAAAGAAGAAGAAGGGTCAACCCAACGTCCCATCGATGAGTCCCTCCGAGATGGGCTACTCCATCGCACCGCCCAACCAGCGCGGAGCAGGGGATCGAACCTACCCGTCGATGGGCTATGATTTGGACGCCCCCAACGACGGAAACCAGTGAGCCCCAAAGCCTTGTTGTGATGTTGTTCCTCACGTCAGCTTTGCAACCAAACGAGAGACTATGAGCACAAACGATTTCCCGTTCGCCCGCCCTACCACTTTGAAGAAGAGTTCTCGGTGGAAACCTGCCCGGAATGGACTCTTGGGCCTCTTGGCCCTTTGCATGCTGTGGCTGTGTTCGTGCACACCCCCGCTCTTGGTCCGACATCGCAGCAGCGCCCCTCGCGTGATTGATGTGTACATCAATTACAAGCTTCGATGTCGGGTTGCTCCTGGAGAGTCCTGCTCTCTCGACCTTCCACCTGGGCGCTATTATTTTTACGCTCTGGTTCCGGGAATGAAGCAATACGCCTGGGCTTCGAAGGGCAACCCTGTACCCTTTGCTGTGGACAAGGGCACTGTGATTGACCTCCACGATCCCAAGCCTAAGCCCTACCGGCTTCCCTCCAAGAAGCCGACAAACCCATGACAGAGCGCCGCTCGTTAACTGACCAAGCTCTGTTTTTGCTGGGTGGACGAATCACGTCCTTCGCCCTGACCTTTGCCCTTCCCATGATTCTTGCCCGAATGTTCTCCAAATATGAGTTCGGGCTTTACCGCAAATTCTCGGTCTTTTTCGTTGTGGTGTTTATTTTAGCTCAGTTTGGGCTAACGTATTCCCTGCCCTCGTTGCTTCCCCGCTTTCCAGAGAAAACCAAGTCCATTCTGGCCAACACTGTTTTCCTGCAGGGGCTGATTTGTGTTCTGCTCATCGTCGCAGGAGGCGTCCTCTCTGTATACGGAGTGGGCTGGGGAATCCCCGTTGACTTTGTCAAAGTGGTCTTTCCATTGGGTGCTTTTGCAGGCTTTATGGTCGCTTCGTCTTCGTTTGACCAGATGCTTGTGATTGAGAGTCGAGGGCAAGCCGCAGGCGTCCTCATGGTGGTTTACGATACAACCAAGGGTTTGTTTCTGATTGGAGCCGCCCTGCTCTACCATGACGTTATCATGGTGCTTTGGGGGATCACGCTCGCAGCGTTTCTACGCTTCCTCGCGATGGTCCTCTACTACCGCAAACGCTACCAGCTTAGCCTAAGCCAGGTCAGCGGCTCGACCTTCCGGGATCAGTGGAAGCTGGCCGGTCCAATGTCCGTACAGGCAGGAGGACACCTCCTTGAGATTCACACGGACAAATACCTTATCATCTTCTTCTATTCGTCAGCGACCTACGCCGTGTATTCCGTTGGAGCGTTTCAGATCCCTGTGGTCGCCATGCTCTTCCACTCCATCACCGCTGTCATTTTACCCCGTTTGGCCGAATACTACGGCGAGAACAACATGGAAAGTTTGGTCGGTTTGTGGAACGAAGCCATCCGCAAGTCAGCCATTCTGTTGTTCCCTTTGTTTGCGATGTTGTACACCGTGCACTACGAGTTCATCATCACCCTGTTTTCAGCCAAATACGAACAAAGCGTGCCCATTTTTGCGGTCTACCTTTGGATTGTTCCCACCTACATCATGGCCAACAACTTGTTGCTGCAAGCCATTGGTCACAGCAAGTATTTGTTCTGGACAGGGATCTACAAGCCCATGCTGGCGGTGTTGATGGTCTGGACAGGCTTGCACTACTTTGGCCTTGTCGGCGCAGCGGGAGGCCTCGTCCTTTATCACTATCTGGCGACGTTGTTGTACGCCTGGTTGTCTGCGCGAGCCTTGAAGGTCCCCTTCCTTGCGTTGATTCCATACAAGGAGTTGGGTCAGATCTCCTTCTACATGTTGATCGCAGGCGTTACGACGTGGGTTGCAACGTCATGGATACAACTCCCCGTGTTTTGGATGTTGGTTGTTAAGTGTTCTGTGTTCCTGGCAGTGGCAGCCCCAATGATGTTGCTCTCCTCGATTCTTACGAAGGAAGACCGGGAAAAAGCCAAGAGTCTGTTGTTCCGGGTTCTTCGAAAAGCAAAGCTGATGAAGCCACCGCAGGAAGGAGCCGGTTCATGACCCATCCTTCCCGGCTCAAAATACTTCAGGTCATTCACTTCTATCACACAGGTGGACTGGAGCAGCTGGCCTTGCGCTTGGGAAAAGCGCTGAAAGAGCGGGGACACGACTCTCATGTGTTGGCCCTGGAGCCGGGACCAATGCGTCGACAGTTTCACGAGGCAGGGATCCAAACCCACAGCACGGTTCGACCGGAGCGATTTTCTCCCCGGTATCTGTTACAGCTTGCGGGGTTTATCGCCCAACATCGGTTTGATGTGGTTCACACCCATCACATCGGCCCGATGCTTTATGGTGTTCCGGCGGCAAGGCTCAGCGGATCTTTGAGCGTTCATACAACACACTCCATGGAACACCTCTACGTTCCTGGCCAGCCTCCCAAAGGTGTCGTGGTTCCTCCTTCCAAGCGAAAAGCCTTCCAGTGGCTTGCCAAAGGATGCAACCACATTGCAACAGTGGACGAGAGGCTCCAGACCTACCTGCAAGAGGATTTGCAAATCACCACCCCGGTCAGTGCCATCCTCAATGGCATCGACACCAGCGTCTTCAACGGACAGCATGACACCTCAGCGTTGGAGAAAGAGCTTGGATTCACCAAGGATGTACCCTGGCTTGGTGTTGTGGGCCGACTGGCACCTGAGAAGGGGCACACCTTTCTCCTCCAAGCGCTGGCCCAACAGCAACAGCCCTTTCGTTTGCTCGTGATTGGAGATGGCTCTCTTCGGTCATCGTTGGAAGAGGAAGCACGCAGCCTCAACCTGGAAAGCAAGGTCCACTTTTTGGGTCTTCGGGGCGACCTCCCCCAGCTTTTCTCCACGCTCGACCTGATGGTGTTGCCCTCCCTTCGTGAAGGCCTCCCCCTTGTGTTGTTGGAAGCGCTGGCATCGGGGGTTCCCGTTCTCGGCTCCGATGTTGGTAGCGTTGCGCGCGTGCTGAACGAAAGTGAAGCGGGCGTGGTTGTCCCGCCTGGAGATGTCACAGCCTTGCAACAAGAGCTGGAGAAACTCCTCGGCGACAGCGCCCAGCTCTCAAACAAGGCAGAAAAAGGCAAGGCTTGGGTCCACCATCACTACAACCAGACGCGCATGGTCGATGGATATGAGGCCGTTTATTTGTCGCTCAAGCAGGAACAAAGCCTCTGGAAGCGACCTCTTTCAGCCTTGCAAGCCCGCAGCGCTTCGTGTCTTCGTTGGACACCTTTTGTGGGTCCACCCGCGACCCTCGATTGGGACCCAAGAGAATGAAACAACGGACAAGAAGGAGCCAGGAGAATTGCCTCCGCCCCGAAGTTAAGAGATAACATTCGTGTTGCATGACGTTGACCCTGAACCAAGGTTTCCAGAACAACCATGAAAACCTTTGATATATTAGCTGTGTTCCGTCGGGTGCAGGCGATTATTCGTCGGCGCTTTGAGCTTATCATCATCCCGATGCTGATTCTGGCACCGGGTGGATTCATTGTGTACAAGCTCCTGCCGCGAACCTACCGTTCGTACACCAAGCTCTTGTTGCAGGAACCCAAAACACAGTCCAACCTGTTGTACCGAACGGGCTCGTCCGCTCGCGCTCTTAACCGTCGCATCAACATTTTGATCAACACGGTCAACAGCCACAAGATCATGGGGCAACTGGCCAAATACATCGCCAAGAAAAAGGGCAAAGAACTCACAGATAAGCGAGAGCTCTTTGAGTGGACTTCAGGGGTTCGAGGCCAGGTGAGCATTTGGAACATGGGCCAGGGAATGGTTCAGTTGGAATACAGAGCACGCGACCCTCAAGAGTGCGAAGACCACCTCAACTATCTTCTCAAGCTCTTTATGAAAGAGTCGATGCGTCCGCAGCGACAGGCGATCCAGCGCTCCTCCGCGTTCTTGTCACGTCAGCTCAAGCGATTGCGCGATCGACTGCAAAAGAGCGAGGAGGCTCTCACCAACTTTAAGCGAAAGCACAGCCTGGAGTTGCCCCAAACCTTCCAGGCCAACCTCGATAACTATCTGGCGTTGCGCAAGAAGCTATTCCAAGATCAGCTCAACCTATCCGCCGCTCGTCGACGTCGAGACTTCCTTCGCCGTCAACTCGACCTGCTGGATCCCTCGCTCATTCGGTTCCGAAAAGAGATCCTTGATCTGCTCAACTTGAAGCTCAAGCTGAAGCGATACCAATCCCGCTACACAAGCCGTCACCCCCTCGTACGACGTACTCTCAGCCGGATTCGCCGGATGCAAAAGTCCATCTCCGAGCACAAGCTCAAGAAGCTCCGGACGTTGCAGCAGTTGGAGAAGGCGATGCGTGACTCCAGCAACTTTCGGAAACGTGGGAGCAAAGACGGCACCTCCTCAGGCTCTCTGTTTGAGCGATACCAGGAAACCGTCCTGAAGATTGAGGTGTTGGAGCGGCAAATCAAGGAAAACAAGACACAGCTCAGCACCTTGAAGCTACAGTTGGCCGAATTCCCTTTGCGAGAACAACAACTCAACGCGCTCAAACGTGACGCAGAGATTGCCCGAACCATCTACGCCAAGGTCCAGACGTTGCACGAACAATCGCTGCTGCAACGTGAATTGGATATCTACGACGCATCACAGCGAGTCCAGGTGATCGAGCCTGTCGCACGGCCGCTCTATCCCATCGCTCCCAAGAAGGTCTTGATCCTCGGTGGAGCTTTGTTTGCAGCGTTGGCTCTGTCGGCGTTGCTGATCGCTGTGGCAGAGTTGCTTGACCCGACCTTGCTTGACGAAGAGGAAGCCACACAAATCCTGGGCGTGGAAGTCATTGGTGAAGTACGAGATCTTCCCAACGTTGAGCTATAAAACTAGCACGGTTTGAGCCTCAACGCCCCCAAGTCCCTCCACTTCGCTTGCTGCAGCCTTGCAATATGAAGCAACACCTTGCACTGCCCGAAACAGCCGGTTGGAACGAAACGCTCCACACCTGCGCTTCATTTCTGCAGTGAGAATCACGAGTTCTTTTCCTGAAACGGTCCGGCACAGTTGATGCATTGAGACGAAGAGCAACGTCAGGGCTTCGAAGAAAGAGTCGATCCTGACCGAAGAATTCACTACATTGGACCTTGTGCGCTGTTGGAGCGTGCACCGTCCCACACTCTGTTGAAGGAAGATAGCAGTGAGACCCTTCGACATACAAAGCTCGTTCCCCAACGAGAAACCGGGAGGGGTAGAATGACAGATTTACTCGCGGCGCGCTCACAGATGGCGATGTCCCTCGCTTTCCACATTGCGTTTGCCGTTGTTGGTATTGGAATGCCTCTGTTGATGGTCATCGCAGAGGGCATGTGGCTCCGCACCCAGAACGAAACGTACCTGATCCTGGCGAAGCGTTGGGCCAAAGGTACAGCGGTCATGTTTGCGGTCGGTGCGGTCTCAGGAACGGTACTCTCCTTTGAACTGGGGCTGCTCTGGCCAGGCTTTATGAAGCACGCCGGGCCGATCATTGGGATGCCCTTTTCACTGGAAGGATTTGCGTTCTTCACAGAGGCTATTTTTCTCGGGATCTACCTGTACGGTTGGAAGCGAATCTCCCCCAAGCTCCATTGGTATGCCGGGATTATGGTCGCCATCAGCGGCGCCTTGTCCGGCATCTTTGTGGTGATGGCCAACGCCTGGATGAACGCACCGGCAGGCTTTCACTTTAAGAACGGGGTGTACAGCAAGATCGACCCCTGGGCAGCCATGTTCAACAAGGCATCGTTCAGCATGTGCCTGCACATGACCTTGGCCTCGTTTGTTGCGATAGGCTTCACGGTCGCAGCGATTCACGCCTTCGTGTTGCTGAAAAACCCCGGCAGCGCGTTCCATCGCAAAGCGTTCACCATCGCCTTGTTGGTCGGTGGCGTCAGCATGCCGCTGCAGCTAGTGAGCGGTGACATCAGCGCCAAGTTTGTAGCCAAGTACCAGCCGGCTAAGTTGGCAGCGATGGAGGGCCAGTGGAACACCGAAAAAGGAGCGCCCCTGCGTATCGGTGGCTGGCCGAATGAAAAAACAGAGACCACCTGCTGCGCGATCGAGCTGCCCAAGATGCTAAGTTTTCTCTCCTTCAGTGATTTCAACGCCGAAGTAAAAGGGTTGAAAGCGTTCAAGAAAGAGAACCGGCCCCCTGTAGCGATTGTCCACCTCGCGTTTCAATTGATGGTGGGAGCAGGCATGTTTATGCTCTTTGTCGGATTGCTCGGAGGTTGGCTGGCCTGGAGAAAGAAAGAACTCCCCTTGCAGCGATGGTTTCTGTGGTTGGTTGTGGCCTCAGGCCCGATGGGACTGCTCGCGATAGAAGCAGGATGGACGGTCACGGAGGTTGGCCGACAGCCCTGGATCATTTACGGAATCATGAGGACCAAAGACGCGGTAAGCCCGATGCCAGGGCTTGTTGTTCCGTTCTTGGGCTTCACAGCGCTATACATCTTTTTGTCGTTCGTAGTGGTTCAACTTCTTCGACGCATTGTCTTTCAGGAGCCCACTCCCCAGCTCGCCGATGACCACCCATCGGAAGGTGCAAACTCCACCACAGAAGCCAACGCTGCAGAAGGAGGTGCATGATGCTGACGCAACTGGAACATTGGATTGGTGTACTCGTCGTCATTGCACTGACTGCCTATGCCTTGACCGGAGGCGCTGACTTTGGCGGAGGTGTCTGGGATTTTTTTGCGCGAGGCTCCACAGCCAAGGACCAACGGACGGTCATCAAAGACGCCATTGCCCCGATCTGGGAAGCCAACCATGTCTGGCTGATCCTTGTAATTGTCTTGATGTTTGTGTGCTTTCCCAAAGCGTTTGCGATGCTGTCCACAGCATTGCATGTTCCGCTCACCTTAATGCTGTTCGGCATTGTTCTACGTGGTTCAGCCTTTGTCTTCCGCTCCTACGACGAGCAGCATGACGCGATCCATCGCAAATGGAGCCTTATGTTTTCCATCGCCAGCCTTGTCACCCCTATCATGCTGGGGATATCGCTGGGTGCGGTGGTTTCGGGGAAGATCCGCCCTGCGATGTTTGAACCGTCATCCGGCACAAGCTTTGCGCAAGCGTACATCACCCCATGGTTGGGGGTCTTTCCTGTATTCCTTGGGTTCTATATTTTGCTCGTCTTTTCGTTCTTGGCTGCGGTGTATCTCACCTTAGAGAGCGAAGACGAGACGATCCAAGAGATCTTTCGCCGACGAGCCCTGGTGACAGGGGTTGCAGTTGGCGTGTTGGCCTGGGTCTGTGTGTTCCTCGCCAAAACGGGAGCACCAGTTCTCTACAAAGGTTTGACGCAACACTCTTGGTCCATCCCCTTCCAAATTGTGGTGGGATTGGTCGCGCTCGGGACTCTCGTTTTGCTTTGGCAACGTCGGTACAGTTGGGCGCGTCTGTTTGCGATGGCCCAAGTCACCTTCATTGTTTGGGGTTGGGGTCTCTCTCAATTCCCCTACTTGATCGTCCCAGACTTTACGGTGATGAACTCTGCCGCTCCCCCCAGCGTCCTTAAACCGGTGGTTTGGGTCCTGCTTTTGGGCACACCCATCCTGCTACCTTCTTTTTGGTACCTTTACAGTGTCTTCAAGGGACAAAAAGAAGGCGAGGCAACATCATAGAGAGAGCGAACAGGTTGTTTAGGAAGTCGGCGGCTTGTAGGGGTCTTCGAGGATATCAACCAGCTCTGTGAGAGTGTTGCAGGCATCGACAACAGACTGGTGATGCTCAGGAGGGCAGAAGATCTTAACGTTGGGTCCGGCGTCGATCGAGAAGAAGCAAGGCACCCCACTCGCACGCAGCTCTCGTGTGAGAGAGATCGACTTGTGGGTTCCCTCCAAGAAGTAGTTCACAGGAGGGTTGGCCTGGTGCATCACGTCGTGCATCGCCAGACAGTTGGACTCCGCAACGTCAGCGAGCCCTTGCAAGTTTCGGTTCTTGATCGCCGAGAGTGCTCGCTCCAGGTCAAACGAGTTGCGGTCGTGAAACGCCTGGTAGTTGGGCGATGTGTCGCGGCAACGTTCCATCGCGGCCGTTGAGCCAATCGGCTTGGGCTTGTCGTTCACGACACAAACCACGAGCGACAGGGGGAAATGTTCGGGAGGAAACGCCTGGGAGACGATGCAGTCGCTGCCATCGGCCTCTCGACCCGCTTCCCAAAGAACATAGCCCGGAAGAAGAGAGCGAACAGAGGAACCACTTCCAAGACGAGACCAACGGGCCATCTCATCGAGAGATGTGGTGCCTTCTCCCAAGAACTTCGCCAAAGCCTTGGCAAACGCAGCCATCGACGAAGCGGAGCTTGCTAGACCTGCGCCCGACGGAAAGAAGTTTTCGATGGAGATGCGTAGCGGCCGACGGTCTCCTGTAAAGGTCCTGGCTTCTTCCAACACACGCTGGGCTTTGCTGGGATCTCCAGTGATCTCCCACTCGTCCTGTCCTGAAGAAGATTCCTCTACAGTTGCTTCCGACCACAAAGAACGAAGGGTCAAAGAGAGGCTCGAAGTTAAGGGGAGGTTGAGTGCGCGATTCCTCTTTCCCCAGTATTTGACGAGAGCAATGTTGGAGGGGGCTGTGGCTTTGATCAAACTGTTCTCCTTCACATGCATACAGAGATGACTCCAACTCAGGGTCCAACGGCCCCCATCACTACCACCGGGAAAATGTGGGGTCAAGCCACATGAACTTTAGGCTGTCCGTACTGCCTGTTGCCTTTGGACCGCGATCCCACTACTTTGAGGGTACCCAGAAGATCAACCCCTCCATGTGGAATGAACGAATGGAAGACCTCGGTCGAGCGATGCCATCCTCTGCAGAACAACAAGGTTTTTACAAAGCTTCTGATGCTTTCGCAGACGTAGAGTCGGACCATACCAACCAGGAAGTAGCTTCATCCCGTGGGCACTCCTACTCTTGGAACCCTCCCCTACGACAGCCCAAGGTCCGAAACAAGCTCGTTTGTTTTCTTCTGTATGTTGTGACTTTCAGCTTGTACCAGATCGTCTGGCTGTACCTTGTGCACAAGGAGCTTCCCCGTCGAAACAACGATATGACAGGGAATCAGGTGCTGGCGCACTTGCTCTTGTACCCATTGGGCGGGGTGATTGGCTTGTTCATCGTGAGCGTTCTCTTTGTCACTGCGCTGGAGGAAGCCACCGAGTTTATGTCGGTCCTTGTACTCATCGCGTTCTTGGTAGCGTTTCTCTACTACCTTGTGATGTCAGTGATCATCTACTCTCGCCTGACCGAGCGAATCAACGAGCTCGCACCTCGCCAATACCAGAGATGGGGTCGGCCGGCAGTTAACAAACGTTATGCTGTGACGGCGATACTGGCCTACTGGATCCCTTACCTGGGGATCTTCATCTCCATGTTGTGTTGGTACATGTGGTGGAGCGCCGCACAAACCACCCTCAACGCCATCGCACGCGGGGAAGACATCGAAGAATTGACGGATGTTTTCGCGTAATCTCAGACACCATTGAAGTTCGAGACAGAGGCTACCGTTTAGTGCTACAATGGGCGTGCCCGAGTATACCCATTACTGCCTGTTCTCGCCGAGGCTGGAACCCAGGGTGAACCTGGGCCCCACAAAAAAATGGAAAACAGGCAGGTTCCACACACTTTGTTCTTTTCAAAGGGGTTCTCACATGAACATCCTGGTCGCCGACCACAATGAAGAGACACGCAGCACAATCCGTGACTTTCTCACCAAGCAAAGCATCATTGTGTACGAAGCGGACAATGGCAAAGATGCGCTTGACTTGTTCAAAAACAACGCCATTGAAGGGGTGTTTGGACGACTGGATCTTCCAGGACTGGACGGCTATGCGCTGCTCCAAACGCTGAAGACCATCAACGCTCATGTGCCGTTTGTGGCTCTCTCTTCAGACACCAGGAAAGACACCCTGCTGCGTTCGTTTGGCCTGGGAGCTTGCGACTTGCTCTCCCAACCGTTCACAGCGTCCCACCTGAACCAAACCTTAAGCCGGGTCATCCAGCTCAACGAAGACTCCAAGTTCAGCGTGTACTGTCTGGAAAATTCAATCTTTGAATCCCGAACGTTAGAGCTTGAAAACGACTACGAATACATCAACCAGATCGTCGCGTTCATGACTCGAAACTTGCCCAGCTTCGGGATTCTTGAAGAGAACGAATTGTTCTCCATCAACATGGCGCTCGTTGAAGCCATCAGCAACGCCATTTTCCATGGCAACCTGGAAGTGTCTTCGTCGCTCAAGCAGCAGCGCTTTGAACTCTTTCGAGAGGAAGCAGAGCGACGTCGCCAAATCACTCCCTACAGCGCCCGGCGCGTTTACATTCACTATGAGATCAGCCGGAACTCTGTGAAGTATGTGGTGCGGGATGAGGGCCAAGGCTTTGATTATTCGTCGCTTCCTGACCCGACCCTGCCTGAAAACTTATTTAAGGAAAGTGGACGTGGTATCCTCATGATTCTGAGTTCGATGGATGAGGTCTTCTGGAACTCTCGGGGCAATGAGATCACGATGATCCGGTACAAGAAAAACGGGATGAACCCCTTTCGGCGTAGTGAAAAACCCGAGTAATTCTTCGCAACTACAGCGAAGGACCTGGTTTGTCACTTCTCCTGCACGGAGAAGTATGGCAAAGATAAAAGCTGGAACAGAACCTCACCCAGCACAAGTCATGGACAAGCGTGGAACAACCTTAGGATGATGACACACCAAGAATCACTCCTGAACTATCTGGTACGCGAAGGCTACATCACAGCAACACAGCTTGTGAAAGCGACACAGATCCAGGCGCAACAAGGGGGAGAGCTTCTCCAGGTCTTGGTGATGATGGATTTTCTCACCCGAGACAAGCTACGGTTGGCCCAGCATCTTCATGAACAATGGCAGCGCAGTCAGTTTCAAGGAGTCCCTTCTCCCCACATGCCAACGCCAAGCGGCACAGGACCCATCCCCAGGCTAGCCCCACCGCTTCGTTCACCAGCGTCGAATGCAACGTTTGAGCCTCCCATGTACTCACAAAGTATGTTGCAGCCGCTCAAGTCCATGCCTCAACCTGTGTTGCCACCCGATTCGTTGATGAATGCGATTCCAACCCCGCATTACATCGATTTAACACCCACGACCCCCCCCGCTCCACTGGGTCCACTAGAGTCCAGTCAGCTCCCGCCGCCCACGGAGATAGAGCCCGGTAGCCACCTCTTGGACTTTGATCAGCCTATCAGCTCTCCTCACTTGCCCGGCTGGACCGCACCAGAGAGCAACTGGCCTTTGATGGAAGCCCTCCCTTCCAGCATGGAGCATGTCCCAGTTCCTCAGTCGGCAATCACTCCCGTACCGCTACCACCACCCACACCGCTTCCGCCTCCTGTTGTAGAATGGGTAGCACCAGAGACCCCTGCAACTCCTGCCCCTCCGCCGACACCTGTCACACGGTCATCGCCAGTGACCGACGCGATGAAAACGCTTGCGATGGAACCCATAGAGTTTCTGCCGGATGCGATGACGCCTGGAGAAACCCCCTGGTGGATGGAGGAAGAAAAGCCTGAGGTTCCGCAAGATGCGATAGGTCCGCAACCTCACCCGTCAGCATCAACGGGTTCTCACAGCAGCCACGCTGCTTCGTATTCAGGAAGTCAGGACGCGCTGCTTCAGCAGGTCGTGAATCACCGCTTTCTCGTCCAAGAAAAGCTCGCCTCTCACGCTGGGTACAATCTCTACCTCGCATACGACCAGAGCACGGGACAGCCTGCGCTTGTCCGTCAAATGCCGTTTTTCTCCTTTGTGACCAACCAACATGTCTTCCGATTCAAGAAGGAAGCCGAGCAACTTCTCGCGTTGCAACACCCCAACATCGCACAAACCTTAGCCTACGGTGCCAACCCTGCCTGGGGAGCCTACCTTGTACACGAATACATCGAAGGACCCACCCTGCAAGAGCAAGCGTTGCAACGCAGACACTACAGCCTCAACGAAGTCTTGGAGCTGTTTCGGGTGCTCTGTCCCGCTCTGGATAGGATTCATCAACGCGGTTTTCCTCATCGAAACCTGAGCCTTTCGAGTTTGCAGTGGAAGTCCCATGCAGAGACTGGGCTGCACCAGCTCAAGTTACTCCCGATGGGAATCAGTCCGCTCGTGTTTGCAGAGTTAACCGTTCCGTGGATGCTTGCCCGACACGCATCATTCCCCTTGGCTCCTTGCCCTGAGATGCTCCGCGGGATGGCCCATGAGTTGACCCCTCGCGCTGACGTGTACGCGCTGGGGAACCTTCTGTATGAAATGTTGGCTGGCCAACCCCTCTTCTCCGGAGACACTCTGCTCCATCAGTTGCAACAACATGCGTTTGCCTACCCTCCCTCCTTGGATACTGCAAATCCAGACTGGCTGCACCCCCTCAAGATCCTTGTGCTCATACACCACAGCCTCTTGAAGTCACCGGGGCAACGCCCACCTTCCCCGATGTTGTGGCTGCAAGCCTTGGAGCAGGCGATTCAACAAAGTCCCACACCTGTTCAACAAGAAGAGGCATTCGACCCGCGACAGCCCTGGGGCCAAACAGTGCTCCATGCAGCCAATGAGATGCTGCGTCAAAACGACGCACCGTCCTTGGAGTCCCCTTCCACGCTGACCCGACTGCTTCATCGACTGGCGCGTGTGTTGCGAAGCCCTCAGAGAGCCACGGAAACCTCTCCTTCTCACGTCAGAGTGGAGCGGGCAGCGCGTGATGTCTCTGTCGGCACACCGTGGGGGGTGAGCTGATGTCCAACTCCATGACCATCCCCATCGCTGCGACGTCGCCCAGCGCAGACGAGCTGCGTTCGTTTCTTCGTCAGATCCGAAGCAACCTTCACATTCACAAGCATCAACCGCCCGATCACCCGATGCAGGCTAAGGCTTTGCATCTTCTTCACCAGCAACTCACCAACCTGACGAGCAGCTATGGGCCGTTGTCGCTACGCTTTGATGGACACAGCGTACAAGTGAATGGCTCCTCGCTGGAAGACTTCCTGACACCGGAGCAACAAAACGAAGTCGCTTCCGTCTTCCTGGACCACAACATCCAGAACCTGACCTTCACGACTTCGCTCACACAAGCTGACCTTGGCAAGCTGTTCGCGAATTTGTTTGAGGACCATCGCTCCTACGAGCACATTCCCTCCTCACCTACGTTGCAAGCTCTCTTGCCCTCCATCGGCATCAACCAGCATGAGCCAAAGTCTGATGCGAATTCGCCCATCATCACTTCGCCCAAGGAACAAGGCGCTGAGCAAGCGGCAGAGTTTTCAACGCCTGCGATCGCAAGTTCATCGCCTTCCCTGACCGCGCAACCCCAGGTTGGCTCCGGCTCACACTCGTCGTACCACTCTTTGGACCACCAAGTGAGCCCAAGTTCACCATCCGGCTTTGGCCCCTTACCGGAAGATCCATCAGGGCTGGTTCCGCTCCCCCCGATGCCCTTGTTGGAACAAACACAACGAGGCTCACAGCCAGACCTGGGCGGAATGGACCTTCCAAGCTGGCTCCGCTCCAAAGAAGCGCTCTCCACGTTCCATCAATGGTTTGCAGCCCAGAGTCACCTGAGCGGACAGCTCGAAACCAACAGCTTGTCAGGACCCAAAGCCGTACAAGCAAGTTATGTCGTTCAGGACATTCGGGGCATTCATCGACGGATTCAGTCGCTCCGTCATCAGGCAACGAGCCAGGATGTGACTGACCGGATTACCCAGCTGACGTTCCAGCAGCTCTCCAACCTTTCCCCCAGCTTGTGGGTCCAACATCTTGTGGTCTTGCTCGACCCCTCTGGTCCGCAGCAAGACTGGGCCTTGACCTTGCTCCACGCCAGCAACACACACTCCATGCAGCGTTTGATGCATGCGTTGTTCTTGCGAGTGGAGGCGGACGGTGTTCCACCCGAGCAATCCAACCTCCTTCATGTAGTTCGGGAGTGTGTGAACCACCTGTACGAACAAGGCCAAGAAGACACCCTCTTGGGTTTCCTCCGCGATCTTAACACCAGCAACGAAGAGCAGCCTTCCCCCCATCGTCAGTCCTGGCAGACTGTCGTCCAAAGCTTTGTCACGGAACCGTCGCGACTGGAGGCTCTCTTTGCTCAAGCCAGGCAGCCTGGAGCAGACTCCAGCCAACAGCTGCTCGCCCAACTTTGCACAGAGAGCCTTCCGTTTGGTATCTTCCAACTACCACAGATCCGAAACCTTCCATCCCAAGAGCAACAGGTAGCGCTGCTCCTGTTGATTTCATACTACGCGCCACCGCATCACTGTGAGATTGCCCTACGCAAGGTGTTATCGACTCTCGACACCCTGCCCGATCTAGAAACCCAAGAGTTTTGCTTCTCCCTTTGCTGCCAGTTTGCCCCTACTCTTTTAGAGTCTTACATTTTCCAGCGCCTCTCGACCCTTCAGGACGCTCGCTTGCGTCGGCGTTTGCTGCAACAAGCCGTAGCTTCCAACACCCCAAGAATGCGGTTGCTGCTCAAGCAACTTCTGGAGCAAAACAACTTCACTCATGAACCAGAGCAAGAAGAGTGGCTGCTCCATTACCTCTACGAACACAAAGGCATCGACGTTTTAAGGTTCCTTCAAGGTCGGATTTACAACCCCGACAACCCTTATCATGTTCGCCACCATGCTGTTTGGATGTTGGGGTCATTCCCCAACAAGAAGTCCCTCCAGTTCCTGGAGCAAGTCCTCCTTCATCCTCCAGTAGAGTCCGAGACTTGGAAGTCATTGCAGCTACAGGCCGTCCATACGTTGGGCCGTATGCCCTTTTCAGAAGCCTGGTCCCTTCTCCGCGACAACCTCCAGCACTTCGACTTGCTTCCCAAGCTTAGCGCTCAGAAGATCCTCCACGAGGCTGTCACGAAAGAGGAAGCCCCACTTCGTCCTGCTCGAAAGACAGAGAAGAACCCGGAAGCCCAAAAAGAGCCAAAGAACTTCCGGCTGCTATTGACTGTGGGATTGAGTGTTGTGGGAGTGCTCCTTGTCCTCCTCGCTTTGGCGATGCTCAACAAGTAAAGCACGTAGACCTTCAAAACAGAGCAAGCTGCTCAGCAGGTGGAGGTTCCATTTCACCGGGCCACTCGGGCATATCGGGTAGAAACTTAACCTGTTGCAGGGTCTTGTGAAACTCCCGCGCAAACAAGGGCGCGTATGTGTCATCGGGCACATGGATGAACACATAGGGTTCGCGACCTTGGTCCATCCAGGTCGCAACCGTTTGAGCCCAGTAGCGGAAATGCTCGCGGTTTTCCTCCAAAGAAGGATGGGAGATGTACCGAACCATCGGATGTTTTGCCAGCGCGACCGTACGAATGGGAAGGTTGGGTTTGCGGTCTTGGGCTTTCACAACCGCCTCGCTGAATCCAGGTGTTGCACTGTGCACACCCCGGCTGTCAAAGATCACCCGATCGATGTCCCGCTCTGCCAACATCGCGTTGAGAGCGTTCTCAGGTCCTGGACGAGTGAAGAAATCAATGTGACGAACCTCCACAGCGTATCGATACTGCCGGGGACTTTGATCCAAAAATGCCTCAAGGGCGGGAAGCTCTCGCGGACCAAACGAAGGAGGGAGTTGCAAGAACAAAGGCCCCAACCGAGATGCCAAAGGTTCAAACAGATGAAAGAAGTACCGTGTTTCCTCTTCGGCAAACTGTAAACGCTTGTCATGGCTAATTGTCCGAGGAAACTTGAGGCAAAAACGAAAGTAAGGTGGGGTGTCGGCCAGCCACTTTGCAACTGTCTCTGGTTTGGGGAGCGCGTAGAAGGTGGTGTTGCCTTCCACGGTATTGAAGACAGAAGCGTATTGTTGAAGAAACTCAGGCGGCCTTGCCTTCCGAGTCAGCAAACTGCCAGCCCACTCCTTGTTGCTCCACACAGGACAGCCCAAATAGTATCCACCCATCCGCATCATGCCAACATTTCCTTTCTCTCCATAAATCTGAAAGCATGAGTCATAACCGATGTAACCAACATTGTCTTCCCCCACTACTCTCCTACAGAATTTGCACCTTGTTGGAAGAGTTCTCAATCGCAGGGTTGTCTCCACTCCTTGTAGATAGTATCTCTACTACCAAGAACGGGTATGAAGCATCGAGACCTGTATTGTATTGTTTGATGATGGGTTGGTAACAAAGGTTGAGGTTCGTGACAACGTATTCCCTACCCTTCGGTCGTTCTGCTGACCGAACCCTATACCTTGGATTGTTGGTGCTGGGATGGCTGGCTCTGGTCGGATGTGGTGCGCCTGGAACAGGAGAATCGACGCTCCCCAAGCGCATGGTCCGTGGAGGTTGGCTCGCCAAAAACGATGTGGGAGAGATTCTTTCACAGCCCACACGCTCAGCCGTCGAGAAGATGACAGGCTTGGGCATTCAATGGGTCGCGCTGGGACCTGAAGTGATGATGCCTGATATCTTTCGACCGGAGATGTCATACGGCAAAGAAGTGGATTCGTACCGCACCTTTGTCCGCTGGGCCAAACAACAAAACATGCGCATCTTGTTGCTGCCACGCATCGAATCGCCCTCTTTCTTCAAACCTCCGTTTCCATTCCGCGCCGACATCCAAATGCTGACCACAGACCACACAGACAAGTTCTTCGCAAACTACGAAGCGATGCTCTTGTTTTGGGCCAAGTTTTGCGAAGAAGAGAAGGTCGAGATGTTTGGGCTGGGCCTGGAGTACCTGACGTTGGTGAAGGAACACCCGGATCGTTGGAGAAAGATGATTGCCTCGGTCCGTAAAGTTTACAAGGGCAAGCTCACCTACTCGGCCAACTGGTACGAAGAGTACAAGGCCGTTACCTTTTGGGATACCCTCGATACCATTGGAATTGGGGCCTACTTTGAATTAAACGTTGAGCCCAACGCCACACCCGAAGAGATACGAACCCAATGGACCCCCATCCTGAATGACTTGAAGTCGCTCTCCCAACAGTACAACAAGCCCATCCTGTTCACCGAAGTGGGCTACACCGCATTCCACGACGCAGCACGCTACCCCTGGAAGTGGCAAGATGACTTGAGCCGCCCCCTTTCGTTGGATCATCAGGCGGACTGTTACCAGGTCTTGTTTGAAACCTTTTCGGAGCAGCCATGGTTCGAAGGGATGTTCTTGTGGCGCTTTTACACCTCACCCGAAAAGCGGCCCCGCTACGACTACAACCCCATCGGCAAACCGGCCGAAAACGTGATACAACAATGGTTCCGTTTGCCCTCCATGATGGAGGTAGCACCACAAACCTCAGCACCATAGCCTCGCGCAACATCCGACAGATTTGAATCATCCCTACACAAAGAGACACAGACATGAGCCAAGTAGAACAACGACTCGCCGAAATGGGCATCACTCTGCCTACGCCTGCT
The DNA here is from genome assembly GCA_006226375.1 of Deltaproteobacteria bacterium. Lineage (GTDB taxonomy): Bacteria > Myxococcota_C > UBA6777 > UBA6777 > UBA6777 > M3003. The sequence goes on along the minus strand of SBHC01000077.1, from coordinate 102,130 downwards.
GCTCCAGCCGCGAACTACATCCCGTTTCGTGTAGTTCAGAACATTGTGTACATTTCAGGGCAACTTCCCAAACAAGACGGTAACCTCTTGTACCCTGGCATTGTTGGAAAAGATGTCACCCAAGAGGAAGGATACGAAGCTGCCAAATGGTGTGCCGTAAACTTGCTCGCCCAGCTCAAAGTCGCCTGTGACGGAGATCTGGATCGGGTTGAATGTGTGATCAAGCTAGGCGGCTTTGTTCAGTCCACGCCCGATTACAAATCCCACCCGGAAGTCATCAATGGAGCCTCCGACCTGATGGTTGAGGTATTGGGAGAAGCCGGTCGTCACGCTCGTTTCGCTGTGGGTGCCCCCTCCCTTCCCCGAAACACCTCTGTTGAGATCGACGGTATCTTCGCCATCAAAGGCTAAACCGCGACAACCTTTGCGCTCTTCCCTTCACCTCAAAAATCTGAAACCTCCGTATCCAGACTTCAAAGATCCAAGGGCTGACGCTCTTCCGATGGAAGACACACCAGCGCAGCAACAAACCTAACACATTGAAAGAATAAACCTATCAAGCCCAGCGCCAGTTTCTGGTACTGCGTTTGCTCAACATACCTTCTGTCATGAAAGAAGGAGTGTTGTTATGAACGTATGGTACAAACGTATTCTTGTAAGTTCGTTGATGTGTTTGGGTGGGTTGTTGGTGGGAGGTTGCGGTGCACCATCCTTTGAAGACGGGAAGATGGGGAAGTTTGAGTCCGAAGCTGACTTTCAAGGCTATATGAATCATCTTGGCTTTTTGTTCCAGCAGAACAACGCCAACTCCATGGTCCCAGGCACATTGGGTCAAACAGCCAGCCAAAGCGACAACAACAAGTCTAGCTCAAGAAATGAAACCATTACCAACAACCAGGAGCAAGGCGTCGACGAAGGAGACATCGTCAAAAATATCGGCGACCACCTGCTGGTGCTGCGCAAAGGACGGCTGTATGCGGTAAAAGTCCGTGGTGCTGGAGTCCGTCAACAAACGGATTCGATTCGAGTGGCTCCCAGCGAAGACCTGAATCGCAACGTGTGGTACGACGAGATGCTCGTCAAAGGCAACACCATCTACGTGATTGGCTATCGCTACATCACCCGTGTGGACGGAGCCGACCAAGCCAGCTATGACTGGATTCGTGGGGCCACAGAGGTAAGCTCGTTCCTTCTCCAACAAGGCAAGCTGGTTCGCAAAAAGACCCTGTTCTTGCAATCGCATGACTATTACAGCTCCGAAAACTACACGAGTCGTTTGGTGAACGGGAAGCTCATCTTTTATATGCCCTTCTCTGCGTTCCGATGGATCTCGAACGGCAATGGAATCTGGTCCTTCCGTAGGCACAAGCTGACAATCCCCTACTTCCTTACTCACAAAGAAGGACAGACCTTCTCTGCCATCAAGCCCATGTTTACATGGAAGGAAGTGATCCGACCTGTACAAAAGCCGAATCATCCAACCTTCCACACGGTCGTCAGCTGTGACTTGCCAACCAGCGGCGAATTCAACTGCAAGGCAAAGTCTTTGTTGGGCGAATACAGCCGAGAGTTTTACGTTTCTCCGTCAAGCATCTATCTGTGGTCGCTTCCCTATGTCTACAGCTTCAACATGAAGACCTTAAGCGCCTCGGTACACGCAGCCCGTGGAAAGGTTCGCAATCAGTTTGCGTTCAAAGAAAAAGACGGCAACCTGTATGTCATGGTGACTCGGAAAGAAGGCATTCTCAAGAAGCACGAGCACCTTGAGCTTCTCCACCTGAGCCTGGATCAATTCAACCAATCCGGCCAGCAGACATGGGACGAAACCAACCATCGAGTGCTCTCGGAGAACTACGTCTATCTGACCATCGGAAAGATCCGTTATGTGGATGGCTGGTTCCTCGCCGACTACTACAACCACGACGCGGACAAGAGCAGCTACAACTTCATCGCTGCTCACATCCATGGTGGAACACCTGAGATCTCCCGACGAAACGCTCCGCTCACCCGAATCGAAGCGATGCCTGGAGTGGGTGCACTTCTTGTCGGAACCTACAACGGAACCATGCAGTTGGATATCCTCAAGCTGGGCAAAACCACCAAGCTTGAACCCAGCCTGCGATTGCAAGCCGTACAAGAAGGAGAAACCCGAAGCCATGGGTTCTTCTTCAAGCCCAGCAAAGACGGTGGCGTGTTTGGACTTCCCGTCGTCAACCCCAATGGACAGGGCAGTCGATGGTACGGCAGAGGCGTCTCCAACATTGCCTTTTTCCGCTCCACCTCTGCAGGCAAGCTCTCCTTGCTAGGAGCAGCTTCTTCCTCACCAGCCTCAGAGGGTCAGTGCGAGACCTCCTGCGTCGACTGGTACGGTAACACCCGCCCCATCTTCCTCGGCGACCAAATCTTTGCGTTGATGGGTAGCGAACTTCAAGAGCTTACCCTGACCGGCACAAAGGTCCAAACCAAAGGCAACGCCATCCTCCTCCAGAAATAACCCTGCCACCATCCCTTCCCACCGTGGGTGTGAAACTCTCCCTACAATGAAGCGATACCTTCTTTCGGTTGCATTCCAGACAAAGACGCTTATAGTCTCTTTGGATTGAGCCAAGGGTTCTTCCTCAGCACTCACAACACAAGGCAGTTCGGTATGAGCGACTTCAACATGGAGACTTTCTTTTTCCCAGCAGATGAGGAGCATATTAAGCGCGAACGCTCCAAAGCTCGGGAGATGCGACGTTCACAGTGGTTCAAGAACCTCAAAGGCAAAGGACAATGCTATTACTGCAAAGAGCGTGTCCACCCCAAAGAGCTCACCATGGACCACATCGTCCCCATTGTCCGTGGCGGAAAGACCAGCCGCAACAACGTCGTGACCTGCTGCAAAGAATGCAACAACAAGAAGAAGTACATGTTGCCCGTTGAATGGGAAGAGTACCTGCAGTCTCTCGAAACAGACGAATAGCAAAAACCTACGTTGCAAACACTTACTTTGTGAGATGTTGGAATTGCTTAAAAACGTCTTTCAATTGTCCTTCCAATGTTCCCACCTGACTCTTCCACTGCGAAACAATCGAAAGAATCAAATAGCCAAAGATAGCGACCGTTGCGAGAAGTCCGATAGCAATGATGCTGCCGTTCAGCGCGGCCCGATGTTTCTCTGTGTAGGATTGTCCCAGTCGCAGCAACACCTGGTCCAGACTCCCAACAAGCTCACCCTGAGCGATCATCGCAAGAGTGTCCCTGGGAATGGCACGAATCGACTCCAAGGCTTCAGCCAACGTGCTGCCTTGCTGTATCGACTCCAACAACATGGAAGCTTTGTTCTCAAACGCCGGATGGTAAGTAGCAGAACAAGACATCTTCAAAGAGGTCCGAAGTTGCAAACCAGCTTGAAGACACGACCCCATGGTCTCGGTAAACACAGCCAAAGCGTTGTACCTTCGCACTGTACTGAAAAACGGTAGATACGCACCGGCGGTCCGAAGAAACCGAAGCCCCACATGGTTGGGGTTGATCCGTGGAATCCACCAAAACACCAGAAACGCAGCAGCCCCCATATACAGAAGAGGACGCATCACCGCAGCGATGTAAGGTTTGGGACCCTGCATGATTAGAATGGCAAGGGGGTTTACCAGGATATGGACCAGAACCAACAGCACAGGATAGGACAACTTCCCCAGCAACGCCCGCCGGTTTCGTCGTCGCAACTCAACGCGTTTGGCGACCACTCGCAAGCTAGCCGGTAGCTTCCCCTGCGTCTCGCCTATCTGCAACAAAGCAATCGCGGAAGCCTCCAACAACGAGACAGCCTCCAAGGCGTGCGGCAATGACATTCCCTTCTTCCCAAATGCCTTGAACTGGCTTTGCAATCGCGACGGAAGCGTCGTCAGAAAGGGGCCTTGGGTGAACTGCTGGAAGGTCAACCCAGCCTCCAACGCCTCAGCAGCGTAAATCAAGAAGGACTCTAACTTTGCGTCGGAGAGATACACCCGACGACCGCCGGAGGATGCCCCAGACGCAGAACGTTCCGACTTCGGAGAATCTTCTCGTTGAGGTTGCGAAGCCTGGCTTCGTTGGACAATCCTTTCACTGCGCGGCTTGTAACGGGCGTAGACAACACCACAGTACGGACAAAGAGCATCTCCAGCCGCCCTTGGTTGCTGACAGGCCGGACACTGGGACGAATCCGACGTGGGCTCCAACGTTCCTTGCACTTCAATCACAACCAAACTCTCCGGTGAATCCGTTCCTGCAGATGCCCTTTGTTCTTCACTTCAAGGGTAGCACAACTTCTGTGCAACCACCGAGGAGGTCATACACACGCACACAAACCTCAGAGCCTTCCCATACTGCAAACCAAGGAGTCTCCGGAGACAACGTCCTGTCATCTCGGGTTCGTCCAGCATACCAATCCCCCTGAAAAATCCCTTCGTTGGGAGTGGAACCCACTGTCCACGCATCCACAAGATCCAAAGGAGCCTGCACCAAAGCCAAAACATCGTCCGGTAGAGCCGTTGGACCCACCCATTCCACATGTTCCAAGGACACCTGGAACGAGCCATCTCTCTCGGAAAGCTTGGCAACCACCTTTAAGGGGCCTGTCGGAGTTGTTGTTTGCTGTACACGATAGACTTCCAACGAAGCCGGCTCTTCACGACAAAGAAGGCGCTTGCGAAGGGTATGCATCGACCAATGCCCCTGGTCACAACCGACCCAACGACGTCCTAAAGATTGGGCGACAGCGAGCGTGGTTCCTGAGCCACAAAAGAAGTCCGCGACCTTGTCTCCAGGGCTGGAGGCCAAACGAAGGATCCGCTCCAGCAGTCGCTCAGGTTTTTGCGTAGGATAATCCCAACGCTCCCGCGACATCGGGTTTACAATCGGAATGTCCCAGACATCGTCCACGGGAGTACCATCGGGATGCGGCATGTATTTTTTCCCAGCGGCTGAAGTGATCCCACCTTTCGCAAAGCCACTCGACGCTTTGTAAGGAACGCGAATTTCATCGAGATGGAATGTCCAAGACGGACCCTTCGCCACCCAAAAGATGGTGTCATACTTCCGAGAGATACGACGTTTGCTTCGCCCTCCCCCTGTGTAGTGCCAGACGATCTGGTTAATCACCTGCCCGGCACCAAAGATCTCTTCCAACATCCCTCGAAGAACCCAATCGGTCCGATGGTCACAGTGTAAAAACAAAGTTCCTGTTGGTGAGAGCAACCCATGCACCCGCAACAAACGTGCGTACATCATGGACCAAAAGGAGGCTCCTTCCCATTTGTCATGATACGCTTGAACATCCGACCAAGAGGCCGGATGTTTCGGTCGCTTCCCTTTCTCTCCCACAGACAACTTTACAGAGAAGTCGTCCCCTGTCGCAAACGGTGGGTCGATGTAGATCAGGTCAAAGGATTCGGCCTCTTGGGCAAGCAGCGCATCCATGACAGCCAGGTTGTCTCCCCAAAACAAACGACCATCGGGTTCCTTGAACCCATACCGTTCGACAAGCGCAGGCTTTCCTGCAGGAGTACGCTCTGCAAACGCTCGCAAAACCCCTTCCTTTCCTGACCATGACAACGAAAGCCCATTGGGGAGAGATTGTTCTTTGGGTTGCTGCGACACATCCGTTCCTTGTGACGAAGAGTGGGTAGAACCTCAGGGTTACCAGTGAAACCACCTCAAGCTATCATATCCAGACAGACTTGGGGGAGCAATTTGGGAATTGAAGTTGCATGTTTACTCAGGATCGGGCACAACAAAGTCTCCCACCAAAGGAGTGAATTATGGTTACGACAAACAGCCGCACGTATGCTCTGTTGCCCCATCCTGACTGTGAAGTTGTTTCGCAATGTGAGCTATCGTCTCGCTCCTCCACGAGGTCACCGATCCCTTACAAGTATCCAACGACAGATGGCGACCGCGTGGTCTGGATCATGCGGGATATGGGGGATCTCCAACTCCACTGTGTGATGAAGTTGGAAGGACGCGTCAATCCCGAACGCATGGCACGGGCCGTACGACTAACGATGGACCGTGAACCTATTTTGGGATGCTATCTCCACGAACGCGGCTGGAACCCAAGCTGGCGACGAAGAGACGACCTCGACCAAGCCATTATCTGCTCAGTTGAGCACACCCAAGACAAGGACGCCGCGCTTCAACGCTTCCTTGTCCGCGACCTTAACCCAGCCACCGACCCGTTGGTCCACGTCCATATTTTAAGAGAGGAAACGGACACGATTGTGGTCAAACTCAGTCACCTGATCGCAGACGCCGCTGCCACCAAGCAATACGTTTATCTGTTGGCTTCCTACTACCGCGCCCTTGGCACTCAGCCTGACCTGCAAGTAACTCCGATGCTTACGGGAAATCGTAGCATGGTCCAACTCCTCAAGTTGTTCACTTGGAAGCAGATCTTCCAATCGGTAGGCAATTACATTCGTGACACTTGGCGTTTGTTTGTCCCTATGAAGTATTGGAATATCCCAACGCAACAAGGCCCTCGAGAGCAACATTTGTACACCTTGCGACACATCGAACCGCCCCAATTCCGAGAGATGAAGGCCTACGCACGAAGCCTCAATGCAACACTCAACGACCTCATCATTGCCGCCTACATGAGAACCCTTCACCGACTCCACGACACACCCGAGTGGGGGCCTCACAGGATGCAAAACACGGTGGACCTGCGGCGCTATTTGTTCCAGGCTCCGGAACGCATATTCTGCTTGTCCAACTTTGTCTACCCCCACTTCAAGCAACCTTTGGGAGACACTCTCGCCGAGACCGTTCAACTGGTCCGTGACCAAATGAACCACTTCAAACCCAACATGATTGGCACCGGTGAGCTGTTGCTTGCAGGCACCCTTCTCAATGTGCTCCCGGCCAAAATGATTCGCTTTTTGATTCGCACGACCATGCCTATCATCCGCCGAATCCTGCCACCCACCTTAACCAACATGGGACGCATCGACCCCACACAAATCGACCTGGGAACGGGACCCATACCGCAAGCCTTCCTCACAGCTTCAGTGCTCTTTCCTCCTTACTATGCCGGTGGATTCAGCGGATACGACGAAACCATCACGTTCAGCGGTGGCTACTGCGCAACCGGCGTATCACCCCAAAGCATCGAACAAATCCTCGATGGAACCATCGAGGAACTCAACGTCACATTGCACGAACACCCTTCCCATGTGGATTAACGTGGCGACATCCGAGAATACGATACGGCCTTCGCATGTGGTTTGACGCCGAGCAATAAAGAACTCCGCTATCCATAAAGGATATAGGCAAGGGAGAAGTACCCACATGCGTGGGCACTCTGTTCTTGCAAACACTGATACTGTTCTTGTCCCCACAAGGCTCCGTCTGACGCTGGATAAGTTTGTCTGCGCAATCTGTACAATCTGCGGACCCTGGCCTATATCACTAAACCAACGGCCAATGACCACACCCAACCACAACCAAGCCATTGACTTAACTCGACAATTATGCAACAAACATCCTTTCGCCTTACAACCCAAGGGCAGGCCTTCTTGCGCCGCTCTAGGACGCTGCTCACCACCGCGTCATACAGGAGACTTCAATGCCATCTCGGATCAACAACAACCGACCTATGGCTCCGCCCCAACCTTCGACAGCCACGACCAACACAACGGCAACCAACGTCGAGGTAGCAACCCCAAGCAGCCCTGCTCCAGTGGAGCTGTCTTCGGACATGGCGAGCAGTCTTGGTGTAGATACTCAGCCAGCGTCCACCAGTGAAGTCTTGGAGACCTTCTTTGCTCCGTACGACGACACGCGAAAGGTTGAGTTGGGCCTATTGGATGAAGTGATTGCTGCACGCAAAGCCGATCCGGCCACCTACGCTGATGGTGAAAACCCGTTCCAAATCCGTTACGCGGTGTACAACATCTCAAGCCGTGAGATCCTGGAAAAATTGGTGGAAGCGGACAAGTCTGGTGTTGACGTTCAGATCCTGATTGAAGACCACCAACTTGACCCCGAAAAGTACTGGAACGTGGCCGACGAGTTTCTTCAAGGCAATGGATTTAGCTTTGAAGCAGATCACACCAAGCTCTCACCTGAAGAGCGCAAGACCACCGACCTGATCGGTATCAAGAACGACAACCTGATGCACCTCAAGAGTCGCATCATCACCTACCCCGATCCCGAGACAGGACAGACCGTAAAGAAGCTCCTCACAGGCTCAATGAATCCAGGAGAAAGCGCAGTCAACAACGACGAGAACTTAAGCTTGATTTCAGATCCGGATGTAGTGGACCGCTACATTGAGATGTACGAAGCCGTCCGCGATGACAAAACCATCACCAACTCCTTTGACCCTGACGCTGCGATCAACCCGATGTTTACGGGAGCACCGGTGGAAGGCAAACGAGTGACCGACCAGATCTTTGAGTGGATCGACCAGGAACAAGAGGCCATCTTCCTGAGCGTCTTCTCGCTGCGCAACCTGACCACACCGACCGAACGCACCAACCTCGTCAAGAAGCTCAAAGCCGCCAAAGACCGGGGCGTAGAAGTGGTCGTTGTGACAGACCGCAAACAATCAGACGGCGTTGACGCGGACGGCAACAAGGTCTTCTGGGACGACTGGACCGACGACAATCTCCGCGACGCAGGCATTCCTGTCTACGAAGCCATCAACACGTCGGGCAAGTTTAACGCGATGCACGCGAAGTCTGCGGTGTTTGGCCTAACCAACACCAAGGTAATCACCGACACAGGGAACTGGACCAAGGCGGCGTTGGGCTCTCACAAGCCCGACAAGAAAGACCAAAACGAGGAGTCATTCTTGTTCATCAATAGTGAAAAGCTAGATGACAACATGACCGGTCGTCGTTACCTCGGCAACTTCCTCCACATTTTGCGCAAATACGCTCCGCAAAACCCCGACGAGCCGGGAGCTGAAGAGTTAATCCATCGCCTCTCCAGCAACCCCAACTGGCCCAGAGTGACTGTCGATTTTTCCGTGATGGCTCACACCTTCATGGGCCAAGACGTGTACATCACAGGCGACCATCCCTCCCTTGGCAACTGGACCAGCGAAGGCCCTGGACTCAAGCTCAACACCAAACCTGGCCGCTATCCCTTTTGGGAGTCGGGCGGCTCTCTGGACCTCCCCTTTGGAACACAGTTCTCGTACAAGATCGTGAAGAAGAACCCGGACGGTACGATCGGTTGGGACCCTGACCAAAACGGCTTCCTGATCGTCGACCCCGCTGACAAACGGTTCACGACGCCTGACGGCGACCCCAGTCGTATGGTTCGAACAGACGAGTTCTAACGAACTTCAACACGACTTCACCAGCCAGCCTCCACCACGGAGGGCAGGGAGAACAACACGGATGGCTCCTTCACGTATTGGCAACGCGCCGGTTAATTCCGGACAGCCGCTATCTTCCGCACACGAACCACAAGCTTCCACAGCCGTCAATGACGTTCAAGACGTCCATGGCATCGATGGCATCGACGAAACGGGTGACATTCAACACCGCTTTGAAGTCGGTTCCACAACAGGCATCTCCAAGGTTTCATCGTCCGTGCAAATTCCCGGCCGCCCGGCCGAAGACTACATGAAGCCGCTGGACCATGGGTTCTGGTCTGCGACCGACGGACCACAAGGCCACGATGTCGTGGGAGGCTACCTCGACTTTGAGGTCAGCAACTACGAATTTCACAAACGTATGGCAGTCAAGGTCTCTGTCACCCGTGAGAACGGCGCAGTGGAAGAGTTTTTGTATCGACCCAAGTACAAAGGCAAGCTACCCAACGGCAAAGAGCGCTGGGGCACGGACGACATCCGATTGTTCCCCAACAGCGGTCCACACGGCAAAATCAAGCATGTGGATGTCTCGTATTTGGTACAGGCCGACACCGATGGTGACCATCTCCGCGACCTTTGTGTCTCTGAGCATGCCTACAGGCTGGCAGATTACAGTGACCTTGCAACCCCAGCCAGCAAGCAAGGCTCTCTCCAAGTAAGCGGTGCCAACGATGACTTCGGGTCACACGAGATAGACACCGCCGGGAAGAAAGGGACGTCGCTCTCCTTCAAAGACACACTGCCACCAGTGGAAGTGTACTTTGCACCCTACGACAACCCAGAGCGCGTTGTGATGGCAGAGATCGACAAGGTGATTCAGGCTCAACGGGACGACCCCAACGGTCGACACACCATCCATGCTTCCGTGTTTAACATCAACGACAAACGCATCGCAGACAAACTCATCGAAGCCCACCAAGCCGGCGTGGAAGTGAAGCTGCTCAGCGCCGCCCATCAAATGACACCGGAGAAACACTACCAGGAACAATACCAGCGCTTGCAGAAAGCAGGAGTGGAAGTTGTTGGCGTCGTCAACCCTGAAAAGTTTGGCTCCAACCATACGAAGTTTGCGGTGTTTGACGGCAAAGTGGTGACCACAGGGTCCTACAACTGGGAGACTCGTTCTGCCGAAGACAACAGCGAAAACATGATGGTGATTCGCTCACCGGAAGTCGCGTCTGTGTACGAGGACATGTTCAGCGATATCGGCGGCGGCCTTCGCACCGAACGGCCCATCGACCCGACCAGCAAAATCAATGTGTTCTACTCCAAACAACACAATGTCCCCAAGTTGATTTACGACGAGTTGGAGAAAGCCCAAGACAACATCACCATCTCGATGTTCACCCTTCGCTCTCTCACATTCCAAGACGGCAACCAACAAAAAGACGTGCTGGACGCCCTCGTCAAAGCCCAAGGCCGCGGCGTGAAGGTCACAGTCCTGTTGGAAGAAAACATCGCCGACGCAGGGGAGTATTACGGCCGCACCACAGCCAACGACCTGACCGATGAGTTCCTCGCCTCCAAAGGCATTGAGACGGTTAAGATCCACACCAATTACAACAACAACAAATACGCTGCGATGCACCACAAATTCGCAGTCATAGACGGAACCACCACGCTCACAGGGGCCTACAACTGGTACTCAGGAAGCCAGGTCTCCGACGACGACTTGGTCCTTGTTCGTGACAAAGGTGTGGCCCAACAATACCTGGGAGAGGTGACCAACCTTCGCGCCCACTACGACGAAGACTTCGACAGGGAGAACGCACCCCAAACTCCCATGACGTTTTCGGTTCACCACCCACACACCTATCCTGGAGATAGCGTCTATCTTGTGGGCAACATCCCCGAGTTGGGAGAGTGGAACTCCAAGAAAGCCATCAGGCTCGACCCGTCCGACTGGCCCAACTGGAAGGTTGACCTGGACATCCCATCTGGCGTTCACTTTGAATACAAATTGATGGTTCGCAACTTTCACGGCACATTCTGGGAGCCGGGAGCCAATCGTGAACACACAGCCTCCCCCGATGGAAACAATGACATTGTCCAAGACACCTTCCGCTAACAGCTATCGCATCAGACTTGTCGTCTTCGGCTGTTTTGCGCTTGGACTTTGCTTGTTTCATAGCACGCTAGGCTGTAGCCGCCCGGTGCTGCCGGAAGGCTCCCAAGAAACCCAGGCCGAAACAATCCAAGAGCCTCCACAGGTACCGGAGTCAGGTCCAGAGGCAGCAGCCAACGAAGAGCCAACACAAGAACCTTCGGTGGAAAGCGTTGATGCATCGGAGCCCACACCGGAGCTTGAACCCGCACAAGAAAAGCTCCCTGCCCACGGAGACGATGGTCCCATACAGGAAAATGAAGGACCGGAGCTGCCCCAACCGGAACGAACAGGTCCTTCGGTAGATTGGGCCAGCTTGCAGTGGCCTCCCGTTCTGACAACATCGCCGAACCAAGCAACGGCAACCATCTATGGACAGGTCTACGCCAAAGGCATCACCGACTCAGGCAGCAACCACCCGGCACCTTCCATTCAGGCTCAGCTTGGCTACGGACCCATCGACAAAGACCCCGCGCAGTTTCCCGGCGCCTGGACTTGGAGTTCCAACGTCACCTTTCACAAGCGCGCCGGACTCAACAGCAACAACTACGAGTTTCAAGGCAAGCTTCAAATCGCCACACCCGGTTGGTACCGCTACACCTACCGTTACGCCATCAATAATGGACCTTGGAAGCTAGGCGACCGCAACGATTACAACCGCAAAGGTAGCTCAGACGGTGCAACCCTGGAAGAGATGGGCACTCTGGTTGTGGTGAAGCCCGGTTCGCAGGTGAAGGTCGTGTCGTACAACCTGCACTGTCAGGTCGAGCAACCACAAACGCGGATGAAGGAGATCGCCAAGTCCCTGGCACAGCTTCAGCCTGACATCGTCGCTCTCCAAGAAGTCTGTCAGGCTCAAACAGCCGGCAGCACCAACACAGCCGAGCAACTCCGAGTGCACCTCCAACAACAAGGAGTGACGGGCTACAAAGCCTTCTTCTCTTCCACTCACACAGCAACCCACGACGGTCAATCGTTCCAGGAAGGGTTGGGTCTACTCAGTCGTCTTCCGATCTTGGAGCAAGCTGAAACGGAGCTTCCACCTCAAGGCCAGCGACCGTCCGGATCCTTTCCCCGCAAGGCATTGTGGGTAAGAGCCGCGTCTCCGGTTGGTATCCTTTCATTTGCCAGCACCCACCTATCGTTTCGTCGGGAGCATGAGGCCTGGAGAGTTCAACAAGTGGAAGCCCTCAAGCAATGGCTGGCCGACTCTCAGCGTCAGGCCCACCTCACCTTGGTGGGAGGTGACTTTAACGCGTCTCCAGATGCAGCCCCTGTGAAAGCCATGCTAACTCCCAACCAGCCTTCGCAAACGCCCGGTTACGCTGACGCGATGAAGTCATTGGATGCGGGCTTTACCTTCCCAGCGACGAATCTAAGCATCCGCATTGACTATCTCTTTCTGCACCAAGCCAGCAATGTGTCCCCCAAAGTAAAGCCGTCAACAGGGCAACGCATCTTTACAAAGCCCGTGAACGGCCTCTACCTTTCTGACCATGTGGGCATCCTCGCCACCTTTGAATCTCCCTAACTCAATCACGACAAAAGAAACATACGATTCGTTATCGACTGGAGTTAGAATCTTGAACAAACAGAGAAAGCCGTGGTCACTGTTCCGGACAATGTGGATGCTTGCCTTGCTTGTCGGTGTGATGGTTGGCTTCTTCACCACGTCGGAAGCGCGAAGACAACGTAGCGTGGTCTATGGGTTGCGCGTGATGACGTTTAACATCCGACACAGCCGAGGCCAGGACGAGATCCACAGCCTGGAACGAATCGCTCGGGTTATCCGGAAGAATCGAGTGGACCTTGTGGCGCTGCAAGAAGTGGACGTCGGCACCAAGCGCGTTGGAGGACTGGACCAAGTTAAGGAGCTAGGGCGCCTAACCCGTATGCACGCGGTCTTTGGGCCAGCCATTGAGTTTCAGGGAGGCCGCTTTGGAAACGCCATCCTCTCGCGATACCCGATTGTCTCCAAACGAAGCAGACTCGTGAGTGGCAAAGAAGGTGCGGAAGAACGAACCGTACTGGAGGTGAAAGTTCGACTCCCTCGTAAGAATATGTTGCGGCGATACCGTCGTCGTTTGCGGAGGATAGGAAAAGTGAAAGGCCCCCTAGTCACGTTCTGGGGGACACACTGGGATTATGCATCCAGCCAGGTCCGCGTTCGTTCAGCTGAGAGAGTAAACGCCTGGAGCAAGACCATTCGTGGTCCGTTGGTGATGGTGGGAGACCTCAACGCTGAGCCCGACAGTGAACCCCTCAAGGTCCTCGCTCAAGTCTGGCGCAAGGCTGGGAAACGGAAGATTTACAAAACCATACCGACCCAAGCACCACGCAAGCAGCTCGACTACATCCTGTTGCGTCAAAGCCGCCAGCTGTGGTCACGAAGCGTTCGCGTCCTGCGCTCCAGAGACGCTCGGATGGCATCGGATCATCGGCCGTTTCAAGCCGACTTGCGCATACGGGTTCCTCTGTCGTATCTTCGATGAAGACACGACGTTGTTTCGCCTTCCCTAACGCCTAGCCTCTCGCTGGACACTGGATGAAAACCTCACAAACCAACAGCGCTCCGCTGCTCAACAACTCTTCCTCTTTTTCGTACACGATGACAGAGCGGCTCCACTTTGTATGGAGCTTGGCAGGAGCATTGTTCCTGTTTGGCCTGCTCTACCGCGTTCGCTTGATCTTCAATTTGTACTACGCCCGCACACCCTTTCGAGGGTTCTCTCGGGTAAATGATAGCTTCTTTGGCTTGTTTCAGAACGTCTGGACGGAGGCAGCCTGGAGCATCCAAATCGCTGCGTTGGTGTGGCTGCTCGCTTACCTTCACCAGTTAGCTCCCGACTCCCGTCAGCTCCGCCCCATTCTCCAGATGATGGGGTGGTTTGTGATGCACGCCATGTTCGTTGCGATGGCTTTTTTGTACGGCTCCCACCTTCGCGCGCTGTTTGATGTACAAGCCGGGCTCACTTTTGACCTCTGGTCGGAAGGCGTGGATGCGTTTGGTCCCCAGGACATCCTCCGCTTCATGACCTTCACAGACACAGTGTTCCTGTTGTTGCCCATCGTACTCTTCTGGATGTTGTGGAAGCTTCCCCAAGCCTGGCGAGGATGGAGAGACAAAATCCTGCTGGGCCTTTTGGCCTTCGTTCTCGCTCTCGCAGCGCTGCCTCGTTCCAAGCGTGCTGCCCACCTGGACATAGCCCTTCGCATGACTCCCATTCAACATCTGGTTTCGGACTACCTCCGAATGCGCAGCGAGCGTACAAAGCCTGACGTTCTTGCTGCAACAGTACCCACTCCCATTCGCGTGGTCCAACCGATTCCCAAACCAGCGGCAACCAAACCATTGTGGGAAGGTCGAAAACAAGAGCAAACCGTCCGGCTAATCGAGCCCATGTTTGCGAGACAAACGAGGGTAACCAAGGACATTCCCCAAGCCGACCCCAATGCACCGTATGCAAGTCCGTTGTTTCCGAAGATACCTATTCCAAAGCAGGCTTCCCCTCAGAAGCGATGGAACGTTCTGTTTTATATGCTAGAGAGCGTTGGAACACGCTACATCTTCGACAAGAAACGAGCGGGTCGTATGCCGATGCGTTTTCTCAAAAAGATCGCAGATAACGGCTGGTACTTCACCAACCATTGGGCCACAGCAAACAGCAGCCCACGAGCTATCTTTTCGATACTGTCGGGCCTGTACCCCTCGCCCCAGCTCAAAATGTTTGAGATGCGCTCCAATGTCTGCGCACCCAGCTTGTATGACTTTGCCAAGCCTCATTACGATACGTTCTTTATGACACCTGGCTCGCTCAAGTGGTACTTCCCTATCGATTTCTTCCGGAACAACGGGCCGAGCGACCTTTATGGCGCAAGGAAGTTCCGCAGGTTCAAGAGGTATGGATCCTTCCCCAATGAGATCGACGTAACGACCGCTCTCATCCGACGCATCAAGAAGGCAAAACGCCCGTTCCTTGCGTCGTACTTAAGCTTCATTCCTCACGGTCCCTACGACGATTACGGGCCCAAGTACCGCATCTTGCAAAACACCAAACGAGACGTGAATCGGTACTACAACAACTTGTACACCCTGGACCTTCAGCTCAAGCGATTGTTTAAAGCGCTGCACAAAGAAGGCTTGCTGCAGAACACGATTGTTGTCTTTGTCGGAGATCACGGGCAGGCGTTTGGTCAACATCGTCGCAACTGGGGACATTCACGACAAAGCTACAACGAAAATTATCACGCCCCGCTGATGTTCTACCAACCCAAGCTGTTTAAGCCCAAGGTGATACAACGTAGAACCAGCCACGTGGACATTGTCCCCACTCTCTTGGATGTGTTGAAGCTCCCTTACGAGCCGCTACTGTTTCAAGGAGAATCTCTGTTTCAGAAGCGCTTTCAACGCAAACAGCTGTTCTTCTACGGCAACGAAAGCACCCTCTCGGTGTGGGATCAACAGCAAGTCAAAATGCAATACCTGAGCAAACGCCGACGCTGTTGGACCTTTGACTTGAAGCAGGATCCCAAAGAGAAGCGAAGGCTCTCTTGCATACCCTACGCCAAACAGAGGCAAGTTCTCCGTCGTTATCTGAACTTGCAAAAGAAGCTCAGAAAGACCTACGACCATGCTTGCCAAGCAGGGCTCCCCTTCTTCGGCTTAAGGCACCCTACGCCATCGAAAAAGACTCAGTAGCCTTCGTCCTCACCTGCGTTGCTGTCCATCATCTTGGCATTCTCAATGGCTTCCTCGGCCCAAGGTTCGTCCACTTGCTCAAGAATTTGAACTGCAGCACGACGCACAGGCGCGAGGTCGCTCCAGACAGCCTGTTGCAGATAGTGCAAGGTCTCACTTTTCAGCTTACGCCCTTCCAAATGCTCACGAACCATCGGCGAGATCAAGACCACATGGTCCAACGAAGGCTCCACTTTCGAGCCTTCCAGATCGTAGATGGAAAGCGTTCCGCTCTCTTCGGAAAGTTCGCACTTGCTCTTGGCCCGACGCGCCAGATCTTTGCCTAGCAAATTGAGCGCGTTCAAGTAAGCATCGTGTTTGTCTCTACCTTTCGCCATCCTTCTCTCCTTCTTTTCACCGAGACCAAAATCCGTCATACTGGTCATACTATAGGTACCGGCTCGATACAACTCAGCCTGAAAGCTGAGATAAGGAAGATTGCATGTCAAAACAGAAAGCAATAGCCCAAACCACACGCGCTCGTGCGTGGTTGTTACTGCTGGTTTGGATTGGAATGAGTGGAACATTCGCAGGATGTTTCAACGCCATCGTGATTGGTGGAGAAGATGAGTTCTCCTTTCCTGTTGGAGACGGCGGCACATCCACGTTGCCCGATGCAACGACAGGACCTGAGCCGACACAGCCTCAGGATACCGCTCCCCTTCCACCGGATGCGGTCACTCCTCCACCACCGGATACAGTCACTCCTCCGCCAGACACCGTGACTCCCCCTCCACCCGACCAGGCACCACCGCCACCCGACCAGGCTTGCCAGTGCAAGGGAGGCGAGCGACGACCCTGTTACACAGGACCGGCTGCAACCAGAGGCAAAGGCGCCTGCAAAGATGGAGTTCAGGTCTGTGACATCAACTGCCAATGGGGTCGATGCATCGGGCAGACCGTCCCAACCAAAGAAGATTGTGACGGCCAGGACAACGACTGCAACGGCAAAGTCGATGAAACGTTCCCTGGCATGAACACGGCCTGCAAAGAGGGCAACCGACCTGGAGTCTGTGGCAATGGAACGACGCAATGCATCAACGGCCGCAAGATCTGCCTGACAGGCTCGGTCTCTCCCGAAGTCTGTGACGGAAAAGACAACAACTGTGACGGCAAAACCGACAACATCCCAGACTCTGGCTTCCCCTGTACTATCCCCGGCGCCAAAGGCGAGTGCGCCAAAGGACTGTTTGGATGTCGCAACAACCAAAAGACATGCGTACCCCAGGCAGCCAACACCGAGGTGTGTGACGGCAAAGACAACAACTGCAACGGACAAGTCGACGAATCGGACCCGAACCTCGGCAAATCGTGCACCATTCCCAACTTGAAGGGTCCTTGCGCCATCGGAAAGGCCAGCGCTTGCGTCGCAGGCAAGATCAACTGCGTCGCGCTAACCAAGCCAACAGCCGAAGTTTGTGACGGCAAAGACAACAACTGCGACGGTATGATTGACAACAACATCAACGTCCGTTGTTACACAGGTCCAGCCGCCAACCGAGGCAAAGGCGAATGCAACGAAGGACGCATCAGCTGCGTCAACGGAAAGCCCGGACCCTGCGTAGGTTCAGGTCTGCCCAAAACAGAAGTGTGCGACACGCTCGACAACGACTGCGACGGGCAAGTCGACGAAGGCAACATCTGCGCCTCTCCAGGCAAAGGACCTACCTATCGCATCACCTCGCTGCAGATAGCGTCCAGCAGCCAAGGCTTCGACCTCAACGGAGATGGGAAGGTAGACAACTCACTCTCCATCCTGGGCTCGTTCGTGAACAGCACCTTGAACTCCTCCATTCAAAGTGGTTCGGTCAACATCCTCATTGAACTGGCCAGCCTCACAGACTTCAAAGGCCAAAACGGTACTGCCACAACATACGTGTACATGGGCCGAAAGAGCGGCAACGGCTACCAGATCGAACGAACCTCCCTCGACAGCCAGGGACGTCCACTGTTCCGCTTCGCCTCTGTCATTAAGAATGGCCTCCTCAAAGGTGGCCCAGGAAGAGCCGTCCTGAACTTGCCCTTAATTGGAGCAGCGATTCCCATAACCCTCGAAAAAGCGTACATCCAGTTCCAGATCGCGACCAACATCCAAAGCCTGTCGAATGGTTTGTTGGGTGGGGCCATTCCCTCTGGACTTCTCGACCGAATCTCGGCAGCCCAGATCCCCATTTTTGGAGGCCCCGGAAAAACAGCACTCGACGTTCTTCAGCGCTTAAGCTCCCAACCGGATGTGGACCTCGACAACGATGGCCTTGAATCCTTCCAAAGCACTGCATCCGCCGGAATCACCGTATGCATCGACGGCGACAAGATCACCAAGATTACCAGCGGGACCTGCGCCCAAGACAAACGTATCGCTGACGGCTACTCCGTGACCTTTAGCTTCACCGCGACACGCACAAGCATTGTGCCCTGATCGCCCTTCCCCCACACCGCCCCTTCGCTCACTTCCATCCTCTAGGGTTCTTCTTCATCCCAGCTTCCCACGTCGCCCACTGCTTTTGAAACGCGCTCATCGTTTTGGGATACTTCTAAGAAACATCGTAAGACTCGGATGGGTCGTGCGTCATATCAAACAACCAGGGTCCTTTTTGCACCGACCAAGGTATCGGGAAGATCGGATTGAAGCTAGAGAGCCGATGTTTGCGGTGGTATTTGAATCCACCACGACGCATCGCGAACAAGGCGCTTCGCCAATAGTAGTAAAAACCGAATGCCTCCCTTGGCGACACGATCCAGATGGGGTGTCTTTATCGCTTTGTTCCCGTAGCATCCGAGGTCTCCGTATCCCAGGTCGTCAAACAAAACAAAGATGATGTTGGGTCGCTTGGTGGGCTTCTTGGATTGAAGTTGGTGGAGGTAAGCTTGCTTGGATTTCAGGTGTGACGCATCAACAGGAAGTTGGTAGGTCTTGACGCGTACCATGTAGATTGTAGCAACTAGCAACAACAACAAGAGAGTCAGGCTTAGCAATGCACGCTTCCGGGTCCGAAAGAACCAACTTGCCCAAGCAAGGAGCATGACACCTCCCACATACGAGGATGTTGATGTTACTTCTTCTTCCAGCGAGCGATGTACTCTTTGCCTTCTCGGCCAGGGTGGCTCTTTTCTACCGGGTCCAACAAAAGATTCGTAAACGATTCTTCCAGCAAGCCAAAGACAAGCTCCGTTGACATCGAGTAGGGAGGACCACCACCTGTGTCTTCGCGGACAGGAAAGATCAGAGTCACGAGTTCGCCATCATCCGCGAGCAAACGAGACATCTGCGATGCCCACTTTTCTCGCATTTCTGGCTCAATCGCACACAAGAACGTGTAGTCGTAGATGAGATGAAACGGTTGTTCGGGTGAGAACGTAAAAAAATCGGCGTTCACAATGTCGGCCTGTTCCCTGGTCAAGCCGCGTTCTTCGCGAAGGGCGTGGAATCGTTCGACAGCCGTGGGTGCGATATCCATACCGAGGACTTTCCAGCCGTTGCGTGCCAGAGCAAAAACATCATAGCCAGAGCCACATCCAGGCACCAACGCAGTACCCTTGGGCAGTGTCCCATCCGCTAACAACTTCAAAAGAGCAGGAGCAGATTGGCCTGCATCCCACTGTGTCCGACCTTCTTTCCAGGCGCTTTCCCAGGTCATGGCATCCTCGTATTGGTAACAAGCAGGTTCATCAAGGGAGCGAAAGTCCAGAAACGTTACCGTCCCGTTCGTACGAGTCGAAACCCAACATAGGGATAACGACTGTAAGGACGGTTACCACCACGATACGCTGCACGAACGAACTTGGACGAGACATTCCATGCTCCTCCTCGAAAGATTCGGTCACGACCGCGACGGGGACCAACTGGATCAACCACCGCTTTGGCAGGATATTCCTCGGCTCGGTCCCAAACCCACTCGTGAACGTTTCCCAGCATGTCGAACAACCCCCAACGATTGGGTCGTTTCTGTGCAACAGGATGAACCCGAAACCGACTGTTCTTTCGCGTCCAGGCAATGCGTCGCAAAGCACCATACCGGGAAGCACGACTTCCAGCCCGCGCAGCAAACTCCCACTCCGCTTCCGTTGGCAGCCGCCAGCCTCGACATTGGTAGTAATGTTTTCGTTCGTTCTTTCGGTAGCGACGGCGTAGCCAACAACGCCAGCCTCTTCGCCGACGTCGACAAACATAGCAACGCGGAAGCCTTTGCCGACTAGAGAGCTGGTTGGCAAACCGTAGGGCATGATACCAACTCACCTGATTCACCGGACAATGTCGGCAACGCCGGGCTTTGGAGGGGTTCTGCTTCATCAAGCGACGGTATTGGCGCTGGGTCACTTCTGTCCGAAGCATCCAAAAACCACGACGCAGGCGAACAGGATGTTGCACCTCGTCATCTTGACGACCCGCTTCAGCGGCCGGAGAGCCCATCAGAAAGCGGCCCGCAGGAATCCAAACCTGTTTGCCACCGGGCAAGCCGCGAACACGTCGAAGCGTACCCGGCTTCCGCGCCCGCTTCGACCAAGCAACCCCAGGAAAGACAAGCAAACCCAATAACACGAGAAGGAGAGGAAGCTTAAAGAGGCTCAATTTCATGCAACACGAGACCTTCCGTGTTGTTGAGGGCGTATTGGAGAGGCCAAACGGAGTCAGCGAGGAGGACCGGCTGTTCGTTTCGGTCGTGCACCAACTTGTAGTCACGACGGGCTTCCAACCAGGTAACGGCCTCAGGTGGACCTTCCACCCAACGGCATACCTGATATGGCAGCGACTGAAAGCTCACTCGTGTACCGTATTCGTTTTGCAGCCGCTGCTTCAAGACTTCAAACTGAAGCTGCCCCACCGCTCCCAGATACGGAGCCTGACGACCAATCTCTGGATCAAAGAAAAGCTGGATAACACCTTCCAGCGAGAGCTGCTCCAGACCTTTGTCGAGCTGCTTACGCTTCAAAGGATCTTCCAGGTGAACGCGAACAAAGTGCTCCGGCGCAAACCTCGGGATACCCGAGTATTGCAGAGGCTTTCCAGCGGACACAGTGTCACCAATCCGAAGCTTACCTGGGTCGTACAAGCCAACGATATCACCGGGCCAGGCTTCTTCTACGATCGCACGCTCTTGGGCCATAAACGAGTGAGGCTTGCTCAATCGCAGCTTCTCCCCGTTCCGTCCGATGGTGGTATCAATGCCACGCTCAAACTGACCGCTGACGACGCGCATAAAGGCGATGCGGTCGCGGTGCTTGGGGTTCATGTTGGCCTGAATCTTAAAGATGAATCCAGAGAACTTGTCTTCGTCGGGCTCAATCCAGTTGTCATCAATGGTCTGGCGAGGAGCGGGGGGAGCGGTTTGTTCTGCGAGAAACTCCAGAAGTGGCTGGATACCAAAGTTGGTCTTCGCAGACCCCCAGAACACGGGACTGAGTTCTCCGTTGAGGAACTTCTGATGGTCATAGGGGTCACCCGCCATTTCCAGCAGCTCAAGCTCTTCCTCAAGGGTCTGATACAGACGGGGAGGAATGTCTGCGATGGCTTCTTCAAGAGGCATGGTCTTGAAGTCGATGACCTGGGAACCTCGCTTGCTCTCTTCAAACAAGAAGACTTGCTTGTCAGAGAGTCGAACAACGCCCATGAACTCGCGACCCATTCCAATTGGCCAGTTAATCGGCGTGACCTGGAGATTAAGGGTTTCGCTGACTTCATCCATGAGGGCCAACGGCTCCAAGCCTTCACGGTCCAGCTTGTTCATGAAGGAGATGACAGGCAGCTCGCGCATCCGACAAACTTCAAAGAGTTTGAGGGTCCGGCTCTCCACACCTTTCGCATGGTCCAGAAGCATCACGGCGGAGTCCACGGCAGCGAGGGTTCGGTAGGTATCCTCTGAGAAGTCGGCGTGACCGGGAGTGTCGAGCAGATTCAACGCGCTTCCCAGGTAGTCAAATTGGAGCACAGACGAGGAGATCGAGATGCCCCGCTCTTGTTCCATCTGCATCCAGTCGGAGATGGTTGACCGCGAGTTTTTCCGAGACTTCACTTCCCCCGCCAGGTGGATTGCGTTGGCGTACAGAAGCAACTTTTCGGTCAACGTTGTTTTCCCGGCATCAGGGTGCGAAATGATCGCAAACGTTCTCCGACGACGAGCTTCCTTAGCTAGATCTTGACTTGACAAGGGGACCCCCTATCCGAAACAACAAATCATCAGCGCCCGAACAAATCCAAGCATGGTTTTTCTGAGGCGCAACTCCTGGTACAAACACTGGATGGCACAACCATCTTTTCGCTGGGACATATAGCAACTTTTGGTCAAAGCCTCAAGGCACCAGACCAAGCAAACCGTTCCAACGAGACGGAACCGAAAACGCAATCTCTCTTCCACCCGAGGACCCGATGACAACATCCCCCGAAACGACAACATCCCCCAGCCCACCCGCTCGGAAGCCCTGGTACACGAGTGACTGGCTCCCCTTGTTCCTCTTGTTGGTTGGTGTTGTCCTTGTGTACGGCCAGGTCATCACGTTTTCGTTTGTGAACTGGGATGACACTTCCTATGTGTACCGCAACCCTGAGCTGTTGTATCCCGAACG
Source organism: Deltaproteobacteria bacterium (assembly GCA_006226375.1). Lineage (GTDB taxonomy): Bacteria > Myxococcota_C > UBA6777 > UBA6777 > UBA6777 > M3003. The sequence continues at coordinate 79,378 of SBHC01000077.1, read as the reverse complement.
ATTCACCTGGTGGCAACGCTGGTTTCCGAAACGTTTTGGCTACCCCATTCCTCTCACCATGTTGAGCTATCGCATCGATCAGTGGTTTTACCAAGTCCCTCTTCCCAACCAAAACAATGTGTTGAAAGGACAAGGTTTCCACCTCACCAACTTGCTCATCTGGATGGTACTTCTCGGAGTACTCTACCGCTTTTGCTTGCACTTGGTCCGGTCACGTTGGGCGGCGTTGGGCGGAACAGCCTTGTTCGCCTTTCACCCAACCTCCGTAGAGACTGTAGCCTGGGTAACAGGTCGCAAGGAGCTGCTGGTCGCGCTCTTTGGCCTCGCCGCGACCTACTCCATGGTTCTGTTGTTTCAACAGGCCACTTGGAAGCGATGGTCTTGGCTTATGCTCTGGTCCATGCTTGCCTTTTTGGCCAAGCCGAACGCTGTTTTTTTGGTGCCTTTGTTCCTCTGGTGGGTCCTCTTTCGCCCGAAACCCCACGCTAAAGAAGTTGACCCAGAACAAAGCTCGCAGCCCCCTTCCCGTGTGATGCTGCTGTTGTATGGAGGGTTTGTTGTTGCGAGCAGTCTTGTCCTAGTCGTGATTAGCTCTCGGTGGCAAGCCAAGCTGGGTGCGTTGGAGGGTCAACGTTCGTTGGTTGAAATTCTGGACAGAGCGGTTTGGGCGTTGGGATATCACCTCAAGCTCTTGTTGTTTCCTGTACAGCTTCGTATCAAATACATCGTAGGACCCGATGGTTTCGACCTTTACCATCTGTTCGGCTTGGTCGCCATCACGTGGAGCCTTGTGGTTCTTTTGCACCCTCGCACACGTCGAAGCCTTTGGTCTTTGGCAACGGTGCTGGCCATCTCGGCGTACTTGCCTTCGAGCAACCTGTTGCCGCTGCGACGTTACATCTCCGACACCTACCTGTTTGTCCCCATGTTGGGTGGAGCCTTGTGGGCTGCCTTGGTGCTGCGGTTTTTGGCCCAACAGTGGAAAACGGCCCTCGCCTACCGAGCAATCACGCTGGCCAGTGGCGGACTTTTGCTCACCCTGGCCGTTCTCTCCACGCTGCAAGTTCAAGTCTGGCGAGATCCGGTCAGCCTTTGGCAGCATAGCTATCGTTATCATCCAAACAGCCCGAAGCTATGTCGGATGTTGGGGATGTCTTACAATGAGGTGGCGAACAACCGAGAAGCTGTGAAAACCTACCTGCATTGCAGCAAAAAGTTTGGCCCCAGATTGTACAGACACAATCTGGGATTGACCTATGGGATGCTCAAAATGTGGGACAAAGCTGCCGAGCAATACAAAGCTATCCTCGAACAAAACCCGAACAATCGTAGAGCACATTATTTCTTACAAATGATCAAAATGGAGAAGAAAAGAGCCTCCCAGCGTGGTCGTCCACGGCATGAGCATTAAGGAGAAGAGAATGAAACCCGTTGCACCACGAAACCCTCAGAACCCTCGGGCGGTGTGAAGAAATTGTGATTGCGGAGCAAGGAAAAATTGGTGTACACTGCTGTCAATGGAAGGACTCCTGAGATCCAGCCAACCACTCATCGGCCAGGCCACAACGTTCTGATGTGACTGTGAAATGCAAAAACACAGTTGCTACCAAAGCAAAAAAGTGTTCAAGGGTTTTGGGGGGAAACAAGGCATTCTTGGAGTGGAAGAGCGACCTTGTGGTTGAAGGCAAGTGCAACGAATGAAAGAAAGCGGGAAACGGATCGGTGACTACCTTTTGCTGGATTTGCTCGGCAAAGGAGGCATGGGTTCTGTCTATCTCGCAGAGCATGCCAAAACAGGACAGGTTGCAGCTCTCAAGACCGTCCGCTTGGCGAAACGAAACATTTTAACCCAGCTGCGCCGTGAGATTGAGGCACTGTCCCAGATCAGGCACCCCGGCATCGTGGGAATCATCGATCAGGGCGAATACGGTGGACGTCCCTGGTACGCCATGGAGTTGGTGACAGGAACGACGCTTCGTGAATACCTGCGCACCGCCCACCCACCTCTCGACTCCCAAGTGACGGAAGACGACGGCACCTCCAGCTCCAACTTCCAGGCAGACTCCCAGCACTCTCTGGAACCTGAGATCATCCATGAGCTGGTCGAAGAGGTCCAAGAGATGGACCTTGTGGCGTACATGATCGACGAAGAAGGGGAAGAATCAGGGCATCGAATCGAAGCGATACCTGTCGAGCAACATATCTCTGTGATTCCAGACACCCTCGTACCGACAACTCAGTTTGACACCACTCCCTCCGGCGAATTGCCCCATTCCGAAGGAATCTTATTCAGCTGGGAGATTCCTCAAAGCGAGGGAGGAACCAAACCCCACATCAAGCCCACGTTTGAGCGCTCCCTCGCGATTATCCAAGGACTCTGTACCACCCTGGCCTACCTCCACGGGGAAGGCATCGTACACTGCGATCTCAAGCCAGAAAATATCATCCTGCAAGAAGACGGTTGGCCGATGCTGATCGACTTTGGCCTCCTGGTTCAGTTTGCCGGTGGGGTCAACCGTGAACGACTGGAGCTAACTCACGAAGGTTCGGGGACCCTGCCCTACATGTCGCCAGAACAGCTCAACGGAGAACTCCTTGACGCACGGGCCGACATCTACTCTCTCGGCTGCATCCTCTACGAACTTCTTGTTGGAGAGCCGCCTTTTGTCGGCCATCGCTATGAGATCGTCGCGCAGCACATGTTCAACGACCCGATTCCTCCGTCGATGAGGGTCGAGAACATCCCTCCGCAACTCGACGAGCTGTTGATACAGATGCTCGCCAAAAACAGGCAAGACCGCATCGGATACGCAGATGTTGTGGGAGCCCGCCTCATGGAGTGGGTGCCTCAACTCCAGCAGCACACACGGTTTAACCTTCACCTCTTGCCGGACGATGACGACGACTCGCTCAAAACAAGCCGTCGTTTGCGCCCCATTACCGACGACTACGTTACCGAAGAACACGTCGTAGAAAAGACGGTTCCCAACGCTCCTTTTCCCACGCCGCCTCCACCTTCCAAAAACGACCTGTTCACCGTCAAACAAGCTCCGGTCACATCGAAGGAGCAACCTGTACGAACCGATGAAGGCTGGGACCAACCCACGGCGCCTTTGGAAACTGTTGCTCCTGAGTCGTCCCCCTTGGTCGTACAATCCAGGTCTCCCAGCCATGAGATAGACCCCTTGGAGCATCTTCCTCTCCCCCGGGTCTATCTTTACCGACCGAGCTTAATTGGACGACAACAGTCCTGGAGCCAGCTCAAGAAAGCCGTGGATGAGTTAAAGAAAGCGCAGGGTGGCGGGCTTGCCTTGATCACAGGCGAAAGTGGGCTCGGCAAAACCCGACTCATTCTGGAGTTGGCGCAGTATGCACGAAGCAAGCAAGTCCAAATCGTGACAAGCAGTTGCCAGGAAGACGGGGGCCCGATGCTCAAGATCTTCCACCCTTTTTTGGAAGTCCTTGGCGACCAGATGCGCGAACGCAAGGGCTTTGAACAGCCTCTGTGGGACAGCGACGCCCCAGCACAGGAGTCGAGCGAAGGCTTGTTTGGAGGTCCTTCGTTTGTAACGTCAGGCCCGCAATCTCCGTCCCATGCACACCTTCGCATCTACCAAACCTTGCACGGTGCGTTGTCGGAGTTTACCCAGAACAAGCCCCTCCTCTTTTTGATCGATGACTTGCACTGGGCCGACGAGGTCTCCCTTGGAGCCTTGGGCTTTCTATCTCGCCCGGACGCCCTCCCCAACGTCCTGTTTGTGGGGGCCTACCGAAAAGAAGAGTTGCCTGTCTCTCTTAAGATGCTCGCCACCCAAAAGAGCGTCCACAACATCGAGTTAAAGGGCCTGGATGACCAGGAGATCATGGAAACAGTCAGCGATATGCTAGCGATGCCGGAAGTTCCGTCTCCGCTGGCGCAGGCCCTCATTCGCTATGCAAAAGGAAACCCATACTTCGTCGCAGAGTACCTACACGTGGCAGTGGCTGAAGGCCTCTTGCATCGCGACATTGGTGGCCAATGGTATTACGATCAAGCCCTCACTGTGGGAACTCCCTTGCCCAAAGACAAGACAGAGCTATCCCTTCATGTGCCCCACTCCCTGCGCGAGTTGGTGTTGCGCCGAGTCAGCAAACTCCCTGATGACGCTCGGATGGTGCTCGCCATTGTCGCCGTAGTGGGCCGCCGCAGCCCAGTAAGCCTGCTTCAAGAAGTGAGCGGGATGGCGATTAAGAAGTGGTGGCAAATCGTCGAACAGTTGCAACGGATGCTCATTCTGGAAGTCCAGGAAGGTGAGTTTGTGGGATTTGTCCACGACCAGTTTCGCGAAGCGGTCTACACCGAGCTATCGTCTGCTGCAAGAGCGATGTACCACCGTCGTGTGGCTGAAACCCTCGTCGAGTTCTCTTCCCATGGCTTTGGCATGGGTGACACTGCGCTACACATCGCCAGACATTGGGAGCACGCCAACGAATTGAAGAAGGCAGGAGATGCCTACCTGGAAGCTGCCCGTGAGGCTCAAGAACAGCTCATCTTCGACAAGGCCATTCGCTGCTACGAGTGGTATCTGGCTCTCGCCAACGACACCCGCCAAGAGTCACTCGATGCCCGGCTGGAAATGATCGAGCTGCTCACCATGCAAGGTCAAATGGAGCAAGCCCAAGAACAAATCGACCTTGCCCTACAAAACGCCAAGCAGCTTAACGATCGTCTGGCCGAAGCCGACATCCGACTCCGCCTGGGACAGCTATTTTGGCATCGAGGACGACGCGCTCTCAGCCGACAAATCACTGAAGAAGCCCTCCACATCTACCAAGACCTTGAAACCAACGAAGAGAGCGGCGAGATCAAAGCCAACTTGGGGCACTGCTTCTTTTACCAGTACGAATGGAAGGAAGCCCAGCGCAACTACCGAGAAGCGATGGTTCTCTTCCGAAACGAAGGCGACCAGATGTCCCAAGGGCAAATGATGTTGAGCCTCGCGAAGCTGGCGTTGCATCAAGGGAAACTGAACGATGCCCGTGAATTGAGCAACAACGCCTTGGCCTTGTTTCATGACATGGGTGAACAGCGACAAGAAGCTGTGTCCTTGCTTCATCTCGCAGATGCACACCTCTACCAAAACAAACCCGAGCAAGCCGTGCGTCTGTCACAGCGAGCGCTGGCTCAATTCCGAAAGCTCAACGACAGGCTCAACGAAGGACTTGCCCTCTCGCAACTGGCGCAGATCCACGTTCATTTGGGTAAGGTTGACGAAGCTTTGAGTTTGTTCCATGAATCCATCATCTTCCTTGAACAAATCGACCACCAGCTCTTTGCCGCCGTTCACCAATTGCAACGTATCGCTCTCGAACGGATCATGGGAACCCCCATCCAGGAGCTTGATGAAGAGATTGAACGTTTGGAGCCTTTGTTGATGGAAGCTGGTGACCCGGCACATTTGTCACTGCTCTATTGCGAGAAAGGACACCTCGCCCTGTGCCATGGACAGTCAGCCAATGCCTTTGTGAGAGAGGCTCGACGGGCTCTAACGTCCGCACGTTTGGACCCGTACGCCCCAACGGAAGCGGGACTACGACTGCAACGACTCAACACGGCCCAGAAGCTCTTCTCGAAGAACCGTCCGCTGTTTTATGGTGAAGCGCTCAAGACACTACCTCCCAAACTCCAGGAGGTCCTTATGACTCTCCATACGCCTTGAGCTTACTGGAGAGAGCGTTCACCCAGCCTCTTGCAGCTTTTGTTCAGCCAACGCAAGCAGGGCCAACACGTTCAGGCGTGACTTCGGAACAAACGAAGGCACAAAGATGTATTCTTGCTCCTTCGAGCCATCTTGGCTGTGTTCGGAGCAGTGAGCGTTGGCGCCTGCCGGCCCCATTCCGTCGATGGTTGGGACTTCAGCCCACACCAGGTTGGCATCGCTGAGTCCTCCGCGATCCTGGCGCACCATCTTCATTCCGAGCTGCTCTCCTATCCCCGACCAGACCTGGAACAACGCTTCAGTCTCGTTGTTGCGAGGCCACGGCTGCGTCTCGCGCTCAATCTCGACACGGATCGTACAGGGGAAACCATCTTCCAAGCTAGCCACGCTCGAATAGTCTTGCAGATCCAGAATCGCCTGTCGGGCTTCGTTGTAGGCTTCCGTGGTAAACGCTCGCATCTCAACTTTGGCGAACGCATGGTGAGGAACACGGTTGCTTACGGTTCCTCCGCGAATGGTCCCCACATTGACGGTGAGGTCGCGATCGTAGTCGGTCAACGCTGCCATCTTTTGGACAATGTCCGCCATTTGGACAAGCGCGTTGGCTCCTTTGGGATGCGCGGTTCCAGCGTGAGAGGAGCGCCCTTGCACGTTGATGTTGAACACGGCTCGACCCTTGCGAGAAGAGACCAACAACCACTCTTCGTCGTCTGTAAGAATCCCAGCCTCAAACACCAAACAAGCGATGGTGTTTTCGTGGAAGCGCTCGATGCACAAGGCGCCGAAGTCACGAGCGTCATCTTCTTCGCTAGCGTCGAGGTAGACCTCCCATGTGATCGCCTCAAACACATCAGGAGCGACCTCCTTGATGGTATCCAGCACCGCGTAGATCATCGCGGTTCCGCCCTTGATGTCGATAGTTCCGGGTCCATAGATACGATCCCCCTCGACGCGCCAGAAGAAATCATGGGCTTCTTCTTCTTCTGTGGTGTAGACGGTGTCCAGGTGTGAGACCAACGCTACCGTGATGGGCGTGCTCCCCTCTCTCTTGTAGATATGGTGAGAGCCGTAGCGTTTGTTTACGGAGGGGATGATCTCCGTGGAAAAGCCCAGGGACTGAAACACTTCACCGGTGTAGGCTCCAACGGCGTTGATACCTTCAGGGTTCTCAGTAAAGCTGTTGATGTTGACCATTTGCTTCAACACATCGAGGTAATGCTCGAGTCGGCGAGTGAGGAAATCGGACACAAGTTCGCGCCGTTGGTCAAAAGAAGTCATAGAGGTCAATCCCTTTGCTAAGTGTGGAATGAAAACCCAAAGCCTGCGGTTCCATACAATTAGGGGTTTTCAAGGCTTCATCATACTCATCGATGCTTATGGATTCATTGGTTTTGTAAAATGCTTTGTGGTAAGCTCAAGAAACTCCATGGGAAGATAGGGTGAGGGGACATTCACTCACATGCAGAGAGTAGTGATTTCCCCCAAGGTACGTTGATAGGAGACACACAACGATGCAGCAGTTTAACGGTGTCAAGGTTTTTTCCACTACCAAGTTTCGAGAGCGTGAAATGATGGGAGAGACCATCTCGCGATGGCTCGAACAAAACCCCGACCTTGAGATCGTGGATCGCGATGTCCGCCAAAGCAGTGATCAGGAATTCCATTGCCTCTCGATTGTCCTCTACTACTACGACCCCAGCCAGGAGTGAGCTAGGAAGCCACGTCTTCGGAAAGCAAGGCCTCGTCGGCTCGTTTCAACAGCAAGGTCGCGAGACCAGGGTCAACCCCCAAAGGCTCGGAGACGACGCCGCGTACATGAGGATACTGCGCCTGGAGAGCCTCCACCATTTCAGGAATATCAGACCTGGAGTGGCGGCCGGGCGAAAGAAAAAACAAGCTCACAATCACCTGTGTGGCGCCAGCTTCGATGCAGCGCAAGTAGGCTTGTTCTAACGTAGGCTCCGCAAGTTCCATGTGGGCAGGCTCAATCGCAATGTATCGCCCTCCAGACTGTTCCTGCAACAAATCCACCATCTTTGCCAGCATAGCGTTGGCTGCTTCACGCCGACTACCATGATCCACAAGCACCAAAGCTGTCTTGTCAGTCATTGCACTCTCACTCGTTCCGATGACTCCAAACCACTCCCCAGTCTCCGTTAGAACACGACGGCGAAGGCCCTCTATTCCCGGAGCCACCGACAGGTATCACGTAGAGCAAGGAGAACAAAGACCGGCTAGCGAGCCGCTTTTTGAAAGGCCGCTTTTTCTTCTGCCAGTCGATTGGGGAAGTCGGTGATGATCATTTGCACTCCAAGCTCCAGCATACGTCGCATGTCTTCTCTGCGGTTGACGGTCCACACATGAACCGGGAGACCTTTGGCCTCGGCCCACCTCATGTATGCTGGCGTCACCATGGTATGGTTGGGGTGAAGAGCGTCAGGTTTCGCAAGCCTAGCAAACCACAGCCTTCGCAAGTAAATGGCCGTGTCTTCCGAGTAAATGAGACCACGACGAATGGAAGGCAGGAGCTTAGCAAAACGCCCCAGAGCAAACGGATTGAAGGACGAAACAAGAACTCTCTCTTGGTAACCAAACTCTTTAATCAAAGAGGCAAGAGCCTCTTCCAAGCCGTCACCTTTGGCTTTGTTGGTCTTGATTTCAATGTTGAGCAACACCTTGGGGTGTTTCTTAAACCAGGCAAAGACATCGCGAAGAAGCGGGATACGAGCCGGTCGGTTGCTCTTGGTTTCCGAGCGCAGAGGTTGGTGCTGTAGGATGTAATCACTCACATCCACTTGTTGCAGTTGAGCCCATGTCATCTGCTTTACAGTCCCCTCAGCGTAGAGTCTCTGCTCCAGCCGATGATCGTGAAACACGACAACCTTCTTGTCCTTGGTCAGCATCACATCGAATTCAACACATTGGGCGCCCGCCTTAATGGCTGCATCAAACGAGGGTATTGTGTTTTCAACACCCAGCCCAGAAGCACCACGATGCCCACAATTCAGGGGCAACGCGTTTCCTTTGTAGAACGCTTGAGAGGAACGTGGATTCAAGCCCCTCATCGCCAACCAGCCGACTCCTAGCAATATCACAACAAAAACTCCTATCCACCAACGTCGAGGTTTGCGTGTTTGGGGCTCATTCATGGTATCCTCTTCTCCAAAACCAGGGTTGCTGCAAGTCACCCGAAATGGAACGACGGTTAGGCACGATACAGGAAGGAAGCCGATGACACAACGCCTCTATATCATGGATCTGGATGGAACCTTGGTGGATACCTTGCAGGACATCACGCAAGCCGTCAATCGTGTGCTAGAGACGATGCGCCTCTCCTCTCTTCCCCCACAAACCATTCACAACTACATCGGCCAAGGGGCTCGATGGCTCCTCTCCATGTGCCTCAAAGCTGCAGGAGAAACAGACCCCAGCAGGCTGACCGAAGCGAGGTCTCTGTTTTTGCCCACGTACCGCGACGGCATCGCGGATCACAGCCAACCGTTCCCTCATGTTTTAGAGACCTTGGAGGAGCTGAAACAAACGGGAGCCCATCTCACCGTGTGCACCAACAAACCCATCGAGTTGGCAGAGATTTTGATGGACAAGCTGGCGCTACGACCGTTCTTCACGACTGTTCTGGGAGGAGACAGCCTGCCCACCAAAAAACCTGCGCCAGAACCTCTTCTTCAGATCATGAAAGACTACAACGTCGGTCCAGCCCATACCCTGATGGTGGGTGATAGAATCTACGACATCCAGGCAGGTCGCAACGCAAAAACCTGGACGTGTGGGATGGCCTATCGGGAAGAAGACAAAGCACCTCTGCAGGCCGAACGCGCTCATCGCATCCTCACGAAGTTCTCCGACCTACCTTCCGTCTTTGCGAGCTTGCTTCAGGGTGAAGGATTGCCCCGTATCGACGAGCCGACAGGAGAAACTTGAAGCCCCAAAAAGAATGACAGAGCAAAGCCGCTCAGGCAGAGAACTGAACATAGCTTAGAACAAAGCCCAAGGTCCGAAGGTAAAGGAACCGATCGAGAAGAATTTGATGGAGACGAGGGTCACGCTCCAACGAACGCATCACATCGTTCAGGTCAAAACCGACGACCTCCACGAGACCCGCGACAAAGTCTCGAAACTCGAACGGTTGTAACGGTGGAGCAAGCTGTTCAGAGACGGCTCGCAGGACGAGGGCCGAATGAACTCGATAGCGAGCTTCCTCTCGCAAGCCAGGATGCCCAAGCCAACCTAGCAAGGCAAACTCCATATCATCCGGTTCCATCTCCCGACTTTGCAAAAAGTGTCCTTCGCACATCATCCACTGTTGTCGGATTTCTTCGTCGATCAAGCGCTTGGGAATATGGGTAGGAGCTCTCTGACACAAAAGTTCCAAGACCTGCCTCGAAACCTGACGTTGGGTCAGCGTGGCAAGCTCTATCTCCATCTCGTCCAAAACGGAGGTGAGTAGAGCTTCCCAAGAGTCACCACGTTCCAGATGAGCGAAGTTGTTAGGGTTATCAAAGGTAAGGGGAGTCACATGCCAAGCAGCCTCCACGACGACGGCAAAAGCAGCTGGCTGACCACGCAGCTCTGGAATCGGAAAGTTTTGTGGGAGGTGCAAGTGCAGCACCTGGGCATCCCCCACCTCCATCCCCACCAAAGCCTCCGCAAACCCCGGAAACTCCGTATATGACGTTGTCTGTAGGTGGAGGCTTTCCCTCGCACAAAAAGGAAGGATGCGTTGGTTCGCGTAGCCAATCACGTCCAGGATCACGTCATCGCCTGCCTGGATGGGTTCTCCAGGCTCACGGTATTGATGATGGCCGTACACACGACTCATGGACCAAAGGCGCTGCTGAACTTGCTCTGGTGTAGCAGGAGCCTGCAACGGTACAGCGATTTGGATAGCTTCCAACGAAGGCGCGCGAAGAGGCGGAATCGAAGCAAGCGAGCTCTCTACAGTCCGACCCAAGATGTTATCGTTCCAGGTGGATTTGTCGTCATCTTGGGGCCAAAGGGAAGGAGGAGACATCTCGGTATCGGTGACCCCGCGATCCGATGCAGACCACAACTGACCAAACGATTGTTGTGGATCAAACGGTTTTTTGGGGCCATTCGTCATGTCTCTGTCTTACGCCTCCAACGGTACAATACAAGCGGGAAAGACTCATCAGAGTCATTGGTATACGTGGATATGGAATGTCTTGCAAGAATGAGAAAGATTCGGAGGAGCCGAAAAAGCGAACATTCTGGTATGTTGCGATGTTTGCGAGTTATTTGGAAGCCGAACCGCCGGGAACGATTGAGCGAGGAAGTGGGGTTTGTGAGAGTTTGATGCTGCGGCCAACAATCGGGAGTTGCGCAGCCATGGGAGACGTTACCGCTGTTGCGTACGCTTCCACCACATCCCCCACAGAAGTACCTTTCGTCTCCAAGGTCACTTCTGTCCGACGAACGGGCTCTGCGGTGAGAACTTCATCAGGCTCTTCGCGCCAATACCAGAACGACTCATGGGGAGCAGACAAAACGCCCCGACGTGTCAGGCTCATTCCTGTTAGCCCTGTCTCAATCCCCAAATGATACGGAAGGGATTGAGGTTGTTGAAGGGAACGAAACGCCCGCTCTTGCGCGCGTTGATGAAGGTGAGACAATCTCTCTTGAAAGTGAGGTGGCAAAAACGACGGCGCTGACGAAACATGATTGGTCATAGTCTACCCTGCTCAAATGCCACAAGGACAAAACAATCCAGTCATCCTAAACCCACATGGGAGAAAAAGGTTTCCCACCAACAACGAATTAGTTCATGTAGTTTTTCTTTTGTCGCAGGCTAATCTTGGCGTCGAGGTATCGCTCCAGAATCTCCCTCTCCTCTTTGGAGAGCTTGTCGATGCCCACTTCGTCCGACTTCCGCATGATCTTCTCGGCTTTCTTTCGGTTCCACCAGACATACCACCGGTCCGCCAGACCACCGCCCTGTGGTTCATCTTCAACCACCCGCAAGTGACCGTGGCTGGAACGACTTGATGTCCTGCGCTTGGGTGCTCCAAACGGATTCATGTAGCCCCAAAAGCCCTTGGTGAACAGGTGTCGATGTATCATGTACTGCTGATGATTGTAGAAGGCCAAAAAGGCAGCAATGATCAGCGTTAGCACGCCGAGAGATCCGCGAAGAATGATCAAACCGAACATACCTGCGGCAATCAAGAACGCCATCGACCAGGGCAAGCTTCGCCGGATGCCTTCATCCCGTCCCATCCTCATGGTCATCCACTGCCGGGTGATTTGACCACCATCCAACGGATAAATGGGGAGAATGTTGAACAGGAACAGGATCAAGTTGATCCGGAAGAACAGCAAGCCAACGACATACCAAAGCGTTCCTGGACTCGTGACCTTCATCACGGTGTAGCCCATCGCCATCAGCAGAAACGAGACGATCGGACCCCAGGCAATCACCCACAGCTCTTGTTTGATACGGAGACCACCGGGAACTTCCGCAACCCCCCCAAACAGGTGAAGGACAATTCGATGAGGCCTGGCCCCAAAATGCGCCGAGGACAGGGCGTGACCGAGTTCGTGCAGATACACGGAGAGTACGATGATAATCGGCCACATCATCAGCCATAAGCTACCTCGGAACACAGCCGAAAGAAGCTCAAAGCCTAAAAAGAAGACAAGAATGATATGGATATAGAGAGGGATACCAAAATAGCGTCCCACATGAAACTGTTTGTCCAACGGATGAGAACCATCACCCACAAACATAGAACTACTCCTTTTTCGCGGAAAAGCCGCGTTAGCGCGTCACGCTCCAAAAGGTAATGGTAAAGGCTAGAAAGTCAAAGGACAGATTGGAAAGAGGAAACAAAACACGTTCCCCTTGGCCTGCTTAGAGAAGCACCTCGTTAAGGGGTGCTGGCTTCTACGCTGACCGAGCCGTTACGATTCTTAATCACCGTATACAGCTTTTCCATTCCATGTTCCTTGTCGGTGAGGTAGCGGGCAAGCTCTTGGAAGATCGACTGGTAGTCTGCTGGGGTGAGGGACTTTGTGCTCCCAGGTCGCTGACGGTAAAAGGTTTTAACCATCTCCGGCATAAAGTTGAGGAGGGAGTCATCCAAGGTTGGATGCTTCGCCATAGCTCGCTTCACCAGACCCAAAAAATGGTCATCGGGATCCAGAGGCAACGAACGCTTCACGAACGACAACAGCTTGGTGAACAAAGGTCGATGCTCGCTGACCACCTGACCCAGAAAATGCGCCACAGGAACGACAATGTTATCAGGCACAGGTGCAAGAACCGAGGCAATCAGGCTTAGAGCTTCACCAAAGGCCTTTGGCTCTTTCTCTGGATCTGGGAGAACATGGACAATCAACTCGGTGGTCATCCCCAGCAAAGCCTGGTTCTGGACCAACTCATCGAGAAGATCCAGGAGCGCAGGGACAAAGGTGCCTGTGAGCATACTCTCCAAGTCGTTGTAGATCTCGTTGACTTTCGGCTCCCACTTGCCTTTGACAGAGTAACTCTCAATCTCTGTAGCAGCCCGCTCCAACAACTTCGTGAGAACCACAGGCACTCTGGGGTTGGAGAATTTGGCCTGGTCGCCTTTGCCTTCGACCTTAAGGAACAAGTCACTCAAAGAGGTCACGGCTTCGTCCCAAGCATCCCGAACTTCCTTGTTAGCTGGCCCGGCAAGTGCTTGATCCATCTGGTCGAAGCCATCGAGAAGTTTCCACATCTGTGTTTGTTTGTAGGGAGTCTTGGGAGCACCGACCATAAAGCCGATAAAGTCGACCATTGCGGGCATTCCCAACTCAGCGTTAGGTTCATCGGAGAGTTTGGTTTCGAGCATCACCTTGCCCATGGTCTCCAACTCTTCCAACATGGTGGTGTTCTTGAGAGCGTCCACCATCATAGGTTCCAGGCTCGCCATGTTCGTGCGGGGAGAAGGATAGATCGGCTTTCCACCGGAGTCCTTCTCCACGTTCTTGTTGGAAGCCCAGTGCCGGTGCAACACACCCAGCAGGTCAAGGAACATCTCCAACTTCTTGTACTTGGCAAATACTTTGGCGACAGGGCGTAGAGCGCCACCGTTCGGCCCTATCATCCCGGAAGCAAGACCCGCCAGGAGCGCGTCTGCGTGGTGGTCACGAACTTTGTATCCTTCACGACCAACGATGGGATCCAGGGAGACATCCACCTTGATCGGCCCAAGCAATGGAACGTCTTTGAACTTCAGCTCTTGATTAATGAAGATACCAAGCTCCTCGGGATTTGGCGTTTCACTCAATCCCATAATCGGGAGAGAGTTCTTGAGCTGGTCTTTGAGGATTCCGTCCTTAATCGGCTCACCGTTAACATAGATGGTCTCCCAAATGCTCAAGCCACCGACCACAGCACGTAGGTAGAGGAGCGCCAAGTTGTCGATGCGCATCTCAATGAAGGGGATATCAATGCTACCCAACGCCTTGATCCGCGACTTGTAGCTGTGTCGATTCACATCGGCCAAGAGATGGAGAACCCGTTGAAACAAGCTGATGTTTCCACGAACATCACCTTTGGCTCGATCCACCTTGGTGGCAAACAGATCGACCTTTTTGTTTTTGTGGTCGAGATAGTCCTGCAGTGAGATCTTGCGGTTGGCGCTGTTCATTAGCTTGCTGAAGCTATCTTTCATTTTGGCAGTCAGGCCCGGCGTTTGAAGCGCGTTCAGGACATCCTCCAGCATCCCTTTCTCCGCAACAATCTGCTGCAGATAGGGAAGCAGGTCTTCCATCAACGAGTTGCTCTCAGCCACATCCGAAGGGTTGCGATCCGACACCACACCCAGCTCGTCCAGCAGAGCGAGCAACGAAGCGAGCTTGGTCTCTTGCTTGGCAGAGATCCGGGCAAACATCCGGACGACCTTGTAGAGCTTTGGACCCTTCATCATGTCCACGGCCGCCCGAAGCATCTTGAGGATGGGAGCGTCTTTGGTGAATCGTCCTTTGGTGCTCACTTCTCCCAACAAAGGACGAATGCCTTTGGTCATATTGAAGGGGAACGGCAGCTTTCCTTGTTGTATCGGGAGTTCTTTGCTGATGAGGGTTCGTACGTCAGCCAGAACCGAAGCCAAGATGGTCTTGGAGAGGTCACGAATCACATAGCTTGGCTTGCCGTCGTCCGCGATCGACTCCCCACAATCACCGACTCTCTTAACGTTACGAGGGAAAGGAGCCACCACACTCGATGTGTTTTTCCCGCTCTCGGAAAGAATGGGAGTCCCGTTGTTGGCAAACAACACAGCGCAGCGTTTCCCGGTTTTCACGTCGAGACGGGAATCTTCGGTGAGCAAGAGATCATACAGCAGGGCCGGTTGGTCGTCCCCTTTGGCTGGGGTAGTGTCCTTGAGCCAGATCGCGGCTTTCTCCAACACACGCTGCAACAGATTGGACTCGTTGCCGTTGATTCCCCGACCGTCATCGGTAAGGCCGTCGCGGTTGAGATACCAGGTCGCCAACGTTTCGATCAGCTGGCGGTTTTTGGGAAAGTTAAGGACTCGCCCCAACAAGCCGAAGTCATCGGCAGTACGGGACGGATGCATACCAACACGTGCGTTCATCGCGAGGAACGCGCCCAACAGATCAAAGTTCCTGGAAGCCTTCAACGAGACCGTTGCGATGTCTTGGGTGAGGTACGACATCGTGTTGTCATCGTAGAGGGGGAGCAAGCGACGCATAAAGATCTCAACACCATCCAACACATCCTTGGGGAGGATAGCGTTGATGGTGTCGGGGATGTTCCACTCTCCGTTCATCAACCGGATGCCGCTCACTCGCTCTTTGGAGTATTGAGGGTGGAGCGCAGCTTCCCGCAAAATCAGGCGGTAGACTTCTTGCCCAAAGTTCCGCTCTTGACTCTGAAAGTTAAGACTGGGCGCGCCCCGACCGTCGGGCATGGTGTGGCAACCCACAACCAGAGACAAGAGAGCAACCAACGCCATCCCAAACAAACCAACAATCGGACGTTGGTGGCGTACCCTTTCCCAAACACGAAACAAACTTGCCATCGAACAGGATCCTTTATTCTCAAACGAAGGACATCAATCCCCAAACAAAAAGAGAGGTTGGAAGCACAAGACAGGATACACCATTCGATGCGAAGATGGAAGGCATGGGACCTGAACCACCCCTAAAAAAAGAACACTCCCCTGGTTCCTTCCAGAAGAGTGTTCGGGTGATACGTAGCAAAAGGAGCAAAAGCATATCCACACAGAAATGTAGACACCGAAAAGAAGCTTCGCCGCTTTCCGGCTTTTTCTCAGGACAGCAGGAGAGACTCAAGAAGAATCCCGCCGGCTGTCCCGAGAGGGGGCAGCATGCTTATCTGCCCCCGATGCTCAAGAAGAGCAGAGAGGAATCACGCTGTGGTATCAGCGCGGGGGTTCTCGCTAGATGTAAGCGCGAACCGAGACCAGAAGTTGAAAGTTACGGAAGTCAAAGATGTCTTGGGCCACGTTGCCTCCGCTGAGGTTCTCAGCTTGGGTTGGGTCAACAGTGAAGCTGCCATCCGACTCGCGGGTCAAACCTTGTTGTTGGTTGACGGCGACATCAAAGGAGCGAAGGTAGAAGCGCAAGCCTGCGTTGACTTCGATGTGCTTGTGCACTCGAACCGCCAGCTCTGTTCCCAAGACGTAGGAGGTCAAAACGCTTCCGTAGTTGTTTTCGCCCAGGTTGAGACCAAGACCAACCAAGAGGTTCAACGAGACACGCTTGAACTGCATGAAGTACACATGAGCCGCAAACTGCATTGTGGGGTAGGGAAGATTGACGTCACCATCGACTTCCTGCTTGCTGTTCAAGTCGTAAGCCATGGAAAGTCCGATGATGCGGAACATTCGAGCGCGAAGGTTGAGACCGTACACTGGACGGTGGCTGTCGCCGTTGGTCGCTGCGCCTGCGTGGAAGTAACCCGAGTGAATCCCAACGCCGAATGTGAAGTTGCTGTCATATCCAGCTTCGGCAGTCGCCACTCCCAAGCAAAGAACCATTCCAGCGACCCATGCTGTTGCCAATGTTTTGATGAATTGTCTCATGACTCGGTGCTCCGTTCTCACTTCGCCTCGTGTGGGATAGTCCCGGTGGTTGCGGCGAAGTCACTGCTGTTGGTGAGCAGTTTGTGTCTCCCATTTACGTGAAATAGAAAACGGAGTCCGGTTAGAAATCTTGAAAGCGAAGCCAAAAAAATCTGGAGACACCTAACAAAACCCAAAGAAAATCAGAAACCTAAGAGCAAAAAAATGTACAACAAAGGCAAGAAACCGAGAGGTTTGGAGTCTAACAAACGGAGAGAAATGTGAGGTTTATCACATAGAAGAGAGGTCTAGGATGGATCAATCCGGTTGTGATCTGTGATCAAGCTAGATCTGATCAAACTGTAGGGATTGTAGGGGAAGCGAAGTGCCGAGGAGGAGGAGGGATTTAGTTGTCGTCGCTAGCGGTGTTCGCGATCCGAACCTGGGGGTGGTTCGCGCGGGTAGCTTCCACGTTCTTTTGTTTGCGGGGACGGGACTTGCCGTAAGTGCCGCGGAAAATCTTACCTTTTCGGGTGCGTCGATCGCCTTTACCCATTGTGACTACTCCTTTGTCAACCAGAAACAAGAATGTGTGTATAAAAAATCTGTTGTTTCAAACAGATAAAGCAACGTGAGCTGCAAGATGCTGCCGCCAAACACGGCCAGCGGACGACGAAACTACCAGATCAAAGGGGTTCCGTCAAGTTGATTTTCGTGTGAAGGAACAAACACCTGACAGGCAACTGTCAGGTCCGAAGAGCGCCCCTATACATAGTAGCGAGGAGCAGGTGTTTCTAACATCTCAAAGGCGATGCGCGTGGCCATCGTCATGACAGGGATCTGGGTGTTGACCCCTACACTGGAAGGGAATACGCTCCCGTCTGCGATCCAAAGGCCGCGAACATCAAAGCATTCGCCCCGAGGGTCAACGACTGCACGACGTGGGTCCGTCCCCATCTGGCAGCTTCCCAAGGGGTGGAACGAGAGACATTCAACCGAACTGGCTTTGAGCCGGGTGAAGTCGATACGCCGCAGGTCATCCATCGTTTGGAGGGGCTCGGTTCCCAAAATGGGCATCAACACCGTTTTGGCGCCCGCTTCAAAGTAGCTCTCCGCGAGAAACCGAATGCCTTCAAACATAGCGGTGCGATCCCGAGGATCCATTTGGTAGGTAATCAGGGGCTCACGACCTGGAGTGACCCAGATTCGACCGACAGGTTCGTCGTGAACCATACCTCCAAACGTAGCGAGATGCCCAAGCTGTCGGGCTTTCTCCATAAACGCAGGACCCACTCCTGGCCACATCGCAGTTAGAACACTGGGTGGAGCCATCACGCTGATAAAGATCAGCTTCTCCTCCGAAGGATGCTGGCAGTATGCGCTCTGCAACGCGCCCTTCCAGTTCTGAATGGGTTCATCAAACACAGCGGCGATTCGGAATGCAGGGTGCAACGTCACATTCCTCCCGACCTGACCACTCCGTCGCCCAATCTTGCTTTTGCTGAGCAGCACGGGAGTGTGAAGAGTCCCTGCAGCCACAACAACCATGGGAGCTTTGGCAACAAACCGGCCCTTGGGCTTGCGGTCTGGCTCACGAAGGATGGAGCCTTCCACACCCACGACACGATCGCCGTCAAGGAGAATGCGATCCACGCGATGGTCTGCGAGGACCTTGGCTCCACCGGCCAACGCCACAGGCAGGTAGGTCAGATCCACCGACATTTTGGCCTGATGAGGACAGCCAAAGTTGCAGGCGCTGCATCCACAGCAACCCTTGGTGTTCCGCTTGAGAGGCTGCAACGGCATTCCCATCTTGGCTGAACCTTGACCAAACAGCTGAGTCCCTCGGCTTCGCATGTGCTCAGGGACTTCTTCAACATGGATGGCCTTTTCCACGCGCTTGTAGAACGGCAACATCGCCTCTTCAGAGAGGGAAGAAACGCCCAGATCATCGACCCATTCTTTATGAACATGACCTGGGATCCGGAAACAAACACCGCCGGTCATCACGGAGGACCCACCGACACAGGAGCCCGCCTGGATGTTGATGGTAGGCGAGTCTCCAACCCCAATCGCAGCCGTCGTCCCACCGGAGCGACCCATCCGTCGGAGAGTCATGGAGGGTCGCCATTGCCCGTACACTTGGGGCCGAACGTAGCGGCCTTCCTCCAACACCAAGACATCACGCCCGGCTTCCGTAAGCTCCTTGGCGATCACAGATCCGCCGGCACCCGAGCCAATAACAATGACTTCGGCTCGTAACTCAAGAGGCCGGTCCAACTCAGAACCACGTACAATCATAACGTTTCTCGTTGTTTTCAAAGAGACAATACAAGACTTGTTCAGGCAGAAAACCCGTAGGCATAGCGCAAGTCGGGCCGAGTTCCTGTCATACATCCACCGTCAAAGCCCAACTCAGCCAGAGCCTCTTCGTTCTCAAAGTACGTGAGACAAATCAACGCCTTGCACAAGAGGTAGATCAAAGCAAGCTGGGGAATGGGTGAATGTTCCAAGCGCTCCAGGCTCTTTCGACGGAGGGGCAAATCTAGCTGGGTCAGCAAAGTGGGAGATGTCAACGTGAGGAATGGAGAGATCTCCAACACCCAAGGGGCCAATTTAAGAATGAGCTTGGAGGCACCATCCGAGCTGGCGAAGTAATCGTTTATTTCACGCTCAAACCAGTCCAGGCGATCGGCAGGTGCGCCGCCCTCCCCTTCGTCAAACAACGCATCAGCGACGGCCCGGATCACTTGCATGGCCCGAGGACCCAACAACTTGCGATACGTGTACGTTGGATCTTGCTCACGAAAGAAGGACTTCCAATCGGGCGAATCCGGCTGCCAGGATTCGTGCCTATGAACCCCATTAAAGAACTGTTTGTACACTGTTTTTAGAATGGACACAGGATACCCCTTCGGTCGGTGGTCAGAGCACCAAAACCTACCACAAGGACAGCCTACGGGACAAGCATGTGTTGGAAGGGAATCGAAACGATCAGGGGGCGAGTCGAAGTTTACGGTTTGGGTTGATACGGAGGAAGTTACCGCGTCGTCGAACCGGACGAGAGCGACAAATGTAAGCATAGCAGGTTACAGGCCGTCCCTGTCGACGCAAGGTGAACCGCTGGGATCTGGACACACCGTGACGGCATCGACGTCGAAGTTGGCTGGCCACACAGGTGTAGGGCATACATTGGTACTTGTAGCAGCGACGCTTGCCGACAAAGTAGGGCCACTTCACAGGATAGCGACCGCGTGCACAGCGAGGACGACGTCCCAACGCAGGACAAGTTTTGGTTCGGCTTCCTTGGCGGTTCGGCTGTTGAATCACAAGTCCGCCGGGCTGGTTTCGCTTGATCCGGAAAGGACTGCGACCTTTCAACACGGCAACTCCACCAGCACGACGTCGCGGCGGCGCAGCCGAACCTGGAACATCCACACATTTGTATCGCCGACAAGTCCGGCCCTGGTACTTGTAGGTGACCTGCTGAACCTGCATTCCAATCCCACACGAAGGCGGACGTGACACAGGGCAGGAAGCACTCACACATCGATAACGACGGCAAGAGATGCCTTTGTAAAGGTACTGCGACTCCATCAACGACTGACCTCGACGACAGCGAGGTTTCCGCGCCATAGGGCAAGATACTTTTCGGCACCGTTTGCGTGTACAGCGAAGCCCGCGGTAGGTATACGTCTCCGTCTGAACCACCGCTCCACGCCGACAGTTCGGAACGATGGAAGCCGGGCAATGGAACTTCACGCAACGATACCGCCGGCAAGTTGAACCCTGATACCGGAAGGTTTCCAGCCGTGCTTCAGATCCCCGAGGACACCGCTGGGTTCGCAGCTTGGGACATCGCACGGGCTGACACTCGTAACGCTGGCATCGTTGGCTGTAGAACCGGTACTGCTCCAACACCGGCCGCTCTCCCCTACGACACTTCGGCCGTTTGGCTCGGGGACAGGCCGCCCGAACACATTGGTACTTGCTACATTTTTGCCCGAAGTAATTGTAGGTCACGATCTTGGGAACACGGCCCTTCGCACATTTGGGAACGATGGTTGGGCAAGATGCACGTCGGCACACCTTCCTCTTGCAACGAAGACCGTTGTGCTGAAAGACTTCAGTTCGAGGAGCCATCCCACGACGACAACGCACTCTTCGTTCCTTGGGGCATGTCGCTGGCTCACACAAATGGCGAAGACACATTTGCTTTTTGTAGCGGTAGCGCTGCTTCTTCAGGATGTACCCAGGGGGACAATCGGGGTTCCCAGCTGCCGGGCAACGCACACGACGACACACCCAACGGAAACAGGACTGCCCCTTGAATCGGTAGGCTTCACGGACTGCGAGTTTGCCTTTCCGACACCGCCGACGTCGCTTGGCCTTGGGACATCGAACTCTTCGGCAGACAGAGCGTTTGCAGGTCGCGCCACGGAACCGATAGTCTTCCAGTTGGAGGACTTCACCGCGACGACATCGAGGCCGCCGAGTGCTTGGGCAGGCCACGGTAGAGCAAACCCAGCGCTGACAGACCTGGCCGTTGTACATGTAATCTTCCGAGCGAAGCCGGGCTCCACCCCGGCAACGACGACGACGGGACCTTGGACACTCCGAGGTTTCGCAGCGGACCCTTTCCACGCGAAAGCCCCGAAAGCGACTGGGCACGCGCACCGCGACTTCGTCATTTTCACACTGAATGGCGCTGCAAACCAGTCGATAACAAACACGACCTCCAACCCAGAACCGCTCGGGCTGAACAACTTCGTCACGCTCACAAAACGGTCGACGCAGCCGCGGACAAGAGATCGGAACGCAGCGATTGCGTTGGCATTGCATCCCCTTAAACATGTAGGTCTGGCTGACCACACGATAACCGTAAGAACACCGGGTCACCGTATCTTCTGGACAAGAGATGGGACGACAAGCTGTGGTGTAACAGACCTGGTCTCCCACCCGGTACGTCTTGGTGTAAGGCTCGTACCCTGCATCGCAGCGGTTGCCCGGATCGGGGGGACAAGCATCCTCCACACACACAGTTTTGCGACAGGAAAGTCCATTGTAGTTGTAGAATACGGCCCGCTCGCGTTCCCCAATCTCACACCGGGGCTTTGCAACCGAGGGGCAGGTCATCCGAACACACTGGTAACGCATGCAGCGCTGACCCTTGTAGGTGTAAGGCTTCAACTGCCGGACACTTCCAACGCCACAGTTGAGGCTTCGAGGCAAAGGACAAACGACCTTCACACAGGTCAGCCGCTCACACCGCAAGCCATGGTAATAATAGGGCTCTCGCTTTACCGAGTAACCGCTGCCGCAGCGTGGCGGAGTCGGAGTCGGACACACCAACGGTTTGCATCGGTATTTCCGGCAGCTTAGGCCGCGGTAGCGGAACTTCACTGTCGCGACAAAGAAGCCGGGCTTGCAACGGGGCAAGCGAGCACGAGGACAGCGGGCGCTCACACAGCGATACCGGAAGCACTTTTTCTGTCCGTAGTACCTGTACGTGAATCGCTTGGCGACCTTCCCTCGCCCACAGCGAGGTCGGCGAGATGCAGGGCATCGCAGCCGCACACACTCTGTACGGTAGCAGATCTGTCCCATGTACCGGAAAGGTCGAACCTCTGGGCGTTCGCTCCGGCGACATTGTTTGGGTGTGTCTGCAGGACACACGTCCACAGCAGGACCCGACGGCTGAGCCTGCGTGTCTGTATGGTTTTGCGTTCCTTGTGCACCCTGGTTGTTGGATGGAGTGTTCGCTTGCGCTCCGGCGTTGGCCGCTTGTTTGTATTGAAAGCAGCCATCGACAAGGTTGTAGTCTTTAAGATTGTCCGGAGGATACGGAGTCTCGTGCCTTCCCTTGTGCTGTAACATCCCGCCGCCCAACGATTTGGGGAGGGGGTGAGAGCCAATGTAACAGTACTTCTTCGCTGTGGTTGAAGAATTGGACGCGCTTTGCTGTTTGCACCCAACAAGGCCAGACTGCAGCGCTACGAAGAGGGCAAGGATCGAGAAAGCCCAAGGTCGCATTCGAATGTTCCTCCTGATAAGCGGGCTGAACGCTCTATAGGATTGATAGAAGTAATCCCCCTAATACAACAAAAAGCAGCGTAAGCCAACTGAACACCGCAATTCGCAGCCACATCTCGGAGGATGACGTGGCTTTGCACTCTATGATTTGAGCCGTGACATTGTCTTTTCCACCGGCACGATTCGCCATATCCACCAGGTTGTTGCACATCGCCTCTGGCGTCGTTCCGTCGCGAAGTTGGTAGAGGATATCGATGTCATCGACCATCCGGAACAAGCCATCGGAGCACAACAAGAGCCTGTCACCTGGAGCGAGCTGCAGGGGCAACTTCATGCTCTCAACGTCGACGCCTTTGCGTTGTCCGATCACTCGAGAGATGACATTGGATTGAGGATGTTCCGCCGCTGTCTCTTCTGAGATCTCACCGGCGTCTAGCATTCGCTGCACCTTGGAGTGATCTTTGGTTAACTGCACCAACACATCATCCCGAAGCAGGTACACGCGACTGTCTCCAACATGCGCGATGTAAGCCTTTTCACGGTAACACAGCACAGCCACCACAGTGGTTCCCATGCGCTGCAGTCGGGCATGAGACTGAGCGTACTCCCACACCTCACGATTCGACCAGGCGATGGCTTTGGCCAAAAACCGTCGGAGCCGACCCGGACCAGGAATCGAACGAGACTTAAAAAATTGGAGGATGGAAGAGACAGTCATCCGGCTGGCCACTTCCCCGCCTTCAAACCCACCCATGCCATCGCACACCAAGGCAAGGCAACCTTTTCGCAGCCGCAACACGCCAGAAGCGTCCTGGTTCACTTTCCGACGCATTCCAACATCGCTTTTGGTGGCAACAGTGTAAGTCAAACGGGTCGGAGCCCAAGAGAAGCGACGACTCACCAAGAATCTCCTCTTCAACAGTTCTAGCAAGATACATTCTTTCCAATGAAGAACACTTTACCTGGAAGATGCGCAAGAAACCAACTCCTTTTTCGCCCCTTCGCGCTGTCGAGAATCGACTCCCGTTTCCCAACGACCCAATCCTGGGCCAAGGCTTCCATTCAAACGATTGACACGGTTTCTCATTCAGGATACAACACAGACGTTTTTTCTATTGGAATGTCCCGCAAGCGGAACACATAACCCCAAGGTAACAATGAGGAGGCGTGCATGAGCTTGAAAGGCTTTCGCACTTGGATGTTGTGGATGGGCGGTCTTCTCGTCCTCTCGACGCTGACTACTGGATGTAACACAGAGCTGGCTCGCGCCCGCAAGCTCGCTGGTAACAAAGACTACCAAACCGCCATTCTGTACTACGAGAAAGCCCTCAAGCGCGACCCCGACGACCTCGACGCGTTGAAAGAAGCCGCTCAGATCTACTGCGACGAACTCAAAAACATGAGCAAGTGTTTTGAGAAGTCCGAGAAACTGTACAAGCGCTTCAAGAAAGATCCCAAGATCCAAGACTGGTACAAGAAGTCGCTGTGGACGTTTGCCAACAACCTGTACATCCAGCAGTTGCTCGGCAAATCCTCGAAGTACCTCCGCAAGTATCTAGAGATTGACGCCAACAACGGCAAAGTCCTCTACATGCTGGCTGACGCTCGGTTCCGTCAGAACCGTAAGCCGCCTCGCAAAGATGACGAGCTCATCAAGGCCATCAAAGAGTTCCACCTCGCGATCAAAAACACCAAGCCTTCCGACACCGTTCGGTCCAAGTTTGACAGCAAGAACAAGCTGATCATCCAGTGGGAAGCCTACATGAAGGTGGCCGGCATCTACGACATGTGGATCAAGGACAAATTCCTGGATTGGCAAAAGAAGCTGGAAGAAGAAGCGAAAGAAAAAGCGCAAAAAGCAGCCAAAGCAGAGAAGAAAAAGAAGCGTCGTCGCCGTCGCCGTCGTCGCCGTGGCAAGAAGAAGAAGAAAGTGGAGAAGCCCAAGTTCCCGGTCAACGAGGAACACTTCAAAAAGGCTATCGAAGCGTACAAAGCTGCTTCCAAGATTCCCCAGTCCAACAAGTACAAGCGCACCGTACCCTACATCCAGATTGCTCTGTTCTACGCTCAGTTCAAGGGCGACAACCTGGAAGGCGTCAAGTGGCTTAAGAAAGCTGAGCAAGAGGACGACACCAACTTGAGCGTCGCGGGTAACATGAAGATGCTCTACGACCGCCTGAAAGAAGAAGCCGAAAACAACGACGAAAAGAAGCTCGCCAAGAAGTACGAGAAGATGTCGGTTGTTTACGACTCGAAGGTCGCCTCCCTCCGCGGCCAGAAGTAAGACCCCCCTCCAGCCTCCCTCACACTTCCCTTTTCCTTGCTCCCTCTTTCACTCCAATCCCAAAAGCGCCTTGCCTGGCTTGTCCAGGATAGCCGTGGTTTAGCTCTTGCGCACGAGAGGTGCGAGGGTGAAGGGGTACGGAGGAGAAGCCACACCGTTCTCTGTAATGATGGCAGTCACATAACGAGCAGGCGTTACATCAAAGGCAGCATGCCGCGCCGATGCGTTCGCAGGAGCAATCCCCTGGTCACGGATGTGAATCACCTCATGGGCTGAACGTTCTTCAATCGGGATTTGATCTCCTGAGGCCAGGCTTAGATCCACGCTCGATGTTGGCGCTGCCACATAAAACGGTACATCATTGGCATGGGCTGCAAGAGCGACCATGTAGGTCCCGATTTTGTTGGCGACATCGCCGTTGGCTGCGGTGCGGTCGGTCCCAACAATGCAGAGGTCCACTTCACCCTGTTTGATAAAGTGACCGGCCATGTTGTCGGTAATCAGATCGACGGAGATGTTGTCTTGCATAAGCTCCCACACGGTCAGGCGGGCTCCTTGCAAGTACGGACGTGTCTCGTCCGCCAACACATGAATTTTCTTTCCTTGCTCCTGCGCCACACGCATCACAGCCGTTGCAGTGCCCCAACCTCCGGTGGCCAAAGCTCCCGCATTGCAGTGCGTGAGGATGGTGTCGCCGTCCTTTACAAATTGAGCGCCGTGCTCACCGATTCGTCGGTTGATGGCGATGTCCTCTTCCAGAATGGTTTTGCCTTCTTGAATCAAACGCTCTTGGACAGTCACCACGGACTCCCCTTCCAGAGACGCGAGCAAGGCTTTCACTCTGTCGATAGCCCAGAACAAATTGACAGCGGTGGGGCGAGTCTTTGCCATCGCTTCGCAGATCACATGAACCTCTTTGGCCAGGTCTGCATAGGAACCAAACTCCTTTTGTGAGGCACCAAGAGCGATCCCCATGGCTGCGGCGATTCCAATCGCTGGCGCACCTCGAATCACCATCCGTCGGATGGCGTCAGCCACGTCTCTGTAGTCACGGTAGGTTTGGTAGACCACCTCATGGGGCAACCGAAGCTGATCGAGCATTACCACAGCGCCATCGCGCCATTCTATGGTTTGGACTGACATTCTCTACTCCTCACTCGCACGTAAGTAGGTTCTCCCTAGAACAGGACGCATTGGGGTCGGATGCTACCATGAATCTCGGGCAGACGCTATTTGCTCCGAAGAGCCTCTCGCAACAGCTTGCTGGCTTGTTGCATCGCAGCCTTCCCCTGCGTTGCCTCACGCAGCTGACCCATCAAAAAGCCAAACACCTTGGAATCCCCGCTCCGAAACCGCTGCACCAGTTCGTCATGTTCAGCCAACAGCGATGCAATCGCATCCGCAATGGCGTCCTGCCCCACAGGCTCCTCAATGCCTAAGAGCTGTCGGGTATCTTCGATGGTTCCGCCGTTAACAGCGATGAACTGAACCAACTCTTGGGCCTGACCTCGAACAACCTCCCCACCCTCCAACAACGAAAGAAGAGCGGCCAACTCAGCCGGAAGCAACTTGCACTCCTCCACGGTAAGACCTTCGTTGTGAAGCACGCGAAGAACATCGCGGACAATCCAGTGACTCGCTGCTTTTGCCGAAGGAACCAGAGGGAGGCACGCATCAAAGTAATCGGCCAGCGCCTTGCTACCCGCCAAGGTTTTTGCGTCGTGTGAAGACACTCCAAGCTCAGTCCAACGATCACGACGAGCGAAGGGAAGCTCCGGCAACGCCCCAACAGCGGCTTCCCATGAACCTTCTTCGACCACAATAGGAGGCAAGTCAGGCTCAGGCATGTAGCGGTAGTCTTGGGCTGTTTCTTTCTTCCGCATGACACGGGTGACTTGTCGCTCCACGTCCCACAATCGAGTCTCTGGCTCAAGCAACAGCCCTTCCTCCAACGCCTTGCCATGACGCTGGGCTTCGTAACGAATTGCATCTCCCATCAAGCGGAACGAGTTCATGTTTTTGATTTCAGTGCGAACACCCAAAGGTTCATCCGGACCTTTTCGCACAGAGAGATTGACATCGCAGCGCAACGAACCTTCCTGCATGTTCCCGTCGCAAACATCGAGGAATCGGAGGATGTCCCGAAGAGAGCGAAGGAAGGCAACAGCCTCTTCGGCCGAACGCAGGACAGGCTTGGTCACTATCTCAAGCAAAGGAACACCACAGCGATTGTAGTCGATGTTCGAGATGCCTTCCTCAGGTTCATGAATCAGTTGGCCAGCGTCTTCTTCCAGGTGAATGCGCTCCAACGCTATGAATCGACGATGACCACCGGACGTTTCAATCTCAACCTGCCCGCCCCAACCCACAGGGTGCTTGTGTTGGGAGATCTGATACCCCTTCGGTAGATCCGGATACATGTAGTGTTTGCGAGCAAAGCGTGAGTGAGGTGGCAGCTCACAGTTCAAAGCAAGACCAGTCCGCCAGGCCAAAACAAAGGCCTCACGATTCAACCGGGGGAGCGCGCCAGGATGACCCATGCACACCGGACAGATCAACGTATTGGGCGTCGCACCAAAGCGAACAGGACAGACGCAAAACATCTTGTGTTGGGTCTTAAGTTGCGCGTGAACCTCCAACCCGATGACACATTCCATCGTCATAGCTTGCTTCCCTGGGATGAAAGGACTGGAACCTTCAGGTGGTGGTCAAAAGCCTGTTGGAACGAATGGGCCGCGCTGAGCAGTCGTTGCTCTTCCCAGGCAGGTGCAAGAAGCTGTGCGGCCACAGGCAAACCTCGGGAGGTAAAGCCCACAGGCATCGACAACGCTGGCAAGCCAGCAAGATTCGCTCCCACCGTAAAGAGATCACTTTGGTACATCGCGAGAGGCTCTTCGAGACGATCACCCAAACAGAACGCCGACGTGGGAGTGGTTGGCGTCAGCAACAAGTCGCATGACCCCCAAGCCTCTGCATAGTCCGATGCAAGGAGAGAACGGACCTTCTGCGCTTGCTCATAGTAATCGGAGACGGCGTCTTTGGACAACACAAACGAACCCATCGTGATCCGACGTTGGACTTCAGGCCCCAGACCTTCGCTTCGTGTTCGCTGGATCATAGAAGTCCAGTTGTCTCCTGTGTGCTGACGACGTTGTCCCAATCGAACGCCGTCAAACCGGGAGAGATTGCTGAAGGCCTCCGCCGAAGCAAGAACCAGATACGTCTCCAACGCCAGATGCTGACGGGGAAGAGAGACAGACACCTGGGCTGCCCCCTGGGAGATCATCCACTCCAACGCTTCAAGGACGGACTTCCGAACACACGGCTCCATCCCAGCATCCCAGAACTCTCGGGGAAGACCGATGCGCAAGCCTTGCCATGAGAACGACGGATCAAGGTAGGAATTGGGAACGGAGACATCTTGGGTGGTCGCGTCGTTGGGATCCAGCCCAGCGATGGCTTGTAGAAGCCAAGCACATCCTTGAGCGCTATGAGCCATCACGCCGGCCTGATCCATGGATGGAGCAAACGAAACAAGACCAAACCGACTCACCCGGCCGTACGTGGGTTTGAAGCCAGTCACTCCACAGAACGCGGCAGGTTGACGGACCGATCCGCCAGTATCTGAGCCCAAAGCCCCTCCCACAAGACGAGCCGCGAGGGCCGAAGCGCAGCCACCACTCGAACCGCCCGGTGTTCGACCGAGATCCCAAGGGTTCCTACATCGCTTGTAGGCGGAAAACTCCGTGGACGACCCCATCGCAAACTCGTCGAGATTAAGCTTGCCCAAAGGAACAACGCCCGACCGAAGCAACGATTCACACACCGAAGAGACAAAGGGAGGTTGGTAGCCCTCCAAGAACCTTGAACCGCAAGTGGTAGGAGCGTTCGGGAGGTGAAAGACATCCTTCACCCCAAGAGGAACACCGTCCAAGGGAGAGAGACGTTGACCTTGTGCCCGACGGGTATCGCTGGCTTCGGCTGCTCGCAAAGCATCCTCAGGTAGAACATGGAGAAAGCATCCCAAGGTAGCATCCCAGGCCTGGATACGCTCCAAACAAGCCTGGGTCCACTCGACCGAAGAAAGCTCCCCCGACGCCAAAGCCAGGACCCCCTCACAAAGCGGGAGGTTCGTAGGAGCAGTCATCCTTCCACCACAAGCGGCACCTGAATCCAATCCCCCCTTCGACCTGAAGACTGAGACAAGAGAGCACCGCGCTGCGAGTCCGAGCTAGTCTTGCTTTCCGAGGAAGACAGGGAAAAAGGGTTGCATCCAGAACACAGATAAGTACCATCCAGGTCCTCGGCGGGAACATGTTGCAGCGAAGACATGGCCGCAAGAACGTCGGCCAGCTGTTGCTGCGCCAACACTTCCATCGAATCGTGGGGAAACAGACCACAAGAAAGGGAAAGCAGAGAGAGAACCTTGGCGTCCATCGATGTATGCCCCGCCCGATTAACGAACTCGAAAAAGTAGACCTTTGCCGCCCGCGATTGTAACACAGTCGAAGCCATCGAAGGATAGCAAGGTAAAGGAGACATACAATCCACGGTTCCGACACATCCCATCTGTTCGACGAACCTGGAAAGGACAATGAGAATGACTAGAGATCGCAGCTTTCTTCTGGACCTTGCTCTCGGCATCAGCGTCGGTCTGGTCTATTTCTATACAGCCTCCTACGACCGGATGAGCACCCGACACATTGCAGTGTCCATCTCCTGCGGCGTGGGAGCCTACCTGTTTGCCCGGTACTTTCTCCGTGAGTTCTTCTTCTCTCGCCAACCAGCGACCGTGCAAGATCTGGAAAAAGAGCTCGAACGCATCGAAGACTACCTGGAGAAGTACGACGAGCTTCCTGAAGAACAACGTGCAGGACTTCTGGAGCAAGCCGGCTCCATTGCCATGGCTTTGGAGCGATGGGACATTGTGATCGATCACTACGAAGAGCTCTCCACCATGATCCTTGAAAGCCAGAAGGAGCATCCTGACGAGCACGAAGAACATGAGCGGCAGTGGTTCCACGTTCAGCTTGCGCTCTGCTACTCTCTGTTCCAACAAGGCCGACGCGAAGAGAGCATCGAGCGATTGGAGACACTGCGAGCCAGCTCCCTGACAAGAAGCGAAACCATCTTTAAGCTGCTCATTGATATGTTTCAGATCCGCATCATCGCGCAGGATGACTTGTCCAAGGGCAAGGCCATGCTTGAAGAAGCACTGGCCAACGCCAAAGAAGAAGGACACGAAGAAGACGCCCTTCGCCTTGTTGCCTCCGAGTGGGTCGAGTTGGGCCAGCCCGAAACCGCCATCGACCTCTTGGAGCAGGCGATGACCCTCGCCCAAGAGAAGAAGGACCGCCAGACCGAATCGGAAGTTCTGTACCAGATGGGCTTTGCGTATGGGGCTGCAGGCAACCTTCCCCAGGCTGCCCGTATTCTCGTCCAGTTGACACGCAACTATGTACACAGTAACTTCCCAACCCCAGTGCAAATCGAGCAGCTCCGCCGAAAGCTTTACGAGCACTTTGGAGCCGAACAAGTCCAGGACGCGTACAACGACGCCAAGAGACAAGCAGGTTAAAATAGGGTCGAATGCCACAACTGGTCATAAAGAAGCTGGGCAAAAGCTACCCCACCCGTCGCGTACTTCGAGGAATCTCCCTCACGATGGATTCAGGGATCGTGGCTTTGTTGGGACCCAACGGCGCAGGCAAGTCCACTGCGCTGAATATCTTGTCAACACAACTCAATCCGACCGTGGGCCACTTCGCCTTGGGTGAATGGGACTCCAAAGAGCACCCCAAAGAGCTTCGGCAACGCATTGGCATGGTTGGACACCAAAGCTTCCTGTACCGGGACCTTACCCTCAAGGAAAACCTGGATTTTTACAGCAAGCTTTACCATGTCGCCGAACAAACCGAGCACCTCGACAGCCTGGTCCAGCGTTTTCAGCTCACCGAACGACTGGAACAACGGGTGGGCGAATTCTCACGCGGCCTCCTCCAGCGGGCATCCCTCGTTCGGGCCTTGCTCCACAGTCCCCAGGTCTTGCTGTTGGACGAACCCTTCACAGGATTGGACCAAACCTCAGCTCGGCTGCTGCTGGAGCTTCTGGAAGAGTGGGGGCAATCCGAGCGCCTGCTGGTCCTCACCACACACGACTTGTCCCACGCAGCCCAATGTTCCAACCGGGCTGTGATCCTTAACAAAGGACGCATCGCCGCCGATGTTGCTGGGCCTTTTACACACGAATCGTTACAGACTGCCTACCACGAAGCCCTCAACCCTTGAAGGTGTTCAGAAAGCAGTTCCCCCCCACAACCTACTCAAGAAGAAAGGGAGACCATGGGAGTTTGGTCAGGAAACCTCTCGTACAATCGCTACTACGTGGAAGGCGATGTCAGCGGTGACATGCCGCGGGATTGGATACTCGAACGAGTCAGCCACATGGCCGTCCCGACGCTCACGGTAGAGGCCGAAGAGGAGCAGGTGTTCGGCTGGTGCAACGTCGAAAACATCCTCAACACCGAGTTTTCGACAGAGCGATTGTTTTACAACCAGTACATCTTGTTCGCTCTGCGAATCGACAGCTGGAAGTTGCCCACGGTTTTGTTCAAGGCTCGTCTCCAAGAGGCCGAACGAGAGTACCGTGAGGAGACTGGGAAAGAGCGTCTATCGAAGCGCGAGAAAGACCAACTGAAGCTCAAGATCCGGACCGAGATGAAGCGGCAATCTCTCCCAAGCATCGCAACCTACGATGTGTGTTGGGACTGGAACGCGAAGATCCTCCGGCTCTGGAGCATGTCCTCTAGGATTAACACGATCTTCTTGGAGCACTTTGAGAAATGCTTCCCAGGAGTCCAACTGGCTCACCAGTCTCCCTACACCATGGCAGAGCAACTGGATTTGGAGGAGACGCAACTGGAGATCATGCAGACTCTGGAGCCCGAGACCTTCGTATCCATCGACGGAATGACAGGAGCATAACACCATGGACAGGTTGCAAGCTATTGAAAATACCCGCTTCCTGGGACGTGAGTTTTTGCTCTGGCTGTGGTTCGTCAGTGAAACCCAAGACGGAATGGTCACGTTGCCGACCGAAGATCCAGACAAAGACCCCACCGTGGAAATCGTGATTGATGACCGCATCGTCCTGGAACCTTCGTACGGCCAAGGCAATCGTCACCTGTTGAGCGGAATGGAGCCATCCACTGCGCCTGAGACAGCGTTCGCCTTGCAGATGAACAACATGCCCAGCGAGATGAAGATGAAGGTCATTCGGGGCTCCCAAGCCTGGGCTTTCTCTCTCCGTGGTGAAGATCTGCTGCTGCGCTCCCTCCGTATCCCGGAGGTCCTCTCCCAGAAAGATGACGACTACCTCTACGAACGCATCTACCTCCTGGAAGAGATGGAAGAAATCCTGGAGCAACTCTGGCACCTCTTCATTAATGCTCGAACGTCGCCCCTCTGGGACGAGACCCGCTCCAACATCCAAAACTGGATCCAAACCAAGCCCACTCTCCTCAACATCTAGGCTTCTCTCTCCGACCTCCCTGAAACTTTCATAGCTCTTCCGCCCCTCCACAACTCTACCCTTTCGGCTCCTTGTTTTCGATCTCTTTGAATCTCTTTCGGTACAGAGACATCGCACCAAGAGTACTGTATTTTTAATGTCGTCGTTTTCCATTTCCAACATTTGTACCAATGGGACTTTAGAATCCCGTGTAAGAGTTACATTCCAATCCTCTAAGAATCAAGGTACATACCCCATCATGTCCTACAATAATTCTTACAGACCTGACGGGAAATGAAGCAATCCCTTGAAGGTCTCCGATAGAGGACTCGCGATAAAAACTGTTGCGTTACAAGAATAAGGGGGATATATTGTCGAACCAAAGTGGGAACCCCAAACACAGTTCTTGTACTTTTTTTTGGACATAGGAAAAGCACAGAATCGTGCTCCCAATTCCCAGCAACGGAATGCTCCCTCCCGAGTGATGAAACAGAGGGCATCTTTTAAGGAGATTTGTGATGGCAGCGAAGAGAGGTCGCAAGAAAAAAAGAAGGTTGGTCTTTGTGGATGACCACACCTTGGTCCGCGATGCATTGGTACGGCTCATCAACGAAGAGAGTGACCTTCAGGTCGTGGCAGAGTCCAGCGATGGAACCGACCTGGAAGAGTTGGTGCTCAAGCACGAGCCCGACCTGATTCTGTTGGATATCGAACTTCCAAATCACAACGGACTGTCGTTGGGGAAAGATCTGCTTCAAAAGTATCCCAGACAAAAGCTGATGTTTCTTACGATGCATCGCCACGAAGAGTATGCCCTCCGCGGCTTGAAAGCCGGCGCCACAGGCTATCTCCTTAAGACTGTGGATGCAAACGAGTTGCTCCATGCGATCCGTGATGTGTTGGACGGAAAAACCTACATCACCCGTGAGATCAGCGATAAAATTGCCTTCTATGTGGCGAACAACGGAAGCAACCAGGCCCACACCCAGCTCTCTGAGCGGGAGTTCCAGGTTCTCCGAGGACTCGCAAACGGCAAAAGTTGTCGAGAACTTTCCGATGAGTTTGAGCTAAGCGTCAAGACCATCTACACCTACCGCAAACGTCTCCTCGACAAGTTGAACTTGGAGAACGACATCGATTTGCTTCGTTATGTGTTGCGAAACAATCTACTCGCAGGCGAAAACGAGCCCGTCTTGTTGGAGACCTGAGAACCTCCCCACCCTCCCCATCCTCTGGTCCATTCCTTCTCTTCCTCTTTCCAAAACAAATACAAACCTTGAAATCCAAGGCAGACCTGTATCATCAAAAGTTGCAAAACCAACAGTGGGCTTTTAGTATAAGCCCATTGGATTGAAGAGACGTAGGGTGCGACCGTTAAACAACATGCGCGCTCTTGGTTGAATACAGCAGACAATCATCCCATTGGGGCAAGTGAGGCAACAGACAATGATGAGACTGCGATGGTTCGTGGTAGCCGTGGCTCTAACTGTAGTTGTGGCAGGATGCAAGCGGGAGAAGGTGAAGCCTCCTCCACGCAAACGTATTGTGAAAAAACGTCCTGTGTTGAAAACCCAGCTTCCCCGGGGGGTCAAAGTACGACCCCAAGAGGTCATGGTTCGGCCCAAGCTCTTCACCATGGGCAGCAACGAAGGGACCGCTCCCGGCTCACGGATGGAAGCTCCAGCCCACAAAGTGTACCTTCAATATGTGTACGCAGTGTGGCGCAACGAGACCACGCAAAAAGAATTCAAGGAGTTGATGGGGTACAACCCCTCACGCTTCAAAGCCTGTGGCGAGAATTGCCCCGTCGAGAATGTCAACTGGCATGAGGCTGCATACTACACAAACCTGCTGTCCAAAAAGTATGGGCTGAGCACATGCTTCCGCTGCACAGGCAAGCACCGCAACGCCATCTGCGAAGTCCATCCCTACTTCAGGGGCAAACGCTACTACCAGTGCAACGGCTACCGACTCCCCACCGAAGCAGAGTGGGAGTTTGCCGCACGCGCTGGCTCTGAAGGTATGTTCTACAAGGTTCCCCCGTCCAAAAACGTGCTGGCCTCCACCATTGACCGCATCGCATGGTACGGCAAAACCAGCGTCGTAGGCTACGCCAAAGGCTTCAGCTGCTCCGTGACGACCCCAGGAACCAAAAACTCCAAGTGCGGCATTCATCCGGTAGGTCAGAAGCTCGCCAACAAATGGGAGCTCTCTGATATGCTAGGAAATGTGTCGGAGTGGGTGTACGACCGTTATGGACCCTACTCACGACGCACCCTAAAAAATCCAGTAGGACCCGTCAGCGGAAGACGCATCTTCCGAGGGTGTAACTGGTTCCACAAGGCGCAAGAATGTAGGATATCCCGACGCTTCTTTGCATCCCCCTCGCTTCGGAACAACCTGATTGGACTGCGACCGGTTCGTACCCTCGTTCGAGCCCGCAAACCCAAAAACAAGAAGTAATCTCTCCTCCGGTTCGCCTTCTTCGCGAGCCAAGGACTCCTATCCTCCAGAGACATCCTCCCTATCCTTCCGAAAAGCTCGCCTGAAGCCTGAGAATGTATTCTCAGGTTATGGGATACATAGTTGCTTTCTAGATCAGAAGATAGAGGAGATGGATTCCTGTCTTAGAGAGATGAGTTCCTATCCTACGGAGGGAGCCTCCCCTTCTTCGTTTCCGTCCGGAGCTTTGGTGTTGCGGTAGGGTCGGCTGGGGAGAGAGTCTTTGAGTGTAACCAGTAGCTCTGGTTTGTCCCAGCAGTTGGAACCGACCAGAGTCAGGATGTCATCGACTTGTTCTTCGACTTCGATCTGTGCTTGATTTCTCTTGGCTACGTTGGGGTCTTTTTGACGCCCTTTGGCGCGGGGGTTCGCTTCCTCAGCTTTGGCCAACACTCGCTGGTAAGCTGTTAGCTTGTCCAATTTGTCCTGTTTCATCTTGAGGGCGTCGGCAGCGACCTTGTGTGTATCTAGCGCTTGGAGGACCTGGTTCAACATCCCCAACACACTGCCAGCATCGTCTCGCCTGTACGTTTCACCGATTCCAAAGGCTCCTCGAATCACTCCACCTGCTTCGTCTTGGGGCGAGAACTTACGACGGATCCCATCCCGAACCCCTGATATCGCAGAAACTGCCATTGTCATCGCTTCCTCGACATCTTTCTCGTTGGGAAGCGCCGAACCCGCCGCGACCTGTGCGATCAGGCTCTCCAGCTCGCGTCCTTTGGCCCGTAGGTTGTCGATGACTTTGGTTCCGTTGTCAAAGACAGTGTCCAGGTCTTGCCAGTTTTCTACAAGCAAGTTGGACATTTCAAACGCTGTGTCTTTGGTCTCTTCGGCTTTCCAGCGGGGCTGTCGTTCTGACATGGTTTCTTCTCCATTTTTTGGCGAGCTGTCCGACCGTCATCCTTGCGTACGGACCTCTCATTATTCACACAATGGCTTTCGGGTTTCCTACCTGAGCCTTCTTTTGCATCGTGGTTTTGTTTCTTCAGACACCCATACCTTTCTTTCAGACATCGTTTGAGTTTGTTTGGACAACGTTCGAGTTTCTTCCGACATCCAAACCTTTCGTTTGACCATCCCAACTATTCTTTGGGACAGCGTTCGAAGTTCTTCCGACAACGTTTTCGTTGGTTGGTACATCGTTCAAGTTTGTTGGGATAACGTTCAAGTTTCTTCGGCCATTCAACCCATTCTTCGAAGCAACATTCGAACTTGGCGTTACAGCGTTCGGGTTTGTTTGGAAAGCGTTCGAGTTTCTTCTGACATCCAAACCATTCGTTTGGACAACGTTCCAGCTTGTTCGGTTGTTGTTTATGGTGTTTGGGACAAGGCCCATCCTTTCCATTCTTTTCCCCGTTTGTTCCGGAGCTTGTTCTTGCTGTTTTTTCTTGTTTCTCTTGTTTTCTCACGAATGGCTGTCTGGATCAAGTCCTTCTTGTGTGACTTGATCTGTCCTGTGTCTTCGGTATGATACGTCACGATAAAGCGAAAGGGCTGGATCTTTGGCGAACAGCCAGTCTCCTACCTTTGGAGACTCAAAAAGTCGATCTATGGGGACGATTGGATTCGTATGTCGCAAATCCGGGTAGAATGAACCTCTAAAGGTTGACACGCTTTTTTGTTAAGGTAGGCTATGCTTTCACCTCGTACAATTGGATTAGATAAGCTCTTAAGAAGCCAAGGCAGGAAAATGAGATGACTCCAACCAACATGACCGAAGCAGATGCCAGGGAACACATAGATGCTCTGTTGGCTCAGGCAGGTTGGATCGAACAGAACCGTGGTGAAGTCAATCGCGACAAGAAGAGTTTGGACATCTTCTGGCTACACGATGAAAGTCTGGTGGACTCAGCGAACCTACCTGACCCGCATATACTGGCGGCAGAGATCGCGGACGACCTCAGCTCTGCCTTGGGACAAATCGAGGACATTCTCATTGATTTGGAGGATAGAATCGACTTAAATGTGGAGTGAGAGAAGGAATCTACCCAAAACGGTTCAGAGAAGAAACAAAGTGTATCAGCACCTTCCGAGGAACCGCAGCTTCGTTTCTTGGAGCGTAGTGAATAGCCAACAACTCCACCATGTCTGAGGATAAGCATGATCGAGTCTCTGCGTCTTATCAACTTTAAGGGTCACCAAGAGACTGAAATCTCGTTAAACCAAATGACGGCTCTTGTTGGGCCGAATAGTTCGGGAAAAACAAGTATATTACAGGCGTTACACTTTCTCAGTCTGTTAGGAACAATGACTCCTAACCAGATTTTTCGAAAAGAAGCTGACTCAAACGAATATGTGCGTAATGGGGAGAAGTTTATCAATCTGTTTTTGAAAGGCAGCAAAGCTGGAAGGCCTTGGAATTTGTCATTGCAAAGCAAGTATGTAGAAAACAGTTGGACACATAACTCTTCTTGGGTTTGGAAAGATAAGTCGGAGGAAAGCGAAGGAGGATTTCGAGTTAATCTTACGCTTCCCGATCCTAACCACGCTTTACTTTTTAATGCTGTGTACTTAAAACTCAATTCTCAGAATCTTGCGACTCCGTCGTATACTCAGGAGGAAATTCCAAAAGTCGAACACGACGGGTGGGGTTTGGCCTCTACCATTAGCTATTTGAAGACGTACGAAGATGAACGATTTGAGGCCTTGATGGACTTGGTTCGTCAAGTAATCCCCCAAGTCAAACGCATACGGGTGAGAAAAGCACAGGTTCAGCTTTCACAAAAGCGCGTATTCTCTGTTGACAATACGAACATTCCCTTTGAGGACTCTAGGGAAATCTGGGGGGACGAACTCGTCTTTGATATGATTGGTGCGAAAGAAGTACCTGCTCATGCTGTGAGTGAAGGAACCATACTTGCTGTGGGGCTTTTAACGGTTCTCGTGAGTCCGAGTTGTCCGAATGTGGTGCTTCTTGATGATGTAGAACAAGCTTTACACCCCAAAGCACAAAGGGAGCTTGTTGAAGTTCTCAAGAGCCTGCTTAAAAAAAATGAAAACCTTCAAATTGTGATGACCACCCACTCTCCTTATGTTGTTGATCAACTTGACCCTTCTGATGTTTGTGTGTTGGCCACTGACAGCCAGGGTATTGTTCATGCTCAGCCCCTCGCGAAGCACCCCAACGCGAAACAAGCCCTAAACATACTCACAACGGGTGAGTTTCTGAGCGCAGAAGGCGAAAATTGGGTTCTACCAGCCGAGAGCAACAATGATTGAAATTCTTGTGATTGTTGAGGCTGGGGCAGATTTTCGTACCGCTTCTTGTTTGGCAGATCGGGTAATCGCTGAAAAGTCTTCAGAAGAAGGTAACGATTGGGTTGGTGACAACCTTGAAGATCTGAGACAATGGGTTGGTTTCTCGCCATCAACCTCTTATAGCTGCTGGAAGGACATCAAATCCATTAGAGCACAAAAACAAGGCAGTCCTCGAATGTTGGGTCATTTACGAGGCGAACCTTTGGGCTCTGATGGAACTGCTGCAAGGCTCGTTGTTTTGATGGCAGAGCAAGAACTGAAGTATAGGCCCAATTTGAGAGCCATTATGTTTATCAGAGATCTTGATGTTCATTCTCAGAAACAAAAGCGAATTGAAAGTATCAACCGTGTTAGAGATGCCTACAAAGACCTTTTCACCATTGTTCTTGGAGTGGCTGACCCCAAGCGAGAGGCTTGGGTTCTCAATGGATTTGTTCCCCAAGGAGCCGAAGAGAAGGCTGCAGTTGAGGAATTGCATAAGACCCTAGGGTTTGATCCATGCCTGGACGCTCATAAGCTCCGGACCGTTGGTCTTAACAATCCCAAGGAGCAAGAACGAAATATCA
Organism: Deltaproteobacteria bacterium; assembly: GCA_006226375.1. Lineage (GTDB taxonomy): Bacteria > Myxococcota_C > UBA6777 > UBA6777 > UBA6777 > M3003. Next base: position 40,469 of record SBHC01000077.1, on the reverse strand, counting down.
AAGAAGTTCTTGATGAACTCACAGGTAAAGATTACGATCGAGAGGAAAAATGTTGGTCTGTGACACCCTTGGAATTATTGTCTAAAAGAGGAGAAGAAACTTATCTCAGCGACTTTTTGATAGAGGTTGAGGAGTTTCTACTTCCTCTGATGGGTGAGTAGAAGAAGTGATACGCTCCAGCTCCGGCTCCCTAACGAATCAGGCTCCAACGTCTCCAGCCGACCGCAAGAAGCAAACCCAACAACGCGAAGAGAAAGCCCACGGGCGTCGTCGATGACGCAGCAGCCGAACAGCTGCATCCGGCACCACGTGCGCTAATTCCCGCAGCGCATCGACCGTTGAAGCACATGCTTCCCTCACCACAATCGGAGTCTTGGACGCATCCTTTCAAAGGAAGTTGATACCCAGGCTCAGGCCAGCAAGCGGTCTTCTGGAAGCAGACAAAACCTTGCGCGCAGGAGGATTGACCCGTCTCGGAGCAAGGCTGGGAGCAAATCGCGGTGCTCCGGTACTGCACACAAAAGTTGGTTTCACAGTCGCTGTTTTTGGTGCAACCTTGTTCCCCCAACTTCTTCTTTGTGGTTCCGTTGCTGTTCGTGTTGGTGTTTGTGTTGTTGGAGTTGGTGTTTCCGCAAGGACGATCCCCTCCCTGGCAATCTTCGTCGATGCTGTTTCCGCACACTTCAACAGCACCAGGGTGGATGCTCTTTTCGTTGTCGTTGCAGTCGTAGGGGGTTTGCTGACAGCCTTCGGATTGCGCGTAGTATCCGTCTTTGTCGTTGTCGACACATTGGGACGAGCAGGCGAGGTCCCCGCCCTGGCAGTCTTCGTCTTTGTTGTTTCCGCAGATCTCACGGGCACCTGGAAAGACAGTGTTGTCGTTGTCGTTGCAGTCGTAGGGACCCGGGCATCCATCCTTTTGCACGAAGTAGCCATCTTTGTCGTTGTCTACGCAGGTGGCAGGACACTTGGCGTCACCGTCTTTGCAGTCTTCGTCTTTGTTGTTGCCACAGATCTCACGGGCACCTGGAAAGATGGTCTTGTCCTTGTCGTTGCAATCGAAAGGCTCAGGGCAACCTGTTGCTGCAGCGAAGAAGCCGTCGCCGTCTTCGTCTTTGCAGGTGGGAGGCCGGTCTTTGGTGGTGAGTGACAAGGTAAGAACAGGACCAAACTTCTTCCCGTTGTGGTCCATTTGCCACTTGCTGCTGTAGGTACCCGCGTTATCGGGAGCGACAAAGTCCGCCGCAAACTTCTTCTGTTGGTTCGGAGCAATCTTCTCTGCAGAGCCCAAGGTAATGCTGGCAGGACCACCCATCGCATTCCCAGACGTCCGGACCAAGGAGTACTTCCCGCTCGCTGTCCAGGTCGTGTTCCCGGTGTTTTCAAGCGTCCAATACTTGTTGAACTTTTGCTTGGGATAGATGGTTGCATTGGGCGACGCGCCCTGCCCCACCATCTTGGCGTTGTCCACAGGGTTGGAGGATGAGGAGAGGTTCGCGATCTCGGTGTCGTGGTAGTAGTGCTTTACGATATCGATGTACGACTTCCCACACTTTGCCATGGACTGCGCGCCGCGCTGGCACAAGCCGATCCGGTGACCAAAGATGCCCCAGCATGTCGCGTGGGAGCTAGAACAACGTCCACCGCCGCAGGTGCTTGGGGAGCAGACCACGTTGCAAGCGCTACCCTTGTTCTCAATGCAGGGTTTTGCTCGGCAAAAAGGACGATAGCCCCACTTGTCTTCGATGTTGATGGTAGACCCACCACAGCTCGCGGCGAAGTAGCCTCCAGCCAGTTTGCCTTTGTAGGTGGCGTTGCTTCCCACATACACAGCGACCTGACCTTTGGTGTCATCCACGGCCTTGCTGGTGCTGGCGTACTTGGTCGTCCCCCAGACCTGGCATTGCGTGGTGATGCAGATAGCCTTGGCCCCACCTCCAGTGTATTGGATGGTGTAGGTTCTGGCAGCGATGGCCTGGGCTCGCTTTGCGGCTTCCGGAAAGGACGTACCAATCTCTTTGGGAAGGACACCTTTGAGGTACTCTTCCAAAGGCATGGTCACGATGGAGCCGTCGTTCATTTTGACTTTGATGTTGGCCGGGATCGGATAGGTTATCCCGGCATTAAGCGGGACCCTCGGGTCAACCGGGAGGTTGGCTTTGGGCGAAGGAACATCACCGGCCCAATCTTGCTTGCGGTGAGGGTCCAGGGTTCTTGGGTCACGGATGACAGAGTCAGCCTTCTCCAACTGCTCCATCATCGGCATTCCAACCGTAAGATGAAGATCGGGGGACCAGGAGAGGCGCATTTCAGAGGTCGTCATGTAACCCGGCTTGGACACGACCACTTCGGGAAAGGTTGTGACGGAGACACCGCGCAAGACGACGTAGCCTTGTGGGTCAGTGATTCCCGTCAGGTCCCAACCTTTCACTCGAACCACAGCACCGCTCAGCGGCTGCTTGTGAAGAACATCCACGACAGAGACATGGATCGTGGAGAAGCCACGCCAGCCAGAAGATCCACTCTCAGAATTAGGAATGGAAGCACACAACAACAGACAGAGCACGCCAAAGATGCTCCCTTGAATCCAACCACGCATACTGCTACCTCAAGATGCAATGCAATCGTCAAAACGCCCCTGATTAACAAATAATATTGGCGATTTGTCAAGCTGAAAAAGCGTGCAGCGTGTGGAATGATGAGAGCGAAGTCGAGGGGGTAGAGCGGAGCGAAGCGGTGAGACAGAGTTGGATTAGAACTCTTCGTTGTTGCGGCCCGAGTTGCCATCATCAAGGAAGTTGTTTCCACCACCACCGTTGTTGTTGGTGCGGGGTTGCTCTTCACCTTCGTCCAACAAATTGTCGTTGTTGGTGTAGACCGTTTTGCCACCGTGTGCCTTGACATAGTTGGAGTGGCAGCGACGGAAACGAACAGGAACCCGGCTGCAATAGGTGCGGGTGCGGGGCACATTGCGGCAGTAGGTTCGGGTCACAGGAACGCTGGAGCATTGACGACGCCAAGTCGGAACCTGACGGCATCGACGGTACCGACGAGGCACGTTTCGACAACGTGTGTGGGTTTGGGGCACGTTGCGACAGGAGTAGTAACGACGAGGCACCGAGCGACAGCGCGTGCGGTAACGATAGTAGTTCCGGCAGTACGAGCGGAGGTAGCTGTAACGGCGGCAGTAGCTGGAGCGCCATCCGATGCGCACGCAGCGGCTGCGCACAACGGGGTAGCTGCGGCAACGACGATACCGGGTGCGGTAGGTGCGGCACTGACGCTGCCATTGGGTGTATCCGCTACAACGACGCTGCCAACTTGTGTAGCTGCGACAGCGACGCTGCCAGCGAGTGTACCCGCGACATTGGGTTTTGTACGAACGAACGTAACGGCAACGACTCTTCCAACGGGTGTACGTGTTGCACTTTCGACGCCAGGTTCTGTAGGACCGACAACGCCGACGCCAGGAGTAGTAGTTCTGGCACTGCGTCACACGCTGGACAGGTTCAGGATCGTTGGCAGTGTCATTCCTGGTGTCGCGGCATCGCGTACGACACTTGTTTCCGCAGAGGGTGCGAGGAACCGTACGGCACTCCGTTCGGAGTTGGGGCACTTGTCGGCAACGCTGGTACCGGCGAGGCACGTTTCGACAACGTGTGTAGGTTCGGGGCACATTGCGGCAACTGTAGTACCGACGAGGTACCGAGCGACAACGCGTGCGGTAACGGTAGAAGTTACGGCAGTACGAGCGGAGATAGCTGTAACGGCGGCAGTAGCTGGAGCGCCATCCAATGCGCACACAGCGGCTGCGCACAACGGGATAGCTGCGGCAACGGCGATACCGGGTGCGGTAGGTTCGACACTGACGCTTCCAACGGGTGTATCCGCTGCAGCGACGTTGCCAGCGGGTGTAACTGCTGCAGCGACGTTGCCAACGAGTGTAACCTGTACATTGGGTACGATAGGTACGGATGGTCCGACACTCACGTTTGTAGTAAGTGCGGCAAGCTCGACGACATTTGGTTACACAATTGTCAAAGCTATCATTGGAGTCACGATCGTAAAGAAACGCAGACGCTGTTCCAGCAAGAAACAACGTACAGGCTCCCACAACCAAAGCCAGAAGGTTGGTACGGAAAGAGTGTTGCATTCTCAGTTCTCCCTGAGTGTGGTGCATGCGGGCTTACGGACAAGACTCTTCAACGAAGATGTCTTCCAAGGGATCTACATCCATTTGTAGATTTGTGGGTCACGCAATTGTGGAGTGAGTATGAGATCTACACCCACAACAATCAAGTAGCGAAATCCAATCTTTTTCTTATAGACGGATTCTCACACCGATATCTTGCTTACTTCCTCAAAAAAAGTTGGCAAGGCGCATCAAACGTATGGGACTTGAGGCAATGGAGTGGATGATTTCATAAAAAAGAGAGAAGGGCAAGGAGCAGAAGGCGTTGGACGAGAACCAGATGCAGCAGTGAGGTTATCGGATCACATCGTCAGTGATCTTGTATTTTTTGAGGTCGCGCCGCAGCAGCTTCATCACCACATCACGACGACGGAACAGCCGATAGATGTATCGATACCGTTGGGTTGCACGTCGGGTTTCACCGGCCTCCATCAAACGTCGAGCCCGTTCAAAGCGCGGATACGCCCGACGAAGAATCCGAGAGTTTTTCTTGGCACGATCAAACAGCGGGCTGTTGGGGTGACGCTTCATCCATTTTTGGATGAGCCACCACTGCCCTTTGTCTTCGTAGGTCATGTACTGAAGAGCGGTTCGTTTGCGCCGAGCCCGGCTGACATACTCTCCAGACTGAAACACTTGCAACCAGCGATCGATTTTCTCGACAGTTGGCTTCTTGGCGATGCGTTCCCACCAAAACCGACGGTAATTTTCGGTAGCCTCTCTGCGAAAACGACCGCGGGGGAAGTGTTTCAGGTAGGCCTCCATTCCACGGTAGCTTTGGTATCGTTTGGCCTTTTGGTAGAACAAAAGCTCGATACGGTCCTTGGCATCGCGGGAGTACTGACCGTTGGGGTATTCTTCCAGAAACTCCTGGTAACTCTTTAACCGGTCACGACGACGAGCGGTCCGGAAACTGAGAGCTTCGCGACGACGCTTGGCGCGACGGCGAAACCGTCCACGAGGGAACTCTTGCAAGTACAACGAATACGATTCAACCGAATCGGCCGACACGGCGCGGTCGTACATCAATCGATCGAGGCGTCGAAGGGCCCTTGTTCTCTCGGGGCTGTTGGGATTCTGCCGCAAGAACTCTTTGTAGGCTTGCACAGTGTCTACTTGTCGGGCTTTTTGGTACGGTGATGTACAACCGACGAGGAGCGCCCATCCCAGCAGGGGCAGGAGACCTCCCCACAACGTTGGCTTCCATCTCTTACGTCTTTGCATAAGTCTTCCACACAGGAGCCAATCACCCCTGCACCTTCAAACAAGAAAGTTTAACTAAATCAATCAGCCACCTAGAGATGAACCTTTTGCAAAAAAGGGACATCAAGACGCTCAGAGACATAGCAGATTTAAGATCAAGTTGCAACTCCTACCCTGATGCCAGCAAAAAAAGTGCAGAAAAATGGTTGACAACCGCTTAACGCAATGGTATCCACGCTATTGACAGTGGTACAGGACGGAACAAACGTACACCTGTTTAAGACACACCATTTAGCACCTGAGATCCTCTGTCATTCAGGACTCTGATACTATCCCCTATTTCAACATAATTCCGTAAGGTTTAGCCCTCATTCTGAGGGTTTAGTTGCTCGACAAGCTGGCAGGTTGAGCATTATCGATAGGTTCTTACTGGCAAAGGACAACGTCTGTCCTTGCCTAACAACGCACGGAAGGAGAGTCATAATGACTAAGGCAGAATTGATCGCTCGCGTACACGAGAAAGTTGGAGACGCAACCCTCACCAAGAAGCTCGCTGAGTCCATCATTGAAGCTACCTTTGACACCATCAAAGAATCCCTCGAAGGTGACGACGCTCGCTTCATCTACCCCCGTTTTGGAACCTTCACTGTGAAGGAGCGCGCTGCTCGTAAAGGCCGCAACCCCCAGAACAACGCTGAGATTCTGATCCCAGCTTACAAGACCGTTACCTTCAAGCCCGCTCCCCAGTTCAAGGACAGCTTGAACTAAGACTTCTCCCTTTCTTCCCTCTCCTGTCTTCCTCGACAGCCTTGTTCCTCTGCCGACTCGACTTCCCCGCTCTGCATTGGATCTTGTCACACGACAATGTCCTTGCCATTGCATTTTTTTCTGAACCTATCCCGTTAAAGCAGTTGGAACAGAGACGCATCAGCCCCTCTCTTTGCCTCCGAACAATTCCTTCGTAGAAAAATGGACGAGTTCGGGTTGACTTTGGCATCCTCCTGGGACAAGCAGAGCAGCCGCAAATCTCCGATCTACGGAGCCGCACGAACGGATGATAAAGATGAAACAGATGAAACGAACGTCATGGATGTACATCACATTGGCAGGAGCCTTCTTGTGTGGGTATGGACCTTGTAGTCCAACCTACTGCCCGAGCGGTTCGACCTCAGGCAGCCGGTCAGGTTGTTGGTACGAGTTTACCAACCCGCGCTCCCCAGTGTCTGTGAACCGCGGTGAGTTGAAGGTCACGTTGAAAGCAAAGAAGGCGATGAACACGCCAGGGAAAACGTTTGCCCCCATGTACCGTTTCGCCTTCATCAAGGACCCACAAGAGCGCACGATGGGTCACAAACAAGGCCGGGTGGGAGCATGGAAACTCCAGGTCTCCCCGAACGAAGAGAAAACCAACTCGCGCCAGCTGCATCTCTCGTGGAAACTTCGAGATCCGAAGCCCAACCTTCAAAAGAACGAGACCTTGCGCTTGGCGGTGACCTGGATGGGAGCCAAAAAGCGTCAGTATCGTGTCCTTCCCGGCACCTACAACGCACGCAAGCATCAAGTGTCTGCGCAACTTCCGGCACATGTGCTTCGTAACTCCCAAGTGTACCTGTTGCCGGTCAAGCACATCCCCTCCACAGCCATGTCTCACGCTCCTGCGAAGCCCAAGCCCCGCCTCAGTGGACTCAAAACAAGCATGCTTGTCGCCAAACCCTAACGACCTCCCCCACCCTCCTTTTTTGCTCCATGTCATACTCAAACTTGCTCTACATCAAAAATCCGGGAAAAGTAGCATAAGACTTTGACAAATATATTGACTTTGTTCAACAAAGTAGCTACATCTAAGTCTGATTGGTGATAGTTGTGCAACGCTGGAACTGAACTTGCACAGAAACGATTCATGAGGAGTTGAATATGAAAAAGCTGATTTTCGCGATGTTGTTGGCATTCAGTGTGGGTAGCGCTTACGTGGCTTGTGGCGGTGGTGGAAACACCAACAACACCAACACCACAAACAACACCAACACCAATACGAACAGCACAACTGACGCAGGAACCGGCGGCGAATAAGATTCGCGGCATTCCCTGAGTCAGAAAGGCGTGTTCTTCGGAGCACGCCTTTTCTTGTTTTAGAGCACATGACCCATCCAAAGATGTCTGTTACTTTGGAGCATCAACAACGGGTCGAAACCCTGTATGGGCATTGCCTTGAAGAAGCGCTGCAGCTTGTCGGTAAGAAGCTCGCATCAAAGAGACGGGCGCGTTGTAATGTCCGCCACGAACCACGACCCTGTCTCGTTCGTGTTTGGGCGGTTGAAAAGGTTGATGTAGCCGAGTCGTCCAAGGTTTTGGGTCCCAACGTTCAGCACACCACTCAAAGACATTCCCCACCCCACCCAAGAGAAGATAGGGAGAACCACCTTCGGGAAAGGAGCCCACCTCCACCACACCGCCAGCCCAACCCTGACAGTTGCAACGAGCGGCAGTTGGGGGCTCTTCCCCCCATGGATAGCTTCGACCGTCGTCCCCTCGCATTGCCTTCTCCCACTGCACCTCTGTGGGAAGGGACACACCGTAGAAGTCACAAAAAGCCCAAACATCCAACCACGACAACCAAACTACGGGTTTGTGCCACAAGCTAGCATCTACAGTAGAGTCTGAGTTGCCCCAGTGACGGAGGTAATAGGATCTGGTTTGTTTGTGGCTGGGTTGGTAGTTGCTTTCTTCCAGAAAGATGGACCACACCCGGTTGGTGACCGGAGTCCGAGACATCCAAAAGCCTTCCACATCTGTCGAAACATGGGGGGTTTCATGCGGAGAGACCCCATCAGCATCCGATGCAGCACCCACCCAGGCTTCTCCTGCCGGAATCCAGACCAACTCCAACAACGCATGACCCTGGCGCGACAACAACAGTCGGCTCTTCTGAGACCCTTCGCAAAGAGTGTGTTTGGGAATCAACAGCTGGCCTGTATCACGGCAAGCCAGCCAGTCCTCGCGGTCGTACCAGGATGGAGGAGGACGCTCTCCTTCAACCAACCACTCGGGTCTCTTCCTATCAATGCGAGGCTTCACTCGACTCCAGACCAACCGAGGAGAGGTAGCGCTCTGCGCTGGTGCAGGGCGCGAGATTTCAGGCACAGCCTCCGGTTGAGGAGCCGTCGGGCTTCGACGTTTGGAACGATACCTTCCCGATGACTCAGCGGAAGCGGAACCCAAGGACTGTTCAAGCTGAAGAACCCACTCCACTGTGGACGTTGCCCGCTCTTCTGGAACCCAGTGCATGGCTTGTAGAAACAGGTCATCGACTGAAGAAGGAAGAGCATCATTTAAAGAAGAGGGGCCAGGCATGCCTGGTTGGGGCACATATCCAGTCAACAGCTGAAACGCGAGAATCCCCAAAGAGTACATATCGGTGGAAGGCGATACTTGGCCACCACGAAGTTGTTCAGGAGCCATGTAGTAGGGAGAGCCAGCCTTGCTTCGATTCCAAGACGTTGCCTCCGAGGAGATACCAAAGTCCATCACTTTGGCCGAATCCCCCACCACCATCACATTCGCAGGCTTTAGGTCACAGTGAACAATGTTGTGGCGGTGAGCCCAAGCGAGGCCTTCCGCGATGTTACGCAGCCAGGAGAGCAGCCGAATTGGCTCTGCCAAGGAGGTCCCCTGGGTTTGGGAAGTCATCAGAGTTGCGAGAGTATCACCCGGCACAAACTCCATGGTCATGCAAAGCAAGCGACGTTGACGATCGCGAACAAGAGAGTAGGTGCGCACGATGTTGGCGTGGGTCAGAGTTTCGTTCAGCCGAAGCTCACGTCTTAGATGCTCCTCCAGCTCTTCCATATCGTCATGAGAATGCAAACACTTCATGGCGACAGGACGACGCCTCTCCACATCTTGCACCAAATAAACAGCCCCCATACCTCCCACACCAAGACAATGCAGAACATGATACCGCGATGCCACGACGTCTCCAGGAGTCAAAGGCCCCGCAGAATCAAGAGAAGGAGCACCTCCAGCCGGAACACCTGAAGGAAGAAGAACGGTGGAGGAGACAGGAGGGTTCGACGTCGCCGCCACAGGGTTGGCCGCCGTGGCAAACACGTCAAACCCTGGAGCAGAAGAAGAAGGAACGCTGTGCGACGAAAGCACTCGTCGCTCAACAAACTCCCAGACCGCTGGCTCCAGTTGGTTGTTCTGGTTCAGCTGGTGAAGTTCTTCCAAGATGGAGGTGAGGTTGGGGTTCATTGTTTTGCAGACTCTGTTTTCCTAGAGTGGGTGCTTCCTACGGAAGGAAAATGTACCACAAACGAATGCCAATTCGTGTCACATTTGCGGGGCAACACGCCCGCTGGCACCTACATAAGAGAGAGTTTCGGGGTTTTATCAAAGCGGTTACTTTTCCAAGGTTATGCTTGACGGTCGGAGAAAGCACATTATATGGTTAAGTGTTGGTTCTTAAATCACCACCCAAAGCAAAGAGGTCAAAGCATGCAAATTATCCCCGCACAAGATCTCCTCGACTCCACTGCTTCCATTGAACAACTTGTAGACGTCCTCGCCCAAGATGGCATCGTTTGTTTCCCATCAGGCAGTTCGTATCGATTGGCCACCCGGCTGATGTCCGAATCGGCTGTGATCAAATTCCTGCAAGTCAAACGCCGCACCAAACAAGCTCCTGCCCTGATTTTTATCCCCCACCGTTCCGTGCTTCAAGAGCTTGTCGATACTGTTCCTGAACATGCCCACGTTTTGATGGAGAACTTTTGGCCGGGACCCCTGACCATTCAGATGCCTTTGGGCTCTCAACTGCCCCGAAAAATCACGAAGAACCTTAACAAATCCAAAAAGGTGGGTTTCCGAATTCCGGAAGACCCTATCGCACAACAGCTTCTGCAGGGCCTTCAAGAGCCGCTATTGATCTCAAGCGCGAACATCGCCAACAAGAAAGGCGCTCACTCGGAAGCCCAGATCCGCAAGAACTTTGGGCGTGACGTTGAGATCCTCATCAGCGCCGGAGACCTCAAACCCCAAGGTTGCTCAACGGTAGTGGATCTCTCCACCCAAACACCGTTGGTGGAGCGCCCAGGCAACATTGAAGAGAACCAGATCATGAGAGTCTTCCAAACGCAACTGGAATCCCTCACCTCTCCCGCCACAGCCACGGCTGCTGCCCTCTAATCCTACATCTCCCCCGTTTTTTTCCCTCTCTCCCTTGACGGGAATAGACAAGTCCTCACTATTGTCTTAGGGCATACCAAGCCCCAACACCCCACGTCGGCTTTTCAGCCCAAGAGAACGATAGAAACGAACGACAACGGTTTCCCCCTCTGCCCCGCAAGTTTGTGGGGGGAGGCAACCTTTGGCGATGAACGCTGTCCATATCCGAGAGCGGTAAGGCTCTGTTCAAAACGAATATCCAATGTGAACCCCCTTTGATGTGAGGAACAATGACAAACCCTCCAACCACGCCTTCAAACAAGCCCTCTCAAGACGAAAGCCAGGCATCCACGACGGCCGAACGCACCGAAGAAGAACTCTTAAGCCAAACCGCAGACTCCAAAGAGGAGCAGGAAGAGATCTCGGCGTTGCTGCGCGAGATGAAGGGCAAGCGCCCTGTGATGTTCCCTTGGACCCGACGGATCCTTTGGGCTGTAGGCATCGCGACCTTTCTTGCCCTTGGTGTTCTGACAGCGGTCCTTGTTCGGAACGTGCAGCTGGCCACGCGAGTGTATGGACCCAAGGTCGTCGCTTCCGGTGGACACGCCAACTACAGGGTCTCTGTCTTTGATCCAGAGAAGACCGAATTCTTTAATGACCTCACGGGCTCGATCTGGTTGGTTGGAAAGAACAAACGCAAACGCCTTTACCACGGCAAAACCCAAGGCAAAGTCCTCCTCGCCAACGTCGATATCCCGGCGTGGCCTCCAGGAGACGACTACAAGCTTGAGATTAGGGTAGATTGCCCGGAAGGCACCGAGCGTTTGGTGCGACCCATTGCGCTTCGACCTGCATCATCGTTGAAGTCGAACTACACCTCCGAACAAGGCAAGCGGGCTTGGGTGTTCACCTCCACCTCGACCAACAATCCGTACCGCATCCAGTTGTTTGCAGAGAACCGGGCTCCTGTCGCAGATTTGCTGACCCACTTTTGGCTCCAAGTGGAAGAGAAACCCACCTCGCCCAAGCCCAAAGAGCCGAAAAAGCCGACGTCACAGCCAACTCCACCAAACTCCAGACCGACGACGCAGGCGAAGTCAGGCCAACCCACTCAACCCAAAGCCCAAACCCAGCCTACCGTTCGTTCGGCCCAGAAGCGCTCCAAGGCGCCGTTGAATCCGTTTGCTCCCCGTCCACGCCCGAAACCAGCGAAGCCGAAGCCCGACTGGGTTCCCGCCAAGCAACCTCTGCAAGTGACAGTGGAGCACGGTCGCTCCCGCCACAACCAGCTCAAGGTCAATCCGTTGGGTTACGTACGCTTTCCGTATGTTCCTCAATTGTTCGACGAGCCATGGAAGATCACCCTCAAGGGTCCACGCGGGACCTTTGTGTTTGTTGGGAAGCTTAAACCTGAAGGGTACCAACTTGTCCTGGACGTTCCAAAGGTCATTACCCCTCACGGACAGCCCCTCTTCTTCCGGGTGGACGGCCTCCACGGCAACAGCGATCTGCACGTGGACATTACACAAAACGGACAACGACTCTGGTCCCACAAAGCCAAACTCCAGGGCGGCAGAGCTGCCATCAACCTCAAGCTCCCGCCTTACATTCGAGGGCTTGTTGGGGTCCAGGTGTACACAGAGTTCTATTTCCCTGGCGAGATCCATGACGAGCGCCTTGTCTACATTGGAAACCCTGACAGAAACACCCTCTTGAAGGCCCTTCAGCAGCACCTCAAGGCGCGGGGAGAAGCGCTCCAGGCTCTGGCCCTCAAGGACTGGCAAAAGTTTTTATCTCCCAAGGCCCTACGCGACGATTGGGTGGTCCCTGTTTTTTCCCTGTCAAAAGCTAGATTTGTCCCCCCCACTTTGTACTACAATTCAGCCGAAGACCGATTGCGTCGTTTACGAACCTACCAGAAGGTGTTCCGTTCCCGAACCATGATACTTCTGGTGGGTCTGGGCGGCTGTGTGCTGCTCACTGTTTTCTCTATGCTGATCATCGGATACCGTCGAGACCAACGACGGATGCGAGAGATGGCAGAGGAACACGAAGAACTGGATGTTGTAGAATCACGCGGACTTCCCCTGCTCGTTACCTTCCTCATCGTACTGACTGTGTTGTTTGCTATCATCATTGTTCTGTTTTGGGCGATGCAATGGACCTATGACAACATTTAAGCTTGAGGAATGAGAAGAGCACCTCTCCGTCGCCGCTGAACGAAGGCATTGTTGACGAAGGTCCAAGAATCCATGAGGCGTTGGCCTTGTACAAATCATTCCTGGCCCCAACGTTTTGGGATGTTGGTAGCGTTGGGTTGCGCCCTTGTATTGATGGGCGCCAAGCCTCCACCTGTCCCGTATGCGCCCAAACCCACCCAAGCCCCTACTTCCCGGCCTTCTCCGCCTCAACAACCCATGGTCCAGCTTCGTCTCTCCAAGCCTTGGTGGTCCTCGGAATCCACGCAAGGCAAGGAGCCACAGCCCCCCCTGCCTCCCCTCAGCCAGTCCAAGGTGACTCCACCGCTCCAAGCACTTTGCCCGCCGTTAACCCCGACAACCAAGGCAGACTGGCTTTCATCGTTGTGCTTCTGGAACCAAGGCAAAGACCCACAACACAAGCGCTTTGTTGCAACCTTCTTGCAGCGCCCTTCACCGCTGGTGTCCGAATGGAGCCAGATGGGTTCACGGTGGCTTTCCCCCAGTAAGTTGGCTCCTCCAGGCTTCCAACAGTCTCGAATTCCACAGGAGAAACCCCAAGCCCAACCCCCCGTGCGGCTGGAGGTCAACAAACTCAAAGCGCCCCATCCAACGTTGTACCCCCAGCCTCCCAAAAAGCCGCTGGTCCTGGAGCCTCCCTCGTCCTCCAGGCTGAAGCGCCAACCTCAACACCCGCCTGAGAATGTGTTGCTTGGTTCACCTCTGTCAATAGACACCTCGTTTCGTCTGCCGCTCTCGTTTCCTTTCGACGATGAACAGGATTGGCCCCCTCGGCTTCCCGAAGACTGGCCCGATGTGTGGCCAGAAAGTGAACCTCCCGAGACTCCAAACTGGCAGGCACAGTGGGATCGGGGCGACATATTAAAGTCGGCCAAGCTCGTGGAGTTGCAAGCCCAGGCCCGAACGCTCTGGGAGCGAAAACAATTTGCCAGCGCCATCCGGCTCTACAAGCAATTGTTGGAAGCAAGGCCGTGGCATGTCCCCAGCCTCCACAAGCTTGCACGTTGGTATGCCTGGCGAAAAGACTACCCCTCCGCCAAACAAACCTACCAGGACATCTTGCTCTACAACCCAGGAACCCCCGATGCTCACCGTGGCTTGGGTGACATTGAGTTCTGGTCGGGCAAATACAGCGAGGCTGTTCGATGGTACAAGCTGTACCTCCAACGTAGACCGAAAGAGCTTGTCATTTGGAGAAACCTGGGAAGAGCCGCAGCCAAAGCCAACGACGACAAGACCGCTCGACGCGCCTACAAACATATCCTCAAGAACAAGCCGGGCGATATGGAAGCCCAGCTTTACCTCGCTCCCAAGCCACGCTTCTCCATCAACGCCTTCACACACCAGAGTTTTGCCTCCCAAACCCTTCGGCAGGAGTACCACTTCGCCTTCGGGATGCGGCTGATCCGAAAGTTATGGGCGGTCGCAGAGGCTGACTTTCGTGTGCGTTTCCATCCCAGCCTCACCTTCGCTGACGTCTTTTTCTCAGGTGCCCTATACTGGACCCCCCTCGCCTGGGACAAGCTCACGCTCAGCCTGCAAATGGGAGGGAGTCCCTTCTCAACCATTGCGCCACAGTTTTACCTCAACGCCGAAGCCAGCGTGCATCTCTACTGGGTGGAACTTCACGCAGGGTACCGATTCTTTCTCTTCCCGATCCGGCAGTCTCACTTGGTCAGCCCAGGAGTCACGGTTCACCTCGCTCCGGTTCACATTCACCTTCGTTACTTCCTCAGCCTAAGCGAGCTGGAAGGACTTCCGTTGCAAGCCCGTCACTCGTTCTACGGCTACATCCGATGGCAGGCTCGCCCCTGGCTTGGACTCTTGGCTGGCGGCGGTGGGGGCAACGCCTTGGACTTCCTCAGCGACTACGTCCGACCGTTCCTGGATCAAGGAGTGGCGTCACAGAACTTCACCGAGTTTACCTTCCACGTCCAGCTGGGCTCCCAATTCCGGATCGCGTTCCGACAACACCTCATGCTCAACTACACGTACAGCAGCGAACGATTTCGCCAAAGCAACACCCAAGATCCGATCGATGCCGATCTTCACACAGCCACCATTGGCTATCGCATCCGGTTCTAACCCACCAATGAACAACCACCGACCCAAACCAAAGCTGCGATACCTGCAGTTTTTTTGCAAACGAAGACATCTCTATTAAAGATTTAGGGACAATCGTCCGATTATAGATGTGGAGCTTAATTTCAAACAGTATATGCGGGACTGGTCTACAAGGGAGCTTGATCATGAAAGCAATTTTGCGGAAAAGACGATGGGTTATCGTGCTAGCGTTATGCTTTACAACCCTTAGCTTTGCAGCCTGCGGGCTTCAGGACACCTTCCTACCGAATGAAGATCCGGAGTCCCAGCTTTCCTTGAGAACAAGCACCCATGCTCTGACCACCCCCAGCGGACGGAAAGTAAAGATCAGCTTCATCGCTGACGTAAAACCTCCAGTGGTCAACGGTTTCAAAGTCCAAGCGACTGATATGTTCCGTGACAAGAACATGGTCTTCATCACGTACAACACACAAGGTGAAGTGTCGCGTGGTGGCTTGCAGATCGCCGACATTTCCGATCCCAAAAAACCCAAACTGGTCACAGAGATCAAAGCCCCGAGCTGGGACTTCAATGCGATCCGAATCCTTCATCCCTATGCCTACGTGGTCGGCGCACACACCCAACACCTCGCCTACCTCTGGGTGTTTCACATTGCCAACCCACGTCAACCCAAGCTGGTGGGAGAGTTGTCACTCCCCAGCTTCGCAGCCACATCCATCGAGTTGAAACGACATGTGGGACTGGTTACCACAGGCGACCGCGCAGGTGGAATCGCAATGGTGGACTTGAAGAACCCCCACAAACCCACGCTCCTTCAGTTTATCAATGATCCGGATGCCCGCTATGCTGGTGGAGGCATCGACCTGGAGCCCGAGCCAGGGAAAGGCCTTTGGTGTCGGTTCTACAAGCTCAAGAAGACTGTAAAGAAGCAGGGACGTTGTTCGTACGACAAAGGCGGAAAAGACGACAAGTTCAACGACGAAGACGACAACAACGACTGGAAGCAAGGCAAAGATCTTCTTGTCGAAGACGAAGCCCCCGTCAAACAACAGCTTGTGGGAAGCTTCAACATCAAAAACGTGAAAGATCCCTTTCAGATAGGTCAAGCAGCAGGCTTCTCCTGGATCTGTCGAGGCTTTGCCCGATTGGAAGATGGCAAACACAAGTTCTCGTTCAACCACGACGCATCGGCCCACGTCCGCTTCTCCATCAACAACAAAGAAATCCCCCTGCGAACCAAGAAGAACGGAAGCCTCACAGACAGCTACACCTACACCCAAATGACCAAGGGTTACTACCAGGTCAAACTACAGCTAACCCGCAACGACAACTCCAAGCACACCACTTTCCAGTGGGAACACACCGCCCCAGGAAAGAGCCCTGGCTGGGTCGCGAACAGCAGCTGGTACCACGAAGTTCCCAAGAAAGCCACAGCGCTGGCTGTTCTCTCAGGAAATCCAGGTCGCCTGTCCTTGTACTCGATGGTCAACGGAGAACGCCTCCAGCAAGTCTCGATTCCTGGGGTTACACAAGGCATCACTGCTCCCACTCGCTTTGATACGGATGGAAAGTACATCTACATTAACACAAACGAAGCAGGCCTCCATATCCTCAACGCAGCCGACTTCAAAAAGCTCGGCGACTTCTACTACCCCGGCAGCTTCGATGGAAAAGGCAACGACATTGACGAGGTCGCCAAATACAACCTCGCCCTTGTAGCCAATGGGGAGAAGGGGCTCGGCGTTCTCGACCTCACAGACCTCAAGAAAATTCAACTCTTGGACGACTGGGACAA
The DNA here is from genome assembly GCA_006226375.1 of Deltaproteobacteria bacterium. Classification (GTDB taxonomy): domain Bacteria; phylum Myxococcota_C; class UBA6777; order UBA6777; family UBA6777; genus M3003. The sequence continues at coordinate 23,833 of SBHC01000077.1, read as the reverse complement.
CCCCATCGACGCAGGCTCTGCCAACAGAGTCCGTCTGTTTGCAAGCCTTTGCACCGTCCAACCCCCTCCCCCCGATGTAAACCCCTGCAGCCCTCTGTTCCGCAAGAGACAGGTCGAATGCAACAAAGCTCTTGGCTTCTTGGCAGACGGTCGCTCGGGTCTCAAGATCTTCCAGTTGGACATGGAATAGGCCATCACCCCAGCGTTTGGCCGGTTTCTATCAATTTCTGCACGCCTTCACGGACATACACCTTCAAAGGTCCTCACTTGTCCGTCCGTTTAATGCAGACAGCAGCCCAATTGATCGCCAAGGATGGCAATCCAACGTAGGAACGAGAAGATGCATCGCAAACGTATCCTTGTACCCTGTCAACAGTCTCCCCCGAAGCTCCAGCTCTTCCGACGAATCCGCTCCTGGGTAACTCTTGCAATCCTCTTGCCAGCGACCGCCTGGTTCTTGATGGGATGCCAGCTTGGCCCTGTTGCCCTCCCAGGAGAGAATGGAAACTCCCAAGGCAACGGCCAAACCAACAAGAACTCCAACGGAACAGTGACCGGAAATGGTAACGCCAACGGCTCCGGTAACAACAACGGCTCCGGAAACAACGGCAACGCCAACGGAACGGGAAACAACAACGGCTCCGGCAACAGCAATGGAACTGGAAACGGGAACACCAACGGAACGGGAAACAACAACGGCTCAGGCAACAACAATGGAAACGGGACAGGTGGTTTGGGAACGGGAAAAGAGCCGTTGCCCTGGACAGGACCAGCAGGAAGCCCACTTCCCAGCGAAGCGGTGCAATCAAACGGCAAGCTCAACCCCGCCTTCCAATGCCAGAACGGATTGACCTACCAAACACCATCGTCCGTGTGCGCCACAGAGAAAGCGACCTGTGTGAACCTCGCGCTTCGCTGCGTCCACAAGGTGGCCCTCCAGGAAGGCCGGTTTGTGCAGGATGGCACACCTTCCTTCCTTCGTGGGGTCGTGTACAACCCTGTCCCTGCATGCAAGCCTTACGGTCATGATTTTACCGATGAGCCCGAAGTCTACAAACGTGACTTCCCTTTGCTCAAGAGCCTGGGCAAGGACGTTGTGCTCCGGATGCTTCGCCCGATCACCAACCGTCACTTCTTGCACCACGCCTACGAGAACGGGCTTCGGATTGTCGCGGCGTATCCGATCAAATGGGACAGCGTCTTTTCCAGGGACTGCGCGACCATGGAGAGCGAGTTACGCGAGCGCATCCAGTTCTACCAACATCACCCAGCTATCGTCGCCTACAGCATCGGAGAGCAAGTGGCCCTCCACATTCGAAACTCCACGATGCCCGACAAAGAGCAGCGAATCAAAGACTGGTATGTTTGCCTGAACAAGCTCGCTGGCGTTGTGAAACAAACCGAAGGTGCGTTGGCCCGCCCCGTCACCACTTTGTCGGCAGCACACCCCAACGAGCCTTTGGGCACCGCTTCCTACGGCGCGGCGGAAGCCAACCTCACCAACATAGACTTCCACACCTTCAATGTGTACCTCGACACGCAGGTCAAAAGCTGGCTGCGAGGAAGCCAACGCAAGCAATTCCAAAAGCCCGTCGTCATCGGCTCGTATGGCATGGATGCCTGCGCCTACAACCCGACAACCAAGCAATGCACCGAGGACCAAGACAACCAGGCCCGAGCCATCGTAACCCTCGCACGTGATGTACAATCCGCGTTTGACGACCCAGCAGCCACCCGAGCCGCTGGAGGCTTTGTGATGTCCTACAGCGACGAGCTTTGGAGAGGAGAGCCCGCTCAAGACATCTGCCAACAAAACAGCAGCGGCTTTCATCACGCCAATTTCTTTGATGGTCACTACAATCTCGAATGGTTTGGTTTGGTCAACATCCACCAAAATACGTCACAGCCCAAACCCAGGAAAGCGTTTCTTGCTTTACAGAGTCTCTGGTCAGGCGCAAACCCTTGGCCAGCGACAGCCTCCAATTTGACGATCCTATCCCATGCGCCCAACACACAAGTCGACAAACAGTTCTTGCTGTGGGGCAACTTTGAAGGATTTACCAAGAAGCCTGGAGAGTCGTGGGCTGCCTTGTTTATCCTAATCCGACCTTTCCAAGGCTCCGATCATTACCCCATGCCACCCATCTCGTTATGCTGCGGCAATGGACCTCAAGAGTGGATGATGGCTGTCCAAGTCGGCCGCGAACAAGACAACGGCAAGAAGTTTGAGTTGGTCCCGGCTTACACAACCAACCCCGCCACCTACCAAAAGATGATCCAACCTGGATACTTCTTCACCTCCAAGCCTGACGGTCTCGTCCTCCTCAAGAACCAAGCCGTGATGGTTGTCCGCAAACCGTAAAGCTCCATTTGTTGTTTGGGTTGAGTCTTTCTGGTGGATCGTGTACAAGCCATGCCTGCTACACATGAGCGTAGGGAGCTGTTGGTTGTGTTCTGGCTCCCTCGGACCGTTGAAGGAAGGAGCTACCGATGAGTGTGTCCCAAACGTTGGAAGTGCAGTGTCCACGATGCGAGCAAGCACAGGACATCACAGCGTGGCAGTCCGTCCATACCACGCAAGATCCGGAGTTAAAAGAACAGCTCCTGGACCGCACCTTGCACCAGCTAACCTGCAGCTCTTGTGGTGAAGTCACAGCGTTCACCTTGCCCATGGTTGTCCACGACCCTTCGCATCCATCGATGATTTGGCTCAGCCCTGATGGAACCTTCCCCGTCAGTCACGCTGAGACGTTGATGGAGAACCTCCCCGACGAGATCATCCATCGGTACGCATTTCGTACAGTAGGTTCCCACAATGAGCTGATCGAAAAGATACGCTGCTTCGATGACGGCCTGGACGACCGCGTCATGGAGCTGGTCAAGCTCTTGCTTCTTCAACAAATGATGCAGCAAAGCCCTGACCTTTCCGTCCATGCAAGGCTGTACTACAGCGACACCGATACGAAACAGGATGTCTCCAAGCTGCACTTTGTGTTGGTCAACCCAGAAACAGAGACGTCGAAAGTTGCGGTACTTCCGCGGCATGTCTACGACGGAGTGCTCTCCGACTTCCGCGCACACCTTGTGCCCCAACCTGAATGGCCCACCATTGATCTGGCCTACGCTGCCAACCTGTTCCAAACCTTCCACCAATCGAAACAAAGCGAAAAACCGAGCTAAGAGGATATGGAGGAAGCAAGTGTTTGCCCTCCCTTCTCAACGCCAAAAACCGGACTCATCACGAAGACAAGCCCGGCTTTGGTGTGACAAATAGGGGGCATCCTACTGACACTTGTGACGCTAGCAATCCATTACCAATGGCGAACAAGGTGAGAGTGTTGGGTACAACGGTTCCACACCATGGCTCCGCGTTGTGACCTTCCACTCTCGGTTCAGTCTTCGATTGGCACCTCCTCTGACGTTACGGGTGATAAGAAACATGATTCCTTGGGGACTTACTTGGGGCTTACTTGAGGAAGGGAGGAACGTTGCCGTGCTTCTTCAAGCGTCGTTCGTGTCGTTTCTCCATTTTCTTGCGGAACTTCTCCAGCGTGTTACGGATTTTCTGCCGCTGTGCAGGAGTCAGGACATCGTGGGCTCGAAGCAGGTACGCAGTCTTGGATAGCGTTTGTCGCTTGGCGTAGTCGAAGATATCGCTCACGATACCGTCCAGTTCGGCCTTGCTGGGGCTGTCCTGGGACAGGATAGCCTTAACCTTCGTTCGGAATTGTTTGACTTGGGCTTTGTGCTTTGTTTTGTCGGCGTGCGCTTCCCGCCAGATGATTTGAAGCCGCGCCTTTTGGTCCGTGGAGAGGTCAAGTTCTTTGGCGATTTTCTTTGCGATCCAGTGACCGTTGCGCATCCGGTTTGCAAACACGCCTGCAGTCACACCCACCAGGGTGAACATGGCAACGGCACCCAGCAAAAAGCTACGCCAGTTAAACCAACGTTGGGAGACAAGCGCGGCGGATGTTTGTGTTGTTTCATTCTGTGAACTCATCGTTTCCTCCTTGCTACATAGATGGAAAGTCCAATCCGTTTGATTCACACAAGACCTGCTGCAACCGCTCGCTCTACAATGGTGTGATGACCAGCCTATTGCATGAATCAAACGTTGGATGAACCCAAAGCTCCTTCGAAGAACTTTTCGATTCATCCCCGACCGACATCTGCCAAGCTACAGTGGAAGTGTTGTCAAAGTATGAAGGGGATTTTTGAAAATTGTAAAAGTTGTAAAGAGACTCGCCAGATGAACGCGGATGGTTACACTACAAGCCGTGGATGCGTTATGCTACGTCCCCAGCAAGACAGAACATGAACACATACCAACCCAGGTGTTGAGGAGGCAAAATGCCGCGAGTGTTGCTTATTGAAGATGATATGCCTTTGGCCGAAACCACCCAACAATACCTGGAGCAGTTTGGATTTGAAGTTCGCCATGAAGAAGATGGAGAGAAAGGCTTGGAAGCCGTACACGCCGATCCTCCCGAGCTTATCTTGCTCGATCTGATGTTGCCAGGCGTGGACGGTTTAGAAGTTTGCCGCAGACTTCGAATGAACCCTGGCACCGCCACCATCCCCATTTTGATGTTGACAGCCCGTGGGGACGAGGCCGATCGTGTCGCAGGATTGGAGCTTGGAGCCGATGACTACATGCCCAAGCCTTACAGCCTACGAGAACTCGTCGCGCGGATGCGAGCCATCCTCCGGCGAGTCACAACGACCACGTCAGCCACTCCAGAGACACCCGACCGTTCATCCAGCAACAGCTCTGATGATGTCCTCAACGTTGGGGGTCTCCATATCGACAGGCTCTCCAGAGAAGTCACCCATCACGGCGAACCTGTGGAGCTAACCGTCACAGAGTTTGAGTTGCTGTGGTTGCTGGCTTCACGCCCAGGACAGGTACTCACTCGTGAGCAACTCCTGGATCAAGTGAGAGGTCGAGAGTTTGAAGTGTTCGACCGATCCATCGATGTCCACATCAGCAAGCTTCGAAAAAAGCTGGAAGCGAACCCCAAGCAACCCACGCTAATCAAGACAGTGTGGGGTGTAGGATACCGCATGGATCCCGATGAAGAGGACGCAAGGTAATGCGCAAATGGTTAACCGCCAGTCTGTATCGCAAGCTCATTTTGAGCCATGTCGCGATCCTGATGTTCTTCCTTTTCCTCGTTGTTATCGGCCTCTCCGTAGGGTATCGATTTCACATCCGAGACATGATGCAGCAGCGTTTTGCCACACAAACTGGCATCACGTTCACTCACCTCAAGGAAGAGCTTGAGTTTCTCAACCCACCCAAAGCGTTTGGACTTCCCGACAAACCAACCCAACCCAAGAAGTCAAAGCCAGCCAAAAGCCCGTCCACAAGTCAGCCTTCCAGTCGTCCAAGCAGAAGGAAGGCCAAACCCTCAGTAGGGTCGGTCAAAGCGAGAGATTCAAAGAACAAACACGAGGCTCTCACCTCTCCCAAGAACTCCCCCTGGGGCATTCAAGGCATCCACTACTCTGAGATGGAGGTTCTTTGCCAACGAGCCCAGGAGTCAAGCTTGTTGTTGGGCGCTCTTGTCTCTGTACAAAACGCCAACGGGACGTGCTTGTTGGAAGCCTACCCTGGACGTTTGAGTGTCTACCTCCCAGGCAAACCTGAGAACCTCCCTCCTGTCTGCCGAAGGGTCTTACCCCACCGGAGAGAAGAAGGTTATCTGTCTGTCACTTACAGCAAAGCCCCTGCCGTTTCCTTGCAACCAGGAAGAGTCACCTTTGTCCAAAAGCAGCAACACTGCAAACATCTGAAGAAGCGGAAACATTGGGGACGTCGTCATGGGATGGCCTCCTATGTGTACCCCCACAAAGCGAACTCGCTGGTCGTCAACTATATCTCTGGACCCAAGTTTCACGAGCCAGGCCCCCTCCCCTTCATCTGGCTCGGATTTATGGTCCTTCTTGTGATTGGGATTGGCTTGCTCACCATTCCCATCAGTCGAAGCATCACACGGCCCATGAACAACCTGATGGCTGCCGTTCGACGGATCCAAGGCGGCGACCTCTCCCAACCAATCCAGGCTCAAGGGCACGACGAAGTCAGCGAGCTATCCAAAACGGTAGAAGAGATGCGCAGCGGTCTACTCCAGCATCAAACCCAACGTAGAGCCCTGCTCGCCGATATATCTCACGAGATCCGAACTCCCCTGTCCCGCATCCGAACCGTAGGAGAATCCGTTGCTGACGGTCTGATGCGAGAAGACAAGAAGCTCACCCAAGCCATGGAAGGGATCTGCAAACAAGTCGATGAGATCGACCAGCTCGTGGGTGACCTCCTCGACATTGCCCGGTTGGAGATCCCCGAACAAGGCCAACTCACCTACCAATCGGTCAACCTGCGCTCACTCCTCCAAGAGATGGAACGTACGCTCTCCCCAGCAGCACAAGCCTCCGGCAAGACCATCAAGCTCGGCAACTTACCCGAAAACCTCCCCGAGGTCCCCGCCGACTTCCGACGGCTTCGACAGGTCCTCAACAACCTGCTCCAAAACGCCATCCGCTATTCACCTGACGGCGGACGTATCACACTGTCCGCCCACGCAGACAACGACTGGCTCCAGTGCGAAGTCTGCGACCAGGGAGTCGGAGTCCCCAAAGATGAGCGTGAAAAGATCTTCGAGCGTCTCTACCGCACCGACTCCTCACGCTCTCGCCAAACCGGCGGACAAGGCCTCGGACTCGCCATCACCAAAGGCATCATCCTCGCCCACAAAGGACAAATCGGCGTCAAAGATGCACCCGATGGTGGCGCCTGCTTTTGGTTCAAACTCCCCCTCCAACGATAAACCCCATATTCATCCATCAACGTGGGAATGATGACCATCAACGCGGGGGGTTCGCATGCAAACGCGGGGATAAAGATCATCGACGCGGGGATAGGACCATCAACGTGGGAATAATGACCACGCTAGTTTTCGTGGATGCGGGGATTGCTCCCCACATTATTTGCCGAACTTTTTGAGGAGGTCATTCATGGTGACGGGGCCGGATGGTTTGGGCGCTTGGTTGCGACTTACGCCTTGACGACTTTGGTTGCCTCCGCCTCGTCGGCTACTATTCTGCTCGCGGTGACCGCCGCTTTGACTTCGATTTCCGCCACCTTGCCGACGATCATCACGAGGCCGCCCGCCACCTGAACCATGACCTTCAACTGCGGGGCCTGCTTCAAGGGCTTTGCGTGACAATCCAACCCGGCCTCGTTGGTGATCAATTTCAATCACCTTGACCTTCACAACCTGTCCTACCTGAACAACCTTCCGAGGGTCATCGACCCATTCATGCGTAAGTTCGGAGATGTGGATCAGACCGTCTCGCTTAATCCCAAGGTCCACAAACGCGCCAAAGTTGGCAACGTTGGAGACGCGCCCTTCGAGGATCATACCTTCCTGCAAGTCATCAATGGAGACAACATCTTCGCGGAATGAAGGAGCTTCGTATTCAGGACGTGGGTCACGACCTGGTTGCTTCAATTCGTCTCGAATATCATTCAAGGTAAAGGTACCGATACCCGCCTTCTCATCGATGAACTTGTTGAGGTCAAGCTTGTTGACCAGGGTTGGGTTTCCAACCAACTCTTCCAACGAGACGCCTGCATCAGAGACCATCTTGTTAACCAAGTCGTAACGCTCGGGGTGGACAGCAGTTCGGTCCAATGGATTGCTCGCAGCGTGGATTCGCAAGAAGCCCGCGGCTTGTTCGTACGTTTTGGACCCAAGTCCCCGAACCTCCATCAATCCATCACGGGCTCCAAAAGGACCGTTGGAGTCTCGGTGGGAAACGATCGCTTTGGCGATTCGGGTCGAGATACCTGACACTCGCGCGAGCAACGGATGCGATGCCGTGTTAAGCTCCACTCCAACCTTGTTCACCACGCCTTCGACAGCGAGGTCAAGTTCCTTCTCCAATGACTTTTGATTCACATCGTGCTGGTACTGGCCCACACCCATCGATTTGGGCTCAATCTTCACAAGCTCAGCCAAAGGATCCTGCAAGCGACGGGCAATCGAGACGGCACCACGGATCGAGACATCCAGGTCTGGAAACTCCTCGCGGGCAATCTTTGACGCGGAGTACACAGACGCGCCTGTTTCAGGAACAATCGCAACGACAATATCGTTCATACCTGCGCGCTTGACGGCCTGACGAATGATTCGTTCGGTGTCGCGGCTTCCTGTTCCGTTCCCAATCGCAATGGCCCGAATCGAGTGACGTTTGGCGAGGTCAATGACGGTCTGCTGTGAGCCGTCAACATCGGCCCGCGGAGGGAGCGGATAAATGGTCGTCGTTGCGACCACTTTGGTGGTGTCGTCAACGACCGCAATCTTGCTACCAGTGCGCTCCCCAGGGTCAACGCCCATCACAGGATAGCGACCGAACGGCGACTGCATCAACAACGCCTCCAGGTTGGAACGGAACACCGAGATGGCCTCGTTCTCAGCCCGCTCTCTCATATCCGAGCGAACCTCGTTGGTGATCGAGGGTCGAAGCAAACGCTTGTAACCATCGGACGTAGCGAGGGCCACCTGCTCTCCACAAGGGGTGTTCAAAGGAACCTGCCAGCGCAAGGAGATGCGACGAACTTCAGCGTCGTCATCAATCTCCAGGTCCGAGATAAGGAAGCCTTCACGCTCTCCACGGAGAATGGCAAGGAGCCGGTGGGAGGGAATGTTGCTTCCTCGCTCGGTGTGGTCGAAGTAGTCGCGATAAACGGCGCCTTCGGTCTCTTTACCAGAGGCCACACGAACGGTCAGCATGCCCTCTTCCGACATCGTCTTTCGCAAGGTGGTACGATTTTCAACGTCTTCGGCCATCTGCTCGGCCAAGATATCCCGGGCTCCGGCCAACGCCGCTTCCACATCGGGAACTTCGTTTTCTTCGCTCACGAAGGACTCTGCCATCGCAACGGGGTCATCGGAGCCTGACGCCTTTTCGAGGAGGCTCTCAGCCAGGGGCTCCAGGCCACGCTCTCGTGCCATTTGAGCACGGGTTCGACGTTTCTTCTTGTAAGGAAGATAGAGGTCTTCAAGCTCTTGACGCGAAGAACTCGACCGAATCGCCGACTCCAACTCAGGTGTAAGTTTTTCTTGCTCAGCAATGCTCGCCAGGATCGCATCCCGACGGTTGGCCAACTCAAGAAAGTATTCGCGTCTCTTGTGCAGGTTTTCCAGTTGTTCATCATCCAAACCACCCGTCACCTCTTTTCGATAACGGGCCACAAATGGAACCGTTGCACCTTCGGCAAACAGTCCAGAAGCGGCTGTGACTTGATGAGGCTGGCAACCAATTTCAGTTGCAATCAGCGCGACAAACTGGGGCTCCAACACCTGACTCGCGGTCTCCACCATGATTTCTCCTCACTTCGGCGATAAAAGGAATCCTTCCTGAAAGGTCACAAGGGAGTTCCTTTTATACAGATGTCGTGTGTCATGCAAGGGGAAACGAACGAAAGATGGGAAAATGAAAGGCAAAAAAGTAGGGGCAGGGTTTAGGGGCAAGCCAACGCACAAACGGTTCCGCCGATGATGGGGATCGTGCAGCATTGCAGAGGGAGGAACCCTGCGTTGGGACAGTCAGCAGAGCTTGAGCAAGGGCTGCACCCTTTGATGAACGTAATGCTTCGGCAACGTTGCCCCTGACAGCATTCGTTGTCGTTGCTGCAAGTTCCTGTGGCTCCGACCTTGCAGGCTCGACTGTTGCTTCCGCCATTTCCGTTGGGATCCGCAACACAGATGTTCCCCTGACAAACCTGACCCGACGGGCAAGGAAACGCCTGCCCCCACGCGTAACACCCGGTGTTGGGGTCACGATCACAGGTTTGCAAGCTGTTGCCGACACATTGGGCCTGGCCCGAAGAACATTGGTTGTTGCAGTTGGACTGACATTGAGCGTTCTGGCAGGTCTGCGGAGCGTTGCAGTCTTGCACTTTGGCGGCTTGCTTTCCGCAGTCGTCAAACCAGTAGATGGAGCTGCCTACACACTTCTTGGACGCCTGAGGATTTTGGGGAGTACATCCCGAGTTCACACAGGCAGCGTTCTGGCACTGCTGATTGGCTCCACACTGTTGGACCCAGTCGCGCTGTTGACCGCAATCGTCGTACCAATAGATGTCTTTGCCTGAGCATTTTTTGGACGCTTGCAAGTTCTGGGGCTGGCAACCACTGCTGCCCACACAAGCAGCGTTTTGACATGTTTTGCCAGCGGCACAGGTTTCCACAACGGCCCCTTGTTTCCCACAGTCGTCAAACCAATGGACAGCGTTGCCCACGCACTTTTTGGTTGCTTGTGGATTTTTGGGAGTGCAACCTGCGGTTCCGCCGTCGCAATCGCCCGTTGCAGAGTTGCAAGGCTGGTTGGGCAAGCAGGTTTTTTCCACGAAGAACTGAGAGCACCCAGAGGAAGGCTCCATCCGACAGATGGCGACATTCTCCCCTTCGCATCGTTGCTCGCCCAAGGTGCAGGAGGTGGTGCAGTTTGAGCCAGCAGTTTGGCAAGCTGCCCGTCCATTCACGTTGGCACACTCTTGGCCTGAGAGGCAGCGTTCCAGCACCATACTTTGGCAGCCAGTGGAGGAGATTTTCTTGCAAATCATCACGCCATCGCCGCCGGCAGAACAGCGTCGTTCGCCGAGAGTACACTCATTGCAATCTTCGTCTGGTCCCTGCCCACAAGCGAGGGGAATGCTTAATAAACTCACGACAACGAAAAGACGCGCCAACAAAAAATACCACCGATGGGAAATCATACGATCCGTCCTTGCTTGGGTTTGTGCTTCACTTGGATGCACGCAAATCACCTTGCAGAAACAAGAGCCTACCACAAGTCACCAAGAAAATCAGCGCCTTTGTATAAAGATTTGTGTCCAGTAGTGCTTGTACCCCTTGCCACAATTGACATAGCCCGGCCCAATGTGAGTGTAGGCTGCATTGAGAATGTTGTTGCGGTGTCCTTCGCTGTTCATCCACGCTTGCAAGACAGCTTCGGGGGAGTCTTGTCCGGCGGCAACGTTTTCACCGCCAGCCGCATATCCAAGGGCAGACCGGCGCAAACGACCCGTGAAGCCATCGTGTCCGACAAAACCCCGCTCGCATTGGGTCTTGCTCCAATCCCGTGAGACCGACACCAGATTGATGTGACAAAACAAAGGAGAAAGGCCCGCCTTGGCGCGCTCCAGGTTGACCAACTGAAGAACCTTTCGCTCTTCCGCGTTCATGTTGCAAGAGCCAGTGTTGGGGTCTTGGGTGCAGGTTGACCCGTCCAACGCCATCTCATACCCAGGAGGGCAAGCGCAGTAGTACCGGCCGCTGTCCACCTTGCAAGCCTGCAAGGACCCACACCGGTAGGCGGTCGTCCACGAAGAGCAGTTCCCTTCGACCTTGCAATGTTGAATGTCTTGACCCAGGCAACGTTTTTGACCGCTTGTGCATTCGTTGGGACAGGGGTTAATGCAGTCGCCACCTTGGCAAGCAAAGCCAGAGGGACACTGCCGGTCCACCTGCCATGAAGGACAGCTTCCATTTGCCCCTGGCTTGCAAAGCTCAACCGACTGGTTGGGACCGCATCGCTTGGCTCCAAGAACACAGGAGTTGGGGCAGTTGCTTGGAATCCTCTCACAGACACCATTCAGGCACATTTGGCCCGAAGGACAAGACTGTGCGGTCCCCCATTGTCCACAGCCAGCGCGGGCACCCTGTTCACACGTTTGCAACGCAATCCCCACGCATCGTTTTTCTCCAACCGTGCAGGAGTTGGGGCACTCTGTTCCAGCAACCTGGCAGTAGCCGTCTCGACAAGCCCGTCCTGAGCCACAAGCTTGGGGGGCTTCCCACGTGCCGCAACCTTTTTGGCTATCCCAGATGCAATTTTGGACTTGTTCCCCCACACACCGTCTCTCACCACGAGCGCAAATTTGCTCCTTGGAGCCACAAGGGGGAGGTTGAGTCCCTCCATCTTTGACGCACTCGCCCTCGTTGCAGACAAATCCAGTCCCGCAATTGACGACAAGCTCGCCACGTTGGTCACAGTTGTCGAACCAATAGATCTGTTGGCCTACACATTTTTTCTTCGCTTGCAAAGGAGAACAGCTGCCCGTGGGAGGACTGGTCGTTCCAACACATCCAAAGGTGTTTCCTTGCTGTTGACAGGTTTGCCCAGGCTGGCAGGGAATGAGACCCCAATCGTAGCAGCCGGAGGTCACATTGTTGGTGCAAACGAGCAATCCCTGCTCGATGCAACGCCGCTGTTGAGGCTGACACACATAAGGACAAGCGGATTTCCCGCAGCCCACAGAAAGAACCAACATCCAACCCAGCAAGGCCAGACAACAAGCTTTAAGACACGACATACCACTGCTCCAAAGCACCAAACCAAAGGTGCAGAAAAACGCCTCTGCATCTTCACTATCGTCAAGATTGCAAAATGGTTGCGGATGCGTCAAGGTAGCGAACAAGCACAAGGACAAAACCAAGCCCGTCCCGTTGGGTAGAACCCAATCATAGGAAAGACCATGCTCCAACATCGAAGAACCACCAACATCTTGCTCAGCATCATTGCGCTCGTGATGGTGTCAGCGGTGCTCAAAGCCAAGAGTACCCTGTTCATCCCCCCTGTGCTTGCGCTCTTTTGTGTAGCAACCCTGCAACCGGTTATGCGTTGGTGCAACAAGTACGTTCCAAGAGCAGCCACAATCCCCGTCCTTATCTTGTTGTTGGCTGCGGTTTTGTTCGCAGACACATTGGTGTTCTTCGTGAACTTTAAGGCCTTCGCGGCGAAAGCTCCCTTCTATGCAGACAAGCTTCAAGCTCTCGTGTCCAAAGTGGTGGCGTTCCTCACCGAGCATGGCTTCCCATTGGAGCAAGAGAACCTACAGTCCAAACAAATGTTGCAATGGGCGCTGGGGTACGCATCGGCGGGTGTCTCCAGTTTGATGAATCTGTTCGGGCAAGTCACCTTAATCTTGTTCTTGGTGATTTTCCTGATTCTTGAGATTCCTCACTTCTCCGAGAAACTGGACGTTGGATTTGGACCGAAGCTCAGCCACGAGATGAAGGGTACGCTTCTCTCGATCAGTGAGCGCATCCAAGAGTACTCGCTCACCAAAACCCTCATCAGCATCCTGACTGGACTGGTAACCTACTTTATTACCTATTTTATGGGCGTGGACTTTGCAGCCTTCTGGGGCATTCTGGCGTTCCTGCTGAACTTCATCCCGAACATTGGACCGATCATTGCCGTCATTCCACCTGTTCTTGTCGCGCTCCTTCAATTCAGCAGTCCCATGCCTGCTGTGTACCTTACATTGTTGCTGGGCACGACACACACCCTCTCCGGTAATGTTGTTGAGCCTCGCATCATGGGCGAAGAATTAAACCTCTCCACCTTTGTGGTGTTCCTTTCCATGATCTATTGGGGCTGGGCCTGGGGCATCATTGGACTTGTCCTGGCAGTCCCACTGACCGTCGCACTTAAGATTGTGATGGAGCACTTTGAGTCACTCCGCCCACTCGCCATTCTTCTGGGAGCCACGGCCAAACAATGCGAGTCCCCTCACCGCCAAACATCCTCCCACAAGCAAACCACCGAAGTAGAAGAAGAAGGCGATTAATTGGTTGTGTTTGGGCCAAGACGACTTATCTCTATGTGCGACGTTAGCGCACAACAAAGGACATACGAATGACCGCAGAAACCGAAGTGGCCTCTTCCACCTCACCCAAACCCAAACCCAAACGGCAAGGCCTCTCAGGCCGATTCTTTGGACGATACGGCAACAAAATGTTTGGGCTGGCACGCCCAGAAACCAGAACGTTGGCCTGGGGAACGCTGTTTCTCTTGGTTGGTAGCGGAATGGGGCTGCTGTACCCCCAGGGCATCCGGATCGTCATGGACAGCGCCCTCAAACAAGGTAGCACCAAGATCATCGACTACGCCTCCATCGCCATGGCCGTTGTCTTCTTGATACAAGGTGTCGCGATTGCTGCCCGGTCCTACTTGTTTACCGTGGCCGGCGAGCGAATTGTTGCGAAGCTACGGCAACAATTGTACGGCAACGTGATCTCCCAAGAGATTGGCTTCTTCGACCAAACCCGCACAGGAGAGCTGCTCAACCGACTGTCATCGGACACGACGGTGTTGCAGAACACGGTGAGCGTAAACATCTCCATGGGCCTACGCAACCTGGCCTCCGCGGTCGGTGGTATTGGACTCTTGCTCTATACGTCCCCCAAGCTCACGTTGCTGATGCTGTCGATTGTTCCGCCAGTTGCCCTCGGCGCGGTGTTCTTTGGTCGTAAGATCCGAACCCTCTCCAGGCAAGCCCAAGATGCGCTCGCCAACGCCAGTGAAGTCGCTGAAGAGACGATCTCTGGCATCCGAACGGTCCGAGCCTTTAATCGCGAAGACCGCGAACAAGATCGATACAACGAAGCGGTAGACCGCTCCTTCGACGTTGCTCGTCAGCGCGCGCTCGCAGGTGGTTTGTTTGGAGGCGTTGTGTCCTTCGCTGCCTACTTCGCCATCGCTGTCGTGCTTTGGTACGGCGGTCACCTTGTGATTGCCAAGAAGATGTCCACAGGGGAACTGACATCGTTCCTTCTGTACACTCTCATTGTCGCCGTGTCGCTCGCAGCCCTCAGCAGCCTCTACGCTGACTTTATGCGCGCAACCGGAGCCGCCGAGCGAGTCTTTGACCTGCTTGAGAGAACCTCGGAGATTCCGACAGGAGAAGGCGAAACCCCCAAGTCGATCGAGGGAAAAATCGAGCTTCGACAAGTCGGCTTTCATTACCCGACTCGCCCTGACGTTACCGTCCTCGACGAACTTGATCTCCTTATGCATCCTGGTGAGATCGTGGCCATCGTTGGTCCCTCTGGAAGCGGGAAATCCACCATCGCTTCGTTGGTTCCGCGCTTCTATGACGCCAACCAAGGGCAAGTTTTGCTCGACGGCGAACCGATTGAATCGTACGATCCAGGTTGGCTGCGACAACAAATCGGAATCGTCGCCCAAGAGCCCATTCTGTTCTCGACCACCATCGCCGATAACATCCGGTACGGGCGTCTCACAGCGACCCAAGAAGAGCTTGAAGCCGCGGCCAAAGCAGCCAACGCACACGACTTCATCTCAAGCTTTCCGGAAGGCTATGAGACCACCGTCGGCGAGCGAGGCGTCCAGCTATCCGGTGGTCAAAAGCAACGCATCGCCATCGCACGGGCAGTCCTCAAAGATCCGCGCATCCTCATCCTTGACGAAGCCACCAGCGCACTTGACGCCGAAAGTGAATCCCTCGTCAAAGACGCGCTCGACCGGCTCATGGAAGGCCGCACCACGCTCGTCATTGCCCACCGCCTCTCCACGGTCAAAGACGCTGACCGGGTAGTTGTCCTGGACCAAGGCCGCATCGCTCAAAGCGGCACCCACGACGAACTCCTGCACGTCGATGGCATCTACCGAAGACTCGTCGAAAAGCAGTTCGTCGCAGCCAGTTAACGCTTCCCCCCTGCCCTCTCCGAAAGCTCCCGAACCTGGGAGACATCAGCTAGCCAGCAGCTTCTTCTGTCGCTTCTTCTCTTGAACCACAGGGCATCGGACGGCGCAGTCGGCTTGCGCAGTACGTTGGGCGGTGTCGAACCAGGAGCCAATTTCGCTTTGGACAATATCGGTGAGGCCGTCCATCCATGCAGGGTGAGTGTTAAGGCAGGGGATCAGGTAAAGCTCTTCGCCGCCGTGTTCTTCGAACAGTTCGCGGGCTTCGTTGCCCATTTCGTCGAGAGTTTCGAGGCAGTCGGCGGTAAACCCAGGACAAGCAATGGCGATACGTTTGATGCCACTCTTGGCCATCTCTTCGATGGTTTCATCCGTATAGGGGATGAGCCAGGGGTCGTTGCCAAAGCGGGACTGGTAGGTTTGGACAATCTCGCCTTCTTCAAACTCCGAAGACAACTCATCACGTAGAGCATACGTTGATTCGGTACATTGGCAGCAATAGGGGTCGCCTTTGTCAACGTAGGACTCAGGGACTCCATGGTACGACAGAATCAACTTTTCTGGGCGCTCCGGGAACGAGGCGTACGCTTCGCGGATCACTTCGGCTTGTGACTTGACATAACCGTCATGGGCAAAGAAAGGCTCAGCCACACGAAGCGTTGGAACAAATCGTCGCTTGAGGAGGTGAGGAAACACAGCGTCGTACACGGAAGCGGAGGTCGGTGCAGAATACTGCGGGTACATCGGAACCAAGAGGATCTTCGAACAACCCTCCTCGTCAACGAGTTTGTCGATGGCAGACTCCAAGGAAGGAGAGCCATAACGCATACCAAACGCCACAGACACGGAAGGATCAATCTTCTGCAGGTTGTCTTCCAGGATGTTGGCTTGCGATTGGGTAATCAGAAGCAGAGGAGAACCTTCCTCCGTCCAGATGCGGCTGTACAAGGCGGCTGACTTTTTGGGTCGAACGTTGAGGATAATCCCGTTGAGAATGATCCACCACAACGCTCGATTGACTTCAATCACCCGCGGGTCCCACAAGAATTGCTTGAGGTAGGTCCGCAAAGCTTTGGGCGTGGGCGCATCAGGAGTTCCCAATTGCGCGAGCAGGACCCCGATTCGGTCCGATTTCATCTTGCAGCCGACTTTTCCATTCTTCAACGTTTTCAACTCCTCTATGTGGAAGGAAGCTTGCGCTTCTATCGTTGTCCGATGGTATAAACGAAACCATCCACAAGGTCTATTCCAAAACCCTTATCGTGAGCGAGAGAGCCTGAACGAGACGCTTTTTGGAACGCCTCGGGGTCAAGCCTCCATCACCAGAGAAAGACCGTACATGTTCGATGACATCGATGGTTTGTGGAGAGGGCTGAGGTGACCTCTAGCGTGCTCGCTTCAGGTACACATAGTAGCGACCAGCTTCTCGAACCTGCAAGACGGTGTTCAACCTTCGTCGGGCGTTGTCTTTGTAGTGAAGAACGATCGACACCTGGTAGGAACCCTTCGCAAGCTTGAGGTTTTGGGTCCGGTGGTATCGGTCGGGATGGGTGATGGGGTCGTTGTGATAGAAGACGACTTGGGCTTTGGTCCCTTCATCGTCGTGAACTTTGGCTTCCACCTGTGTGATGTTGTGGATTTGAGGGACGTCACGGTACACATAGCGAAGCTCGACACGGTGTGGGAACGCTCGCTGCAGCCAGGACGCTCCCCAAACAATGAAGGCAGCCAACCCAATGAAGGCAACCAGACGAGCCATTCGTTTGCGCTTTTCGTAGGCTTCATCGTCTTCAAAGGGGCGGTGCCTTGGGTTCAAGTCTTCCTCTTCAGCGGGGCGTTGGGCGTCGGTCATACAAAGGTCTCCCTATTTTTTGAGGTGGGTTCAAAGTCTTTGGTAGAGTGGCGGAGGGTGTTGCGCTCCGGTTCACTACCTACCACAACCCCAACTCACCAACAAAATGTTCATGAAACGATGGGACGAGTCGCAATCATTCCCAAGATCATTTCGTTGGTCTCCAACAAGCAGGGCGAGCGTTTGAATCAGCCGCGCCGCCGAAGAAACAATGAGGTGCATGGATGAGTGAAAAACTTCGTGTGGGTGTATTGATGGGAGGTCGTTCAGCCGAGCATGAGGTCTCCCTTCGTTCCGCCAAGAATGTGGTATTGGCCCTCGACAAAGACAAGTACGACATCACCTTGTTGGGGCTCAACAAACAAGGGGAGTGGTTCTGGTATCCCAATGAGATGCTCCAAGACCTCTCCGACGATCCCAAAACCGTTGCGTTGCCGGCACCCAGCCCTGACCAGGCCGTCGCCGTGGTTCCTGGCCGTGAACAAGGTCAGCTGCTGCGCCTCACATCTCCGCCGCAACCCATCGAGTTGGATGTTATCTTTCCCGTCCTTCACGGAACCAACGCAGAAGATGGGACCATGCAAGGACTCTTGGAGATCGCCCGCCTCCCGTACGTGGGCGCTGATGTTCTCGGCTCCTCCGTCGGTATGGACAAGGACGTTGCCAAGCGATTGCTCCGTGACGCCGGCATTCCCAACGCCAACTTCCTTACCGTATGGCGACACCAACGCGACGCGATCTCGTTCGGCAAAGTGGTCGAGACGCTGGGTCTCCCATGTTTTGTCAAACCGGCCAACGCAGGTTCTTCCGTCGGCGTACACAAAGTCACGGACGCTGCGAGCTTTGAGGTTGCTCTGGACGATGCCTTCAAGTTCGACGTGAAGCTCTTGATTGAAGAAGCCATTGTCGGTCGAGAGTTGGAATGTTCTGTGCTTGGGAACGAAACGCCCGAAGCATCGACCTTTGGCGAAGTCATCCCCCAAGTTGATTTCTATTCGTACGAGGCCAAGTACCTGGATGAGGATGGAGCGGTGTTGGCCATTCCAGCCGAGATGACAGAAGAGCAAATCAAGGCAGGACAAGAGCTCGCCATTCGCACATACCAAACCCTCAACCTGGAAGGGATGTCACGGGTGGACGTGTTCCTTCGGGAGTCGGACGGAACGTTCCTGGTGAATGAAGTGAACACGCTTCCAGGCTTTACAGCCATCAGCATGTACCCCAAGCTTTGGGAAGTCAGCGGTCTTCCGTACAGTCAGCTGCTGGATCGTTTGATCGAATTCGCCCTTGCCCGCTTTCAACGACAAAACGAACTCTCCACCAGCTTCTTCTAGTCGTTCGCCAAGCCCACTTAGAACCACGTATACCCCACCGTTAAGCCAAAGCCGAACAGATGACCGTGTTGACCCGTGATGGAGTGCACTCCGTTGAGCCCGATGGTAACGCCCGAACGGGATGTCGCGGGGAAGTGGAAATCAAGGCCATAATGCCAGCCAAACCCAAAGTAGGGAACAAAGCCCTCGGTCAGGTCGACTGATTCTCCAAGACCGACAGCGATCTTCCCCACGATGTGAGGGAGTCCAAGCGGTATCTTGAGGAGAAGGAAGTGACCCCCAAACATATCCGCCGCTCCTTCCGGACGGAACTGTTGGGGGCTGAGCAAGAACACATGATCGTAGGCCAGGGTCCAACCCGTCGCAAAACCTGCATCCTTGAACGTGTGTCCTATCTCCATGGTGTGGAACAGCCCCAGACTTGTTGGACCTCCTCCCACCCCAAACGATGCATGAAAATGAAACCCGCCTCGTAACACTTGAGACTTCCACAACGACTCAGAAGACTCATGAGCACTTGCTGTTGTTGCCCCGACTCCCCCCCACAGAAACAAAACCACCGCGCCAATCCATAGCCTCTTCATACAAACCTCCCAAACAACAAACACTTCCAAGCCCCACAGCAGAAAGCTGTGCTGAAACAAGCCACAGAAGGAACAAGGAAGAAAGACCCAAACCTTCCTGTTCAAAGTAGGGAAGCCCAAACCAACGAGCAACCTTGCCGAAGTAAGATTGTGGTACAGTAGGATTGTTCCAATTGACCCTACGTTTTTGGGAAGACAGTCGCAGCGCTTAAGGAGTCGAACAGAATTGATGAAATCACCCAAGCATACGTTGTTCTCGACGGATGGCGACGATCAAGAGTTGGAAGAGCTGCGATCAACTGGTTCTCCAAACTCGGCATCGATGCAAACTCGACAGTTAAAGAAAGAACCACCACACAAGTCGGACACAAGCACTCGCCAGCTCAAGAAAGCTTCAGGTGAGACGCCAGACACGAGCACCCGTCAACTCAAAGGCAACGCTTCCCCAGCCAAAGCTCACACCTTTGACGACCTCAAAGAGATGTGGGCTCCGTTGCTTGAGGACAACGATCGCTCCGAAAACATCAAACAAACATCAACCATCCGGCGAAAGCAGCAACTCTCAAGCCAGGATCGACCGACAACCGCGCAGCTTCCTGAGCTACGAGTTGCGGAAGACTCCAAAGAAACGGACATCTCGGAGCTTGCTCTCCAACACAAACTGGCCGAAGGTGGAATGGGCCAAATCTATGTGGCCGATCAAGTCTCCCTTCGACGTGAAGTCGTTGTAAAAATGGCGCTGCCGGGAGAGAATGCTGAGGAGACCTCGGCCAGACTCCTCCAAGAGTCTTGGTTGACAGGTCTACTGGAACACCCCAACATCGTCCCGGTTTACCAGCTCGGAAAAGATCGAGCCGGTCAGCCCATGTTGGTAATGAAACGTATCGAAGGGGTGCCTTGGATTGATATTTTGGAAGGAAAAGCCAGCCCACCCAACGACGACGGCGCGACAGAAGCCTCAACCAACTGGCATATCAGGACCTTACTGCAAGTTTGCAACGCCATCCATTTTGCTCACAACAAAGGCATCATCCACCGAGACCTCAAACCTGAGAATGTGATGGTTGGTGGATTTGGCGAGGTCTATGTGTTGGACTGGGGCATCGCCGTGAGCCTCCGGGAAGAAGACCGAGGCCGAATGCCCCTCGCCCAAGAAACCGATGGGATCGCGGGAACCCCAGCCTACATGGCTCCAGAAATGGCTCGTGGGCACAACGACCTGCTCGGCCCCACCTCCGACATCTACCTGCTGGGCGCCATCTTGCATGAGATCCTCACAGGAGTTCCACCCCACGCACGCCCGACGATGATGGAGTCGTTGTTCAGCATCTACCGCTCAGAGCCACAAGAGTACGATGACTCGGTCCCTCAGCTGCTTGTAGATATCTGTCACAAAGCGATGCACCCCGAACCCTCCGAGCGCTACCAAAACGTACAAGAGTTTCGCGCCGCCCTTCAAAACTATCTTCGTCACCAGGAATCTTTGAACCTCAGCACACGCGCAAAGCAGACACTTCACACGTTTCGCGCTCGATTAACGTCTGGAACAGAGAGCGAAGAAGAGGAACAAGAACTCTACAACCAATTTGGTCGGTGTCAGTTTGGACTCCAGCACGCCTTGGAGATATGGGACAAGAACCTGGAAGCCCAGGACGCCCTTCAGGAGCTCTTGGAACTTATGTTCCGCTACGAAATGGAGCATGAGAACCTCAAGTCCGCCGCTCGCTGGCTCTCCGAGCTTCCCTCTCCAAGGCCCGAACTTCAGGAAGAATTGCAGCTCCTCCAAAGCAAGCTTCAAAAGAAACAAGAGCATGTCAAGACCTTGGAGCGGTTGGCCTACGAGACCGACTTACGAGTCGGAGCCACTCCTCGTCGCCTCGTCGTCGCTGCCCTGGGACTTATATGGGGTGTGCTTCCTTTGTTGATGCACTTTGGCCAAACCATGAAGTGGTACAAGCCCGACCATACAGACTTCCTCATCATGAATTCCATGTTTGGAGGCATTCTGATTCTGGCGACCTTGTTCGGCCATCGCTCCCTCCTGCGGAACGAAGCCAACCGAAGAATCATGAAGCTCCTTGGGTTGTTGGTGATCGTATTCTTCATTCAGCGTGTTGCGGTGCTGACCTTAGAGATCCCCTTCCCCAAAACAGTCATCCTTGAGTTTGTGATCTTCTTCTTGTTCATTGGGGTGCTCGCGATCTTCTACGATAGAATGTTGTTTCACGCCGCAGGCCTGTACGTATTGTCCTTCTGCAGCGCCATCTTCTGGCCTGACTATGTGTTTGTGTTTATGTCCATCGCCCACTTCTTTGGAATGACGACGCTCGCTTGGCTTTGGTCCAGTGATCAGTTCCAAACGAACAAGTCAGTGCTGGCATAAAGAGTTGAACAGGGTAAGAACTTGGAAGGAGAAGGGAAGCGGGTGCGGAGGGGGATTACTTTTGCACAGCCGGGACCCAGTAGGTATCACGCCCACCCACTTTGTCCTTGGAGACAGGATTGCCCTTTGGGTCCTCTGACTTGCCATAGATATTGAGTATCTGGTCGTAATCCAGGTCTGTATCGATGGCCTTCTGAATCATCGTTCGTGAGGATTCAAAGATCGCTGCCAGTTCATCCCCAGACAACGAATTCGCCGGCCTGTTCGGGTCAATCCCCGTTTCATAAAGAGCCTCACAGACATACACATTGCCAATCCCTGACTGACGCTTTTGATCCAACAAAAACACCTTAATCGCTTGTCGGCTGCGACCCGCTTTGTCTTGAAAGTCCTCCAAGGACCAGGGTGCTGCAAAGGCTGGATCCATTTCAGGCAAAGCCAAAACTTCCGGTCCAAGTTTGGCGAGGTGTTCAGCATCTGCAGGGTTTTGAATGTCAGGAAAGACCAACACATGACCCCGGTAGTCCGGGTCATTAAAGAACAAGGTTTGTCCTTGTTGGTTTGTCATCCAGAAGGTGTTGTGCTTTTCATTTGGTTCCTTCCGGTGTCTCTTGTAATTGGACAGAAACGGGTCTCCCTCCACGCTCCAACGCCCCTTAAACATCAAGTGCGATGTCACAAGACCTCGCCGCATCCGAAAGATCACCTGCTTGCCACGTTGGGTGACATCTTCAATCACGTTGCCATCGGCGAGCATCGCACAAGCAGCATCTTTCTCGCTGTCTTCCAGCCCTTTGAGATGTGACTTTCCTTTCCAACCACAGTCAGTAAGGGTCCATCCAACGATCCGCTCACGCAGGTAACGAACTTGAACGTTTACTTCGGGAAACTCAGGCATGTTAGCTCCTCTTTCTGGATTGAAGTGGTGAAATGATAACCAACAAGAGAGTTGGGTGAATGTAGGTTTCATCGGTGAGTACCAACGATACACTAGCACCCATCTCTGTCAAAGTCCGACAGAGTTGAAAAGAAACATGGGGAGATTGCAAAGAGGAGAATCAAGGAGGGGGAGGAAGAACGCAGGAGGCTTAGCGCATCGCCAGAGCTTTGTCTTTGCAGATCCAGAACGGCGACGGATTGGCAGCCAGGTTCAGCTGCGCCAGGTTCGGCACAAGCACGATCTCGGTGCGACGATTGAGCGCACGATTTTCACGGGAGTCGTTGGGCGCAGCCGGTTGGTACTGACCAAAGCCTGCTCCAGAGATCAACTTGGCGGGCATGCCTGCCTTGAGCATGACTTCCAGAACGGCCATCGCACGACGGGCGGACAATGACCAGTTGAAGGAGGGATTTCCACGATCGTCGGTGTGGCCCGTTACCTGCCAACGTCGATTGGTCGACTTAAGCAGGCCAGTGACTTCTTCGATCGCTTCTTTCCCTGCTTTCTTCACCCGAGCCCGACCCGACGCGAAGAGAATGTTTTCAGAGAGTGCGACAACAAACATACCGTTGCGCATCACAATTTTAAGCTTTCCAGCACGAACCATGTTTTGCAAGGAAGCACGCAAACGATCGAAGAGAGCCTTCCGCTTCTTCGCGATAGCCTGCAGGCGTTCAATCTGCTCAATGGCATTGCGCAGCTTCTGGCCCAACTCACCACGCTTAGCAGAGAGAGCTTTTACGCTCTCCAGGCAACGTTCTTTGGACTCTGTCAAAGCAGCAATTTGGGACTCAAGCCTTTGCTTAAGTGCCATCATCTTCTTGTTCTTCTCTTGCTCTTCAGCCAGCTCTTTCTTTGTAGCACCCCAATTCTTTTCCGTCAGGGTGAGCTTGGCCTGCAAGTCATCGTTGTTCTTCTGCAACTTGTTGATTTCACCCTTCAAGCCGTTCACGATCTTGACGTGGTCCTTCTTCCACATACAACCGCTAAGAGCTACCGAGAGAACAAGCATCAATGAGACACTGGTCCACCGCCGTTTCTTGCACATACTCTGCTCCTTTTTGCAAATGAACATTCTTCTTACCAAGCAAGCTTCGCAAAGATGATCGAATTTCTCTTCAGGGAATGACACTTTCGACGAAAAGGCTCACCCAAAGAACGCTCAAGAAAATGAAGTGCATTCTACTCTGAAAAGAGAGCAATGGGAAGAGAGGAAAG
>SBHC01000056.1 GCA_006226375.1 Deltaproteobacteria bacterium | reverse complement strand
TGCGCAACCTCAGCCGAATGTTCCTCGGGTCTTTGCCTTGTTCGTCAGGGTGACCCCAAAGGATACTGCTCGGCCCAATGTACCAAGGATGCGGATTGTCCAACCACTCCCAAAGGTGCAGCGTGCAATCTTCAGATTACCAGTGGAAATGTATGTGGCTGGTCTTGTACTCCAGGTGGAAACGACTGCCCCACAGGTCTTAATTGTGTGGCTCTCGGCAATGGTTACATCTGCTTGGGTGGTAAGCCTGCGGCAACGCCAAAGTGTGGCGACGGAAAAGTCGAAGGCAGCGAGCAATGCGACAAGACAGACTTGAACAGCTCAACCTGCAAGTCCTTGGGGTATGATTCAGGCACCTTAAGCTGCAACACCAACTGCACCTTTAATGTGTCGGCCTGCAAATCCAACACATCCTCCAAGTTTGGGAAGGCCTGTCAATCTTCCAATGACTGCGGGGCCAACCTGATTTGTGTGACTTTTGCCCAGAATCAATCTTACTGCACGGCGTCGTGTAGCAGCACGAAGCCTTGTCCCACGAGTCCTCCTGGAGCAACCTGTAGCATTCAGCTGCAAAGTGGTGGAGATGTTTGTGGTTGGGCCACTTCCACAGGTGGACCCCCGATCTGCGGTAACGGTGTGATCGATCCAGGGGAAGACTGCGACAAGACTGCGTTTGGGGCTACCTGCAAAGGACTCGGTTACTCCGGTGGTTCGTTGAAGTGTGATAGCTCCTGCAAGTATGTGACCTCGTCGTGTACAGGAACCACCAAGTGCGCGAGCTTGCCCCCACGGCATTGCACGAGCCAATGCACACAGATTGTAGAGTTTACTCCTGCTGTTGGAGCAGGGTATCGGGTTCGTCATGGAAGCCGCTTGAGTTGGGCCCGACGAAGCACCGTCACGTTTGTGAAGTACGCTGCAGCCAGTGTGGATTGCGTCTATCCTGGTACCAAATGGCTGGGCCTGGGCGATATGAGCATGTCCAATGGTAACACTCCGGCCGACACCAACGGTCGATTGCGACACCCCCAAGGGACCCACATCCAGGGTCGTGACATGGACATTGGGTACTACCAAATTAACCAAAACGACAACGATTTGCGCCCGGTTTGTCAGCACGTTCTCAACAACCAGGACCAGTACCATTGTGTGTCGAAGCCGACGATCCTTGACGCTGTAAAGACCGCGTTCTTTATCGCGAAGCTTCTGGAATCCAACCAGGTGCGAGTGATTGGCGTCGATGGGAAAATTGGTCCACTTGTCCAAACCGAGATGACCAAGCTGTACAACAACGGCTTGATCTCGAAGGCTGTGTTGGACCAGTTCCCCAGCCGAGTGACCTGGGAAGAAACTGACAAAGGCCGTGGTTGGTTCCGATTCCACCACCATCACCTTCACGTGAGCTTCCGCTAAAGATGTAGCGTTGGTCGTAAGGTCAACGGGACTGGTTTTGAAGTGAGGCGATGGGAAGGCTAGAGGAAGGCTCAGAGCACGGAGCTTTGTTCGCTCCTTAGAGTAGGTTTGCGGCGAGTTCGGCGAGTTCGGAGCGTTCGCCTTTCTCAAGGGTGATGTGACCGGCGATGCCTTCGTTTTGGAAGCTTCGGACGGCGTGGACGAGTCCGTTGTCAGAGGCGTCGATGTAGGGGTGGTCGATTTGGTACGGGTCGCCCGTTAGGACAATCTTGGTGCCTTCACCCACGCGGGAGATGATGGTCTTGACCTCGTGCGGGGTGAGGTTTTGCGCTTCATCCACGATCATAAATTGTTGGGGAATGGAGCGTCCTCGAATGTAGGTGAGGGGCTCAATCGCCAACATTCCCATCTCCATCAACTGATTGCTGGACGACTGTCGTTTGCCATCCTGGCTGATGTTGAGCAACAACTCAACGTTGTCAAAGATGGGCTGCATCCAGGGGAGGAGTTTCTCTTCCATGGTGCCGGGGAGGAACCCAAGGTCTCGTCCCATCGGGAAGATGGGGCGACTGACGAGGAGCTTCTGGTACATCTCGTCTTCAACGGCTTGCTGCATTCCAGCGGCGATGGCGAGGAGTGTTTTCCCTGTTCCCGCCTTGCCGACAAGGGTAACAAGCTTGATGCGCTCATCCAGGAGCAAGGAGAAGGCGTACCGCTGTTCTTTGTTCCTGGCTCGAATGCCCCAAACATGGTCGCTGGTGTGTTTTCCGAGGGGCTTGAGCTTGGTCCCACAGGGCTCAACTCTCGCGACGCTGGTGTGCTGTGGGTTGGTGCTGTCGATAAGTTGGATGAATTGATTGGGATAGAGCTTCACGCCTGTGAAGTCTTTCTGCTCTTCGTCTTGTTCGGTCTTGGGATTGTTGAGGTGAGTGAGCAACGTTTCGGTCTCAAGAGCCTGAGCGTCAAAGAGCTGGTTGAGAAAACCAGGTGGAACGTAAAACTCACGTGTGCCCGTGTAGAGTTCATCAATGGTGATGGCGCTGGGCTCGTAGTCTTCGGCTTTTAATCCAAGGGCATCGGCGCGGATACGTAAGTTGGTGTCTTTGCTGACTACGATGCACTGACGGTCCGGTTGTTCAGCCTGGAGCTCTTTGGCAACGGCGATAATCTTGCTGTCTGGGGCGTTTCGGTTCATGAACCATTTGGAGTCAATCTTTGACTCGTCGGCGAACCGGACCTGCAACCGGCCTCCTTTGGGGAGCTCAACGCCGCCGTTGGAGATGTCTCCATGGCGACGATATTCATCGATATACCGGGAGGTCTGACGAGCGTTGCGCCCCAATTCACTGGTGTCTTTCTTGAATTGATCGATCTCTTCAATCACATAGATGGGAAGAATGACGTTGTTGTCATCAAACTGAAAGATCGCTCGTGGGTCGTGCAACACAACGTTGGTATCCAGGACAAAGTTCTTTGTCATTGGGGCTCCACTCAGCTTAAGGGTACATCATTGCGGCTTAACTCAATGTTAATTTATGCCTCGTTCGCTGCTTCGTTGTAAAGATCCTTTCTGAATTTCTGACGCACCTTGTGTCCCCGTTTGGCTGTGTTAACATTCAAACGCAGCGATGTTGTTCAGACTTAAGGTTCTCTGACCCTCGTCGTTTTCAGTGGGTAGGAATGTGGAAGGTTTGTTGTCTGTGGCTGAAGGGGTTCTGTCATGAGGTTGACCCGGATTCTTGGTGTGGTTGGGCTGCCTGCTTTGCTTGGGTTGTTGGTCCTCTCTTGTCAGGTGGGAGACAACCACTCCGTTCCCAACACCTCCCGTCAATCCCGCCCCTTAATTGGTGGACAAAAAGACCTTAAGCATCCCGCTGTTGGGGCGTTATCTCTCGACAAGAAGAGCAAGTTTTGCACGGCAACTCTGGTCTCTCCCAAAATAGTCCTGTCTGCCGCTCATTGTATCTCTGGGGTTATCAATAACTTAAAGAACAAGAAGGCCGCTTATTTTCGGGTAGACACTGCGAAGACTTCGGGGACAGGTTTTACTTCAGAGTACTTTCCCTTTGATGTTGCCAAGAACCATCCTGGTTACGGTGGGACAGGTGGAGCCATCTCTGATGATGTTGGCTACGCGGTCCTTAAGGATCCGCTGACCAAAGTCACCCCAATTCCTCTTTCCTCTGCTTCCATGGATCTCTCCTGGATTGGCAAACGTATGTTGTTTCTGGGGTATGGCTTGATTCAAACATCCCCCAAACGCCAGGGAACCAACCACAAACACTCGCTGGAATTGCCCATCCGACAGGTGATTGCCGACCGGTTTGAAGTGTACGAAAAGAGCCGAAGCATTTGCAGCGGTGACTCGGGAGGACCCGCGCTCTTCACTGTAGACGGCAAGCTTCGGATTGTCGGCGTAAACTCGTATGTGCAAGGTTCCCAGTCCAATGGCAACCCCAACTGTGATGGCTCTGGGTGGTGCTTTCGTGTGGATGCCTACATGATTTGGCTGATGTCCGAGATTAACTCCTACGGTTACCAGTGTGTGAATGACTCCGATTGTGGCGGATGTTACCGCTGTACCAACAAGGCTTGTGTCTTACAGTACGAAACGCCTATCGCGACCTTGTGCCAACCTTGCAGCACACCGGCGGACTGCGGTGGCAACGGTAACTTGTGCGTCCGAACACCCACTGGCAACCGCTGCTTGCAGGCTTGTGGAAAGAAAGACTGCTGTCCCAAAGATTACGCCTGTACCGATGTGGGAAGCGGTCAGTTTCAGTGTGCGCCCAAAAACTTGGTGTGTCCCGCGGTGACTTGTCAGAGAGACACAGACTGCGGTCCTGGTGAAGTTTGTACGAACACCAAATGCCAGCCCAAGTCCGTCCCTGCTGAACCTACTTTGTGCACGTTATGCTCGTCTGACAAAGACTGTGCAAAGGGCGCAGTGTGCCAAACGTTCATCGAGGGTGGGCGATGCACTCAGCCCTGCGTGGCTGACTTGTTCTGTCCCCAAGGTTACGAATGCAAGTCGGTTTCGGGAGCGTCAAACAAACAATGCCTTCCGATCCAAGGGTTTTGCTCCTGCAAAGACAACGCAGACTGTGGGGCTCCTTTTGCCTGTGACAAAGGTCGCTGCAAGATTCCCGGTGGAGGGACCTTGGGCCAACCATGTTCTCCTAGCAGCGTTCATGTTTGCGCCAAAGGGTTCTCGTGCTTCCAAACCAGCGAAGGGAATGTGTGCCTTCAACCTTGTTTTGTCGGCGCCGACTATCCACAAGGTACGCCAGGTTCGTATTGTCGGAATGCTTCTGTCTGTGACAGCAACTCTTCGTGCGTATTGGTTCAAGGGCAAGCCCGCATTTGTATGCAACGCTGCCAATCCAACAGTGACTGCTCTGAGGGTGGGACTTGCACCAACGTCAACAACGTTGGCGTTTGCCTGTGCGGAAGTGACAAACAGTGCAAGAACGGAGCGACCTGCAACAAAACCTTGCTAGGAGGTGCTGGGGTTTGCACAAAGAAGCTGGCTCTCAATACCACGCGAACCTGCCCCAACAATGAGTATTGCCAGACCTTTGCTCGCGACCTCAACCTCTGTGTTCCGCGAGGATATCGTGAGCCTGGCCAGTCTTGCAGCGAGGTGAAGCCTTGCTTGGCCGGTCTTCGCTGCACCCAAACCACCTCGGGGCAGTCGTTTTGTTTTGAGCAATGCAACACCGGACGCTGTGATGGAGGAGGTCGTTGCGCCAACTCCACAACAGGTCGGCTGTGTGTTTGTGACGAAACCAATCGATGCTTTGCTGGTTATCACTGCCGACTCACCAACGAAACGGGAGGAGCTTGCGTGAAAGGTTCTGCCCCCTCCTGCGAAAACGACTGGGTCTGTGCCAAAGGTGAGATCTGCCAAAGCAACGCATGTGTCAAAGACCCCGAATACTGTGAGACCAACGAAGACTGTACGTTTACGAACACATGCGACAGAAATCGATGTGTTATCCCCGAAATGACGAATGTTGAAACTGCCCCGGAGGGCATTCCTGAAGCAGCAGGAGAGGCTCAAACTTCGGATGCCTCTGAAGCTGCTCTCCCTGATTCTGCAAAGCCAGAGCAAGCCCCTGAACCAGCGGTTGAATCTGAGTCTGTTGTTGATAGGAACGGTGGGAAGGATGGAGCCGACCAGGAAACCTCTCCACCCAAGGAAGAAACGGCCTCGACTACTGAGTTTCAGCCAGAGCAGCCTGGTACAGGTGGACAATGTGGCTGTCAAACGACACAGCACCACACACCGCTGTCATGGATGATGTTGGTCCTTTTTGGGCTGTTAGGATGGCGACGTCGGTTGGGGTAACTCAGGTTTTGTGGGGTGTGCTCTAGTGGATGGTTTTGTTCTGGTGGGAGCTTTGTTTGATTTGGGCGAAGGCTTCGAGCAGAGCCGTCCAGGCTTCTTTTTTTCTTCGTGAAAAGAAGTGCATGTGCCCCAACTCTGCGAGGTCATAGTCCTGTGGCTTGAGCGTTCGGACCTGGACGTTGGCGTTGGGGTACATGTTGTACAGGGGTCTTGCGTTGGATTCCGTGGCGATGTTGTCATCTTCCGCCAGCAGGGCGACCCAAGGACAATCCACTTTTGCAAAGCCAGGCTCATCACCTAGCTCATCCCCAAAGTAATCAGAGCGTTTTCCCCAGCGAGCCCAGTCGGCGGCAACACCGGTAGGGAGGTCTTCTCCCAGGTTGAGGCGTTTGGCTGGAAGGTACCGAAACAGCGACGTGATCAGCGGAATCCCAACGTACCACATGGCTGCGACAAAGTACCGATACGACCCTTTGATGTTGGCCCAATATCCAAAACCACTTCCGTATGTTACGACCCCATCGATGGCTTCTGGATTCTCCATCAACGCGAGCAACTGACCGCCTACGCTGTGCCCCAAAACGTAGTGGGGGATGTCGGGAAAGTCTGCCACTAGGCGTTGAAACGCGGCGCTCATGTCCAGCCGAGCCCAGTCACGTTTGGTGGCTTCAAAGCCCGCCAAGCTGGTGGGTCTTGAACCACCGACACCTCGAAAGTCGTAGGTTAAGACCGCGTACCCATGATCGGCCAAATAGGCGGACACTCCGGTGTAATACGTTCGTGGGATGCCTGTGCCGCCGCTCAAAAGAATGCTGGCTTTGGGTGCCTGTATTGGCTGGTACAACGTTCCTGCCAGCTCCATTCCATCGCTGGCTTCCATCACCACTTCTCGGGTTTGGATGTGCTGCAACCCTACAGGTAGTAGCGGCTTAGTTTTTCTTTTTTGAAAGTCCATCTCTACCTCCTCTCTGTTTGTATTGCTATGGTATGAAGTAGAAGTGGCTTTGAGAATAGCGAACTTTGGAAGAGAGGTTTTCAAAAATGAAAAGCCCATTTGACACAGGGTTTGATTGGAACGACTTGCGAGTCTTTGTGGCGATCGCCTCGACTGGCTCGTACACCAAGGCCGCTCGTAAGCTGGGGATGTCGATTGCTACGGTGAGCCGACGGTTGGAGCGGTTGGAAGACAATTTAGGCCGGAAGCTGTTTCGTCGGCACTCTTCCGGCTTAACCCTCACTCCTGAGTCTGAGGAGTTGTTGGAATATGCGAGATCGGTGCTGGACAGGGTGTTCGCCTTTGCTCGTGCGGCTGAACAACGTGAAGAGGAGCTGCTGGAAGGGAAAGTCACTGTCACCACCATTGAATCTCTGGCGACCAAAGTGGTGGCTCCTTCCTTGGCTACCTTTCGGAGCCTGTATCCCCAGATTCAGATCATCTTGCGCTCCGAGATGCACACCGTAAACCTGGCCCGCCGATCAGCGGACATTGCCTTGAGGGTTGTACGTCCCAAAGAGAGCCGCGTCGTGGCACAAAAGGTTGCCAGGCTGAAGTTTGGTTTGTTTGCAAGTCCAGTGTACCTGGAGCGAATGGGGCGGCCAGACGATCCTCTCCATGACTTGTCCAGGCACGAAGTGGTCACCTACGACGAACGCTTTGATACGGTCCCAGAAGTCGCCTGGCTTCACACAAGAACTTCGGCCGACAACATGGTGTTGCGAGTCACAACCGCCGCAGCAATCAGCGCTGCAGTGGAAGCTGGGGTGGGTATAGGGGTCTTGCCGTTGGGGATGGTTTCTTCGAAGCTTGAGTGCTTGTACCAGGGGGAGGCTTTGCCCGAGCGAGATGTCTGGCTCGTCATGCACGAAGACCTTCAACGGGTTCCAAGAGTCCGGGCTGTGTTTGATTATCTTCGGGAAGTTCTTTACGACATTGGCGCGAAGCAGGCAGGTTCTTGAGCGTGAGGTGCTGGAGGGAACTAGGGATGGAACTTTAACATGTGAGGGATCACATCCGAGGGGTCAGGTGCCGCACCGATATGGACCGCCTTGACTTCACCCTTGGTACCAAGAAGCAGATACGTCGGAAAGCTTCGGATGTGAAAGCGAGCCAAGACTGATTTGTCTGCAAGGTAGACCGGCAACTCCAGCTTGTTTTTCTTAAGGAAGGAGCGAATCTTGTTCTTTTTGGCAGGCGAGGATACATAAGCAACCGTCGCAATATCCGCGTTGATGTTGTTCGCTTGGTGCAGCGTCTGAAGCTTGGGGAGCAACTTCCGACAGTGCTTGCAAGAGGGCGACCACACCACAAGTACCAGAGGTTGTTTTCTCTTGTGGGGTCCAAGTTTGAGCTTCTTCTTCGAGGCCAAGGCTGGCAGAGATTGCGTCTTTCCCAACTTTCCGAGGTGATGGTAGGGGTTGGGGTTGTAACCTGGAGCTCGTATCGGTTGGAGTGTTCCAGTTTGGTAGAGGGTTTGCAGGCATTGAAGCGTCGTTCGCTTGGGAGCAACCCACTCATTCAGAGACGCCGCTCGGGCGAGCTTTAAGTTTCCAAACTTGTCAACGGCTGCGTACGATGGCGTGTTTTGGGAGAGGGTGGCATAGGCCAAAACCCCGCGCCAATCAAGCAGGATGGGAAGCGTCACCTTCCATTTCCTCAGCTCACGCTTCAACTTGTTAAGCATCCCGAGGTTGTGTACACGAGCCACACCGAAACAAGCCACTTTGCCTTTGAAGGTTGGGGCGACTCGGGCCAAAGCCTTAAACTCCGTAACAGAGGCATCTTCATTGGGTGAGATATACAAGAGCACCATGGGTTTGGAACCGACCCATTTGTTAAGGTGCTTGACCCCCATGATCATTCTGTATCGCTTTTTGGTTTTGCGGTACTGGATGTAGGAGGTCGAAACTCCTGGAAAACGATAGCTCTGAGCTGAGGCGGGGAGGAGAGGTTGATAGGTGGACGGCTCCGCTTGAGACTCTTGAGGGAACATCGTAAGAAGCGCAACCCCCAAGACGCTACTTGCCAATGCAAAAGCGAGAGAAGAGGGCGTCCAGGATATCTTCCGAGGAGACTTGGCCTGTGATGTGGGAGAGGTGCTGTCGCGCAGCGCGGAGGTCTTCTGCCATAAATTCGGGTCCCAACTCGTATCCTTGGGAGAGCGCGTGTTCCAGTGCATGATAAGCTTCTCGAAGGGCTTGGTATTGACGTTCATTGGTAATCACCATCTCGTTCGATGGAGTCTGCTGTTCGGTGTACTGTTGCAACCATTCGCGCAGGGAGTCAATTCCCTCGCCGCTTTCACAGCTTATCTCGATTGTATGTAGAGAATCAAGTGGATGGAGATTGGACAGGTTGAGCTGTGTGGGAAGGTCCGACTTGTTGAGGACTGCCACCGTCTCTTTTCCCTGACAGGCTCGTAACACCTTTTCATCTTCTGGGCTCCAAGGTCGCGACTGGTCAAACACCGCTAGAATCAAATGGGACTCTTGGGCTGCATCCAACGCCCGTGAGACACCCATCTGCTCGATGGCGTGGTGGCTGAGCTCCATTTCCTGTGCATCATCCGATGATTTGGTCGGTTCGGGAGTGTCACGAAGTCCTGCGGAGTCGGTCAGCGTCAGTTGGATTCCTCCCAGAGCGATTTGTGTGTCGAGCAAGTCGCGGGTGGTCCCAGGTACATGGGTGACGATGGCGCGGTCTTTTCCGCTCAGGTGGTTGAACAAGCTTGATTTGCCAGCATTGGGACGACCGAGCAAGACCAAAGACCAGCCTTCACGGAAGCGTTGGCCTTGCTGGTAGCTATCACACAGCGTCCGGACTTTGCCGACAAAAGCCCGGATGTCATCAAGGAGAGTCGCTACGGCTTGGTCCAAGGCGGGGTCAAACTCTTCGGGGAAGTCAATCCAACTTTCCACCTGGGCGGCAAGCTTGATCGACTCTTCTGCCAAATCATCAAGCCAGTCTTGAAGTTTGCCTTGGAGGTGATGTCGGGCGATGCGAAGGGCTTGCTCGTTTTTCGCCGCGATCATGTCGGCGATGGCTTCCGCTCGCGTCAGGTCGATTCGGCCGTTCAGAAAAGCGCGTCGTGTAAACTCGCCAGCTTGGGCCAGCCGTGCGCCTGCGTGAAGTGCGCGACGTAGAAGCTCAGTCATATTGAGTTGGCCACCGTGGCCTTGAATCTCTACAACATCTTCGCCTGTGTACGAGCGTCCTTTGGCCATCCAGACGGCGAGGACCTCGTCCAACCACTCGCCATGGGCGTCGATGCAGTGACCGTAAACGAGTTGATGCGAGCGCCAGGGATCTGGCTGTCGATGCGGAACGAAGATTTGGGAGAGGATCTCCCTGGTCTTGGGTCCACTGATTCTTACGATACCAACGCCACCTTCTCCCACGGGGGTTGCGAGGGCGGCGATGGTTTCTTTGTCTTGTCGAATCCATTCCATGGGAGGAGTGGCCTTTGTGTGTTCCGTCCCTCGTTAGATAACGGGGAGTCGTCCGCCATCAATGGGGATACAAACTCCCCTGACGTAAGAGGCTGCAGGTGATGCTAAAAAGGCGATGGTCGCGGCCAACTCTTCCGGTCGTCCCAAGCGTCCCTCAGGGATGGTTGCTTTCCAGGCGGTTTCGACCTCTTCGACCGTTTTTCCTGCGTTGTTGGCGCGGCTTTCAGCCAGGGAGGAGAGTCTCTCTGTCGCTGTGAACCCTGGGAGAATGCAGTTGATGGTGATGTTGGGAGGCAGCTCGTTGGAGAGTGTCTTGGACCAGGAAGCCATCGCTGCACGGGTCAGATTGCTAACGCCGAGGTTGGGGATGGGTGCCCGAACTGAGGTCGACAACACGCTGATGATTCTTCCGTAGCCGGCTTCTTCCATGCCTGGAACCACAAGCTTCATGATCCGCTGGGCCGCGAGCAGGTGACGACCCAGAGCCGTGACCAATTGTTCTTCGTTGGTCGTCAAGAGGCTTCCTGGAGGAGGACCTCCCGTGTTGTTGATCCAAACATGAACGGGTCCATGTTGTTGCAACAAATCCTTAATGGTTTCTTCGAGCGCGTCGCGCTGATCCAAATCAGCGACAACGTACCGGGCGGCGCTGGCTCCAGCCGCTTCCAACTCAGGAACGAGGGTTGAAAGTCGGTCTTCGCGTCGAGCCAGAGCTGTCACTTCGGCTCCTAGGCTCGCCAAAGCTAGAGCTGTTGCGCGTCCAATGCCCGCGCTGGCTCCGCAAACCAGCGCATGTTTACCTTGAAGAGAGAGAGCATCTTTCATGTTGGTTACCTTATGAAGAGACGAGGGGGGAACTGGGTATCGAGTTTGTCTCGTGAGTGTTCAGCTTTCGGCTTTGTCTTTGCTGTTCGCTTCGGGAGAGAGGGAGGGGTTCTCTTCTGTTTTGTTCTCTTCCTCTTTGGCCTGAGGAATGCTGTCGAGCGACTGCATGCTTTCTTTGGCAAAACGCCCAGGAACTGCGTCGGGTGGAGTGAAATCTTCGCTGCTCAACAAACTCGCGAGCGACGCGGAAGGATGGGTGGATTCTTTCTCGTCGCTGTTGCCGCCGAGCACGCTGGAGATGCCTGCAGAAGAGCCGCTGCTGTTGGAAGAAGAGAGGTCTGTCCGGCTCTTCCCTGCTCCTTTGTCATCCCCATCGTCTGACTCCTGGGGGTGAAACTTTTCTTGCTGGAAGAGGGTGTAATGCCCGGTCTTCTTTCCAGCGAGGGGCAACGGTCGAACTCCTGGTGCGCTAGAGCTGACGCTAAGCGGCGTGGGTACTTTTTCACCCGATTCGGGGCGGGTCGGGAACTCGTCCAGCTTGGGCACAACTTTGAGCGCAAAAATCTCCACCAACTCCTTGTCGAGTTTTCCTGCGCTGGCCTCTTCCGTGAGAATGGAAACGGCTTTGGTGTGGGGAATCGCCTTTCGATAAGGACGGTCCCAGGCTGTCAATGCATCAAAAATGTCAGCGATGGTTAGAATTCGGACTTGAGGAATCAACACGTCCCCGGTTAAGCCTTGGGGGTAACCGCTTCCATCCAATTTCTCGTGGTGGGCTCCTGCGATGCAGGGCACACGGCTCAACTCTGAGCTCCAGGGGATGAAGTCCAGGTAGGATTCGCTGAGGGCTGCGTGGGAGCGCATCTCTTCCCACTCTTTGGAGTTGAGAGTGCCCCGCTCAATGCCAAGGTTGGTGATCTCATCAGCTTGCAGCAAGGGTACCATCCGGTCCACGCCGAGAGGAACTTTGCGGTTTGCGAGTTTTTTGATCTTGGCGACGTCATCGGGAGAAAGCCGCTCCACCTTCCGAATCTTTTCCAGCCAAAGCGCCATCTCAGAGAGCTCTTCAGCAAAGGACTTGGAGTCGTCTTCGATTTTGAGCCAGCCTTCGTCCGAGGGAGCCTTGCGGTTGTCGCGTAACTCTCGGAACCACTGCTCGGTAAGATGAAGTTTGTAGTCGCTCTTGAGCGCATCAAACCGTTGTTTGATAAGGCCCATCCGCTCGTCGTTGATGCGACAGGCTTTGTTCAAGACGTTTTCGGAGACGCCAATCTTTCCAAAGTCGTGGAGGAGGGCCGCGTAGCGAAGCTCAACCATCTCGTCTTTGGTGAAGTAGGTGTCGAGGTGTTTTCCCACTTCGATGTCGTTCACGGCTTCCGCGAGGGAGAGCGAGTAGGTCGCAACCCGGTCGGAGTGACCCGCTGTGGTGGGGTCTCGGGCTTCGATCGCCGACACCGACGCCTCCACAAAACCCTCAAACATATTGACGATTTCTTCGGTGAGCTGGGTGCGTTCGATCGCGAAGGCTGCGTTGGATGCGAGGACCGAGAAAAGGTCAAGATCTTGGGGAGTAAAGAGAGCGCCCTGTTGTCGAGTATCCACGAGCATCACGCCGAGCAGGGAGCGTTGGCCAATCAAGGGTGCGCACATGCACGACCAGATCTCGCCTTCAATGATGGACACAGTGGGGTTTGCGTTGTTGTCACGTGTGAAGAGGACAGCCTCTCGCTTCTCCGCGACTTTTTCGAGGAGGGACTGGCTCAGGATGAGCTCTTCGCTTTCGGCGTCAAGCTTTCCTCTTACCCTGGTCATGTACTTTTCGAGGGTCTGGTGAACCGGTGTGTTCACGTCGCGCAGACCCGCTTTGCTCGTACGGTACAAGGCAAAGAATTTTGCACCAGGGAATGCTTCGAAGGTTGAATTGACGACCAAAGCCAGCATATCTTTCAGCATGGTCAGTCGGTTCAACTGGCTGGACAGCTTGAACAGAATGTTAAGGCGCTTGTCGAGCTGCTTGAAGTAGTAAGGTGGCTCCCATTGTTGGTAGGAGGGCTTGAAGGATGTGTCTGGGTGAGTGGAGTACCCGCGAAACTTTACTCCCTCCTGCATGGAGACCGTGGCCAGCTCTTCGAAGGTAAACTCAGGGGCACCTTTGCCGTGAGCGTAGGCGTTGTCGTCTGCTGTGTCGCTTGGAGACAAATACCCGGCATTGTCGAGCTTGTCTTGGGTGTCAACCTTTCTGGGATAGGATGTAAGCGGTCCTATCTCTCCATACATCGCCACTTCGGCTTCGGGAGTGGTCCGTGTCTTCTCATCTTGAAGGTTGGGACGAGAGGACGAGTAGTGTGGATCAGTGCCCACCATGTTGTCCAAAGAATGGATTTCAGGGGAGTGGCTGGGGCTAATGAAGGAGCCTGTTGGGGTTGGCCCCTCTGCAGCGTTGTACCCGGCTGTCATTCCTTGGGCGTGCCCGACCTTTGCGTGATCGAACGGTATCGGCAGGATAGGTTGGATCGGCTGAGGAGACTCATTGGAGTGGGGAGCCGTCATGATGGCTTCCCGTTCTTCAATGGTGTCGTTGTTTCCAGAGGGAGGCAGGAAGGTGAGGTAAATCAGCGAAGAACCCAACAACAACTGAGCGTTGGTTCCTATGTCGTAGTGAGAAGGGGTGCTCATATCATGGAGCTCTACGCGCTTCTCAATGGATTGCCCGTGTTGTTGCACAGAGGTTGTAATGGAAGTCCCGTGACGGCTTTGCAGATCTTCGTAATGTAGTTGACTCTTTTCCCAGGAGAGGCGTCCGTGAAGGGCGGAAACGTACTGATCTGTAAGCACAAAGTCGTTCTTGCGTGGATCGCGTCCCAAGCGGATGCACGACGACTGGAATCGCTTCTCTTTTCCCTTATCAGGTCCGCTGATTACCTTTAACTGTATGCTGGGGTGACTCATGCAGCCAAAACGTCCCTGTTTGCTGAGGTTAGGTCCTTCAGTGGACTACCCGCTAAACTCGTAGATTCACATCCTTCCCAAAACATGGTTACGATATAACATTGGGCCTGGGCTTGTCAACGGTAGTGCAGACTTCTCTTTGCACCTTCATTTCCTTCTATTTCAATCTCTTTGTCCCTTTGGTTCGCTTGACACATGAAGGGTACAGGGTTACATTCGGACACGTTTTTCAGCCGCGGAATTCGGCTTGGTTTCTAACTTCTGTGCAAGTGATGGGGGTATCCCATGAATGTTTCAATTGAATACTGTGTAATGTGAAACTACCTTCCCAAAGCTACCAGTTTGGCGGCTGAGTTGAAGGAGCAATTTGGCGTGGATAGCAAGTTGATTGAAGGGTCACGGGGTATTTTTGACGTCAAGGTCGACGGTGCTTTGGTGTTTTCCAAGCACAACGTGGGACGGTTTCCCAACCCTGGTGAAGTGACAGGGCTCATCAACAACCGGTAGCCAGCGCGGCATCGTTTGCCAGATGGAACAACGTGGAGTTTCTGGATGCCTCTTCTCAAAGAACGCCCTGATGCATTGTTGTACTTGCTCGACTTTATGGTAGGTATCGACGAACATCTTGACCCCAACGAATCCGAACTCTTTGTCGAGCGAGCCTTCGCCTTTTGGCCTGGCGACTTCGAGCGTGTCCATGACAAAATTCAATGGATTGCCCAGCTTTGGCGAGAGCATGATCGCGACCAACTTCTCGATGAGGCTTGTCGTATTCTTTTGCAGCACAACACGGTCGAAGAAGACCTCGCTTTGCTCCGCAAGATGGCTGCTGTGGACGGTGTGATTGACCCTCGCGAGCAAGACTTGTTCAACATAATTTCCAAGAAACTGGGTCGAGAGCCCAGCCCCCTCACGTTGTAACTCCCCGCAACCTATCCCGTCTATTTTACACCCAAATCCTGAAGTGACCAGATGTGAATGGATTGTCGCTGAGGAGCGAGCAACCACTCTCCATGAGGCGCGAGGCCGAAAGTCTCCGCCTGGCTGGACAACAGAATGGTCTCAAGATGAAGTCCATGACTGGCCGACCAAACGCGAATGCTTTGGTCGGCTGCCAATGTTGCTAGCACATCGGCATGGGCTGCGACATGAATCGACAAAATGCGATCCGAGTGGCCGTACATCATCTTGTTGAGCGACATGTTGTTCAAATTCCAAGATTGAACGGACCCATTCCCGTGACCTGTAAACAACATGGGTTGGGAAGGGTGGGCACAAAGTCCGTCAACATAGTCGCCATCCACGCGCTTGGTGGTGTGACTCTTTCCTGCGTGCAGCCCTGTGAATTGTACTTTGCCCAGACCAACGCTCGCGATCAGGTACTCGCTGGCTTGGTTTAATGCCAGAGTGTGAACGATCCCATCGGAAACAGGCCAGGATTGTTGAAGGTTGTAGCTTCGTAGATCCCATCGGTGAAACATACGGTCGGCTGTGACTACGTACAGAGTCTGAGCTTCGGTATCGACCACCCAATCCAACACAGTGCTGCTGTGTTGGAAGTTGATGACTTCTTGTTGTGTGGCAATGTCCCAAAACAGCAAGTGTTGAGGGTTTGTACACAAGATCAAAAGGTTTGGGTCGTTGGGGTGCCAGCCCAATCGGCGGATGTTGGGGACTGGCAGTTCTATCTGACAGAGTTGCTCCCAACTTGCTGTCTCCCAAACCAAGACTGCTTGCGGAGCGCAGTTGATAGCTAGTCGAGAGCCAGAGGGGTGCAATGACACCGATCTGACGGGGTGTTCCATGACAAGCATCCCCTGGCAGGGGGTGGATTCAAATGCCCGTCCTGCTGCATCCGAGCTTCGAAGATTGGGGCTGTGAAGAATGGAGGGTTCGTACGCTGAGGGCGAGTCTTCTGAGCCTGAAGGAGCAAAGGTGGGCTCCTCCGCTGTATGCAAAAACTCCTTTGGGCTCGAAGCTTGGAGGACGTCTTCGGACGCAAAAGGGATCTCGTCCGTTTCGTATTCTTGGAGGGCATGGGCTGGAGCTTGCGAGTTATCCAGCGCCGCTCGGAACCCATGAAGTAGACTGTGTATGGAGCTGGTCCGAACATCTTCCCTGTAATGAAACGCTTGAAAGAGAACCTTCTCTATTTCGGGACGAATCTTGCCCAATGGAGGGGGAGTTGTGTTGGTCCGAAGCTCTGGAGGATGGCCCGCGAGGAGAGTATAGAGCGTCACCCCAAGGGCGTACACGTCATCGGAGATGGTGCCTTGGGTAGGATTGGATTGTTGTTGCGGTGAGCGAAACACTTTATCGAAGAGGGAGCTTGGGCCAGAGAGTGTGGAGCCTTGGGGAGGGGCAAAGTACCCCAAATCAGAGAGAGACAACTGAAGCGATGACTTCTCTTTGCGAAGGAACAGGTTGGAGGGTTTAATGTTGTTGTGATGAAGCCCTTGCCTGTGAAGATCACCAAGGATTCCAGCTAGCCCCTGAAGGATTTGAAGCACCTCTTCCTCTGTTAAGCATCCCCCTCCGCTTGAAAGGGAATCCAACTGCTCTTGTAGGTTGGTCCCTGTGGCTCGTTCTGAAGGTTGATACACCCAACCCGTTCTAGTGCACCGATCCGGCAAGTACCGACGCACCATAGAAGGATGTGTTGCTTTTGTATCTTGGCTTGTTATCGCAGTGAGCCACTCGATAAAGTGAGGGGCCTCACTCAGGGAGGGATGAAATACTTTGAGGACAAAGTGTTGCTGGGTCAGTTGATGTTGGGCTAGGAAGCTTGTTCCATGCCGTCCTCGGCCGAGTCGCTGAAGGAGGACAAATCGTTGACCCAGGGTGTCACCCACTCCGGGGAGAGTTTGCTGGGGTGAAGCAGACTTGGTCGTCAAAGTGAGGATACCTTCCTTATTAGAGGGGAAGCCTGCAAACGAAAGACAGCCAAATCTAACACTTTTTTAATCAGAATCAAATAGAGTCTTTGTTTTCAGTATTGTTGGTCTTCGTTGGGGGGGACGGCTCGGACCGGAAGGGGAAGGTGGCTAGGATCATAGGATAAGTTGCTTATCGGCAGCGTTTCAACACACGACGACGATCGCTGCGCATCATGAAGATCTTGGCCAGTTCATGGATGTTGATCCCATCGGAAAGATTGTTGCAATACGCATAGGTTGCACGAAGTCGGTTTCGGTCCATGGAGAAGCCCTTTACGATCAAGATAACATCCTTGACCGAGAGCGGTCGCTGAACGTGGGACGACAACACAACGGCAGCTTTGGCTCGGGTCGAGTCAAACGAGAAGGTGTTGAGAAGCAACCGAACTTGTTGAGGAGTCACACGCAATTGATTCAGGCGACCGGCCCAGTTACGGACCAAACGATACCGGTCTTTGTCAAACGAGGCGTCCTTCATGGACGTTTGGAACGACAAAAAGCTGCTGTTGGGAACCACGGGCGGCGGTTGGTTTTCCGGTTGGTTCGGGTCCGTTGGGTTTGCCGGGTTCGCTGGATTGGCTGGATTGGCCGGATTGGCCGGCTCGGGTTGGCTT
Source organism: Deltaproteobacteria bacterium (assembly GCA_006226375.1). Taxonomy (GTDB): domain Bacteria; phylum Myxococcota_C; class UBA6777; order UBA6777; family UBA6777; genus M3003. The sequence goes on along the minus strand of SBHC01000056.1, from coordinate 70,670 downwards.
GGGTTTGTCCCGTTCGGATCCGTCAAGGGATTTCCTTGGTCCGCTCGACTTCCTGGAGGCCATGGTCCTGGAGGGGTTCCACAGCGAACGAAGGTGTGGGACTGGCGGTGGCTGATGAACGTGTTTTGCCAGCGTCGGGTTTCACGATCCCACCAGCTTCGGCCGTTCCGAATGCCCAATTGCATCACGACTTTGAGCCGACCCTGGTAGCTGCGACACAGTCGTCGAAGGACAAGGGCGCGGGTGTATTTCGGCCGACGAAGGCTCTTGTATCCGATTCGCTTCCAACCGGAAGGAATGCGGACCCAAAGGCGAACCACGGCTCTCCAGTTGCGGTTCGCAATTCGTCGGAATCGGCTGCGTGGGAATTGAGCCAACAAGAACAGATGGGTAGGGCTGGCGTTCATCGTCAGCGTGATACCGCGGGTTTGTGCTTGGACTTCTTGTGTCGGGAGAGACACAAGCAAGCCAAGACCCAACAGCATGAGCGGGCATCTTAATCTTCGTTTCATCGGCCAGTTGCTCCTTGTATGGAGGGAAGGGGATTGGGGGTTTTACGCAACCCTACGTTTGTTTTCAGGAGACATCCAATTCTTTGCGGGCATCTCTCTGACGTTCTTTTAAGGCTCTATATTCAAAAATTAGCGGTTACGAAGCATATTTAACACAACCAACGCCGCCAGGCCCAAGCCAATCAAGTAGGAAAAAAATGTGAGGGTGGGAAGCCCGAAGAATTGGGGAGGGCCGTAATCAAGGGCAAGGGTTCCACAGATCAGAAAGGTGGCGGAGAGTCCGACAGAGGCCTTTCGGTGGTTGTCCATCCTGAACTCATGGATGAACTCGTCCAGCTGCTGTTGATCCAGGCCAAACTGAATTCGCCCATTCTCCACAGCCATTAACACCTGACGCGCCGTGATGGGAAACTGCTTAAACAACCGATAGATGTTGTTCACATGATACACGCCGCGCTTGAACAACGCCGTGGGGCTGTACCGTTGCTTGACGAGTTCGAGGATGTAGGGCTCCAGCTCTTGGAGCAGGTCCATCTCTGGGTCGAGCTGCTTGCCCACACCTTCGGCTGTGATCAATGCCTTAAACATCATGGTATAGTCAGGCGTTACGGCGATGTTGTGACGCATCGCACCGTCGAGGATCTCCTGAAACAGGCGGCCGAACTCAATGTCGGCCATGGTTGCTTCGTTAATGTGTTCGTCGACCAGTGCGGCAACGTCGGCGTAGAACAAGTCGTAGTTGACGGTCGTTTTCTTAACCCCAATATCGTACAGCACCTCAGCGACAGCGTCGTAATCCGACCGAATCAGACCAAACAACAGATCCGTGATGTGTTCTTTCATCCGAGGCGTGAGGCGACCCACAAGGCCAAAGTCGATCAGCCCGATGCGACCGTTGGGTTCCACCAAGATGTTGCCGGGGTGGAGGTCACCGTGGAAGAACCCGTGGATGTAAATCATCTCAAACACGATTTTGAGAAGTCGCCGAACTAGCGCCTTCTGACCGGTGTTGATCTCCGTGATCTTCAGGCCGCGGATGCGCTCCATCACCAGAATGGTCGTACACGAAAGCTCTCGATACACCGTGGGGATGTGAACGTCTGTGTTGTTCTTGAAGTTCTTCTTAAACCGGGTGAGGTTGCGCAGCTCTACGGTGAAGTCCAACTCTTTGGAGAGAGCTTTGTCGAACTCTTCGGCGATGCCAACAGGGTCAAACAACTCCGTTTGTGGGAACAATTGTGCCACGCGCTTGGCCAAAAAGATGAGGATGGAGAGGTCACTGCTCAGGACCTCTTGGATGCCTGGGCGCTGGACCTTTACGACGACTTCCGTGCCGTCATGAAGTCGGGCAATGTGGACTTGGGCGATGCTGGCAGAAGCCAGAGGTTCTTGATCGATCCAGCCAAACATTTCATGCGTTGGCTTGCCCAACGAGGACTCGATTTGCTTGGTGATCTCTGAGAAATCTAGCGGCGCTGCTGCACTTTGAAGTTGCTTGAACTCAAGAATGTATTCTTCAGGGATGAGGTCCGGTCGAGTGCTGAGGATTTGGCCAAGCTTGATAAAGGTAGGCCCCAGCTCTTGCATCACCAACGAGATCCGCTTGGCGATGCTTTGGTCTTGGATCTCCTTCTTCGGCCGACGCATCAGCATTCGGGTGATGAAGTTGTCTTGGATGTTTAGGCGGGAGATAAACTCCCCAAATCCATGCTTAATCAGAACAGTGGCGATGACCCGCAAGCGACCCATATCTTGCCACATTTGACCCAGCGGATTGACAGGGAATCGACTCAATCTTGGCTCCTTTTTGTTGCAGAGAACAAGACTAGGAGATCCCAGAAAAAAGAGCAAGGTGAATTCACCCTCCAGCCCCTTAGTTTTTCCGCCTTGCCTTCGATGTTCCTTTCTGTGGACTTGCTTCTTATAGAAAGGCTGGTATGCTAGGGTCGTTGAGCCCTGGAAACGCCCGTAACCTGTCAGTTGAAGAAGGAACACTTAGATTATGCAAGGTCTTCGATCCTACACGGTGTGTTGTGGTTCTTGTTTGTCTCATCAACGGATGATCCCCAAAAGGGGAAGGTTGGGTCTTCGTTCCCTCCTGTTTGCCGGACTCTTGGCCACAGTGTGGCTGATGGGAGCCGAGCAAGCCGATGCACAGTACAAGCACTTTGGGCTGGGTTTTGTTGCAGGCATCCAAAATACGTTTAACCAAGTGGGAGATCCCAAAGCTGAACCCGTCGGCTCCAGATACAATCTGGGCTATGGAGTTGGTTTCTCCTACATCTCTTTGGGTGTGGAAGGAAGCTGGCGGTTTGAAGACCGCTGGGCTGTCTCTGCCGAAACTCATTTCTCGTTCCACTCGTGCGCCACGCCAAACCGAGACGCCAAGCAAGAACCTCGGACGGTGTGCAGCAAAGACCATCTCAGCCCCATCATGTTGTTTGTGAATGTGTTGATTCGGCACTTCTTCATCACCGACGAGTTCCGCCCCTACATTGATATCGGCATTGGGTATTGGCAGTCGTTGGCGCTGGTCAATGCCTCCGTGAGCGCCTTTGGCCCTACGGCAACCCTCGGATTTGAATACTTCTTTCAAGAAGAACTCTCTTTGGGTATTCGAGTGCGTTACGGGATGCAGGTGGTTGTGGAAGAGACCCAACTCTCTGTGTTTCACCAGATTATGGCGGTGGCTACCTTCAACGCCTATATATGACCTGGCTTTTCTCTACCCCCTTCTTCATTCTCCGAACTTTTGTTCCTCTCACCTGAGAACACTATGTCTACTTCTCCTCTTGCAAGCGTGATCCTGGCCGCTGGGCGCGGGCGTCGCATGGGTCAACCCAAAGCTTTGCTGACCTGGAAGGGTGCAACGTTTTTGGAGCACATGGTCGATCTGCAACACAAATCAGGTATCTCTGAGATTGTCATTGTCACGATCCCCTCCCACATTGATGAACTTCAGCGTGGTATGTATCCCTTGGCTTTTGATTCCCAGGTGGAGCGGTCGGAGCTCTCGCTGACGTGGATTGAAGGTGATCCAGAAGAAGAACAGCTCTCCTCCCTACACCGTGGGTTGGCTGCGTTGTCCGGTTCGGATGCATCCCATGTTCTTGTGGGGCCGGTAGATCAAGGACCTTATCCTACTGAGATTGCAGCGGCTTTGCTTGCTGCGAGGAGCAACTCCAACGCCCAAGCCTGGTTGCCTACATTTGACGGCTCACCCGGGCATCCGGTTCTTTTGGAGATGGCGCTGGCTCGGGAGATCCCTTCCACCCACGAGCAGGGCCTACGTGGCTTTCTTCGAGCCAGGTCCGACTTGGTTGAACAGGTTCCTGTTGATTTCTCCGAGGTCCTTCGCAACCTCAACACTCCCGATCGTTACCGTAGCTTTTTGGAGGAGTCTTAAGCCTCTCCAGCTTCCTTTCGATACCTCGTAACTTTCCACCAAAACAGAGGAATTGGCAGATGACGCAATCACTGTATGAGTTGAACGGGAAACCCATTCGTACCCTGATCTCTGAGGAAGACATCAACAAGCGGGTTTTGGAGTTGGGCCAACAGCTTACCGACGAATACCAAGGCCAAGAGCTAGTCGTCGTTGGTGTGCTTCGGGGATCGTTTATGTTCTTGACCGACTTGGTGAAGCAGATCAAGCTCCCCCTCATTGTTGATTTTTTGGGTCTGTCTTCGTACGGCGGTCGGACGCAGAGTTCCGGGGTTGTGCGAGTGACTTCGGACCTCTCCACCAATATCCTTGGTAAGGATGTCTTGATCGTGGAAGACATCGTCGACACTGGCCTCACCATGACCTATCTCTTGGAGAACATGCGCACACGTCAGCCGAAGTCGTTGAAAGTCTGTACGTTACTTGAAAAGCCTGATCGCACGATCAAGCCTGTGGATCTGGATTACATAGGCTTTACCATCCCCGATGAGTTTGTGATTGGATACGGTCTTGATTATGAAGACAAGTATCGAAACCTGCCTTACATCGGTGTGGTTGATGGTTTGGGGAAGGAAGAATAAACCGTTGAAAGGTTAGAGGGTGGGTTGCTTCGTTTGGGAGCGTTTCAACGTCCTTGGCTGATAGGCCAAGTCTCTTGCAACGAGCCTTAAGGAAGCCGGAGAGGAAGTCGTTGGTGCAGGAGTTCATAGTTTGCTTTGGGTTGGCCGAGAAGCTCACCGTCAATGTCGATGGGAATGGGCCGATCGGTCTCGACCGTCAACCGACTGACTCGATGCACTTGCGTTTTGGGCAGGTGGATATGTGCCCCAGAATACACCTTCGAGCCGTTTAAGATTAACTCGGCGCTGGAGTAGTCACCGATCACCACGACATCAAAGAGTCCGTCGTCCATTTCGGCGTCGGGGGCGGCCTTCATCCCACCACCAAAGTACTTTCCATTCCCCACAATGATCAGATTCTGGCGACCTTCCAAAGGTGTTGCATCACCAAGGGTTACCTTCATCGTGGGATTCTGAAATCGAATCATCGCGATCAGGGAGTACCACAGGTAGGCTGCCGTTCCGCCCAGCGGTTTGCGTGAACGATTGATCGCCGCCGTCACCATGGAGCTCATGCCAATCGACGAGATATTCAAGAAAAAACGGGATGTTTCTGTCCCTTGATCCGATTGGAAGGTTACTTTGCCTACATCCACATGTTGGACGGTGCCATGCTGTACTTGTTGGATGAGCTGTTGAAGGTTGGAGGCGTAGGGCTGCGAGCGGCGCAAATCCACCCCTGAACCCATAGGAAAGAAGGCAAACTGAAGTTCAGGGTGAAGCAACTCACCCGATGGCTTTAACAAACCATTGAGGACTTCGTTGTTGGTGCCATCTCCACCCACGGAGACGAACAGCCGGTATCCCTCTTCCACAGCTTGTTGTGCGAGCGCTGTCGCGCTGCCTAACCCCTCGGTGTATCGGAAGGACACATCTCCCAAAGCATTTTGCAATTGAGGGACGTACGACTCCCACTTGGAGCGTGTGCGTCCACCACCGCTCATGGGGTTGACGATAAAGCAGCAGGGCATTTCAGTGGACATGGGAGAGGGTTCTTTGGTTAGCGGCGTGGGGCAGGGGCTTCGCGGCGAGTTGGGACGGGCTCACGCTTTTCTGGTGCAGGAGCTTTGCCCTTTTCAGGTGTCTTGCTTTTCTCTGGAGCTTTTCCTTTGGCAGGAGCTTTTCCCTTGGCTGGAGCCTTCCCGTTCTTGCCACACTTAAAGCGTCCACATCGGTTGCAGTTCCGGAAGCTGTCGCATGTCTTGGAGCGTCGCGCACAGACAAGGCGGGGCCCGATGGCGTTGGGAACCTTCAGACATTTTTTGAAGCAATCCAAGGAGCATTTTCGTTGCTTGATGGTGCGCTTCTTCTTTTGGAGGAAGTCTTTGCACACTTTTACCATGCTCTTGCAGAAGCCGACGCACATGGGTTTGCACCATCGGATGCGGCGGTTGAGTTCTTTTTTCGAAATTGTGTTGGGGTCTTTTTTCTTTTTCTTGCAACCCACGCCCAACACACTCCAAGCAATCAAAACGCTCAAAAGAACACTGAGGATACGAAAACGTTTCACGGTAACTCCAATCTCTTTGGTAGGGCAGTGTTGTGGAACTCGGCCTGCACTGTCGTAACTTGCCTACGAACGGATGGCTGTACGATGCAGAACACTAACGTATTTCAAGTGCAGCAGGTATACCACAAAGGCGAAAAGGGAGGCAACAGAAAGGACACCTCAGGGTGTGGTTGTCGACAATTGGTTTGTTCCTATTGGGTAGGAGTCCGCAGATTCCGCAGATTGCACAGACAAGGATACCGCTTGTTGGATGGAGTGAAAGACCCGCAGATTACGCTGATGCTTTAGTTGGAGGGGGAGGAGACGGTGAGTCCTTGGGTTCCTAGGAGGGAGGGATGGGGGTCGTCGATCACATGCAAAGAGAGGACTTCTCCCACCACCTCTGCCGCAAGAACTCCTTGTTCGATGGCCTTTTTCACTTCTTGTAGCTGGCCTTCGATGAAGACGGTGATCAAACCTGCCCCAGTTTTTTCGTAGCCCATCAGTTGTATGGGATAGCGTTTCGCCATCACATCGGCAGCTTCCATGGCAGCAGGAAGGTTGCGGCATTCAATCATTCCAAGAGCTTGGGCCATTAACCAACTCCATTCCTAGGATTGAGACTTCGTAGAGGATTCGTCCGAAGATGACTTTGTTGTAAACAGTTCACCTATCATACCGGGCAGGCTCTCTCCTAGCACAGTTTGAAGTTCGTTCCAAAGAGTTTGTATGAGTTTTTCACTGTGAGAGTGAAGCTGCTGAATTTCAGCCACAACAAACTTTACGAAGCGATACAACTCGTTAACTGGGAGTTCTGCCAGCTCCAACACAAGGCTTTTGAGAACCCGGCCCGAGCCAGCTGAAGCTCCAGCGGATTCGTAGGCAAGCAACGCTTGAACCAGGGCGTTGATTCCGTCTTTGTGACGTTCGGGGTGTTGGAAGTACAGCTCGGACAAGGCTTCGTAGGTGAGAGCTTCTCCAAACTTGGATTGCAGTTGAGCCTGGTTGATGGTCAGGGCCTGCTTGTAATAGGATTCGGACTGCTTCCAGTTCTCCTGTTGCTCCTTTGTGCCTTCTTGTACGGTCAGGGAAGCCTTCAGTCTGTAGCTCTCTCCAAGACCATTCATGGACATGGCTAGACCCAGCATGTCATGCAAGCTGCGCTTGCTCTGCACGGACTGGGTTAAGTACCGAATTCCCGTATCCAGGGAAGATGCTGCTTCCTGAGGAGCCTCTGACAGTTTGGAAAGAGCCATCAAGCAGCGAGCTGCGTTGTCAAAGATCTTGGGCTGCAGGTCCATACGCTCAGGCGTGGAGGTTTTGGGGAGAAGCTTCATGGCTTCTTCGCTCCACTGTTTCGCTTGTTCCAAGAGGGAAATCTTCTCTGTGTCTGGGTGTTCCTCTGTGTTGCAACGTTTCACCAAGACAGCGCTTTGCAGGTGTCGAATCCAGGCTTTTTCCATTTGCAGAGTGGTTGTCTCTGCGTGATTCTTGAGCAAGTCCCAGGCTGTCTGGAGAGTCTCCAACGACTCATTCAATCGGTGTGTGTCACGTTCGTAGAGGGCGAGCAGGCGATACCCACGAGCCTGGTCTTCAAGAGATTTCTCGTGCTTCTGTATCCGTTCAAGCGCTCTTTCGTAGTAGCGTCGGCCTTCCTGGTAGGCAGTGGCGGAAAGCTGTCCCCCTGCTTGTTGGGTAAGGAAACGACGTTTGTTGTCGGCTCGTTCCAGCAGCAGCCCGTGGTAGAGGGATGGGAATTGCTCCAGCGGCTCTTGCAGATCGGGGTGTTCCAGCACCATCCGGAAGAGTGACTCCACCTCTGCAAAGAGACCTCTTCGACTCCATCGTTGCCCAAGTTGTCGAAACACAAGGAGGTCGTTTTCGGAGAGGTCAACCAGGAATCCTTCCAGCGGGCTGTCTCCATGCAACAAGGAGCTTGGGGAGAGCAACGAGAGACTCTCCAAGAACAGGTGGTCTGCAGGGACATTGTTTCGGGAGGCCAGATCCACAAACTCTGCGATGTTCTCAACCTGTCTTCGCTCCAAAAGGTGGGTAAGGAGGAGAATCAACGCTCCTTCAAGTGGCTGGAAGGTTAGGCTGTAGTCCGCAAGGTTCAAGAGCCAATGCGCAACAGAGTGTGACGTTTGGCTTTCCAGCGCTGCACCGGGAGCTTGGGACACCATGTCGAGCAGTGCTTCGTGAAGCAAGTACTCCAGCAGTTGGTGGGACGTAAACGTGACATGACGTTGCGCTTCCTGCGGACCACGACGGAACCAACTTTGTTGATCCTGGGTTCGCCACTGTCGGATGAGAACCCCACGATTGCGCAATGACTCGTAGACCGAGACGCCATATTTGTAAGGCTCAACAAACTCAAGAAGGGCTGGGTGTTGGAGCAAGTCAACTTCAAGGAGCAACGCATCGGACGTCCAATCTTTGGGGTCTTGGGATGGCGTTTTGTCTGGGGTGCCAAACAACATCCACCGAGCGAGGGACCGTAGAAATCGAAGCTCTGGGTCGGAGTAGGGTTTGAGGTTTTCCTGTAGGAGCTGAAGGATATGAAGGTCGCTTGGAAGCTCCTGCTTGTGGAACGTCTCCAACACAAGGGGGAGGAGGGCCGGGTAGGTCAACAAGCTATAGGTCAACCCAAAGGGGTCCAACTCATCCAAGGACTTCAATTGGGGGCGGTACCGGTGAGCCCCGCTCGTGTCCACAAAGTTGAAGAAGCGATGGTACGCTCGAACCAGCTCCGATCGTGTCGAGCCACCTTGCACGGGAGGTTGTGTTTGGAATGGAGTTAGCTCCACGACTTGATCATGCAGGCTTGTGAGGTCGCGATAACAAAGCCCCTCTGGTAGCTGCAGGGCTTCGTTCTGTTTCCAGGGCTTGAGTTCAGGGTGCTGCGCTAGGGTGTGATAGAACGTCTGGCGAATCCCCATGACCAAACGGAACCAGGGGAACTTCTTTCCAAACTTGGTGATAGCGGTGAAACATTGTGCCACCCAAGACGGACCTTGGGCAGGCTTCTCGTGGAATCCGTCTACATACAGCACCAGTCGATGTGGCGGCTCAGGAAACTTGGAAAGCTGGGCCAACGCTTGTCCCAAGGCATCCATCGGCTTGTTTCGAAGCTGCTTGGCCAGTTTTTTGGATGGTTCAATCTGCAGCTCTCGAAACAACCACTCTGCGAGGTGTTGGTCGTCCCCCATTTGTCCAACATCCAGGTAAAAAACAATCGAGGGCTGTGAGGCATCTTTATTGTTTCGCAGGACACTCCGGGCGTGTTGAAGCAACAACGTTGTATGTCCCAAGCCGCGTTGCCCTGAAAGCAGGAACAATTGTGCGGCAGACTTCCCGGTCTCTGCGACAAAATGGTCAAGTTGCACGGCTGCGTCACGAACAATCATGAGAGCGTCTTGCTCGCGCAATCGACTGCGTAGGAATACTTGTTGGAAGCTCGCTTGGGAGCGCTCAAGAACATAGTTGGCATCCAGGGAGTCCAGCGAGCGAAACTCTTTTTGGGAGAGGAGGCGTCGGAGCATGGAGAGCCACTCTTCTTCGGGCTCTAAGAGTTCTGGTGCTCTCCAATACTCCCGGTTCTCCGAAGTGTTGAGTTGTCGGAGGTGGGTCTGTGGAGCCCTGTAGAAGTTGTGTCCCCAGACAAGAACATCCGGCGAGTGACCGTGTCGGAAGTCTTCAGGTTTGGGGTCTTTGTCCCATGTTACTTTGACCACGGGAGTTAAGGAGAGCGGACTGACTTGCTCAAAGGACAGGGAAAGCTCGCCTGCTGTCGCGTGATCGGGCAAGTCCATCAACGGCGTCAGCCAGGGGGTTGTTCCCGTCAACGTGACTTGCCAACACTGCGGTTCTTTCGTCTCTTCGGAGGCAAAGGAATAGAACGAGCGAGGACGGTAAGGCAAGCACGACGTCCATTGCAGCAGCGTTTCTTGTAGGTGCGATTCAAACCGCGAGCAAAGCTCATGAACGTCTTGCCAGCGCTCGTCCTCGGAGGTGTTGGAGCGAATCGGGTTTGCGTTTTGCAGCGACAGGAATTGTTCAAACACATACCCTGAATTCGGTAGGTTGTCTTTGTGTGAGGAAGCCAGCCAGTCAAAGAATCGGATGTAAGGGGCGTAAAGAGTCGATGTGTCTTGATCTTGGGGGAAATGAGCCATCCACTCGCGCCAACCCTGGGGGTCTTCCAGGGACATTTGCTCCAAGTACTCGGAGAAATCTGACTCTTCCAACAGTCCTTCCCCAGCATTGTAGGCTGCAATTACGACGGCAGCGCTGTAGTGAAGGGTGGCCCAGAAGGTGTCGGCCAGTCTTTGGAGAACCAGGAGAGCTTGTTGCTCAAATCGGGCAGCTTCTCCATTCATAGACTGGTAGAGGTGGCGGAGCTCTTCTTTGGTGGCTCGGTCTGTTGCGTCGCCGTCGTTGGCGCGCAAGGTCTCCAGCTTTTCTCTTTCGCTCTCCAACTTCTGAAGTCCATGACGAATGGTTTCGGCTTGGGCCGCTTCCTGTAGGTAAAGGTTGTAGGAGGTCGCGATGGGATAGGGGAACGACAACCTGACCAAGGAGGAGAGCGCTTTCGACGTCTCTTCAGGGTTCTCCGATTGCGTGGCCGTTCGCAGCAAAAACTCTTCTGCTACAGGAAAGCCTGAGTCTTCCTGCCCGCTGCCTTTCCCTCCCATACCAAGGCTTTGAAGGACAAGCAGGGGATGGTTCGTGTTGGGGTAGTGTTCGGATAAGAGCACTGCGGACCGACGGACCCCAAGAGTGCCCAGTGTTGCCAAGGCATAGGGATGCAAACTCTCGGATGTGACTTGCTTTAACCTTTGGAAGGGGTCTGGGTAAAGCGGCTCTGGAAGTCCTTCTTGTTCCGATGGGGAGGTTGGAGTGTTTTCTTCTTCCTTTCTCGTTTCGGACTTCTTCGGTTGTTGTTTTGGTTTGTCGTCTTCGGAAGGGGCTTTGGAATCCGGCTTGAGGAAAGGGGCCAACTTGTTGCTCAGTTGGGCCCAGATCTGGGGGTTGTTGTACAGGGCTGGTCGCTCTAGCTTGGCGATGGCTCCGATTGCTTGTACCGCCGCTGCCTTGATCATCGGCTCTTTGTTTTGGGTGAGGTCTCCCAACACTGTGAGGGCACGATCTCGCAAGGTCCAGACTTGTTCTTGGGTGAGTACGTCGTTTTCCACATCACTCAGAACAATCTGGTCTCCCCGCGTGGCGATGGCTCGTGCGATAACATTGGGGATCTCCTCGATGAGCCGAGCGCGAACTTCCGGTTCGGGAGGCTTCATATAGAAATGAACGAAGGGTCTTAATCCAGGGATGTTGGTGTAGTAGTAGATCTTTCCTCGGATGGTGCTGCTGTGAGGAGGGCTGACCATGTCGATAAAGGACTCAATCACCCAGGTACGGTCTTGCATCTGACCTAACAAGGAGATCTGCTCTTCACGAACGAGGCGGCTCCAATCGGCTTCACTGGGTGTGGCTTTGGCCTTCATCCCTGGAATGATTCGAGGAAGAAACTCACTCCGAAACCATTGGATGTTCCGGATTAACGTCCCAATGGGGTCCAGCGCTCCGTGCTTGCCTTGGACGCCGCGCAAAAACAATCCTGCCCAGGCTCGGGGGAAGCTGTCGAGGGTTCGGAGCAGAACTTGTCGAACTTCCTCCAGGCGACCCCTTGCCCCGTCTTCGCCGTTGATCTCACCAATCCGATGGACCCGAAGGCCCAAGGTTTTCTCCATGAGAAGCAAGAAGATGAGGAGCAATCGCTTGGCGTAGAAGAAGATGAGGAAACCACGCAGCAAGCTCGCCGTCAGGCTGTATCCTCGTCCTAGCTCGCGGTAAATCACCTCTTGCTTGGACAGAATCTTTTTCGTTCGCCTCCGAGGCTTGGCTTTCATCTTCGCAGAGAGCGTAAAGACCAGCCAGTCACGGAGGTTGGGTGGGCGGAAAGGATCTTGCTTGCGAACTTCGATGGAGTGGGTGGTTTGGTACACCGCGTGGAAGACAAAGGCCTCAGCAAACAGCAACCCTGGAAGGAGTAAGAACAAATACGTCGAGGACGGAAGTAATTTGTTGGCGCGACGGAGCCAGTTCGGTGGGGCTCCGACTGCGAGGGCTTTGGCTCGCTGGAGTCGGTCACGCTCCAGGATGAAGTTGTAAAACACGACAAGGAGAACGATGGGGAGAAAGACAACAAAGGAAGCAAACAAGGCTCTGGGGAGGAACAGGTTGGTGAGCAACACGAGGAGGATAAGGTTGTCCCAAGCGGCCTCTTTGAGCCTCTCTTTGGTCGGATACCTGCGCTGACGAAGGGCTCGAAATCCTAGACCCAAGCAGGCAGAGAGACCCCACACCGCGAGGGCGAGGGTCCAGGAATGAAAGAGGTGACGGAGGGCTGCAAAGAAGAACCCCGCGGGTAGCACTTTCCACCAACGGTCCCAGTCAATGTTGACGTCATCGAGTTGACGGCTAAACCAAAAGAGTCCAACCCCAAAGAGGGGAAACACCAGCAGCTGGGAGTACGCAGACCACCCGGCGTGTACAGGGATTGTGCCCCAGCCCAAGACGTAAGCGCTCCCCAAGAATCCCAGAACCACCATCGCACGAGCGAGCATACGGAAGGTGTGCCGGGAGACCCGCTGGCGAAGAATGCTCAACCAACGTTGAAGGATTTCGAGGGCTGGATCGGAAGTTGGTGTGGGAGGAAAGTGGGGGGGTTCCGTCATCGAAGCGTCTTACTCCTGGCTGAATGCTTTGAAGAAACCAAAGGTCATTCCACCAAAGAGCAAGAAGCCCGCGAGGGCAAACACAAGCAGTCCACCCATTGGCAATCCATCGTACTGAACGGACACCGTTGTTTTGGCGAGGGTCTTGTACTTGGTTTTTCCCTTCTTGTCTTTCCCATCCGCCTTTACAGCCTTAACAATCACCAATCCCGGTGACTTGGGAGTCCACTGAAGGGTTCCTCCTGTGTCGGTGCGCAGCTTTTCCATCACGGTGACGCTTGCTTCACTGTAAGGGTAGTAGACAACTGAGATCTTAACCCCACTGGACGCTTGCTTGTCCGCGGTCACGGTGACGGTGGCTGGCTTGTTCACCACCAGCTTCTTGGCTGGGGTGACTTTGATGGCATAGGCAACTTTCTTGGCAGGTTGGGCTGGAGCGCTTTTTCGACGAGCAGCTGGCTTTGCGGCTTTTCGGGGCTCAGCCTTTTTGGGAGCGTCTGCTTTTCGTGGCGCTGCTTTGGCTCGTTCTGGGGCTTTCTTCGCCTTTTCTCCTGCAGAGACTCCAGGAAAAGCGAAGCTTATCAGGCCCACAAGAACCAAGGCTTGGAAGTGTACTTTCATACGCATGTCATGTTCCTTATTTCTTGGCGTTCTTGGAAGCCTGAAGAGTCGTGAGCAAGAAGGCGCCTCCAAAGGTGAAGGCTGCCCAGAAAATGGCCGTGGCTGCTGGCAAAATGTTGATGCCCCCAAGGACATACTTGCTGCCATAGAGACCTTTTTTCATGGTGTCCAGAACAGTCAACGCGATAGGAATCAAGAGCAAAATGGGGATGACAAACTTGATAAGGACATCAAACCACACTCCAATCTTGATGCTGGCGTGCTCGTTGAGAGCTTCCCGAAGTTTGCTGATGGGCATCATCCAGCCGATGATCAAACACTCGATGATTCCGACCAAAAGGAGTCCATATTTGGAAGCGTAGTGGTCAACCAAATCAAGGATGGTTAATCCAAGGGTCCCGTTGCTGGCGAGGCCTGGGTCGATGATCTTGGGAAGCGCACAAGCAATACTTCCCAGCACTCCAATGCCCGCGATCCACAGAATGACCTTGGTGCGCTTGAACTGGAACTTATCAATCACAGCCGCAGCGAGAGCTTCAATCAGCGAGATACTGCTGGAAAGGCCTGCGACCAACAGCAACGTGAAGAACAAGACTCCAAGGACCTGGTAGCCTACAGAGAGCTGGGCAATGCCTTTGGGAACCACGAAGAACATCATCGCCAGGGTGCTTGCTTTGGGAGTGAGAGCGAAGGCAAAGACCAACGTAAAGATGGCCAGACCCGAGATCATCTCAAAGCTGCAGTTCATTGTTGAAACAATCAGGGCGTTGGTGGTGTGGTCGGCTTTCTTGGGGAGGTAGCTTGCATAGGCCGTCATTACACCAAAGCCCAACGACAACGTAAAGAAAATCTGGCTGAATGCACCGTTCCAAACGGCGTAGGAACCCAACGCCTTAAAGTTGGGTGTAAACAACAGGTAAATGCCGTGGATTCCGTTCGGTTGTGACAATCCAACGATGACCAGCACGAGCATAAACAGCCACATCAGCGGCATCATCAGCTTCACGCCGGTCTCAATGGAGCGGGCACCTTTGAGAACAAGAGCGATGTTCAATAGCCATACGATGGCCACAAAGATGACGTTGCTCCAGCTTGAAATGAGCGCAAAGAAGGAGCCTGTTGGGTTGGGTAGGCTCGCCATCTTGAAGCCCATGAGAGCAGCCGTGGGCTCCCACAGCGTTCCCATCAGAGCCTTCCACCACATCCCGAGGACCCAACCAAGGATAGCCACATAGAACATGGTGATGATCGTAGCGTTCAGGAGAGCCCACCATCCGGCAATTTCTCCCCACTTCCCTCCGATGTTGCCCATCGCTTGGGGAAAGGCACGCTGCTGGGTTTGACCGAGGCCAAACTCAAGCCACATCACAGGCAGTCCGACAAGGACCAACGCGATAAGATACGGCAGGTAAAAAGCGCCGGCTCCATACTTGTAGGCATTGGCGCTGAACACAACGATGTTACCGAGGCCAATGGCCGAGCCCGAAGCCGCGAGCAGAAAGCCCATCTTCGAGCGCCATTGTTGTCGTTCTTGTTCCATGATGAACTTGACTCCTTCTCTCAACCCGACGACTGAATGGAGTGGCCCGTCGGGTCCTAAAAAAGCTCACAGTACTGGTAGAAAACCCGCCCAGAGTAACGCCTTGCCTCCCTCTCTGTCAACTTGGTTGGTGAAGGGGAAAGCTCGTTGTGTTGAAGTGAGAGGAAGGGATTGGCAAGGGGCAGGAAAGAGGGGAGGTTAGAGACCCAGGAGGTTTTGGAGACCTTGGATGGCGTGGTCTTGCTCTCCAGGGTTTTGCTCAAGGACGTGGTTGTTGCTGTCGAGGATCTGCAAGTTCACTTGGTCGCCCCAACGTTCTTTCAGCTCTTCACTGGCGCCTGCATCGGCCAGTGGGTCTTCCTTGCCGTGCACAACGAAGATCTCGCCTTGGGGTCGCATCCCTGCGTCCATGTAATCTTCGAGAGTTTCCAGGTCGGGAGTTGCCGCCGACATGGTTCGGAGTTGAGCGCGTGTGTCTTCCATCACTGCCCATTGGGTCCCTTTCTCGGTACCTACAGGGTCATGGTTGAGAACGGGAACACCCGCGCTGGGAGCTTTGATGCGGTTCAACAAGGGGAGCTTGCTGGCCAGGTTCAGGACGTCGTTGGTGACGTTGTCTGTGGCGCGGAGGAAAGGCGCTTGAAGCACAGCTTTCACTCCCTTTGGCATTTGTGGGCCGTCCAGTTGGATGCGATCGTTGTCGTTGAGCATCATCGCGCCGAGAACGCCAGGGCCTGCGCCCATGCTGTTCCCAAACAACACAACCTCCGCGTTGGCGGTTTCGGGGTAGTCGGACTCCACAACTTGTTGGGCGAAGGCTGCAACCGCTGCGACGTCACGAGCCACACCAAAGCCACGGTCGAGTCCACCAGGGCTGCCTTCGGTCTGGCCACCCCATTGATGGTCCATCACGACGACGTCGTGGCCCAGTCGGTTCATCTTATCGATTTGCTCGTAGAAGTTGCGGCCGGTCTCTTGGAAGCCTGGAGACACCACAATGACTTTCCCGCTGGGTTCACCCACAGGCTTGAATCGCTGCCAAAAGACTTCCCGTGGTGCGATGTCGTGGCCGTCCACAGAGCCGACTGCTTCCACAAATCCTTCAGTGACGTCCGAAGGAGTGCGTCCCAGTCGGTCCAATACCATGGTTTTTTGGGCCAGGAACAAGTCAGCGTCAGACAGCTTGCTGGTGTCGAGTTGGCTCACTGGGCGGTTCCAGCGGCTCTCTTGTTCCACTCGATACTCACGGAGCAAGGCGATTTCATCTTCGGTGGAGATGCCTGTTCCCAGGAGGCTGCGAACTTTGGCAACGATGGGCTGGCGGTCGAAGAAGTTCCCGTGGTCACCGGGTGCCTGGTCTTCGTTGTTCCAGATCCCATCACGATTGCCCCTTAGGTCGGCTAGCTCGTTGAGGGTGGCATGCAGCTGGGAACGATTTCCCCATCCAGCGGGTGGTTTGATGTGAGTCATTGTGATGAATTCCTTGAACTGAAACGCAGGTCTCTGAACCGTCAATCACACGGCTAGAGCAAAAGCTACTTTGAATTGATACGACTATGGAGCCAAAAGGCTTTGTTACCGATTCTTTGCTAAATTGTCAATGGACGAACTCGTTGTCGCTTGCTTGACTTTCGTCAAACTTTGCAGGACGATGCACCCCAGCAATTTTCGATGACCAGGTTGCCTTTTTACCATGCAAGCCCTCCGTGGGCTGGTTTCCATGGATGTTTTCCCATGAGAGAAGGCTTCCTTGTGTTTGTATCCCTCATCCATAGGAGTGAGTTCATGGGAGTGTACTTCGCAGCGTCGTTTTTTGACACGCTCAACAGTATCATTGGTTCAATTAACGGCGTGTTGTGGTCCGATTGGGTTTTGTATGCCGTTCTCGCCGTAGGTGTCATCTTTACTTTTTGGAGTGGCTTCTGCCAGTTCAAAGCGCTCACTCACGGCTCCGCGGTTGTACGCGGCAAGTACGACAATCACGAAGACCCTGGCGCGATCAACCACTTCCAGGCTCTCTCCGCAGCGCTGTCTGCAACGGTCGGATTGGGGAACATTGGTGGTGTGGCGCTTGCGATTGCTCTCGGTGGACCGGGCGCGGTGTTTTGGATGTGGGTCGTAGGCTTCTTCGGGATGGCCTTGAAAACCACGGAAGTGACGCTGTCGATGTTGTACCGCAACACCGACAACCCCAAAGAGCCCCACGGTGGACCCATGTGGGTTGCCAAAGAAGGCTTCGCTGAGTGGGGAGGTGTTTGGATCACCGTTGGAAAGTGGGTCGGTGGTATCTTCTGTGTCACGCTGCTGATCTCTGCCGTTACCGGCGGTAACATGTTCCAAGCGTGGAACGTGGCTGACGTGACCTACAGCTACTTTGGCATTCCTAAAGTTGGAACCGGTATTGTTCTCGCTGTGCTTGTCGGTCTCGTGATCATCGGTGGTATCCAACGAATCGGTAACGTTGCCGGTCGCTTGGTTCCCCTCATGTGTGCCATCTATTTGTTGGCAGCTTTCTATGTCTTGATCTTCAAGATTGGCGTCATCCCTGAAATGTTGAAGCTGATCGTGTCTTCGGCGTTTTCTCCCCTCGAAGCCCAAGGTGCCTTTTTGGGTGGAACCGCTGGATATGCTTTTATGTGGGGAATGAAGCGCGCGCTCTTCTCGAACGAAGCAGGCCAGGGCTCTTCGCCTATCGCTCACTCGGCTGCCAAAACGAAAGAGCCCGTTCGTGAGGCTGTGGTTGCTGGCCTTGAGCCCTTCATCGACACCATTGTGGTGTGTACCCTGACCGCTTTGGTCATTCTTTCCAGTGGCGTATGGAACCGACAAGCTGACTTTGCGTTGGCCAGTCTTCCCACCATGACGCAGGTGAAGAAGACTAACAAAGACGGAAAGGTTGTTCCTTACAAGAAAGGGGAAGAGCGAGTCTGGTCGTTTGCGTTATCGCCCGTTCCAGCCGAAGCCAAAGCTCAGGCCGGAGAGAATGTGTTTATGGTGATTGGAGCGGACGCCAACTCCAAATCCAACAACAAGCAGCACCGCCTCAATGGAAAAGTGGTTCTTGCTGTGAAGGTTCTGAATTCCTGGCAGCAAGTCACTGGACTTCAGGCTACGTTGGACAAGTTGGTTAAGGCGAAGAAGTTGCCTGAAGATAAGGCCAAAGTGTTGGCTACCAATGTTCGCCAAGGCAAGGTGAAGCCCACCAAGTTCATCGCTTGGGATACCTTCTCCAGTGTGGCGACCCCCTCCTTTACCAACTTCAAGAACAAGGACGTCAACGCCAAAGATGTCTTCTTTATTTTCCAAGGTGCAACCTTGACCGCGAAGGCGTTTGACTCCGTCACTCCTGGGTTAGGCAAGTGGCTGGTCACCCTGGCTGCCTGGCTGTTTGCGCTCTCTACGATGATCTCGTGGAGTTACTACGGTGAGCAAGGGGTTGTGTACCTGGTGGGTGAAGGCTGGGTTCTCGCATACAAAGTTGTGTACTGCCTCTTGGTGGTCGTTGCGGCTATTCCTCAGCTTGTGAGCACAGAAGCCCAGCTGGATGCCTTGACCGGCTTGGGTACTGGAATCATGCTCTTTGCCAACATTCCAATCATGCTGATCTTTGGATTGAAAGCGATGAACGCTTACCACGATTACATGAAGCGACTCAAAGCTGGAGAGTTCAAAGCGCACGAAGCTCCTTCTGTTGTCGACGTTGTGGAAGGCAAAGACTGATCCTCTAGCAGACTCGGCCTTCCTGTCCCATCTCCCTCTCTAGAACGCTTCTCTCTCTTTTTTGAATCACATCCCCACATGAAAAAAGGCCGTGAGCCCTGGGCCCACAGCCTTTAAGTATCCAAGTGGCGGGAGCTTCTCCCAACCCTAAGGATGATGCTTACTTCACCTTTTTGGCGCGCTTTTGAGCGGCAGCCTTGCGGCGCTTGGCGCGGCGCTGGAGAGCTGCTTTCACCTTGTTGACCTTGCGACGAACCTTGCGACGACGGCGGCGTGCACGTCGACGAGCACGACGGCGAGCCTTACGAGCCTTACGACGGTTACGGCGAGCCTTACGACGGTTACGGCGAGCCTTACGACGAATCTTACGCTTGATCTTGCGGACCCGACGCTTTGCGCGACGACGGTTGCGGCGAGCCTTACGGCGACGCTTGCGACGGATCTTTCGTTTAATCTTACGAATCTTACGTTTGGTCTTACGAGCTCGGCGGCGGCGTTTGTTGCGAATTCGGCGACGACGTTTGTTGATCTGTTGCTTTTTTGCTCTGAGCTGCTTTTTCGACTTTTTGGCTTCGGCGTCTTTGACTCCAAGAGAGACCAGAGATCCCGTGGCTGGAAGGAGTGAACCTACCAGAAAGAAGATGGCTACCAACATCGATGTCAATCGTTTCATGGACAACTTTACCTCGTTGCATGGGAACCCTTAAACTCCTTCACTGCGTTGGAGTTTTTTTGAGTTCCAGTCCGACACACCAACTTAGACGAAGTCTCATTTTCAAATGATGCAACTCGACCCAGAACTTTTTTTCAATGGTTCGGTTTTGTTGGTTTTTTTTTTGCGAACAGAACATGCGAGGGGGTTGGAGGAAGGCGGGACAGAAGGGGAGAGGTTACCTGTTTTTCTCGTAGGAACGGACAGCTTTGACGAAATGGTTGGCGCGTTCTGAGCTGATCGGGTTGCCCACATCTCCATCTTCTTTCAACCAGGTACCCACGATGATGCCTTCGATGTAGGGAAGGAGCTGGGACATCTGCTCAGGAGTCACGCCACTCCCCGCAATCAGGGGACAATGAGGCAATGCCTGGCGCAACCCCCTCAGCTCGTGCGGGACAATCACATCGCCGGTTTGGGCTCCTGTTAGAATGATGGCATCAGCGCGGCCACGTTTCCACAATTCGATGGCTTCCTGCTTGAGCGGACGCTCTGCCAGAGGTGCTGCGTGTTTAACCCGGACATCGGCAAAGATCGAACAGTTGGGGTGGAATTGATCCCGGTACCTGCTGCTGAGGTGGGCTTTTCCATGGATGATTCCCTGATCGGTGACCATCACGCCCGTGTGCACGTTGGTTCGGATAAAGCTCCCACCTGCCGCGGCACAGATCGCAATCGCGCCCATGGAGTCGTTTCGCATTACATTGATGCCAATGCTTGGGGGATTCTTTTTGCCTTTGAAGGCTGCCTGAATGGACATCGCGATGCGGGTCATTCCGGCGATCGTATGGGGCGGAACCTGGTCAGGGTAGTAGGGAGCGTCGCCCAGGTTTTCGATCATGATCGCGTCAAAGCCTGCGTCCGCCAACACCAACGCTTCCTCGACGGCTTGTTGCTCCACGTCCTCAAGAGGTGGCATTCCTCTGCCTTCAAAGATCGGTCCAAGGTGAACCATGCCGATGAGAAAACACCGGTCTGAGGACAATTGAATCTTGGGGATCATGACGTGGTATCTCCTTGCTCCAGCTTGCCTGGAGGTCTGGTATGTGTGTGTTGTCGTTGCCCGTGATACGATACGGGGCGTCTACTCTGTCCTGGATGGAACGAAAAATCAACATGGAGAATGTGGATGGATTCTTCGCGTCACAATCTGCTCAGGGAGGCCCTCCATTATCTGGACCTTGCCATCGAGGCTTACGTTGAGGCTTTGCGTGAGCGTCGCCTGAAGGCGCTGTGGTCGTGGCTGCTTCGCCCTGGCGCTCTTGTCCTGGCTTTGCTTTCTGTGACATCCTTGGCCGCCATCTTTTATGCGATGGGTGTACGAGGGACCCTCTGTTTTACGTTGGGTGTTTTGTGTTATATGGTTCCTTTGCTTATTCGGATCTGGCGGGATAAGAGGCCTCTCTTGTTGGAGCCGTTCTGGGCCGAAGTTCATCGATCGGATGAGGTGATGGCTCAACTGGCCGATCGCGAACTCTTGCTCTGGCCGTCTCTTCATCCTGAGGAACTTTGGGACAAAGAATGTTCACCTGAAGAGCTTGTCGATGGTATCCTCGCCCGTCAGCAACAACTGCAAGCCGCCTTGCAAATCAAACCAACCGATTCAGAGGAGGTGACATGAGCGTCCTCTCCATTTTTTCTTACAGAGTGAGCGTGTGATGGAAGAGAAACACAAGGCTTGGACAAAAACCTGGTTGCCTGTTGTACTTGGAACCTTGGGCGTTATGTTCGTGTCGAGTGCATTGTGGGCGATCACCCAATCTTCGGCTCGAACCTACCCGATCAAGAGACCGGGAAAGGTCCTTGCGCTGGGAGAACAAGTCTTTAAGGACGCAGGGTGTTGGTACTGTCACCACCCCTCCTTAACGGGGATGCGATGGGGTAACCTCTCGGACTTGTTTCAAAACGAGAACGGATGGGTCGCTTATTTTTATGCTCCTCGCTCGGTGCATCCTCGCTCCTCCAAGTCGGCCTATCGGTGGTTGCTGAAGACTCGGCCCAATGGACGCAAGGAGTTGAACGAAAAAGGCAAAGCTCTCGTTGCATACATCCAGCATGCCGTTCGCTCTTCGTTCGTTCCGCAAAAAGAAACCACACGTGTGTTGGCGTTAACTCCTTCGACTCGACAAGGCCAAGGGTTGGCGTTGTACAAGAATCTGTGCGCCAGCTGTCATGGAGCTCGAGGTTTTGGAGACGGTCCCCTCGCGGCAGTTCTACCCTCTGCTCCCAGAGATTTAAGCAAGCCCAAAAAGTGGCTGTGTCGCTCGCATCGCAGCGCCAGTGTTTCCGACATCACCCGCACCTTGAACCGACAAACGGGCAACTGCGGCATGATGCGTATGGCTGGTTCTCTCTCTCCCAAACAAAAGAAATCCTTGGTGGAGGTGGTTCGTCAGCTTTCGGGTTTGGATCACGAAGTCCAAACTCATCCTGCTTTGAAAAGCCAATCTCCTGGCGTTCCCCGCCGGTTCTTGATGCAAAAGCGAGAGTTTCGCGATTGGGAAAGCAAGATGTGGGAGTCGCGTTATGACGCCTGGTTGGACCAGTGGCGACAGGATTTGGGACCGAACGCCTACCTGCCATTTCGTCACTGGCGAGATTGGAAGGAGTGGACCGCCTGGAAGAGTTTCAGCCTTTGGATGCGCGACAACGAGGGCAGCCTTCGCTTGGGTCAAGGGGATTGGCACCGAGCTTTGCAACGCAAACCTCAAATGCGAAGCGTCTTTAGCGCATGGCTCGAATCCAACCGGAAGAAACCTTGGATCAAGTTTATGCGTCGGTTTCTTCGTAAAAAGTTGCGGGCCAAGAAAGAGCAAGAGTACAAACTGCACGTTCGTAACAAGAAACGTGAATGGGTCTGGTACAAACCCTGGCAGCCCTACTTTTACAAGCGTCGTTGGTTCAAATACGAGCTTAACAAACATCGTTTTCGAAACTTCTTACGTCGCCACGATTTCCAAAGCTATGGTGACTGGCGAGAGCAGAAAGAGCGTGATCTATTCCGTCTTTGGATGACCGGTCAACGTGGCCAGTTGTACTGGGCTTTCAAAGGGAAAAAGGTGTACGCCAAGTTGGGTTGTATTCGATGCCATGGGGAAAAAGGAGAGGGCTCTAAGCTTCCTATTACCCAATACACACAAGGCAAAAAACCCAAAGTGAAGATGGTGCAAGTCCGGGACCTACGGGAAGGAGCCTTCCAGTGCGGGAGTCGTTGGGACGACGTCTATCGCTCCATTGTTGTCGGCGTTGGGGAGCACATGCGCGGGCTGACTTCCCTGGAAGTAAAGCAGTACCTTCGTGGCGCGATCCTCCCACCCAACTATTGGGCACGAAGCAACGGGAAGCACGCCAAGCGCCTTCGCGAAGACCTTTGGGCCTTGGCGGCCTACATCCGGTTGATGGGACGGAACATTCCTGTGCAGAAGGGGATGTGGAAGCGAGCACATTAAGCCGGCTCGCCCAACACAAATTTGGACTTATTCCTCGGGAGGGACATCTTCCGGAGGAAAGTAGTAGGTGAAGATGGTCTGACCGTAGTTCTTGGTCCGCCACAGCTCTAGCTGGTCTCTCTCCGTGATGATGGATTTGTCGTCTTCGGGATACTGCACGAAGGCGATTCCATCTGGAAGAAGAAGCTGGGGGTGGGCATCGAGGATGTCGAGGATCTTATTCTCAAGGCCTTCTCTGTAGGGCGGGGCGATGGCAATCACGTTGTAGCGTTTGCCTTCTCGAACAAGCTCTTGCAACACCTGTACTGCATCTCCCAAGCGCAGGTCCACAGGCTCTTGCACCTTGGCATGGGCGAGGTTGCCTTGAATCAGCTTGGCTGTCCGGGGGTCCAACTCCACCGTGGTTGCGGAGGGAGCGCCTCGGCTCAAGGCTTCGAGGGTGAAGGCTCCTGTTCCCCCAAACAAGTCCAAGAAGGGACCATGAGGTAGATAGGGCATCAACGTGTCAAACACGGCTCGGCGGAGCCGAGAAAGAAGGGGGCGGACGCCTGCCCATTCGGGAGAATCGATAGCGCGGCGTGCATACTTTCCTGATATCACTCTCATACGTTTTTGAAACGAGGTTCGCCGCTGCGGCGAACCCTCATGACTCCCTATTCTGATAGTTGTTCCAAAGCATTTTGAATGGCTTTTGCAGCCTGTTGAATGGTCTCTTGGTTGGTGGAGTAGGCAAAGCGGATGGTTCCGGGAGCGCCAAAGGCTTCTCCTGGAACGCCAGCTACATGGCCTTCTTCCAACAGGTACGTTGCCATCTCCACACCGTTGGTGAGGCGGTTACCCGATGGGGTCTTCGTTCCCAGCCAGCGGGAAAAATCGACCATCATAT
Source organism: Deltaproteobacteria bacterium (assembly GCA_006226375.1). Taxonomy (GTDB): domain Bacteria; phylum Myxococcota_C; class UBA6777; order UBA6777; family UBA6777; genus M3003. Next base: position 46,936 of record SBHC01000056.1, on the reverse strand, counting down.
AGAAAGCACCCTCTGGGTTGCTGAAGGTAGTTCTAGGCAACTTACCAAACGTCTCTTTCATACAGGCCAAACGCTCTCTGAACGTTTCCCGCATGTCTTGTATGGTGCTGTTCAGGCTCTCGTCAAGGGCTCGCAGGGCAGCGTACTGGGTCGGTGCGTTGGTTCCAGAAGTGATGGCTCCTTGCAGCGCAATGGAAGCTTTCACTATCGGCTTCGGGGCAACGATGTAGCCAATTCTCCAGCCGGTCATGGCGTAGGCCTTGGAGAACCCATTCACCAGGATGGTCCGGTCACGCAAGGACGGCTCCACATCAAGAGGATTCACAGGCGTTTGATCGCCATAGAACAATTGATCATAGATGTCGTCGCAAATCAGCCACACCTCGGGGTGCTTCTTGAGCATTTCTGCGACAGCTTGCATCGACTCTTTGGTGTAGACGGCCCCTGTTGGGTTGTTGGGGCTGTTGAGCAACAACATCTTTGTTTTGGAAGTGAACGACGCCTCCAAGGCATCCAAGTCGAGTTGGTAATTGTCTTCCATCTTGGAGTGAACCAGAACCGGTGTGCCCCCGGCCAGCTCCACCTGCGTGGTGTACGAAACCCAGTAGGGTGTGGGGATGATGACCTCGTCTCCATCGTTCACCACAGACATGATGGCGTTGTACAACGATTGTTTTGCGCCAGTGGACACAACAATATTGGACGCGTTGTAGTTTAAGCCTTTGTGGCGATGGTAGAACGCAGCGATCGCTTCTCGGAGTTCTGGAATCCCAGCGACTGGGGTGTACTTTGTTTTGCCTTGCTCTATGGCTTTCTGACCGGCTTGGCGGATGGGTTCTGGAGTTGGAAAGTCAGGTTCTCCCAAGCTCAGGTTCAGGATCTTGTGACCTTGGGCCCGCAATTCATTGGCTTTCGCCCCAACTGCAAGTGTGGGTGAGGGTTTGAGATTCAGAACGCGAGTTGAACGATTCATCGTAAGCTCCAATCTTTCGCTGAGGTTCATCGCCAAACTTGGAAGGATGTGTTTCTTTGCTCTTACATTACACCATTCTCCTGCGCGAACAACCCTCGATTCTAAGTTGACCTGTGAGATCACTTCGAGTATGCTGGCCCAGCCCTTGAAGGCGATGTGGATTGTCGAAAGCATGCTAAAACGATGGAAGATTGAGCAGCCCGTGCATTGGATGGTGCTGTCACATGAGGCATGGTAATGAAAAACAACAGACGTTCCTCCAGCAGTACATCCGACGATTTGTTCGGGGTTTCGGCTGGTATGGATTCCGACGTTTCCGATGCTGCGAAGATTCTTCGTAGCTTTGTTTCCCAAGTTGACCCTGGTGAACAAGCCCAAGATTCCGCCGTGGAACAAGATATGTTCCCGATCGGTGCCAAGAAGGTGGACAAAGCCGACGAGAGCTCTGCCAAAGAGCCCCCGACCGTTTTGGACCAGTATATTGAATCGGCGAGTGAAGCCTCCGATGCGTTGGACGAAGATGTTCCTCGAATCACACCTCGCATTGTGACTCAGCCTGAAGGTGATGCCAAACTTGACGATCTACGTTTGGTCTACAAAGGCAAAGCAACCAAGCGACAGCTTGATAAGTTGCGCAGAAAAGTAATGCAGCAAGCCCAGTCTCGTTCGAGTCTGCAGGCTGTTCCCGGCTCGTCTGAAAAGTGAGAGCAGAGAGTCCTTGTATTCAAGGTCAATCCCGTTTATCATCGCGAACCTTTGGAACCTAACCAAAGAAGCTGTCTATGACACATGGAAGTGCCAGCAACGGTCTGGTCCCCCCCGCGTTGATGGTTGTGGAGTCTGGCCCGAACAGTGAACAGGTGGATGAGGAAAGATGGGCAAAACGTTTGCTATTGTCAGTCAAAAAGGCGGATCCGGTAAAACCACTACAGCACTCAACCTTGGGGCTGCCTTTGCCACTCGAAAACTTCGCACTCTGCTAATCGATCTCGATCCTCAGGGTGGTTCAGCCTTTGGATTGGGCATCAAGCCCACGGACTATTCCATGGGCGTCAACGACCTCCTCTTGGGAAAGGCCGACATTCGCGACCTTCTCGTTCCCTCCGAGAACCCCTACTTGCGGTTTATCCCCGCTGGTTCGTTCGCCAATGTTGCTGAGATCGATCGATTCAACAACCTGGGCAAACGTCTGGGGGTTTTGCGTCGGGCCGTCGCTAGCATCCGGGATCAATGCGATGTCATCCTGTTTGACACGCCTCCCGGAGAAAACTCTTTGGCCGTAAGCGCTCTCAACTGCGCGGACTCCGTTGTCATTCCTTTGCAATGCGAGCCACTTGCGCTTCGAACCCTCCCGCAGATCCTCCGGCTGATTCGAGAGGTAAAGACCAAGGTCAACCCTGCTCTCGAAATCGAAGGTGTGCTGCTCACGATGTACGATGTTCGGTATGGATTTACCGAACAAGTTTCGGAACAGGTTTGGAAAAACTTCCCCAGGGATCTGGTCTTTGAGACCATCATCCCACGCCGCGAAGACTTCTCCAAAGCCTTCATCCAGGGCCGACCTGCTGTGTTCGACAACCCCTTGCTTCCCGCGTCTCTTGCCTACCTCCAGCTCGCCGACGAAATTATCGCTGACCTTGCCAAAGGGTTCGAAGAGTAGTCCCACCCCATTCTGAAGGAGTCACCATGAGTGAAGCCTACCCCGGTTTGGTCTGTGAAACAAACGACCAAATCGCACACGTGTATCTTAATCGTCCCAACAAGCGAAACGCCATGGATCTCGATTTCTGGGATGCCATGATTGAGATGTTCAACACGCTCAACTACGACCGTGATGTGCGCGTGATCATCTTGTCTGGGCGAGGAAAATCATTCTGCGCTGGCCTTGATCTCACCTCGCTGGCTTCTGTTCCAGGTATGGATATGTCCAACCAAACTCCGATGAATCGGATGGACCTGGTGAACCACATCCGTCGTTGGCAAGAGGCCATGAATGTGGTGGAGCGATGCAGAAAGCCTGTGATTGCTGCCATCCATGGTGCTTGCGTTGGTGGCGGTCTGGACCTCGTTTCGGCCTGCGACATTCGGTTGGCTTCTTCGGATGCCTACTTCTCCTTGCGAGAGGCCGCCATGGCCATGGTTGCTGACCTTGGCTCCTTGCAAAGGCTCCCTCTGATCATTGGGCAGGGCCTCACCCGTGAGCTGGCCTTTACGGCCCGCGATGTTTCATCCGACGAAGCCCTACAGATGCGGCTGGTCAATCGTTTGTTCCCCACATTCGATGAGCTGATGGAAGGTGCGGAGGCGATGGCTCGTTCCATCGCGGCCCAATCTCCACTCGCTGTTCAATCCAGCAAGGAAACTCTCAATTACAGCCGACATGTCTCTGTGGAAGACGGACTTCACTACGCTGTGACCCGAAACAGCATGATCATGCCCTCGGCCGATCTTGTCGAAGCCTTTCAAGCCTTCATGGAAAAGCGAAAGCCCAACTTCCCCGGCGAATAATCCCTCCTGCTCTCCTCTTGGGACACTCTCTTCCTCATCAAAAATCCCCTTGAGTCCGAACCTTTCGCTCCATCCCAACGATGTCCTTCTCTGTGCTGGTGAGGTTGCAAACTTTATATTATGTCAACCATGCTTCTTGATTTATCACAAAGAACTTTGCTTCAAAGTATAGTACATCGATGGACAGTCATAGGCTTTTGGAACAGGAGGAGATTCGTATGACCAAGCCAAAAATTGTTGCCTACGAAGGTGCGTGTCAGAACTCGGAGTTTCGTTCGGGGAAAGTGTCAATCATTGGGACAGGCCAGGTTGGGATGGCCATCGCCTACGCGATGGTGATTGAGAACAGCGCAGACCATTTGGTGTTGGTCGATAGTGTTCCACAGAAAGCCGAAGGGGAGGCGATGGATCTTCTCCACGGTTTGTCTTTTGTGAGCCCGATGACCCTGGAAGCCGGGGGATACGAAGATTGCGCTGGATCCCACCTGGTCATTATCACGGCGGGTGCGAAGCGGAAGCCTGGAGAAACTCGCCTCGACCTCATGCAAAGAAATGCAGATATCTTCCGAGATATGATTCCCAAGCTTGTCTCATGTTGTCCTGATGCGGTGTTCCTTATTGTGAGCAACCCTGTGGATGTTATGACCTATGTCGCGAGTCATCTCTCTGGCTTGCCGAAAGGCCGGGTGATTGGAACAGGAACGCTGTTGGACACGGCTCGGTTTCGTGCTTTGTTGAGTGAACGGCTCGACATTGACCCCAGAAACGTACACGCTTACATCCTGGGAGAACACGGGGACAGTGAGGTCGCCGTTTGGAGCAAGGTGAACATCGCTGGTGTGCCGTTGCAGAGTCTTCTCGGTGCTGAAGAATTGGGCGTAAGCTGGGAGGACATTGCCGTCCAGGTGCGTGACGTTGCCAAGGAAGTCATTCAACGAAAAGGTGCGACCTGCTATGCCATTGGCCTTGGTACAGCGCGCTTGGCTCAGGCGGTTCTACGAGACCAAAAACGTGTAATGACCGCAGCTTGTGTGCATGAAGATGTGCTGGGGGTGAAAGATGTTGCCCTAAGCCTTCCCGTGATTATCGGAGCGCAAGGCGTTGAACGGGTGATTCAACTTGAGTTGGAGCCTTCAGAGGAAGATGCGCTTCGCTCTTCGGCGAGAACCCTGCGAGATGCACTCGATCGGTTGGGCGAAATTTAAGAGGGAGAGAAGAGGGGGGAGTTTGTGGGGGTCGTTATCGACAAACGCTCGTTTGGCAGGTTAGGCCTCCAGAGCAGTCGTTGTTGGACTGGCATCCCTTAAAGCAGCGGTTGTTGACACACTTGGAGCCTTGTCCTAAGCGATTCACACATTGGGGATTGCCTGTACATGGGCTGCGGACGCAGGCGTTGGATTTGCAAGTCGCTCCGGTTCCATAGACGGCTGTACAATCGGCATCTTTGGTACAGCCACCTGAGCCTGCCTGACAAGTACCGCTAACACACTTCGCACCCGAACCAAGCTTTTGGACACACTCGGTATCGGTTGTGCAGTTTGACGACCCTGCCTGGCAGGTGCCGCTCACACACTTCGCGCCAGAGCCAAGCTTCTGAACACATTCGGTATCCGTCGTGCAGCCCGTAGAGGCTTTTTCACAGGTTCCGTTGTTGCATTTTGCTCCTGTTCCCAGCCTTTGGACACATTCCGTGTCAGTGGTGCAGCCAGTGGAAGCCTTCTCACAGGTCCCGTTGTTGCATTTCGCTCCCGTCCCAAGTTTCTGGACGCACTCGGTGTCGGTAGTGCAGCCTGTCGAGCCAGCTTGGCACTTGCCGCTGACACACTTCGCGCCCGAGCCAAGCTTTTGAACACACTCGGTGTCGGTTGTGCAGCCTGTCGAGGCTTTTTCGCAAGTACCGTTGTTGCACTTCGCTCCTGTGCCCAGCTTTTGGACACACTCGGTATCATTGGAGCAGCCAGTGGAGGCCTTCTCACATGTGCCGTTGTCGCACTTTGCGCCGGTTCCAAGTTTGAGAATGCACTCTTGGTCGGTGCTGCAGCCGGAGGTCTTCTGGCAAACGTTGCTGACACATTTTGCGCCGGTTCCAAGTTTTTGAACACATTCCTGGTCTGAGCTGCAACCGGAGGAGCTTGCCTGGCATGCTCCGCTGACACATTTTGCGCCGGTGCCGAGTTTCTGCACACATTCCTGATCGGAGGTACAGTTGGAAGTACCACCCTGGCAGGAACCACTCACACATCTTGCACCTGTTCCGAGCTTTTGGATGCATTCTTGGTGGGTTGTACAGCCCGTGGTGGAGGTTCCTTTTTGACAGGTTCCTTGGACACACTTGGCGTTGGTTCCCAGCTTGGCGACACACTCTGAGTTGCTGGTACAACCGCTGGTTGCAGCCTTTTCGCAGGTGCCGTTGTTGCATTTCGCCCCAGTTCCAAGTTTGAGAACACATTCTTGGTCGCCAGTGCAACCGACTTTCTTCTCACAGGTACCGTTGTTGCATTTTGCACCGGTGCCGAACTTTTGGACACATTCTTGATCGCTCTGGCAGTTGGCGGAAGATTGGGCTTTTTCACAGGTGCCGTTGTTGCACTTGGAGCCTGTTCCAAGCTTGAGGATGCACTCTTTGTCAGCGGTACAACCAGCGAGCTTTTCACAAGTTCCATTGTTGCATCGTGAGCCCTGGCCCAGCTTGACGACACACTCTGCGTCGCCGCGGCAGACGTTGGACTCGCTCTTGACACACTTACCGCTTTCGCAAGTGGCTCCAGGGCCCAGTGTTTTTACACATTGGTCGTTCGTGCTACAGCCAGCACCTTTTTCGCATTTGCCTTGGTTGCAATTGGCTCCAACGCCGAGTTGTTTGACGCAGTCTTGGCTGGTCTGACAGGAGCCGCCGGTTGCTCCTGCTTCACAAGTACCGTTGTTGCAGCGAGCGTTGATGCCGTATTGACGGACACATTCTGTATGGGCACGGCAGCCTGTTTGTTGGGCGCGGATGCATGTACCTTGCTGGCATTTGGCTCCAGTCCCAAGCTTGGTGACGCATTGTTGATCCGAGGTGCACTTGGCCGTTTCGCCAGGAACACAGCGGGTGTCCTTGCACTTCGCACCTGTTCCAAGGGTTCGAACACAGTCCAGGTCGTTACGACATCCGCCCCCTGCAGGTCGTTGGCATCGGTTTTCCACGCACTCTGTGCCAGCGCCAAAAGCCTTCTCACAATCTGCGTTGGTTTGACATTGCTCTGCAGGTCTCTCCATTTTCTCACAGACACCCTGGTTGCATCGAACTTGGGTGGTTTTGTACTTGGCGATGCAGTCGGCAATGGAGCGGCAGCCCTCAGGGGGTACACAACTTCCTGCTTTGCACTGGCCTTGCTTTCCGTCTTTCTGACAGTCTGCGTTGGTTCTGCAGTCGGGCGGCACAAGGCATCGATTTTGAATGCATTTTGATTTGTCGCTGACTGACTTGCACTCGGCGTCTGAGCTACAGCCACCTTCAGGAACACAGCGGCCTTGGTTGCACTTTCCTGTGTTGCCATCGCCTGTGCAGTCATCGTCCGACTTGCATGGATCAGGCCGCTTGGGTGCACAGCGACCTTGGTAGCATCGAAGGTCGTCGGCCAATTCGATGCATTGGGCATCGAGGGTGCAGTTGGAGTTCAGCTTTTCACAAACACCATCGACGCAACGACCTGCAAGACCTAATTCTTTGCAGTCACTGTCTTCTGTACAAGATGCTCCTGTCGCACCAGGACGAACACATCGATTGTCGGTGCAGGCTGCGTCCTTGTCGAACCGCTTGCAGTCCTCATCTTTTTCACAGTAGCCCCCAGGCTTTTTGCTGCAGCGGCCCTCATGACATTTGGTGTCTTGCCCGTATTTTGCGCACTCTTTGTCACTTTCACATGTCGGGGGCTCGGGGATGCAGAAGCCGTTCTTGCAGGTCGCGGCTAAGTAGTGCTGGCAGTCGGTGTCTGCGGTACATTGGCTCACACAACGACCGGACTTGCAGATCGAGTTTTCATCAAAGTCTTTGGTGCATTCGTCTGTGGATTTGCACGCCACACAAGTTCCATGGAGGGTGTCACAGCTTAGGAACCCGGCTTGTCGGCAGGTTTCGTTGTCTTCACAGATGCATCGCAGTTCGGAGCTGCAGTAGTAGCCTGTGATCTCAGGGTCGCAGTGGGAGTCTTCGCTGCACCCTGTACAGATGCCTTCAAGGCACGTCTGGTGGGGTTTGCACCCGCTGTCGTCCTTGCACTCCAGGCAGGTTTGTTTTTCGGTGTCGCAGGAAAGGTTTTGCGTGCTCTCGCGGGTTGTCTTGAGACTCTCGCAATCTTTCTGCTCTTTGCACCCGTAGCAGGTGTTCCCCGATACAGTGATACTGCAGGGGTATTCGTCATTGTCTTCACATTCGCGGCCAAAGGTCCAGGTGACGCGTTGGTTGATCCGAAGACATTTTTGCAACAGAGGTCGAGGATAGGACGGATCAATGTGAGCCCCACATTGGCTCGCCCCTTCTGTGCAGTCCGATCCTTTTGTCCATACTTGCCAAGCCGAGAGGCACTGACCACAGTTTTTGTTGGTCCATTTGACCTCACGTGGCGGCTCACCGTACTTCTGAGGAGGAAGTAGCAACGAGACACTCTCTCCATCAGGTTTGGTGCATAGATTGTCGCAAACGTTGAGTTCTTTGTACCAGACAAAGAAGCTTTCTTGGCACTGACCATCGCAGGGCTGGGCTGATGTGCAACTCATCATCATGCTCCCCGCGAGGAAGGTTAGTGCCAGTGCTATGATGATAACTCGACGTAATTTCACGAAAATCTCCTACTTCGTATGCTCTCGGCTTGCAGGTCCATTCGACGAATCTGGGTGATAGTGTACCGGATCGACTCAGGAAAATACAATGATCCCCACTCATCTTATAAGATAAGACACAGCACGGAGAAAACGGTCTCAGGTTCTGCTGCAATCATCCGCTCTTCTCTCGGACGTTCTGTATTTACGGTCGAACGATATACCATTTCTTTTCAAAGAAATTCTAGAAGCCTGTTTCTCCTGCTTCAAATGACTCTCTATCCCTTTCCGAGAAAACGACCTCAAAGCCCCGCAGGAAGTGGGGTTGATACCAACCGTCGTTAGGGGTGATTTTTTTGGGCCTGCGTGTCGAAAATTTTTCGACCTGCAGCATCGTAGGCTTGCAAAGGAAGCGCAGGGCTGGCGGGGGCCCATTCATCAGGGAGTACACTCCAAATCATCGTGTCTCGCATGGTCCCCTGTTCGGTGGGGAGCCTGCTTCGGAGGGTTCCTTCGTAGGTGTACCCAAGTTTTTCTGGGATGGCTGCGCTTGCGTGGTTTTCTGGAGCGCAGTGGATCTCTAGGCGTTGCAGCTTGTTGACCTGAAAGCCCACGTGGGTGAGCGCTTCGACGGCTTCTGTGGCGTAGCCTTTTTGAACATGGTGTTGGTGAATCCAGTAGCCAATTTCAAGAGCCTGTGGACCCACTCGCTTGTGAAAGCCTGTTCCACCCAGAACATTTCGTTCTTCCGGGTCAAAAATTCCGTAGATCCAGTCTTTGTCTTGATCAAAGTTGGCCCGGAAATGCCGGAGGAGTTGGATTCTCTCATGGAGCGAAACGGGTTCTTGGTGGGCCCAAGGCATCCACGGCAAAAGATGTTGCACGCTGTCTTGAATGGCTTTGTGGAGGAGAAGCGCATCTCCAGGGTTCCAGCAGCGGATCACCAATCGTTTGGTTTGGATTCGGTACGCTGGACCCGGCACAGCATCCTTCATTTCAGTTTCCTTTCGTTATCCAAACCTGGAGTTAGGGGGCAAGACAAAACCGTTGCGCCCCTGCACCCTGGCAAGACAATCCCATGGGACAAACCTTATCCCCAGTTTGGCAGGGGATCAAGCAGTATCCTCCGTTGTTGCCCAGAGAAATGCACTGGGAGGGAAATGTCGAGGATTCATCGGAAAATGTGGGACACTGTTCGCGGGTTTGGCATGTCTTTGCACAGACGCCCTGTTTGGCTTCGGCCTTGGAGAGCACGCAACGGTGCTCCTCTTTGCAACCTGACTTTTCCACAGGCGTTTGGCACAAGGCTCCTTGCCCATAAGGTCCTGTCGGGCGCTTCGGAAAACAAAGGTTCCCTTGTCCATTGCTGCGGGTTTCACACTGGTAGCCGCCTGGGCAGTCTGCATTGGTTAGGCAGGAAGCCTGTAAGCACACTCCACCTGAGTTGTCCTGCGTTGCAACACAGGTCAGGCTTGTGTTGTGGGAGCACTGCCCTGGGGCATTGGGTTGACAAGGGACATGGCAATAGTTTCCCCGGCTGTCACCGTATTTCAGACACACCAGTCCTTCCTGGCAAGCGACCTTTACACCCTCACTCTCTCCCGTCGGATCACAGCGCTCGCCTTCTTTTGCAGGCCCTTGCTGGCAGGCAAACAGCTCATCCACTTTGCCATCACAGTCGTTGTCCTTTCCGTCACAAATCTCTTCGGAAGGTTGGGTTGTGGGTACACATGACACTGCACCGTTCTGGCACTTTTGAGTTCCTTGGGCGCAGGGCCCCTGGAGACCTTCGATGGTGCAGGATGTTCCTGTTGTGTTGTCCTGGTCATCAATGAGGCCGTTGCAGTCATCGTCGACGCCGTTGCATTGTTCGGGTTGGGGAACCACTTGGTTTCTGCACACTGACCAGGCTTTTCCTTCACAGGTTTCAATGCCGTCAGTGCAGGGACCTACATTCCTTGTTCCCACAGGACCGGTGTAGCAGGGTAGGGTTGAACCTTCAAGGCAAGCGGGTGGGCTCGCATCATAGGTTGACGTTGGCTCTTCGGGGGCCGTCACTTCCGCTGAACCTTCTCTCTTCGCCAGTGCTTCGTTCGTTAACTCTGTTGGTGTTGTCGTGTTAGGCCCACATGCGATTCCGAGGAGGCTCCCTCCCAAACCGAAGATCAAAATGAACAGTGGGTTTCGTACAAACGAAGTTGCTGGTCTCATGGGTCGTTTCTCTCGGGTCGTTGTCATATCGAAAACTGAACACCTTTCAAAAAAACAAGTTGTATGCTTTCCTTGTTCCTTCTGCCTCATAGGGAAGCAAGCTTTTGATGGAACAGAAGAAAACTTTGTACAACTTTGATTTCAAGGTCTTGCTCAGGAGGTCGTTTTACTTGCACTAGACAGTGAAGATCTGGTACTTTTTTCCTATGTGTCAGGGAATCGAAATCATTGCATATTGTGTGATTTCTACGATTACTTTCCTTGCTACAAAAGTACTCCTTTTTTTGGGTTGTTTTTGTTTTGTCATTCACCCTACACTTTGGTTCAAGGGTACCCCGAGTTATCATGACATCAAGCACCACACTTTCTTCCCCATCCTCGTACCATGTCTTGGTTGTGGATGACCATCCTCACATACGCTGGATGCTCCAGGATTGTCTGACCCGATGGGGTTATCAGGTGTCGGAGGCCAAGTCTGCAGAAGACGCGATTGAACTCCTGCAGGAGAGCACCTTTGAACTCATGATCACAGACGTTCACATGCCTGGTAAAAGCGGGCTTGAGCTTGCTCATTGGGCACAAGAACATACGGAAGATATGGCCGTCATCGTGATGACAGGGGAGGCTTCCATTGAGTCGGCTTCCGAGGCGATACGGGCCAGCGCTCTGGATTACTTGCTTAAGCCTCTTATGGACTTGGGCTTGGTTCAGTCCAGCGTCGAGCGCGCCTTGGTGAAACGTCAGCTAGAGGTGGAGTTAAAGCTTCGCCTGAATGAACTCCATGCCAGTCAGGCAAGTTTCAGTAATGTTGTGGAAAAAAATGTAAACGGAATCCTGGTACTCAACAAAAACCAGGAGATCTGTTACGCCAATCCAGCCTCGCGGGATGTGTTTGCCTGTACCGAAGAATCCGTCCACCGGCTTTTTCCGGCGATTCGTCCTGGTGAGACAGTGGAGTTTGAACGAGGACGTCTTTCCCATAGCCAGAGCGGTTATCTGGAGGTGCACACCGTGGACACCCAATGGGATGGGGAAGATGCCTATCTCATCACCTTGCGTGATATCACCCTGCGAAAGGAAGCGGAGCTCAAGCTTCACTTTGATGCATTCCACGACTCCCTCACCCAGCTCCCGAACCGTGCGCTGTTAATGGACCGCTTGGAGAGTCGAATCCGTCGCGCCCAGCGGAGAAAAGAAGGGATGTTTGCGGTCTTGTTTATCGACTTGGACCGGTTTAAGAACATCAACGATAGCCTGGGACATACCTTGGGCGATGTGTTTCTAGTCCGAGTGGGCCAGAGGCTCTCCAGTGTCTTGAGAGATGGAGACACCATCGCCCGTCTGAGCGGCGACGAGTTTATCATTCTCCTGGATGAGATCAGCGATGTGAACGACGCGGTTCGTATTGCTGAGAGAATCCTGGCGGTCCTTCGCAGTCCGTTCACCTTGGACAACAACGAGGTCTTCACCTCCGCGAGCATCGGGATCACCACAAGCTCCATTGAGTACCACTCAGCTGCAGAGGTTCTACGCGACGCCGACACAGCGATGTATCATGCAAAAGCAGAAGGCAAAGCCCGCTACGAGCTGTTCGACCATGCGATGCACACCAAGGCCGTGAACTTCCTGCGAGTGGAGACGGATCTTCGGCTCGCTCTCCAACGGAATGAGTTTGTTCTTCATTACCAACCGATCGTGGATTTGAATCGGAAGCAACTCTTTGGGTTTGAAGCACTGGTTCGATGGGAACATCCCACCCGTGGGCTTCTCTATCCTGGCTCATTTATTTCTGTGGCTGAAGAGACTGGCTTTATTGTCCCTCTCGGAGAGTGGGTGTTGCGGGAAGCCTGTCGGCAAATGAAGGCCTGGCAGATTGAAGGGTTTCTTCCTTACCCGGTGAAGATGAGCGTCAATGTCTCGTATCGACAGTTTCTTCAGCTTGGATGGCTCGCCCAAATCCAGAAGATCCTCAAAGAAACAGGTTTGGACCCAAGCTTCTTGAAAATCGAGCTTACAGAGAATGTGTTGATTGAGCACACCGATCTGATTAATGAGATTCTACAGGAACTCAAAAGCCTCAACATCCAAATCGACATTGACGACTTTGGAACAGGCTTTTCATCCCTGAGTTATCTGCACCGCTTTCCCATCGACACGCTTAAGATCGACCGGTCTTTTGTGAGTCACATGAAGGAAGAAGGCAAAAACCTGGAAATCGTTCGCAGCATCGTCGGTCTTGCTCGGAATTTGGGGATGAACGTTGTGGCCGAGGGGATTGAGCACGAAGACCAGCTAGAGCAGCTGGTGAAATTCCACTGCGACTATGGCCAAGGCTACTTCTTTGCCAAGCCGCTCGATGCCATGGGTGTGGTTCAGTTCGTTCGGGGGACTCACCGATGGATGACTCCTCCACCTCCCACCAAAATTCCCACCAAAGTCTAACAGTCCCTTTACTTTGTGGGTCTGCTGGTCGGGCAGGCTGGGCACCGCATCCCGTCGCTTGTGACTTTGCATGTGTGCTTCAAGGAGGAGGGGCCTAGCACCTTTTCTATCCGTGCCTTGATGGTTGCGGGGCTGCAAGGTGCCGGCCTTGACTTTCCGGATTTGTCCTTGGGCGAGAAGCAAGTCCAGGCTCCGCAGAGTGCTCCGTTGTGAAACGAACCCTTGCCTTGTAAGGAGCCCATCCATTGCCACGAACCGTGCATCTCGTCCTGAGCAAACTGACCACGAATCAGCAGCTGGCCATGACGTTGGTAGGTCCATGGCCCGTGGCGCAAGTCCTTTGAAAAATTCAGGTCCACACGGATGCTACCTGTCGGGTTGTTGTAGACCCAAGGTCCCGTTTTGTTGTTGTCTTTGTATTTGCCGTGCATCGCAACCCGCCCATTTTTGAACCAGGTGGTGTGGGGGCCATGTTTGGACCCGTGGTGCATCGTCATGGAGATCGCGATGTGGCCGTTCTTGTGCCAAAAGGTCCCTTGGCCGTGCGCTTTTCCCTTGTGGAAAGGCATGCGGTACTTCATGTGCCCCGTCTTGTACCACTCTTGGTAAAGACCTTTGGGCTTGCCATGGTTGTACTGCACCTGTCTCATCATGTGGCCTTTCTTGTGCCAGCTTCGGTACAAGCCGTGGAGCACGTTGTTGTGGAACATCACGTGTGCGTGTTTGCGTCCTGTTGGGTACCAACTCAGTGCTGGTCCTTCAAGCTTCCCTAAATTGTAATGTTTGATGGACTCTTTTTTGCCGTTGGGATGCCAACGCACTTCTCGACCATGGAGTTTGCCTTGCTTCCACTCTCGGACGAGTTTGTACGAGCCATTGGACCAACACCGAACTTCTTGCCAATCCAAAGCACCTTGGGTCGGTTTGGTTTTGGGCTGGCACTTGGAGTGAAGGGCAGGTCGGCTGGATGGATGGGAGGTCGGGGCTCCAACGAACCACGGTCCCAACATACTTAGCGAGCTATAGAGGAACAACACCTTCATACAAACTCCTTTTGTCCACAATCCATTCGAAGGTCTCGTCTCCCATCATTCTTGATCCGTTGAATACTTGCAAGCCTTGAACCCAAACATGTTACTGGAATACCTTGACCAACAACGATAAATTCAATATGCTTGACTCCTTTGGGGTTACGAACGTTGGGAACGAAATTGTATACGTTCACAAGGTACTTTTGTTGTGGAGAAGCGTTGTGAGATCTTGGTTTGTGATGAGATGGTTGGTTGCGTTAAGTGTCATTCTGGTGTTTGCCTGTTCGGAAGGTCCAGGCTCCAACAACAACGACAACACGGGAACTCCAGATAGCGGAACTTCTGCAGGCGTGGAGCCCACCTCACCAGGGCCCGAACCTTCTGCTGGATCCGAGCCTGGTCCAGAGCCTTCCACTGGACCCGAGTCTGCCTTAGACGCATCGACAGGTCCCGAAGATGGACCCTTGGATACATCGACCAACGGACCGGAGCCAGGGCCTGAACCCGTCGAACAACCTGACACAAACCAAGGTCAGCCGGATACATCTCCAGGGCCCGAACCCACGCCAGGGCCGGAAGCTGGACCCGAACCTCCTCCCACACCTCAGGGCATTCGCTTCATCTTGATGGGGGACACAGGCACCGGATCGGCGCAACAAAAAGCCGTCGCTACGGCCATCAAGAAAAAGTGTGACGCGGAAGCGCAGCCCGGTGGTCGTGGACCTTGTGACTTTGGCCTCCTGCTCGGTGACAACTTCTACGATGTGGGAGTTTCCAGCGCCAAAGACCCTCAATTCAAAACCAAGTTCTCCGACATTTATAGCTTCTTGAAGTTTCCCTTTTACATCACCATCGGAAACCACGATTACGGCATCGACAAGATCGGCGGAGTTGGCGCAGGCTTTCATAAGTTCCAATACTACAGGGACTACGCCAAAACCAATCCCCAGTTTGTGTTTCCCAACAAGTACTTCTCCTTCAAAAAAGGCAACGCAACCTTCGTGAGCCTCAACACATGCGAGATCTTCTTTGATGGTCTCCCCGGCGTAGACGTGAAGGCGCAAAAGAAGTTTGTCCAACAGGAACTTGCGAAGGCAACCCAAAATCAAAGCGTTTGGAAGTTTGCCTTTGGTCACCACCCCTACATCTCCAACGGCACCCACGGTGACGCCGGGAAGTACGAAGGGATTCCATTCATTCCATTTGTGAGTGGGGATTCGGTGAAGAAGTTTATGGAGTCAGAGATCTGCGGGAAGTTCGACTTCTACTTTTCTGGACATGACCACAACATGCAGCTGCTACAGTCCAAGTGCAACACAAACTGGTTGGTTCATGGTGCTGGCGCCAAAACCAAAAAGGCTGGTGACACCAAACGCAACAAGGTTTGGTTCCAGAACTTCCAAGACACTGGCTTTGCTTACGTCCACATCTCCGGTCGAACCATGACCATCGAGTTCTATACCGCGACCAGCGCTCAGCCTGTCTTCTCCAAAACCTACACCAAATAAAACAGCCCCACTTTCCAAACCCCCTACAAGCTATCGACGTCGTGGCTGACAGCGACACGTTGTGCGACCGCGGAACGTTCGACACACTCGACGGGTTCCAGGTCGGCACTTTGCACGCTTGGAACTGACGCAACGGCAAAACCGCTTGTTCGCAATTCGGCTGCAGACTCTTCGGTAGCCAGGGCGACACGCGTTTGGATTCTTTGTCGAAGCGCAGCGGCAAAACTTTTTCCCAAACACACGTTTGCAAACTCGGCGGGTTCCAGGCCGGCACTTTCTTGCTGTATTGGACTCACAACGACAAAACCGTTGGGTTCCAATTCTTCGGCACACTCTTCGATAGCCAGGGCGACACTTTCTGGGTTTTCCAGAAGTGCATCGGCAAATCTTTCGACCCAAGACTCTTCGACATACGCGCTTTTGGCCGGGGCGACAGGTCTTTGTGCCCTTTGTCAAACAACGGCAGAAGGTTTGACCGGCAATTCTGCGACAAACTCGTTTCTGGCCAGGGCGACATGTTCTTGTGCTGTTGGAGACGCACCGGCAGAAGGTCTGGCCTGCAATTCTTCGGCAGACTCGTCTTTGACCTGGCCGACATCGACTGGTCCTTTGGGTCAAACATCGACACACCGTTTGACCCCGAAAAGTCCGGCAAATTCGCCTCTGTCCAGGCTTGCATTTCTTTGCACTTCTTGCTGCAACCAATGAAACACCAAAACCTCCAAACATCATTAACGTGAAGGTTAACCATCCAAGCAGAACTTTCTTCATGGGAGCTCCTTTTGTTAGGGGGAGTCATGGGTCGAAGAGGAACACATGCAACCTCCTCAGAGCCATCGCGCTTTGTCTATCCATGCGTGCCCTCAACGCTACCACGGACAACTGTTGGATTCAATCAACCTTATTGGGTATGGACGTTTTTGAGCGATGAGCTTTGTATTGATGGGTCGCTTGTTTTGGGTTTCTTGGGGAGGGAAGAGGAACAAGTGCATCTGTTGACACGTTCATCCCACCAAGATACAGTCCCACCCAAGTGAACTTCTTGAACACACTAGGCCGCTAGGCCAATCCCACCCAGCACTTTGAGAAAGTAGAGGACGTGGCCATGGATCCCTATCTTTACCAGTACGCCATTGGGGGCATAGTCTTTTTTGTGGGGCTTTTGTATGCCTGGAGGCAAGGATACCTGGGCGTCTCTGGATCAGGTTTGCGGAATCTTTTGATGTGTTTGGGTGGCCTGGCGTTTTTCATGATCTTACAAGGTTATATGCAGTACGGTCCCATGGCTACTGCAAAGGCTGGAGTCTACAAGGGCAGAACGTCACCACCTCTGGGCCACTGGCTGACGTATCTGGTGATGGTGGCGTACTTTGTCATCATCTTGATCATTGGCACCTTCTTTGGGAGGGGGCAAAAGAGCACCAAGGACTTCTTCTTTGGAGGGCAACGCTTCTCTTGGTGGCTGATTGGTTTTAGCTTGGTTGCTACAACCATTGGCTCTTATAGCTTCGTCAAGTACAGCAAGGTCGCTTACAAATATGGACTGGCCAGTAGCCAAACGTACCTTAATGATTGGTTTTGGCTACCCCTTGTTCTCTTTGGTTGGTTGCCCATCCTTTACTTCTCCAAGATTACATCCATTCCTGAATACTTTGAACGTCGCTTCAATCCGTTCGCTCGGAAAGTCGTCACCTATCTGCTGCTGCTGTATTTGGTGGGGTACGTGGGAGTCAACCTGTTTACCATGGGGAAGGCTCTGAATATTCTGATCGGCTGGCCCGTGTTTTGGTCTGCGGTCGTTGTGGCTTCCATCTCGGCGGTGTATGTGACGCTTGGAGGCCAAACGAGTGTCATCATGACGGACTTGTTTCAAGGTGTCATGTTGCTCGCTTGTGGGCTTGCGATTGTCTATTTGGGGGCCGAGTATTTGGGTGGCTTTCAGTCGTTGTGGGAGCACATGCCTCGAAGTCATCGTATGGCGTTTGCCAACTTTAACAAAGACCCATCGTACCACAGCGTTGGGATCTTCTGGCAGGATGCCATGGCGAACTCTGCCATGTTTTATTTCTTGAATCAGGGGATCTTGATGCGGTTTATGGCTGCGCGCTCGTTGAACGCGGGTCGTAAGTCGTTTATCGCAGTGTTGTTGATCCTTATGCCTGTCGCCGCCGTGGTTGTCGCATCGGGCGGATGGGTTGCGAAAGCGTTGGTACATGCAGGTTATCTGCCTCCCGACTTGAACGCCAGCCAAGCCTTCTTTGTCGCGTCACGCTTTCTCTCCAATCCTTTGGTGTTTGGCTTGATCATGGCTGCGCTGACAGCTGCGTTGATGTCAACGGTTGATACATTGATTACGGCCATCGCTGCGATCGTAGTGAATGACATATACAAACCCAGTCATCCTGACGCTTCGGAGGAGAAGCTTTTGGGGGTGGCTCGCTTCTCGTCGATTTCCATTACCCTGATCGGCGTGGCCTGCGTTCCCATTTTTATGAAGTTTGACTCGGTGTACTCGGCCCATGGTGCCTTTACTGCGGCGATTACACCCCCCCTCGTTGTGGCCTTGCTCCTGGGGGTTTTTTGGAGAAGATACACAACAGCGGCAGCCATCTCGACCATGCTGGGTGGAATGTTCTTTGTGATGTTGTCCATTGTGTTTCCCTCTATCATCACGCCGTTTGCTCACGGTGTTCCGATGATCAAAACGAACGGTAGCTGGTTGGAAGGTGCGCGTCAGTACAAGTTTATGCGTGCCTTCTTTGGGTTGGGGGTTTCGTTTACCATCGGTATCCTCGTCACCTACATGACCCAAGCTCGTCCGCTGGATACGATTCGAGGGTTGGTCTGGGGGACCATTCCTGATGCGATTGTTTATTACAAAGGAAGCAAGGGTGGTGAGAGCGAATCCGATTGGTCCGACACTCAAGTTCAGGAACTTTCTGAGGACAATGTCGATCCCAAAACCGGCTTTGGTTCTTTGACCTTGTCTCGTTCCCTTGCCAACTCTTTGGGGGCTGAGGTTGGGGATCTGGTCTACGTTTCCGATGCTCGTTGGTGGTTGGGCGGATTGCGCTCGGGTCATGGTCTTGTCACAGAGATTAACGAAGAAGAAACCACCACTGTGTCTGTAGGACCTTCTTTGTATGAAGCTCTTAAAGTTAACAAAGACAAACCCGCGAGGTTCCGTCTAAAGAAGATGTACGGAACCGAGGCGTAAAACACCCTTCTGGGTTCCCCCCGTTGCATTTTTCCCTCATTCAGTCCATCCTTCTGTCATGAAAATGACACTCTGCATCTGCGGAAAAGAGGGGTAGCCATGTCTGAAACCAACGACCGCTTGATTGAGATGATTCGCAACTCCGTAATCGGGGACGACGAGGTTCTCGAAGGACCTTACGGACCCCGTCGGTTAACCTACGCCGACTATACCGCTTCCGGACGTTCTTTGACCTTTCTGGAAGATTACATTCGCGGCGAAGTGATGCCGCTGTATGCGAACACTCACACCGAAACCTCCGGTACCGGCTTACAGACCACACACTTTCGCGAAGAGGCAAGGAAGATTATCCACAAGGCTGTGGGCGGCTCTGAAGAAGATGTCGTTATCTTCTGTGGCTCTGGAGCGACCGCTGCTATTAACAAAATGGTGGACATTCTTAACATCCGACTGCCTGCCAACCTCAATGAGACTTACAAGCTGGACGAAAAGATCCCTCAAGAGCAACGTCCTGTGGTGTTTGTATCTCCCTACGAACACCACTCCAACGAGCTTCCTTGGCGAGAGTCTATCGCTGATGTCGTTCCCATCCGTGAGAACAAAGACGGCCGTGTGGATTTGGACCATCTGGAAGAAGAACTCCAGCGGTACAACGATAGGCCTCTTAAAATCGGAAGCTTCTCGGCTGCATCCAATGTCACAGGGGTAGGCTCCGACACGCGCAACATTGCTGTGATGCTTCATCGCTACAACGCGCTGTCCTTTTGGGACTTTGCGGCTGCAGGTCCCTATGTCCGGATTGAGATGAACATGGCCGACGAGGATGAGAACGGTGCTTTGGCTTACAAAGACGCTGTGTTCCTCTCACCCCACAAGTTTGTAGGTGGACCTGGGACTCCCGGCATTCTTGTTGTTAAGAAGCGGCTTCTTACCAACAAAGTCCCTTCGATGCCTGGAGGTGGAACGGTCTCCTACGTCAACCCCGAACATCACCGTTATCTGGATGACCCTGTCCATCGTGAAGAAGGCGGAACCCCCGCTATCATCGGCTCGATTCGAGCAGGGTTGGTGTTCCAACTCAAAGAGGCTGTGGGTTGGCAAACCATCCGACACAAGGAAGAGTCCTTTATCCGGAGAGCCATCTCATCGTGGGACGAGAACCCTGCCATCGAAATCCTTGGAAACAAAGATGCCTGGCGGCTCTCCATTGTCTCGTTTATGGTCAAACACAAGAAAAGTTACCTGCATCATAACTTTGTCGTTGCGCTCTTAAATGACTTGTTTGGTGTGCAGGCAAGGGGTGGATGTTCATGTGCTGGACCTTATGGACACAGGCTTTTGGGGATTGACTCCACAACATCCGAAGCGTTTGAGCGCGTTGTGGTCCAACATTGCGAGGGAATTAAGCCCGGCTGGGTCCGCGTAAACTTCAACTACTTCATCGCAGAAGCAGAGTTTAACTTTGTCCTGCGTGCTGTTCACTTTGTCGCCAAGGAAGGATGGAAGCTGTTGCCCCACTATTCCTTTGAGCCACGGAGCGGGCAGTGGCGACATCGCAGAGGACGGCCCAAGCCTCCCATGTGTCTCACGGAGATCTCGTACGCCAACGGAAAGATGGAGTATCCGTCCCACCATAGCACTGCACCTGCCAGCGTGTTGGAGTCCTATTTTGCCAAGGCTCAGGCTATCATAGACGGTGTCTGTCAGGAATCTCGTGAGCTGTCTCTCGGAGACAAACCACTCCCCAAAGACTTTGAAGCTCTTCGCTGGTTTTCTTTGCCAGAAGAAGCTTTGGACGAGTTACAAGGGGAAGAGGCTGCTGTGCATGGCGGGAACCTGCACCCCCATTCCTAGGAACTTATCCTACCAGAGGGGCCTCTTCGTTGGGTCCGATGGGGTGCCGTTGCGGCATCCGAATTAACACCTGTGTGCCCACTCCAACCTCACTTTTGATCGCCATCTCTCCACCTTGTGCTTCAATGGTCTGGAGCGTGATGGTCATGCCCAAGCCCATGCCTTTGTTGGGTCCTTTGGTGGTAAAGAAGGGGGAGAAGATCCGGTCAAGGTCATCGGGAGAGATCCCACATCCATCGTCTTGGATGGAGAAGATGACTTGCTCCTCTTCTTCAAACACATGAACCCGTACAGTCCCTTTGGCTTCGATAGCATCTACCGCGTTTTCCAGCACATTGATCAGAGCTTGGTTGAACTCAGCAGGGTCACACCACACGGCTTTGTTGGACTCAATGTTCACTTCAAAGTTGCACTCCACATCTTGGGGAACGCTGACCACTTTGAGCAGCTGTTTGATGGTGTCTTTGGGGTAGTTGGGGCTGACATTTTTGGCGTATCCTTCCCGAGAATACTGCTTCATCAGCTCGACGGTTTGGTGAATTCGTGGGATGGCTCGCTCCGCGATGTTGAAGAACGGCCCCAACAACTCTAGCGTCTCTTCGTCGTTACGCTTGTCGAGCTTGCGCTTCATTCCAACGATCGAGTTTTGCACCATGTTGAGAGGATTGTAGATCTCATGGGCCATTCGAGCGCTCATGAGTTGAACCGCATCCAATCGTTTCCGGAGGACCACTTTGGCTGTTTTTGCCCGACTCTTCAGCGTTTCACGAACAATCGTTCGCAACTCCTTGGGGCTAAAGGGTTTGCTGATGTAGGCGTCCGCGCCTTGTTCCAGGCCGGTGATTCGGTCTTCCACTTTGCCTCGTGCTGTGAGCATAATGACCGGAATGTGCATCGTCTCAGGGTCTGTTTTGACCTTCTCACACAACTCAAAGCCATCCATGATAGGTATCATCACATCCGAAAGGATGAGGTCTGGCTTGCGGAGCTTGGCTTGCTCCAACGCGGTTTGACCGTCTGTTGCTGTGTAGATGTCGTAGGTCTCGCCGAGGAGGGTGTTGAGAAAGCGGAGAAGCTCAAGGTTGTCTTCTACAATAAGAAGCCTGGCTTCCTTAAACTGGTGCTCCTGGCGAGGAACTGCCCGTCGCTCTGTCACCTGGTCCAACTCAATGAAACGAAAGCTCTCCTGGTCAACGAGTTGATGCGTCCACACGGCTACACCAGAGTCGTCCATACGGCGACTTTTCTCCTGCTCTTCGGAACGTTGACGTCGATCCAGGACTTCTCCGCGGAAGTGGTCTTTGCCTTTTTGCAGCGTGATGGTCACGGTGGTGCCTTTGTCCAACTCGCTCTCGGCTTCGATCGTTCCTTCGTGGAGCAAGACCAACTCTTTGGCGAGGGCAAGGCCAATCCCTGTTCCACCAAACTGACGCGTGCTAGAAGAGTCAGATTGAAAGAACCTGTCGAAGATATGGGGCAAATGTTCCTCGGGAATGCCAATGCCAGTGTCTTTGACCGAGATGGCAATGGAGCCTTGCATTTCTATGACATCCACCCAGATGTTCCCTCCGATGGGAGTGAACTTGAGGGCATTGGCCAATACATTGAGGAGGATACGTTCCATTTGTGTGGGGTCGAACCAGAGCGCGTGGTCGCCGCAATTAAAGACAATGTTGATTCGTTTTCGTTCTGCGAGTCCTTGTGCCGTTCCGAGAAGCTTCTGGATGAAGGGTCCAATCTTCACTTTCTCCAGGCGGATGCGGATCTTGGAATCACGAAGTTTGGTTAACTCAAGCAAGTCGTTGATCAGCTTCAAGAGGCGCAGACCGTTCTCCCGAATGGTCTGAAAGTAGGTCATTTGGTGGTGCTTGAAGTGTCCCAGCTCCCCCTGAATGATAGCGTCTACTGGAGTCAGGATGAGGGTCAGTGGGGTACGGAGTTCATGGGTGATGTTGGCGAAGAATTGGTTCTTTACTCGGTCCAACTCTTTAAGTCTGTCGTTGGCATGTTCCAGCTCACTTTTGGCTCGATCGAGCGCAAGGTTCGCAAAGAACACTTCCTTCCGACGGAGCATGTTGAAGTGCTGGGCGATGGTCAAGTATGCGATGGTAAAGACAATGAAGAAGTTGTTGGCGACAAACACAGGGATGTGGTTGCCTAGATTGGGGTCCATCAGGTTGGGACCCAAGTACGCCAGGTAGATGGGCAGCGCCATCAACAAGTTCCATCGCCAGGACCAGGTAAACAGCAGCCCTGTCGCCAGGATAGGGATGTTAAGCCCGGCGTAATAGATGGAGGTGGGACCGTTATCGTAGTACACCATGACCACGATGGCCCACCCCGTAATCCAGGCGAGGTAAGAGCCCATCAGGTTCGCGTAGTGATGCATCTGCTTGGTGAAAGAGAGACCTATCGCGATGAAGTAACACAACACACAAAAGCCGCGCATCCCAAAAAACAAGGGCAAGTGGTTGCTTGGCATCGTGAAGTAATCGAGCGCTGCAAAGAACGGCTGGCCCAAGGCTCCACAAATGGCCTGGATTCGAAGCGCTGTAAGGTTGGATTGACTGAGGGAGGTTGTAAACGCTTGGGTGTCCTGCTGCTCGGACATGTACACCTATTCCTTTTTGGTCACAACCAAAAACAGGTTGTAGCCCGTTTCTTCGCATTCAATGGCAACATCAACTGGCTCTTGGATGGTTGCGGCAAGGGCTCGTAAGTCTTCTTCTGTTCGATAGATCAGGTCCCAGTCACAGAGGTACTCAAAGATGAATTGGGTGTCAGACACTTTGAAGTTACCAATGATCGCCACGCCACCCGGCTTGAGCATCGAAACAAGGTTCGAGAGGAGCCTGGCTGCGACATGTGTTGGGAGGTAGTCAAAAAGCCCCGTTGACGTAATCATGTCTTGTTTGGGCAGACTTGCGACAAAGTCCTGGTCCTTGATGATCTGTTTGACCGAGCTATGAAGGTAGTTGACCTGTACGTTGTCCTGTTGCTTCTCAACAAGCGGGGTGAGGACGTCATGGCAGTAGGTCAATGCCTCTTCGTCCTGGTCGAAGAGCGTCACTTCAATCGGTTGTGAGGGAGGCTCTTCGCTCGCGAGAAAATCATGAATCTCTTTGGCCGGACCGCTCGCCAGGGAAAACAGTCGGAGCGCATCGAACGAGGTGTGTTGGTTGAGCCTCGTCCGGATCTTGTCTGTGAGGTAGGGAATCCGATGGATGCCAGCGAGGCCAGCTTTCGCGGTGCAGCCTGATCGTTGCATCAGCTTGCCAAATAGAGTGTCTCCCTCGTAGTGGTTTTCCTCATTGTAAATCCACAGAAGCACCTGGTAGTCACCGGCGTATCCCAAGGGCTTGTCATAAGCACGGCGGAAGACGAGTGACTCCATCACAAGGTCATGAAGGTGATACTGGGTGTAGTTTCGATAGGGAGTCCGGGCCTCACGGGGGAGGTCGCGAATGCACTCAAAGAGTTGTTCCACAAGACCATGAAACTTCGAGGTAAAGTTGGGTTCTACGCCGGACAAGACGTCACGACCCCAACTTTCTCGGTGTTTGGAGAGCCCCTTGTAGCTGTGCTCCAGCTCGTTGAGGATGCGTTGGTGACGTTCCATCAACAAACGCATGTCTGCAATCAGGGCTTTGAACGCAGGCTTAATGTCGCTCTCAAAGAGGGGGTTGAAGCTCTCATAAAAGCTCTTGAGTTCTTCCCGAACTCTGGCCTTTTCTCGAAGACCGTTGATGGTTTCGGTGTCGAGAGCCCCCGACTTGAGCGAGATGCCTACGATAAGTTGTCCGTCTTGCTCGCGCTGGTTGGTGACTGAGGCCTGGCCTGCATACACGATGTCGTGGCCCCAGCGAATTTCAAAGTTTCGCAGACGTTCTCCGTTGCGCAACACTTCTTTGAGGGGGGCGGCGAACGCCAGTCCATTCGCGGACAAGTTGAGGATCTCGTAGCTCACGGTGGTTCCGTCGAAGTCGTCAAAGAAGACAAACATCGACTGCTCCCCGATCAGCTCCTTCATGTTGAAGCGTGGGGGGCGAAACAGCACCTCTCGGCCTTTTCCGCCTTCCAATTCCGGATGGAAGCTACCCTTGGACGGACTCACCATCGATATGTTCCCTTTTCACTGGCAGCGCAATGGTAAAGGTGGTGCCCTGGTCTTCCACACTTTGGAATGAGATGCTTCCTCCGTGTTGTTCGACGATCCGTTTGCATACCTCCAAACCCAAACCCAAGCCCTGATGAGACTTGGTTGTAAAGAAGGGCTCAAAGATCTTCGGTGCGATGGACTCGGGGATTCCTTTTCCTTGGTCTTGGATTGCTATCTCGACCCACGCTGTACTCGGTTGCGTAACTCGGACCCACACTTTGGGGTCAACTTCCATGGCCTGGATGGCGTTGCGAAGAAGGTTCAGTAGAACTTGCTTGATTTGAGAACGATCGAGGCGACAGGGAGGAACTTCGTCGTAGCTCTCTTCAAACGTTGTGTGCTCTGCTATTGGAGTTTGTTGAACAAAACGTACGGTATCGTGAACGAACGAGGATAGATTTATTTCCGTAATCTGCTGCTTGGGAGTTTGTCCGCGTGTGTAATCTTGAATCAGCCGCACCATCTCCACCAAGTTTTCCGTCGCTTCCAGGACGAAGTCAATAGAGTTGGCTACACTTGGGACCTGCCTCAATGCCGTTCGGTTGGCTTTTAACATCGCAAAAATAGAGAGTTGGTTGTTCATCTCATGGGCGATACGCGACGTGACCTGTCCAATGGTGGCCAACCGCTCGGAGCGCAAGCGGGCTTCTTGTTCCAAACGCAATTGCTCGTAGGAGTCTTCCAACTCCTTGTTTTTCTGCTGAAGTTCTTCAATGAGGTTGGCAAACGCTCGTTGGTAGGCCAACTTCCGAAAGGCCTCCTCGATAGCAGATTCCAACTCCACGATATTGAAGGGCTTGGTCATCACCCGGAAGATCTTGCCCGTTTGTATGGCAGCCAAAAGCATCTCTCTGTCCGAGAACGCTGTCAGCATTATGCGGATGGAGTTGGGGCAACGTTGGCTGGCCATCTCGCAGAAGGTAAGGCCATCCATCCCATCCATTTTTTGATCCACAATGAAGAGATCGACGCCTTGGTTCTCCAGCAACTCCAAGGCTTCCTCGCCTGAAGTGGCCGTCGAAATCTCGTAGCTATCCTCCAGAAAGGACTGCAACAGATAGAGATTGTCCTCTTCGTCGTCGACAAGCATGATACGGAAACCCATGTGTCCCGTAACATCTTGCTCTTCAAGGTAGTTCAGTAGCAGTTCGTCCATGAAAACGGTCGATCCAAACTCTTCATCCAGTGGGTTTCGGGGTTGTGGGAGATTCCCTTAAAACCTCTTTGTTCTCTTTCTTAACACGATAAAGAAGGATTCGTCAAAATATATACTGTCTCAAGTGTTTAGGTTCTTTGTCGGATGGGACCTGTATGAATCGATAACCTTTTGCAAGTGAGCTTGTGAAAAAATGGAGCCGAATGCGTTACGGTCCGTTTTGATATGCCTCTCTATGCCTTGACAAAGTCGAAGGGTTTCCCTAAACCTTGTATCTCGCTTGGTGCAATCTTTCCCTGAACGCAGGGGTCTTTCATGTCCCATCCCAATCCCAAAGATGAGTTTCAGCGTCGGTTTGGCTCCCAAGGCTCTCCGCAGAGTCCAGGTGTGGGTCCAAAGCGCTCACTTCGCTCCTCCTTACAACGGAGTATTGGTTCAAGCGGACAAGGAACAAAGCTCAAGACCCAGGAGTTTGAAGACAACAGTCAGGCTCCTACCACAGAAAAGTCACAACAGAGTGAGGCTTCTCAGGTTCCCGAGGCACCTTCGGAGACGCGCAGGGTCAACCTGTACAACAAGCTTCCTCCCAAGGTGCAAGAAAAGATTCCTGTGAGTGTGCGGTCCATGCTGGACTGGCCGCACCCTGGCGACGTATGGCATCGGGCGACTGGCCCGCATACAGCTTGGCGTCAACGACTTGGTTCTCTCTCTTCCTGGAGAGACGCGGCCCGGCAACGTTCCAAGCAGATCTGGGAAGCGACATCCAACAAAGCCAAGCTAACAGGCTCAGCCATTGGCACTTGGACCTACAAGTGGTTCGATCGGACCATGCAATCCCTTAAGCAAACCAGGGAAAAGCTTCCAGGACTGGACAAGGTGAAGAGCAAGATTCCTGGCGCGGAGAAGATCTCGTCTTGGATGGAGTCCTCCCTTGAGAAGATGTCCCAGGCCACGGATCGTAAAATCTTGCAGCAAGCCATCCAGCAACTTCAACTTCGTGGGGTCGCTGAGGCGGGCCAACTCGATATCGAACATCGAGGTCACACCTTTGCCAAAGAGTTCCTTGCACGCGACTCTTTCGGCGACCAACTCCGACAATCCCCTGACTTTGTCCCTGTCGTTCTTCACAACCACCCGGAAAAGATGAGCGCGTTGTTTGCGTTCAAACAGTGGATCCCCGAATCCTACCCCGAGCTGGTGGAAGAGGGGGTCGAGCGGCAATTGCGCTTGATTGGCTTCGTTCTCACCTACCAACATTCTCAGGCCAACGGAAAAACAGTTGACCTGTCTTGCGTTCAGTTTGCGAATATGGTGGCAGGTTCGATGGCGAACTTGCAGGCGAACAAGGACTTTGTACAGTCTGTCCGGATGAAGTGGCGGTTGTTTGACGCTGAAGTCTCCAACCGTGTGAATCAGGCTGCTCTCAATGCTTTGGGCCAAGGGCTGATCGGCAAAGACACCTACCAGGCCATCAACCTTGCTGCACGAAGCCTGCTGCCAGAAGTTGCACCCCAAGAATAGACCTTGCTTCGAGTGCTTCCTTCCCTCTCTCTTTGTACTTTCTGGCTCTTACTTTTTCTCTGCAGAATTCAACCAGGTGTCATAGGGCCACTCTGAGACCGTCACATAGAACCAGGGTACGGCTCGTAACTTCTGGAAAATGAGCACCTTGGAAGTCCCTCCCTTGGTTCTCAGTATGTGATGCCCCGAGGACTGCGTTTGCAGTTTGGAGCGCAACAGTGGAGAGGGAAACGGCTTCCGGCTCAGGGACTTGTACAACGACTTCCCAGAGTTGCGACGAGGCAGGCGCTCTCCTGTTTGAAGGACGATGTTGCCTTTTTTGTCCAGAAGGTACGTCTTTTGTAGCCAGGGAGCGGTCGATGTCATTCGCTCGATGTTCTCTGCAAGGGAGTTCAGATGAACATCAACGGCAGCGACGCCAAGGAATTGTTTGTCCTTGTCGAGGATGGTGAGGGTGCACGACAACAGAACGGCCCCCAGCTTTTGGGCGCTGAAGTAGGGCTGGCTCCATTGCAGCTCGTTTCGCTTCTTGGCTTCTTGGAACCAAGAGCGTTTTCGAGGGTCGTACGATTTGGGGTACCCTTTGCGGCCAGGGTACAAAGCAATGAGGCCTTCCTTGGTCGCAACAAACGCCGACACCAGGGGCAAACCGTTGCGAAGCAGCACCTTGTTTTTTTCCTTGTCAGTCAACCGTTGAAAGCTGACTGGTAGGCTTTGGAACAAGGTCGAGCGAAGTCGGCTTTGAAGCAACGACAGCTGCTGCAATCGGGTTTGAATGATAGCAGGCCACTGCGTGGTTGCTCGTTTCCCTCGTCTACGTCGATACCGACGACGTCTGCGTCGGCGGACTTTCTCTTTTTCAACTCTTGGAGGTAGCTTGATGACTGCGCTTCCCAGGCTGATGTTGTCTCTGTAGAACACTGACTTTTGAAGGTCGTCGGGCTTAAAGCTACGATGCAGCGGATAAGATGCGTTCGAGTCGGGCTGTGTTGGAAGTTGGAGGGTGAGCTGCGCTGCAGCGCCCAAAGCCTGTGTCAGCCCTTCAAACTGAGCGAACTGTTGGTCGAGATGCTGACTCCACGTGTACGACTGTGAAATTCGCTTCAGCAACAATGATTTTTGCTCAGCCTGTTGGTTCTTGAGTCGGTTGGCGTTGTACAACGACCAGACGTTCGTACCGAGCAAGGCAAGGACAAGCGCCATCGCTCCAAACAGCAGGGGACTTCGGTGTCGATGGACAAGTCGTTTGGTCTTTTTTCCCCGGGAGTCGGGCATCGCGAGGATGGGTTCGCCTCGGAAAAAGCGGCGGAGGTCTTCCCCCAGGTCTTGCACCGTTTGGTATCGGTCGGCAGGACGGTTCGCTGTTGCTTTTTCAATGATGGCTACCAACTCGGGCTCCACGCTCACACTCGAAGAGAGGTGGTTCATATCGTTGAGTTGACCCTTGAGGATCTTCTCAACCAACTCCAAGAGGTTGGTTCCATCAATGGCAGGACGGAGGAACACAAGCTCATAGAGGATGATCCCCAGGGCATAGATGTCAACCCGAGCGTCCATGTCTTCGACCCGACCTTCAGCTTGTTCGGGTGACATGTATTGGGGGGTCCCCATCAACTGTCCAGCTTTGGTGTGGATTGACTGAAAACCAGGACCATCGTGGAGTTGAATACCTTCTTCTTCTTCCTTTTCAAACATCAAGCGGGCCAGGCCCCAGTCCACAACGTAGACCTCACCAAAGCGTCCCACCATAATGTTTTTGGGCTTCAAGTCACGGTGAAGAACGCCCTTGTTGTGGGCGTAAGACATGGCATCACAAACCTTAAGGAAGATCTCCAGTCGGCTGTCCCGAGCGGCTGTCTCGTCAACGCTGACTCCTCCCTGTTGGTAGGGTTCTTTGGAGGCCTTGATGAGATCTTCCAGGGTGTCCCCTTCAATCACCTTCATCGTGTAGCCGGGAAGGTTTTCGAACCCTTTAACCAGCCGATACACGGGGGCAATGCCTGGGTGGTCGAGCTGGGCTGTGACCTGCGCTTCTCGCAAAAAGCGGAGGATGACCTCGTTGTCTTCCTTCCTGTCGGGGCGAACTTGCTTGAACGCTACTTTGCGGCCAAGGAGCTTGTCGCGGGCCAGGTAGACCACACCCATCGCGCCTTTTCCGATGCCTTCAATGATGGAGTGTTCATCGCCAATCGAGGCAAGGTTGAGAGAGTTACCCAGAACATCATTCGGTTTGGCTGGGGTTAGACCAGGGAGTTTGACATGGGACGGCCGGGGTTGCATCGCTGCAATCGGCAGGGGAGCATGCTGGACAGGTTCCTCCTGGACAGTGGCTTCGTCATCGTCAAATCCAAGCTTTCCCTCGCGGTGATGGGAAGGGTCTTGCATCGTGCTGCCATCGTCAGGGATGGCTTCCATGATCTTGCTGTCGTCCGGCACAGCTTCCAAGATGTCCGTAAAGCCGGCAGCCAGGGTCTCCATCTCTGAAATATCAACTGGGGTGTCGCCGCGGAGTGATGCAAAATCTACCGGGCGCAGCAAACCTTTGTGACTCAAATAGGCCAAAAACAAATGGATGTCTGTTTTCTCGGTTTCGGCCTGAAACTGTTCATACCAACTGTCGAGGTCGTTGTGTATGTCAGGGGCAAGCTTCTGTTTGAGTTCGGCAAAAGTCTGCATTTGTGTTTCCAGAGGATAGAATTTGAGTGACACGCCCCCTTTATCTAGCAGTCAATGGGTTTGGACGCAAGAGTGGAGTCAGGTCACTGTGGGGGGCTGGAAGGGTTCTTTTTGGGGAACCATGGGAAAAAGGCGTTGGTCCGGGCCACGTAGTCTTCGTACCCTGGCTTCGTTTTCTTTAAGCCTCGCTCCAACATCGCTACACCCGATACTTTGATGATAAAGAAGGTCATCAACACAGGTCCTAGGATGGTTGCGTAGCCGTAGGGGACAGACAAGGCAATGATGTAGTAACCCCACCAAAGAGTGGCATCCCCAAAGTAATTGGGGTGGCGTGTGTATTTCCAGAGTCCTGTTGTCAGGAGTTTTCCTTTGTTCTCGGGGTCGCGCTTAAATTTCATGAGCTGGTAGTCACCCATGGCTTCAAAGAAGAAGCCCAGTCCCCAAATCCCAACACCTGCAACATCCAGCAGCGTCCAAGTCGCTGGCATCGGTTGGACTTGTGCAATCATCAGAGGACAAGAGATGAGCCACAGCAGCGTGCCTTGCAGCAGAAACACTTTGATGAAGCTGAACCACCACCAGCTCTTTCCTGACTCTTCTCGCCATTTCTTGTAGCGGTAGTCTTCTCCATGGCCCCTATTTCGGATCCAAATATGAATGGAGAGCCTGAGCCCCCAAAGCGTAACGCAGGTGAGGACAATCGCCTTGCGCGCCCAAAACCCTTCACCCAGCCAGCCATACACCCAGGCTGCAATCACAAAGCCTGTTCCCCAAAAGATGTCCACGATGCTGGAGTCACGAATCGCCAGACTCAACAACCACAAGAGGACCATACATCCTAGAACTACGCCACCGCCGGTCAAATACACCATGTACCAACTCATTGTGTCCTCTCTGTTTACCAGGTTTGTTGTTGTACTCTCCTTTGAAACACCATCCTATGTTAACCTTGTTCCCTCAGCAAGAAGTCCAGGACAAGTATTGTTCTCTTGCATGGATAGGGCGGATCGGGCAAACTGTCCTCTCTTTGGCGATGAAAGTAACGAGAATCCTGTACGAAGGGTCTGTCCCTAGAAAAAGGAATGTGTTGATGCGATGGCAAAGTTGGGCCGTCCTACTTGTTGTTTTGGCTGCCTGTGGATGGGTTGTGAACAATGGCCTGGGAGCGAGGCTTCCCCTAGCGGATCTGCGTTTTGGAAACCTGTCCGAGCCACAGACCTTGGATCCTGCAACCATGACAGGTGTGCCTGAAGGGCGCATCGCGAGGGCTCTTTACGAAGGGTTGACCTACCCCAACCTGGATGACTTGACCCAACCGAAGCCAGGCGTTGCGCAGTCTTGGACCATGAGCAAGGACGGGAAAACCTACACCTTTTACTTGCGTGAAGATGCGAAGTGGTCCAACGGAGCTTCCGTTACTGCCGACCACTTCCTGTTCTCCTGGAGGCGGGTACTGACACCCAACACAGGAAGTCAGTATGCCGAGCTTTTGTGGCCAATTCGGAACGCTCGGGCCTTCAACCAACAATTGTTCTACCGAGCCAAAGGTTCGGTCACTCTTTACAAGAGCCCCTCGGTGGCCAGCCCAAAGGTTGTGAGCGTGAACAAAGGTGTCATCCTCATCCGGGAAGACATCAACCAAAAAGAAATCCAAAAGCGCAAAGCTCCCCTGCACGACAAACCTGGCGGAAAGCCCTCGTCAACGGTGTTTGTGAAGGCCAAAGACCAAGTCACCGTCCTCGACAAACAAGTCCTTGGAACCCAATCCTGGTTCAAGGTGAAGACTCCCAAAGGCTCGGCTGTTGCTGGCGAAGGTTGGATTCCAGGTGATGTTCTGGCGAAACACAGCAAGTCAATCCAAATCAAGGATGTGAAGTGGGTGGAAGTTCGAACAATGAAGGCTCCCATCCAGAGAGGCTGGGTCTTGCAGAAGCCCTTGGGGCGGTTGAACTACAATTTCCCAAACTCCGACAAGACCAAGGCTGGTGACGCATGGACCTTGATAGGACTCCGCGTCAAACCCCTGACCCAGCCGTTGCCCAAAGGGTACAGCCCAAGCGCTGTTGGAAAACGACTTGTCTTTGAAATCGAATTGGAAAACCCCACCGCCTATTGGACTCAAATCACCTCCTTTTACTCCTTGAGTCCTGTGTATCCTCCGCTGGTCATGAAGCGGCCGAGGAGTTGGGTTCTTCCCAAGTTCTTCGTGGGGAACGGGCCGTTTCGTCTGACCCACTGGATGATCAATGAGTTGGTTCGCGTTGAAAAGAATACCCATTACTGGGACAAGAAAAATGTTGGGGTCAATAGCATACATTTTATGGCTGTGAATGAGAGAGACACCCAGCTATCCATGTACTTATCGGGTGACCTCGACGTAGTGACCTCTGTCCCTCTGCCTTCCGTGCAGAAACTTATGGAACGGAAAGACTTTTACAGTCGGTTGTTTCTTGCAACCTACTTCTACAGGGTGAACGTGGAGCGACCACCTCTGAACAACAAGTATGTGCGCCAGGCTTTGGCCTACGCGGTGGACCGCTCCAGCATTGTGAAGCATATCTTGCGCGCTGGGCAGCTTCCTGCCTCTCGGCTGGTGCCTCCGGGGATTCGGGGTTATCCCATCAAGAAAGACACTCCTGGGCCGCGCTTCGACCCCAAGAAAGCCAGGGCGCTTTTGCAAAAAGCCGGATACAAGGACCCTTCCAAAATTCCTCCGATCAGCCTGCTGTACAACACAGACCAACAGCACAAGCAAGTCGCTGAAGCTTTGCAGAAGATGTGGCGCAAACACCTCGGCATTCGCGTGCATTTGGTTAACAAAGAGTGGAAAACCTACCTCGATACCGTGAAACAGCGAGAGTACCAACTGGCCCGTGCTGGCTGGATTGGCGACTACACCGACCCCAATACATTTCTCTCCATGTTCATCACAGGCGGCGGTCACAACAGAACTGGCTGGAGCAATGTCACCTACGATCGGTTCATTGGCTTGGCCAGCAAGGAGACCAACCCGACCAAGCGGATGGAATACTTCCGCAAAGCCGAAGCGGAGCTGATGGAAGAGCTACCTATCATCCCCTTGTACTTTTATAACTACCAGAACCTCATTCACCCTCGGATCAAAGGTCATGTGAACAACCCGCTGAACAACTTTGATTTCCGTAGGTTCAAACGAGCGAACAAGCCCTGACGATTTCGCTTGAAGTTCTTGGGTTCTTGTCTCTTTTCTCACTGGCTGGAGCGAAGCGGCCGATGCAAACCGAACGCATGTCACCCAAAATTGATGTGGTCTTTGAAGCTCTTTTTGGCAACGAAACCAGCGTGCCCATTGTCCTCGACCTTTTGAACACGGTTCTGGGGAGAGAGGAAGGAGAGCGACTGCACTCTGCCACTTTGATGCCGAAGTCTCCGCAGGTTCGGGACGCTGACGATGATGGCTCTCGTCTCCGCTGGCGTGTGGAGGACCAACGATCCAAAAGCTGGCATGTCGAAGTGCAATGTCACAACCGATGGCTTGTCAAAGAGAAGGTTCTTTTGGAGTGGGCCGAGAGCTATGCGACCCCGTGGGTATCCGCCGAAAATCACTCCGAGAGACTGCCCACCATCCTGGTGATGTTCACGGACTTCCCGGTGCTTAAGGAGATGGACTCGGTGCGGACACGGTGGGTGTGGAAAGCTGTCGGCGGTGACTCCTGGTTTTCAGAGCAGGCTCAAATCTGTTTGGTGGAACTGCCCAAATGCAAGCTCACCCCTGAAACTGCCCTTTCGCCTTTGGAGCGATGGTCATTGTTTCTGAAAGAGGGTGACACTCTTTCAGGGAAAGCGCTTGAAGCCTGGGCTGACGATTACATCTTGTTGGCCACGGAGACCCTAGAACAGCTTGGGAACGATGCAACCTTCCGGCAGGCCGTCGAAAAGCGAGCCCAAGAGATACAGGATTACCTGGCTGGAATTCGGGAATCCTACCGAGAAGGACTCAAAAAAGGCCGACGCTCGGAGCGGGAAGTGCTCGCCCAAAAGCTACTGGCCAAAGGGTTTGAAATGTCGGAAGTGGCGGACCTTACGAACATGACGGAAGACGAGTTGATGGATTTGTTTTAACTGGCGACAGGAGACTGCGAATGTGGCGCTTTTTGGGACGTCGTTTGTTGTGGACGGCGTTTATGTTGTGGCTGGTTGCGACCTCCACATTTTTCCTGATGAGGCTCGCCCCCGGTGGGCCGTTCGATAAGGAACGCTCGGTTCCTCCGGAAATTCTCGAAAACTTACGCAAGGCTTACCAGTTGGACAAGCCCTTGCTGACCCAATACTCGCTTTGGTTAGGGAAGGCGCTCAAGGGAGACCTGGGCCCTTCGATGAGCTTTCGGAATCACACCGTGAATGATATCCTCCGTCAGGCTCTTCCTGTCTCGGCCGCGCTCGGCTTGTTTGCCCTCCTTATCGCACTCTTCCTCGGCGTTTTGGCCGGTGTGATCGGGGCGATACGTCAGAACCAATGGCTGGATTATTCGTCGATGACAGTCGCCTTGGTGGGGATCTCCATACCCAACTTTATCCTCGCCCTGGTGATGATTCAGCTGTTTGTGTTTGCGCTTCCCATTTTTCCACCGGCCGGGTGGAGTCGAATCTCTCACATCTGGTTGCCAGGGCTAGCTCTTGCGCTCCCGTTTGCTGGACGATTCGCCCGTCTTACCCGGACTGGGATGTTGGATGTCATTCATCAAGACTACATCCGAACGGCTCGGGCGAAAGGCTTGTCCGAATGGGTGATTGTCGTCCGCCATGCTCTTCGGGGTGGCTTGCTTCCCACTGTATCGTTCTTGGGTCCTGCGGCAGCTGGAATTCTCACGGGCTCTCTCGTGATTGAGCAAATCTTCGCCATTCCTGGCATGGGGCGTCACTTTGTGAAGGCGGCGTTTGACCGCGATTATACCCTGGTGATGGGAACGACCTTGCTGTATTTCTTGCTTCTTGCAGTGTTCAACTTGTTGGTCGATGTGGCGTATGCCTACCTTGACCCACGCATCCGGTACGAATAGGAGGTTGACGATGACGGAACCTACAACAGCCTCCGCTCCTACCCCTGAAAGGGAAGGTCTTGACCTGACTCAGCCAGGAGAGAGCTTGTGGAGTGACGCCTGGAAGCGTCTTCGCAAAAACAAAATGTCGGTGATCGGTGGGGTCTTTTTGATTCTGCTGGTGGTGGCTGCGATTGTTGGTCCTTGGGTTATGCCCTATACCTTCGACCAGCTCGACCTCTCCAACGCTTACGCTGCGCCAAGCTGGTCCCATTGGATGGGCACGGATGGGTTGGGGCGTGACTTGTTCGCACGTTTGCTGATGGGCGCACGCATCTCCCTCGGCATCGGACTTGTCGCCACGCTGGTCAGCCTTATCATCGGTCTTGTGTACGGTGCCATCTCCGGTTACATCGGCGGTTGGGTGGACGAAGTAATGATGCGCGTGGTCGATATCATGTACGGGCTGCCCTACATGATTCTGGTCATTATCATCATGGCCATTCTTCCCGGTGTTCTCGGTGGACGCGGCTCTGGACAAGCGGTCAGTCCGTACCAGAGCTTTCTGATTGTGTTTGTTGTGTTGGGCCTTTTCCAGTGGCTTACGATGGCTCGCATTGTTCGCGGTCAGGTGTTGTCTCTCAAAGAGAAAGAGTTTGTTGAGGCTGCTGAAGCTTGTGGGGCCAAGAAAAGCCGGATCTTGTTTGTCCACATTGTACCCAATCTGTTGGGGCCTGTGATTGTGTACTCCACCTTAACGGTCCCCCAAGTCATCTTGCGAGAAGCCTTTCTTTCCTTCATCGGTTTGGGCATTCAAGCTCCCTTGGCGAGTTGGGGAACGTTGGCTTCGGAAGCCATGCAGAACATGAACCCGTTGCATTCCAACTGGTGGCTTGTGGTGTTTCCAGGCTTGTTCCTGGCGCTGACCTTGTTCTCTCTCAACTTTGTAGGCGATGGCCTTCGCGATGCTCTTGACCCCCAAATGCGCGGGAAGTTGTAACCCATGTTGAGCATCGTCGCTACGTTATTGGCAGTCTTGAAGGTCTGGAGTTAGAAGGCATGGAACCCATCATTGAAGTGGAAAATCTGGCGATTGAGTTTGCCACAGACATTGGCGCTGTAAAGCCTGTTCAAGGGATCTCGTACGAACTCCGAAAGGGCGAAGTCCTCGGCGTTGTCGGTGAGTCAGGTTGTGGAAAAACAGTGTCCACGATGGCGCTGATTGGATTGATTCAAGCCCCTGGAAAGATTGTGGGTGGCTCCATCAAGTTTCGTGGGACGGACATCACTCACTATTCGCAGAAACAATGGAACCAGCTTCGCGGCAAAGAAATCGCGATGATCTTCCAAGACCCGATGACATCGCTCAATCCCTTCCTCACCATCGGTGACCAAATTCGCGAAGTGTTGGAGCTTCACACGGACTTACGCGGCAAAGCCATTCGCCATCGAATCGTGGAGTTGCTGGAGTCTGTGGGGTTGGAGTCGCCGGGTAATCGGTTGTCGGCCTATCCCCACCAATTCTCCGGTGGAATGAGGCAGCGAGTGATGATCGCGATGGCTCTCGCCGCGGAACCGAAAGTGCTGCTTGCGGATGAGCCAACCACGGCTTTGGATGTTACCATTCAGGCGCAAATCCTCGACCTGTTGGCCTCACTTCAAGAACAACGCGAGCTCTCCATCTTGATGATTACGCACGATATGGGAATCGTTGCCGGCTTCTGCGACCGCGTGCAGGTCATGTACGCTGGTCGAATTGTAGAGCGGGGTGATGTGGAGCCTCTGTACGAGCGTCCGCTGCATCCTTATACCGAGGGGCTGTTGGGTTCCATTCCACGGTTGGATCAGCCGATCGAAGCTTTGCAGGGTATTCCTGGACAACCACCTTCGTTGCTACACCCGCCGGATGGATGTTTGTTTGCTCCTCGATGCAACTACGCGACAGACCTTTGTCGCAAGGAGCGGCCAACGCTAGAGGCCGTCAAGGAAATCGAAGTTGCTTGTTACCACCACGC
Organism: Deltaproteobacteria bacterium; assembly: GCA_006226375.1. Taxonomy (GTDB): domain Bacteria; phylum Myxococcota_C; class UBA6777; order UBA6777; family UBA6777; genus M3003. Next base: position 9,844 of record SBHC01000056.1, on the reverse strand, counting down.
CCTCGAACGTAAAGCCTAGAGCGAAAGGTATCCGATGTCTAACCTGCTTGAAGTGAAAGATCTCAAGGTTCACTTTGAATCCCAACAAGGGTTTCTTTGGAACAAGAAAGTGGACGTGGTGAAAGCTGTCGATGGTGTCTCTTTCTCTCTCGAAGAAGGCGAAACCCTCGGTCTTGTCGGGGAGTCCGGCTGTGGGAAATCAACCACCGCTCGGGCTGTGATGCAGCTCATCCCGCCCACGTCAGGCCAAGTTACGATGGAAGGCAAAGACTTGATGTCACTCGAAGGCGAAGACCTGCGCTTGGCTCGTCGTAACTTCCAAATTGTCTTCCAAGACCCCTATGCTTCCCTCAACCCTCGGATGACTGTTGGCCAAATCATCGCTGAGCCTCTGCTTAACTTTGAGTTGGGTGACGCTGCCGAGCGACGCAAAACCGTCCTACACCTGCTCGATGAAGTGGGACTTCCAGGGCAATCCATTGACCGGTATCCTCACGAGTTTTCGGGTGGTCAGAGGCAGCGCATCAGCATCGCAAGGGCGTTGGCTCCCAACCCCAAGCTTGTGATCTGTGACGAACCCGTCAGCGCTCTCGATGTTTCGGTTCAGGCTCAGATCTTGTCACTGCTCCAAGAGCTACAAGAACGATACAAACTAACCTACTTGTTCATTTCTCACGACCTTGCGGTGGTCCGGTACATTTCCGACCGGGTCGCTGTTATGCGTCGTGGCAAGATTGTAGAGATGGCCGATGCGACAACGTTGTTTGACAACGCAGAGCATGACTACACAAAGTTGTTGTTGAGCGCAGTTCCCCATCCAGATCCTTCCAAGCGGAGGAGACCAAGAGGATAGCGCGCATTGTGGGGAAAAACAGGGGGGAGCCGGGGGGATTCTTTGGAGATTACTTGGAAGAGCGAGTCGTGGGAGCTTTCTTCGCCGGTCGTGCAGCAGGAAGCGGTGCGACCTTTGTCGTGTCTTTCTTGGGTTGAGCTGGAACAGGTTTGGGGTTGCTTCGACGGTAACGACGTCGTCGGTAGCGACGGCTAGGGTAGACTCGCGAGGGACGCGAGCGGTAAGCCCGCTTGGAGCGTTGGCTTGTGTTCATAAACAGGCCAACGCCGGCAAGAACGCCCACCATGGGTACCATGGCTCCACCGTTGCCGTTGAAGGTCAACGAGGACGCTTTGTTGCTGGTCACTACGCTGTAGGACAGAGTGGCTTGTCCGTACATACCACGGAGGTAGTTGAGGATAGCAGGCTTGAATTGCATGATGCTGCTGAGCATGGGGTTGCGAATGGGAGCACCACCCTGGTCTACAACGCCATCAATGACGTCAATGAGTCCACGGCGGAAGTAGTCGCCTGCGACACTCATCTGGCCAAATCCTTTGAGAATTAAGCCGTATCGCTTCACCGTGCGGGGGTTGCTTCCCCAGACTTTTACTTTGGAGCCACCGCCCCAAGCCGTTGCGTACAAGCTGGTGAGGTCTTCTGCCAACATTCGAACCATCGGGGGAACCCGACGGAACTCACGTCGAAGCGCTGGGCTGGTGCGAGTCGCTACGACCACAGCGTGCTTGTGCTTGTAGTTGTTGATGACGCGTGCTTTCAGGCTTCCAGCAGCCGCAGGAGCGGGACCTTTTTCTTCCAATTCTTTCGCAACGTCGGGAGTCATGAGGAGGATTTGACCATCGGGGGTCCATCCCAAAACGGGACGGCTTCTGCGAGCCGACTTGTAGAAGGTGATTCCATGAGCGCTGCTCTGGGTGAATTTCGCTCGTTGGTTGGCCGCAAATTGGTCAATCATCTTCTGGTTCAGCTCACCATGAACCGCGACAAGAAGGCTGGGCTTGCGGAAGCGTCTTTTGAACGAGAGACCCACCGTGACGTAACGGATTTGGTCAATCTTTACCACTTTGACCTGACGCTCCATGCGCTGAATGCCTTGCTTCAGCATCATATCCATGCGGGAGTAGAGCATCTTCATCATCGGGTTTTGCGCGATGAATGGCTGCTGGCTCAGGCTTGCCAACGAAGTGTCAAATTGCTTTTTGATGGAGCGGACGTCAATTTGAAGAACGAGATTGGAAGAGGCGGGGATGTAACGAAACACTTCCTGCCCTGATGTTGCCGGACCGACCGGCTTTGCGGGGAGAAGAAACGCATCCATAATTAGCAAAAACCACGCGAGATATCCTGTACCCATAGCCATTCTGACTCCTTTGTGATGGGAAAAGACACACCAACCCTATGCAATCTAGTTTCATGGGGCGGCTTTACGACTTCATTGCGTAACGGCTGCAAACATAGAGAGACCGACGGAGCCTGTCAATCCCTCCTTCGTTTCTGGGTGCAGTCGTAGGCCGTCGATAGGGAAACCTCACCCAGCCTCGTCAGGCTCGCCGTTCCCTCTTTGGGTTCCTCGTTCCTTACTTGGAGCGACACAATTGTTGAAAATAGCTTAGTGACTCTTTCGCTGTGGAAGGAGCGTTCAGTTTGAACTTGGTGAATCCTTCCACTACTTTTCTGGCGTAGTAGCTACAGTATGGACTTTTTTCTTTGCGCTGTTTGGTCTCTTCGTTGGTGAGGTAGGAGAGCCCTAACTCAATATAGCATAGCTTCTGATACCGACGAAGCCATGCTTGGGCCGAAGCGCTTTTCAACGCGAGCAGGGGTTGAGCTTCTTTGGGATTGCATTGCCAGGGGAATTGATGGCGCTTGAGAAAGACCTGTTTTTTCGTCTCCACCTGCTTGTACTTTTGGGCGAACAGTACAAGGGTACAGGAACGCTGGATGGCCTCCAATTGCTCGCTGCTGGCTTTGGCTCGGTGCCCAAAGTTACTATCAAAACACGACTGGATGTCTTCTTGTATGGTGGGCTGCAAGCTCACATATTTCAGCCAGGTAGGTAGCTGCTTCAAACAGTAGCTATAGTAGGTTTGAGCCAGCGACTTTGCCTTCGGTAGCTTTGCTTTTTGAAGGCTTTGCGCCAGCGTGTCTTTCACACACAGCGCTTGTGCTTTGTACCACTGCTTGTCGGTAACGGCCTTGGTCAGGGTCTTTTGGTGTTCGTGTAGCTCTTTTACTTTCTTGAGAGTCTTTGCTTCTTGCTCTGCGTTTAACTGGCATTGCAAGAACGCCTCGCAGGTTGTCTGGCTCACGCAAGCTATCTTCTTTTTCATGGTGGTTTGCGACGAGCTTTTGGAGAGCTGTTGCTGGCAAAAACTTTGTATCATCGGGCGAATCGAGATCGTGTCTTTCCCAGGCTTCTCTTGCAATTTGGTATTGTTAAGACACTTGACCGCTTTGTTTGTGTACTGTTTGCAATCGGGTGAACGGTCACAGCCTGTGCTCATCGTTACACTGACACTAAGGAATACCAGCAGTCTCCAGATGTGGGAAGCCATGGGAGAAGAAGAAGCGGAGCTTGGGCAGGCTTTCATGCAATACCTCATCAAGAGACAGGGAAATTCGTTCAGGGTGCGATTGACTTCCTGAAAGGAGCTACGAAGGCTCTACTCAATAGTATCCTGTGGTTTCTGAAATAGCACGATTTTCAGTCCCTGGTTGGGGTTTTGGTCAGGAAAGTCGCCCGGAGGGAGAAGGACAAGGGTAGAGGTCCATGACGGTTCTGCTTCGTGGAAGGTTTCTTCCAGGTAGTTGTAGTCGTGATGGGGCGAGTTTAAGCAAGCCATCACATACCCTCCGGGTCGAAGCATTTGGGCAAAACGTCGAACCGTTTTGGGATAATCTCGATCCGTCTGGAAATTGTTCCCTTGCCGTTGCGGTGGGTCATGAATGATCAAGTCATAAGGACCCATCTTTCGAAGCTTGGACCACGACTTCAACACGTTGTGACGCAGGTAAGAGACGTTCTCGTTCGGGCAGTCGTTCAAGCGATGATTGTTGCGTCCTATCGAAAGGTACGGACCATGTACATCCATGTTGACAACACTTGAAGCGCCATGTTTCATCGCGACCACAGAAAACGCGCAGGTGTAGGCAAACAAGTTTAAAACATGCCAGCCTTCCGCTCGCTCTTTGAGCCAGGCGCGCGCGTTCTTCATGTCGAGAAAGAAGCCAACGTTTTGCGCTGTCAGGTTGAGGTGAAAACGAACCCCATCTTCCGTAGCGACCGGTGACTCAGGTAGCTCTCCCCAAACATGTTCGACCACCGTGGGTGTCAGGTAGCGACGTTGCACCACAATGCCTTGCAGGCTGTTGTTGGGGTTGTGCTCCAGCAAACGGTCCAGCAGAAGCTGCAGTCGGTCTTCGGGCGGTTCTTCGTACAGGTAGACCACGAGTACAGGTGAAAAGTACTCCAAGCACAGACCTTCCAATCCTGGGAAGCAGTGTCCTCGCCCATGGAAGATTCGGGTCGCGTCCAACTCGATAGGGTTGGAGTGGGCGGTCCAGTGTTGGGCTACAAGCTCAATGTCGTCGTTGGTTAATCGCATGGTTCGGGTTGCCACTTCATGGGCATCTTGTAACCTGGCTTGTCCCATCCTTTGGGGGCTTTCCACTCACCTTCGTCGGGCTCAAAACATCCGTAGGGGACGTCTCTTCGTTGGGTGCCTCTCATCCGAAATCCAAAGTGCCACCACTCTTTGTAGTAGGGCCGGAATCCTCTTCGTCGCATCAACTTGCGAAGCAACAAGCGGTTTCGTAGGTGCTTGCCCTTGGCGTTTCGGGTGTGGCTTTTGGTGTTGAGCGTATCCCAGGGAGTTCCCATGTCGAGGGGCTTCCCTGTCTTCAAATCGACGATCGTGAGGTCTACTGTGTGACCGTGATTGTGCCCTGAATACCGGGCTATATAGCCATTCTTGAAGAGATGCATTTGTTCGGTCCGAGTGGCCCAGGCGGCCATGCCTAGCGTCCCTCGAATGGGTCGATACGCGTCGTATACCAACAGACCCAACCCACGCTTCTCTGCGTCTTTTTGCACGCGCTTCAGGGCTTTCGCAGCTCGCTTTAACATCCAGGCTCCCGGAGCGCCGTACCCTGGGAGTGGCGCCTCTGTGAAGTTGCGCGGGGTATGGTAGCGAATGGACAAGCGGATGCCAGGGATAAACTTCTTCAGATCGACGAAGCCCTTCGGTGGCTCTCGAAGATAGGTTGTCATATCCACCGGACGAGGTTTGGGCCTGGGGCGAACCACTCGTTTTTCAGGCCTTGGAGTTGGCCGTGACTTGGCTCTGCGAACCACAGGCCTTGACGTCGATCGCTTCGTTGTTTTCGCCTGGTTCGTGGAGCGTGGTTGGGGCTTGGCTTTGGTTTTGCAACCAAGAGCTGCAAGGCCAAAGACAAGGAACAGAGCTGGGAGCATTCGAGAAGGAAGTCGGGCGAACATTCGAACCTCGTAGGTTGTGGATGTGGGTCACTAGAAAGCAGACCCTACCTTACTTAACTGGCCCGAAGATGCAAGGGAGATGTGGAGGACTAGAAGGAGATAAAGCGGACAAGGGGGGCGCGATTAAACTCGGCGTTGGATTCATTGTCCTTGGATTCAACGCGGGCGACTTCGCCGAAGCATTCGTGGAAGAAGAGGACCTGGTAAAGCTGGCGGGTTTGTCCTCCAATCAGCCTTTGTCGGACGGTCGTGAAGATTCGTAGCGTGTTATCAAACTGAATGTTCGGCAAGATCAAAGAACCTCGTCCCTCCACCTTAATGTCGTAGGTGTCTGCAGACGACACTGGGAGGGTTCCCACGTTCCCTTTGGTGTTGGCTTTGACAATCCAGTTCTTCCCGTCACGTAGGGGAAAACGGAGGAGTGGGATAGGGTTGTCGTAAGGCAACAGTACCTTTTGGGCTTCCGGTGTTTCTTTGTCTGAAGCGACGCCTTCCAAGAGGAGAAGGTCTCCGCTGTAACGGAGCACCTGGTAGGTGGTTCCTTCGATTCCTGTGAACGAAATGGGGACCAGCAGGTTGGCCTCTGGAAAGGTGGAGAGGAACCACTTTCCTGTGGGGTCTACGGTCCTGACCTTGTCAAAGGTGTCAGCTTGAAGTTCGCGAAAATCCCACACTCGGACTTGCTTGTCGTTGAGCTTGCCGACGTGGTCGACTGCCACCACCGTTCCCGGCTTGTTGCGCAATACGTTGACGGAAACTCCCAAAGCAAAGGTGACTTCGCTGCTTTCGATGACGCCGTCGTTGTTGCCTTTGCAGGTGGGAGCCGCATCAATTTGGGAGGTGTTGTCGTCGGGGCCGCTGTCCTGCTGCGCCGGTTCTGGGCCTGAGCCTTCACCTCCATTGTTTCCGTTCCCGCATGCAGCCAAGGTGAGAGCAACAAACAGAACGCCCACAAAGAGCAGGAAGGTTCGTCGGTATGGTTGGTTTTTCATCGTGTTAACATCCTACCGATAGTCTAGAACAAATATCCCAACACAAGGTGTGTGGCGATGGCGGGTTCCGGGTCCAGTTGGAGCTGAACGTTCCGTAGCCCAGCAAAGGGGAAGAAGACAGCAAAGGTAAATCGCACTTCAAAGCCAGGGTCGAAGTTGTACCGAAGGCCTGTGTCCCATTCGATACCAAGGTTGTTATCGTTTCCTGGTGCCGTGGTGGCGTGGAGAGTGCGAGAGTAAAGGCCAGAGGTCCAAAGCCGCAGACGACGAGTTAGATCGACGTGGGCGGCGGCTTTGACATACAAGGCGTCGGTGACCTGGCCAATGATTCGTCGCCAAAAGATCTGGTCCACCCTGTAGCTGGGGTGAAACCGAAAGTTGTTGGCGGTTCGGTCGCGAGGGTAGTTGATTTGCGGTCCGTCGATGTCGCCGGCTTGGGTGTTTGCCTGGTTGGGGGATGCTGCGCCCACGCCAAAGCCAGGCGCGTCGTCACCGGAAGCGAGGCCCAATTCCACGCCCACGCCCCATCGTCCTGCAGGGGGAGCCACGGCAACTTGTAGGGCTCCACCAAATTGTTGGCTGGTCAATGGTTCTGTGAGGCGAACACCCGGAAGGAGCGAACTGTTTCCAATTTCGCCTTGTCCGTAGACAGCTTCCAACTCCACACGAACCCATGCCGTTCGGAGGAGGAACCAAAGGCTCAGGACAAAGCTCCAGGCGTTTCGTTCCACCAACTCGCTGGACGACACCGCTTTGTTTTCGGGAGCGCCCTCGTAATAGGTGGGCACATCCAGGTCTTGGTAGCGGTAGGAGAACAAGAGCCCGTAATTGACAACGGTGTAGCCTGCTTTCAATTTGCGACGAATGCCTTCTTTGGTGTCGTAGCGGGCAAAGGCGACAGCAAAGGAGCGGACGTCGTCGCGTGGGTCTTGGTCCAGGTAGGTGCCGCTTTGGGTGCCAATGATAGGGCCTGACGCGCTGAAGTCATACGCTAGAATCAACAGGTGGTGGAAGAGAGCCAGCCCAAGCACAACGCGGTCGCCTGCGTCGCTGAAGTCCGCATCCAGGTCGTTTCCTGACTGAACCAAGACACCCAAGCCCCAAGGCGTTAAGGAGCCCATCCTTCCTGCAGCGAGGTAGCCAATGGGAAGGAGAACCTCTCCATAGGCCCAACGAAGCTTGATCGCATCAAGGAACGCATTCTCTCCTTGCGAAGGAGAGTCTTGGCTGTTCGTCCCGATGATGCTCGGAACCTGTCCTGTTCGCGGAAGACCCAGAGGGGTGGAGCCCAACACTAGGTTGTCTAGGGCGTCTATCCTCACGACCACACGGACAGAGCGGGCAACTTCCAGGCTCATATCCAACCGGAGCCGCATGTCTGCAGTGTTCAGAGGACCTTGTTTGCTCGGAGCTACAGGGAAAATCGGTTGGCCTGTTGAAGGAGTCGGCCCTCGATTTAGATCCAGTTGATGAAGCAAGGACCACCGCATCCTGTAGTAGCCATGGATATGGAACTTGATGGAAAGGTCGGTAGTTTTGGCGTCATCTTTGTAATGAGGGCGACCTTCTCCCGCCGGATCAGAGAGCGCACCAGCGTTTTCGTTGGCGGCCCAACTTGCATAGGGAGCCAAGAGGAACGTGAGCCCCAGGGAGAGATAAGTGACGAACCGTATCATCTTATTCATCCTGTGCTCGCTTGGCTGGACCGAGGAACGAGGTCACGTATTGTTTCACCAGGTAGGGCTGTTCCAGCATCGGGATATGCCCGCAGCGGTCGATGAAAACAAGCTGTGCTTTCTTCAGATGTGTGACCAACCTTCGGCCGTAGTAGGGTAGGGCGACATGGTCTTGCTTGCCCCAAATCAACAAAGTCGGGTTGGCGATGGTGTGGTACTCTTTCTCCATGTTGGAAAAGTCCATCCCACGGGCCACAGCGAGAGCGGCGGCTACCGCTCCAGGCCGATTCAAGGACTCTTTGATCCTCTCCACAATTGGCTGGGTGACCAGTCGCTCGCTGTCGTAGACTGACTGCGCAAACTTATCCCCCGGTCGCTCTTTGTAGAACATTCCATAGATCATCTCGCCAATGAGCGGGAGCTTGGACCAGCGTATCACCGGGACAATTTGGGCGCTGTAGACCCAGCCACTGTGGATGACGATCCGTTTGACTTTTTTGGGATGTAGGATGCGGAGAGAGAGGGCGACCGAACTTCCCCACGAATGGGCCAGAACATCGGCTTTTCTGACACCTTTGGCGTCCATGAATTGAGCCACACGGCTGGCGATCGTTTGGGTGTTGTAGTCACCGGGGTATTTGTCGGTGAGCCCGAAGCCAGGAAGGTCGATGGCAAGAGTGCGGTACCCCAACTTTTCCAACGAATACATGAGGGGGAGCCACACCACACTGGAGGACCCGTACCCATGAATCATCACAACCGTTGGGTTTCCAACTTTGCCACGCTCTCTGTAGTGGACCTTCCAGGCTCGCGTTGGCTTCCCTTTGGAACGAAACGAGAGGGTGAGAAATGCTCCGTCTTTCTCGGGCTTAAACCTTGAAGGTTTGGTCTGGAACACTACGCATCCAGACAGCGAGAGGGACAGCCCCATCATCAAGAGAAATCTCACCCAATGTTTCATCTTCCGTATACTTCGTCGTAGTCGAGCATCGAAGCTTTCACCACTTTGTGAGCATGTTCAGCCCCATAAATGGTCTCAATGGACGTGGTGTTCTTCTGACCCGGTGTGTATTTGTAGGTTGTAAAGTAGTGCTGAAGCCGCTCCACGAGGGTGGAAGGCATATCGGCCACGTCGTTGACATCGCCCCACAAGGGGTCGTTTTGCAGCACGGCGATGATCTTGTCGTCGGCTTCGTCGTTGTCGATCATCTGAAGACCGCCAACAACACGCGCTGTCAAAATCACCTCAGCCCTGTTGATGGGACGTTCGCTGAAGACACAGATATCAATGGGGTCGCCGTCGCCTCGTTTCGACTTGGGAGAGAGCTTGTACACTCGTTCACCGCTGTACGTTTGCGGGATGAAACCGTACAGGGTTGGGGGCTGCGAAGAGCCTCGAACGGGTCGGTCAACCATCAGATAACCGGTGGATTTCTCGATCTCGTACTTCACCAAATCAAACGGCGTAATCTCGATATAGGCTTGCACCTTTTCGGGTGCTTCAGGTCCTGGAGAGAGACCGTGCCAAGGGTGAGGGCGCCAACGATAAAACGGAGGGGGGAAACTCATAACTACCTCGTGGGGAAATGACTCCCCCGCGGAATTTGAAACAAAGCAGGGGGAGTTACTGACTGATGATCTTTACGCGAGCCGCTTCCGTGAATTGGGTGTTGCTTTCGTAGTCTTTGCTATCCACGGTACCGACAATCCCGTAGCATTCGGAGAGGAAGTAATAGCTATATCGGGTCCGTCGGTAAAGGGTTGGCAAGGTTTGTTGTTGGGTAAAAGAGACGCGAAGCCTTACCACATCAAAGGTTGCAACCTT
>SBHC01000082.1 GCA_006226375.1 Deltaproteobacteria bacterium | reverse complement strand
GCTCAGCCGGTCTTCTTTCTTTTTGCTTGGAAGGGTCTCCAGAGCATAGAGGACACCGCTGGTCGTACCCACATACAGGACGCGCTCGTGGACAATGGGCTTGGCCAGCACACGACCTTGTGTTTTGTAGGTCCAGGCGTGTTCACCTGTTTTCTGCTTGATGCAACTGACCCGTTGTCGCTCGCTTCCGACGCAGACGAGGTTGTGAACTTCATCTACCACAGGCGACGATGTCTCTTCGGGAGCCAGCTTCCAGGTGAGCGGCTCAAACCGATGATCGGGGTTGATGCCGCGACGCCAACGAGGGCGGAGGATCGGTCGTCGATCTCCCCGCAAGGCACCACTTCCCAAAACGTCGCCGTGACGCCATTTTTGGGGATTGCAACTGGCAGCAAGAAGTACAGGGCTGGAGGTCACAAGGACCACCCACAGGCAGAGTGAGCGGAGACGAAAGCTTCGGGGGAGGCGCATGATGGTCTGTTGCACTCGTAGGTTAGGGCAGGAGGCTCAGGCGTCGCTTTGCTTTGGTCTGCATCTGGGTCAGCGTTTGCGAGAGCTTCTTGGTACCTGCCAGGGCTTCCAACGACTTGGTTTCTGCAAGCTGCTTGTAGTACTCTTTGGCCTTCTTGGTGTCGTTCTTTCGCTCGTAGTATTCGGCCAAACGGAGGGCTGCAAGGGGACGGAACACTTTGGCGCCAGACTTCAGGAAGTCTTCCATGGCTTTCACGCCTTCCGCGTCTTTCTTGCTCGCTTCTGCAGCTCGGAGCAGACTGGACACGCCCAAGATATAGATAGGGTCCGATTTGTTCAACTTGGAAAGAAAGTTTTTGTAGTCGACCATGGCTTCTTCGTGCTTGCCCAAACGGTACTTGCTGTGACCCATGTACAAGTGGAGGAAAGCCGCGGCTTTCTTGCCAGAGTGCTGCTTCAACTGTCCAGCCAGAGCTTTCTTTGCGGCCTCGTATTTGGCCTTCTCTGTGGCGTATGTTTTTGCGTCATCTGTGCTGCTATCTGTCGAGGCGTCTTTCTTTTTCTTGTCGTCTTTTTTCTTTTCGACCTTGCCTTCCATGATCTTCAGCGTTTCCGTGAGTTCCTTGGTCACTGCATGTGCGGAACCTGCGCTGACGACGCGGAACACGTAGATGCCCAACGAGAGAATCAGGATGCCTGCCAACACGCCGATGACTTGGCTGCGATTATCGTTCAGCCAATCTGCGGTTTGGGTTGTGGCTTCTTGGAACTGGTCGGGTCCTTTCAGATCCTTCCGGCTGGTTTTTTGTTGGGTCTTTTTCTTCTTAGCTATCTTTACCACGTTAGGCCTCTTTTCCGTTCGCAGGTCTATGTTCGTAGGGAGCAGAAACACTATCCCATTCTTATTGAAAAAAGCGGCGAGAACATACCATGCTCTTGTCGAAAAGACAACCCTTTCTCTTCCGAGCATTGGGAGTTGTGTCTGGTGGATGCAAACCCATCCTGCTGTCCTCCTGTTTTTCAGTGTGCTTCTCTGCTTGCAGTCCCTGGTGGGATGCGATAGGTTCAAGCTTCTCAGAACACCGTACGAACGAACGATCTGAACTCCATTCTTTCTTTTGCATTGCTTGATGGTGCCATGCCACAGACGACTTCAAAACAAACCGTTCCGCTTTCCTGGCAATGGTGGTGGGGGCTTTGGGGGCTGTTGGGCTTGCCTGTTGCAGTCCTTGGAGTGCTCAAAGCCTGGCAGTTTTATGTGCTGGCTGATGCCCCGCCTTCTCCCTTGTATCTCTTGGTGATGGTTCGGTGGGATCTCTTGCTGGTTCTCTTGTGGGGAGGCATCCTGACCTGGATCTGGCAACTTCCGCGAGCCTGGGCGCAGGGTGGGGCTGTCCTTCTCCTGGTCTTGTCTGGCTTTGGGATGATGATGGTTGTTGCCATGGAGGCGTTGTGCTTCTGGACGATAGGCAGCGTCGCTGACTGGAACTTGCTTGTCTGGCTCTGGCATCAATGGATGGAGAAGGGTTGGTTCCATACGTTTCCAGATCTGCCCACCTTCTTGCGCTGGTTCTGGTTGGTTCCTTTGGGCTTGGCCTCTGTTCCCATTTTGGGATTGGCGTTTGTCTCCAAACAAACCGAAGAACCCACAACGACTGAATCTTCCAACACGTCCTGGCTGTGGCCGACCGTTCTCATCGGCTTGTTGGTGCCGCCGGTGTCTTCTCCACCCCCATTTCCCGTTCTTACACAGCAATCGTTTTGGGTGTCGATTCTGAAGCAGTCACCGATGCCGTGGTGGGAATCTTCGCTGTTCCAAGAAAGTCAGGAGAAGCCGTTCTCAGCCCGAAGTTTGCAGTTGATCAACAAGTCCACCGTCCCGCGGTACAACATCATTGTCGTTGCGATGGACTCCACGCGTTTGGCCTCCACAACAATGGGGAATCCCAAGAGAAAGACCACCCCATTCCTGGCTTCACTTGCAAAGCGATCCTGGCGAACCCAATCGATGGTGGCTTTGACTCCTCATCCGTTGCGGGCCTGGGTGCCGTTGCTGTGCGGCGTTTATCCAAGTATGGGGAACAAGGTGTGGGGGAATGTAGCGGACGGTCTCCCAGCCCGTTGCCTGCCGACCTTGCTCAAGAAGCTGGGCTACACCACCGCCTTTTTTCAACCTAACTCTGTGTTTGACAACGCTCGCGAATCTCTCATCTACAACATGGGCTTTTCTACCTTTGTCGGCTCCGAAGATCTGGACGCGAGTCGATTTGCGAAGGCCCAGCGAACCTCCTATGAAGATAAGATTCTTCTGGAGCCTGTTCTGGCCTGGATCGACGAAGCGGTGAAGGGAACACAGCCCTTCTTTCTGACCTGGTCGATGCAGATGGCTCGTTCAGGGTCCGCTTTACCACCAGGCTACCCTCAGCAAAACTTGGGCGCGAAGACCGCATCCGAACGGCGTTATCGCAACGCTCTTCGTTACCAGGACAAGGTCTTGGAGCAATGGTATGCCGAGCTCAAGCGTCGGAAACTGTTGGCATCCACGATCCTTGTTGTCGTTGGACTGCGCGGTGCTTCTGAGAATCCTGTTCGCTCTCCAGAGGGTGAGCTTCGTCCTTCCAACCTGCACATTCCCTTCCTCCTCACAGGTCCGGGAGAGTTGGAGAAACCTCGGGTCATTAAGGGGCCCAGGCATCAGATTGATATTGTTCCCACGTTGATGGAGCGCCTTGGCCTCACCGTTGTGGGAGGGCGTCTGCCTGGAAAGCCTCTTTCACACAACGTGTCTCCTGGGCGAAAGCGGGTCAGCGTATGTCGCTCACCCCTTCGCTGTCTCTCTCGAATCGAAGGCAGCAAGCAGCTTGTCTTTCGGGGTTATCACGGCGCCTCGTTTTGGCGAACGTTGCCTTCATGGACCAGCAAAACAAAACGGGACAAGCCAGCTCTTCGACCTGCCTCTCGGAAAGAGGTTCGTGGCCTGCTTGTCTGGCGGGAGCTTGTCAACCAGGTTTACCGTGCAGATGTAGTGCAACGTCGAAAGTCTTTGCGAACACGTTTCCAGCCGAAAGTGAAGTTGCCTTCGGGTGCAAGGCTGGGTTCTTACGTGAAGGTGATTGGAGCGACGTTGAATCAAAACGAAGTTAAGCCAGGTGGAGTTTTGTCCTTTAGCGTGGTGTTTCAAGCGCTGCGACGGATTCCTCGACGCTGGCGGTTGTTTTTTCACTTGGGACGCAAAGGAGAGACCTCCTTCATCAACCTGGACCACCCTATCGCAAGTGGTACTCACCCGCTTCATTATTGGAAAGCCGGAGAGTTTGTTCAGGATGATTACAAAGTGAAGATTCCCAAAGCGTACGCTTCCGGTGATGTTCTACGACTGTATGTGGGGATGTGGTCACAGGGACAGGGAAGAATAACGGTTCATGGGGAAGGGAAGACGATCAAGGTGGACCACCAAAACCGTTTGATTCTGGCGGAGTTTGCGCTGCCTTAGCGGTTACCATTCGCGCTCGGGTTCAGGTGCTTGGTCGGTGTGTTCTTTGATGAGCGCGAGCAACTTCTCGTTCTCTTCTTGGGAGATGTTAAGGAAGAGAAAGCCACCCATCTCAATCTCGCGTGTGGATGTGTTGGGCGGAAGTCCTTTGACGATGTAGGAGAGGATTCCTGCGTCACCTGTGACGGAGTACACCGTGAGCGGCTGCCCCAATCGATTCGTGACGCCGTGAAAGGTGATCCCCAAAAATGTGTCCCAGGTGATATCCATGTCTTGGGAGGCCATTCGTGAGAAGCGAATGCCGTTTTCGGAGGCCTCCAACGTGAGGCTGTTCTTGTAGAGCGCCACGCCGAGCCAGCCCAATCCAATGAGCAGGAGGCTGAGAATCGAGGACGCGCTAAAGAAGCTGGAGTGTCCGCCACCCATCACGCACTTTTTGGTTTCGGGGTCGCAGGACGCTGCCACACGAGGGCTCCCGCACTCCGCGACACGGCAATCTGTGGGATACTCACATACCGAAGGACAGCCGTTCATCGTGGCTCCTTGGTAGGGAATAAAGAACACAAAGATGTAGATCAGCACAGCGCTGATGAGAAAACCAAGGGCTCCAATCCAGTGGAGCATCCGACTGGCGAGAGACGAACGCAAAACCAGTTTGTTCAAGGTCAAAGTTCCTTTCCATCAAAGGTCTATGGCGAAAGTCAACGAACCGTTGGGGAGTGAAAGGCGCAAGGGCTCTCCCAACTTTCGTTTACGACGATGTCACATTGGGTTCGTGTCCAGGATGGGACGAAAGTTCCCGGTACGGTAGCACGGAGGATGTGTCGGGACAAGCCAACAGCAACTCCCCCCATGTTCTTCCAAGCGTTGGGTGCTTGTGGTCCGATGCCAGATCGCACAAGGGCTGAAGAACGAAACGACGGTCGTTCATCCTGGGATGAGGAAGCACCAAGGGGAGCGGAGCTTCCAGGTTGAGGACGAGATCATCGTAGAGGAGGATGTCCAGATCCAAGGTTCGAGGTCCCCAGTGAACGTCACGGGTTCGTCCGTGTTGATGTTCGAGTTCTTGGATTCGGCGCAGCAACGACTCTGGGGAAAGCTCTGTTTCTAAGGCTATCGCGCCGTTGAGAAACATCGGCTGCTCGGGTCCGCCTACAGGCTCTGTTTCGTATAGATGAGAGTACCCCACCACCTTGCACCCTGGCGTGTTGTGAAGTTGGCTCAGGGCAAACATCCAGGCCTGGAAGCGGTCTCCGAGGTTGGCACCAAAGGCGAGGTAAGCCTGGCTCACCTCTCCATTCCAAGGACGTTGAACATGTTGTAGAAGCCGGCGGGTTTGCCGTCGAGCCAGGACGCTGCCCGGAGGGCTCCGCGAGCAAAGATGTCGCGAGTGAGGGCGCGGTGTGTGAGTTCAATGCGTTCGCCAAAGCCACAAAAGAAAGCTGTGTGTTCGCCTGGAATGTCACCGCCGCGGAGGCTCTGAACACCGATCTCAAGGGGTTGCCGCTCACAGTCACCACCTTCGCGACTGTAGCGACCTTTCTCTTCCAGGCTGAGGTCTCGTCCGTCTGCGATGTGCTGGGCCAAGCGGATGGCTGTCCCTGAGGGAGCGTCCTTTTTGAAACGGTGGTGGATTTCCATCACTTCGGTGTCCCAGTCTTCGCCAAGGGAGCGGGCTACTTGCTCGGCGATCACAAACAACAGATTGACCCCAACGCTCATGTTGGGGCTGAACAAGACTGGGATCTGTTTGCCCGCTTCTTCCAGGATGGCGATCTGCTCAGGAGAGAGGCCGGTTGTGCCACAAACAAGGGATGCTTTGGAAGACAAGGCCGCGTCCACGACTTTCTGGAGCACGGAAGGGTGGGAGAAGTCGATGACTACCTGGCCTTGCTCAAGGTTGAGCTCGGAAGACACCGACACATTCAAAGGTTTCACTCCGGCAGCTTCGCCAATGTCTTGGCCTTGCAGTGGGTGTTCGCTGTGGTCAACAGCTCCCACAACCTGGAATTCTCCTTCGGTGGACAACGCGACAATACGTTGCCCCATACGACCGGCTGCTCCGTGAACAACGATTTGTGTGGACATGATGACTTCCTCGTTTGAGTTCGTTGGGGTCAAAACCAAGATTCTCCGTATCAAAACGCACGCATTCTTTACAGGAAGAACGGTGTGTTCTGCAACTGGAGAGTGATGGGATGTGTGCTTGAGTTGGGAAGCGAAAGGGGGGAAACCAGGAGGTCTTAGAAGTTGACGCCCAGGCGGATCTGGATGCGTTGAGCGATTCCGGCTGCCATACGCTCCACACGTTGGCCGTTTTGGATCTCTGCGAAGGAGAGGCCTGGGAGTGGGAAGAGGATACCGTAATCCACCGCGAGGGAGTAACCGTCTTTGGAGGCCCACTTGATGTGAGCGTTGAGCTCCACGCCGAGAGGAGCGGCCTGACCCAGAGTTGCTTCGGGGATGAGCGCGTGGGAGTAGATACCTGCCACGCGAACACCGATACCGTTGACGCCTTCACGCCAAGGGTTTCCATCGAAGTTGTAGGTCAACATCGCCTTGGCATAAAACGCGTTGGTGATGGTGCCGTACATCTCACGCCACAGGATCATGTCCACTTGGTAGTCCGGGTCAAACCGGAAGTTGTTGATCTTGTTGTCGGTGTCGAAGGTGAAGCCCCATCGAGAGAAGAAGTCGTTGTCACCCGAAGCGATACCCACGTTGATGCCAAGTTGGAGGGCGTTTTGGAGGAACGAGTACTCGAACTCCAAGGCTCCACCGTACTGCAGAATGTTGAGCCGCTCTCCGTTCGGAGCGTTGGCCACTTCACCTACGATGACTACGAATTCAGCTTCAATGCGAAGCTTTTCGCTCCAGATCAACCGGAACCACGCGTCAAAAATACCCACTTGAGCGCCACGGTTGGTGAGGGCGATCTCAGCGGGGTGACGACCAGCGTTGTTGACGGCTGTGGAGGGATCGAGGTCGCGGTTGGTGCATGTGGAGTTGGGGTCACATTCTGAGGTCAGGTTCTGCCATCGGTACACGGCGTATACACCGTAGTTGATGATGAGTTCGCCGTCTTCCATCTTGTTGCGGAGGTCGTTGCCTCGGTCAACACGGGCGATAGCAAGCAAGACCTGACGAGCATCGTCAGCCGGATCCAAATCGAAGGGCTGACCGATGTAACGGGTTTGTTGCGGACGGGTGCTGATAGGTCCAGAGGAGAGGAAGTCAAACCCTGGAATGATCAAGTGGTTGAACAATTTGGTGATGAACATGACGCGGTCAACGGTGTCGCCGTAGTCGTTGTTCAGTCCCATTCCCTTGTTCGCAAGCAAACCAAGACCCCAGTGGCTTGGCATACGGCCGGCTCGAATCACACCCACTGGAGTGAGAATGTGAGCGTAGGCGTGGCGAACCCGGATGCTGTCGAGCATCGCGTTGACGCCAGACTCAGGTGGGAATTGGGTGTCGCTCAAACCAATGAGGGGCGCAAACGGATCTTGCAGTTGACCGTTGAAACCACGGGGTGTGGAGCCCATGACAAGGTTGTCCAACACATCAATGGTGGTGAAGATCTTGATGTCTTTTCCCACACGCAGCGTGGCTTTTAAGCGCAAGCGCATGTTCGCGCTGGCCAAGGTGCGAGGGAAATCCTGCTCATTTTGCTGGTTGGCGCGGAGTTGGGTTCTGTAGTCGTTCCCGTTCAGCGGGGTGTAGGCGCTGATGGGGTAGTAGAAGGGGAACCAGAAGAACGTGGGCCGGGTGTATCCTGGGGACGTAATGTCTTCGGGCGGAACACCTGGAGCAGAGCCAAGGGCCATGTTCTGGAAGATGTCTCCACGGAAACGGAAGTAACCGTGAAGTTCCAGCACAGGTCCTGTGTCTTGGGCTTGAGCGGTGTTGGGAGACAACGTCGCTGAGCCGACCCAGAGGCCCAAAGCAATGACACAGGTTAACGCTGCATACACCAGGGGGGATAGCCGAGAAGAGCCCCACAGCAGGGTACTTTTCTGCTCGTTCATCACATCTGTCGCAATCACTTGACTCACAATCGAACCTCCGGTCGCAAAACCATTCGTATAGGTGCCTGCACCAATGCTTACAATGAGGGTTGGGGCTACTGTCGCGAAAGGATGTAGCTAACACAGCCATCCTCCGGATGTCAAGACGTGATGGACGTCTTGGAGCCCGGTCACCCCCTTGTCTTTTGTCGAACTTTTGTCCACAATTGACCCTACTCGAATGTGGGTGGGATGACAGCTTCATATGTAAGTCAAAATGGCGGAGAATCGGTTGATGGCTTCTGAACAACATTCGCAATCCAACAATCCAGGATACGCACACCAGCAGGCACCGTACGCAAGCATCAACGGTTCGCAGCTGTGGGGTCGCATCTTTACTGGGATGCTGCTCAGCGCGTTGTTGGCGTCGGCTGCGACCTGGTATGTCGTCGAGTATTGGCACATTCCTGAGGTGAACGCGAGGCGTGTTTCTCCCCGCCGCGGCTTGAACTCTGGGGAAAAACGAACCATTCGAATCTTCCAGAAGAATTCACCGTCGGTGGTCTTTATCACCAAGCTTCAGCGTCAACGCGACTTCTTCACGATGAATGTCTACCAGCGTCCTCGTGGAACAGGGACCGGTTTTATCTGGGACCGAGCGGGTCATATCGTTACAAACTTTCATGTGATTCGTGGGGCCAGCGCGGTTCGAGTCCGTCTGTATGACCACTCGACGTGGGCCGCCAAGGTGGTGGGAACCGCTCCCTCCAAAGATATCGCAGTGCTTCGAATTAAGGCTCCTCGCTCCAAGTTACGCCCGATTGTGGTAGGTCGCTCGTCCAATCTTCAGGTTGGACAGCAGGTGTATGCCATTGGAAATCCTTTTGGCTTGGACCGAACCCTAACCGTCGGGGTCGTCAGCGCCCTCAACCGTCAGATCAAATCTCTGACAGGACGTC
The DNA here is from genome assembly GCA_006226375.1 of Deltaproteobacteria bacterium. Classification (GTDB taxonomy): domain Bacteria; phylum Myxococcota_C; class UBA6777; order UBA6777; family UBA6777; genus M3003. Next base: position 10,854 of record SBHC01000082.1, on the reverse strand, counting down.
CGATTCAGGGTGTGATTCAAACCGACGCGGCCATTAACCCCGGAAACTCTGGAGGTCCATTGCTGGACTCGTCGGGGCGACTGATCGGCGTTAACACCGCGATCTACAGTCCATCCCGGGCGAACGCAGGCATTGGTTTTGCGGTCCCTGTCGACACCGTGAACCGTGTGGTCCCATCATTAATTAAGCACGGACGACTGATACGTCCTCGCATTGGCATCATGATTATCCAAGATCCCAACTTCGTACGGAGTCTTGGAAAGTATGGGGTTATGATCGCGAGGGTCTCTGCTCGTGGACCGGCTGCAAGAGCGGGGCTCCGCGGTGTTCGGGAAACCATCGACGGTGACCTGATCTTGGGTGACATCATCACCGCAGTGAACGGCAAAAAAGTTCGCGGCGCCAATGACCTTCTTGAATACCTGGAGAAGCGTCGCGTGGGACAGACGGTTACCCTGACCATCGACCGATACAACAAGGTCTTCCGCGTTCGTATCCGACTGTACTAAACGATTCTGTTGGGTTGTTCTATTTGGAGGACTTGGGGATGATAGGCCCTGGGTGGTGTCCAGAGAGCTGGTCCGCGAGGCCTCCCCGTTCACGTCGTGGAGGATGGTTCTCGTCAGGATGAAAGGCTGGCTCTGGATAGGCCACGATTCGACCTTCAAAGTTCCGGAGTATCGTTTTGGTGGGGGACATACTCAGGATGTAGTTGGGAAGGATGGGGACCTTTCCCCCGCCTTGGGGTAGATCCACCACATATTGAGGGATGGCGAGTCCTCCGAGGCGACCTCGCAAGGCTTCCATGATCTCAATGCCCCGAGAAATAGGGGTTCGGAGATGCTCGATTCCCTGAATCAAGTCACATTGGTGAAGGTAGTAGGGACGGACTCGAATTCGCATCAGGTGGCGAAGCATATCCTCCATGATGTCAGGATGATCGTTGACGCCACGAAGCAAAACGGCTTGGTTGTTAACGGGACAACCTGCTTCCAGGAGTCTCAGGCAAGCGAGCTCTGCGAGAGGGGATAGCTCGTTCGGGTGGTTAAAGTGAGTGACAACCCAAACCGGGTGGTACTTGGCCAGCATCTGACATAATTCTGGGGTGACCCGCATCGGCATTAAGACGGGGATCCGTGTTCCAATCCGGATGATCTCCACGCTGGGTACGCTTCGTACAGCCGCCAGAACTTCTTCGAGGCGGTCATCGCTGAGGGTGAGAGGGTCACCTCCTGAAAGAATGACATCCTTAACCGAGGGAGTGTTTTTCAGGTAATCCACCCAGCCTTCGATCTGCTTGCGATTGGCTGCTGCGACTTCAATTCCGACAAGCCGTTTGCGGGTGCAGTGGCGGCAGTACACAGGGCAGAGGCCGTTGAGCAAGAGCACGACGCGGTCGGGGTACCGATGAATCAATCCAGGTACGGGGCTGTTGGGTTCTTCGGTGAGTGGATCCCGAAAGAGCGCGGGGTTGTCGTTCATCTCCTCAGCCTGGGGAACCGCCATACGTCCGATGGGGTCGGTTGGACCAGGGTGCTCCATCAACGACATGTAGTAAGGAGTCAACGCAAACGGGTAGCGTTGGGCGACCTCCTTCTGCTTCTCCGTGGGGGTCCATTCGGGCCAGAGAGATTGAAGGTCGTCCAAAGAGGTCAGGCGATGGGACATTTGCCAGCGCCAGTCATCGCGTTGCCATTCCTCACGGGAGAGGGCTTGCAATCGTTGGACTTTGGAAGAGAGGGTGGGGCGAGGTTGGCCTTGGTTGGGTTCCATGTCGAGGTTTTGAGGTTTCAATCTGGTGCCTTTAATCTTCGGGAACGAAGTCCAACTCGACCTGCAAAAACTTGCGGATCAAGCTGGAGCTTTCGGGGCTTTCAAAATACTCTTCTTCGGCCCGCTGGATGGCTTCGTCCAGGCTGATTCCGGGCTTTTTGTAATGGGACATGTAGTGGATGTACCGTTCCAGGTTGGCCTGTTTGGATAGCTCAGGGTGAAATTGGGTGGCCACCACTGGAGCGTTCTTGATCCGCAGAGCCTGGTGGCGAGTGAGTTCGCTTCGGCACAGATTGATGCAGTTCTCAGGCAATTCAACCGCTTCATCGAGATGTCCCAGCTGCGCATAGAAGCTGGGTGGCATGTGATCGAACACTGGATCCTGCTCGGCTTGCTCGGTCAACTCCACGGTGAAGGTGCCAACCTCTCCGTCGCCTTCCATCCGTCCCAGCTTTCCTCCGAGAGTCTCCACGATGGCTTGGAAGCCAAAGCAAGACGCAAACATTGGGATTCGTTTGTCGATGACGTCTTGGATCATTCCAAACATCAAATCCCGAAACGCTAGCTCGTTTTTCACAAAGGAGAAGTCACCGCTGCCGCCCACCATGACAGCGTCAATGCCTTCAAAGGTGGAGGCTTGTGGGGTTTGAGTGACGACATTGAAGGGAACAAACGCTTCTGGAGGAAGCCCTGTTTGCTCACAGAAGGCGTAGAGCTCATGGAGACGCATGGGGTCATCGTCAAGGCGAGCCTGGATGAGGAGAAGTTTCGGTTGTGTGGGCATGGATGAGAGTCTCCGTGAATGACACGAATTAAGCCGCCCGAGAAGCGTGTTGGGCGGTCGTGCTTCAACCGTTTGGTGTTGCCTGTTTGGCGATTGTTGCATCGTCTGCAACACCAGAAAGTTCCGTATGAATAGCGAATTTGAATAGAATTGTCAAAAACTTGCTGAGTCGGCCAACCCCTCGGTATGATCAACTGTCCCGTGTCTCTTTTGAGAGGGACTCCAACCGATCCTGACCTGTATGGTTGACCGCAGCGAGGAGTGTATGAACCCGTCACATCCGCAATCTTCTTCCCGATTCCAACGACCTATCACTCGATTACGTGAAGCGTTGGCGATCGTCTCCTTCTTGGCAGCTTTGTTTTTGGCGCTGAGCTTGCTCTCTTATCATCCCGACGATCCTTGTTGGAGCGTGACAGGGACATCTCCCATCCAAAACTGGTTGGGGGCATGGGGTGCTCACGTCGGTGACCTTTCACTCAAGTTCTTTGGGCTTCATGCTTACTTGCTTGTGCTGGTGCTTTGCTGGCTGGGTGCAGGGATGTTGTTGAAGGCAAAGTTTCGGCTCAGCGTCCTTGCTCTGGTGGGGTATTCCCTGTTTGCCCTTCTCACTGCAGGCCTGGGACATCTGTGGCTTGGCACGATGGAGGGAGGGCATTCCTCCGGTGGCCTGTGGGGGATGTGGCTGGGTGAGGCTCTCTCCAACCAAACCGGGGTCTTGGGAGCGTCCTTGCTGTTGCTGTTTGGCTTGTTGCTGGCGATAGTGTGGACAACTCATTTTTCCATTTCTGGTTGGTTGATGAAGCTTTGGATGCGTTTCGAGCCTCGGTTCCGCACCCAAACAATGATTGCGTACGAACGATGGCTCGACTGGCGTGATGGCTGGGCGCGGTGGCGATGGGAACGTCAGCAGCGAAGGATGGCGAAACAAGAGCCCCAGCTTGCAGTCGCTGATGGATACCCTTCGGAGTTACCTGCCTTGGAGTTGGAGAGTTCCTGGCTGCAGCGAAGCCATTGGGACGAGAGCATGCGCGACCAACGCAAGCAGCGATCCAAAGGTCTTCAACTGCCGGAATTGACGCCGCCTGAGATGGAAGCCATTCGAGGTGACGGATCTCTCCACAGCGACGAAGATCTGGAAGGTCTCCATGATCTGGGGCATGTGGATGACTCGTCGGAAGAGTCGTCATTTTGGTCAGCGGAGCAGGTCGAAGAGGAGGCCCAGCCAGCCGATGCAACGAAGGACATTCGATCCCATCTCAATCCCAGACCTTCCATGCCTCCCTTGGAGTCGGCTGTTCTTCCCAAAGCTGTATACATCCCGCCGACCTTGGACGTTGGTCAGGAAGTGACTGTCACCAACACCCCTGAACAGAACATGGCCGTGGAAGTTACTCCTCTTGCGGAAAGCCCTACTCCCCAAGTCAACCCGGCACCTCAACAAGGGGACACAACAGACCATGCGACCCTCTCACAGTGGGAACAGCCCCTGGCTTTGTACGATTGGAGCAGCGGTCATACGGTTCCTGAAGCCCAACCTTTTGTCGCCCCTGAAGTGACTCGGGATGTTGCTCCTGCTGCGCCTGCCTCTTCTGCTCCTGTTGTGGAGACAGCCTATCCGATGGTTGAGTCTGAACTTCACGCAGACACTCATTGGGAAGAAGCAACTTCGGAAGAGCATGCGGAATCTGTCACCCGTGAAGAGGTTCCAGAGTCCAGCATCCATACTGTAGCAACCCATCCTCTTTTGGTGGAAGAGCAAGCTCCTGTGACGGCAGTCAAAGCTGTTGTGCCAGCTGAACCCACGCCAGTTGTTGAAGTTCAAACCGTGGAAGAGGTCCATCCCGATTATGTGGAACCTGTCGCGGTTGCTACCGTTCCGGCTGCACAACCTCCAACTCCCACGATCCCAGTTGCGCAGCCTCCAGCTCCCACAATCCCAGTTGCGCAACCTGTTCAGCCAGTTGCACAACCTGTTCAAGAGGTTGTACCTGAGCCTGTCAACGAGGTAGAGGTTCTTCCTACGCCAGCACAAGGCGACGATTTTGTCTTGGTGGACTCTCCTCTTCCTGATTTCGATGGTTCGATGGAGGAGTCTTCTTCGTTCGAGCGTGTGTCTGATTCAATGATGGAGGAGTCATGGTTTGTGGAGTCGCAGGAGTATTCTGCTGACTCGTCGGCCCAGCATGCTGCTGCAATTGTGGTTCCTTCCCCAAGCTCCTCGGAGCCTTTGGAAGAGGCTGAACTTCACCTTATCTCTGAAGAACCTGTCGTTGCTCAGGAGCTGCCGGTTCAGCAGACCGCTTCACATGTTTCTTCCCAAAGCCAGCCTGTCATGGCTCAACCTGAGCCTGTCGCAAAGGCTCAACCCAAAAAGGCTGAGAAGAAAGAGCCAGTTCAAAGGAAAGTGGAAGCCGCTCCTGTTGTGGAAGCTTCTCCTGTGAAACCTTCCAAAACGTCGGTCGAACCGGAGGTTTCTGTTGATGAGGAGCCATCCCTTGCTCAGGAGAGTAAGGCTGTCTCTCAACCTGCGACGCCAAGCTCGAAGGTTGAGTCTGGAAAAGGAATTGCACCACAAACAACGGACTCGTTTGATGCCTTTGAGCCGACTGAACCCAGTACCCAGGATTTGGCTTCACGACCTTCACGGAGTCTTACCTCTCTGCCAGCTCATTCCAGTGCTGGAGTCGCGTCTGTGCGTGAGGAGAGTGTGGAGTCGAGGGAGCGGGTTTCTGCACCCCACCAACGTTCACATCACTCTGTGGAAGAGAGCGTTGCTCCCGTGAGTGAGCCGTCTGTTGTGCAGTCTCGGTCGTCTCGTAGCAAAGCAGCGTCACAATCGAGCAAGCCAGTACAGACGCAGAGCCGAGAACCTGTGTCCGACTCCTATTCTCGGTTTGATGAGGATGGCCCGTTGCCTGCAATGGATGGCTTGCCTTCTGCGCCGGGGGTAGAGGTCGTTGAGAGTTATGTGGCGATTGCAGCCGTACCCGACTCGCAGCCTCCTGTGGAAGAGCAAGCTTCGGAGCCTTCGCATTCTTCCCCTGTTGCTCGTGAGTTACTCAAACGAGCCATGGAAGACAAGCGGGCACAGCTCGCTGCCAAGGAGCTTGATGAACAAGATTCGTACGAAGAGTCTTACATCTCCAAAGTCGTGGACGAGGAAACAGAAGAGCCTGTTTCGGTGGAGACGGAAGAGTCTATGATCCTTGAGGCTGATTCTTTTGAGGGATCTTCCTCAGTCGATACAGGTCATCCCGAGCAGGATGAGGTCGACTCTTTTGTTTCTGAAGATTCATTTGTTGAAGACGAATATGACGAAGACGAAGTCCTTCAAGCCGCGATTGATGCGATGGAGGACTTTGAAGACACAGGCTCTGCCGAAGGGCCAGTTGTCCACCGTCGTGTTCGTGCGAAAGATCCTGCTGAGCTTGATAAGAAAAAAGAAATTCCGGCTTGGCGAGAGAACGGTTATGAGCCGCCCTCTCTGGAGCTTCTCGATTACAAGCCACCTGAGGCTGTCGATGAAATGCCGGAGCATCTTGTCGAGAATGCTCGGGTTCTGGAGCGCACTCTTGAGAACTTTGGTGTACGAGGGCAGGTCAAAGAGATTGTTCCAGGTCCTGTCATCACCATTTATGAGTATCTCCCTGAGCCCGGAATTAAGGTAAGTAAGATTGCGAACCTGGCAGACGATCTTGCGATGGCACTGCATGCGATCCGGGTTCGAGTGATTGCGCCCATTCCTGGTAAAGGCGTTGTCGGCATTGAGATTCCCAACAAACACCGAGAGTTTGTGTATCTCAAAGAGATTCTGGCCGATGACAGGTTTGCGTTAACGGAAGCAAAGCTGCCGATGGCGATTGGGAAGTCAACCACAGGCAGCCCCTACGTGGCCAACCTCGCCAAGATGCCTCACCTGCTGATTGCTGGTACTACCGGTAGTGGTAAAAGTGTCGGTGTTAACGGAATGATCTGCAGCCTGTTGTACCATTGTTCGCCGGAGGATGTTCGGTTCTTGATGGTCGACCCAAAGATGTTGGAACTCTCCATTTACGATGGAATTCCTCACCTCCTGTTGCCTGTCGTAACAGAGCCCAAGAAAGCCTCGATTGCCTTGAACTGGGCCGTCTCTGAGATGGAGCGTCGGTACTCGTTGATGGCAGGGGCTGGGGTTCGGAACATTGCGAACTACAACAAATTGATCCAGAAGCGTGTGGAAGTTCGCGACAAGATGGAGGCGCACAACAACAACTGGTATGAGATTCAGAAAGCTCGGGAAGCGGAGTTGGAAAACCCTGAAGACTTCGATTGGGAAGAAGAGTCCGAAGAGTTCGACTTGGACTCGCTTTTGCCCGATGAACCGAGCAAAGACTTTTATGAGTCTCTGCCCTACATCGTTGTTGTCATTGATGAGTTGGCCGACTTGATGATGGTTGCTGCGAAAGAGGTCGAGTTTGCCATTGCACGTTTGGCGCAGATGGCCCGTGCTGCAGGGATTCACCTGTTGCTTGCAACACAGCGTCCGTCTGTGGATGTCTTGACGGGTGTTATCAAAGCGAACTTCCCCAGCCGAATGGCGTTTCAGGTGAAGTCAAAGATTGACTCCCGTACCATTCTGGATCAGCCAGGTGCTGAGCGACTTTTGGGTTCTGGTGACTTGCTTTTGATGCCACCGACCTCAAGCATTCCGATTCGTTTGCACGGTGCCTACATCTCGGAAGAAGAGATCCACCGGGTTGTAAAGCACCTCAAGAAACAAGGTAGCCCTGAGTACAACCAAGCGATCCTGGCCTCTCAAGAAGAGGAGGACGTTGATGAAGATATGCCCGTCGATACAATGTACGACAAAGCTGTGGACATCGTCTTGCGGACGCGAAACGCTTCCATTAGCTATCTTCAGCGTAAACTTCGTATTGGTTACAATCGTTCTGCCCGTATTGTAGAGATGATGGAACGAGAAGGTCTTGTGGGTGAACAGATCGGCAACAAGCCCCGCGAAGTTCTTGTCCCTCCTCCTCAAGATTGATTCGGTTTCATCCCTCTCCTCCTTCTTCCACCTCTCCTTCCATCGAATTTCAAATCTACACCCAACATTGTCATTGACCCAACATCAGGCCAACGTTTGGTGTTGCATCATGGCGTTATGCGTTCGTTGAACATACCACCCCATGATGCGACGTGATGATCCAACGATTCGTTGGGGCATGGATGATACACGCACGATGGAATGATGTATTCCGCGATGATGGGTTTATGGAAATGATGGGAATGTGGGGGATATGAAAACGATGGGAGTGGGGGGAGGGGAACTAGAAGGTGTATTTGATGTCGAAGGAGACGAGGAGTGAGCCACCGAGGAGGCTATTGCCGGGCATGAACGGTGTCGCGAAGAAGTAGAAGATACCGTTGAGTCCGACAGAGAAGTGCTTGAGGATGAAGAAGTATTCCAGGCCGACGCCGAGTCCGCCGCCGCCACCGATGGCGGTGGTCGTGTGAGCGGAGATCTCTTCAAGAGAGCTGGTGGATGCGATCCGGTCCAGCTTGTCCTGGGGGATGCTATCGGGAGGAATGATTTGGAGGAGGGCTTCCAGGTTGAGGAAGAAGCGGAAGCGCTCTTCTTGGAGTTTGAGGAAGTACCATCGTGCGCCGAGACCTGCAACGATCGAGACCCCTTGCCGTGGAACACCGCGGAGGGTGGTGGCGGTGGGGAAGTCCGAGCGGAAGTTTCGGTCGGGGCATTGGGAGGGAGCGGTGTAACAGTTGGTGTTACCGGTTACAGTCCCGCCGACTTTGCCGTAGAGGGTGAAGTTTTTGCCGAGGTAGCCACCGAATCGGAGGGAGACCATGGCACCGGGGCGGTAAATCTTGGCTCCGTCCAACACGAGGAAGGTGAGGAGTCCGATTTCGGCGTCAACAAAGAAGCCGTTGGCGATTTCTTGGACAGCCTGGTCACCGGCTTCAAAGGGGTTATCGTTGGGATCTGCGGCCCAGGCCGATGATCCTCCGAGTACAAAAAAACAGGTGAGGGTGGTAAGTAGAATTCGCTTCAACATGAGTTTTGCCTCAACAATTCATCTCGATCCAAACACAGTGGTGCGAGGTGGGGTGACAGACGTAAGAATTAGCCGATCAGGAAGCTGAGTCCAACCATGATGGACAGGTGCTGTGAAAGACCACCGCGGCCGATCTGCTTTTGGAACAGATACTCTCGGATGTCGAATCGGAGGTTCATCCATTGAGTGAACCAGAGTCGGAATCCGGCACCCACGTTGAAGGTGGGGCGCAGTTGAATGGGGTTGAGATCGGGGTTGGCTTTGCGGCCAATGTATTCTTCGCCGTAAACGCCTGTCACACCGCCACCAAACTGCAGGAACAATTCCCAATAGCCTACAGTGTTGAGGCCTGCGAATCGAAACTTCCCATGAACGGGAGTCCAGTGGAGGTCGAGGTTGGCGTAGAACACTTGCTGTTCGAAGAGTTTGACTCCCAGAAAGTGGGGGAATCGTTTGAGATCTTCGTTGAGAGTGTTCTTCAGAGGGCTGCGACCGATCGAACCGGGGTACAATCCACCGGTGATCTCCAGGCCAAAGCCTTCAGCAGCATGAAAGCCAATACGAGCTTCAACAGGGACGTAGGTGACAAAGGGGTTGCTGGGAATCCAGCCACCGAAGACACCAATCTCGACCTTGTTCTTCTTCGTAAAGGTTCGTTTTTTGATTACAACTTTGGCTTCTTGCGCTTGGGCGGTTGAGGGGGTCAACACAAAAGCCACAGCAAGCAGCAGAGATACACACAACACAGGAATTTGAATCAGGCGTCTCATCATCAACCACTTTTCAGTATCAAAGGGTAGAGAGTTCGAACAAGAAGAAGGGGGGCGATTGGCACCCCTGCAACGTTTCACATGTCACAACGAGAAAGTACCCTTCGAACAATCTGCTATGGTGTGCGGTTCGAGAGGGAAGAGGTTCGTCGTTTAGTTCGCTTCCACGGTCAGATAGATGTAGGGAGAGTTCTCGTTACGGCTCGTCTGATCGAGCAGCGTACCTTGCAGCTTGAAGCCGATGTTGTAACGCTTTCCAGACTCAATGCCAGCGCCGCCCAAGGTGTATTTGACCTTGAGGGTGACGTACCCTTTGGAGGCTTGGTAAGCCATATCCAAAGCGTTTTTGAGATTTTCTTTGTAGAAGTCACGTGCGCCACGACGAATGATTGGGAACAAGTTACCGAAGTAGATGTTCTTGCTTGCTCCACCGGCGCGAACGAGGTCACAGACCTTGTCAGCGTAAGCGTCCCAATCTTGTTGGGAGGGTGGGTTGGTCACGTCAGGCGGGAAAGGCTTGTGCCAAAGGATGGCCTGAAGGGGCACGAAGTCTGCGGTCGTGTTGTCTTCCAGATCGGTCCAGCCCGAGCCTCGGATACGTTGCTGAGCTTGGGGAAACGCATCTTGCTTGCTGGTGTTGATCAGAGCAACGTCACGCTCCAAAGAGATGGAAATCAAGTTGGGGTTGTACAGAAGGGTTCCACCATCGCGTGCGTGCTCGCGAAGATCCTTGGCTGCAGCAGAGATGGCTGCAAACATCGGGGGGTTTCCTGCCGAAACAGGGTTACCCGTGCTGATGAACTTCTCGGACATCAGGTCGCGGGATTGCTTGGTGGTGTAAATGAAACCTTTGTAGGAGTCTTGACCGGTGTAGTACTTGTCTTCTTCGTAATCCCACTGGAAGAACAGAATGTCACCAGCGGAGAGGTCATCGTTGCGGACAAGGATGGTGGAGAAGATGTCGAAGTCACCGCGGATGGAGTCGGTGTTGAAGTTCTCAAGAACCCAACTACCAGGAACAGCCGTACGAAGTGCGCCGTTGTCCTGGGACAGGGCGGTGTCACTCATGTCAATGAGAAGAGCGACTGCCAGGGGCACGCGTCGGTTGTCAGACTCTTGTCGAAGCGCAAGGTTACGGGGGTTGGGTTGGATGCCCAATTCACCGCTCTGCACCACTTCCACTGTGGCAGTGGCTCCTGTCACTTCGTCGCCGGTCTCATGGCTGAACACGCGGATCTTCGCGTTTTCATCATCGTCGGTGACAACCTTAAAGGCTTCAAGCTTCAAGTTAAAAGGCTCTTTGTCGAGACCTTCCAAGTCAATCGCTTCGGGTGCGTTTTGGTTGTCGTCCACCATGATGGCGCGGATCGTTGTTTCCCCAGATTTACCCTTCAAAATGCGGGTGTCACAGGGGGCGCTTCCGCCGATCTTGTTCAGCGAACGTTTCTCATCGGTGATTTCAACGTTGAAA
>SBHC01000070.1 GCA_006226375.1 Deltaproteobacteria bacterium | reverse complement strand
TTGGCTTCCAACATTTCCATCGGTCGGGATTGGGCAGGCGTGCACTACTTCACCGACTACATTGAGTCGATCCGAATGGGTGAGCAGATTGCCCTCGGCATCCTGGAAGAACAAAAACTCACCTACGGAGAAAACTTCTCCATGACGGTGCCCCTCTTTGACGGCGGAACCGTACGATTCGAAGGAAGGCCGAACCGTACGTTCCCCAGCTCCCCATCGCTTCGCTCCCGATGTGCTCTCACCCCATTCTTCGAGCCACACGGTCCACACAGCACAAGCTGCAACCCCCTGAACCGTGTCGCTTCCCTCTCACTTACTTCTTTTTCTTTTTCTTCTTTTTGGAGCCACCCGAGCTGCCTTTTTGGGACGAACTCTGGTTCTTCGGCTTGGAAGAAGCGGCAGAAGAAAACTCAGCGCTTGCGGGTAACGGGTTTTTCTTGGACAGCCAATACATCCAGGCTCCGAACATCACCGAGGGAATGCTCAGCCATTGCCCCATGGTCAGCGGCAAGGAATGGCCAAAGGCCGCCTGACGGGTCTTGATGTACTCCAGGAAAAAGCGAGCTCCAAAGACCAACATCATGAACAAACCAATGATCATACCGTGGGGAGTTTGGCCTTTTCTCTTTCGGTACACCATCACAAGGAAGATAAAAATAAACAGGTAAACGATGGACTCATAGAGCTGCACAGGGTGACGAACAACGTTGTCCACCTTCTTGAAGATAAAGCCCCAGCCGCCGTTGGTGGGCAATCCAATGATCTCGGAGTTGAACAAGTTCCCCAATCGAATGAAGCATCCGGCCAAGGCCGTGACAATCGCCATTCTATCCATCACCCACAGGTAAGAGATCTTCCGCCGGCGGGCGTAGATGTAGAACCCGAGGAAGATCCCAATGGCAGCCCCGTGGCTGGCCAGTCCACCTTCCCAGATCTTGAGAATTTTGATGGGATTGCTGAGGTAGTAAGACGGATTGTAAAACAGGCAGTGTCCCAAACGGGCGCCCACCGTGGTCCCCACCAAGGCGTAAATCAGAACCCACTCGACCTCGTCAGCAGGTTTGTTCTCTTCGTGGAACATCCACTGCATGATGAAGTAACCGATAAGGAAGCCAAGCCCAAACAGCATTCCGTACCAACGGAACTCCAGGGAGCCGAGCTTAAAGAGGACACGATTGACATCCCAAACAACTGGATTCATCGATACTTTCCTTTGTACCTTGAGATGATTGAAGGAATTGACATGGGGGTCTTGTATACCCCTTCCCCACCTGAGAGTCCAGACAAAGCCCCATGAATTCTTTGTCATGAATCCAAAACACCGTTGACAAAGACACCACATTTCGACATGTTTGCTGCACTTTGCGCGTGGCGTTCTCCTGCAAACGAGACTTCGACCTTGCCCCTTCAGGACCTGACCCCATTCGCAACCCAAGAACGAACAAGCCAAACCGACGGTATTCAACGCGACCCTACGATCGGCACCCAAAGTGACCCAACCAAACCAAGACAACTTAAACACATCCGAAGCGATGGAATCGCCACCGACCACCCAGCCCAAACAATGGAGGCGTTGGATCCTCACCTTGGTGTTGACTGGCCTTGTTGTCTTTGTGCTGGTGCGACACATCTCAGGCGTACAAGGCATGGGAGACACGTTCCGCCAAGCTCGATGGAACTGGTTTTGGCTCCCGATGGTTTGGATGACCATCAACGTGTTGATCGCCGGGGTCCGGTGGCATTTAATTGTAAGTACAATGGGATACAACGTGTCCTATGGCCGTATCCTTTACGCCATGCTTGCGACCTGGCCGCTTGCGTTGATCACGCCTTCTCGGGCGAGTGACATCTTGCGAGCCTGGGCAATTCGAGACAAGGTTCCCCTCGCACAAGGGGCAGGCACAGTCATCAGCGAAAAAATCATCGACCTGCAATCTCTGGGCATCTATACCCTGCTCGGGAGCCTGTTCTCCGGGCTGTGGTTGTGGGGAGCCACCGCGCTCGCAGCCCTCTTCTCTCTTTGGTTCCTTGTCTATTTGTTGCTAACACGCCTGGATTGGATCTTGTCTTGGAAGTGGCTGCAAAAGCGAAGTGAGATGCTTCGTCGCTTTTTCCAAGTGTTCACCGAATTGAAGAACCAACCTCGACGGTTCTTCCTTATTTGCGGTTTCTCTCTTTTGGGTTGGGCTGGTGCCATTGGAATCACCACCTCACTGCTGTGGATCTTTCGGGCCAACATACCAACCTCCCAGGTCGTAACCCTCTGGCCCATTGCCTTATTTTTGGCCTATATCCCCATCACATTGGCAGGCATGGGCACACGCGACGCGGTGTTTATCTCGCTCGTCTGGATCTCCAGCCAAACCATGCCCAATCAATCCAACCTGTTGGCTGGGACGTTTACGTACGCCCTTGTGACCACGGTGTACCCGTCGATTCTTGGCCTCCCCCTGATGTTCCGTTTTTTGCATGAACTTCGTAAACCTCAACCTGTAGCTTCGGAGAACAATGACCATGAGCCAGGCGCCTGAGTCCCTTCAGTTTCAGCGCAACCCTGAGAACACCACACGGTTTCCCCAACCGGAGCCGGGAGACCGCGATTGGTACGCTTACGAAGCATTGCGTATGCTACCTCGCATCATCACGATGATCGACAAGAACCGCTTCTCCCCCACTTACGGATGCTTTGACCGTGAGTTCTGGCACTACCGAACGGTCGACTTTCCCTGCGGGATGAACCAGGAGTTTTGTCTTCCCCTCGCGATGGCGTACAAGCACCCGTTCCCACAAAACCCCTACTACAAAGTTGAACGGCTTAAAGAGTTGGTGGTCGCGAGCATTGAATTTGCAGTCAAGACTTCCCACGGAGACGGTTCGTGCGACGACTACTTCCCCTTTGAGCGGGCGCTGGGTGCGCTGGTGTTTTCCACCTACGCGATGACGGAGAGCTACCTGGTCCTGGATCTCAACCGCCCCGACCTGCTCGATTTCTTCCGAAAGCGCGGTGACTGGTTGCTCAACAACAACGAGACAGGACAGCTTGCCAACCACCAGGCTTTTGCTGCGCTCGCGTTGTACAACGTCTACCTGTTGACCCGCGAAGAGAAGTACCGCAAAGGCTCGGACCACTTTCGGGATATCACTCTGGATTGGCAGCATGAAGAAGGCTGGTTCCAAGAATACGAAGGAGCCGACCCAGGCTACCATTCTTGCTCCATCGCCTTCCTCAGCAAGCTCTACCAGAAGTCCAAGGACGAATCCCTCATTGAACCTCTGGTCAAAGCGGTGGAGTTTGCCGCCTACTTCATGCACCCAGACGGCTCGTATGCCGGAGAGTATGGAAGCCGCAACACCTACCACTTCTACCCCCACGGCTTTGAGGTGATGTCTCACTTCACACCGGTCGCCACGCAAATCGCCGAGACCTACCTACAGCGGGCACTTCCAGAGCGTCGCCGTTACTACAATGACGACAACCGAATGTGTGCCCACTACGTGTACGACTGGATGCAAGCCTGGCTCGATCACAACCCCGCACGTCATGGGACCTTGGAAGAAAACCGAGGCTCGTTCGCTCGCTGGTTTGATGACGCCAAGTTGTATGTCAAGAAGACTCCCCATTACTACGCTGTCCTCTCGATGGCCAAAGGTGGAGTCCTCAAGGTCTTTACGGAAGACGGTCCCTACGCCAGCGACACCGGCTTGATGTTGCAAACGTTGGGTGGAGAAACACTTGTCACTCACCTTGTGGATGAACAAACCACCATTGCGCCACGGCCCGATGACAGCACCTTTGTGACCGAAGGCTTCTTTTCACGACGTCGCTCGCCGTTGTCGAGCCCAGTGAAGCAGATCTTGTTCCGAACCATGAACCTCACCGTAGGTCGGTTTAACGCCAACGCTGTGCGGTCCGTGCTTCAGAAGATCTTGATTACAGGCAAGCCCCGAACCCAGGTTCGTTTCCGGCGAGAGTTTGTCTTCCACGAGGACCGTATCGAGATCCGCGATTCGATTGATGCGAGCAAGGAAAATCTAAGGTTCAAGCACATGGCCGCGGCCTCAGACTCAACCTCCATCTACGTTGCCAACTCCAACACCTTCCAAGAGTCCACGCTGTTGCCTTGGCGCGAGTTGGACTCGTATGTGTCCGACTTAAATCGTTCCAAGACCTTGGAACTTCCTCCCCACATCATCCGGTTCAACACAACAAAATCCAACTGAGTTGTGTTTGAACAGAGGAAAGCAATCCCCCACTTCGCCCCTGACCCCCTCAACCACTGAGTTATGATGGCTTCCAACAACAAACCTAGCTTCGCTGAATGGTTCATTTTCCCTCTTGTTGCGTTATTTTGCGGGCTTGCCTTGCTTCGCAATGCAGCGCCGTTTTGGTGGATGGGAGCAGGGCTGATCACAGCAAGCCTTGCAACTCTGTTTCGCTATCGGGAGAAGCGATCCCTTCACGCCACATCAAACGAGGAAACCAAAACCTTCCTTAACGAGCGTTGGCGACAGCGCTTGATGGATGTCCTCTGCCTGTCGGCTCTGGCCGTGATTGTGGCGTTGATGTTACCGGAAGTCACACAAGGACTCCGGCCTATCAACAAAGACCACACCGTTCACTTTGTGAAAGCCTGGCAGCTTCAAGATGCTTTTCTTGGACAAGGTCGGCTGTGGGGTTGGAGCCATCAATGGTTTGCTGGGTACCCTGCGCAATACTTGTATCCCATTGGCTCCGACTTGTTCACTCTCTTTGTCCGCGGCTTGAGCTTTGGATTTCTTAACCTTGAACAAGCCTACGCTGCAGCGTTCTGGCTTCACTTTTTGGTGGTAGGATACGGCGTCTTTCGCTGCGCTAGCCGCGGCTACAGCCGAACCGTTGGGCTCCTTGCAGCGGTTCTGTTTCTTACAGACATTGGCTCGTTTCGCATGGGTGGATGGGTCTTTACGGCGCAGTGGGGCGTATGGCCGATGAGCCTGTCTCTTGGGTTTGGCCTGCTTGCGATCTCCCACCTGAACGATGTGCTGACATCCACAAGCTGGCGCTCCGTAGCTTGGTTTGGGCTGTGGATGGGTCTTGCGTTGTTGGTTCACCCGATTCAGTTGATTCACTTTGGGGTGGTCTTGCCAGTCGCGATCGTGGTTCGATGGCTGGTCAAAGGTGGAAAAGGCTGGTTGCTTGCCATGGGACGGGTCTTGTTGGGCGGCTCCATTGGTTTGTCGCTGGGAGGGCTGTGGCTGTTCCCCTTCTTCTCCACGCAGAACTACGCCCAATCGTACGGTGCCCCCTGGTGGGATACGTTCCGCATGGGCAAAGGCATCTATACCCTCGATTTGCTCCAAGGCACCTGGCCGGCCATCCTTGCTTTTGGCGTGGTTGGGCTGTTCGTCATGCTGTTCTCCAGGCGATTCTTTCCCCTCTTGTTTGGGCTCTTGTCCTTCACGCTCCTCCTTACAAGTTCGTCGTCGTTTCTTCAAGGCTTCCACCTCATCGACTTCCTCAAGTCGCTCCAAAACATTCAGTTCCAGCGATTTGCCGTCCTGCTGAAGCCCTACCTTTTCATCGCGTGCGCGGTGAGCGTGGTCGTCCTGTTCAAGCACCTCGCCAAACAAGGCAAAAACGAAGACGAACAGGAGACAGGCGACGCTCCAACAGAGCAAGAACAACCCAAAGAAAACCTAGAACAAGGAGCCCAAGAAGTTGAAGCCTCATGGAACCCCTGGCCTGTGTTTGTTCGGTATTTGCTGGTTGGTTTCCTCGCGGCCCCCGTGCTGTATCCTTTGGTGAGTCATTACATGGAGCGACACGTCAAGCACATCTACCGACGCAACATCAAAGACGACTTGGAAACGGACAAAGACGACAAGTACCGTATTGAGAAGAAAGCCTTTGTGAACTGGGCTCTCCAACAGTTTCCTCAGGACCGCAAGAGAGGGTTCTTTCGCTTGGCTTTGTATGTAGGCAAGCACACTCACTCCTTCTTTGACTTGGGTCCAAAGCTTCAGGTTCCCATTTACAAGATAGGCTTCACTCCCTCCACGAACTTTCGTTACAAGATGGACAAAGACTCCAGCACCATGCTGCAGGCTTTGAATGTGCTGTATCTGTTGTCTCGTTGGCAGCTTTCTTCCAAGAAGTATGAGCTGGTCAAACGAATCGGCCAGCTGTATGTCTATCGTTTCAAAGGGTACCAACCGAACCCCTTCCAGGTGTTGGCAGGACAAGGCTCCGTTCAGCTCAAAACGTTCAGCGATGAAGACATTGTGTTGGTGGCGGGTCCCGGTTCGCAGGGACAGCTGCGCTTGAACGTCTCGTACTTTCCGCGCTGGTCGGCGACGCACAATGGGTCCCCTCTTCCCTTGTTGCTGACACAGGTCAACGGCTCCAAGCAAACAGGCTTTATGACTGTTCCCTTGAAGCCTGGAACCTATCATTTTCGGTTCCGCCGAGGCATGGTGGAATGGTTGAGCCTGGGTGTGTTCGTTTTGGGTATCGCCTTCCTTTTTGGATTGTTCTGGGCGGATAGCCTTTCCAACCGAGTTGTCTGGTTGAAGGAGAGCCTGGGAAGCTTCCAAGACAGCCTCACAGGATGGGAAACTCGCTACGCGTATGTGATTCGTATGGTACTCATGTGCGGTATCTTAATTGTGGCAGGCGTTGGGATTGGCCTCGCTCTTTGGAATCCAGGGCAACGTTACAAACACCCGCTTTTACGAGCCCATCGATACACTCTTGGATTTCCGTTCCTGAGCAAGTTTAAGAAAGCAACAGCCTATCGAGGATACCAACGCAAAGAGTGCCGACGCACTCTCAACCGATTAATCTGCGGACCCCAAGACTGGCAGCACCTTTACGTCAAACAAGTCCGACTTGGGAACAACGAGTGGAAACAGTGCATCTGGATGCACCCACAACGACAAACCCCCGTCGTCCTACAATACAAAAATGTGGTTGTCGGTGACCTGATGACAGGTTACTTTGGCATAGCCAAGACAGGCTTCCGTAAACATGCCCCTTCGGTTACGTTTCAAGTAAGAATCAACGGAAAACGAAGCTACACGGGAAAAACCCGAGATGACTCCAAGAGGTCTCCTTTCCGCATCAACCTTCCCACAACGCTTCGAAACAAACCTGTCACTGTGGAGTTCCAAGTCAACGCTCACGACACAGGCAAACGCCATTTCTGTTTTCATGCCCAAGGCATCAAGTTACCCTAACGAACCCAATCCTTACTCCGACCAGTGGAGTTAGCACCTCAACCCAAGGAAGCGATAGACTATGACGGACTCAGCCACACACCCCCACCTGGAACAGAACGAGCCCCAAGATGGCGTCAGCATCGTCATTCCCGCCTACAACGAAGAGTTGGGAATCGCAGGCGTACTTCAAGAGCTGTTGGATATGCTGGAGACTCTCCCATCCACTCTTCCGATCGAGGTTATCGTGGTGGACGATGGCTCCAAAGACAAAACGTCAGAACAACTTGAACCCTTTGTCGGTGAGCGGCTCCGTGCCCTTCGACACCCCAAAAACCGTGGCTACGGTGCGTCTCTCAAGACGGGTATCCAGCAAGCGAGGTACCCTTGGATCCTGATTACGGATGCAGACGGAACCTACCCCAACAAACACATCCCAGATTTGTTGGAGCATCGTCACGAGAATGACATGGTGGTTGGCGCCAGGATTGGCGAGAACACGAACATTCCTTTGATTCGACGACCTCCCAAGTGGGTCCTTCGCAAGCTTGCCTCTCACCTGAGCAGCTTTGAGATCCCCGACCTGAACAGCGGCCTGCGGTTGATGCGCAAAAGCGTGGTCAAGCAGTTCTTGCACATCCTTCCCGACGGGTTTTCATTCACGACCACGATCACCCTGGCGACGCTGTCCACAGGTCACGCCGTTAAATACGTGCCCATCGATTATCTCAAGCGCAAAGGAAGTTCAAAGATCCGGCCCATTGCGGATACGTTGAACTTTGTGAAGTTGATTCTCCGCACCAGCATGTACTTCGACCCGCTGCGCGTCTTTGTTCCACTCGCCGTGCTGTTCTTCTTAGCAAGCTTTGGTGTTGGTTTTGGAAGCTGGGCTTGGACAGGTCAAGTGATGGATGTTTCCACCGTCGTTTTGTTTGTGACAGGAGTCCAAATGTTGGTGCTGGGTATGTTTGCTGACATGCTCAACTACCAACTCAAACGCTGACCACGAGAAACAGAGAAGCCCCCTTCCTCAAAGCCACCAGACTCCTTCCTCAACCTATTCGCATTGAAACATTGTAACCCAGGCAGACGCGTCACCCACGGCGATGATCTTGGAGTTCTTGGACCAGGCCAGGCTTGATGCAGCCACTTGGAGAAACCGAATGGTACGTATCAATGCAAACGTCTTGGTTTCTCGCAACTCAACTCTGCCGTCTTCAAAGGCAATGGCGAGCCATACGCCGTTGGGAGAAAAGGCAAGCTGAGTGGGTGAAGAAGGTAGCTTTAAGTTGTGGACTTCTTTTGCCTGCGCCACATCCCAAACACGCAGCGAACCATCCGAACTCACAGAAGCCAGCGTCACTCCGCCCTTCATAAAGTCAACGCCCACAATCGCTTCGGTGTGACCTTTCAAGACTGCGCCTGGGTTCCCGGTTTGGACATCCCACAAACGGACATCTTTGTCAGCACCACCCGAAGCAAGGGTCTTGTTATCATCAGAGAATGAAAGAGCAGTAACCCGATCGGTATGACCTTGCAAAGTCTTGTGAACAGTCGATTGTCCAGCAGGCCAAATCACAACGCTCTTGTCATCGGACCCACCGGCGATCCACTTCCCATCGGGGCTGTAATCGACAGCACGCACCGGACCTTTGAATGGTTTGAGAGATGACAACACCTTGTTGGCGTTGATATCATACAAGCTAACTTCAGGCTCAGAGCTACCTGAAAGTACGTTCCCACCTGTAGGACTCATTGCGATAGAATGAACCTCTTTGGTATGTTCATACCGGGTTCGGATGTGTCTCCAATCGGAGCGTCGATAGATTCGTATCTGCCGGTTGTTGGAGGCTGCTACAAAGTGATTGTCATCTGCCGTAAAACCTACACCGCTGACCTGGTCATCAAAGCGCACAAAGATCCCAACTTTTCGAGCAGCCATCAAAGACCAAACCCGCACGGAGTTATCCTCTGAGCCTGAGACCAGAGAGAGACCGTCTTTGCTGAATCCTAAGCTAGTCACGACGCCCGTGTGACCACGGAAGATACGGCGCAATCGCCCAGTAAAAGGCTCCCACAAACGCAGCGTTTGGTCCCAGGATGCAGAGACCAGTTGCAGGCCATCCTGACTCAAAGCCAGAGCCTGTACAGGTTGAGAGTGACCCGACAGAGTGCGCTCCACCTTGCTTCCAGCGACATCCCACACCTTAACCGTGTTGTCGTAGGAACCGGAAAACAGCCGTCGACTGTCTGGGCTGAAAGCAAGGCCAGTAACACCAGCGTTGTGGCTTTGGAGACTCTTCAGAAATGAACCATCGGACACATTGAACAAGGCAATTTGGCTGTTGAAGAGACCGGCAGCCACGAGCTTTCCATCAGGACTAAACGCCAGGGAAAGAACTCGGCTGTTGTTGGCAAGAATGGTTTTCCGAATCTTCCCCGTCGCCAACTCCCATAGCTTGATGGAGCCATCCCAAGAACCTGTCGCGAGGATTTGACCTTGGGGATGAAAAGCCACACTGGAGAGACGGTCACTGTGTCCTGCAAAGGTACGAACGATAGCTCCCGTCGCAACATCCCAAACCTTGGCTGTACCATCATCGGATGCAGAAGCGAGTAACTTACCATCCGGTCGGAACGCCAGTTGGTTCACGGACAACTTATGTCCCTTAAACTCGCGCACCATCGACTGGTCTGTAGCTTTCCATAATTTGATGGAGGCATCGGCTGCCCCAGAAGCTATCAACAAAGCATCAGGACTCAAAGCGACAGCATGAACTGGGCTTGTGTGAGCTTGCAACGTTGCGACCCCACCAGGAGACATATCATACAGATCGACGTTTCCATCCCAACCGGCCGTCAACATGAGCTTACCGTCGGTGCTTAAGTCGACGCCGCTGATGTATTGGCTTCGTGGATAAAGCTGACGAAGGATCGCGCCGTTGCTGACATTCCAGATGCGAACAGTCTGGTCGTACGATGCAGAGGCTAGCCAGGAACCATCGGGGGAGAACCGCACCCAACGAACAACCGACGTGTGCCCTTGCAACGTCCGCAAGAGCTTCCCATCTGTGGGGTTCCAAAGTTTGATTTCTTTGTTCCAACCGGCGGTTGCAAGCACAGTGCTGTCATGGTTAAAGGCCAAGTGGTACAACCAGTCGTTGTGGCCTTTAATCTCTTGGACCATGGTACCTTTGGCGGTGTCCCAGATGCGAACAGTACGATCAATGGAGGATGTCGCCAGCCACTTGTTGTCATGGCTGAATGCAACGCTGGTGACCACTCCTTTGTGGCCCGTCAACGTGAACAAGAGCTTACCATCACTCAGCTGCCATATCTTTGCGGTGCCATCCCACGAAGCTGAAGCGACCCACTTGCTGTCGGAGCTTACTGCCACATGGCTCACCACAGATTCATGGGCTTTGATGACTGCGCCAGCTTTCCCATCCGTTACGTTCCACAGCCGCACAGTGCCATCCGTACCACCGCTGACCAAAGTGGAGTTGTCCGGGGTATACGCCAACGAACGAACGCTCGCCGTGTGACCACTTAAAGCCCGGATCTGCGTCCGCTTGGAAGCATCCCAAATACGGATATCATTGTATCTCGCAGTAGCGGTAGCCACTTGTTTACCGTCGTGAGACAAGACGGCGCTGGCCACCCGATCAAAGTGGGCAAACAAGGTATATTTGAGCTTCCCGTTGGAGGCATCCCATGCCTTGATCTGCTGGTCATACGATGCCGTGTAGATCGTTCCACCATCCGGACTGTATGCAAGCCCCAACGCCTGGTTGCTGTGACCCGTAATGTTCAGGACACGGTTTCCGTTGCTCACATCAAAGGTCCGGAATCTTCGATAGTAGGAGACTGTCGCAACACGCTTGCTGTCTGAACTGAATGCAATCTCATACATGGTCGTGGATTCGGCGTTGATCGATCGAGCTAACTTGCCCGAAGGCAACTCAAACAACTTAACCGTCTTGTCTTGAGAGTTGGTGCAGGTCGCCAGCAACTTCCCATCTGGACTCACAGCCACACCTTGGATGGTGCCTTTGTGGTCTTTGTTGACCAGGGTTTCTTTGCCAGTGGAGAGATCCCAAAACCGCAAGGTTTTGTCACTGGAACCTGAAAACAACATCTTGCTGTCGGTGGAAAACTCGATGGATTGGACGGTACTGGTGTGCCCTGTCATGGTGTACATGAGTTTGTAGTCCGTGCGATTCCAAACCCGGATGTTTCGGTCGGAGCCGCTGGCCGCGATCATCGAGCCGTCGGGGCTAAACTTGACGGTATACAGCGTGCTTCCAGCGTTGGTGATGTTCTTTTTGGAGGAGCCATCGTTCATGTTCCACAAGCGAACGGTTCGGTCGGAGCCAACGGAAGCCAACACTTCACTCTTGGGATCAAAGGCCACATGACGAACATAGCTTGTATGACCCACCAAGGAATACTTCAACTGCTGGGTGGAGAGGTCCCACACTCGAACAACGTATCCATCGTTGTTGACCGAGGCCAACATCTTTCCGTCAGGGCTTACAGCAATCCGAATGTCACCCAAACGGCTGCTGTTGGACGTGAACGCTTCCCAACGTCGATACAAGGTGCCAGGAACACAGCAAGAAGGATCTTGGGTGTGAGCGCATGCAGAAGGCAAGACAGTCGGTGGAAGCTCTGCCAAAGGTTCGGGCGGCTCCACATCTTCGGGAGCTTCTTCGACAACACCACCATCGCCGTCAGCGAGAGGTTCCGAGCCAACATCCTGCGTAGGTTCAGGGCCGGGCTCCGAAGCATCTGGCAAGGACTCTGTTGGCTCGGGACCTGTTGAAGGCTCCTCAGCAGGTTCGGGGCCGGGCTCTGTAGGCTGAACGGTTTCTTTTCCGCCCCCCGAACATGCACCGTTTGAGCAACTCTGGCTGTTCCCACAATCCTGATCGGACCTGCAGGCCACACAGCGTTTGTTTTCGCAGAGAGGCTGCGCTCCCTGGCAATCGGAGTCTTGGTTGCAAGAGCCAGGAGGTGGAGAACAAGCAAGCGGCAAGCTCCACAAGAGCAAGAACATACCTACCACAACGACGACATGGGACAAGGAAAATGAAGTCAACCGTTTCATGTTACCGGGTCTCCTTTCGTCGAAGTCGAAGGCCAACAAGCATCAGACCCATCCACAACAACAAGGGAATGGTTCCAAGGTTCCCTGAGACAGAGGCCTGACATTGGCATCCTCCTCCTGGAGTTTCAGGTGTCACCTCAGCGCTACCAGGTTCACTGGTTTGGGCTTCGGGTTGAGGCTCAGGACCAGCCTCTGGAGGTGACGGTTTTTCCACAGCAGGTTCCGGCTCTGGAGCAGGTTCAGGTCCAGCTTCAGGGGCCGGTTCCTCCGTCATTTCTGGTTCATCAGGAGGTAACTTTTCAGCGTCTTCGGGAGTCATACAGTTTCCACGACGGCAGAGAAACCCTGAGGGGCACTCTTTGTCACCAATGCAGGGGTTGCTTAAGCCCTGGAATTCGCACAAACCATATTGCGACAAACCTTGCTGAATGTAAGGTCGACAGCTACGACCCTTGGGACAGTCCGCAGTGCCACGACACACACAAATGCGGGTGCTATTTCCAAACCGTGAACACACCCCCCCCAACTCACAACGTTGTGTGGTCGAGCAATCTTCAAAGCAGATACCACCGTCTGTGGTGGAGATACAAAGCAATCCCGATCGACATCGATTGAGAGGGTCACAAGGCTGACCCAACGAACGCGTTCCTGCGTTGTTATCGATGCAGTAGCTCTCTCCCTCAAAGGGACTGCAAGTCAGCGGAGCGTCACACTTGCGCTGTTGCTCACGAGGAGCACAGGCTCCCAACTGGCTGGAGTTTTGGTTACAAACGTACCCGGACTCACATTGGGTGTCTGCGAAACAGTAACAAATACCGCTGGAGCACTGGCCTCCACCTTGTGAGCGACAATCTGCAGAAGAGTTGCAACCTTGCAAACAAAGTCGAAGATCTGAGGTCAGAGAGAAACAAGACAAGCCAGAGTTGCAGCTGGAGCCTGCGCATCGGCTTCCAGCGTATTTGGCGGGATGGTTGCACGGTTGCAAGCAGCGTTTGCCGCTGATGGTCGTGGTACATGTTAAGGGACTCTTGCATTGTCCTGGGTCGCAAGCAGCGCCATAGCCCCCACCCTCCTTGGCTCGACACACACCCTGCACGCAAACCTGTTCAGCCGGGCAGTTCGCATTAAACATGCAAGGGATCTGACAGTCGCCAGCGATTGGAATACAGTGTTTGCTGACACCTGGAAACGGTTGACTGCAAACATAACCAGGAGGGCAGAAGTCACCTGCGCCGCACGCCTGCGTGCAGTGTTTTTGGCCGGGCAAGCCATAACAGAAGGATGTTCCGCAGTCTTTGCTTTCTTTGCATGGCTTGCAGAGGTCGGGATGACGCGCCACTGTTCGGGGTAAGCAGAATCCATTTTCGCAGAACTCACCAGGACCACAATCTTTGTCGCGAGAACAAGCCAATGGTTCGCAAGCATTGGCAAAAGGCATACACAAGCTGTGGATACCCGTCTGGGTTTTGAGCGGAGCACAGTAATGCTGGGAGGGGCAACAGTTCTTGGTGGAGCAAGGTTGCAGGCAGCGGAAGCCATCATTGAATCTGTAACATCTTCCTGTTCCACAGTCGCTGTCTGAAGAACAAGGTTTGCAGACCTTGTCATTGACGGGAAGAGAGACAGGCTCACACAGCTTCTTGCCTGTATTGCACTGACCACACTGACCGCAATCACCGTCCTTTTCGCAAGTTTCAGGGCCATCCCCGTAGGTGTTCAACACCGACTGCAAGAACGCTGTGTAGGTGTCTGTGCGCATGGAAGTTCCGGTTCCTGTGCATGTGGAGCGGGTGGTCCCAGGAACTCGTGGGGCGTTAACATAGGAGTTCACCCCGATCACGCGAAGGCGTCCGTTCACGAGATAGATGGCGGGTCCTCCAGAGTCACCGTGGCATACACTTTTTCCTTTGTCGGTATGAGTGAAGCGGTCGTCACGCAAGTCGGTGATAGGAATCTCCACACCGTACTTGCGATTGGGTGAGATGGAAGACGGCGTGCTCTGGATCAAGCCATAGCCCAGGAACAACATGTTACGCCCGACCCAACTTGTCGAAAGCGGCGTTAAGTTCGCGGGCATGGGCGTAGCAATCGTAACTTTAGACTTAAGGATACCTACAGCGACATCACCACCGTTGGAAAGGTTCTTGTTCCATTTGGGGTGATTCTTAAACAGCTTCACGTCGAAGTCGAAGTACTTCTTCACAAAGCCTTCTGAGTTCGATGAATCAGGGACGTCGATGCGAAATTGTACGGTTTGGCTTTTTGCATAGTCGACAGCAGCGTCCACGCAGTGGGCAGCGGTGAGAACCACCCGCTTGGCAATCAAAGTGCCTGTGCAGAAGGTTCTTTGGTTGGTGGTCAACGCACCAACTTCAGGGTGACGAAGATCGGGCTTCCCCCCGATAATCGGAAGTCGATAGACACCGGCCTTGGCCAACTTGGGCTGAGAGTCTTCGGGATGCCAGCAAGCCGAAAGCATCACAACAAGAGCCAGACAAAGAACAACCACACGACGCCACAGGTTCACATTCTTCCACACGTGAAACTCCTACCCATGAAAACAGCCTCGCCAAGACGAAGCGACAAGCCCCTATTTACAATCCTGCTTTCCAAGTTCAGCAACGTTACAAACACAAACGAGAACACAAAGTTGCTGCGAAAGAAAGACCTTCCACGTGTACCATGTCTACCCCAAAAGACCAACCATCCCCAACGACTTTAGCGTTGAAAACAACGATTGTTAGGGGTGCGTTTTCTTAAGCAAACGGACCTGGATGGTTTTGGCCGGGCTGGGACCCTTAAAGTGAACAAGCAAACGACGGGATTGGTATCCAGCCTTTCGTACACTGAGCTTCCATGTCGCACCGGGTTTGCCTGACAGTTTGAGGGGCGTTTTTCCTAAAAATTGCAGCCCGTCTTTTTCTCGGTAGACATAGGCTTTGGATGGAGCCGTGTGCAAAACCACAAGCCTTCGCGATGGAAGAGCTTCTTTGGGAAGAGAAGCACGGCGAGAGCGCCGAGGAACGTTCTGATGAGGCTGAAGTTGTGATGCTTTCGGCAGGGAGGAAACTTTCTCCGTTGACGAGGAGATCCACAACAAAACAAGGGCAGAGCAAACAACCCCAAGACCGAACACAAGCAAACCGGCAGCGGGATGAAAGCCACGCTTTGAAGCAGGCTCTTGCATAGTAGAAGCAACGACCAAGCTCGAAGAGTCTGCCATCTTAGACTCAACTTCACAATCAAGTTGTAACGAATCCACACATTCGACGGCCCCCACGGGTTCTTCGATGGTCACCATGGGCAATTCGTCATCCAACACCGTTTCCAAAAGGGCTTCGCTCTCCTCCAACATAGTCTCTTCCAGGGCATCATCCATCAACGTGCTCTGGAGTTCGTCATCGACACGTTCGTCGGAGGCTGTCACAACCATCGACGAAGCAGCTCCCAAGAGGCTGGTCTGTTGAGACTTCTCGACCATGGTCTGCGTTTCATCCCAAACCTCGTCCGACTCGGTTGTGTTCTCAAGCTCCTCAGCAATGTCAACAACAGGGACACTCCTCAACGAGCTACCCATAGAAAGAGTGCCTGGCAAGGAGGCGGCGGTGTCCTGGTCCTCGTTCAGGGTGGCTGGCTCAACAGGAGGCTCTTGCTCCCTCTCTTTGTTCTTGGGTGCAAGAAGGCTTCCAAGCATGGAGGGGGGCGCCGCTTCCAAAGCAACTCGCTGCTCTGCGCGAAGGGCGGGAAACTGGAGGTCAGGAGTTCGCTGGCTTTGCTGTTCCAGCGCTTCTGTCCACGATTGCTCAAGTGAGAGCAAATCGTTGGGTCGCTCTTCCTTTTTCTTCGAGAGCATTCGCTGCAACAGCTGCTCCAACTCAGGAGCCCAGTCGACATCAGGCACACGGTCGGCGAGAGAAGGTGTCGGTGTATGAAGGTGGTGCAAGATAACATCCAGGTCCTCCCCAAAAAACGGGGGAAGCCCTGAAAGACACTCATAGAACACCGTGCCCAGTGCATACACATCGGAGCAAGAATCCGCCAACTGGAGGCCTCGTACTTGCTCTGGAGACATATAGGCTGGCGTGCCCACTACGATACCGGGTCGTGTGATGTTGCCGCCCTGCTCCTGGCCTGCTATACCAAAATCAATGAGCTTCACCACCATCTCATCGTGGTCTTCACTCTGACCCAGAAAGAGATTGGCCGGCTTGACGTCACGATGGACAATGCCCTTCCGATGGATGTAATGCAGCGCTTGGAGAGACTGCGAAAACAAAGAACGAAGCTGCGCGGCGGTAAAGGAACATGGCTCCTGGTTGGGCGTCCCCTGCAAAGCGTCCTCTACGCTGATGCCTGTCAGGAACTCCATCACAAGATAGTAATAGCCGTCTTCCAACTGGCCAAAGTCTGACACTCGTACAAGGTTAGGATGATTCAGTCCGGCGATGGTCTGGGCTTCCCGCTGGAAGCGGGCAACCATCTCACCTTCGTCGTGATGGGTCAGATGAAGAATTTTAACAGCAAACGAGCTCTTTAAGGTCTTGTGCTCGGCCCGGTAGACAGATCCAAAGCCGCCGGAGCCAATTCTCTCCACAAGCTTCAGCCGGCCCACGGTCCGCCCCAACAAAGGATGTGACTTGCCCCCGTCTTTCATGCTGGGCCCACACTCTCCAGCAGCTCCTGCATCCGTTCCAACAAACAACTTCTCCACTTCCAACATAGGCCCGGTGGCTTCCCCAAAAACAAACCAGGACGTACTGGTCCAACATGAGCCAACAAGCACACCATAACTATACGAACTTGGAAGAAGAAATAGCAAGTTCAGAAGGAGGAGTCAACGAAAGAATGGGGAAGCGAAGAAGTCGTTACCCGCGCTTGACACGGGGAACCCCGTTCATGCCTTCAAAGATTCGCCAGATTCGGAGCAGTGACCAAAGCTGGGTTAAGGAGGGATAGGTCTTGAGGTTTTTGGCAAAAAACAACGTAGCCACACCTAGCTTTCCAGCGTGGGCGTAAGCTTTCGCCGCTCCGATGAACTGGGAAGGTTCATTGATGTCGGCAATTTGGTAGGGTTTGCTTTTGCTGTGCAAGTTCTCCATCCACCGGGTTGCGCGGTCGGAGTCTTTCATCAACAGCGCTCCCTGACCGCCCCACAAATACAGGGCTCGAACCACATACCTATGAAGGCGTAGCTGCAAGATAGCCTGCGCGCCCCGCTTTTCTTTGGGACGTCGGCCTCGCTCAGCTGCCACAAGCATCGACTCATAGAGACGTTGCCCTTCCCGCCGAGCCACATCGACACCGTCCAAGATCCATCGATAGCCCTGCTCACGTCGGACCTTCAACTGCAGAAGTCCCAGCCCAGCAAGAGGCTTGGCAAGACCACCTTCCTTCGCCAAAGCCAGAAGCTCAAGCTTGGCACTTTGTGGGCTGTCGGTTCCCAACAGAAGAGCGTAACGATAGCGTGCTTCGTACCGAAGGAATCGGGGAGAAAGTCGATGGGAGAACAACAAGTACGACCATTGGATCTGGGTTGGAGCGTGTCGTTGAAAATGGAGGTACCGCTCCAAAGCTTCCGACCTTCGGCCCAACAGTTGATACGCTTCGGCCTGGTAAAAGGCTGCGTACCGATCGGACGATGGCATGTGCTCCAGGTATCTTAGAGCCTGCTGACCATACGAATACGACATCATCAAGAACATCGCCGGATCGTAGTAATGTTGGGTGGTGGCAATGGAGCGCTCTTTGATGGCTTCGCGATCCATCGAGGTCCGCAACACGGGAGCCAACCAACGCACAGGTTGATGTTTCCAAACGCGGGAATACATACGAGCCCGCGCCGTCGTCAGGACAGGGTTGTGCTTGGTAGGAATTCGAAACAACGTGTGGATAAGAACCCAATCGGCCCACCCATCGGGGTCGTCCGAAAAGCGAAGGGTGGCCAGTCGTTGGGAAGCAAGGTCTTTGTTGAGAGGGACCTGACACACCGTAAGCCAGGCCAACACTCGCTCCCTTCGAGCCGTGGGCACGGCAAGCAAAGCGCGCTGCAAAGCAAGAGCCGCACCCTGAACATTTCCCTGAAGACAGAGCAAGCGACCCCAGTACAAATGGAACAAACGGCCCAAGCGAAGTCGGCTAGACCGCTTGAGTCGACGTTGCAAGACAGCCTGATTAAAAGCCAAAGCGAGATCGTAGTTCTTTCGATGGAACCGGGCCATTCGAAGAAACATCCGGGCACGGACAGCGCGATGGAATGCGCTGAGTTTGGCCGAGGGAAGTTGCCTTGCGATCGCAGCGGGCAAGTGTTGGTTTTGCATCAAGGCGAGCAAGTCCTTGCGAACAGCACCCTTTTGAAGGGCATGAACCAAAACATCCGGGTTGTGATGGATAGCGTTCACCCAGTTGTCCCGGAGCCATGCTCCTCTCTGCGAAGAATGGGGGGGCGAAGGCAAAGGACCGGCTGCCCTGCTGGGTTTGCTGGGCGCAAAGCCTGGAGGAAGATGAGCAGAAAGCCCAACAGCAGCGAGGCTAGCCTTTCCCGGCATGGTTCCTTGGGGCATAAACGCCTGACGAAGGTTGGGAAGAATCAAAAAGGCCAGCGCAAGGGCAGTCATCCCAAACACAGCACCGACCAAACCTGCCTGGATCTGCGGCCAGAATGAAGCCGGCTGAATAGCTTCAGGGGGAGAGCTGAGCGTTGGAACAGGCGGCGCAGGTTTCCCCTGGCGCAGTTCTTCCACAGGCTCTCCCAAAAAGCTCTCCGTCAGAAGTGAAGACTCATACTCCTCGTAATAAGCATCGTTGACCTCCAGAATCATGGCTTCCAGAGTAGGGTCTTGCTCGGCATACTCCAGGAAGACGGCGATTTCTTCTATCTGACCGCGCTCAAGAGCGTCGATGTAGCGGAAGATCATCTCTTCGTAGTTTCGGAATTTACGCGTCATCGTTATCCCTCAACGATGCTGCTTCACGAAGCCTTTTGAGAGCGCGAAACAAACGAACCCGGGCGGCTCCCGGAGAGCAACCCAGTTGGTCTGCGACTTCCTTGGCAGAGTATTGTTCAAGCACTGAGAGTTGAACCAGGATCTTTTCCTCTTCGTTGAGGAGCACCATCAGGCGCTTTAACTCTTCCCTGGCGGCCAGCACATCTTCCACGCTAGAGGAACGATCGGGGTGCAGTCGCCCGAGAAGATCATCCAAGGAGAACTTGTCCGTTGCGATCATCACATCCTGGAGGAACGGCTCACGTCGTCGAGACAGCGACCGACGTTGCTTCTCCTGCAAGATTATGTTGGACGCGATCCCCAGCAGCCAACCCATCGCTTGACGGCTGGGATCAAATCGCTCAGCGCCACGCAAAGCGCGCACCACCACCTCGTTGAGAAGCTCCTTGGCTTCCACTTCTACCTGCCGACCGGTCGCCAAGTTGGATCGGTTGACATACACGCATAACGTCCGGAACAACTGGTCCGACTTTTCCTGAATGCACCGCACAAGCTGGCGATACTGCTCTGTCTCCGGGGTGTGCGTTTCAACTGTCACTTGCGTTAAGTCCATCTCCTTGCGCTCCAAGAAGGGTCAACCCAACAACACTCCATCAGTGTGTTTGTTACTCTCTTCCACTGGCGCGCAAAAGTGTTACATCCAATTTCCCTTTCTCTAACGGACCAAAGGACACAACGATCTGAGGAGAACACAAAGAAGGCAGTTCAAGCAACCTCGACAGACCAGCCTAACGTGGTGGGTTCTGTTTCATGCTTGAGGTTCAGCCCAACGGGGAGAGGCACCACAGGACCGTTCGGCGTCTCTAACGTTGCCAATGGAGCAACTTTCTTCTCCAGAGCAAACGTCTCTTGGGAGGAATGAAAGCCATAAAAGGCAGGGCCGTTGTCACAGAGAAACTTCTGAAAGACCGCTTGTCCCTGCTCTGTCGCGAGATCAACCCCAGCCTCTTCAAACGCTTGGGCATACAGCTGAGGAGCACAATTCCCAGTGTAACAACCCGCCGCGCAGCCACAGTCTGTTGCTTTTGTGGTGTGTGGAGCGCTGTCAGTCCCTGCGAAAAACTGGGTGTTGCTGGGGGAAGTTACGGCGTCTTGGAGAGCGGCCTTGTCGGCGTCAAACTTCACCAGAGGCAAACAATACAGATGATACCGAAGCCCTTGGACCAAGTGCCCCACCGTGAACATCAAGTGCTGCGGTGTGACAGTAGCTCCCACCTGAGAGCCGTGTTGCTTCACAAACGAAACCGCCTCTGCAGTGGTGATATGTTCACAAACAATCTTCAGTTGGGGAGCGTTGTCGAGCAAGCGAGGCATGTGCTCTCGGTAGAACAGGACTTCAGCATTGGTCTGGCTGTCGAAGTAATCGGAGCCTTGAAGGCCATGCATCTCTCCATGGATGCAAAGAACCACATCGTTCGCAGCCATCGCCTCGAACACGCCGTTGGAAAGAAAATGGTCCAGCGGTGCGCCAAACTCCGAGTTGGTTGTGCCGTGGGGTGGGTAGTACTTGCAGGCGCGAAGCAATCCGCTGGCGGCTCCAGCTTCAATCATCGCTGGAGTGGTGTTGTGCGTAAGATAGAGGGGAACAAGGATTTCAGAAAACGCGTGACCACCGGCTTCTTGGAGCATCGCATGGTATCCTTCAATACTCCACGACGTCGCCGACTCCTCGGAGCGATGCACCACAGCCACAGGAGGCTTGGTGTTGGGCATCGCCAGAATCCCTGCACAGCCCGTCGCAAGATGCGCCTGAATCAGCGGTGCCAGCAACGCGTCCTGTCGAAAGTGTGCATGAAGATCAAACCATTTGGGAAGTTCCAATCGCATCGTTGCCCCCTGGGTTAAAGTTTCCAAGGTCCTACCACACCTTTTGCTATCAATCCAGCAAAGATAGCAAAGGAGAGACCAACCTTTTCTCCCCCCCCCAAAAAAAAATTCTCGATGGGCTAAACTCGAAACTCGATGGTTCTGCACCTTTTGGAGTGAGTCTCTCATTTACACTTTTGATTCCAAGACCCAAATGGAGGAACCTATGAAAGCTCGACGTAACTACCCGCTGGCTTTGGGGCTGGGCTTTATGCTCTCGTTGCTAACCATGGCCGCAAGTCCTGCACAAGCACTCTGGATCGATGGTTTTTGGAAAGGCCAAAACAAAGAAGAGATCCGCATTGTTCATTTGAAGAACAAGGTCATGATATGGGTCAACGGGCACCGCGAAAACGACGCCAGTCTCTCTGGTAACAAGCTTTATCTGAGGAGCCCACGCCGTGGGACCAATGGCTTCCACAACATTGGTCAAGTCGCCGGAACCTTTTCCAACAACTACAGGACATTGACCTGGAAAAACACAAGATTTCGTGCACCAGGAAGCTGGACTTGGACTCTTCAAGCCCATTCCTCCAAAAATCAGACGTTCGCATTTACCAACAGCACCCCTTCGTATTGTGAAGTTCGAGGGCTATCGCACGGGTTGTGTAACATTGGACCAGCCGGTCACGGCAAGGCCTGGAGACTTCGAGTGGGCAACCACAAAAACAGCGGCTTTCCTTACAAGCGGCTTGGCCAACACCCGCGGTACCTTCTAAAGAGTGGCTCCACTTCACCCTGCACCCACAACAACTCTCCCAACAACTGCTTGATGCGATGTGATTATGGATACCTTGTCTTCTACTGGCCAACGGATGGACGTTTCCGCAACCAGTCATGCCCCTCTGAAATTCGAATCTCTTTCCGAAGTGGTGCTGGGTACAACTGCAACCCTCGACCCAACTCGAAATACATGGGTGCTTTGGGTGTCATGTTCAATTGCAAAAACTACACGGAATACAAACCTGTGTACGGCAAACAAGTTCGCCGATGTACTTCACAAAAAGGATACGATCACAAAGGCGGTGATTTTCGGAAGTTTCGGTCAAAAGGACTGAGCCATTGCATCAGTGAATGCCAAAAGAATTCGAGGTGCAAAGCCTTCACATACCGCTTCAAAGGCTTCCGAAAGCGCATGTGTTATCTGAAGAAAGAAGTCCGACGACGCAGAGGAAACTCAAGCGCCTACACGGGAACCTGCCAATAAGTTTGAATCTCACCCCTCCCCGGACTTCTTCGGGGAGAGCCCAACAATGAATCACCGCAAGCAACCACCCACATCCATCCTCTACCCTCCAACCCCTTTCTCTCATCGTTGACAAACCCCCACCCACAATGGAAGTATCAAGGCACAATTTACTTCCCGTCACACTCGCTATTCGTTCCAACAAGGAGTGCCTTGCTGATGATCCAATGGTTCAAGACTTTAGCCCAAAACTGGTCAGCCCACCGTTGTCCCCATTACGCCGCAGCCATCGCGTTCTATACCATCTTCTCTTTGGCTCCGATGCTGATTGTTGGTGTCACGCTTGCGAGTTGGAAGTTTGAAGGAAAGAAAGCCCAACAAGAAATTGTCCACTATGTAGAGAAGTCGTTGGGGAAAGAGAGCGGCGCAGCCATCAAGAAGATCGCCAGCCAGATAGGTTTGGATCAGATCAAGTTCAACCGCAACGACATTTGGGCGTCGGTGTTGGGTTTGTTGGTCTTGCTGTTGGGTGCGTCTCGGGTGATTTCTATCCTCCATGAGGCCCTTAACGACATCTTTGGATCCGAAGAAGGTGAATCGTCAGGTTTGCAGAGACTCCTATTGTACCTCAGAGGACAGCTTGTATCTGTGGGCTTAATCTTACTCTTTGGGGTGTTGCTGGTTGGCTCGCTGATGGCAGACACCCTGCTCCTTAGCCTTGGGAAATTGGTCGAAACGCGCTTGGGCTTCGACGCTGACTTCCTGCTCTACACAGACCGAATCATCTCCTTTTTGTTGATTCCCTTGGCGTACGCCCTCTTCATCAAGGTGCTTCCTGCTCGCACCATCCCCTGGCGGAAAGTGTGGCTGGGAACCATCGTCAGCGGGCTGCTGTTCTATGCAGGCAAATCTTTGATGAGTATGTACCTGAGTTACAGCGGCATCACATCCACCTATGGGGCAGCCGGCTCTGCGATCGTCTTTCTGATCTGGATTAACTTCTCGATCCAGGTGCTCCTGCTAGGTGCAGAGATTTGTAGCATGAGCTTAGCGAGAGAGCGGACAGATTCCTAAGGCCCCCCCTCCTTGGCTCAAAAGCGCCCAGAAACAGCCACTCCCCCTTGCAACGAACGATCCTTGCCCTGTCCAAACCAAGGAGCCACGAAGAAAGAACGCTTGGTACTCTTCTTTGGTATGGGCGGAATGCAGGTGCGAGGGTAAAGCATACCAAGCACGATGTTGGTGATACTCAACCCCAGCAGCAACACCGATGGAATCAAAGGAACCATCGCCCAGCCCACCCCTTCAGCCGCAAAGAATGGAACCAAAGCCAACGACACCCCCGACATTAACACCCCTGCCCAACCCCAAAGGGTTCGCCGTCGATTAGCGATAAGGGCATACAAGTTCCCCGACAACAGGGCGACGTCGCCGACCCCGACCAAAGGAACAATCCCAAACAAGAGAACGCTGTTTGCGGAAGAAGGGTCATCAAACAAGTGAGCTTGTTGGCTCACACCCAAGGAGGCAGCGGTTGAGCCAGGTTTGAAAACCCCAGCTCCTGACGCCTGGGTTTCAAACGATAAGCCCAGCATCATCCAACCCAAAACAAAGAGACATACGCTCCATCGCATGGTTGCCTCCCTCAACGCGGCGTACCGCAAACGATCCATTCGGCCAGCTTGTTCCGCTCTTCCAAAGGAGGGTCGTCGGGCCCAGGTGGCATCGTAATGTTGTTGGCTGCAGACCTGAGAAAGATCCGCTTCTTCAAAGCCACCACAGAAGCATAGGTGTCAAACACATAGGCGATAGGAGCCCCTCGACGGTTCTCACTCGTGACGGAGTGACAGTAGTTGCACCACTTGTCCAAGAAGCCTTTGACAAAGTTGTTGTAGGTGATGGTGGTGTTGGGATTGGAGCATTTGTATTCGTCGTAGGTGGTCCAACCTCCACAGCCCCAAGCACAAACATATAGCCCTACAAAGAAGAGAACGAACCAGAAACATCGTCGCAACATAACGCCCTCACACCCCATAGTTTAGGCCAAACGCCAACGCACCACCGGCATACACAGCAGGCCCCATGTCACCAGGAAACCACTTTACGATGGCTTCCACAGTCATAAAGAGTTCCAACTTTTTGCGACGGTACACAGGGATATCGACCCCTAGACCAAAGCCGACTCCACCGCGGTGACGAATGCCCTCCCCCAATCCAAGGATGGCCCGGCCAAAGTCTCCTGCGATCACGCTAAGAGACTCCTCGTGTTGATGGACAAGTGAAACCCGGACAAAGGGACGCGTGATACCAATTCTGGCCCAAGCCTGTATGCCTATCGCAAACTGAGTGATGACACGCTGGTCAACGTCAGCATAGGCGAGGCCAAAGTCTCCATAGAGTCCGACAACATCGAAGAGACGAAACCCAAGCTTGAGTTGGGTGGCCATCGCGCCGTCGCCTCTCCACTCCGATCCCAGCCCCCCAAGCCCTGCGGACACGCGAATGTGTCCCACGTCAGCAAACGAGGGGTTGTGACTCAACAAGATCCAAAGCCCAACAACCATCCCCCCAAAGCGCAACCACCCACATGACTTGCGAACTCGACTCACCATGAAAAACTCCTGTATTTGATCTTCGCATCCTTTTGCTTTGGATGCACAAGTATCTCTTTGCATTGTCGTCAGAGAGCCAACGATTGTAGGGAATCGTGACGGTACACTCAACCCATGACCTGAGACTTGGACAGGACGCAGAGGAGATGTGGGGCTCCTCCTACACAACCCAGACAGGATGAAGATGCCGACAACAAAAACAAGACTCGTGAAGGCAAAGCACAACAAATGACTTGCTGCTTGCCCCTCTGTTTCACATGGCTGAACACCCACTATGCTCTTGCGTGAAACAAATATCACACCCTGCATCGAAAAAAAGAGGGAGAGCCTTTCCACTCGAAAAGGTGCGTATGGACCGAAAGGCCAGAAACCAGTATAAGGATGGCAACGAAAAAAAGAACTTCCCCCTTGGGATGAGGAAAGGACAACCAGGGTTATGGGTCATCGATTTAGTTTGTGGGGTTTGTTGGGGCTTGCGCTCACGTTGGTGGGCTGTGATGCCTCGACCAAATGGATGGCAGTGCACCACCTCAAAGAGAAAGCTCCCATGGAGGTCAACAGCTACTTTGACTTTCGTTACGTCGAAAACCACGATGTTGCCTTCCACTTAATGCGTTGGATTCCAACCTCTGCCCGGTTCTATGTCATCCTCGCGTTGGGCATACTTACCAGCCTCGTGTTAATCACCTTGTTTATCCTCTACGCCCGTCGCTACCGTTGGTTAAGCGTTGGATTTGTGTGCATTCTGTCCGGAGCGTTCGGTAACATTTCAGACCGGATCGTTCGGGGGTTTGTGGTGGATTTCATCCATGTTCATTACTACCACCACTCGTTCCCTGTGTTTAATGTGGCGGACATCTGCGTCAGCGTGGGCATCGGCATTGTCATGCTCGCCATTTTCCATGCCCCCCACCAACCAGCCCTTCACTTAACAATCCCACCTCCGCCATTGCCACCCCACAAGCCCTACCCTAAACCGCTACCGACAGAGCCACGTTAGGAAAGAAAGCGGAACACAACAACGTTCACGTTTCTGACCTGCACCTTTACGATCGACAAGGATCCAACCATGAAACCTTCCTCTTTGGTGTGTATGCCTTTGGCTCTTACTGTTGCGCTTGTGCTCTTGGTGAGCGGCTTACAAAGCTGTGTCAAAGACAAGGAACAAACCAAGCCTCCCGGCCGAACCGAATCAGCCCCTCCTTCTGCTGTACCAAGCAACCCAGAAGCGAAACGTTCCAAACGTCAGCTACGCAAGGACATGCAAAGGAGTGAAGGTGCCTCTCGCAAAAAGATGAAGCGTTCGGCCAAACGCAGGTCCCGAAAAGTTCGCTCCTTTGCTCCCCCAAGTCCGAGCATGGGTGCCGATGATGCACCGTCAGGAAACACCCCCAACTCTCGTGAAGCCATCACAAAGTGGCGAGAGTCGATCGAAAAAGAAGAGCAAAAGCTCCAGCGGATGTCACCCTCTGGCACACGTGTGAAGTACAACTCCCCCAAGGCCAAGAAAGTTTGCACTTCGGCACAAACCATCTGCAAACTCGCCAAGAAAGTGTGCAAGCTGACCCGAGCCTATTCACTGTCCATGAACGATTGTCGGGAGACCCGAGCGTCCTGCCGCCGCGCTGGAAAGAAGTGTCCTGACAGCTTGAAAAAATCCTTTGAGATTGACATGTAACACATGACCTTTGTGCTTCGCGATTACCAGGAAGAAGCGGTTAACGCAGTCGTTACCCACTTTCAAGGCAGCCCTGAACCTGTCGTGGTGGTTCTTCCCACTGGCGCTGGGAAGAGCCTTGTTATCGCAGAGTTGGGCAAACGAGCCAAAGGCCGCGTGTTGGTGTTGACTCACGTCAAAGAGTTGGTCGCACAAAACCACGCCAAGTACGAAGCCTGGGGGCTACAAGGGGACATCTACGCAGCAGGCCTGAAGCGTCGAGAGAGCCAAGGCAAAGTGGTGTTTGGTAGCATCCAATCCGTGGCTCGCCACCTGGAAGAGTTTGACGAAAGCTACTCACTCCTGGTTGTGGATGAGTGTCACCGAATCTCCTTTGAAACAGACACCCAATACCAACAGGCGTTTCGCTACTTCCTCACGACCAACCCGAACCTTAAGATCCTGGGGCTGACGGCGACTCCCTACCGCATGGGCACAGGCTGGATCTACAAATACCACTACCAAAGAGGGGTTCGGACCGAAGGCGCGCCCTTCTTTCATAGCTGCGTGTATGAACTGCCTCTTCATATCCTGATTGATCGAGGTTATCTCACCCCAGCTCATGTCGTGGATGTTCTCGTCGCCCAGTACGACTTTGAAAAGATGCAACCTCGGGCCGACAGTCTGTACCAGGACGAAGACCTCAACCGCCTCCTCAACAAAGAGAAGCGCGCGACCCCCAAGATCATTCAACAGGTCGTTCAGCTCGCAGAAGATCGCAGGGGGGTTATGATCTTTGCGGCCACAGTCGCCCATGCTCGTGAGATACTCACCTATCTACCCGAAGGAGAAGCCGCGCTGATTTTGGGAGAGACTCCCACTCCCGAACGCGACGACTTGATCGAGCAATTCAAAGCCCAATCGTTGAAATACCTGGTGAATGTTTCCGTGTTGACCACCGGATTTGATGCCCCCCACGTGGACCTGATCGCCATCCTTCGCCCCACAGAGTCTGTCGGCTTGTACCAGCAAATTGTCGGACGCGGACTCCGACAGTACCCAGGCAAAGAAGACTGCCTTGTTCTGGATTACGCAGGAAACAACTACGACCTACACTCCCCTGAAATTGGAGAGCCACGCCGCGACCCCAACACCGTTGCCGTACCTGTGCCCTGCCCGGAATGTGGGTTTGAGAATACCTTTTGGGGCAAGGTAGATGGAGACGGTGCTATCGTCGAACATTATGGCCGTCGCTGCAAAGGATTTAATGAAGTGGGAGGCAAGAAGATCCAATGCGAGTACCGCTACCGCTTCAAAGAGTGTGAAAGCTGCGGGGCTGAAAATGATATCGCTGCCCGACAGTGTCATGCCTGCCAGGGTGTGCTCGTGGATCCAGACAAGAAGCTACGTGACGCCCTCAACCTTCGCGATGCTCTTGTCATTCGATGTGCCTGGATGAATTTAGCCACACACGAAACGGCCAAAGGAGCCCTCAGCCTCAAGATCACCTACTACGGCGAAGAAGGCACCGAACTCAGCGAGTACTTCCGTTTTGACACTCACGCCCAGCGAGGCTCGTTCTACCACCGGTTTGTCCGGATGCACCACAAAGCTCCGGGGCAACCGTTCTGGGTGCAGTCAATTCAACAGGTGATCGCACGCAAAGATGTCTTTCGCAAACCAGACTTTGTGATAGCCCGGAAAGACGGGAAGTTCTGGCGAATCCAAAACAAGCTCTTCGACTACCAGGGCGCTTACAGAAAAGCGGATGACGCAGGACCCCAATAAAGCCGAACGGAGCCGAGATTTAGGACTCTTCTTTCGAAGGATCTTCGCCACCAAAGATATCGAGGGTCTGGAGCAAAAGCATGATGGTGCCGTTGGCCGAGGTCGCAAAGTCTCTCATTTTGCGCAGACGCTTTAAGGAGCTCTCAGGAACATCGCCTTCAGCCCGCGCCTGATCTTCGGCCAGCGCGAGCTGCTCCTCTGCGTTCTCCACCACAGAGATCTCACGCTCTCGGAGCACCTTACGGATCATGGTGAGGTAATCTTCTTCCGCAACGTAGTGCCAGGCTTGCTTACCATGCTGGCGCACACGCTGGATCACAGACCAACGTTCCAGGTCTGTGGTAATCATCGACACCGCGCCTTTGGACAAGCCCAACTCTTTCTGCAATTCGAGAGCCGACATCGCCGTATTTCGAATGTACAGCAAGGCCCACAAGCGTCCGTGGTTTCGCTTGAAACCCCAAAACTCAATCACATCCCCTACAGCTTCGCAGGCCTGTTCTTCCCAATGAATCTCGCCATCAGGGATGACCCGCTCAGGAGCAGTACCCCGGTATCCCTTCACGTGTATCGCCTTTTTCTACAAACGAATGAGCCTCCATGATGCAAGCTCACTCCAGATCGACAGAAGTCTCTTGGGCTATCGCTCAAACGATAGACACAATGCTCTTAATGAGAGCATCCAAGGTACCACCGCGTTCCGCCTGAATCAAGTGACCCACGACGCTATGAGCCGCTTCCAATTGCTCAAGGATGGCCTTTTTGGTTTCCTCCACCGCTCCTGTTTCAACCAGGTGGTTGCCCAGTTCTTCTGCCTCTTCTTGAGTCACTATGTCTTGGGACCACAAGGTTTCAAAGCGACGGAGCACAGCGCTGTCGCGTTCGCGAGCCACCACATGTGGGTACGAGGGGTTTCTCTCCCGAATGTCAGCAAAACGATCTTTTCCAACATCAGCCAAGAGATCTTTGAGGTCGTCAGCCAGTTGGAACGCCATGCCAAAGTGATGTCCAAACTGCTCCAAAGCATCCAAATCATCCCGACGGCCAGCAACATAGGCAGGTCCGCGTCCACAGAAGCCCAGCAACACGCCGGTCTTTCCTCGGGCGATCTGTCGCCACTCCTCACGAGTCAGATCCAATCGACCGCGAGCATCAATCTCCATCATGGTAGCCTGGGTCATCTCTTCGACAACCTTGACCCCTTCCTGCACAACATCCAGGCCGTAACCATGAAG
This sequence comes from Deltaproteobacteria bacterium, assembly GCA_006226375.1. Taxonomy (GTDB): domain Bacteria; phylum Myxococcota_C; class UBA6777; order UBA6777; family UBA6777; genus M3003. Next base: position 62,801 of record SBHC01000070.1, on the reverse strand, counting down.
AGCCAGCATGCTGCGACTCAAGAGCAAATCGCCCCCTAAGATCGCGACCATGTTGTTCCACTTCTGGTTCACAGTTGGCTGTCCGCGGCGAAGCTCTCCTGCATCAACCACGTCATCGTGCATCAAGCTCGCAGTGTGGATGCCCTCAACCGAGGAACCCAACGAGACCATCGACAGCGGCTCCAGGCCAAACGCACAGGAAAACCCGTACACCAACCTCGGACGAATTCGCTTCGACCACGGTGACACAGTTAAATATTTTGAGGCATCGGTCAGCAGATTCGCCGCCCGGTATCCCCCCTGCTCTGCGGCAAAGTCATGCACCATCTGATGCTCCACCTGCCCCAAATAGTCGGAGATGCCCACGGCTGGCGCCTCTCGGTCTTCTATGTTTGTCAATCTCACTTGCATCGACCCATACCTCTTTGGCAAAAGTACAAGGTGTTCAAAACCCCTTGAACTTAATATAGACAGATGTCGGAGATGTCAACAGAGAAGTGCTATAAGATGCGGTATCCTCTTAAGGTTCGGAAGATGATTTCTGTGGAGCGAACGACGATGCCAATGAGCGGAACAGCGACCAGCATCCCCAAAGCCCCACCGATGTAACCCCCTGAAAAGACGCCAACAATAACAACAGCTTCGTGAAGTCGCAGGCTGTGTCCCACGCACATGGGATAGATGATGGTGACGTCGATAATGTGAATGATCAAAAAGGTAACAAAAACCACCCAAGGATTGACGGAGCCCGTGAGGATAGCGATCAAAACGCTGATACTTCCAGCAACAATCGGCCCGACCACCGGCACGGCGTTGGCAATTCCGGCAAAAATTCCGACAAGGATGGCGTACGGCAAGCCCACCAACGTTAAGGCCACCGAAAGCAATAAGGCGTTGATCGAGCTGTCCCAGAACTGACCACGAACGAACGCGACGATCTGGTTGTTGATGTTGTAGAGAAGCTCCATGACCATCTCAAAGTACCGATTGGGTACAAAGTGCATGGCCCAATGTTTAAGTAAGGCCCCGTCTTTGAGTATGAAGAAGGCGACAAGAGGCGAAAGAACAAGGATACTAAAGAGCCACTCCAAGCCGTGAGTCACCCTGTACCAGATGGACTCAAACTTCCCTTTGGACAGCCACTTGTCTGGTTTCAGCCAGCTCTTCTCGAAGTCTTTCCAAGGAACCGCGCTGTGCAGTTGGGGCGATTGTTTTTTTACCTTGCTCTTGAGCTGTTGGTACCGCTCCGTGATCGACATGACGAATTGGGCACGGTCTCCTTGGAGCTGCCGAAATTCCTTCACAATCTTGGGAACGACGTAATATCCCACGACAAGAAATGCCACAGCGAAGATACCAAACACGACACCAATGCTAGTGTTCCGAGAAAGATTGTATCGCCCTTCCGCGTGATTCACCGTGGGCTGGATCAGCAGAGCAATCAGCCCTCCCAGCGCAAATGGCAAGAGAAACAGCCGCAGAATGTAGAGAGCCGCAACAACCAGCACCAACATCCACAGACCGACCGCAAGTTTGATTCGGATGTGAGCGGTTTTCTGTTTCATTTGGGTTTGATGGGCTCAAGCGGTGTAGCCCCTCCGCTGACAAGCTGCAGCAAATCTACGTTGGCTTTGATTTCGTTTTGCAGGGTGTGCAGCTTGGATCGTGCTTCCACCAGCTCACGGTTGGTATGGTGCAACCGATCCCCCACCATTTTGAGCAACCGCATCAAAAACTCGACGCCCAACGCCGGATCATTCGAGAGAAAGTCAAGAAACTCCGAACGAATCAAACCAAACAATTGCGTAGACGTAACAGCGCGAACGGAGGCCGAACGAAGATGGTTTTCAATCAACGCGAGGTCACCAAACGTTTGACCCTGGCTCAAGCGAGCGACTTCTTCTTCTTCACCCAGCTCGCTCACGATGGTGACAGACACTTCCCCTTCCACAATGACATACATGCCAACGCCGGGCTCTCCCATTTCAAAGATGGTCTCTCCGGCCCGAAAGCGTCGCTCGTGCAAGATCCGCTGAAGACGAACCAGCTTGCTCCGCGAGAACCCCTCAAAGATGGGAGTCTGCGCAAGAACCTTGAGCATCTTCTCACGTTCGGTGAGTTTCTTTGGAAAGATGTAGCCCCAGATTCCGTCCATACGATTGACCCTTACTCAATGGAAGACAGCACACAGCTTGCACCTGTACGCCAATGTCATGGTGTCTTTGTATCACTACCACAACCGAGAGTTTGTGTCGATGAAGACCATCTATCGTGTTGTCATGGGTCGTTGGGATGAAGACCTCACCCCTGGCTCGTCAGACTCGCCTTCCCCTCTCCGTGCGAACGGCAGAGGGGAATTCAACCCTCTTTGCGAGCGAAGCGGTTGCGGGGAGGGTGGTTGAGGTGAAACCGAAACCGGGTGGGGTCAGAAGAAGCCGTTCTACAACCTTGTCCTACAGCGTACCCAAAAGACTGAATCCCCCCCCTTCCAGAAGAACCAAGCCTGTTTACTCCTGAGGTGTTAACTTTTCCAGGGCCTCAGAAGTGCAAGAAGAAGGAGCGTTCACTGGGTTGCAGCGAGCCGGCGTTCCGCCTGGAACCTTCACTTGGTAACCATCCGTACGAGGCTTCGCATGATCCGAGCTGAGCATGTGTGCGCCAGAATCCTGAGCCGCCTTGAGCCTTGTTTCATTCTTCTCTTTGCTTGCGTTCAAGTCAGCATCGGCTCTTGTACGAATCAAGAACCCTTGCTTTACCAGCGCCTGTATATCAGCCTCACTACCTTCTGGACCGTCTTTCTGAATCACCGCAGCGTAGGGGTCTTTGGCGTTACTGCTCACAAACATGATCCGACCGTGCAGGTTCTTTCCATCGTTGGTGTAGGCTTTCTTTCGCTCCTCCGACATTAAGAGAAAGAACAAGACCTTCCCTCTCGCTTGCGCCAATGTCGGCCACCCCTTTGTGGTAACAGCTTCGGACACAGTGGCTGCATCCCCACGCACAAAGTCTGGCGTGAGGATCCTATCCTTGGGAAATACGGAGAGGGTCTCTGACTCCAACGTCGCAAAGAGATCCTTGGGAGCGTTGAACTCGCTTAGCTTTGCCTCCACCATAATAAAGATCGGAAGGTGCTGGGGTCGACGATCCGACCAATGCTTGATCACCCGCAAACAATCAGTCCACTTGTCACATGTGGTACCAGGATCAACCAAAGGGATGTGTAACACCTGCAGGACCTTGCGTTCGGTATCCCAGTAAATGTCGAGTTCAAACTGCCGGACACCTTGTTGTTCCAGTTGAACGTCAAGAGGATCGTGCGTGTATTTCCAGTCATCCACGCCTTCTTTGGGAGCAATGTGGTAGCTGTTGTGAGTACCAATCACCTGCACATGATTCACCCGAAGGGTGTCATCCATGGGATAGTTCACGGTCTTAACAGGAGGCAGCGAGGCAAGCCCCGATCCTGGCGGCGCAGAAGGCTGCTCTGGAACCGTTTCGGTTGGAGTTCCTTCGTAATCACCGACATCAGGAGTCGCTTCCTTACCCGAAGATGCATCAAAAGTTGGCTCCGTGGATTCGGTGGGATTGGAACAAGCGAGCACCAAAAACCCAAGACACAACAAAACCAAACCCAGCCCTCTTCGTACAGTAACCATGCTTGACTCCCTTTTTACGTTCAGAAACCCGGACAAGCATTGTGACAAAACAGTGACTCAAAATCAACAGAAGCGAAACGTAGCCTCAGCCAAGACTTTCCATCCTCAGAATCTTGTGCAATACAGGATGAGTGGAAGCCAGACATAGGATGAAGAAAGCCACCCCAAGGAGACCGTGAATGACAGCCCCAAGCCAGCAGTTTTTGACCCATTTGAACGAGCTGTGGGTAGAAGAGCAGGAAGCCGTCCATGAACGGTTCGTAGAACAGCGGCAGGAGTTTACTCTCAAAGAGAGGGTGGAGCGAGGCATCGCCCTTCGCAACCTGTACATCGTGGATACGGACGCCGCTGTGGGTGATAGAGTCTTGCTTTGGCTCGCCCCAGACGATGTCCGCGAGATGGAAGGACTCCAGGTTGGACCCGGAGACCCTGTTCGATTGTGGAGAGACAACCCTGACAGCGAGGAAGCCGTCTTGGGCGTGGTCTCGCGACGAAAGCCCGACAAACTCGGCGTCGTTGTGGATGGGAACTACCCTGACCACCTCGAAGAAGGTGGCTTTCATTTGGACGGCGATGAACCCCAAACGACCTTTGAGCGGGGAAAACGAGCCATTCGTAGGTTTCGGGAAGCCGAGAAGCTGTCTCCCACAGGCCGACTTCGGGAAGTCATGCTCGGAGGGGGGCCTGCCCAGTTCGACAAGGAGCCTGACCTCACGTGGCAAGACAAGAGCCTCAATGAGCCCCAACAACGAGCCGTCCAACGAGCCATGGCAGCGCAAGACATTGCCTTGATACATGGTCCCCCAGGAACGGGTAAGACCCGTACACTGGTGGAAGTCATTTGCCAAGCCACCGCGAGAGGTGAGCGAGTGTTGGCCACAGCAGCCAGCAACGCGGCCGTCGACAACCTCGCAGAACGACTCCTTGCCTCGGGCCTCTCCATTGTTCGGATGGGGCATCCCGCTCGCGTTACACCCGAAGTGGAAGCCCACACCCTTGACGCCCTTGTGGAACAAACAGGAGCCTATGACCTATCGAGGAAATGGATCATTGAGGCCAACAACCTCCGCAGGAAGATTCAGAACAAGTCGTCACGTTCGGGACTTTCACGCTCTGAACGCAGAGAGCTGTACCGTGAAGTCCGATCCTTGTTTCGCGATGCAAGGATGCAACGACAAGGAGCCCAAGAAGCCATTCTGGCTCAAGCTTCTGTTATCTGTGCCACGGCTACAGGAGCCGACCACTTTTTGCTCAAAGACGAAAGGTTTGACCTGGTCGTTGTGGACGAAGCGACACAAGCTCCCGATCCCATTGCACTGGTCCCACTGTCCCGAGCGAACCGGGCGGTATTGGCAGGAGACCCATGCCAGCTGCCTCCCACAGTCATCAGCCTCACAGCCGAGCAAAACGGACTGGGCACCACGATCTTTGAACGACTCGCTGAGACCGAGGAAGCCGACATGCTTCGACTTCTCACGGTGCAGTATCGGATGAACGAAACCATCATGTCGTTTCCATCAGCGAGCATGTACGACAACCAACTGATAGCTCATGAATCGGTCGCGTCACATGAGCTATCCCAGTTAGATGGCGTGGCTGAAGACCCCATACGTTCCGGTGTCATGATCTTTGTCGACACCGCAGGAAAAGGTTGGGAAGAAGTAAGCACAGACGACGACCCAAGCACCTCAAACCCACAACAAGCCGAACGCACAGTCGCTGAAGTGAAGAGGTTGCTCGGCCGTGGGATATCCCCAGGCGATGTCGCCATTATCACACCCTACAATGCACAAGTCCGGCGACTTCGGGAGCAACTCCGGCCTGAGATGGAAGCTGGGCTGGAAGTTGGCAGCGTTGATGGGTTTCAAGGGCGAGAAAAAGAAGCCATTGTCATCGATATGGTTCGCTGCAACGACGACAATGAGATTGGCTTCCTCGCTGATACACGACGTATGAATGTAGCCCTAACCCGAGCCCGGCGTTTTTTGTTGGTCCTCGGAGACAGCGCGACCTTGGGACAAAACCAGTACTACAGCGCCTTTCTCGAAGCAACGGAACAATTGGGTGCCTGGAGCAGCGCCTGGGACGATGACGCTCCACCGTTTGAATCGTGAAGCAAAGCTAACCTTCCCGCTCTTCCTCTGTCTCTTCTCAACTCAAGTGCGAACCTAACTTCGCAGGTGCGAAGCTATCCCTCTTAGTTCGCCCCCACAACCACAACCAAACAAACCCATACAAATCAAACACCTGCAGTACTCCCATATATACAAGTAAGGAAAATGCCCTGAAAGTACCCACCTCAACCGGGAACAAAACTTCGCACCCAAACCATTGATTTACAAAGACTTTATCGCAACTCGCCCTCGTGAAGAAAGTTACAATAACAGATAGGATTCGAAAAAGATAGCTTAGAAATCGATGTTACAAGAATGTCATCCTGTCGTGACCGCAACGCCTAACAACCTAGAAACAAAAGACATCACACTTAACAAATCGACACTCCAAAGAAGGTTGGCACGGGGATTGCTTTGCGTGGGGGTGTCAGCCAACGAAGCTTTCGTCTGATACCAAAGTTTCCTAGGCAAGCTCGTGTAACCATGCATTTGAAATGCAACACAGAGAAAGACCAACCGATGACAAAGCATCTAAAAAGCAAACACATCGAGAGTCGAGCGCCGATATGGCGTGCGCCGTTCCGGCTGCTCTCCCTGTTTGGCATCACCCTCGGAATGAGCGCGATGTATGCCTTGAATGCGCTGATGGGACGGATGACAACGGCCCTCTCGATTTCCTATATGCAAACCTGGTCTCGGCGACTTCTACGTTGGACAAGCATCGATGTAGCCGAGCATGGTGAGATGAAAGGCAAAGGAGCGATTTTGATTGCCAATCATCGCTCGTACGCAGACATCCCAGCCATCATGGGCTCCGTACCTTGTACGTTCCTGGCAAAAGCTCAGGTAAAGAGCTGGCCTGTGATTGGATGGGCTGCCAGCGTAGCCAACACTATCTTTGTGGATCGCGACTGCAAGAACAGCCGCCGCGAAGCCCGCAAGGAGCTCAAGAAGCGGCTGGACGAAGGCATGTCGGTGATGGTCTTCGCTGAAGGAACCACCACCAACAAGGGTGAGATGAACGCTCTTCGCCCTGGCATGTTCTACACCGCCGCAGAGAACGATCTTCCCATTGTTCCGGTAGCGATTGAGTACCTGGAACCGGAAGATGCTTGGACGGGTGATGAGTCGTTTATCGCCCACTTCCTCCAGCGCTTTCGCCAAAAGCGAATGAAGGTTGTTGTGACTTACGGCCCCCCGCTTCGCGGCAAGGATCCCGTAGCTTTGAAGCAGCAAACCGAAGACTGGATTCGAAACGAACTTAAGAAAGATATCGATCAACTTCATACACAAGGGGTCAATCCCTTGGCCAAGGAGTTTTATCATGAGCAGCAAGCAGCAAAAGTACAAAGTTGAATTCTTCTATCGCCCCGGTCAGCGTTTGCACCGCGGTGAGATTGCAACTCTTCAAGACGAACTTCGCAACGTTGCGTCCCATTGCTTCGATGAGATCCCTGAGTACCAGTGCTTGGAGAAAAGTCCGATAGCGCTGGATGATAAGGTCATCACGATCGCACAAAACAAGGAAGGCAAGATTGTTGGCTTCTGCTCCGCGCTCTTGATTCCAGTGGAAGGCTTGGGCGAAGTATTGCACCTTGGCTTGACTTGTGTAGACCCTGTCGCTCGTGGCCATCGCTTGACACACAAGCTGACCTCCAAGTTGCTGTTGCACTATCTGCTGCGACACCGTCCCTTTAGCAAGGTTTGGGTAAGCAACGTGGCCTGTGTTCTCAGTAGCTTGGGTAACGTCGCGAAGAACTTTGAAAACGTGTTCCCTTCGCCCTTCTACCAGGCGAAGCCCACAGTGGAACAGTTGACCATCGCGGCAGCCATTGACCAGCACTATCGCAAAGACATTGCGATCAGCGAAGAAGCCGAGTTCTGCCCCCACACCTTCCTGTTCAAAGGAAGCGTCAAAGGTTCGGTGTTCGAGAAGGAAGAGTCGGATTCACGCTACTACCACCGTGACAAGGAGTTGAATCAGTTCTATATGGACTTGATTCAGTTTGAGCGGGGAGACGAAGTTCTTCAGGTGTGCAGTGTGAGCCTTGCGACCCTGGCACGCTACCTCCTCCGTCGCACCAAGCCGTTGAACATTACGGCCGCTGCAGAACTCAAGCTCGCTGCAGGCTTGGTCGAAACCCACGGAATGTAAACCCCCAGCTCCAATCTACGATCTTTCCCTACCTCATCAACTCTTCTCTTGTACGTGTCACAACTTCCTTTGCATACGCCTCCACTTCAAACAACGCAACGTGCGTAAAGCATTGGCCTTTCGTTGACAAAGAGCGGGGACAATGCTATCGAACCTTCCACACTGTGGGGACAATTTTCACGTTTTCCCTGCAAAAGAGCATCTCAAAAAACTCGGACTGTGGGAGAGAATCAAACGCATGTGGGTGGAGTCACCGCACCAGAAAAAGAGTTGGTTAAGTGCAGTGTTGGTGTTTGCCATTTTTTTGATGGCAGCACCCATGGTGCAGGAGTGGGTCCAGTCCATCCATTACCCCATCTCAGGAGAACACAACCACAGGCAGGCTGATACCTTCTCTGTGGCGCTCAACTTTCTAGAACATCCTAACTTCTTCTATCCACGTGTCCATCACACGTATGGACGAACGGGGATCCATGGGATGGAAGCACCCATTGTTCCTTACACAGCCTCTCTCTGGATGAGAGTGTTTGGAGAGCAGGAGTGGCTGGGACGGGTCAACACCCTCTGCTACTTTTTGCTCGGATTGTTTGCTTTGCTCTTTTACCTGAGGATGGCACCTGGTCCTCACAACAGCTTCCTTGTGGGGAGCGTTCTCCTGTTTTCTCCCATGACCTTGTTTTACAGTCGTCAGATCCAACCGGATATGCCGATGGTGTGCATTGGCTTGATGGGAGTCGCCCTCGCCTACCGGTCACGACGAAAGCATTGGAGATCGCTACTCCTCGCAACCCTTGTGTTCACGGTTGGGGTGCTCACCAAATATCCACTCTTGTTTGTTTGGCCTGCGTTTGTGATTGCAGCGATTCGATGGAGTTCTCTCTCCTGGAAGGATCGACTGGTGCGTGTTGGCATCACCTGTTTGCCCTTGTTCCTTGTGGGCATCTGGATGCTTTGGGCCAGCTACCTGGAGAAGCGGTATGCGACAGGTCTCCCCCAGTACTTTGCCGCCACTCCCAAGCCATCAGAGATCTGGAACAACATCCGGAACTTCCAACTGGGGCACACGGTGGGCTACATCCTGCCGAAGTACGCAACGGACTACACCTTCTTCCCCATTGTGGTGTACGGGCTGTTGAGTTCGTTCCAACGCAAATACCGGGAGTGGGCTGCTCCAGTCTGGACCTGGATGTTGGGCGCGTTGCTCCTCGTCTTGATGTTCACCTCGCGGCTTCACGCTCACTACTACTACGCGATCTTGTACCTGCCGCCGGTTTGGATTTTTGGAGCGCTGGGAATTCACAGGATCTGGCGCTGGCTTAAGTTTCCAGCGCTGCGGAGCCCGTCATCCAACGACACAGAGCAAGACGACACCTACCAGGATGTTCCCTGGGTCCTCGCCATCTGGCTCGCGTTGTTCCTTACACAGGGTCCCTGGCGTTGGCCGCAGGCAGCAGTGGTCGTCGCGCTGAGCTTGTACATGGGACTCTCTGCTCTAGGTCCACGAGTGTTCGAGGCGACCCATCGATACCTTCGTCCGGCGTTGGTTTTAGGTATCACATTGTTTCTATGTTTCACGTCCCTCAAGGCTTCCCACGCCCGCTTTCACGAACGTTGCCATCGACTTGGCGATCCCTACTCGTTCACCATGCGATCTCAGGATCTCCGAAAGATGTTAGCCCCTTATGTCCGAAAGGACGAAGCGATCGTCATGATCGCCGATTACAATCCCTGGTATTTGCATGCAGCCGCGCGGACCGGATGGACTCATTATGAGCACGTTCTTTTCCGTGGGTCCAAGGATCTCGACTATTATCGCAAACTTGGCGTCCGCTGGCTGGTCGTGAACAAGCGAGTCACTCGACATACGCCCAGTATACTACGCGGAAAGTCTCCATTTGCACGGACGGGAGAGTGGTGGCTGTACTGGATCGGAAAAACGCCTCCTCCTGCTCGCCGCCAAGTCCCTTAATTTTCTTCCATTGTAGGTTCCAAGAGAAGTCGCCAACTTGCGCGATCGCAGCGTGGGTTTGTCACGCCGGATCTGCTTGACAGGTCAGGCCATCTCTCTATCATAAAGAGCTCTCAGCACATTGCTTCACCACCGCGGAGCTCGTCCATGAAACGAACAAAAAAAGTAAAGGCAGTGACAGATCGCGTTCCGTCGATTTCCTACCTTGAAAACCTACTTCAGGACCTCAACAGCGGTGTTGTGCAACTTTTTCGTGAAAAACATGAGATGGGGTTGTGTCTGGAATCAGACCTTACCCCAAGCGATTGCGCTTCGCAAAAAGTTCGCAAAGAAAAGCTGACATTCTCCCAGCAATGGAATCCACCTGCGATGGAGCCCTCATCTCCGTAGCCAGGTGGTCTCTTCCTCTCTGTCAAAACCCCGTGAACGAAGAAGCTCATCAGGACTAGAACGAATGGCCTGCGAAAAGATCACCACGCACTCAACACCTCTGCCCTTTAACATCCGGGTTGAATCCCTGGCTGTCACGCTTCAAAACGACCATCCTACCGATGACGTTTCAGTCCCACCGATCCCACGTTATTTTGTTGCATCCCGGCCATCTCACGTGCCCCAGCGCGCACGAGTTATGTTTGACGGTGATACAGAAGAATGGTCCTTGTAATCTAGGAGAGTACTTTGAAGGTCTGGGTCGACGCAGACGGATGCCCCAAGATGGTGAAAGAGATTGTGTTTCGCGCCGTGGAACGGCTGAAACTCACCACCGTTGTAGTCGCCAACCATGAAATGTACATTCCACGGTCCACTGTCATCTCTAAGGTTCTGGTACAAAAAGGTTTTGATGTAGCGGACCACCACATCATCGAGAACGTTGAACCCTTCGACCTCGTCATCACGGCCGACATCCCTCTGGCCGCTGAAATTGTCACCAAAGATGCCTTTGCCCTCAGCCCCCGCGGCGAATTGTACACCGAAGAGAACATCCGCGAGCGCCTCTCCATCCGTAACTTTATGCAAGACATTCGCGACCATGGCGGCTCTACAGGCGGCCCACGTCCCCTGCGAGAGCGGGATCGTCGGGAGTTTGCTTCCAGCCTCGACCGCACCCTCACGTTGCTTCGACGTGGAGAGTCCCCTCTCTAGAGCACTTTGCAAGGCTCCCGTTCAAGCACCCTCTCTTATGCCTCATTCTCCATCGCTGCAGTATCCCATCCATAAAAGTCTCTAAGAGCCTCATACAGTTCAGGAGTGTGCTTCTTCATCTGTCTGGGCTTTTCAAAGAACGATTCGGTTGCTACGGCGAAGAATTCGGCCTCGTTGGTGGCTCCGTACATGTCCATCACCTTCCGCTCGGGCTTCTTGCGTCCTTGCAAGCGCAAAAAGTGGTGGCTCATCACTTCCGTCCATCGACGATACTCTCCCGAGCTTTCCAACTCCGGCGTCCCGTTAAACGAGCCGTTCGTCAGGTCAAGAGCGTGGGCAAACTCGTGAGTTGCCGTGTCATGTCCATCGTCAGGATTCTTCAATCCGTTGAGGACAGACTCCCACGACAAGACAATGCTGCCGTATTGGTGGGCCACGCCATACACAGCTCCGTCTTGGAAGTCGGGGGTTCGGAAGTGTCCAGGATAGACAACAATCGACTCGATCTTGTCGTAGTGAGAGTGATCCAGGAAGAGAATCAGGCGAACCGCTGCAGCGGAGATGACGACGCGAATTTCGTCCGTCACCTCCATTCCGTTGGCACCTTCAAAGTTCTTTTCCCAGGCAAAGATCTTCAGGGCTGTGAGGAAGTTTTCACGAAGCTCTTCGGGCATTGAAGCGACGAACGGGACGTGTTCGTCGAGGTAGGTCATCCACTCAGGGGGAAAGGGTTTCTCGGCAAGTTGACTACGCTTCCATTCCCGCCACCATCCAAACATGGCCGCTCTCCTCTACAACATGGCTCATGGGGACGAACCCCATCAACGTGAAAGGAGTCAGGCCAAAACCAGGTGACCAAAGCCAGGAAGCGTTAAGCCAACTCCTATTGACAGTACGAGTTTCCGCCCGAGGTTGTTGTGCAAGGATAACGAGAAGGACATCCAAGCTTGGAACAACAGTAGACAGGTGGTGAAACCAACACACACTGACCGTTCCGGCAATCCTCACCCTGTTTGCAATCGCAGGCGTTCTTGCAAGTGTTGGCAGAGCACGTTTTCAGGTTGCCCTTGCTGTCTTCGCATTTGTTACCTGCCGGGCAGTACGGTTTGTCACAACAGTACACACGGGCGCTGCCAAGAAGATACACACATTGTCCGCGAACACAAGACTGCCCTTGAATGGGACAATCACAAGCGTTGGTGCACTTCGCGCCAGGACAGAAGCCGGCTTTGTTGTTTTTGTCGACGCACGCCTGGTTCACAGGACATCCGACGTTCTCACAGCAGTACACAGCCGGGAAGATCCCCACACATTGGCCGTTGTAACAATCCTGACCTTGTGGGCAGTCACAAGCGGTTTTGCACTGGGCTTGCTGCTTGCATTGTCCCCACTGCCCGCTCGAATCTTTGCAGTTGGAGCCTGAAGGACAGCCAGCCTTGGAGCAACAATACACAGGGGGCTGCGTAGCGACACACACACCGCTGCGGCAGTCTTCTCCTTGCGAGCAATCACACGGCGAGGAGCAACGCTGCTGTTGGCATCGACCGTTCTGGCCATTGGGCTGGTAACAGAACTGACCGGCCGGGCACCCAGGTTTGGAGCAACAATAGACATTGCCCACAAGGGGGTTGCGTTGGCAAAGACCAGCGATGCAAGCGTAGCCCTGGTCGCAGTCACAGTGAAGTTTGCAGGCCTTGGGACAAACACCCGAGAGATTGGCGGTGCTCACACAACCCTTTCCTGCAGGACAACCAGGATTGTCGCAGCAGTAGGTGGGATTGCTGGAAGGTTGGCAGGTTCCGTTGGTGCAGGCTTCTCCCTGCACACAATCACAGACGGTCTTGCAAGCACGGGGTTTGGCAGGACAGGTTCCGGCCTTGTTGCTCTTGTCCTTGCAAGAAGCTCCCGTTGGGCATTTTTGGGGATCATCACAGCAGTAGACAGGTTGGGTTGTGGCCTGGCAGATGCTGTTGACGCAATCTTGTCCCGTGTCGCAATCGCAAGCGGACTTGCACGAGACGGGGCAGAAGCCAACGGTACCCAAACGACTCACACATTGTGCCGTTTTGGGGCAACCAGGATTGTCGCAGCAGTAGTAGGCATAGCTTCCTCGCTCGCACTTGCCTTGGTAGCAGTAGCTACCTTGAGGGCAGTCACAGTGGCTTGTGCAAGGAGCGGTGCTGGGTTTGCAGGTTGCTGTGGCGGAGTCACATGTTGCGTTCGGCGTTTGGGTCGTAGCCTTGGTGCAGGTGCCCGTCCTGGTGTCACATTTGGGAGTAATCACCACGCAGCTTGTACCACTGTTCTGGCAAGACGAGTTTCCACAGTCCGCATCTTGGGTGCACTTGGGCTGCCCCGGACATGAGCCTTTGAGGCCGCCCTTTGTTACGCAGGCTTGGCCGCTAGGGCACCCTGGGTTGTCACAGCAGTACGCTTTTTGACCGCTGGGTCCAAGGCCGCAAGTGCCATTCAAACAATCCTGCCCTTGAGGACAGTCACAAGCGGTTTTACAACCTTCGGGAGGGATAGGCTCACACATTCCAGCCGTTTTGTTGCAAACGCTGTTGGCCTTCCGCGTAATTTGGGCCGCGCAGACGCCGCTGCGAGTGTCGCAGGTGGGCTGCTCTTGCAAACAAACAAAGCCCCCAGAGTCCTGGCAAGCAGGCTTTCCACATTCGCTGTCAGCCTTGCACGAGGCAGGCTTGCCGCATACGCCTTGGGTGCCATCCTTCTTGATGCAAGTTTGGCCTTCGGCACAACCTGGCTTGTCACAGCAGAAGCTTCTTCGTGACGACAAAGGAACACATTGCCCTTGGACACACGTCACAGTTTGGGGACAGTCACAATCGGTTTTGCATTCTTGCGCGGCCACACAACGACCCGAAGAAGAGCATTGTCCCTCAATGGTCTTGGAAGAGCTTCGACAGGAGCCATCGGGCAAACACTCAGGCGTCAACTCCGTACATTGTGAGCCTTGTTGGTTGCATCGAACGGTACCGCAGTCCGTGTTGCTGCCACACTTGGGGCTCTTGCAGGTACCGATCGAACCGTTCACCTCGTAGCAACTTTCGCCAGCAGGACAGCCTGGTTTGGAGCAGCAGTAGGTAGGCTTGGAACCGACTTCACATGTACCGTTGTTGCAGAACTCACCTTGACCGCAGTCGCAGTTTTGCTTGCAGACCGGCGCACGAGGCACGCACACTTGACGGCTGGGGTCACACACTGCGTTTTTCACAGGTTTGGGAGACTTGGAGCACTGTCCATTCACACATTCAGGAACGGATTCTTCGCAGTCATCCCCCACAGACTTGCAGGAAGGTTGGCCGCAATCTCCAGAGGTAATGCACTGTGCTGTTGTGGGACACGTTGCTTGTTTGTTCGAGCGATCAACGCAAGCTTTTCCTGGAACACAGCCAGCGTTGGTGCAACAATACAACGCCGTGAGTCCTGGGTCAGCCACGCACTTGCCGTTGGTGCATGCCTTTCCCTGCTCGCAGTCGCACAAATGAGTGCAGGTACCAGGAACCTTCCCAGAGCCACCATCACCAGTAGCTTCCGAAGGTAAGATAGCTTCTGAATTGGGTCCTGTTCCAGGAGGCTGTCCGCAGTTAGTCACAAAGACAGACAACGTAAGAAGCAACAGACACAAAAGCCCCACTTTTCGCAGGGGGTTTCTCGGTTTCATCCATTCCATGGGATACCCCTTCCTAACTTACAAAGGCCATATGATAAGTGTGCAACAGCACACACCAGTTATTAGGTTCACACTTAAGTAGTGGGTTTGGTTTCGAGGATTTATCGAATTCAAAGAAAAAAAGTTAGGTACGAAAAGCAGATTAAGGGAAGAAAGGAAAGCAGAAGTAGCAGCTTAGAGCGAAGAAACAAGGAAGCCTAGAAGCGATGACGAATGGCCCAGAGGTCAGCAAAAACAGGAAGGAACAAAGATCGCTTAAGGAACTCCACGCCCAAACTTCCACCGGTACCGTGCTTGGCACCAATGGTCCGGGCCACCAACATCACGTGGCGGTATCTCCACTCTTGAAGACCTTCGTCAAAGTCCGTCATGAGCTCAAACAAAATACCCAAGGAGGGGTGCTCTTCGTAGAGAGAGACAAGCTTGTCCTGGACGTCTTCGTTGGGAACATTGGGCTCAGAGACGTTGCGCTCGACCAACTCGTTCGGCAAAGAGAAATCGTACTGACCGAGCAAGTTGTAGAAAGCATGCACAAGAGAGGGTTCAGCCAACCGCCGATCCAAGATGTCTCGCGCCTTTGTCCCTTCTTTGAAGTGTTTGGCCAACTCAGCCCGCTTGTATCCGAGGAAGAACTCCATCTCACGGAACTGGTACGACTGAAACCCTGAAGCTTTATCAAGTCGGTCGCGAAAGCTAGAAAAGGACCGGGGAGTCATGGTTTCAAGAATGTCCACCTGCCCCACCAGAGTTTTTACGATGGTCCGGCACCTTTTGAAGGTATGGATAGCCTCAAACACTTCGTTGTTGTTGAAGTCGCGACGGACTTTCTCCAGCTCGTGCAGCAACTGCTTGAACCACAACTCGTAGGTCTGGTGGATCACAATGAACAACATCTCATCGTGTTCCGCTGGCGCAGATCGTGGACTTTGCAACGACAAGAGGTCATCGATTTGAAGATAGCTGGCGTACGTTAGTTCCTTGGACATTCTGGACTGAACTCCACACACAAGAAAGCCGAAAAACAGGGAAAAAGGACACAACAGAGAGGATGTCCCAAATTGCGGGAGTAGCCTAGCAGACTCAGGAGGAAAGGAAAAGGCAGAAGGAAAAAGTGTGAAACAAAGCCTGAGACTAGTGCAATCCCCAGTTTCGAAGGTGTTCGCGCAGTTGGAAGAACAAAGCGTGGGTGCTTTCGGCGCAGAACAAGAAGGGTTGGTAGATTGTCACGTCGTACGAGGACGACTCAATCTCTGTAAGGTCAAAGGGTCGGAGTTCGACATGGGCAAGGTTTTCCAACTCACCGGCCGAAGACAACAAGCCCGCTCCAAAGGCCTTGGGCTGACCGTCTTCCATCGCAACACCAAACTCAATGGTGAACCAATAGATCCGACCCAATCGTTCGATGTCATCGTCGGTTTTGCAGCGCAACGCAGCCTGGCCGACCAAGCGATTGATCTCAGCAAACAAGGGAGAGCTGAGCATGACAGCGTGCCCAATCAGCTCATGAACAACATCGGGTTCAGGGGTATACAGGGGCGAAGAAGGATGTCGAATGTATTGGGTCGCCAGGAAGATGTTTTCACTCAGCGTGGACATAAACACCTTGGGATCCACAAGGCCGCCGGCTGGCTCCAATCGGAAGCCGCTCAGACGTTGGAGGTTGTTGGAGACCTCGCGAAGTTGGGGCAACCGCTTGGTAGGAAGACCCAGAAGCATAAACGCCTCTTTGTATTCACGACAGGCCCAACGTGCATGTGCGGGAGCAAGTTGACGACACACTTCCTGCCATACATTGTGCTCCGCATCCACATAAGGTGCATCAGGAACAGGTGAACCTGGGACATAGTCGAGCGCGATCTGAGCAATTTGATTGCGACGCTCGCGATACTCAGCGTCACGGAACCCAGGGTGGTCTGGATCCAACTCAACAACGGCCCGCTTGTTGGCGTTCAGCTTAATGGCGGAGTTGGCGGTTGTGGTCGTGGAATCCAGACTTTGTCGTGCTTGCAAATCTATGGGGTTGGCCATTGCATCCTCCATCAAGTTCGTCAACAATGTGTAATGCGGGAAGGAAAAATCCGTCTCCTATAGTTCTGTGTCAGGAGCACGCCAGTCCGCATGCTGCGTCTCAATCCCAAACTTGATGCAAATCAAGGCGTTTATTAAACCCTTAGAGCGACAGGCCTCCCATCCCGTCAAAAGTTCAAAAAAGACCGAACCCAAAGCAGGTGAAATCGTATGGTAGGATGTGTTGCGTCACCAGGAAGTTGAGCCACAAGAAACACTCATCACAACACATTGGCTTGCCTCCCCTGCCCCTCCCAAGACGCACAAACCACTCTTTTCCCTAAGCCCCACGACGGAGTTCTCATCATCATGAAGCAATCGTTGCTCTCCATCTGGCAACTTCTGCAAACCCAAAGGTCCCGCTATTTGCTTGCGATTGGCGCGCTGGTCTTTGCCTCCTGCTTTATGTACCTCGTTCCCATGATCCCCCAAATGACCTTGGATGGCGTACTCTCCAGCCAACCCGAGAAGTCATCCTCGTTTGTGCAAGGGTTTGTCGCCTTGCTGGGAGGAAGAGCCTGGCTGCAGTCCAACCTGTGGCTCCCGGCTGCGCTCCTCATAGGACTCAGCCTGCTGGCAGGTTTGTTTACGTACTTGCGAGGACGTTGGTCGGCCCAAGCCAGCGAGACACTGGTCAGAGGTCTGCGCGACCGCGTCTACAGGCACCTCCAGTATCTTCCGAGCCGCTACTACGACAAAGTGGAGACAGGCGATCTGGTCCAACGATGCACATCCGACATGGAGACCCTGCGGGTGTTTCTCTCCACACAGATCGTAGAGATAGGCCGCGCTCTGATTATGTTCCTCGTTCCGCTACCGCTGATGTACATGATACATCCGTGGATGATGCTGGTATCCATTTCCTTGTTAATTCCCATCCTGTGCTGGTCACTCTTCTACTTTCCTCGAATCCGCTCCCAATTCACAACCACAGACGAAGCCGAAGCCGACATGACCTCCACCCTCCAAGAGAACTTGGAAGGTATTCGTGTCGTTCGTGCGTTTGCTCGGCAAGACTTTGAAGAAAAGAAGTTCCAGAACAACAACCAGACTCATCGCGACGAGCACTACCAGCTGTACGTTCAACTCGCGCATTTTTGGGCTGTATCGGACTTGCTGTGTTTTATGCAGCAAGCCTTGGTGTTGGGTTTTGGAGTGTTCTGGTTGGCACAGGGGAGCTTGCAGATTGGGGCATTCTTCTTTTTCCTTTCGGCGGTCAACTTGTTCCTTTGGCCCGTTCGTATGATGGGACGCATCCTCACAGATCTTGGGAAAGCCACCGTGGCGATTGAACGCATCCAAGAGATCCTCAAAACCCCCGACGAAGACGGACACACCGCTTGGGACCGGCCTAACACCTGGACACCTGACAACGATGAGGAAACCACAACGGAGACGCCAGAAACGTTTCTGGTCCCAGCCTTCCAACTCAAAGGTGGACTGTCCTTTCAAAACGTAAGCTTCTGTTACAACCAACACGACGTACTTCAAGACATCTCGTTTTCGGTCGAGCCTGGACAAACCCTGGCGCTGGTTGGCCCTTCTGGTTCAGGGAAGTCCACGATTATCCAACTGCTCTTGCGTCTGTACGACGTTGAGACAGGCACCGTCCAACTGGACGGTCATGACCTCTCCACCCTTCCACGACAGTGGCTACGCTCTCAGATCGCAGTGGTGCTGCAAGAGCCCTTCTTGTTCTCCAAGACCTTGTTTGAAAACTTGCGGCTGGCGGTACCTCACGCCGACGAGCATGAGGTCATTGAAGCCGCACAAATGGCGAGCCTCCACGATTCGATCTTGGAGTTTTCCGAAGGGTACAAGACCCAGGTGGGCGAGAGAGGAGTGACTCTCTCCGGTGGCCAGCGACAACGAACAGCGCTGGCCCGTGCGTTGCTCCAAGATCCAGCCATTCTGGTACTGGACGACTCCATGAGCGCAGTCGATACCGAAACAGAAGCCGCCATCCTCGACGCCCTCAAACAGCGAAACAAACACCACACCACCATCTTGATCGCTCACAGGCTCTCCACTCTGATGCATGCCGATCACATCCTCGTGATGGACGAAGGTCGCATCGTACAGTCAGGCACGCACCAAACACTGATCCAAGAATCAGGACTCTACGAACGGCTCTGGAACCTTCAACGCGATGTGGAAGAGCAAGAAGAAAAGGCCGCCTAAGGAGAACGGAAACTCCAAGAGGCAAGCGCCGATCACCCCACCCATCTTTCCCTTATGTACCCGCTTCAATGCAAAGGACAAGCGATGGCTTCCGAACACTTAATGGACGAAGACTACCAGGGTCGCTTTGACTCCCAAGTCTGGCGACGCCTCCTCACCCACGCCGCTCCCTACAAACGTCAGCTTTTGGGACTCACCGTTTCCGGTGCCTATCTCGCGGGAGTAGAGACCCTAATTCCCTATATGACGGGACAAATGATTGATGAAGCCAGTCGTTCTGGGCTGACTCAATCACTTTATACCTACGGAGGCTTTTACCTTGGGTTGCAGGTTACCTTCGCCTTTGCCATCTGGATGTTCATCATGTGGGCAGGCCAGACCGCAACCGGTGTGGGCTACGACCTTCGCAAAGCCGGGTTTCAACGCCTTCAGGAGCTTTCGTTCTCTTACTACGATACCCGCTCTACTGGATGGCTTGTCTCTCGGCTAACTTCAGATAGCTCTAAGCTATCCAACTTGCTTCCCTGGTTTCTGCTCGATCTGGTGTGGGGTTCCCTACTGATTCTTGGGATCACCACCGCCATGCTTTGGTTGCACTGGAAGCTAGCCTTGGTTGTGATGACAATCATCCCGATGTTGGTGGGAGCGAGCGTCTACTTCCAAAAGAAGCTGCTCAGTAGCTCCCGTCGCATCCGAAAAACCAACTCCCTCTTAACCTCTTCCTTTACCGAAGCGGTGATGGGAGTTCGTACATCCAAAGCCTTGGTACGAGAGGAAGCCAACACGGAAGAGTTTCAAGACCTCTCGACCGACATGTACACCTACACGGTTCGGAACGCCCTTCAATCGGCGGTCTACCTCCCTCTGATCACTTCCATCGGAAGCATCGGAGTGGGTCTGGCCCTCAGCGTGGGCGGAGCAGGCATCGCCAAAACCGGTGCGATGGGTCTGTCCTTTGGTCAATTGATCACCTTTATGCAGTACGCCACCTTGTTGTACATGCCGATCCAGGAGATGGCCCGCCGTTTCACTGAGTTGCAAAGCGCCCAAGCTGCCGCTGAACGTATCCAGGACTTGCTGGACACCGAACCTGCGATAGCGGACTCCCCCGACGTACAAAGAGCCATCGAAGCCTACGCCAAAGTGGAGCAACAGGACGGCCTGGCCATGGATGGGAAGCCCCACACCATCTCGGATGTGACCTTTGACAACGTCTCCTTTGCCTACAAGAAGGATGAGACCGTCCTCCAGAGCTTCAACTTGCACGTCAAAACGGGGCAAACCATTGCGCTGGTAGGAGCCACAGGTAGTGGAAAAAGTACCATCGTGAACCTGTTGGCTCGGTTCTATGAACCCACGGAAGGAACGGTTCAAGTCAACGGAGAGGACTACAAGAACCGCAGCCTTCACTGGTACCAGTCACAACTCGGGGTGATGCTACAAAAACCCCACTTGTTCCGTGGCAGCATTCAGGAGAACATTCGGTACGGTCGGTTGGATGCAACAGACGAGGAGATCGAAGAGGCGGCAAAGAAGGTTAACGCACATAGCTTTATTAGGAAGCTAGCAGATGGCTACAAAACCGACGTGGGGGAAGCAGGCGGGAATCTCTCCACAGGGCAACGTCAACTGATTGCGTTGGCTCGGGCTTTGCTGGCGGATCCTCAAATTGTCATCATGGACGAAGCGACGTCATCCATCGACACGGAAACCGAACGAATCATCCAGGAAGCGATCGACAAGGTCTTGTCCGACCGCATCGCCTTTGTCATTGCTCACCGCCTTTCGACGATTCGCTCGGCCGATACGATCCTTGTGATTCAAAAAGGACATGTGATTGAACGCGGCTCGCATCGACAACTGATGCAACGAAAAGGTCACTACTACAAGCTATACACCCGCCAGTTTGTGCAGGAGTCACATCCGACCAACCTCCTCACTCCCGCAACCACTCCCGAATCTTAAGCCATCCTTCCGGCTTCGTTACGGACTGCAAGCACGCTGCGTGCAGAGCACCACACCTCTATCACAAAGACACTTGTTGCAGCCGTCTGTGGCAGGAAACGAGTCATTGTGACTGTACGTTTTGCCGTTGTACAGACAGGAGGTTGGGTCTGGCTTGCATTGTCCTTTGTATTGAACGGAAACCCCCGCACGACTGGCAACACAAGAGTTGGAATAGCTTTTGTTGTCACATCCACAAACCCAATCGATGTTCTTTGTACATCCACCAGGAATAGGTTCGCAGGTTCCAGGAATGTCGGTCGCTCCGCAATGTTTGGGCTGGTTGCAATACATACCCGAGGGGCAGGCCATCAACCCGCGGCTTCCGCACTTGGGGGGTGGACATTTCGCAGCCGAGCAGCTCACAACACCCTTCTCGCACTTGCATTGGTTGCAACCATCTCCAGCGTCAAAAGTAGCTCCTTCTTTGTGGAACTGACCTTTGTGGTGGCAACCGCACACAGCAAGAGTACAAACAACAGTACCATCCGACTGGCAAGAGCAATCGTTGCAGCCATCGCCGGCAGGGAACTTCTCTCCAGCGTTGTACATGGCTCCATTGTACTTGCAGGTTTTGGGTTGGCAGCCTTTCTCTGTGCAGCTCACATTTCCTTTGCTGCAGGTGCAAGTGTTACAGCCATCCTTGGAGCGGAACGTAGAACCATCGTTGTAGGTGCGCGCGTTGTAGGTGCAGCTTCCCCACTTGCATACCCCTTTGTGCCGAACGGAGACGCCGACCGTATGGGCCGTACAAGCGTTGCCATACGACTTTCCATCGCAGCCACACACAGGGTCATAGATGGAGGTGCAGTATTTCCCAGGGATCGCTTTCTTTTTGCAAACACCGGTTTGGTCCGCCGCTCCACAATGACCGCCCTCGTAATGACAATATTCATCGGAGGCGCACTGTGTACCTGCGAGACCACCACATGTTTGGGGGGCACAAGCTTTTTCGGTACAGCTCACCTGACTGCCATCACAAGAGCATGTGTTACAGCCATCTGAGGAAGCAAAGGTGGCTCCTTGTGAGTACCACTGCCCATTGTAAAGGCAAGCTGTCGGTCCGCCACAGCCACCTGTTGGGTTTCCGGCATTTCCCATAAACACAAAAGTCGCACCAAACAACAAAAGAGCTGACCAACGATACATCTCAAACTCCTACTTTCGTCTTCCACGCGCTGAGGAACGAGGACGAAAAACAACCAATGCTCCCAACAACCACCATCACGTGGAGTGGAGATGGGTAGAAAAGCAAAGTTTGTTCTCAGTCCGCATCGACGAAAGAAAGACGTTGCAGGTCTGTACCTTAGAAGAGGGGTAGGTCCAACTGAGGTGACTCTCCGCGCATGCGATGTTCATGGATTTCGAAGAGCCACCTCAGTTTTCTGAGGTTAGGGGGTGAGACAAAAGGAAGACATCGGAGGATTGTAGGCAGGATAATCTGTTACGGACGTTATGCAGCGAGTGAGTTCGACGACTCTTTGGAGGGATCTACGTTTCCAACTTGGGACGTTTTCTCCAAAGCCCAACCGATCACCTCTTTCATATCTTCGGCGAAGAAGAACTCCAGAGAGTCACGAACGTCTTGGGGCACGTCATCCAGATCTCGCTCGTTGCGTTTGGGCAGAATCACGCGAGTGATCCCAGCGCGATGAGCCGCCAGCACCTTGGCCTTCACACCACCCACAGGAAGGACTCGACCTCGCAAGGTGATCTCCCCAGTCATTGCCGTATCTGAGCGGACTTTCCGACCCGTCAGGCTCGACGTGAGGGCCGAAAGCATCGACACTCCAGCAGAGGGTCCATCTTTGGGAACGGCTCCCGCAGGAACGTGGATGTGAATGTCGTAGTTGTCGAGGAAGTGGGGATCGACGTTCAACTCCTCTGCGAAGCTTCGGATGTAAGTGAGCGCCGCACGAGCAGACTCTTGCATCACCTCACCCAACTTTCCGGTGATCTCCAGCTTGCCTTTCCCTGGCATACGCGTGGTCTCGATGAACAAAATGTCACCGCCTGTTGGAGTCCAGGCAAGACCCGTCGCAACACCTGGGATTGCGGTACGCTCGGCCACCTCATTGTAAAACTTGGGTTTGCCCAGGTACTTACCAAGATCGCTCTCCTCAATGTGGAACGTTTTGGCCTTGGTGTCGGCGTCACGAAGCATATCCAGCGTAACTCCACGACAAAGCTTTTGAATCTCACGATTGAGTTGACGAACGCCCGATTCACGGGTGTAGTCACGAATCATCGCCTGCAGCGCGTTGTCCGAAAGAATCAGATGACTCTCATGAATCCCAGACTCGTCCAACTGCTTGGGCAACAAATGCTGTCGAGCGATGTGCTGCTTCTCCAAGGAGGTGTAGCCCGACACTTCGACAATATCCAGACGGTCCCGAAGCGGCGCAGATATGGTCTCCAGCGTATTGGCCGTACAGATGAACAACACCTCTGAGAGGTCGAAGGGCTGCTCCAGGTAATGGTCCGTGAAGGTTGAGTTCTGCTCAGGATCGAGAACCTCCAACAACGCGGCCTCTGGGTCACCAGACCAACCTTTGGCGAGTTTGTCGATCTCATCCAACAAGATCACGGGATTTTTGGTCTTGGCCTTCTTCAAACCTTTGATCAAACGACCAGGCAACGCCCCAATGTAGGTTCGACGGTGGCCACGAATCTCGGCTTCGTCTCGGACTCCTCCCAGAGCGATGCGAACAAACTCACGCCCTGTCGAGGTTGCGATGGATTGACCCAGTGAGGTTTTTCCAACCCCAGGAGGTCCAGCAAAGCAGAGAATCATCCCACGATGGTTGCCCGACATTTTGGCGACGGCCATGTGTTCCAGGATCCGACGTTTGACATCGCCCATCCCGTAGTGATCCTTGTCGAGCTGGTCGGACACCACGTTGATGTCGTCTTGCACATCAGAACGTTTGTTCCAGGGCAAGTCAGCGAGCAGCTCAAGATAGTTCCGAATCACATTGGCTTCGGCGTGCCCCCGAGGCATTCCTTCCAAACGTGAGAGTTCGCGGTCGGCGACCTCTTGTACATCCTCGGGAAGCTCAGCCTCATCAAGCTTTGTTCGCAGCTTGTCGAGTTCATCGCCTTCTTCGCCTTCACCCAACTCTTTCTTGATGGCTCGAAGTTGCTCACGGAGCATCGCGTCGCGTTGGTGCTTGGACATGCCCCGCTCCACCTCCCGAGAGATGGTCTGCTTCAACTCGGTGCGAGTCAGCGTTTCACCCGCCAACCTCGCAACCGTTCGGAGACGCTCAGCAACATTCAAAGTAAAGAGAACATCCAGCTCTTGTTCAGCCGGAAGATCCAACAACGCGGCGATGGTATCCGCCAGAGTTGCAGGGTCTTCAGGAAGGTTCTTGACCTCAAACCCAGCCTCTTCAGCCAGCTTCATGATCTGTTCTTGCAGGCCTTCCGCGAGCACTTGGGTCTCTTGGGTGTCGGCTTTAATGTCTTCCAGAAGCTCACCTTCCGCCATCGCATACGGCTCTTCTCGAACGACCTGCTTCAACTTGAAGCGCTGCAACCCTTCGACTGTCAGTTGGTAGTGCCCCCGCATCTTACCGATTCGCTGGACACGGACCCAAACTCCAATGTGGTGGAAGTCGGCGGGGCCGGGCACTTCCGTGTTCACATCACGCTGCGTCACCACTCCGATGATCTGGTCCGGTTTCAACTCCTGGACCAAGGCACGAGAGCGTTCGCGACCCACGGGCAAGGTTGTGTACGTTCCTGGAAACAAGACGCCCTGGCGCAACGCCAACATTGGAAACGCCCCTGTTGGTACCCACTCTCGGCTCTTTGTATCACTCATCGTCTCTCTCCTCTTTCAGCATCGTCCGCTCATGAATATTTTTCATTTTCATTCACGGCTCAAGATGAACGAAAACTAATTTCATTCATCCTTCAGTCAAGAAAAAAGTCGGAAAAGAGTGGAGTTTAGGCATCGGCACCTCTTCTTATCCTACTGAACCGATAGACTTTTCGGGTTGACAGTCAGATTTTCATTTCGTAGGATGGCGACCAAGAAGCACGGCCAGGGTGCTCAACGAAAGGGATGAGGACATGGGAAAAGAGCCTGACCAACGGTGTGACTTGTTGTTGGATGCAGCGGAGAAGCTGTTTCAACATTACGGCACGCAAAAAACGACGGTTGCAGACATCGCCCGCGAGGCGGAAGTTGGCGTGGGGACGGTCTATTTGGAGTTCTCATCCAAGAACGCCATCATCGAAGCGTTGTCCGAGCGAAGACATCGCAACGTGCTGAACAGCATGAAGAAGGCGGGAGAGAAAAAGGGCCTGTCCTGGTCGAGGAAGCTGGAGTTAATGCTGCAAGCCAGGGCCGACGGTTTCCTTACCCTCGCCACAGAAGGAACTCACGCGACTGACCTGGTGAAGAGTTCCTGCAAAGCAGTGAACAAAGTCCGCTGCTGGTTTGGAACAACGGAGCGATCGCTGCTTGTCAATGTCTTGGAAGGTGGACAACAAGCTGGCGAATTCCAGATCCAAGATCCCGAGAGAATAGCTGCGATTTTGCAGCAGGCGCTGGCCAGTTTCTCTCCCCCCTTCTTGTACAACCATGACCCTCAAAGTCTGGCGAAACAATTGCAGATGCTTCACCAACTGTTGATCCGCGGACTGCAAGCCCCAGGTTCCTCTTTACATTCCAGTTGACATTCCTCTTTTGTCTGTGCACATTCCCTTGGTCGAGAACGCATCCCTGAAGCACCAAGTCTTTGGGAATGACGGGATCTATCTATCAGGGACGAGGAATAGGAAGCTATGTGTGGAATTGTATCGATTTTTCATTTGCAAAGTTCTCCCGCAGAGATGCGCAAACAAGCGCTGGACCTGGCCAAACGAATTCGACATCGAGGCCCCGACTGGAGTGGCATCTATGCAGATGACTACGCTGTCCTCGCCCACGAACGTCTCGCCATCGTCGATATCGACAACGGCGCCCAACCTCTCCGCAATGTAGAAGAAACCCTGATTCTCGCGGTGAATGGCGAGATCTACAACCACATGGCTCTCCGCAAAGAGTTTGCCAAGGTCTACGATTTCCAGACAAACTCCGACTGTGAAGTCATCCTTCCTTTGTACCAACAAGAAGGAACGGACGGCCTCTCCAGGCTCAACGGGATCTACTCGTTCGTCCTCTACGACAAAGAGAAGAAGGCGTTCTTGATCGCGAGAGACCCGATTGGAGTCATTCCTCTCTATTGGGGCTGGGATGCACAAGGAAATCATTACATTGCCTCCGAGATGAAGGCCTTGATTGATGTATGCGCCCACATCGAAGAGTTCCCTCCGGGGCAGTACTACTGGAGCCCCGACAAAGAGAAGCGAACCTTTTACAACCCGGCCTGGGTAGACGAAGACCGTATCCCAGAAAACCCCCTGACGACCGAAGATTTGAAGGATGCGTTGGAAGCCGCTGTCAAGCGCCAAATGATGAGCGACGTCCCCTACGGCGTTCTCTTGTCTGGTGGGTTGGACTCCTCCATCATCTCGGCCGTTGCGATGAAATACTCGCAAAAACGTGTCGAGACCGATGACAAAACTCCGGCGTGGTGGCCTCAACTTCACTCGTTCTCGATCGGGTTGGAGGGCGCTCCTGATTTGGCCGTGGCTCGTCGAGTCGCTGACGACATTGGCACCATTCATCACGAGTTCAACTTCACGGTGCAAGAAGGCCTCGATGCACTCCGCGACGTTATCTACCACCTGGAAACGTACGATGTCACGACAATACGAGCATCGACCCCGATGTACCTGCTGGCCCGCCGGGTCCGAGCCATGGGAATCAAGATGTTACTCTCCGGCGAAGGCGCCGACGAGATCTTTGGTGGCTACCTGTACTTTCACAAAGCTCCCAACGCTGAAGAGTTTCACAAAGAAACCGTCCGCAAGATCAAGGCACTGCATCAATTCGATTGCCTCCGCGCCAACAAGTCAACGGCCGCTTGGGGCATCGAAACCCGTGTCCCCTTCCTCGATCTGGAGTTTCTGAAAGTCGCCATGGATATGGACCCCTCGCTCAAGATGATCCGCGACGGCCGCATGGAGAAACAGATCCTTCGCGACGCCTTTGCCTCCATGCTTCCTGTTGAGGTGACACAGCGACAAAAGGAGCAATTCTCCGACGGTGTCGGCTACTCCTGGATTGACAGCCTCCGTGACCATGCGGAGAAAGAAGTCACCGACAAGATGATGGAGAACGCGGCGTTTACCTTCCCCTACAACACGCCCTCCACGAAAGAAGCCTATTACTATCGTAGCTTGTTTGAGCAACACTACCCCGGAGAAGCCGCTGCCAAATGCGTCCCAGGTGGACCGAGCATCGCCTGCAGCACCCCCGCTGCCATCGCCTGGGATGCCAGCTTTGCGAACATGGCCGACCCCTCCGGTCGAGCCGTTCTTGGCGTACACAACGACGGCTACAACGAAGACAAACCTCCCGTCTGAGGTTCAGGCGAAGGAGAAGGCGAAACCTTCAAGCCAAGTTGACCACACAGGGGTTGTTCCCAAAGAGTGAATCGTCTACCTTATTGCAAGGTAGTGTATGGGACGTCCTCCTCGATATTGTGTGTGACATGATGGTTTGGTTTCGAAGTGTTGTTATTCTTATCAGCCTGAGCGCTGCGTTGTTCACCTGGGGTTGCAGTGAAGAACCCACAAAGGAGTTCACCTGCGCCAACGATACAGGCTGCGAAGGCTCCTTGATCTGTGAGAACAAAAAGTGCGTGGAGCCGGAGTGTCGCTTCACTGGGGAATGTCCACGCAACTTTATCTGCCGAACATCCCGTTGCATTCCTGCCGAATGCCGGGAAGGACAGCTTTGCGCCAACGGCAAATATTGTCGCGAAGGAGAGTGCACCGCCTGTGGTGTAGACCTCGACTGTGGCAAAGACTACATCTGCACCAAAGGCATCTGCGAAAAGGGCTGCCGGATCGACGAGGGTTGCCCGAAAGACTTCATCTGCCGGGAAACCAAGTGCCAGATCGCTGAATGTTTTGGCAACGACCTCTGTGATGGTGGGAAAATTTGCATCCAAGGTCGATGCGAAGACTGCACCAACGATGACAGCTGCGGTCCTGGAAACATCTGCGAAAACAAGCGCTGCCGGAAGCCCTTCTGCACATCATCGTCGCCCTGCTTAAACGGTCAACTCTGTGAAAAAGGCCGCTGCATCTCGTGTGTCTCGGATGCAAGCTGCGGAGCAGGAAAGATCTGTCAGGAAGGCATCTGCGCAACAGGCTGCCGAAGCAAGGACGACTGCATCGGACAGCTCAAGTGTGACCCCAAACTCAAACAATGCATCGAATGCACCCAAAACAACGAATGCATCAACGGCCGCGTATGTTACCGCAA
This sequence comes from Deltaproteobacteria bacterium, assembly GCA_006226375.1. GTDB lineage: Bacteria > Myxococcota_C > UBA6777 > UBA6777 > UBA6777 > M3003. The sequence goes on along the minus strand of SBHC01000070.1, from coordinate 34,431 downwards.
CGTGTGCTCCCCCTGTGTGGCAGATACGGAGTGTGGCAACGGTCGCTTGTGTGAACAAGGCCGATGTACCGCAGGTTTCTGCCGCACCAACCAGGACTGTGGACCCGGTGAAGTCTGCCTCAACCGAGAATGCAAAAACTGCACACAAAGCAGCCAGTGCGACACCGGCCAGATCTGTGAAAAAAATCGATGCACTCCTGGATGTAAGTCGGACGGCGACTGTGGGACAGGCCAATTTTGCAACACCCAAAGCAACCAATGCCAGGGCTGCGTCAAAGACAGCGACTGCGCTGGAGGCTTGCTCTGCAAACAAGGGACCTGCCAACTGTGTGGCACCAACCAGGAATGTGGCAAAGGATACTACTGCGTGCGGGGAGCCTGTGTCCAAGGCGACTGCCTCAGAACAGGCGACTGCACCGACGGCAAGATCTGCCGCAGCTTCAAGTGCGTAACCTGCGCCAACGACCGAGAATGCGCAACCTTTGAGCTGTGCATCAACGACGCCTGCACCTACGGCAACTGCCGAACCAACAGCGACTGCCCCAATGGTCAACTCTGCCTCGCCAACATCTGCGCGACCTGCGCCGATGACAACGAGTGTGGCACCGACAAACTTTGTGAGTCAGGATTCTGCATCAACGGGAACTGCCGAAAAGACGCCGACTGCCTCAACGGTCAGATCTGCGTGCTCAACCAATGCCAGTCCTGCAACAACGACAGCGAATGCCAACAAGGTCAGATCTGCCTGTCAGGCCTTTGCAAAAACGGCGACTGTCGGCGCAACAGCGACTGCTCCTCAGGAAAGATCTGCAGCAACAACACATGCACCTCCTGCAACACGGATGCGGACTGCGCCTCTGGACAGCTTTGTATTAACCAGGCGTGCAAGGCTGGAAACTGCCGCCAACGTGGAGACTGCAGCCAGGGTCTGGTTTGCAAGAACAACACATGCACCACTTGCGCCAGCGTAAGCGAATGCCAGTCAAATGAGGTTTGCCTCGCTGGAGTGTGTCGTCAGGGCAATTGCATCAAGAACGACGACTGCCCCTCCCAAAAGTGTGACCTCCAAACCCTCCAGTGCCAGTGAGTCTGTTCCTAGCGATGACCCCAACGAAGGGTCCCAACACATGATTGCTCTACATTTGAATTGCACTCTATCCTGTAGGAGATTCAGAAGAATGGTGTTCAGGATGCGTTTCCTTTTGGCCAGTCTCCTATGGGGGCTCCTCGGACACACCACCTACGCCAAGGCAGCTCCTCTTCCCTTAAAGCCGACTTACAAGTTGCAGCGACACTGGGACAACCTGAAGTGGAAGCGGGTTCAACCAAACCTGGGCATGAGTTGGAGCATGCAAACCTGGCATTTGCACAACCTCAAGCTCTCAGCCCCCGTTGAAGTCCGCGCATCCCTCCAAACCCAGCGCCCTCTCTCAGACTCTGAACTCCAAGAGTTCGCCCAAAAGGGCATCACCTTTCAGAGATTCAAAGGCAAGGTGCTTTCGCTTGGAAACCTTTACCCTGTAACGATCACACAAGCGTCTGCCCTCTCCTGGCTGGACCAGCATCCATCAGTCGTCCAGGTTGACACCCGCCACAACCCCTTCCGCCGAATGCTTCAACCGCTTGAGGTCACTGCCAAAGAGACCGAAGCAACGGTCTTGCACCAGCCGGCCATCAGCCACAAAGGACTCACAGGAAAAGGCGTAGTCATCGGCTTGATCGACTCAGGCATTGATGTCCATCACCCGGCTTTCTTTCGCGCGGATGGTCCGTGGTTTGCTTGGTTCGATGCCAACAAAGACAACGTATTTACTCTGGGTGTGGACGGAGTGGACTGGAACCAAAACGGCAAGCTCGATCCCGATGAAGTGCTACGCTGCCACCATGCCCGATACTACTCGGCCTACTACCAACCGATTCATCCTGACCCCCAAGGAACCTGTCGCATTGGGCAGGATTGGCTGTACCTCGACAGGAACGACAACCAAAAGCGCGACTTTGGCCCTTCAAGTGGGTTTAAGGAGAGTGACCCTACCTACGGAGAGCCTCTGTTTGTGGTGGATGATGTCAACCGCAACGGAAAGCTTGACCCTGGAGAAAAGGTTATCAGCCTGAAGACCTCCAAGATCAAGGCTGTGTTGTACCGAAGCAAAACGTATGAGCGTGGGAACAACCTCATCGAAGTCCCGGTGTCTCCGAAGATTGGAGGGTCAGGCCATGGGACGTTGAGCTCCTCCGTCATGGTGGGCGGACAGCTTGGTTACCAGAACCAAGTTGGGCTCGCACCAGGAGCCGAGCTTCTGATCGGAGTCTCACGGAGCGTGGACTCTAGCGGCCAAACCACGTCCGTAGTGGACACTGCCTTGGCCTGGCTAGTGAAGAACAAAGCCCAAATCATCCTTCATGAATACAGCCAATGGATTGACGAGTTTTTGGACGGAACTTCCAACCAAGAAAAAGGCGTTTCCGACGCAGCCAAGCAAGGCATCGTCCAGATCACCCCGGTAGGCAACCTCGGGGGGCAAAACAAGCACGCGATCGTTGAAGTCGAGGCCAACAAAAGCTCAACCGTACCGATACAGGTGTCGTGGCCCAGCTTCTATCCACCTGGGTATCCTCCGTTCCAGTATGTCGGTTTAACTTTGTTGTGGAGAGGTGAACCTGCACCCAAGCCCACCTTTTCGCTGGTCATGCCCGATCAAACAAGCGTTGCAGTCGATCCCAACAACCTGAAGGGCAAAGTGGTAGCCACAAACACCGTAATGTACAGCTCGCTGGCGTCCTCCACCAACGGCACGCACAAAATGCAAGTCACGGTGATAGGCTTTAATCAGCAGACCCAACTCTATACCAAGCTCCAACAAGGGGAATGGAAGCTTGTGATCCAAGGGGACGCGACCGCCAAGGTGAAGTTCCACATGTTCGTGACAGATGACCGCTCCAGTTGGAACCAAGGCGTTCGTTTTTCGGTAGGTGTCTCAGACCAATCCACAGGATGCTGGCCCAGCACCGCAGACAACGCCATTGGTATCGGCGCTTACACTGGCCGCCCGGGAGAGCCCTACTCCTACACCCCAGAAAAGGCTGGCGAGATTCGCGCCTATTCTGGGGCGGGCCCTCGCATCGACGGTCAACCTCTTTTGTGGCTGGCTGCACCTGACAACCCCTTGGCCGCAGTCTCGCCGCTCACCGACTACCCTGAACTTCCGATAGGTTACGGACAATACCTGGTGTATGGAGGAACAAGCGGAGCCAGCCCTCATGTCGCAGCAGCTGCCGCCTTAATGTTAGAAAAGAACCCACAATGGGGCCACACCGAAGTCAAAGACGCCCTCAAGAAAGGCTCACTCGCAGATACACAGGTGGGCCAGGTTCCCAACGAAAGCTGGGGATATGGAAAGTTACGGATCTACCGTACGTTGTTTGGCAAAGAGCCACCCAGCAATACACCTCCAACTCTTGTGTACAAAGGGCCAACCACGTTCTGGCTGGGGAAACTCCCCAAAGAGATTGCGGTGGAGGCTTCGGACAACGAAACCCAACAAGGAGCGCTGCGGCTCTGGTGGGACCTGGGCTACAACGGAAGCTGGGAACAACAAGGAAGTCAAACGTCGCTGGCCTTCCCATTCAAAGAAGCAGGCAACCATTCCATCAAGGTAAGGGTCCTCGATGAACAAGGAGCCTACCAAGACACCCTGCTCCTCATCGAGGTCAAAGCTTGCCAAGGCCACTCGGATTGTGGAGCCTCCTTTGTTTGCAAAGAGACCGTCTGTCTGCCGGCGCCGGGACCCGAGCCAGGACCGGAGCCGACCTCCACAAACGAACAAAACAGCCAACCCGATGGCTCTTCCGGTGAGCCAGCCCTCTCTCCAGATGCACCACCTAGCCATGTAGGCTGCAACTGCCAGTCTACGGGGCACTCCTCCCTCTTTCTGCTATGGTTCTTCGCCTTGGCGGTTGGTTTTCGCTACAGACGAACACGTCGCAACGCGCCGTAGTCCGGATACCTTTGCTTCACCGGACAAGTTGTTTCGAACAGTTTGCAGAGAAACTGCTTTTCTTCCTGTCGAATCTCTCTACAATACAGAATCACACGACGTGACTAGCCATGGAAACCTTGCAAGCGACGGCTCCGCTTTGGTCTGGACAAGGGAAATCCCAAACGGTTATAGTCCAGCCAAAGAGTACAAGCACTACTGGAGGATACGATCCCAATGCGAACGCTGCTACAATGGTTGTTCTTGTTTCTGGGTACTTTGGGCTTTTGGGCCCCTGCTGCTGCGAACGTTCCCGTTCGTTTTGCAAGGACACCTGCGTTGTCCCCTGATGGGGAGGAGCTCGTCTTCGGATGGAGAGGAGACCTCTGGGTCGTCGACGCGAAGGAAGCAACCTCCGAAGAAGGTGGCGTTGCCCGTCGCCTCACCGTTCACAAAGGCTACGAAAGCTACCCCATTTGGTCACCGAAGGGCGATCGAATCGCCTTTGTCTCGGATCGAGGAGGCAACTCAGACCTGTTTGTGATGAGCGCAACAGGGGGAGCCGCAACCCAACTCACACACCTTTCGAGCCACGACCAGCCGATGTTCTGGTTGCCCGACAACAAGAACCTTGTGTTTCACTCTTCCCGCTACGCCGGCGTGACTCGCAACACCTTGCTGTACAAAACCTCCCTCAGCGGTGGGATGCCTGTTCCCTACCTCAACGTCCACGCTGCGGATGCCTCGCTTTCACCGGACGGACGTCACATCATCCTGGTTCGAGGGTCACGACGATGGTGGCGCAAACGCTGGAAGATGCCCTTTCACCGCTCCATCTGGTTGTACGATGTTCAGAACAAAACGTACAAACGGCTCACTCCTTCGGGATACACAGCCGACTATCCGTCCTGGATCTCCAACAATGAAATCATCTTTCGTTCGGAGCGCACCAAGACCTTTAATGTGTGGAAGCTCCATATCAAAACAGGCCAGATGACGCCCTTTACCCACTACAAGGGCAAAGGCGTCCGGTTTGTTCGAGCGTCTCGCAATCGCACCCAGGCCGTCTTCACGCGCTGGGACCGCATGTATGAACTGAATCTGGAAACCGGCCTGATCAAAGAGATGAACATCCGGGCCAGCGCTGACACCAAACAAAGTTGGGCCAAGCGCGTGGTGAAGACCAAAGGTGTTTCCGAGTACGCAGTGTCACCTGTCCACAAAGAGGTGGCTTTGGTTGTGCATGGCGACTTGTTTATCAAACGCCTCAAAGATCCGAACAAATGGGCACGTCGTATCGCTTCCACCCACTGGCGCGAGAAGCAGATTGGATGGTCACCCAACGGCAAGCACCTCGTTTTTGTATCGGACCGTGGTGACCAACGAGACTCGATCTACATCGTCCATGCTGGCAAAAAGCGTGGAGTGGACCTTCCCCTCTCCAGCACATGGAAACCCAAGGTCACAAGAATCACCAAGCCCAACCAGAGCCAACCGGAGCACTCTCCAGCCTGGTCACCCAACGGCAAAGAGTTGGCGTTTCTCCGTGGACGAGGCCAACTGATCGTCCGACGTCTCAAAGATGGAAAAGAACGCCTGGTGGTCGATAGCTGGAACATCTCCAAGTTTCGCTGGTCACCGGATGGTCGATGGTTTGTGTACACACGAACCGACCGGGAATCCAACTCGGATGTCTTCCTTGTTCAGGCTCACGGCAAAGGCAAATCGTTCAACGTCAGCCGCTTTCCTGACTCCGACTTCAACCCTGTTTGGTCCGCCAACGGTCGAGTCCTCGCTTTCCTGTCTCGTGGAGTGAACAACATCAATGGCATTCGCTATGCTTTCCTTCGCAAATCCGACAACGAGAAGAGCGCTGTCCAGCTCAAGCGCTCTTGCACACGTTGGGCGAAGCAGTGGAAGCGACGACTGGAACGAAAGAAGAAAGCACTCGCCAAAGAGCGCGCAAACGCCCGCAAAGCCTACAAGCTTCGCAAACAAGCCCGCAAGCAGAAGCCTGCATCGCGCCCAACCAGTCGAAAAGCACGACAAGCCAAGCGCAAGACCCAAGCGGGCAAACGACGCAAGTCCTGGCGAATGCGAGTGGACATCGCCAAGCTTCCTTTCCGGCTTCGGTTCATCCCGAACCTTCCTGGAACGCGTGGGCCTTCGAGCCTTTCGATTTCACCCACAGGTTGCCACTTCTTGGTGGAAGCTCGCGGACGTGGCGAAAGTGGTCTGTATCAGATTGGACTCGTGAGCAAAAAGATGAAGAAAGTCGCTCGTGGGAAAGTGTCCCAAAGCACCATCACAAGCAAAGGGAAGATCTTCTACCTCGCCCGTGGAGGCTCACTCTTTGCGCTGGTTGGCAAGGGCAAACGACGTCCTCGTCCGCTGTCTTTCCGAGCGGAGGTCTCCATTGACCGCTGGATCGCAGGCTACCAAAAGTTTGCGGAAGCTTGGGGCTGGCTGGAGCAATGGTTCTACGACCCGAAGTTCCACGGCGTCGATTGGGCTCAGATGAGGAAGGATTACAAAGGCCTACTTCAACACGCTTACACTCAGCGCGATTACAACGACATCGTAAACATGATGCTTGGGGAGTTAAACGCCAGCCACCTGGGGCTCTATGGTCCTTGGAAAGGTAGGCCAATGCAGACCGGTGACATGGGCGTCCGCTTTGATCTGTCCTACACAGGAAAGGGACTGAAGATCGCAAGTGTTCGTTCGGAGAGCCCGGCATCGCGGAAACGCAGCCGACTAGCCCCAGGAGATGTTGTCCTTTCGATTGATGGACACGCACTCTCTTCCCAAGTCAACATCCACAAACACCTGAACCACACCCTTCATCGCCATGTACTGCTGAAGGTACAGCGCAAGTCTGGGAAGACGACCTACATGCGTCTTCGCCCGATGGGACAACGAGCTGCTCGTTACCAGCGTTACAAAGAATGGGTCAAACAAGCCCGCAAACGCGTTCATCGATGGGGCGGAAAGTTGATGGGTTATGCCCACATCCGCTCCATGGGCATCCAAAGCCTGGATCATTTTGAGCGCGACTTGTTTGCACATGCTTTTGGCAAGGAAGGACTCGTCCTTGACCTGCGCAACAACGGAGGTGGGTGGACCGCTGACCTGCTCTTGGCCATGTTCTTCCCGAAGCCACACGCCTACACACAATTCCGTGGCTCCCGAAGAGGGTATCCTGTGTTCCGTCGTCCCTTCTACAGCTGGCACAAACCGATTGTTCTGCTGATCAACGAACGTAGCATCTCCAACGCTGAGATCTTTGCCCACGCGTTCCGAAACCTTAAGCGCGGAATCATTGTAGGGATGCCAACCTACGGTGGAGTGATTTCCACAAGAAATGTTCGCTTGCTGGATGGCTCTATCTTCCGTATCCCGTTGCGAGGTTGGTGGACTCTTCCCAACAAAACCAACATGGAAAATGGGCCTGCCCAGCCACACATCGTCATTCCCCTGCTTCCCAAAGACGAGAGCGCAGGAACAGACCCACAACTTAAGCGTGCGGTTCGAGTGTTGCTGCAAGAAATTGCGAAAGCCAAAACCAAGCCCGCTCCTCGAAAAAGCAAGACAACGCCCAAGAGAGCAGCTCCAGCAAAGACAAAGCCTGCAAAAAGCAATGAGAACGAGGCAAACCCTGAAGATGATGATGAAGACGATGAGGATGAAGGAACGGAATAAGGCAAGATGTGTTGGATAGATTCGACAGTCTAGAACATGAAGAGAACCTCTGACCCTGTTCCCTCCTCCAATTCTACTCCAAAGCCTCCGTCACAATCATGTTGGTTCGCTCGACCTCACCAGTAGCAGTGTTGACCGTTGCGCGCACGGTATAGGTGGACAACGTCTGGTCACAGTCAAGATTGGCGCGGGCCCAAACGGTAAATCGTCCGCTGGTTCCGACGTCAGAGGGCTCATATTGATACCGAAAGTAATGAGCTTTGTTCAAGCCAAACGACAATGACTTCCAAGGCTCTTTTTCCCATCGCGCCGAGTTCTTCACGTACAGGGGTTGTCCTCCCTGACAAGGAGCGGTGGCGGGAAGTTCGTCTCCTGTATTTCCGACGTTTGTGGGCGAAAGAGTGTTGGGAAAGTGGCGGGCCACAGGATCGCCCTGATCGTTGGTGTGCACCGAATCAAACCAGGTAACCGCGCCACCCACAATCGCCTTCACGCTAATGCCAGCCTCTGACGTTTTGGACTTGCGAATGAACTTTAAGAATGCTGGAATCGCAACCGCTGCAAGGATACCAATGATTGCCACAACAATCATCAGCTCAATCAGCGTAAAACCCTTTTGACGGACGTTCTTCAACTTCATCGTTGGCCCCCTTCTTCTGTAATGTCTGAAAAAAAAATTAACGTATCAGCATTTACCCTCTCAACAACCATTCCAGATGGAGGAATATTCTCTCAAGCCTAAAATTATCATAGATCTAAGAATCCAACTTCATCCTCAAACAGGACGAGTGACAATTTTTGTCTAGATATACAGACACCAGTGACAAAGATTGTCACAATAACACATACATTTGTCTCAAGAATGGAACACGTTAAAAGGGCGCAGTACTCACAGAGTTCACCACCCGTCTGACCAAACTTTTGGGCTTGATTTTGCGGTTTTTGCTTTGGAATGCAGTTCGATTAAGGACATAAACAACCTTTGGGACCTGACGACGACCATTCACCACAATGGCACCGGTCACCTTAAGCGTCCTTTTCTTCTTTTTGTAGGCTTTCCAACGGGAGAGCGATTTTGAAGTTGTGGGTTGGGTCTTCTTCTTGGAGAGTTTTCTAGTTTTGTTTGCCCTGGTGCTACGAGGCTTGGCGTAGCTGTTGTCAGCACACAGCGCGCCCAAGGTGAACGAGGCAATGCAGAGACTTACAAAAACACGAAACATGGTAGAAACCTCCCACCCACAGACCTCCCAAACAAGGTCCAGTTGAAAGCAAAGAGCGAAAAGGCACCTGGAGCGATTTGAGAAACCTGTGCCTGGTATCACTTTGGGTTTGACAACACGAAGCGGAGTAAGTTTCAATGTCCCATGAGTTACTTACTACAAACCATAGGTTGCCATGAATCCTTCAGAGCATCAGTCTTCCGATTACCAGGAACAGTACGAACATTTTTCGGTGGTCATCAGCAAGCGACAAAAACCCATGCGCCTCGATCAATTTGTGGCGCAATGGTTGGTAGGGATCAGTCGCTCTTTCGCGCGAAAAGCCATCCAAACAGGTGCGATTCAGACCAACGGAAGGTCAACAAAGCCAGCCTACAAGGTCAAACCGTTGGATCGTATCGCGCTGGTCTTGCCCTACCCTCGGCTCCCTCCGGCACAACCAGAGTCGATCCCCCTAGAAATGGTGTACGAAGACGAAGCCCTCGCCGTCCTCGACAAACCCGCTGGCCTGGTCTGCCATCCCACCTCCAAACACCGCTCAGGCACGCTGTATCATGGATTGCTTCAGCATGCTCAAGAAAGCTCAACGGACTCTCCTTATGAGCCACACCTTGTCCATCGGCTGGATGCACAAACTAGCGGATTGCTGGTCATCGCCAAACAAAAAGCCGCGGTCTTTCCTCTGATGCAACAATTCGCCGAGCGAACCACACAACGTACCTACGATGCCTTCGTTTGGGGCAACCTCAACGCTTCCCAACTCACCCTTACCGGCAACATTGGTCCGGCCCCTGACAAAGAGAGGCGTTGGGCTGTCCTCGCGAACGGTGGGAAGCCGGCAACAACTCATGTAGAAGTCATCGAACGATGGGGCCTCGCCACCCAAGTGTCTTGCCAACTTGAAACAGGAAGGACCCATCAAATTCGGGTTCACCTTTCCCACGCTGGACACCCATTGGTTGGAGACTCTCGGTACCACGACCACTTCTCCTACGAGACCATCACAGAGGAGCAGTCGGAGAGAATGCAGTCAATATCAACGGACATCAACCGTCAGGCCCTCCACGCCAGAACCTTGGGATTCCGGCACCCTTTCACCCAAGAACCGATGTGGTTTGAGAGTCCATGGCCGGATGACATAAAGAAGCTACAGCAACAACTTCGCTCATGCTCTGGAACCTTCGTACCGTAATGTTGTATAACGAAGAAACGACAGCTCAAACTTTCCAAAGGACGGATGGATGAAACGCTGGACTTTGCTTTTTCTTGCAAGCTTAACTCTCTACATCGGCGGCTACGCAGGCTGTGGAGGCCCGACAGGAACAGAACCTGTTGGCAACGAGCCCTCTCGCAGCGAGGGTGTGTCGCAACAAGAGCCGACATCCACCGACGCCACCCCTGAACCCGCTGAAGAAATCATTCCAGGTCCCGAGCCTGGTCCTGAGCCTGGGGCTGAATCGTCCAACGAGGCTGTTTCTCCCGAAGACGCAGGAACATCTCCCGAAGAAGCGAAGGATTCGATTGTTCCTGAAGAGCCGCAAGAGCCTACGGTGGAAAAAGCTCCCTGCCAACCGAAGCCTGAGCAATGCAATGGGAAAGACAACAACTGTGATGGCATGGTGGATTGCAGCAACCACACCCAAGACGTGGCCATGCTTACACAAAACGTTGGAACCCTCGCTGCGCCGGGAGTACCAGGCGCTCTGGTTGTGTTTGGTCGCAATGCGTTCCCAGTAGCCGCAGGAAAACCTGGAACGGTTCGTGACGTCGTCGCAGCGGCCGCGAAATGGGGCCAAGGTAGGATCGTAATCTTTAGCCACGGTGGGTATCTGTCCAACAATGACCTCAAGATAGGAACCACCGGCCAACTCTTGAAGAATGTACTTCAGTGGACAGCTTTTGGAGCAAGCGGTTCAAGCCAAAAAGCAAGCCTGGGCATGGTGGGCAGCTTCTCCGCCGAAACGTATCTTAAGCAAGAAGGATTCAGCGTCACCAAGTTAACTGGGGACTGGACCCAACAGCTCGCGAGCTATCCAACCCTAATGATAAACTCCTCCAGCTTAAAGACAGCGCAACAACGTCAAAGTCTGTTGCGTTATGTTGAGAATGGAGGGGGCCTCATCATGGCTGAAACGGGCTGGGGGTGGGCGCAATTGAACCCCAAGAAAAGCATCGTCGATGACTTCTCTAGCAACCTGCTCTTGCGAGAAGTTGGGCTGGCCTGGTCCGGCGACTACATCAGTGACTCCGGTACAGGCTATGACAACTCTGGGAAGCTATCCGCCTACCTTCATGCGCAAGTCGCGCTGGACCTGTTGGAGCAGCACGCCGAAGGCAAGCAATCACCGACGGCAGCGGACCTGGCCCAAGCCACCCACACGGTGTCCCGAGCGATTCCCTACCTTTCGCCTGCAGACAAAGTGTTCCTTCCCAGGGTGGAAGCCTTGCTCAACAAATACGGAAGCTCCATCGTTCCAAGCGCGAAACAGCCGATCAAGCTTCAAGATGGCCTCAAACGAGTCCTTCTGACGTACACGTGGCAAAAAGCGATGACGGCTCCCGCGGACCAGGTGAAGCCCCACCCTGCAGCCTCGACGTTCCCAGGAAGCATCCCGCCTGGGGCGAAGCGCGTGAAAACAACAGTATCGATTGATACAAAGTCCCACGACTGGCACAGCACAGGCCTTTACGCTGCTCCAGGAGAGGTGGTCACCGTAACCATCCCAACGCAAGCCGCCAACCAGGGTCTGTCTGTTCGCATCGGCGCCCACAGCGACAGGCTTTGGGGCAAGGAGGAGTGGCGACGTATTCCTGAGATCAGCAGGGTTTGGCCTCTGATCCAAACACAAACCAAGACAGCCAATGCCTTTGGTGGGCTTTTGTATGTGGTCGTCCCCAAAAACAGCAAGCTGGGAACCATTCAAGTCACGATCGACAATGCAGTTCCAGCGCCGCAATTTGTTCTGGGTCAAACGAAGCTGACCGACTGGAAGGCAACCCTGCGACAACATCCGGCTCCTTGGGCAGAATTGGCAAGCAGCAAGATCATACTCACGGTGCCTTCCTCCGTGGTTCGTCAGCTCGACAACCCCGACGTGTTGATGAAACATTACGACAAGGTGATGGATGCGAGCGCCGACTTAGCAACAATCCCCCGCCAACGGGTCCGTCCCGAACGGGTCGTGATGGACGAACAGATCAGCGCAGGCTACATGCACGCGGGCTATCCCATTATGACTCACCTCGACGTAAAGACAGCCCTCACACAAACGACAGACATCGCAACCAAAGGGGGTTGGGGCATCTATCACGAGATAGGACACAACCACCAAAGCTCGCATTGGACCTTCAGCGGAACAGGTGAAGTAACCGTCAACCTGTTCACCTTGTATGTGTTTGAAACGGTTCACAACAACAAGCAGCCACGAAGCAACATTTATGGAACGGGCCGAGAGAATCAGATCAAAGCGTACATCAAGAATGGGACCCAATTCAGCGAGTGGAAAAGCAAGCCTTTTCTCGCCCTCATTATGTACATGCAATTGCACGAAGCCTTTGGTTGGAGCACGTTCCAAAAGCTGTTTGAAGAATACCGCAAGGCACCAAGCAGCCAGTTGCCCAAGAACGACGATGAGAAGCGAGACCAGTGGATGATCCGCTTCTCCAAGGCCGTGAACAAGAACCTGGGACCGTTCTTCCAGGCCTGGGGCGTTCCAACATCAGCAGCAGCCCGGCAATCCATCGCCAACCTCCCAAGCTGGATGCCCCAAGGCTTCCCACCCAAACCTTAGACTACATTTCTAGCTTCAAAAAAAATCACAGAACAGGAAGTCGCTAGTTATCCAACAAGGGTTGGAGTGCGCTCATTAAGTCGACAACATGCGGGTCATGAACACCCATAGAAGCGAGAGCTTTGGAGAGTTCCACCAAGTATTCGATGTTGGCGCCGCTGGGTCCAACCGATCGATAGATATGCTGGGCCATTTCCTCCATCGAACATGACCCAATGAAGTTTGGGTTGTCTCGGTTGGCAACGTACACCAAACCCTCCACAACCTCCCCGGTCAATGTTCCATGTTCATCGGCAAGATGTAGGGGCAGTTGGTGACGCTCGTATCCGGCCTTTTCCCGAAAGTCGAGGTCATCCAGGATTTGTCCTCGCCCCTTCTCAGGAACACGGTAGGCCATCCCCCAGCATTGTTCGGAGGGTTCGGGCAGAAGAGTAACAACGCGACCTGGAGCATCTGGGGTTCCACGATGATCTGGAGAAGCCTGGTAGAACCGACGTTTCCAACCGTCCAGCCGAGCGGGCTGTTTGTTGGCATACGGAAAGGCCGGTCTCCACACCAAGGACCCATACCCAAACAACCACATTTACTCGGCTCCTGCTTCTGACAGGAACGAACGGAACACACCCACCAAAGCGTCGGCATTGTCATGCTGTATCATGTGACCAGCATCTTGAATCTCTTCGATCTTCATCCCAGGAATGTTCCAATGCTCTGGTACAGCAAACCCCGCCAGATAACTTTCGGTACCCATCACCTGAACTGTAGGGGCCTGAATCCGTTTCCAAAAAGCTCGAAATTGCTCCATGTTGTACATCACAGGGTTGGGCAAACGCATGTTTGCATCAAACCGCCAAGTCCAGGAACCATCGTCTTGCTGAAAGGCCCCGTGCTCAGCCAACATCTCTGCATGCCCTTCTGGATAGCGAGGGTTGTTTTTGCGAATTCGAGCGACAACATCATCAAAGGTTTCAAACACTTTGTTGGTTTTGCGAGAGGAGGGCAAGCGGCGGTCCACATGCTTGGCCAGTCGCTCAGGTGCCTCATCAGCCGTAACTCCTGGAACACCAAAACCTTCCAACAGCAACAAATGAGTCACTCGTTCAGGATAGGTCCCAGCAAACACGGAAGCACAGTTCGCCCCCATGGAATGACCCACCAATACAAAACGATCCCACTGCAGATGTTCCAACAGTTGGACGATGTCATACACATAGTTGAAAAAGAGATAACTGTAGCCCTGCCCCCAACCTGACTTCCCATGACCCCGAAAGTTCAGAGCGACCACATGATAATCGTCTTGGATTTGTTCCGCAAAAGGAACCCAACCGTGAGCAATATCCAAATAACCATGCAACAGCAAAACCGGCGTTGACCCGCGTGTCCCCCACTCCAAATAATGCAGGGTTACATCATCAACATCCACATAGTTTTCCGAATATGTCGCTCCACCCATGTCATCCTCCGTGTCCGCTCGTTGCATCAAAAACCCACCCTAGAAACCAACGAACCAACACACCAACAAAGCGATTCATTCCATTGGAAAAACGAAGAAGATAAACCAATTTTAGGTTTACATAATATATTATAAAACTAGCATGGGAATTTATTCCCATGTTCCATGCAGCAATTCCCATGTTCCATGCAGCAATTCCCATGTTCCATGTGATAAGGGATGTTTCGACAGAAGGAAGGGGTATTTGCGGAGGAAGAGGAATGATGCGCACGTACCCAAGGAGGAGCCCTTGAGGCGAGGGAAGGTGTTTAGATGAGGCCATCCAGTTTCATTTTGAGAGCTTTGCTCAGGTTTTGGGCGGCTTGGTCAATGGCAGATTGGATGGATTGTTGGTTGGATTCGAAGACGTTTTGTTCCCATCGCCCGATCCAGATCATACGTCCGGTTTGGAGGTCGCTGAGTTTGAGGAGCACGGTGAGTTTGCGGAACTTGGTGACGCTGTCGGGTGCGCCGATGGTCATGCGGCCGGAAACAACACCCTTTACTCCGTTGGACTCTACCTTTTTGATGATTTGGACACGCTTGGCTTGTGGAATTTCATCGTACATCAAGTTGGGCTCGTAAGCGTCGGCGGCCTGACTGGCTTCGGATGAAGAGTCTCGTCCATCATCAGGGTTATCAACGGGAGGAGCTGGAGGAGGCACAACAACTTTGACAATCTTGACGAAGGTTGCGCGGTCGAACACTTGATACCCAAGGCTGGAGAGAGACAGAGTGATGGCATTGGCAAACGAGGCACCGCTTCCCTTGGGGCAGATCTTTTCAGACGAACGGCACGACACACCTTGTACGCCCACTTTGCGGTAGTCACTTTGTTTGACGCCGGTCGAAAGAGAGACAGCGCTCCGAAGTTGGGCCCGGTACGCTTCCATCATCGCTTTGCATCCGACCAGAGGCAGAGTACACAAAGCCAAAAGAACCAAGATTGATTTTGCTTTCATTTTATCACTCCTTATGGACTCAGGGTTTCGGAACATTCCCTGTCGTGTATTTCCGAATTCACCCACTCTATGGACGAGGGTTGGAAACGGGTCACTTTTTCTCAAAAAAGTTGCAGCCCCTCAGGTGGCTACCCTCAGGTGGCTGCTTGGGAAAGAGCCCCATCCATAAGCTGAATTCCCTTTTCTGTCAAATAAGGTCGGAGCAGCGCCTCTACTTGCTGGGCAAATGCAGTTCGACGTTCGTCTTCAGGTATTTGGTATACAAACTCGGCGCTAGGCAAAAACGAGTCAGCGAGGATGGTTAAGGTTCTTGAGAGAAGTTCAAACTGCTGGGGAAACGCTTCTTGTTTCATCCAACCGAGTTGAGCGAGGGCTTGAAACAACATCAGAGTGTCTGCAGTTCGACGCAGAGTTAGCTCCTGGTAATGTTCACGTATCAACGGATACATCCGCATCACCCGAGAAAAATCGTACATTAAGAACCTGTAGGCGTAGAAAGCATCGTAGACCAGAGTTGCAAAGGTCCCGACCCCATCCAAGGAAATAGAGTCACCTTCCAGCCCTCCAAACATCCCGTCGAAATGCTCCACCAACTTCAAGTACAGAGCATAAACAATGTCGTCTCTACGGGCATAATGGTAGGTCAAGTTGCCCAGACTGATACCAAGCTCTTGGGCAATCCTACGCAACGACACATTGTCCAGCCCTTCTTCATTAAAGAGTGCCAGCGCTGTTTGCAGAATTTTGTCCTTGGTTTTCATCGTACCTGTCCTTTGGGTATCCAACCATGAATTGCGACTTTAGTACACTTGACCTAGAAACTACAAATTAGTACAGTCGTACTAGAAACGAACGAGGATGTTTGTTTGAATCAACCCAGCGGAAGAATCGCATAGAGGAGAACGTCATGAAAGCCATCATTGTGGGGGGTGGAATCGGAGGTTTAACAACAGCCATTGCGCTCCAGGCCAAAGGTATGGAAGCCGAAGTATACGAAGCGGCGACAGAGTTTGGTGAGGTAGGTGCGGGGATTTGGGTGGCTCCCAATGCCATGAAGATCTACGAACGTTTGGGGTTGTCGGAGGAGATCAAAGAAGCAGGATATCCCTACAAACGAGGCGTTGGGATTTCAACCTACAACGGTAATGTCCTGGGAGAGATGCAAGCTGAACTGATCAAGGAAAAGCACGGTCACTACACCACAGCCATCCATCGCGCTCGCCTCCATGACCTCTTGCTCCAACAAACCCACAGCGCAACCCCTGGAAAGAAGCTGGCTCGTTACGAAGAAACCGAACACCAGGTAACGGCTCATTTTGAAGATGGCTCGACCGCAACAGGTGACATCCTGATTGGAGCAGACGGAATCAAATCGATAGCCAGAACCCAAATGCTTGGCGATGTCTCGTATCGTTACACGGGTCAAACGTGCTGGCGCTTGTTGACCGAGTTTCCGTTGGACTTTGGTACCTTCGACATGATGGAGATCTGGGGCAACGTTGGAGGCTTGCGGGTGGGCTCAGGCCGAATCTCGGAGGATGTGGTGTATACCTTTATCACGGCCAAGAGACCGAAGGGAGAAGCGGACAACCCAGAAACCCTCAAGGACGATCTGAAGACGTTGTGTCAGGCGTATCCAACTCAAATTCACGACTTAATAGAAGCCACTCCAACCGACAAGATCCTTCGCAATGACCTCTACGACTTTAAGCCCATCCATCAATGGCACAAGGGCCGAGTTGTCCTCGTGGGTGACGCAGCCCACGCCACAACTCCTAACATGGGGCAAGGAGCTTGTCAGGCGATCGAAAGCGGCTATGTGTTGGCCCACATGCTCTCGGAAACATCCGACGTTGAGGAGGCGTTCTCCAAGTACCAGGCGATGCGAATCAAGAAAGCTCACAAAGTAACCAACATGTCGTGGCAGATGGGCAAGATGGTCGATATCCACAACCCACTGGGACGTTGGTTCCGCAACCTCATCCTCAAATGGACACCCGCTTCCACCACCCAAAAGATGCAAGACCAACTCTACAACCTTCCTCTTTAAGCAAGAAACACTATCTTTCAATGTGTCGAACTTGCTGAAGTGAAGAAGGAGAAGTGTTTTGGGAAATCAACTCCATTTGGACAAACTACAAGAAGCATTGGACGCCAAAGACATTCACATTTGGAACGATTGGCTTGATGAACAGACAGACCAAGAAGCTGACTTCAAGCCGGATCTTAGAGGAGCGAATTTGCAAGGGGTGAATTTAGAACATGCGAATTTCCATGGAGCCAACTTATACAAAGCCAACCTTGGTAAGGCGGACCTTATGGGAGTGACTTTTTCAGAGGCAAACCTGGAAGGAGCGAACCTTCAAAAAGCCATCCTTATTGGCGTAAACTTCGAAGGAGCCGTCCTATGTGACTCCAACCTTTCAGGAGCCAATCTTTCTATGGTTGAATTGCGCAATACAAAATTGGAAGGAAGCAACTTTGAAGGAGCCAACTTTGCAGATGCTCACCTTGGAGATGCTAATTTTACTGGGGTACACCTCAAGAGTGTGAACTTCTCTGGCGCAGATCTCACTGGAGCAGACTTGACCAAGGCATGTTGCGCAAAAGCTCGATTCAAAGGAACCACCTTGTACAATGTAACGATTAAAGAGACGGACCTGTCAGGTGCTATCCTTAACCAAGCAACCATCGATGGGAGTTTTTTGGAGACGGCTTTCTTGGAAGAGTGGGAGAGCAAAGGAGGAATCCTTGCCGAGGATGCAAGATAACTCTACAATTTGACGTGGGTATGTTATCGCGTTCTTAAAAAGAAGCTATCGCGGCTTGCAGCTCAGTTTGTTCGTTCGGTAGCGTTGGTCGGACATTCCATACAGAACAGATGACATTCCGATGCTCCTCCGTAAACGCCCATACGCTTCCCCGAGTCCTCAAACCCTGCACGCTGAAACATTCCAAAGGTTCCGGTGAAAGACCAATCAAGATGGGCTTCTTTGTCATCGAGATTGGGATCCAAGGGAAAGCCTTCCGCTGTTCGGCCACCCGAGGAAGGAATTACTTTCAGCGCCTCAGCCAGCAACAGAGAACCTAGCTGTTTCCCCCGATACTCCGGTTGAACAAAGAAGCAAGGAATCGACCAAGTCTCTGACGATGTCGCTTGTCCCAGATGAGCCTCAGCTTGCGGGAAGTCATGGCGAGGTCCAAAGGAGCACCACCCGATAGCTTTCTCGCCTTCAAAAGCGAGCAAGCCATGAACCTTCCCCTCCTCCACCAATTGCTTCAGTTGGGCCTTGGCTTCTTCGCCTTCCACGTGTTGTTTCGCACGCCACGACATGCACCAGCAGCCGTCGGAGGCGCCATCAGGACCAAACAATTCCACCAGTTCATCCCACAATTCGGGGGACATCGACTTAAACACGATCGCCATTGGAGCCCCTATCGGTTTCGTCTGTCCAAAGTACGCGCTGCACGGGAACGAGGGAACCGCTTCAACAACTCGGCCTTAATCTTGTTGGCACGCGGAACATTTTGCCCATTGTAGTAGGCAACATAAGCGTTGTAGAGAACGAGCGGAGTTTCACGATGCTCCCCCAACTTCTTGGACACCGCGTAGTAACAAGCTCCAGCTTTCAGATACTCTTTGGCCTTCATGATGGTATAGCATGAGTTCAAGTGAGCCGCTCGGCCGACCTCTTTGAGTCTTCTCTTAAAGCGAGGACGACCCAGCTCAGGCACAGCCAGGATCTTATCAACAGCATCGGCCAAAAGCGTCCACTTCTGACGGATCCGAAGCGTGTCCACAATGTGCTTCGCAGCGGGTCTTGCGTACTTGTGTTTGGGGTACTTGGTACAAACAATCAGGAACTCGTCGCGAGCTTTCTCAAAGGCCCAAAACTTCTGGTACACCAAACCCATGTTGTACACCACGGAAGGTACGTGTTTGTTGTGGGGGTACTTGGTTCGGAAGAAGGTTCCGGCTTCCAAGAACGTTTCGTAACGCCCTGGAATAGGAATTCGTCGAAGACGCTTGCGCTTGGGCGGCGCTTTGTACTGAATGGATTGAGCGTTCTCCAAATAGCGATGGTTTGCGAGCGCGGCTTTGTAGGTGGAGTCTTCCGTGAACTTAAAAGGCTTCGGATGACGCGCGGCCAAATGGTAGGCTCTCGCAGCCTTTCGGTACTTCTGTAGCTCCAGTAGCACTTCACCGTGCCAAAACGCCATGATGTTCGCGTCATCAGACTGGGGATACAAACCGCGATAGGTCGCAAAAAATGTCTCGGCTTGCTTGTACAACTTAGGAAGGTCGAGCTTTTGCGCTTTGCTGTGCTTAAACTTAGCAAACTTGCGGATTTGCTTTTGGCTTGCTTTCAGATGTTTCTGAAGATCTTTGTTCGAGCCAGCTTGGCTTCGATGCTTCTTGATCGATGACGCAAGCTTCGACAGCGCACGAAACAAGAGCCGCTCGTTCTTGGTCCGGTGGGCAGCGCGGAGAATCTCCAACCAGTACAAGACCGTTCGAGGAGAGCGTCGTTGACGTCGAGCTAGCGTGCTGTAGAGAGCGATCAGCTTTTTGTAAGCTTTGGTCGTGTAGTACGACGAGGCTAGCTGCTCGACCATTTTGTCTGCTTGTTTGCGATCAGCCATTTTTCGGAAGGTACGCAAAGCGTTCTTGGGGTTCCCAGCCCGAGAGTAGGTCCTCACGAAGTTGGGCCAGGCTTCCTTTTGGACTTCCAACATCTTTGTTTTTTGTTCGCCTTTGAAGCGTCGTCGATTCCTTCGCATTTCTTGAAGGGCACGAGTCATGGAACGAAGCGCAGGTCGGTACTTTCCTAGCTTGTAGGCACACCAACTCTTCATGTATTCAGCCGCGATCGCGCCAATGCGGTTTTCGCGGCATCGTGGGGCCTTTCGATACTGACTCAGGGCTTTGTTGTAGTCTTTCTGGTCGAAAGCCAAACGCCCCATCGCGATGTAAGCGTTGGTCAGGTAGGGACACTGACAACGTTGGAACAGCCTCATTAACTTTTTGTACTCAGCGATCGCCGCCGACGATTGATTGAGTTTCAAGAACGACTGCGCACGGAAGTGATACACGCCACAGAGGACCTGACGCTTTTCATACTTCTTCCCTAACGCAGCATACAGTTGAAGAGCTTTGTTGTATGCCTTGTGCTTTCGATACAACCGGCCCAATGCAAAGGTGACACGAATGTACGCCTCAATGGTCTTGGTTGACTTGCGCTTGGCCAACAACGCATTGACTTCGCCCGTAGGAGGGGCAGCTTTCACAGAAGAGAAGCACAACAACAAGCCAAGACCAGCCATGGAAAGCTGGCCAAACCACGCGTATATGGACCGATTTCTGATGTTCATTTCGTTCCTCATCCCATAGTGCAAAACATCGAGTTCTTCCAACGGGCGACATCTTACAACATTTTTACAACTTCGGTTAGATCGTTTTTCGACCGCCCGCGTCTACCTCTAACAACGAAGCGATGCTCTCCCACGAAAAGGGGATACCAAGTCCTTTGAGGAGAGCAGAGTGGCACCACTCGAAGGAAAGCAAACTTCGATGTGAGCCCAATCACATCTTTCGCAACTTATCCAATCTGACCGTCAGACCGGGAGGATGGAGGTAGCGAAACACCAAGCAAACGAACCAAACCATGCGTTTTGAAGAAAGGCGAAACGTGAAGGTACCTTTGCGCAGCTTGTCCGCCAACAAGTCCTGGACCCTCAACTTTTTACAGGAGATAGAGATGAAACGGAAACCACGCATTCTCAAGATGATCAGTATCGCATGTGCCATGATGGTGTTTTGGACTTCATGGGCCAGCATGGCACGCATCAAGCTCACCACCCTTCCACAACGAAACAAAGTGGAAATTCAGCTAGACAACGGAAGCTATACGCTGGTGGAAGAAGTGAGGATCGTTCCCTTGCTGCCGTCAACACCACAGCGTGGTCACAACAAGATTGACTTCAGCTGGTCGAACACTTCTTTGAACAAAGACACCATCTTGTTCCGGCCTGTTGCGATTCGACAAGGCAAAGACTGGAAGAAGATTGGCACAACCAAGCGGCCGGATGGAAGCGTGGGCCCCGAAGTGGAAGTGCTGAATGTGTCCTACCCACCGGGTGAGAACGCGCTGGTCTGGGAAGTGTATGCAGCCAAAGCTTGCGCCGTCAAAGTACGTGTTAGCTATCTCATCAAAAACTTAACCCGTACGTTTAGCTATCGAGCCCTCGCCAACCAGGACGAAACCAAGTTGACCTTGCGTCAGTATGTCCGAATCTTCAACAACTCCGGCGAAGACTTCGGCTGGGCAAACTTCTGGATTGGGTTTGATACCTTCTTCCGCAAGAACATTGAGCAGCAGTCGTCCCTCAAGATTCTGGCGCATCGCTTCAAACAAGTACCTATCGAAAAGACCTATACCTTCGACTGGTACAAGCACGGCAAGTTGAACACCGCAAAGCCCAACGCATCCAAAGTGCTGATGCACTATGTCCTTCGCAACGACAAGAAGAATGGCTTGGGCAAGTTTCCACTGGAAGCAGGAAAGGTTCGAATCTTCATCCAGGACAAGCAAGGCAGCCAGGCATTCCTCGGAGAAGACCGTGCAACGTTGACCCCTTTGGATGGCAAGATGAAGCTCTACATCGGTCAGGCTCGTGACATCCTTTGCAAACGCTTCATTGAGACCAACAAGCGTCATCACATCCGTGGCAACCTGTACAACCAAGAAATTGTGATTCGCTATGAGATCCAAAACTTCAAAGACAAGCCCGCAACCCTCCAGATCCGTGAGCAGTTGCAACGATTGACTCGTCAGTACTTTGGCTCGGTCCGTGGTGACGTGGAATGGAAGATCCTGTCCAAGTCCAAAGGCTACGATGCGCTGAAAGGCCAAAAGACCAACAACCCAGTCCTTTCGGTCAATTTGGACGCTCGCTCCAAAGACAAAGACGCCAAAGTTGCCAAGAAGGTCATCCGCCTTCACTTGATGCTGAAAAACCTCTGGTAAGCCCGAACTCGAATCAGGCTCACGATAGAACCAAGGAGATAGAATCATGAAACGCAAACTGCAAACCCTGACCTGGACGATGTTAGCGCTGTTGTTCTTCGTACCCTCGATAACATGGGGAAAAAACATTGACTTGGTGACGCTGCCGGCGCGGTCAAGCATTGAACTCACCATTTACAACTCAGCCGACCTGACACTTGTCAAAGAAACCCGCTACATCACCTTCAAGAAAGGTAGCAACCGCCTGCAATTTTCATGGTCCGGAACATTGATTGACCCGACCAGCGTGGAGATGCGACCACTCCAACACGCCGACGAGATCGACGTTATCGACACCAAGTTCCCCGGTCAGAAGCCCACGCACTTGATCTGGAATGTGAACTCCACCTACGAAGGACAGGTGAAAGTGGAAGTTAGCTACTTCACCAGCGGCCTGACCTGGCAGATGGACTATGTAGGAATCACCAACGCAGCCGAAAGCACCATGAACTTCCGCGGCTATGTTCGAGTCTACAATCGCTCAGGAGAGACCTACCCCAACGCACAGGTTCGACTGATTGTTGGAAAGATCAACCTGGTCGAGAAGATCAAAGACTTGGCCCGTCGAAGCGGATACTCTGGCAAATTGACTTCGATGCCCAAAGCTCGCTACAAGCGCTACCGTTGGCGTGCAGCCCGTCGCTCCTTTGATGAAGCGGCGCGCGTCCAAGCAGGTGGAATGGCCTACGGTCAGAAGCAGATTGTCAAGCAAGGACTGAGCGAGTACTTCATGTTCACCGTGGGGGGAAAAGAGAACGTCAAGAACGGATGGTCCAAGCGATTGGAAGCTGTGAAAGCAGCGATGCCTTCCTTCCAAATCCTGTACCGACTGCGCACCCATCAATACGGAAGTCAGCCTGTTCGATTCTTCATCTGGAAGAACTCGGCGAAGTTCAAGCTGGGAGAGAGCCCCCTTCCCGACGGTAAGATCCGATTGTTCAAGAAAGGAAAGACCAAAGGACTCTCCTACCTCGGAGAACAAAAACTCCGCTACGTCCCCATCAAAGGTTCCATTGAGATCAACCTGGGCGTGGATCCATTGGTCATGTTCCAACAACAAAAAACCAACATGACTCGTTCCAACTTTGACTTCAGCTCCAGCTATCTCAAAGAGTATGTTTCTGGCTGGGACGAGAGCAGCCAGTGGACCGCAATCATTCGTAACTACCGAAAAAAACCCATCACTGTCGAATGGCACCAACGTTGGTACGGTGACTACACCTTGGGAAGCCAAATGAACCTGAAGAAGCATGACTACCGTACCACCAAAACAACCTGGACCGTGGCCTCCTTGAGCAAGTCCAAGCAAGTGCTCAAGGTCGTCCAAAAGAAAGGTTCCCGCTACAAACAATCCCGCATCGTCCTGACCAGCGAGCAGTAACCTCCTGCCCCTCTCCTTCCACACTCCCTTCCCTTCGCTGCTTGCCACCTCACATCACCAATGCTAAAGTCCCTCACGAAACAAACGGCTTTGTAGAACAACAAGTAACCAAACGAACTATGAAGCTTTTTCTTCGCAAGACTTCCCCAGCGCTGGAGAGCAAGTAGCATGTCCCAAACTACATTGGAAGAGCATTGTCAGGCCCTGGAATGGAAGGATCTTCTCCGTCTCTACGCTCGCTTGCTGCGAGAAGCTCCCGAACATCTGGATCTAGCGGCTCGGACTCTCCGAAACAAAGCCAGATCCGGCGAAGTCCCCGAAGATGCCATCCCAGGACTGAGCGCCTGCTTGATGTCTGCCGAAAACAACTCTGTAACTGTAGAACTCGCGAAGGCTCTCGCAGCGTTTGGCAGCAAAGCGGAAGCCGCTGCTCCCATCCTTGTCCACAAGATGCAAGAGATGCATATCCAGGACGATGTGGACTTTTGGGCCTTTGACGGCTGCCTTCACGCCCTGGGTTACATCGGCTCCGAAGAAGACCTGGATGCCCTCGAAGAGTTTGGAGAGAAGCCCCCAGTGACCCGCGCTGGCGACCTCTACAAAGGCAACATGCCCGAAGAACACCGACTCAACCTGTTTGATACAAGCCTCGACATCGTAACCGAAAGGCTGGAAGCCGAAGACGCCGGGACCTGGACACAACGAAACACGGACTACACCTCCGAGCAAGAAGATGCCAACAACGCCAATGTCCCAGCCTGGCGAGCCGGAATGTTGTAAGCTCGCAAATGTCACCAGTTCGTGAAGTGCCCAACCTTCAAGTCAAGTCCGCCAGGTCCGAAGGTTGCAAACACAGCACACTGGAAGTGCTCAGACGGTTTCGTTGCCCTGAGATTTGGCCTATCGGAACCCGCCTGTACTCAGGCTCAACCCACTTGGCTTCGTTGGGCCAGCGACCAGGCTTTGA
The DNA here is from genome assembly GCA_006226375.1 of Deltaproteobacteria bacterium. GTDB lineage: Bacteria > Myxococcota_C > UBA6777 > UBA6777 > UBA6777 > M3003. Next base: position 9,872 of record SBHC01000070.1, on the reverse strand, counting down.
ACGAGTAACGACCAAACCTTCCATTCGCTCAGGCCCAAACTTTGACGTTCCCACAAAGCTTCGCAAATGCTCCACGCTTTCAAGAGTGACAGAACCCAACGGTTCGTTGCAGCTCAGACCACGCTCTGCGCATTGTCGATGTGTCAACTCCAAAGGCTGAAACAAGCCATCTGGCTTTCGAATCGCATAACAAAAGAACAAGTCGGGAAGGTTGTCGTAAACGACCGACACCGTATGCCACACCCACTCTCCATACAGAACCATCTGCGGTTTGAGAAGGGAAAGAAAGGCGGACTTTCGCTGCATCATATAGATCCCAATCGCTCGCTCCACCGCCCCGTTGACAGAACCACGCCAGGGAGGACGTAGCTCCCAAGAGAGCTTGTTCCGCCCTACCCTTTGCACAGCAACAGCCAGGCCATCCAACTTCTCTTGCACCCATACCTTCGACTTCATCAGTCGGCTTTGCTGCGAAAGCTCCAGGACAAGATCATCGTCGCTGGCGTTACTCCCGATAAAATGGGGCATTCGGTCGTACAGTGTAATCATCCGTCCAACCTTTCTCTGCACACCGCGACCATACGTTCCATTTGTTTGGAAAAGGTCCTTGGTTCTAACTTCACGAAGATAGCATCTTCAGAAGCTTGAAGCGGAGCTATCTTGCGTTCTTTGTCGAGACGGTCTCGGGTGAGAAGCCATTGTTTGGCCTCCTTCCCAGAGCAGCCTGTTCGCTCCGATAACAACCTTGCTCGGGTTGAAACTGGAGCATCCACAAACATCTTCACTGCCGCATCAGGAAGAACAACGGTTCCAATGTCTCGACCTTCGACAACACCCGATGAATGACTGGCGAAAGAGCGTTGAAGGACGACACGAACGGCTTCCCGAATCGCAGGATGAGAAGCCCATAAGGCCACTTGTTCTTCCACAGCAGACAACGAAAAGCTCTCCGACAAAGAATCTTCATCAAGAGACAAAGAGCCTTCAGGTGAAAGTCGAAGGGAGCTTTCTTGAAGAAACGAACAAACTTTCTCCACGTCCGAATGTTTCGAGGGGTTCAGAGCAAAGCAAAGAGCGCGCAGCGCTACGAAACGATAGACAAGGCCTGTATTGAAGTAAGGAACATGCAAGGCACGAGCAAGGGCTTCCGCAAACGGCGACTTCAAGCTAGCAGAGGTCCCATCCACAGCAACCCAACCCTTGGGAGACTCTCGATGCTCACGTATCATCCCTTGAGGAGAGAGCGACTCTTTGGCGGTACGAATGTCCATTCGACTTAGGGCGTCGTACAGTTCCGCAACCAAGGCAGGAAAGCGTTCTTCCGAATGCTGTTCAGGATCCATCCCCATGGGAATGTAACCTTCAGCAATATCGACCTGAAACAACAAAGCCCCTAGCGCACAAAGCAAACCAACGAGGGGTCGTATTGCAAAGTATCGGTCCAGGAAGGATTCGTCTTGAGTGTGGAGCGTGTACGCGTCCAACAATCGTAACTCATCGTACGAAGAAAGTGGAGTACGAGAGACCATCATCGCGACGTCAACGACAGGGTCGCCAACGCCTGCATGCTCCCAGTCGAGCAGATGAACCTTTCCTCCTTCTGTCATCATGTTGTGCCAACGCAGATCTCCATGACACAAGGAGCGAACTTTCGGAAGCTTCATCTTCCGCCATTGTTCGACTTGTTTCTTGGCTAGGCGTACAGCTTGTTGCACCGCAGCCATGCCCTCTCTTGGCAGACACGCCCGACCCTTGAGTTCTGCGAAGAGGTCTTCCAACACTCGCAACATGGATGTGGCTTGGCTAGGCACCTGCAACCTGGGAACGTCTTGTGAGATAGGTTGGTGAACCTCCACCAAGACCTGGGCGACCGACTCAATGTCAACATCGGAAACGGGCGGTTCAAGATGAACTCCGCTCCAACGCCCCATCAAGAACCCATGACCCAGTGGAAGATCCAGGTCGATCAATGCGTCCCAATCCTGTTGGGCCAAGGCTGCTTCACGAAGAGAAGGCAGATGAAGGTCACCCAACAACGTCGGAGCCAACCCGGAGGACGCGTGCAGTAGAGCAAGACGTTCCCTCTCACATGCGTTGGAGGGACCCCAAGGTAGCTTGCCGATAACATCGCCAGAAGCAAACAAGAGATGGCGTGCCCCAACATCCATCGACAACAAGGTCACAGATGTACCCCAGGGTAACGATGGATGATGTGAGGTTAGAGACGCAACGAGGCGGTGGAGAAATCGCTCAAGACGTGGGAGAGGAAAGCGGAATGACAAGGGGGAAGGCCTTTCCTAGAAGAGGAGGAAAGAAACTCTCAGGTTCCCCAGCTTGTACGGGAGGGGGTGTAAGTGGGGCGATAGCTGGAGTAGGAAGTGCGTGAGGGACTGCGGCGATTGTCAGCGCGGATCTCAGTGACGAGGTCGTCCAAGGAGCCTGCTTTGTCGTCGGTACCCACAAACTCTTCGATCAATCGAGCTGCCGAGTCACCACGGACCCAACCACTCTCCAGAGCCAGCTTGAAGGTGTTGCCGATGGCACGCTCAGCGTTGGCCAGGCCGCGGCTGCTGTAGCTGAATTCGTCCTGGAGATCGCTTTTCAAATCTGCGATGACATCCTGAACTTCTTTCTTGCTGATGGTGTTGCCTGATTGTTGTTTCAACGCAAGCTGACCCAACAGATCGAGATCAAGGGCTTTGTTTCCACGACCTTTGATGTTCATCTTAAACTCCCTACAATGGCTACAATGGAGAAACTCTATAGAAGAGAGGCAGGACCCCCTGCCACTCCAGAAATCTATCGCCTGTGGAAAGATCTATCGAAAGAACACCTTGAGTTATAGTCGAACAATTTCAAATTTGCAAGTCAGATCAAGGGCTTTCCAAGCAGAGAAATGTGACAATGTGCAACTGAAACACGTTGCACATTCTGGGACGGGCATGCTACGATACGTGAAGGCTGGACATGGGGAGGAGATGATGTTGTTTGGGCTTTCCCGTCAGACGGGTCGTTGGCAGAAAACAATTGAGCAATTGGACCTGGAAAACGACTACTTCAGGATTGCCCAGATCTTGTTCAACCATGAGTTCAGCATCGACATCCTCCTCGCAACAGAGATAGCCCAACTTCGAACCTTTACCATTCCAAGTATCTCTCATCTACTCCATCGCACAGGGCAATACGAGACAGAAGGCCCCAAACGACTCGACGACACCAAAGCCATCCTGGTCGAGATGACGGAAGATTCGGTTCATTCGCCACGAGGCCAGAAGATGGCGGAGCATCTCAACCGAATCCACAGCCACTACTCCATCGCAAACGAAGACTATCTGTACACACTAAGTACGTTTATCTTCGACCCTTTTCTCTGGATCGAGCAGTACGGATGGCGACAACTGACTCCCAAAGAAAAACAAGCGGTCTACCTCTACTACAAAGATATGGGGGAGGCGATGCACATCCAAAACATTCCCCCTTCAATCGATAGCTTCTGGGAGTGGCGCCTAGCCTATGAACACCGCAAACAACGATACGCGGAGACCAACACGCAGGTAGCTCTTGGCCTCTTGGATGCGGTTTGCCACAACTTCCCCACATGGACTCATTCCTGGGTCCTCGCCTCCACCTGTGCGATGATTAACGACGCACAATTCCTCGGCGCACTAGGTTTCTCTCAGCCAGGAGCGTTGCTTCATCGACTCGTGCAAGGAGCGATGTCTGTTCGCAAACGACTCCTTCGCTACTTCACATTTTATGAGAACCATAGCTTCAAAGACTCTTGGATCTTTCAGCACTACCCCACCTATCCTGAAGGCTACAATCCTGAAGAGTTGGGTCCCACCAAGATCGTCCGATGCATGGCAAAGCAGGACAAACAGAAACAAGGCTGCCCTTTTCCTCATGGGTACAACCCAACGTCGCACCACACCCAACAGGAAGAAGAAACCAAGCGAACATAGAGACGGCAAAAAGAAGAAGTTAGCGAGTCGCAGGTCGAGAAGACGGTGAAGACTTGGTTTTGGAGGGTCGTTTCTTGGGCTTGAAGCGAGGGGCTGGAGCGGTAGGCCGCATGTACAACATAACAATACGGCCCTGCAAGCTGGAGTCGATCGCCAACGCAAAAGTGAGCGACTTGCCTCCAGCAAATCCAAAGGTCACCATCGCAAGATTGGGTGTCCCTGTGGGTTGGTAAGAAACGCTCTTCGGTTGGCCAAACTTCGAACCCAGTTGCGCAAACATCATTTGCATTTGGAACAAAGGAATTTGCTTCAGAAACAAAGGGCTGAACAATGCGCCAAGGGAAGGTTTGGGTTTTGCGACAAAGTGAGTCTTCAGCTGCTCAACCACACCTTTCAAACGTGGGCTGACTTGCAGCTTGGGCTTTACCCAATGCCTCTTGGAGAGTTCCTCCATTAAGGAAAAACCGAGAGCATCCACGCTGCGACCGCAGTTGGTCAGAACGATGACTCCTCGCTTCATGTTGGAAGAGAATCCCAGGAAGCTACGAAAGCCAGCGACGCCACCGTTGTGCCAGATCACCCGGTCTTTTCGTTTTTGAAGGGGAAAGATGTGCCAGCCCAACCCCATCGCCCCGTTGAAGTATTTGTTCTGAAACCAACCCAAAGACCGATGCGTGGATTGCATCTCTAAAAGAGAGCCACCCGAGACAGGTTTCACATGAGCCTGTCCCGCTCGAAACTGGAAGGAAAGAAACTTCGCCAGGTCCTTCAAAGAGGAAACAATGCTACCTGCCGGAGCAAATACCCCAAGGTTCCAGGGTTGGGCTGGAACGCCAGTAAGCGTTCGGTCATAACCTACGGCAAGCTTACCTTTCTTCGCAGAAGCAAGCAGGCTTGTTGTTTGGTTCATCCCAAGAGGCCGAAGGATTCGCTCTTGCAACAAAGCTTCGTAGCTTTGGTTTGCACGCTTCGAGAGGGCATACCCCAGCAAAGCAACGCCCAGATTCGAGTAGCTATAACGCCCACCAATCGGGTACTTCAGCGCAAGGCCTGACAACGAGGATAACATAGCCCTCGCAGAATAATGGTTGTAGGGGTCACGTTTGTTCGGCGTGAGGTTGTAAGGAAGACTTGGCAGCCCCGATGTATGAGTGGCGAGATGACGCAGAGTCATCGTCCGAAGCCCACGTGGGTCGTAAGGCAACTTTGTTCCTTTGGGTAGAAACGCTGTGAGGGGTTCATCCAACCGAACCTTCCCAGCATCACGAAGTGACACCAGCAACATGGACGTAAAGACCTTGGAGATCGAACCTATCTTGTACAAAGTCTTGTTGGTTGCACGCTTCTTGGTCGACTGGTTTGCATAGCCATAATGCTTGGACCATACCAACCGATTGCCTTCCACAACCCCAAGAGTCATACCCGGAAGGCCTTTCGACTGAACATAGCTTCGGGCTTTGGCATCCACCCAGGCCCAACGTCTTTGTTGCGCCTGGGAAGAAGCTTGAGAAGCAGGGCGTGATGTCGCAGCAAACGAAGCCGAAGACAGCCCCAAAACCCAAAGGAATGGGACTGACCATCGCAAAAAACTCATGCTTCCGTTCCCCTTCCGCGACGACGCATCACAGCCACCAACACACCCAGCAGCAGCACCAACAATGGAAGGAAGGGAAGCTGGTTGGGAGTTGTGGAACATCCACAGCCGCCTTGCCCGGTGCCTTCGTCCGTTGCGCTTCCGGTATCGGGAGTTCCGGTAGCTTTGTCCTGCGTCGAAGTTTGCTCAGGAGTGGTCGTCTCCTCTTGGGGCTCTTGCTCCACAGCAGGCTCTTCGGGTGTGCTTGCATCCGCCGTGGGTTCGGGCTCTGCAGCATTCTCTGGACCCGTGGAAGGCTCTTCAGGAACTTCGGTCACAGGCTCGCTTACGACTTCGCCCAACTCCACAGTAAAGCGAAAGACAGCGGACCAATCACTGTTGGTGGTTCCATCGTTGGCACGTGCTCGCCAGTAGTAGGTTTTGCCACGCATCAACGCAGTGGGTTGCCAGGTTGTGGTGTTTTGACCGGGATTGATCGGTTGTTGTTCATCCACCTGACCTTGGAAGGTTTTGTCTTCCGAGATCTGGAAGTGATAGGTCAACGCATCCCCGTCAGGATCGGTAGAGTTCTCCACTTCAAGAGTCACGTTGGTGTCGGAGACGGTATTTTGGTCGGCTGGAGCTTTGGGTGTAGGCGCAGTCGGTTTGTCGTTTTGCGCGTTGACCACAAACTCTCCGCCAAAGACCCAAGCGGTGGTTGTTTTTCCATCCGACGCACGAACCCGCCAGAAATACGTGGTGTTTTCCTTCAGGTCCTGGTCGAGAATCCAGGAAGTAATTCCGCTTCCGTCTTGAGCCAGACCGGTCTTGGAGATCTTGCCTGCGCTATCGAAGGTTTTGACAGTATCCACCTCAATGTCGAGGGTGATGGGATCATTGTCTTGGTCCGTCGCGTTGGTGATCTCAAGTGTGGGACGAAGTGTGGTCACTGTGTCACCGTCCTTGGGAGAGCGAGGCTTGGGTGCTGTTGGAGCGTTGTTCGCCAGGAAGACCTGGAACGAAGCGACGGTCATCTTCGCACCATCCAAACCTTTGTCGTCAACGGCCCAAGCGTGCCAGTAATAAGTCGTGCGGTCCTTGAGTTGGCTGGTCACTTTCCAAGAAGTGGTTCCACTTCCTTCCTTCACACGGGTAGAACGGACCACAACATTGGACATGGCCTGGTCTGTAGCGACTTCAAACACATACTCCAAAGGCTGCCCTTCTGGATCCGTCGCATTGGTAACCTCCAATGTGGGTTGTGTGGAAGCAACCTGCCCTGCATCCACAGGCGAAGAAAGCTTGGGTGCAGTGGGAGGACTATTCACAGCGTTCACACGGAAGGACCAAACCGTGGACCAGCCACTACGCAGCACGCCGTCAAAAGCACGAGCCCGCCAATAATACGTTTGGTCTTCGGTCAAGGCTTTGGAAACAGACCATGACGTGGTTGTCGGTGTTTCGTTAACAATGGTGCCTACAACTGTGTTGGTAAACTTCGCATCCGATGCGACCTCAAACTCATACTTGAGAGGATCTTTGTCGGGGTCTGTGCTGTTTTTGAGGACCAGCGTTGGCTGGGTTTGCTTCACTTCCGCTTTGTCTGTAGGCGACTGAAGCACAGGAACAGTGGGAGCTTTTCCAGCCGTAATTTGGACAGTCCCTGTTCCAGAGATGCTCCCGGACTTGGCTGTCACAGTGTAGGTACCGGCAGTTGTGCCCGCCTTAAACAAACCTGCAGCATCAATCGAACCACCACCAGAGACCGACCACGTGGGTGTAAAGGTGACAGTGTTCCCAAGTTTGTCTTTTCCTGTCGCGGTAAATTGCTGTGACTGATTCACCTTCACAGAGACAGTCGCTGGGCTGACGGTAATGGTGTCCAGCACGCCAGCGTTGGGGTCCTTGATGGTAATGGTCGCAGTGCCATTAACACCGTCGGTAGTGGCTTGGATGAGATAGGTTCCAGCTTTGCTCCCAGCGACAAAGTCAGCGCGTGTTTTCAAGCCGCTGCTGGTTGTGAATGTACCACCCCCGCTCAACAAGCTCCATGTGAACGACTTACCCGAGATGACCTGACCGCCGCTGTCACGAGCACGAGCTGTAAAGCTTTGCTTGTCACCAAACTTCAAGCTGGCAACGTTGGGAGTGATATCGACAGATGCAACTTTTGCAACACCGCCACCGACGATCAAGGTAGCGAAGCCTTTTACACCACCGGAAGATGCTTCAACCGTGTTGGTGAAGGTTGAAACTTGTGAGTTGGCCGTCAACAAACCTGTGGGGTCAATGGTCGCACCACCGTTCACAATTTTCCAGGTAATGGATAGGTTGGAGATAGCGTTGTTGTAGTTATCAAACCCGGCCGCGCTGAACTGAAGAGTCTTGTTGGGGTCCACATTTCCAGGGTTGGGGGAGACTACAATCTTCGCCAAAGTGCTCGGTGAGATGGTAACGTTGGCTGCACCTGTAATGGACCCCACCGTCGCAACAATCGAGGAAGGATAGCTTCCTGCTTTTGTGGCAGCCGTCAACACACCTGACGCGTTGATGGTACCCACACCACTGTTCGCGGACCAAGAGAACGTTTGGTTGGGAACGGTGTTGTTGTAGCTATCCAATGCCGTCGCGTTGAAGTTAAGAACGCCACCTGCCTGCACCGTTCCAGATGCAGGAGACACCGTTACTTTGGCCACAGGTCCAGGAGCGACGGTGACAGTCGCATATCCTTTGACGCCGTTGGCCGTTGCCTCAATGGTGCTGCTATAAAGACCCGCTTTGGTTCCAGCCGTAAAGACGCCGCTGGAGTTAATGGTTCCACCCCCAGCGACCACCTTCCAAGTGAACGTCAGGTTGGAGACGACTCCACCGATGCTGTCGAGCCCCTGGGCCGTAAAGGTAATCGTATTGTTGACAGTAACAGCAGATGTTCCAGGAGAAACGACAATCTGGGTTAGCGTCGGAGTGAAAGGCAAGGCGCCCAGGTCGGAGCCATCAAGAGCCTTCTTTCTCGCCGGGCTTGTGGACGTGATTTGGTAATCGTCCTGAGCCTCATTCACAAAGAGTGGATTGCTCTGAACATACACAGAGCATGTTGGTGAATAACGATTGTACACGCGACCACCGGCGGTATCCCACACCAAGTTTCGGTTGCAAGTGAGCCCGTAGTTGCTGTTGTAGATCTCGTAACCTGAGCTACTTGTGTTCGAGTTACGGACAATGATGCTGTTGTAGAGTTCCGCTTTTCCAACCGACGAGCTGGAGCGATAGTTGTACACACCATAGCTGCTGTTGTAGGCAACTGTCAGGTGATCCATCCATACGGTGGTGCTGGATGTTGTGGAGTAAAAGTACACACCGTAAGAAGAGTTTCGATACACACGCAGGTAGCTAAGTCGTGACTTACCACCACGCATATAAATACCGTACGAACTGTTTCGATACACAGCCCCACGAACGAAAGTAAACGTTCCTCCAAGCACATAGGCTCCGTACGATCCACTGTAAGCGATATCGACATCACTCAAAGAAGCAGTACCCGACGATTCAATGCCGTAGCGAGCCGAGAAGATCTTCACATAGCGGAGCTGTGCTGTCCCACCAGGCTGAAGTCGGATACCGTACCATGCGTTGGTCGAGGTGGTAGCTCCTGTCCCTTGGAAGGTCACATACTTTCCAGTTGTGCCAAGACCCAAGGCAATCAAGGTGCCCTCAACCACAACCTCGCCTTTGCTGGCATCCGAACCACCGTACATATCGTCGGAGCTGCCTTTGAGTATCGCACCTTGCTCCAAGGTGAGAGTCACACCTTTGGCAACGACAAGGTCACCCTGGAGCGAGTGAGATCCAGCGTTCAAGGTAAGATCGGTAAACAGCTTTCCATGAAGGACATTGGTGACACGTTTGCCTTCGCTCCAAGGCAATGCGCCCGCGTCCGTTCCACCGCTACCCATCATACGTGCAGGAGAGCGATCGTAGATTCGATAGTCATCACCACCCGCGTTCACAAACAACGGATTGTACTGCATGTTGGGCGAACAAGTGGGGGAGTATCGGTTGTAAACGGGAGTCCCTGCCGTATCCCAGATCAGGTTGTTGGAGCAGGTCGTTCCATAGTTGCTGCTGTAAACTTCGTAGCCTGAACTGCTTGTGTTGTAGTTACGAACCACAATGCTGTTGGTCAGCGACACGCTTCCCACGCTGCTGCTGGAGCGATAGGTGTAAACACCGTAGCTGCTGTTGTATGCAATCGTACAGTGATCGATGGCCATGCTTCGACCGCTGCTGGTGAAGTACGAGTACACGCCATAGCTACTGTTTCGATAGATCTGACAGTA
>SBHC01000050.1 GCA_006226375.1 Deltaproteobacteria bacterium | reverse complement strand
CCAGAACCTGACCGGGGCTCACTGGTGCAAAGCATGTGGGAAAGGCAAATACAACCCCAACACAGGTAGCACCTCTGCCTCTGCCTGCATTCCTTGCTCCAAAGGTAGCTACAATGATGCTTTCGCCAAAGCGTCTTGCACAACATGCCCCAAAGGCACCACCACCTGCTCCACCGGGGCAATCTCTTCATCTGCTTGCGTCCCTCTTTGCACCCAATAAACCTTTCCCCCTCCCTTTGATAACATGGGAATCGTTCGATAACATGGGAATCGTTCGATAACATAGAAATCGTTCGATGACATGGAAATCGTTCGATAATATGTGAATCGTTCGATGACGTGTGAATCGTTCGATAACGTGGATAACATGGGAATGAATTCCCACGTTAGTTATTCGTTTGGTTTGATAGGATTCATGTTTTTTCCTGGCCTGAGAATCTATTCTCAGGTTTTCGGGGTTTATTTCTTCGTCTGAGAATTTATTCTCAGGGCGCGTAAAGTCTCTAAAGAGCTATTCTAAATCTTTAAGAAGCTATTCTTAATCTCTAAGCTATCCTCCTTGAAAAGAAAGTATGCTTTGTTGAGGGAGCTTTACCTGTTGGATCCTGCACTCAGGACAAGTTAACCTGTTGGATCCAACAGGTTGCAACCTATTTTTGTATCCTTGCAAACGGTCGAGTGGGGGTTATCTAGCTGTTGTGTCTTGTTAAGGAGTTGATGTCTGTGCGCTGGTATGTCCTCTGCAAAGAGGAGCTTTGTACGTTAGCTATTTCCATACAAACCTTCAGGAGACGCAGAGATGACAGAAAAGAAGACCCCTTTACCTTCCACATCCAAGGAGCAGCGAGGTGAGTACAAAACCTCCCAGCGCTTTGCTTTGGTGGCCTTGCTTGGCACCTTTACCTTCACCATTCTGTTGGGTTTCTTACAACCCGGTCTACTGACGGGTCGCAGCACTGGTGGTGAACAAGCGATGGGTTGTGGTGGTGGGGCACCACCCGTTGAACAAAATACGCCGACCCTTGGCCAAAAAAAGCAGGCATTGAATTATGCATGCAATCCGCCTTGTGCTTACAGTCAAGTCTGTGCGGAGCAGAGAAATGGCTCCAACGTAACGTATGTTTGTGATGACGACGGATGCTTGCCAAACTGTGGTGCGAACGAGACATGCCAAACCGTGACAGTGGATGTTCCAGGAGGACCCTCTGAGCCACGCAGGCAATGTGTCGCCTGCGACAAAACCATTTGTACTGACGCTCAAGGTCGTAAACTCTGTGTCGACACGAACACCGACCTGAATCATTGTGGAGCCTGTTCCACGGCAAGGCCATCTCCGAACTACTATTGCAACAACGGAAAATACACTCTTTGCCGGGATTCTATTTGTATGACCAGAACATTCAAAGATACGAACGGTAGTTTTCAAGTGGCGGAGTCATTTCAGTGTGTGGATCGACTCTTTGATCCTGAACATTGTGGTTCTTGCGGCAAAAAATGCACGGAAGGAAAGGTCTGCCATCTGGGGCGTTGTGTGGATACGTGTGGAGATACTTTCTGTGGTACACAATGCACGTCCCTTTTGACAGATCGCAACAACTGTGGCGCTTGTGGTCAATCATGTGCATCAGGTCAGGTTTGTGACAATGGAACCTGCCAAGCCTGCGCGCATACCATCTGTGGTCACGAATGCGCAGACTTACAAACCAATCCAGAACATTGTGGGTCGTGTGGGAACGTTTGTGACGAGGGTTCGACCTGTTCGAGTGGACAATGCCAGCCCGCGTGCAGTCGCTCTGCCTGCAACAATACTTGTGTGAACACCAACGATAACATCGCGCACTGCGGCGGTTGTGGAATCAAGTGTCTTGCTGGGCAGGTTTGCAAAGGTGGAAACTGTATCGGCGAGCATGTGGTATTGCCGATCTGCGAAGAGTTTCAAAACGCAGTCAAAATTGCACACATTGCCTACGATCGAAACGTAAACAAAGCAAGCAAGTTGGCAGCTCTTCCGAGCGGTAACTTTCAGCTGGTTAAGACCTACCACAACGATGAAAGTAACTTCACCCACGCCTATATTTCCAGAGGTACCTACGACAACAAACATCTATGTTACATCGCGTTTCGGGGAACACGCAGCCAGGTTCATGACCAGGTCTATTACCTGATACGATTGGCAACAGGCAGAACGAAATGTCGGACAACCAATGGAGTGAGGTTTGCAAGCGCTTGGTCTCACTTGTACGACTGCTACCAAGGGGCTCGCGGTACGAACTTGCTTGACCTTTCAACCAACCAATTCAAAACCCACGATGATACTCTACTTCCGAATCGAACGCGTCTTGTTGCCGATGTTCTAAAACTTGTAAAGGGAGGTCATTGTAGCGGTGGTATTCGGATTGTTGGTCACAGCGTCGGAGGAGCCGTTGCATCTCTTCACGCCGCCGAACTCTACACCCAAGAACCCAATCTGTTCACGAAGTCGTTTATGAAAGTCATCACGTTTGGAGAACCAAGGGTGATGAAGAAAGAAGACGCTGATTACTATCATTCGCGAATCGTAAAGTACCGCATCTCCAACAAGAACGACATCATCCCAAGCTTCCCCGACTCCAAAAAGGGCTATTACCACTGGGGGGCGACCAAAAAAATCAAATCTGGTGGCTCCAGCATTGTTGATGAGAAGCAAAACTGGTCTCGCTCGTGGCGTTTGAACAAAGAAGCTCACAGCAAGGACACCTATCTTCGACGAATTGGACACTGTGACTGCTCAGATTCTGGTGCAGGCAGTGGCTGTCAATCCGCGACAGCAGGGAACACCTGCTTAAGCGGCACTTCCTTGTGCGGAAACACTTGCCGCAACCTTCAGGTTGATGAAGATAACTGTGGCTCGTGTGGAAACAAATGTCCAAGCGGCAAAATCTGTATCAGCGGAGCGTGCACCTGTGAGCCGGGTCAAACGTTTTGCAGCGGTGTATGTCAAGATCTTCAGAACGATCCAACCAACTGTGGCTCGTGTGGAAATCAATGCGCCAGTGGCCAACAATGTTGTGGAGGCCAATGCACAGATACGACGCAAAGTGCCTCAAACTGTGGTGTTTGTGGCAAAGTTTGTGGTTCGGGAGAGTCATGCTGCAATGGGAAGTGTAGCGCAACCCAAAGTGATGAACGAAATTGTGGGGCCTGCGGTACTGTATGCGGTAACTCAGAGACCTGTTGCAGTGGTTCCTGCAAAGATGTCTCATCCGATCACGACAACTGCGGCACTTGTGGTAACTCATGCGGTTCAATCAAGACGTGCTGCAACCATTTGTGTGTCCTCTCTTCGTCCACGATTAAGCACTGTGGGGTGTGCAGCAAAGCCTGCGAAGAAGGCATCGATTGCGAAACCGGCAAGTGCAACTGTGGACCTGGCAAAACGGACTGTAACGGAACTTGCGCTGTCTTAAACAAAAACGTCAATCACTGCGGTGCCTGCGGGATCTCCTGTGGCCCTGGCTCCTGCAACAACGGGACGTGCAGCTGTCCTGCAGGTACCTTCAAAAACACCAGCGGGGGTTGCACTCCCTGTTCTGCTGGAACCTACCAGGATCAGGCTGGACAGACCTCTTGCATAGCCTGTCCAACTGGTAGATACCAAGACCAAACAGGGCAGACGTCCTGCAATAAGTGCCCTGCAGGTACCAAAAATTCTAACACGGGTAGCACCTCGTCTTCTTCTTGCATCGCCTGTCCTGTTGGGACATACCAGGATCAAACCGGGGCTCACTGGTGCAAGTCGTGTGGGAAAGGGAAATACAACCCCAACACAGGTAGCACCTCTGCTTCTGCCTGTCTACCTTGTGCCGCAGGCTCCTACAACGGCGGTTATGCGAAGGCCTCATGCAAGGCATGTCCCATCGGCACCTTCAACCCAAACACAGGAAGCCAAGAGGCTTCAGCTTGTCAGGCTTGTCCCACAGGACGCTTCCAGGATGAAACAGGCCAGGCGTCGTGCAAAGCTTGCCCGGCGGGAACCAAAAACTCCAACACGGGTAGCATCTCTCCTACCGCTTGCATCATTTGTCCCAAAGGGACATACCAGAACCTGACCGGGGCTCACTGGTGCAAAGCATGTGGGAAAGGGAAATACAACCCCAACACAGGTAGCACCTCATCCTCCGCCTGCCTTCCCTGCTCCAAGGGTAGCTACAACGATGGGTATGCCAAAGCGTCCTGCACAACATGCCCCAGAGGCACCACCACCTGTTCCACCGGGGCAACCTCTTCATCTGCTTGCGTCCCTGTTTGCACCCAATAAACCTTTTCCCCCTCCCTTTGAACACATTGGAATCGTTCGATAACTTGGGAATCGTTCGATAACATGTGAATAAATTCCCACGATAGTTATGTGAACGTGGATGGTCCGATGACGTGGATAACATGGGAATGAATTCCCACGTTAGTGATTCGTTCGGTAACATGGGAATGAATTCCCACGTTAGTTATTCGTTTGGTTTGGTAGGATTCATGTTTCTTCATGGCCAGAGAATTTATTCTCAGGTTTTCGGGGTTTGTCTTCTAGCCAGAGAATTTATTCTCTGGTGAGAAATCCATTTGCAAGTCCAGGGAAATATGAGACAATCGGATTGTTTTTATAGGGACGTGGGAGAGAAAAAGGAACATGCAGCAGTGGAAGAGAAACAGCAGAAACAACGGAGTATCGTAGCGAAGTCCGCCCCGGGACAGGCTCTTGCCCAATGGATGCAAACCCACAGGTTTACAGGGACGGAGGTCCTTCAGATTTTAGGCCGGGCGGGTGAAGCTTTGGAAACATGGCACGACCGTGGGGCTGTGTACGGGCAAGTTTCGTCTGAAACCATGGTGTGGTCGAGAGAAACTGGCGCTGTACAACTCCTCCTTATGACGGACGAAGACGAAGCAGGTGTTGGCAAGAGGCAGCGTTCGGGGAGTGTAGAGCATTCGTTGCTTTACATCGCGCCCGAACAAACGGGGCGTTTGGAGCTTGCTGTGGACCTTCGGGCTGACCTGTATTCGTTGGGGGCTGTCGCTTGGCACCTGTTGGTGGGGCGTCCTCCCTTTGTGTCCAAAGAGCCGCAAGCGCTCATTCATGCGCATCTTGCGAGCCGACCGGAGCCTCCGCATCACCATCGAGAAGACATTCCTCTGTTTCTCTCTGAAGTCATTCTGAAGTTAATGGCGAAGCAGCCGGAGGAGCGGTACCAAACGGTACGTGGGCTTAAGTTTGATTTGCAGCGTTACGCAGAGGCCCTTGAGAAAGAACAGGCAACCCACTTTGCTTTGGGTCAGTACGATAAATTTGTCTTGGCGCTGCGAGACATTCCTTTGTGTGGGCGTTCTTCAGAGATTCAGTTGCTCCGTGACGCGTTGGTGACGGCGCAAGAGGGGGCTCTCTCTTTCGTCTTGATTGGTGGGGCTCCTGGTGTTGGAAAAACCACGTTGGCGAAGTGGCTGTCGGAACCAACTCATCGGATGAATGGGACATTTGTTCGAGGGCGCTTTGAATTGTTCCAGGCTGATGTTCCGTTTCATGCCTTTCAAACGGCGCTGCAGCAAGTCCTGGTAACGTTGTTGGCAGAGGAACGACCTCGTCTGTTGTATTGGCGTGCTCGCCTTAAACAAGAATTGGGGAACAACGACGGGGTTCTTTGCTCGTTGCTTCCGGCATTAAGGCCCTTGTTGGGAGAGGTGTCAGAGGTTCCTGTGTTGCCTCCTCGCGAGAGTCGGTTACGAATGCAATCTGCGTTTACAGGCTTGTTGCAGGCGTTGGCTTCTCCCGTCCATCCTTTGGTAATGTTTCTCGATGACTTGCAGTGGGCTGACAGCGCTTCGTTGGAGCTTCTTGAGTATGTGGCGACTCATTCCAAGCTTAAAGGCCTTGTGTTGGTGGGCGGTTACCGAGATGTGGAGGCCGGGCAAGACTCATTGTTCCCGGCGTTTTTGACCACAGTGGAGGAGCGAAACATTGCAGCCACAACGATCACGTTGGAGCCGCTGGACGTTGCGGCTGTGACAGAGTTGTTGGGGGTGGTTTGTGGTTGTCCGGAGGAGCACGTTCGGCCTCTGGCTGGGCTGTTGTGGGAGAAAACGGCGGGCAATCCTTTCTTTCTTCAGACGCTGCTGCAGCAAGCCTATCGAGAGAAGCTGCTCTGGGCGGATGGTTCGGGTTGGTCGTGGGATGAAGAGAAGTTACAAGCTATCGCTGTCACAGACAATGTGGTGATGTTGCTGCTCTCCTCTCTTCAACAACAGCCTGTCGCTTTGCAAGAAGCGTTGCGTTACGCAGCTTGTTTGGGGCACTTCTTCTCTGTGACAGAGTTGATGAGCTTGCTTCAGGTGACGGAAGATGAAGTCCGAGACCGCTTGCGCTCTTGTGTGGAAGAGGGACTGTTGATTGCTGCCAAAGACACGGCGTATCGGTTCTCTCATGACCGAGTGCAAGAAGCTGCTTATGCGTTGATGACAGAGGATGAAAAGGCAGCCACTCACTTGAAGGTGGGGCGGTTCTTGCTGGACAAATACAGCGAAAGCGGGAACGTCGAGTTGCTCTATGACATTGTCAGCCACATCCAGCAAAGCCCAGCAGAGGAGTTGTCTCATGCTGAGAGGTTGCAACTGGCAGACTTGGCTCTAAAAGCAGGCCGACAGTCGCAGCAAGCAGGTGCTTTTGAGAGTGCCTTTGGGGTGCTGCAGTGGGGTTGTTCGTTGTTGGGCGAGAGCCGTTGGGAGGAACATTACGAAGTCACCCGAACCCTTGTTAGTGTGATTGCAGAAGTGGGCCCTGCTTGTCGGGATCGGGAGCAGGTTGAGCCTTTCTTGGACGAGCTTCTGACCCATGGAAGAACCCTGGAAGACCAGTTTCCTGCTTGGGAAAGTCGTAGCCTGGCCTTGATTGCGGACTCCAAAATGAGAGAGGCGATTGATGTTATCAATCGGTTTTTTGCGTTGACCAAAACGCCGCCCGTGGAAGTTATTCATCCCTTGAAGCTGGCATGGAGTGTCCTCAAAACGTTTTGGCTCTTGGGCCGTCGCAAACCTGAAGACTTGGTGGACCTTCCCCGAGTAGAAGACCCGTTAACTCGGGGGATTCTCGACCTGCAAGTGCAGAGCTCCAAGGCGTACAACCTGTACAACCCAGGTCTCGCGCCTACGATGATTCTTCGCGATGTTCGGGGCGTTTTGCAGCATGGCATTACAGAATACAACATCCAGGCTTGGAGCGGATTGGGTGGGGTCTTTGCTGGGGTCTTTGGCTGGGTTGACCTAGCCACGCGCTACAGTGAATTGACCTACAAGCATTTGGAGAGGCTCCGAAACTCTGCCAACTCCGCCTTTGTTCAGTTTACAACGTTGATGATGATCGACTGTTGGACCCTGTCTCACGCTGACATTGCGAAGAAGTTGCACCAGTTAAGGCTGCATGCCTTTGAAACGGGTTCGCTACCTACGGCTCACATAAGTTTGGGCACGGAGGTGATCCTCCTCTACAAAGCGGGCCGACCGTTTTCGCGGGTCCAGTCGATTCTGAACGAGTTGCAGCGAAGCCAAGAACATCATCGCTACGAGATTAACGCCGACGTCGTCCAGTTGCTCTCCCAGGTTTTTGAGATGATGCAAGCCAAAGAGTCGCCCGAGACTCTGGAGTTCGTATTGCCCGAAGAAAAAAGCAATGCGGGTGTGTTTCTCGCTAGCATTTTTCCCGCTCTGCGGATTCATATTTTGCTGTTGTTTGGGAAGGACGAGATCGCGTTCGCGCAAGCCTGTGGGCCTTATGGAAAATGGCGAAACCCTGCGACGTCTGTTTTCCGTGGGACATTTTGGACCTACGCTTTGGTCGCCTTGTTCCGTGGGATTGAGAAAGGGTTGGGGACCCGCTGGAGCTGCCGTCGCGTTCGTCGCTTTGGTCTGAAAATGTTGCAGGGGTGGGTCAAGCACCTTCCCGAAAACCGAGAGTTTCGATTGCACTGGGTGCGAGGTGCTGAGCTGCGCAGCCAGGGTCGTGGCTTTCATGCGTTGGAGTTTTACGACAAGGCTTTGAGCCAGGCGCTGCGTGAGGGGTACATCCAGAACGCAGCGATGATCGCGGAAGATGCCTTTACACTGTGCGAGTCGCTGGGCCATGACTGGCTCTCTCGTCAGTACTACGAGCGGGCCGTGGCATTGTATCGTGAGTGGGGAGCCAACGCGAAGGTAGCATGGATGCTCCAAAAACGTCCGCAGCTTCAGGCGAAAGCTTCTGCTCCAATGCTACCCACACGTGACTCCCAGGAACATCGTTTGTCCACGCAGGAGCAGCTTCATCTTGTAGATCTACAGGCGGTGTTGAAGGCTACCGAAGCACTCTCTGAGATTGGAGAGCGACGTGAACTGTTGCGACGCCTGATGACCCTGGTCAAACAGTACGCTGGGGCAGAGCGGGGAATGCTCTTTCTTCAGCGCAATGGGATGTGGCATCTGTCAGCGCAGATGGGGAGCGTGGAGGGGGAGATTCTGTTTCCTGGCTCCTCGATGGAGTTGGACGAAGAGAGTGAGTTGGTTTCCACGGCGATGCTTCGTTTTACGGTGTTGTCCCACGAGCCTGTTGTCCTCAACAATGCGGTCGTAGAAGGGGCCTTCGTTCGCGACCCCTATGTGCTTAAGGCCGGCCCTCGTTCGGTGTTGTGTTTGCCCATCATGCTACACAACAAGCTACTGGGTCTTCTGTTTCTGGAGAATCGGCTCTCTGTGGGAGTGTTCACCCAAAAACGCCAAGACATGCTGCATCTGATCGCGACGCAAGCCGCCGTCAGCCTGGCAGTGTTTCAGCACCAGGTCTCCGGTGAGGTTGCTTTGCCTCCGTGGGGCGCACAACAAATCGATGAGTCTCTCTCAGCGTCGTCGGAGGCTCACGACCGACCCCAAAAGACTCTTGATGAGCCTTTGTTGCAGGCGGCTTCGTCCAGGGACTCTTGGTTGCCGTCACAGGCTCCAGAGACGGGAAGCACCGTGGGGGATTGGTTGCTGATTCGTGAGATGGCACGGGGTGGTATGGCGACGATCTATGAAGTACGGAACTCCTTTACCGGTCAGCGTGCGGCGCTCAAAATGATGTTGCCCGATCCCCAGGCAGACGGAAACCGGTGGCGTCGGTTTGAGCAGGAGGCCCAGCTTTTGGAGCGGTTGGAGCATCCCAACATTGTCACCTTGCTGGATGCCGACCGGGATTCTGTGTACGGCTCCTTCTTTGTGATGGAGTATCTTGAGGGTCAGGACCTCCAGACCTTGTTGAAGCAACATGCTCCTCTGCCTTTGGGCTGGTGGCTACCTTTGGCGGAGCAGCTATGTGATGCGTTGTCGTTGGTTCATGAGGCTGGCGTTCTTCATCGTGACCTGAAGCCTTCCAACATCGTCGTGAAGCCGGGCGACCCTTTCCCCCATCTGACCTTGCTTGATTTTGGGATCGCACAAGATTCGAGGCTCTCGTTGGACACGCGCCTGACCTCGACGGGTGCGATCGTTGGAACGCCGGCTTATCTTGCTCCAGAGCAACTGAAGGAAAAAGAAGAACTCACCGTTGCCACCGACCTTTACGCTTTGGGAGTGCTATGGTTTGAAGCTCTTACAGGAGAGCATCCTATGGGGGAGGGTTCTTCGGTGGAGTTGTTTGTTCGAATCCTTCAGGAAGAGCCGCGACGATTGGGTGACTTGCGACCCGAGTTTAAAGATTCAGAGTTGGAAGAATTGTTGCACCAGCTTTTATCGAAGAGCCCCAAACACCGACCCCAGCAGGTCGATGTGTTGTGGAATGAATTGTCGATGAGTTGCCAGTTTTTGGAAGATTCTTTGGATGACCCTGACCATTACCCTGAGCTGGAAATCACTACAGTGTAGGGGTTTTCCTGGGTAACTGGCTCGGATTTTCTCGCAAGGTGTGGTATGTCTAGGGTAGGGTACATGACCGGTAGAAACACTTTCAGGAAATAGAGGACATAACGTTTGGGCGTACAACAAAAAACCATCGATGCGATGCAAGGTTTGGTTTCCTCCACGCTCACCACAGGGGACTTTTCGTTGGAAGTGGTGGAGGGACCTCACGAAGGGCTGACTCTCTACATTGAGAAAGACATCATCCGGATCGGTCGAGAGGACTGGTGTGATCTGGTTCTCCCTGATGATCCTTGGGTGAGTGTGGTGCACTGCGAGTGTTTCTTCGATGAGAAAGGGCTGCGGGTTCGGGATCTCAAGAGCCGCAACGGCATCAAATTGAACGATGCTCCTGTCCTTGATGCTTACCTGGTGCCTGGGTCCAAGCTTCAGGTCGGCTTGTCTGTGTTGAAGCTTCGGTCGCACCAGAAGACACAGGAACGCTCCATCTCCTTCTACGACAACACCCAGTCTCTTCTTGGCAAAAGCATGGCCATGCGCAAGATCTTTACGATTCTTCCGCGCCTGGCGCAGCGTAACATTACGACGCTTCTTTCCGGAGAAACGGGAACGGGCAAAACAAGCATCGCCAAAGCGATTCACCTGGAAGGCCACCCTGATGACGCTCCTTTTGTGGTGGTCAACTGCGGAGCTTTGCCTCCTTCGTTGATTGAGTCGGCATTGTTTGGACATGAAAAAGGTGCATTTACAGGAGCCAACCAACGCAAGGAAGGGTTCTTCGAGCAAGCTCACGGAGGGACATTGTTTCTGGATGAGATCGCTGAGTTGCCTCTCGACCTGCAGCCGAAACTTCTTGATGTCTTGGAGCGTCGAAAAGTCCGTCGTCTGGGCGGAGCCCAAGAGATCGATGTCGACTTTCATTTGCTCACTGCGACACACAAAACTCTCGCTGACGAGTGTAAGGCTGGACGGTTTCGCGAGGACTTGTTCTTCCGGCTGTCGGTGATGGAGCTCGTTGTTCCGCCGCTGCGAGAGCGGGTGGAAGATATCCCTCTTTTGGTGGAAGCGTTCTTGAAAGAGCTCAACCCCGAACAGGCCGTGTATCTCACAGGGGATGCTTTGGACAAGCTACAACGCTACCTGTGGCCCGGGAACATCCGCGAGTTAAAGAATGTGTTGGAGCGGGTGCTTGTGTTTTTGGAGGGCGATTCGATAGGAGCCGACGCGTTAGAGTTGGAGCGTCGGAGCGGGAAGGGTCCTTCTTCGTCGTTTTGGGATGACAAAAGAAAGTGGGTGGAAGAAGCGTTCCCGTCGTTGCCTCTGGGCGAGCACGACCCTCCTCTTTCGCTCAAGGACATCCTCAAACACGCCGAACGCTTCTACATCACACAAGCGTTGGATGAAACCAACTTTAATGCACCTGAAGCAGCCCAGCTGCTTTCCTTGTCGGAGTCGTGGTTGTACAGCAGAGTCCGGCTGTATGGTCTCAACACCAAGAAGCGGTCCAGGCGCGACTGACCTTATGACTACCGTCGATTAAGAGTCGAGAACAAGGTACTGGGAGGGGTTGACCGGACGACCGCTGATCCGCAGCACAAAGTGAAGGTGTGGAGCGGTGGAGCGGCCGGTTGAACCGACGCGTCCAAGAACCTGACCGCGACGAAGCGCTTGACCCTTTCGGACGCGAATCCGAGAGAGGTGGCAATAGCCTGTGACAACCTTTCGATATGACGGATGTTGGTGACGTACAAACACAGCCTTTCCGCAGCCTCCCATCCAACCTGCGAAGATCACAACGCCGGAAGCTGCGACATGGATCGGAGTTCCTTTGGGAGCGCCAATGTCGATCGCTCCGTGAAACTTACGCCTCTTTGTGAAAGGACCCTTCCGCCAGCCAAAGCCGCTGGTGATATCGTGCCCTGGAAGAGGATACAGCAGCCGAAGAGAGCGATGCCGCGCTTGTGGATCGTTGGATTGGGATTCGGCAGAGGTGAGCTGTTCTTGCGCAGATTGCATGGCTTTTTGGGCTGAAGCTTGTGCCCCCATCGCACGTCGAAAGGCCCGAAGTGCGGCGAGCCGTGAGCTGTGCTGTTGCCGTTTGCTGTCCGCCATGAACTCATCGATCATCTTTTCCAGTTCAAGCGGAAAGCCTTTGTAGTCGCGGAGGTCTTTCTTTTTCTCTTGCTGCAGTTTGCGTTCGAGCAACTTCAGTCGATACGCCGAAATGTGTTGGAGCAACGGGCGAAGTGAAACAAACAGCTTGGACCAGGCTTGTCTCGCCTCTTGGGGATAACCATTCACTGCGTTGGCGACCTTACGAAGCTCCATTCGCTGCAACTCAAAGCGCCCCAAAGCCCGCTCCATCCGGTAGATCGCCAGCACTTTGTTGGGCTTGGTCGCAGGGCGCACTTTCTTGGCAACAGGCTTGGGTTGGGAGTGACTGC
Source organism: Deltaproteobacteria bacterium (assembly GCA_006226375.1). Lineage (GTDB taxonomy): Bacteria > Myxococcota_C > UBA6777 > UBA6777 > UBA6777 > M3003. The sequence goes on along the minus strand of SBHC01000050.1, from coordinate 8,833 downwards.
AGCCCAGAACGCTGCCCAAGAACAAGAGAAGTAGGACTCGGGAGTAGGTTGTGGATGGCAAGATGTTTCCCTCTGCTGTGATGGTGGGTTTCCAATGTGGGGTTTCTCGGAGAAACGATGTGACACCTTGCGGGCTCCCGATTTGCAAGCAACATCCATGCCGTATGAACTTGTCGATAGGATCGTTTCTACAAGGAATTGTTGGGGAGAGAGGACGACTTCGTTGGAGTAGGAGTCATCCAACAAGGAAAAGGGGAAGTGGGAAGATGGAGGCCTGCTGCTCCAGGAAGAAGGGCTTTGGAAGATCAGGTTGAGGGGGTGATGTCGTTCTCTTCAGCAATAGCTCGGATCTGTGACTCGGGTACACCCACGGCTTGGGCCACTTTGGCGACGTCTCCGCCGGACTCCTCAAGAGCCTTCACAATCAGCTGGGTGATGATGTCACCGTCGCTGGATTGCATGGTCGGGCGGAGGACATCGGTGTTGACCTGTTTGTTGTTGGACAGCTGGGTTTCTTCAAAGTCGCCTTCTTGGTGGTAAACGAACACGCAGTCACCGATCTGCAGGTTGTCTTGGTCCTGGAGGAGGTGGCGCTTAACCTTCTTTTCGTTCACGAAGATGCCGTTGCTGCTGTCCATATCATGGGCTTGGACACCGTTGGCCAAAGGCACGATACGGCAGTGAATCCGAGAGGCGTCGGAGTCTGTAATTTGGATGAAGTTGCTGGCAGCCCGTCCAATTGTGACGGTTTTGTCGTTCACCCAAAAGTTCTTGCCTGCGACTTCGCCAGACACTCCAATGAGCCAGTTTCTCTTTCCATTGGATGTGGGAATCTCTGTTGAGGTCGATGGGGTTGCCTCTTCAGCCTCTGTTGGAGGAGTTGCTTTGCTGTTCTTGAGGAAGGCAAACGCAACAATCAGGACCACTGCGACAATACCGCCGATAATCGCTCCGCTCATGTCATTCTCTACTCTGAAGTACAAGGGGTTAGGGGGGGGAGTGCTCCTTGTTGTATCGCGTTTGTAGCGGGTTTGCAATGAGGTTTCCTTGACCGTCCTTATCGAGTAATGACAGGGAGGGCGGCGATTTCGCTTTTTGCTTCCGTCTGATTTATTCTGTGGCTGAGGTTGAGAGCAACTGTTGCTGCTTCCTCGTCGAGCCCTTGCCGTCTTGGAAGGGTTTGAACATGTACTTCTGATGTTGAGAGTGCAAAGGATGAAAGTCTCGTTTCAAACATTTGAATTGGAAAAGCGATTTGCGTTGACCATCAGTCGTGGGACTTCGTCAGGAAGTACCAACATCTGGCTTCGTGTGGAGGCCGATGGGATAGAAGGGTGGGGAGAGGCGGCAGCGTTTTCCTGGTACGGGATTCACCAAACCACCGATGTGACGTTATCTCACTTGAAGAATCTACAGCCCAAACTGGAGGCGTTCCACCCGTTGGAGAGGGAGCGTATTCACGCGCTTTTGGACGAGCAACAGGTCCCATCGGTGACTCGTGCGATCGTCGATCTGGCCTTGCACGACTGGCTTGGGAAGGCGACCCAACTGCCTCTTTGGAAGCTGTGGGGTTTGGAACCAGAGACCACTCCCCAAACGTCCGTGACTGTCGGAATCAACGAACCTGAGAAGGTGAAGGAGAGGGTTCGAGACTGGTTGGAACATGCTCCAGGCTGCACTCTCAAGGTTAAGCTGGGTAGTCCTCAGGGGATCCAGTTTGACCAGTCGATCATCCGTGCCGTGTTGGATACGGCTCCGACCGCAGACGTCCGTGTCGATGCGAACGGTGGGTGGAACGTTAAGGACGCTCTGGCCATGTGCTACTGGTTGGACGAGCGGGGCGTGCTCTCTGTGGAACAACCGTTGGCGCGGGGAGAAGAAGACAAGCTCCCGACCCTTTACGAAAACTCTCCGTTGCCGATCTTTGCGGATGAGAGCTGCTTTGACCGAGCCGACATCATCGCTTTGGCTGACCGCGTTCATGGGGTAAACATCAAGCTGATGAAGTGTGGTGGACTCACGGAGGCCATTCGTATGATTCACACCGCTCAGGCTTGTGGACTGCATGTGATGTTTGGCTGCTTTTCGGAGAGCGCGTTGGCGATTCAGGCCGCGGTGCAGTTGTCTCCTTTGGCGTACACTGTGGATCTGGATAGTCATTTGAACATGAAAAACTGGCCGTTTCAGGGGGACCCGTTAACCCACGGTCGGATTCTTCCTGGCGAACGACCAGGCTTGGGGGTTGTTGCTGGTTCTGACCCCATCCTTACCCCGTCTTCTTGAACATGACTTTTTCTTTCAATGGTCGGAGAGCTTGAACGCATGAAACTCGCCAATCGTACACTCTTTCCCGAAGGTGCCAGGGTTGTGCTCCTGCAACACGAGGGCTTGCTCCACCACAACGGCAAAACCGGCATCTCTTTGATCCGGTTTGGTGATTACAACATTGTTGGAGTCATCGACAAGACCACAGCCGGGCAGTCTCTTCGTGAGCTTACCCGGATAGACTGTGACGCGCCGGTTGTGGCTTCCATGCAAGATGCTTTGGCGTTTGACCCTGATATTCTGGTGATCGGGATCGCGCCTTCTGGTGGTGTGTTGCCTGAACCCTGGCTTCGTGAGGTGGAAGTGGCCGTCGCTGCGGGGCTGTCTGTGGTGAGTGGTCTTCACTCGCTGCTGGGAACGATGCCGCAGTTCCAGTCGTTGCCGAAGCCTGGACAGAAGATCTGGGACGTCCGGCATGAGCCTCCCGGTCTTGGCGTGGGGACTGGCGCTGCTCGTTTGCTGCCTTGCTCTCGGGTTCTTACAGTCGGAACGGACATGGCTGTGGGCAAGATGTCGACGAGCATCGCGTTGCACCAACTTGCGACGGCAAGGGGGATGCGTTCGTCGTTTGTCGCCTCAGGCCAAACGGGGTTGATGTTGACCGAACACGGTATCCCCCTAGATGCCATTCGCGTTGACTTTGCGGCAGGTTCCGTGCAACAGGCGGTATTGAGCGCTGGTCAAGATGCAGACATTGTGTTTGTGGAAGGCCAGGGCTCGTTGTGCAACCCGGCGTCCACGGCGACACTACCGTTGATGCGAGGGACCCAACCCACTCATCAGATCTTGGTGCATCGTGCAGGTTCAACACACATCAGCACGTTCACCCATGTGAAGATTCCGCCGTTGTCCTCGGTGGTTGCATTGTGTGAAGCGACGGCAGCTGGGGGAGGAGCGTTTGCTCCCGCTCCAGTGGTGGGGGTTGCCCTGAACACCTGGCACATGTCAGAAGAAGACGCCCGGTCGGCTGTTGCTGAAGCTGCCAAAGAGACGGGCTTACCGTGTACCGACCCGATTCGATTTGGAGCAGAGCCTTTGCTGGACGCGATCCAGGCAACTCCTGCTTCCCCTGCGTTGTAGGAGTGTAGTGTTGATGTGGGATCTCATTCAGTCTGTGTATTCTTCCGTGATGGGTTGGATCCGGCCGATGTGGCGTTCGGTTGCTGTGTTTGCGCTGGTGGCAACGCTTGGCCTGTTGAGCATGGGGTTTCTCGGACTTGGATTGTACTATCCAGCTGCTCCTGTGCTGTTGTTGAAGTTTCCTCCCCTGAAAGCCTGGCATGGTGACTGGGTTTGGCCGACCATCATTATGGTGGGGATGTTTTTTTCTGTTGGCTTTCTTTTGGCAGGTCGGATCAATCTTCTGTTGGAGAGTCGTGAGGTGTCGCCATGGGTGCGACGAACCGTGTACGCCTTGATCTTGTGGTCGTGGAATCTCTCCGTCTGGTTTTTGGTTCTCGCCGGGCACTTTCGCAAATAGAAGAGCGCGCTCCCACAAAAAGAATTTGACCTTGCTTTGAATGACCTTATGTTTCCGGCTGATCGGAAAGGCAGGTCAATCATGTCCAAACATCTCAAATACAGTTCCTTCAAAGCAACCGTTCACGATCGTCCTTCCAAAGCGGAGCCTGATGAGGCTGCAAAGGAAGAGGTCGCGCCCATTGGTGCAGCATACAGTCTGGTTTCCCTCGACGATTCAGAGCCCGAAACGCCTGCATGGATGGAACCTTCCGAGCCCTCTGAACCACCAGAGAAGAAGGTTTCTGAAGAAGGCGATGTTGTGGAGTTGTATCCTGGCGACGTCGAGCCATGGAACCCTACAGCCCATGCGTTTCGCGGTGACATTCTTTATTACGAGCCGGGCAAACGGCTGGTGTATGAACACCGGTACGACTTGTCGAATGTGGTGTGGCGATTTGTGGGTGCCCTGGTCTTGGGTTGGTTGGCTGGGCTCTTTCTTAAGCAAGTCCAACTCAGCGTGGGGATCGCACTCTCTGTGATTGGTGTGTTTGAGCTGGTGCGATGGAAAACAGGTCGCTACGATACGACCCGGCTGGAGTGGGATTGGCGTGAGGGAGAGCTACACGAAACGTTGGGAGAAGAGACTCTCATATACGAAATGAACGAAATTGATGAGGTCGTGCTTCGGATGACCCGGACCGAACATCGCTGGTCCTCGGCTCTTTCTGGAAGCCGTAAGCAGAACCGTTTTTACAGCTTTAATGCTCATGTTTTGGTCTCTGGCCCAGACAACGAGACGTTCTCTGTTGCCAGCACTGGAGAACTACAGCGGCACCCCGATGAGGTCCAATACCACGGGCTTTGCTTTGCTTTTATGTTGGCGCACCAATTGGGAGTTCCCTTGCGAGTGCAAGAGCTGCCGGAGCCTGCGTAGGTTTCTTGGGGTGGTTCGTTGGTAGGCTTGGGGTGGGTTAGTTACGGCTGCAGTCGAGTGCTTCGGAGAAGCATTTGCCTCCAATGCCTGCGCACTTCTCGATGCACTTGTTGTCTCCCTCTTTGCAGCCACACTTGGGAATGCATTCGGCAAACTTCAAGAACTTTTGGTAGGCTTTGGAGTTCATGTTGGCCGCACACGTTGCGCCGCAGCAGATGTCTGTGGTCGAACACTTTTGGGCGCAATCAAGGCCTTTGTTGCAACTTCCAGAGCCTGTTCCGGGTTGGCCCGTGCCTGGACAGAGGCAGCCGACTAGCTCTTGGGGACATTGCTCTGCAGCGCATTTGTCGATGCAAGCCTGATCGTTGGGCTGGCAGGTTGTACATTTCGCGACGACGCAGTTAAGGAAGGTGTCAGAGGGTTGGACGGCAGCCTGAGACATCTCCGAGCGACATTTCGCCACACAGCACGACTGGCTGTTGCAGCCGTTGACGCAGGTTAGATACTCACTGCATGTCTTGGCTCCCTGGCCCGGTTGATTGTATTGAGGGCAAAGACAAGCTACGTCTTTGTTGTAACAGTCATCGGCTTCTTGCTGGGTGAGGGTGCCTTGAGCCTTTTTGCCTTCACACACTTTGTAATCCTGGAGAGCTTGCAAAGCTTGCGCGCTTGCTGCCTTGAAGCAACCCGATGCACAGGTCTGATCTTTGGCCTCGCAGTTGGTATCACAGAGTTGCGTTTCACGGCAGGTCCCCGAGCCGGTTTTCCCATCGGTGGAGCAGGCGATCCAGTCCTTGGCGCAGTTCACCTTTACACAGGCTTCCCAACAGGTTTGATCTCCTGCAGTGCAAGTGCTGCAGTTGGTATCCAGGCATGACTTAAGAGTGGTGAACTGCGTGAGTCCTGCTCCGGTCACTTTGGTGGAGTCAGCGCACTTTTGCAGACAATCTGTGGGGAACGGATAAGGACACTTGGTTTGTGCACACTCCAGCACCGCAAAGCATCGGGTTTCTGGGGGCGGCGCATTGTCCACAACGGTGTTGCGTTCGGTGGGGGGGTTGGTGTTTGAGTCGTTGCCACCGTTGTTGGAATCGGTCGTGGAGGAAGCATCCGAAGAGGACGAACCGTCCGACTTCTTCGTGGAGTTCCCACAACCTTGTACTGTGGACAAACTCAGACCCAACACTGCAACACAAACCGTCAACACCCGGAAGAGTCCTCCCCAAGGAGAGGAAGGTGTGGACGTAGACAATCCCTGATTCATGGACATTCTCCAACAACAATAGATACGATACAAGACCTTGTTTGGGCCCAACGACTACTTAAGCAGACCAAGCAGAAGCATACACAATCTCAAGAATCTTGACTATATTCTATGTTGTCATGATGGAGAAAGAAGGGGCGTTTTTTTGAGAGCTAAGGTCGGTTGGAGGAGGGAATTGGAGGTCGAGGGGGGTTACTGAAGGAAGCGACGAAGCTTGCTTGTGGAGATCTTGGATTCTTTGCTGCCGGAGATAACGATCGCTTTGTTGGTTCCAACGACGATGGTCACGGAGCGTCCGAGCGCAAAGAAGCGGTTGAGAGTGGGCTTCATCTTGAGGATCTTAAGGTACAAGCTGCTCATGTATTTCACATGAAGGACCTTCATGGAAGTCTTGTAACGACGGTCAACCCAGCCGCCACGAGTCCAAACGAACAGTTTGCCTTGAACGAAGCGGGTGTGGGATGAGCCCTTCATCACCTCTTCGCGCTTCATCTTCTTCAGGTACTTACTGTTCTTCACAGCCTGGCGCCCAGAGTTGCGAGTCAGATCCTTGAGCGTGCTGCTGTCTCCGCTAGCCATGGGTGGGGCTGCGGAGCGTTTGGCCGGAGCATAACGGGCAGTCGGTCGAGGTGACGATTCTGGTTCGCGGGAGGGTGCATTGTCCCAGGTCCGTCCTTGGGAGCGTTCTGCTCCACCGCGCGGCATCGCCCAAAGTCGGGGGCGACGACGGAAACGACGACGTCTCCAGGTTCGGGTCCAACGACGGTTCTGAATCATGGGGCGTTTGGTGATGGGCTGACGCAAGCGCCACTCGTCTTTGTCTTCGACCACGAGGTACGATGTGTAGGGTGTGACGATTCCAAACTTTTTGGAGAGTCGGATCACTTCGGCTTTGAGTTCCGAGTTCATACCCTTGAGGCGGATGTGGTCGAGCAGGTAGGCAACCTTGCGATTGGCCCACAAGCGCGAGACAAAGCTGTGGTCGTTGGAGGTCTGGGGAAACTTGGTCTCAAACACATACCGCTTGTTCTTGCCGCCGACTTTTCCGTTCAGTGAGATAGCGACAGCCCCCTTTCCACGGTAGCGACCAAACAATGTGATCTGACCACCGCGGAACAAGTCGGGGATGGACTTGGGGTACATGTCGTACAGGCGGATTCCCTTGCCAACGGAGAGCTTGATGTTGCTCAGGACAGGGTAGCGGACTTTGTCATAGAAGTTGGAGATGCGCTGCTTGATCTCTTTGTTGGGCTTCACGTAGTCGCCGGTTCCGCCGGAGAGTTGAGCCATCTTGTCCAGCAGGTTGGTGTTGATCTCGGTGCCGATTCCGAATGTGAAGAGGCGAGCTTTGTAGCGGTTGTTGATCTTGCTGTTCTTGACGATCGCGGACGGCGTGGTTTCCCCGATGGTGGGGTGTCCATCGGTCAAGAAGACAACCAGGCTGACGCCATCACCCTTGGGCTTTTGCTGAAGAGCGAGCTTGAGGGCTTCGTCGATGGCGGTGCCACCGGCTGCTTCCATTCGCTGAACAAACGCGACCGCCTTCTTGATGTTCTTGGGACTGGCCGGCTTCATCGCGCGGTGCATGGCTTCGACATCGGTGGAGAAGCGAATCACGTTGAAGTGGTCTTTGGGGTTGAGCTTCTTCAAGCAGATCTGAAGGGCGCGCTTGGCCCACTTCATCTTCTTTCCGCTCATTGAGCCGGATGTATCGAGGACAAAGGTGATGTTCTTCCCAGCGATCTCACGTGAACTATGCGACACTTTGGGCGTCAGCATCATCAAGAAGTAGCCGTCTTTTTGCTCGGTGCGGTAGCTTAACATGTTCAGGCCGAGGTCCTTGGGTGACACGGCGTAGTACAGAACAAAGTCACGATCCAGGCGAGCCTTGCTGCGCTCAAAACCGACGATGGCGAGGTTGTCACCTTTGCGAGCCAGAGACACCTTGTGGGTTGGGGAGTAGATCGACTTCAGCGGGGTCTTGCTCTTCAACTTGACCGACATGGTGAAGTCTTTCAGGGTGGTCTGGACCTTGTGGCGCGTCTTCAACGGATACACAAAGCGATGCATCCCGCTGGCGTAAGGAACCATTTGGGTAAACGAGATGGTGATACGTTGCTCACCGTTGCGTGGGATGGGGTAGACGCGAGCGCGGAACAGTCGGCCTCCCATGTATTCGAGCAGTCCAGGATCTTGCATCCTGCGGACAATCGACAGGTAGATCGAGCGAGCGCGCTCTTTTACAAGGACCTTGCCGCGCTTCGGCTTTCCGTTGATGTACAACACAAAGTTTGAGACGGTCGCGCCTTTGGGAACAGGGAAAATGTAGGTCGCTTCGAGCACCCGGTTGGTGTGGTTCTTAAACACTTGAGTCACCGTGGTGCGCGCCGCACGGTCCTGAATGTTGACCTGCACCCGATGGTACTTGATCGCCAAAGGAGAGAGGTTTCGTTGGGTCGGAATTAAGAATCCTTGTCCCCAGGACAGGCTGGGCAGGAGCATTCCACCCAGCAAAAGTCCAAACAGGAAGAACGTATGGCGTAGAGGTTGTTGAAGATTGAGGCGTCTCATGAATGCTGTTCCTTTGTGTCAATACCAACCAACATGGTTGATGCGATCTGTTGTGTGGGGGTGTATACGCAACAACCTTGAAGTCGATTTGACCGGAACGAAAATTAATTAGGGAGGGATTACTTTTCGGAGGATTTGTCACATGTGGATTGAAGGACAGAGTTCATGATGTCAAAGAACTCTTCGTTGAGGTCTTCGGGTTCTACTTGTTGCGTGGCCTCGTGGATGTCGCGGAACTGTTGGAAGTACTTTCGACAGTTCTTGCACATGGCCATGTG
>SBHC01000071.1 GCA_006226375.1 Deltaproteobacteria bacterium | reverse complement strand
GTTGAAAACGAACGCACCTTCCGCGTTCTCTTCCAAGAGCTAACCTATGGTTACTCCATTGAAGTGATTGGGACTTGCCAAACCGCCAAGCAGAGCGGCTTTGTTTACAGCGCCACCCTCTTTCCAGGCACCTACAAAGTTACGGTCTATGGTGGCCGCTATGACAACTATTCCAACCTTCCTCGTACCGGTCAGGTTGTTCTCGACAATCGGGACTTCAAAAAGGACGAGGCGAATGTATTGCTTGACGTTCAAACCATTACAGTGTCTGGCAAGATCACGCTCAATCGTAACAACCCACAGGTGGAGGCCAATTGCAGCCGTCAGGGCGTTGAAAATGAGCGAACCTTCCGGATACTCTTCACGGAGTTGAAATATGGCTACTCCATTGAAGCGATTGGCACCTGCCAAACCGCCAAGCAAAGTGGCTTTACCTTCCAGGTTGAAGTATTTCCAGGCTTGTACAGAATCACAGTGTACGGTGGTCGCTATGACAACTACTCCAACCTCCCCCGCACCGGTCAGGTGGTTGCAGACAAAGTTAAAATCCCCTAAGAACCTCCCGAAAAGCCCCTCTTCTCCTTGTGTGACAGGCCCGTTACAAAAATCCCGTGACGAATTTGGTTTGTTTGTGATATAAGGCACATCGTTGCAAAATGCTTCACGACCAAGAGGTTGGTGTGGTGTTGCAGCTCCACTTTGTTTTTCGGAACGTTTTCCCGAAGAATCCTGACCGACGACGAACCTCTCATTCCTCCTAAACGTCTCGTTTTCTTTCGTCAAACTTATGGTTCTGGTGTTCTTCACTTCAAGAGCAATGTTTATGCTCTAGGAGATGGTTGTCATGGTACGTGTATGTGTACGTTTGTGTTTTCTCTGTGTTCTTGCGGTAAGCACCACGATCTGGGGGACGGGTTGTTCCAAATCGGAAGGCCCCGCCACTTGCCAAACCAACAACGACTGCATTGACGGTCAACGTTGTGTCAAGCGTGTGTGCAAGGAAGTTGAGACCCAAACCGACAAGCCGATCGCGCAAATCAAAGCTCCCACTCAGGTTCGGGGTTTGGATGAGATCGAGTTGGATGGATCTGGAAGTAAAGACCCCAACGGTGAAAGCCTGACCTACACCTGGACGATCCTGTCCAAACCCGGCGACAGCCAGGCCGAACTCACCAAGGCAACAGAAGCCCTGGCAGGTCTGAAGGCTGACAAGCCCGGCAACTACAAGGTTCAGCTTGTCGTCAAAAACACCAGCGGGGCCGAGAGCGATCCTGCCGAAGCCACTATTAACGTAGTAGGCGACACCGAAAACAGCGCGCCCATCGCCGACGCAGGCTTTGACGCCTTTGGTGGAATCAACGACACCCTGACCCTCGACGGCAGCGGTTCGAGCGATCCCAACGGCGACACCTTGACGTACAAGTGGAGCTTTAAGTCCAAGCCAGACGGTAGTCAGGCAGACTTCTCCGACGCCACCATCGACAAGCCTCAAATGACCTTTGATAAGGCTGGTAAGTACATCATCCAGCTCGTCGTCAATGACGGAACTCTAGACAGCGATCCTGACAGCGTATCCATTGAGATTCTGGATGACTTCAACCTGGAGCCCAAGCTCACACAGTTGGATCCCAATGAAGGCTCCGTGGACACCACCCACGATGTGCTGTTGAAAGGGGAAGGTTTCTCCCAGCTGGCTAAAGTCCTTGTGGACGGAACGGAAGTTCCAACCACGCAGGTCACGATCAAGAGCCAGACTGAGATCGAGTTGAAGCTGGACCTCCAAGGAAAATCAGCGAAGAATTACAACATCTCTGTGCGAAACCCCAACAAGAAAGAGAGCGCAGCTCTGCCCTTCAAGGCCATCGACCTGCCGACTCCGACGCTGACCAGCGTGGATCCCCCCTCTGGCCTGACCGGCGCAAAATACACGATCACCTTGACAGGAACAGGCTTTGTAAAGGTGTCTGAGGTATTGTTTAACCTCATCCCTCTCCCCACCACCTACAAAAGCGCGACCACATTGGAAGCCAAGCTTGATCTGTCCCAAACACCCGAAGGTACCTACAACATTAAGGTTCGAAGCCCTGGCGGCCGCTCGTCCCAGACCATCACCTTCCAGGTCCAGACGGACGGTGGCTTTCCACCTGTCCTCAACGTGCTGAACCCGCCCCAAGGCACTGTAGGAACAACGATTCCATTCAGCGTACACGGCACAAGCTTTGCGCCCGGCGCTGTGATCATCTTCGACGGCAAAGAGATCCCCTCGCTGCGTCAGTCGCGCGATACGATCGAAGCCGACCCCTCTCTTGACCTGACCAAGATCCCTGTGGGCAAGTACAATGTGTGGGTTCGCAACGCCAACGGCAAAGAGTCCAGCAAGGAAGTGTTTGAGGTCATTGAAAAAGATCCTCCACCCCAGTTGGATCGAATCCTTCCTCCCACGGTCTATCTCAACGACGTAAACAAGCTCGATATATACGGCAAATTCTTTGACCCCAAGGTGAAGCTCTACATTGGTTCCCAAGAATTTTCTGGCTCTGCCATTCAATACCGCAGCACGACCTTCTTCTCCGCAACCATCGACACCAAGCAAGGCAACTGGAGCGCAGGGAACGTACAGGCGTATGTGATCAACCCCAACAACAAGAAGTCACAGACCTTTACGCTGACCTTCACCAACAAGCCCACAGAACCTCCCCCCGTGTTGGTTCGAGTGAACCCAACAACCGGAGAGTCGGGCAAGACCATCTCCAGCTTCTACATCTACGCCGACAACATGTGTCCGAAGGGCTGCACCACTCCACCCACAGTGTTCATCACCGACAGCAACAACGTGGATGTTCAGGCCAAGCACAACGTGTACACCTCCATTAAGCTGTATACGACAAGCTCCAAGCCTTACATGCGAGGAACATTGAACATGTCCTCGATGCCTGCGGGCACCTACAAGATCCAGATCGAGCAGGCTGGAACCAAGGTCAAGAGCAACACCGTAAACTTCACGGTGAAGCCCCCACCGGGCATCGCCATCGACCGCCTGAGTCCAACCACTGGAGACGTGGGAACTGTCCTTTCAGACTTCCGGATTTATGCAGACTACTTCTGCACCGCAAGCGGCTCAAGCTGTGCATCACTGCCCAAGATTTTCATCAAAGACAGCAACAACGTGGACTACCAAGCCAAACACAATGTTTACAAAGTAACATCCTCGTACGTCAGTGGAAGCTCCCCCTACATCAAGGGAACACTGGACGTGACCAAGATGCCGCTGGGCACCTATACCTTCCAGTTGGAGCACGCCACGACGAAGAAGTTGAGCAACACCAAGACGTTCCGAGTGCAAAAGCCGGTTCCCTTGTCCCTGAGCTATGTGTATCCCTATTACGCAACCAGCGGCCAAAGCACCAAGTGCGATGTCAACGGTGGCCCCTTCACCTCGGCATCGTACGTCTTGATTGGAACTGACAAGATTCCCCTGCTCTCGGGAACGTCGACGACCCGTCGCTCCTTCAACTTTGACACCGTCAGCAAATACAAAACTCCTGGACTCTACACCATGCGAGTCTGCAACTCAGCGACGCAGTGTTCCAACCCGTTCGCCTATACAGTGGTTTCATCGACAGCAACCGATCCATTCTTGACGTCGGTGAAGGGTGACAACTACCCGATGTACATCAACACCACCTTCAAGCTTTACATCTATGGCTACCGCTGGGGCAACGCTGCGCAAGCCCAGTTCTTCATCGATGGAAAAGAGTTGAACACCACCAACTTCAAGTACACCACTCGAACCTGCAAGTTGGCCTCTAAGCCCACGTCCAGTTCCAATTGTATCTTTGAAGGCTTCAGCACGGTTGGGCTCACGGAAGGCAAGCACACCATACAATACAAGTGGAACAACACCACCAGCATTGTGTACGAATTCTATCTTGAGAAACCCTAACTCCCACTTCCTTCCTCAACCTTCCCATTCTCTTGTCTTTGCACCCTCTTCCCCATCCATTTGTGCTCCGTTTTTGACAAACTTGTGAGTCATCCCACACCCTCTTCCGTGACCCAACTCACAAACCACATTTTTCTTTATTCTTGAGCACTTATTTCTAAAAAAGATTGAAAAAGATGGGACCCGGTGGCGTCTTGGGAGTAGAACCCTCGCTGCAGGGGGTTGCGTCGTCACTGCCGGGCCCTTCATGTGACAAGCCTTTCTGTTCCTCTCCATCTCCCAGGAGGATTGTATGCGACAAAGCCAAACCGATCGCCTCTCCCATGTCCGTCATTTTGCAGTGCTGGCTGCTGTGTTTCTGGGCCTTGGGGTCTGGTGTGTGGCTTGTGGAAGCGTCCCACCCGCCGAAGACAACCCCGAGCACCAGGTCAAACCCAGTCTGGTTAACGCCGTTCATCTCAACCAGTCTGTGGAAGTGGTGGACTGTACCTTGGAAAATGGCTCCCAAGCCAAATGTTACAAGTTCCAATTCCGCAGCAACCCCCTGGGTCATGGTGGTCCGTACTGCCCCAAAACCACCAAAGAGACTGGTGGACTCGGCATCTACGATGGAAAGACCAACCCTGGCCTCCAAGCTCTCAAGGCCGTCCTTTGGGATGCGATGAAAGCCGATGGCTTTGATGTGGTCGATGAAAACGGAAACATCAACATTGTGGACCCAGGCGCAGGTGGAATGGGTGGTCCTCCCAGCGGCGGGCAACCTGGTGGTGGCTCCAATGATGGACCTCCCGGAGGTGGCCCAGGAGGTGGCCCAGGAAGCGGTCCCCCGCCTAACGGAGGCCCTCCTGGTGGCGGACAACCCGGTGGCTCCCAAGGCGGCTCTAGCGGTGGACCAGGTGCAGCCTGTCTGGAAGCATCACCCAACGACCAACTCGTCCTGACCTTCTTAATTCCAGCCAACCCCGTGATGTTGAGTACGCCCAACAAGATCGACACGGTAGAATTGGTCGGTCTCTCTGTCAACGGAATCCCCATCAACGGTCATCCTCCCACTGTTGCTGGAACAGAGTCAGGTGGACCTGGAGGCGGCGGCGCCATCCCTGCCCTCGACCCCTGCGGTGGACACATGGACCCTGCAGGTTACTACCACTGGCACTTTGGCGCATCGGAGATGAACTCCGTGCTCAAGGCAAACAACATCCATGATGTCACCTGCACCGCAGTGGCTCAGTCACAAACTGCGATGATTGGATACGCCAAGGACGGTCACCCCATCTACGCCTCCAAAGACCAGGACGGAAGCGCGCCCAGCAACCTGGACAGCTGTCAGGGACACACCGCTCCAACCAAGGAGTTTCCGAACGGCGTCTATCACTACCATGTGTCCAACCATGGCGCGCCCAACTTGCCTCCCTGCTTGAAAGGAGCGGCTGCCCAAAACCCCTTCCAACGTCAGTAAGACACACCTGCCCTCCCCAACAGGATCGGGTGTGATTCAATCCTGATGACAAGAGAGTGGCCTTCGCCTTTGGTTTGACGCGGGGGCACTGAAGTACCCACGCTACCCATGAAAGATATAGACAAGGGAGAAGTACCCACATTCGTGGGCACTCTAACACTGTAGACGATGATACTGTTTTTGTTTCCACAAAGCTCAATCATCCAACACGCGGTATTCTCGTCTGCGAAGTTCTGCGCAACCTGAGGACTCCTTCCCAATACCAACGAACCAACAGTCAACAAAGAGACCCTCCAAAATCTCTCACATTGCCGAACGACCCACCTTGCTTTATGCTCATGGTATTGAATGACATTCTAGCCTGAATGAAGGAATGCAGACCATGATCTCTTTTGTACCTATCTTGTTGGCTTCCCTAACCCGACACATACGGACCACCGGCCTTGTGGTAGGGCTGACTCTTTGTGTATTGAGCTTGAGCACCGTGGGCTGCAGCTGCGAGTCTCCTGGTGTAGCTTGTGGCGACACGCGATGTGACCCTGACAGCGTCTGTCTCAACGACGCTTGCGTAAAGCCCTGTGCAACGGGAGAAACTCGATGTGGGGAAGGAACCTCTTCGGTCTGTGTTGATCTCCAAGCTTCTTCCGTTCACTGTGGTGCATGTGGAACGTCTTGTGCAAAACCTCAGGTTTGCGTGAACGGTGCTTGCATCCAAACCTGCCAACAAGGAGAGACCCTCTGTGGCAGCGAATGTGTGGATGTCCAGTCATCGGGCCAACACTGCGGCAAGTGCAACAACCCATGCGCCTCCGGACAGACATGCACACAAGGCTCCTGCCAGGGAGGTTGCAAGGCTCCTCAGCTTCAATGTGGCGACGCTTGCATCAACCCCAAAACGGACAAAAGCCACTGTGGAGCATGTGACAACGCCTGCCCCACAGGCCAGGTTTGCAACGATGGAGCCTGCAAGTTCGCCTGCCCCACCACCACAACCGTATGCCAAGGCACCTGCGTGGATCTACAAACCGATCTCCAAAACTGCGGCACCTGCGGGACAACGTGCTCGTCGGTTCAAACTTGCGTTCAAGGGAAGTGCACAGACTCTTGCCCCCGAGGTCAAGTGATGTGCAGCGGAAGCTGTGTGGACCTGACCACCAACAACAACCACTGTGGTCAATGTGGTGTTGCATGCACAGGAAGTTTTCGTTGCCAGGCAGGACAGTGTCAGCCGGCTTGCACGGCCGGGAAGACAGAGTGCGGTGGTGCCTGTGTTGATCTTCAATCCGACGCCAGCCACTGTGGAGCCTGTGGGAAAACCTGCGGCGTGGGAACAACTTGCCAACAAGGTCGATGCCAGTCCAACGCGCCTTGCACCTACACCAAGTTGGTCGCAACCCTGAAAGGACACACCGACGCAGTCAACGATGTAGCCTACAGCTCAGACAGCAAGTATCTGGCCTCAGCGAGCGCCGACAACACCATCCGGATCTGGTCCAACAACCAGCCCACAAGCAACCTGTTAAAGCACACCGACGATGTATTGCGAGTCGCCTTTCAACCCAATGGAAAGCTCCTGGCATCCGGGTCCAAAGACAAAACCATGCGATTCTGGAACATCCCTGTGGGTACGGAAGTCAAGTCCATCACGGACTTCAAGGCAGATGTCGAAGATGTTGCGTTCAGCGCCAACGGCAAAAGCATCTCAGCAGTGAGTCGTGGCTCTGACCTCCGGATTTGGGACACAACAACCTTTCAGGTCACACAGACTCTAACCGGACAGGGTGGCTTTGGTTACGGTCTTGGATTCCGCCTTGATGGAAAGATCCTGGCCACCACATCCTCGTACGAGTCGGTCTACTTCTGGGATCTTGCCACAGGCAAAAGCTCCCAAACCTACTTCGGACAGACCTTCGCCAACGCCGAACGACTTGTCTTTAGTTCGGATGGCAAGTGGTTTGTCACGTCCCTTAACTTTGCCGGACCCAATCTACACAACGCCAGCACTGGTAAGTATGTGGGCAAATTTGATGGGACCACCCAGTTTGAGCTTCAAAACTCTCCCGGTGTGGACATCGATCCCACAAGTAGCTTTGTAGCCGCCGCTGTTGGAGTGGACGCAGGCAGTGAAGTCCGGCTGTGGGAGTTGGCCACCCGCAAACCCATCCGCGCTCTCAAGCCCACCACAGACAAGACCGAGATACTCACCAGCGTTGCCTTCCGGCCCGATGGACAAGAGCTTGCCGTAGGTAGCAACAAGAACGTCATTTACGTTTATTCGTGTCGCTAATCCATCCCACGGGTTTCTCCTCGTAGCGGCAAGCAGTTTACAACGAACCCAGCGAACCTTACCTTCCCTCCAACGTACAGAACCTCACCCATCCAAACCCCTCAACCTTTGTGTCATCGGATTGACATCAAGACAAAGACACAACCCCCTATCATCAACGAGTTTACCAATGCATATATGGAAGACACTCAAGCTGTTTGTCAGTTCAACCTACAAAGACCTGGAGCAGGAGCGCGACGCTCTGGCTGGTGTCTTTCAACATTTGCAAGCTACCATTGCAGACCGACGCCTCCACCTGATCCCGTACGATATGCGGTGGCGTGACGCCGATGAATCCGACCTTGTGGGCTGGTGTCTGTCCACGGTGCGAGACTGCGACTACTTTGTTGGCATCCTGGGTTACCGCTACGGTTGGAGGCCCAACGAAGGCGAACATGGCGCACCCAACCCGTCCCGATTGTCCATCACAGAGATGGAGATCAACGAAGCCCTCCGATGCATCCCCAAACACCAACGCTTCTTCTGCTTTGGTGACCTTGCTCAATACTCAACAGCCCAACTCAACAGCGAAACCCAAGAAGACCTCGCCTCGCTGCGAGCCCTTCGCCAGCGTCTTAAGGATCAAGGAGAAACGATCCTGGAGTACCGGAACGGTCAGGATGTGATCGAATGGCTTCTTCCACAGCTACAGGGTCAGATCGATCAGGACTTTCCGACAGAACAGCAAGCAGAGTTGGAGTCGTACAGTCGGAGGGAAGCGCTTCAAGAGATCCTGGAAGAAAAGCGCCGGGGGTTCGTCGGTCAGCAAATCTACCTGCAACATTTAGAAGAGTTTTGTTCATCGACCGATGAAACCAATGTGCTTGTCCTTCATGCTGTCGCAGGCACCGGCAAGTCTGCCTTGTTGGCAAGCTTCCTTCACACCTGGGAACGTCAACACCCAGAGCATCCTTACATCGGCCATTACATGAGCATGGCGGGAGAGAGCAGCTCGGTGGCTGGCGTGATGCAAAGCCTGGGTGAGCAGCTGCAAGCGCTTGGGTTGCTCGCAGAACCTTTGGAGCTAGCGCCAGACCAGTTGATTCCCCAGGTCCGTTCGACCCTTCAAACTCTAACTCAGCCCCTTGTGGTTGCGTTGGATGGCCTCGACGAAATGGACGAGGAAGGTCACGACCTGTCCTGGCTTCCCCAATGGCTCGGACCCAACGTTCGCGTCATTCTTACCACTCGTCCCGTTACGGTGTGGGAGAAGCTACAGCAACTGCCTCAGAGTAGGGTACTGCAGTTGCCACCTTTGGAACCTCAACATATCCTTGCCATCATCCAGCAATACCGGGACAAACACAACCTGTCCATCTCAACCTTGGACGAGCAAGCCTTGCTCCAACGTGCCGCCGGAAGTCCTTTGTTCCTCAAGGTAGCTCTCGATGAAATGGCCGCAGGTGGTGTTGCAGTGGGCCAGCTTGCCGAAACGATCGAAGCCTTGTTCCGCCAGATCCTTGAGCGCTTGCAGGCTCGCTATGGCAAGGAAGTCATTCTCCAGTACCTTGGGCTGATTGCTGCCAGTCGCAGCGGACTTGCAGAGAGCGAACTTCAAGACATCCTGACCACAGCAACAGGCGAGCCCCTCTCCGACGACAGACGCTTGCGCATTCAACGAAGCTTGGCCAACTTTGTCCTTCAACGCGAGAAGCTTCTGCAGTTTTTCCACCCGGAGTTTGCTCGTACCGTGAAGATGATGTTAGGGAAAGCTGGAATGCGAAGCTATCACCAGCAGCTTGCCAGCTACTACCAACGTCAAGGTTATCGTTACGAACGAACCCTACGCAACCTCCCCTACCAGCTCCAGTGGGGGGAGCAATACAACGATTGGCTCTACACCATCGGCAACATCGACTTTTTGCAAGCCAAGAGCGAAGCGGGCATGCTCCCTGATTTGCGCAACGACTTGGCGTTTGGACTTCAGTCCCTTGTCGTGTCAATTCCCTCTCATGCAAAGGTCGAGATAGCTCCCTCTGTAGCTATTGACCGTAAGCTTGTTCAGCTATTATTGAGATGCATCGACTTTGCGTTCAACTTTTTGATTCAACACCCCGAGTGTCTTTTTCAAACGTTGTGGAACCAGGGGTATTGGCATGACAGCCCGAACGCCGCGCCCCACTACCCAGACGCCCCAGACAGCGCTCCCTGGCACCAACCGGGTCCCAAGCTTAGCGGGCTGGTAGAAAGCTGGCGCAACCAAGCGTCAACACAGGGACGCGCCTGGATTCAAATGCTTCGACCTCTTCCGGACCGGCTTGACTCTTCGATGCAGCGGATGTTTCGGGGTCACAAGGAGTTGGTCACGGGAGTGAGCATGAGCAGCGACCAAAGCCTCCTTGCCTCAGGCTCCTGGGACCGCGACGTCCGACTCTGGGATGTGCAAACCGGTCAATGCACCCGCGTGCTTCCAGGACACGACGACTTTATCTCCAGCGTATGCTTCACACCAGACAACCAACATGTACTCTCCTCCTCTGGCGATGGAACGGTTCGGATGTGGAACGTCAAGAGCGGACAATGTGTGTCCCAACTTCGCGGTCACGACAAGCTTATCGCGACCGTAGCATGCGACTCCTCAGGACGCTTCGCCCTCACAGGAAGCAAAGACAAAACGGTGCGACTCTGGGACCTCCAGACAAGCCAATGTGTTCAGGCATTTGAAGGCCACAACAAAGTCATCAACAGCGTCTGTTTTCACCCCGACAACCGACACATCCTCTCGGGTTCTTGGGACAACACCGCGCGCTTGTGGGACCGAGAAACAGGCCAATGTGTCCGGATCTTTGAAGGTCACCAAGACGACATCAAGAGCATCGCCATCGACGCAAGCGGACAACGTCTGTACACAGCATCCAAAGACGAAACCGCCCGGATTTGGGACCTCTCTACGGGTCAATGTTTGCACGTGCTTCCCCACCAAGGGACGGTCTTTAGCATCCAGGCCAGCGCAGACGGGCAGAAGGTGATGACAGGAGTGTACGGAACCCTCCGACTTTGGAACGGAGACACCGGCGAGTTGCTCTCCCAATTCGACGGCCACGAGAGCGCCATCTATAGCTTGTATCTGGACCCACAAGGTCATCGCGCCGTCACAGGCTCAGGCGACAAGACCATCCGACTCTGGGACCTCCAGAACAACCAGGCTTCACTGACACTCGACGGGCACGCACGGGATATCCGCGACGTAGTCCACAACGACGACGGCTCCATCATCGTCACTGGCTCCAAAGACCACACACTTCGCGTATGGAACAACGGCCCCACTCTCTCATGGGAAGCGCTGGAAGGACACGATGGCGCTATCTCATGCCTCCACCTCGCACAAGACGGCGTCACATTGGCGTCCGGTTCCGCCGATCGCACCGTGCGAATCTGGAACCTTCAAGACCGCGTCTGTACCCATATTCTACGAGGCCACAGCAAGCACGTGACCAGCGTGTTTGTTCACGGTAGCCACCATGTTGTTTCCGGCTCACGCGGCCATGCGCTGTGGCTGTGGGATCTGCGTAGTCAAGAATGCACCGCACGTTGGACAGGACACCAGGGTGACATCCGAGGTTTGTACTGGCACCCCAACGGACGATGGATCGTCTCCGGCGCCGAAGACCGAACCGCCCGACTGTGGGACGTCTCCACCGGAACTTGCGTCCATGTATTGCAAGGTCATAGAGACGGTATCCTTAGCGTGGGCATGTCGGACGATGAGCAATGGATCTACACATCATCCCGAGACAACACCCAGCGCATTTGGAACGCCCAAACAGGGGAGCCAGTCCAGCTCTTGGAAGGTCGTGGAAACGTGCACCAACAAGGCCGCGATTACTACGCGATGTCGGGAAGCGTCGAAACGGTTGTGTACCAAAGCAACGACCACACACCCTTAGGACACTTGCCCTTCTTGTTGCGGGAATCCAGCATGAGCAGCAACAACCATGTCATCGGATACGCAGGCGTCAACCTGATGCTCGCGAAGTGGCACCCCAACCCTTCCTAGCAACATGAGAATCACAGTTGCATTGTCCCTTCCAGGGAACAGCGTCCCTTTCTTTTGCTAACCCTTAGAACTTCCAAAACTTCTAAGACCAGCCTGGACGACTTTCCCTCCCAATCACCCGAACGTTGTTCCTTCAGGACTACAAACGTCCAGGGCAACCACACCACCCAGACCACCGTTCTATAAAGACTTTCCCCTCCACACACTCATGGCACCTCGTTTGCAAACCTTACAGAAGGAAACCACAACGATGCAATGAGGTGTCGGTATGAGAGCAAGAAACCAAACACCGTGGACGCCAAGAGGTCAGCACAGCTTGTTCCCCTTGTGGCTGGGCTTCGTCTTGCAGTCCTTCTTTGTGGCAGCACTCGTAAGCCTCTTTGGCCTTAGTGTTGTCCACTCTCCACAAGCGCATGGAGCCTCCACGAGGAAGTCGAGCCGGTCCAAGAAGCGACCGCGAAGCTTGCGAGAAGGCGTCATCGTCAAACTGGAGCCCAAGCAACAGTTCCTGATCGACCTTGGCAAGAAAGACAGGGTCAAAGCAGGGATGAAAGTCTCGGTGTATCGGAGAGTGAAGGTCAAGCACCCGATCTCCGGTAAGACCATTAACGACCGGTTCTACATCGGAACCATCAAGTTGGAACAAGTCAGTCACTTCCTCTCTGTTGCGAAGACAGTGGGTGGCTTTTCTTACAAGCCATCCGTGGGTGACTTTGTTGTGCCTGGCCCCAAACCCACAAGCGACGTACAGACCAGGGTGGTCACCGTCGTCAAGAAGGTCAACGTTCCGATTCCTTGCCCCAAAGGAACCAACGACATCGACGCCCAACGTTTGCACCAACAATGGATGCAGATGCGAGGGGAGAGCATTCAGGATCGTCAACAAGGTTGGCTCCGCTTCTTGAAGCAGTTTCCCTCTAGCGCGTACCGGTCGCACATCGAAGCCCACATCAACTGGTTGGCGCAGTTGGATCAACGTATACGACAGCGAGTTGTCCAAAGCACGGTACAAACCTGGCACGACCCTCCCAATGAAGTGGAAGTAGGAGAACAGGTCAACCTGGTGACAGCTATTGTTGCGCCGTGGAAAATTCAAGCGGTGATGCTGTACTACCGGAAGCATAACGAGACACGCTATCTTCCCCTCAGGATGGAGTCATCGCAACGTCATTATTACAAGGTCAGGTTGCCCAAGGCGCTCGTCCAAAAACAGTCTGCGTTTCAGTATTTCATTGAAGCTATCGACACCACAGGCAAACGCTACAAGGTGTTCCATTCGGCCGAAGAACCCGAGTTTGTGAGAGTGTATGCCCCGCCGGGAAACACCTTCTCCAAGCAGGACCGTTCTCAGGCTTATACCTTCTTTGAGTACGTCGACTTTTTCACCCGAGCGTTCGGGCGAGATCGTTACTTCAAGTTGGAAGCAGATTACCGCTACATCCTTCCCGTGCCCATTCTGCACTCGGTCCGCATGGGGTTTGGGATCTTCGAGGGACAAGCCAACGCTGTCGGTCTTATGGACGCGGACCCCAACGTCATCGTCATCCCGAAAGCTTACACCTACGGCTACCTGGAAGGTGAGTTCCGGTTCCACAAGTACTTTGCGATGATGCTGCGAACCATCCTGGGTGCAGTGAGGCAGAATACGGTAGAAGGCCTGATCGATAGTCCTGGCGCCATCTTTGGGCTGGAAGGCCGCATGCGGATTGGACAGTTCTTAGGCACCAACCTCGTACTGGGATTCACAGGAACCACAGGCGTCGGGATTGAGGGTGTCGTGGTCCTGACCATCCGAGAGGTCAAACGCTTCCCCATGTCGGCGAGCGTCATTGTGACCAACTTACCGCTCGGTCAAGACTTGGGCGTACGCCTCGTGTACCAGGTGGGTTGGCGACCGATCAAGTGGTTCAGCGTCGACCTCCGGGTTGGCTGGAACATCCGAAACATCAACCACTCGGGACCCACGATGGGTCTCGGGATGGTCTTCCAGTGGTAGAAGGAGCGTATCATGAGAAATCTCTATGTATGGTGGGTCTCCTTCGCATTGAGCGTAGGAGCTTTCACAGGAATCCCGTCCAGTCCGTTGTATGCCTGGGCCCCAACACCCCGACCCGGCCAAACAACATCACCACCGCTTGGTGATGATGATGGCGATGAGCTGGAGGATACCAAGAAGCCTCAAACCCAAAAGACGCGGCCTACGGCTCCGACAAGAGCCAAGAAAGCTGCCCCAAAAAGACCAGCGCTGAAACCACGAACCACTCGCAAGCGCGCGAAGGCACCCCGCAAGAAGCGCAAGGCCGTTAAAGAGTTGCATGTCTTGCATACCCCGCCGTACAAAGCAAGGGCGGGTCGCAAACTGGAGCTTGGCATCGCAGTTGATGGAGAATGGTTGGTCCGTTCGATTCAACTTCGCTATCGAGTCATAGGTAGTTCAACCTACAAGACGATCCCGTTTCGACGGGGGGAAAAGCGACGTTATTATGCAACGATTCCCAAAGGTCAGGTCACGCACCCTGGGATTGAATACTTCATCCTGGCCATCAACCTGAAGAACAAAGCGTTGTTGCCCTTCGCGACGCCCCAAGCTCCCCATCGCGTCTATGTCCGACGCCTGAACAAATTGGGTCGCTGGCTGGCCAAGTTGAAGCGTCATGGCGGAACGCGCTCCACCCTCGGATTGATGGGTGAGTTCAACTCCTACGGAGCCCACGCTGGTTTGCGTTCCTATGAGTCTCCCAAAGGAAGCAACCAAGCCCTGGACGCCTTCTACAACCTGGAGCTTTGGTACACCTACCGAATCCTTGGTATCTTTTACCAGATCACCGTAGGTTACGGACGACTCCGAGGTGATGTTCCCATCGAAACCTTCGACGGAACCAACACGTCACAAACCATCTTACGAGCAGGTCTCGATTATGGATTCAGCCGCCTGTACATGGAGTTCCACCGGTACTTTGGGGTGGATCTTAAGCTCGTGTTGGGAGCGTCTGACCTTGGCTTTGACGGCGGTGTTGGAGCCACCATCCGCATCGGCAATCTGGCCGAAACGCACCTGGACCTTGGATTTGAGATCATCTCCCGCATGGGTTGGACCGTTCACTTTGAGCTGGCCTGGGATACCGTCCCCTGGTTCATGATGGCGCTTCGAGCGGAGGTCACCACCATGCCGTTCTTTGATGACAGAGCCGTCGCCTCGCGAGCGTACTTCAAAGCGCACATTCGATTCCACAAACACTTCCATGCGTTTGTGAACATTGGCTACGGACGACGACGCATCACCCCTCAAGGCGGCCCCCTCCTCCAAGTTGGACTCCTCGCCAACTTCTAAAACCTCTCTCTCCCTGCGAAAGATGAAGGGGGCTTATCCCTCGAACACTTCGGTATAAACGTCGGCATTGAAACCTACCAGCATCACATTCCCAACCAACAAGGCCGGTGCCCTCATGTTGCCGGTGCGACCGAGAAGATGCTCCGCAAGAACATTGTCGTCGGGTCGCTCATTCTTCACATCAAACCGGTCAAGTTTGCGACCTTTCGCAACAACCAGGGAGTCGACTTTGTCAACCAACTCCAGGGCTTCGTCCCGCTTCCGGACGTTCTTTCCGCTCGCCTTGACCAACTCTTTCACTTCAATGCCATGTTCCGCAAGAAACTCCTGCGCTCGTGTACACGACGTTCAACCGTTTCGGTGGTAGTACCACTCAACCTTTGCACTCATTGCCAAACTCCTTTGTGGTTCAAGTTTGTTCAAAAGAAACAACAAGGTTATCGACCAAGAACCCCGTTATTGTGAGGTTTCTTTCGATTCCACTTACCACAAAACTCATGCCCAAGGAAGGTTTCATAGAGAAAGAATAGCCTCGCTCCACCCTTCAGAAAGCCCAAACAGGCAAGCCCATGGGACGTTTGACAAGCACGGGAATGAGAACCGCATATACACGCCAATCAACACAAATAGGATAGCATCTCCGCAGACCCTTACCTAAGGATAGAAAGCTTGAGTCGCTCTTGTTCGAGCCCTGCCCAAACCATGTCCATCCATCGTACCTTTTGGCCTTGGTGACGCTCATTTTGGTCAACGATTCGCGAAAATATTGCGTTCATTTGCGGTTTTTTTCCAAAAAGCCAACGTGCACCTCATCAACAAACAAACGTATACAGCGTTGCTCCCAACAAGCAACACCAAAACGCCTGTCTCAGCGCAAGCTTCCAAACACGTTGCTCCCATCCGCCGTCACGGCAAGAAAGAATCATCACTCAAACAGTGGACTCAAGCGGAGTCAAAGCCTAGTAGCAGAGAAGTTCGGGAAGTCTGGGGAAAGAAGACATAGTCGCGAAAGTCGGCGGTGTTGTGCTGAAGATCCAGGTAGGTGATGGTGTCGCCCTTCTTCACCTTGTTCCAAGCCCGGCGATGGAGCGTACCGATGGGTGTGTAGTATTGCCGTCGCTCTTCCGGACCAAAGAACTCAAAACCTTCCGGAAACACCGGACCCAGGCTCTGTTCCACGACGTCTTGATGGAGAATCACAAGCTTGCACTTGGAACAAATACGACTGGTCGCGCCCACTGTCACAAGACCGCGACCCTCCAGAAACAACACAAACCCAAACCGCTTGAGGCTAGTAACGTCACGACAGCGTGGGCATCGCGTGTATCGACGTTGCATAGACGGGTTCAAAAACAGATCGTAGACGCTCGGTAATGAGCCAAACTGAGTAGGGGTAGACGAAGACATCACACATTTGTCCTCCTTCTCCTTTGTTGCACCACGGAAACCAACATGAACATACGATCAGTAATATTTTATTTTGTTGGGTCTGTCAAACGGTGCTGGAGTTGGAAGGAAAAACATGAGGAAAAGATAGGTGGATTTAGGAGGAGAATGGGCCAACGAAGTTTGCTTAGAAACGTCCCTGGTAGACGGGGGAATGAGACACGCGGGGCAAGGAGAAGGAGCCGACGGGAGTGTCAGCTTTGGCGAGACCGAGGCGTTGTTGCAGCTTGGTGTTGTGACCTCGCACGTGCATCACAACCGTTCCGATGGGTACCGCATAGCCCGTCAGGTACAACAACATCCCAGGAATCGCGAGGGGCAAACCGTTGTACATCAAGCTTCCCAAGGCGAGCATAAAACCACCGGCCAGCTGCGCTCCGACTCCAATGCCGCCACCGATGTAATCCTTTGCCACCCAGCTTCCAATCGCAAAGGGCAGAAAGATGTTCAACAACAGCGGACCTGTAAGGTTTTTGGCTTGTTCGCGATACTGAGCACGCAAAAACACGCTCCCACGACGCCTTGGACGATAGCTTGCACGATACCGAGTTCGAGGAGCGTCCTGGTCCTGGCTTGCACCGCTATCTTGCCACTGAGAATCTCGCTGACGAGGACGAAGGTCACGATAACGTCGAGTGCGACGGGGCTGTGAGGCACGACGAGGTCGAGATGTCCGACGAGCGGCTGGAGCGTAAGCCTTCTTTTCGTGGAGGTTGCGGATCTTTTTGATTTGCTCAAACGGAATGACGATGGTCTTGTTCTCCACCAGCCGGAACAAATAGCCTTGGGTAATCTCCCGAAGAACAACCCCTGTGTAGACCTTTCCACTGTAGGTGTAAACAATCTTGATGGCCGAGGAGCTACCGTTGTTATCGCCAGCTTGAGCGAGTGGACTCCAAACCAACAGAGCCAGGGCGACCAACCCTCCGAGAATACCGTTACGAAGAGCTTGGCGAGTGGTGGTGTACAGTGTGTTCATGATCATCCTCCATGTTGCTGTACCAGGGGTTATGCGTTGACGCGACGTGCGTCATAGCAGCGACTGTTTGAAGCGGCATCCGAACCCTTGTTCGTGCCGTTTGTCGCTTACGCCAGCCCTGTAGCGAGAGGCATTCCAGTTCCCACCAAACAACAATTCATGAAGAAGAACAAAACGATAGATGAGATCGCCCGTCATCCCACAACAACAAGGTGTCCAAATGCTGAACACACCTGTTGGACACCCTGTACAGATTTTGGACACTCCCCCCACACCCTCCTGCAAGTCGCTCCTTACCCTCCAACAAACTTTCCTTGGTCTGGTTCGTCTTAGGGAGTCGGATGGAAAGAAGCGTAGATGTTTGGCGCAGGTTGGAGAGTGCAGATGTAAGGCGGAAAGACGCAGCCCTGGCAGAGCCAAGGCAAGGACTGACAACGCGGCAGATGCCTCTCCAGACTAGTCAAACGGTGCGATCATTTCCGTCCGCCTCCCTTAGCTCCTCAATATGACGAACAAAGACAACAACCACCCCAAGACATACAACAAGGAGACCCTCATGCTGGATTTGGTATGGGACATGGAAACGGGAGATCCCGATGACTTCCTCACATTGATTTGGTTGCTAGGCCACCCAAGTATCCATCTCAAAGCTGTCACTGTCACACCCGGTTCTCCCGAGCAAGTTGGCGTGGTGCGTTACGCCTTATCGTTGTTCCACGCCGACATTCCTGTGGGTTCCTTCCTGTACGACGAGACCTGGGAAAACCCACGAACGTGGGAAGCAAGCAAGGGACTGAGGAAGTCCCATGTGTCGCAGTGGCACTACAAAACCTTCGGAAACATCCCCCTCTCGTTGGACGCTCAGCCCGGCTGGCAGGTTCTGCACGAAGCTTGTGACGCCCAAACGACCCTCCTCACAGGTGGCCCCCTCAAGAACCTTGGCGCAGCGTTGTCGCGTGCAAAGGGTGACGCCTCTATCTTTGAAGTCGGACGACTGGTCGCCCAAGGTGGCTTTGCAGGGGAAGGCGTCGTCCCTCCCGAAAAGCAGCTGGACAAGTTCAAAGGGATGACCTTTTGTCCGACCTGGAACCTCTGTGGAGACCCTCACTCTGCGCTAATGGCTCTCACCTCACCCAACATCCACGCTCGCTACTTTGTGTCGAAGAATGTGTGCCATCGAGTGTATTACAACAAGCCGCTCCACAGCTTGCTCAAGCCCATTCGCACGACCAACCCAGCGTTGGAGATGATCTGGGACGCGATGGAGCAGTACCTCCGAAAGAAGTCACAGGGGAAGAAGTTCCATGACCCACTGGCCGCTTGCTGTGCCGTCGACCCTTCCATTGCAACCTGGGCCGAAGTGGAGTTGATGTACGAACAAGGCAAGTGGGGCTCTCAACTCGCCGAAGAAACCAACACCTGGATCATCACCGACCTCGACGACGAAGCCTTCATCGAAACTCTCTTCATGCAAAACCTCCCAGCCTAGAGCGCCGACCGGTTTGGCTCCCGTCATTATCGGAAAGCCTTGCTGCGCCTGGGTTCGTTGTTCCTTGTCGGAATAGCTCGCTATGCCTTCGCGTCACGCCTGCCCAGTCTTTGCAACGACTTCCGCTCCTTCGGTCCGCCAAACAGGTCGGCGCTCTAGCCCCAACAGTCCATCCTTGACACCACCGCTGTCCTCGAAATAAGAACAACCTCTCAACTGTTGCTCGTTCAAAGATATCGTTCCCTATAGATAGAAGGAAACAGCCCATGACTACACTGGCGATCATTGGTGCAACGGGCAAAGTTGCCAAACACGCAGTACGACACGCTTTGGAAGCCGGTTATCAGGTGAAGGCGCTCGCACGAAGCCCTGAAAACATCGGCATCGAACACCCCAACCTCACGACCTTTCAAGGTGATGTTGGAGACCCATCCACGCTGGAACCTGCCATTCAGGGCGCTGACCTTGTCCTCTCGTGCATCGGCAACCGAAGCAAAGACAAAGGCGTCATCATTGAACGCGGCACCCAAAACATCCTGGATGTGATGAAGACCCACAACGTCCAACGCATGGCGCTGATTTCGTCGGTCGGCGTGGGCAACAGCCGCGGACAGCTCGGCAACCTGGGTATCCGTGGGTACATCTTTGGAGCCATGTTCTTCACCCTGATGAACAAGCTACGCAAGGACCTCCTCGGAGCCGAAGAGCGGGCCATGTCGAGCGATCGTGACGTGGTCATCGTCCGTCCCGTCGAACTTATCGAAGCTCCTGGTGCAGGCACATGGACAGCCACCGACCACAAAGGAAAGCTCGGCGGCAAGATCACACGCGATGACGTTGGAAAGTTCATGGTCTCTTTGGCCGAAACCACCGAGTACGACAACCAGGCGGTCTCTCTCGGCGGAGCGCTCTCATGAGCGAACACAGTACAGGTCTCGATGCTGTTCGACTGACCCAGCTGGGACGTGTGAACAGTGTAGTTCCTTCCCCTTGTGGAACCTGGCTGGCCGTTGAGATGGCAGAGTTGAACGAGGAGCAAAGTCGGTACATTTCTCAGCTCTGGAAAGTCTGGATGGATGGTTCCCATGAGCCGCTTCGCTTAACCCGAGGACCTTCCAACAACAAAGCCCCCTGTTTCCGACAAGACGGTAGCCTTGGCTTCCTCTCCAACCGCGACACCGACGAAAACAAAGCCACCGGTCCAAACCCACGCTTTCAGGTGTGGGTGCTTCCTGCAATAGGGGGCGAACCACAGCCTATCACCGACGAACCGTTGGGCGTTTTGAGCTTTCAGTTCGCGAAAGCAGCCAACAAATTGGTCGTTCTGACTCCAGTGCTACCGAATGTCCCTCATGAAAAGCAGCGAAGCACATGGGAAGACCGTCAAAAGAACGGCCCTTCTGCCCTTCACTACAAGGCGATGCCTGTGCGTTCCTGGGACCACTGGATCGACGAACCCGGTCCCCATGTCATCAGCTTTGATGGACAGGGCAACGAACGCAGAGACCTTACTCCAGACGCAGGACACGAACATCTCCAGGCCAGCTGGGACCTATCGCAGGACGGCTCCACTGTTGTTGTTACGTCGCGAACCCCGCTGATGGAAGACCACCTCCCAGCGCAGTCTTTGCTGTTCCTCGACCTGGACTCTGGGGGACAACGCTACCTGGAGCACCAGCCAACGGTTATCCTTGACCAACCTTGCTTTTCGCCTGATGGAACCCAGCTTGCTTGCTTGCGCCGAACTCGAACCTCGGAGCCTGCACATTATGTGTCGCTTTGGTTGATGACGCTCGCAACTGGGGAGGAACGCGAAGTCGCGGCGCGGTGGGATCGTTGGGCCAGCACGCTGCTGTGGTCAGACAACGGCGACTCTCTGTTTGTCACAGCCGATGACGACGGTGACACTCCCGTCTTTCAGGTGAGCTTCGTGACTGACAGAGTCCAACGGGTGACCACCAAAGATTCGGGTGGTAGCCACGGTTCACTCTGTACACTGCC
Source organism: Deltaproteobacteria bacterium (assembly GCA_006226375.1). Taxonomy (GTDB): domain Bacteria; phylum Myxococcota_C; class UBA6777; order UBA6777; family UBA6777; genus M3003. Next base: position 78,947 of record SBHC01000071.1, on the reverse strand, counting down.
TCACTCCCATTCGCTGGTTGGCTTTCGTCATACCGTATTTCATCCCCCCGAACCCTTTGTCGTGGACGCCGCTCCTGACGCAACACCCCGACTGCTCGCCAACTTGTCTGGCTTTTCACCTGAGGAAGGAGAAGCTATCGCTCGCATCGAACGACACCACACACCTTCCGACGGTGGAGCCGAAATACAATCCTTTCTGCTGACGCCACAAGCCGAAGACGGACCTCACCCCTGGCTGCTCTGGATTCACGGTGGACCCATTAACCAATGGCGCGACGGATGGCATTGGCGATGGAATCCTTTGGTGTTGGTGTCACAAGGCATTGCCATTGCACAGCCCAACCCAAGCGGTTCGACCGGTCGGGGGCAAGAATTCATCGCAAAGATCTGGGGAAATACTTGGGGCGAACAGTGTTACCAAGACCTCATGTATGTGACCAAATCACTCACACAGCATGACCGCCTTGACAGCCAACGATACGGCGCGATGGGTGGCTCCTTTGGGGGCTACATGACCAACTGGTTGGCAGGACACACCGACCAGTTTCGCTGTATGATCACACACGCCAGCATCGTTCATTTCTCCATGTTCCATGGAACCACCGATGTTCCCGGCTGGTTTGCGATGGGAATGGACTGCGATCCTTACGCAGCCACCGACGCGCTAGAAAAAGACTCTCCTCACAGATTCATCGCCGACTGGAACACTCCCACGCTGATCATCCACGGCGAGAAAGACTACAGAGTTCCTATCTCTGAGGCCCTCTATCTGTTCACGGCGCTACAGCACAAAGGCGTGCGCTCTGAGCTACTTGTCTTCCCTGATGAGAACCATTGGATATTGAAGCCCCGGAACATCCGCGCCTGGTATCAATCCGTCCTGCAGTTTGCCAAACAACATCTTGCAAAGAAAATCTTGAGACCAACAGACGTTTGACCGTATCCTTTCTGTACCAGGGAAGGTTATTGGAAAGTTTGTCAGGTCGGTAGACCACGATGTTGATGTGTTTCGGGTGGAAGCTGAATGGTGAGGTGTATCAACCACGTTGAGGGAAGGAGACACGCTAGTATGACAAACGCGTTGCGAAGGAAGATGATCTGGACCGTGGCTTTGGGATTGTTCGTTTGGGCTGGAATGGGAACGTCGTGGGTGATGGCCCACAAGGGCAAGCACGCCAGGCCCACAAGCCGCTCGGCTTCGACTTGTCCAGCCTGGGACAAGCAAACCTGTCAGTATTGGAGCGACTGCCGCAAGTCCAAAGGAGACGCCTGCGCCGAAGTAGGCCACTTGTATGAACGCGGCCAAGGGATGAAGCGAAACCTGTTCCTGGCCCGTCGGTATTATTTGAAAGCCTGTCGCCTGAACTCCGGCTTGGGCTGCACCCACCTCAGCAACATGTACCAATACGGACACGGGGTGCAGAAGAACTACACCCTCGCCTACAACCTCGCGAACAAGGCCTGCGGGCTAAAGTTTGGGGCGGGCTGCAACAGCCAGGGCGCCTTCTACTACTTCGGATACGGCGTCCCCAAGAGCGTCCCGCGAGCCCAGCAACTTGCTCTGCAAGCCTGCTCGTATGGATACGGAAAAGGATGCCGAAACGTGGGGTGGCTCTACGACAAGGGCAAAGGGGTCTCTGTCGACCACAAGAAAGCGGCGGCTTACTACAAGAAAGCATGTGACCTGCAGTACGGTCGCGCCTGCACCGACCTCGCCGCTCTCTACGAAACGGGCAAGGGCGTGAAGAAAGACGCCAAGACAGCAACCACCTTCCATCGCAAAGGCTTCGATTTCTCCCGAAGCGCGTGCGCCAAAGACGAGCGATACGGCTGCTACAACATGGCCATCACCTACGCAGCAGGGAAAGGTGGAGTGATTCAGAACGACAGCCGCGCCAACCACTTCTACCGCAAAGCATGCGCCCTCGATCACGCCCTCAGTTGCTTCCGCTTGGGCTCCAACTATGTCGAAGGACGTGGCGCCACACGTGACTACGTACAAGCCCGTCGGATCTTCAAGAAAGCTTGCTCCCTGCAAAGCGCAAAAGCTTGTCTTCGCGCTGGCTTGTTGTTTCAGTCAGGCAAGGGAGGAGACCGCAGTCACGCCAAAGCCCAAGAGCTGTTTCAGCAATCCTGCAATCTGAAACATGGCCCAGGCTGCACCCAACTTGGCCTTGTGTTTGGGCAGGCTCTTGGAACCATCAGGGATCACAGCGACGCGCTATACTTCTACAAGCTGGCTTGTGTGTACAACGATGCACAAGGATGTTTGCAAGCCGCAAACGCCTTTGCTTACGGCTGGGGAACCGCCAAAAACTGCGAGAAAGCCGACGCACACTACCTCGCCGCCTGCAAAAAAGGGCTCAAAGCTGCGTGCAAGTACTCCTGCAAGTAAAACAGAGAAGACAAGTGCCAGAACTCCCGAAGCATCGGTCGCTCTTGTGATTTGCTCCAGAATACAGTATGGTTAGCGCACTGGAGACAGGAGGTCGAGCAATGGGACGGTCCCCACGGAGCAAGCGCCAACCCACGGAACGCGACAAACAAAGAGAGCAAACCCGCGCACGAGTCTATCAGGCAGCCCTGGATGTGTTCCGCCAGGACGGTGTGCAGCAGGCACGAATCGACGACATCACCAACGAAGCCGGTGTCAGCCGAGGCTCTTTCTACTTTCACTTTCCCGACGGCAAAGACGATGTCTTGCTGCAGATGCTTCAGGAATCTCAAACCAGCATCTGTTCGGAAATTGAAGAACTTCCAGAAAACGCACCGCTGGGTGACGTCCTTGGCACCATCGCACAAAGCATGGGAGAGCAGTGGCAAAGCGACCCTGCTCTTCTCGCGGAGATGGGAGCCGTTGCCGTACGAGCCAGCGCAGGTGGGATCGGGCAGAGCCAACAACTGCAAGAGCTTCACCCCCTGTCGGTCGCTCTCGCCGAACGCTTTGAATCGGCCGTCTCCAACGGAGACCTCAGCGACCAGATCCCCACAGAGTTGCTCTCCCAAATGTACCTCATCAACCTGTTCGGTGCCGCCATCGCCTGGTGCAGCAACCCCGAACTTGACCTCTACGCCCTCCTGACCAGCGTCTCAGCCTTCTTTATGCGTGCTGCCAAGCCCTGATCCTCTCGCGCCCGACCCAAAACCTACCTCAAGGAATCTGGATGTGAAAGCAGAAGGGCTGCGGGTTTCCTGGAGCCTTGGTGCAAAAGTAAGACGCCGGACAATCAGGATTGTTGCTCACCCCTTTGGCCTGATCACACGATGTAACACAGCCCCGGTTTGAGTGGGAATCCGCAACGCTACATCGCTGCTTGCTGGTACAATCGGCGTGGGTTGTGCAAGCGGGATAACATTCGCTTAGCACACAAACAAAGCCCGAGTTGCAACCCATAGGCCACTTCGAGCCGCAGGTTTGGGGAGAGTTACAATCTTTCTGTCCAGGCGAGCACAATCTGCAAACTCCGTTGCTACAAAATTGATTCAGGGGACACTGGCTTGTCTGTGTGCATGTGTTGAGCATTGTATCGTTGCTCACTTGCTCAGGCTTGATTGAACCCAAGTCACCAAACAGCGGTCTCTCCAGCACCCGGTCGGCGTTGGGGTCATTCTTCTGCTCAAAAGGAAAACCCAGATCCGCAAGAGTGCTACCTTCCTGAGAGTTGGAGTTCTCAGGGGTGGAAGAATCAGGAGAAGCATCGGCAATGGACTCCGCCCCTCCATCAGGCTCCACCGTCTCTCCGCCGTCCTTACCTTCAGAGCCCAAAGCCTCGGCGTCATCGGGAAAGAATGACTCTTTCTTGTCACTTGTGGGTTCACCGCCATCCACAGGCACTTCATCGGACAGATTGGCTTCTTGCTGAGCGTCGGCAACGACCTCCTGACGAGGCTCACTTGGACCGTCCGTGACCGGCTCACGGATTGAGGAGCACCCTTCGTCAACTTGACCGTCACAGTCATCGTCTTCCTGGTTGTTACAAATCTCTTGGGCCTGACAAGGAGGCGGGCCTTGCAAGGAACATTGTCCCTTCTGATTGGTTTGCGTTCCTTCTGCGCAGGTTTCGCAATAGCTCGCTTTGCCTTGCGTTCGGTCAAAGACAAACAGAAGCTGCTCCCCTTCCCCAAGAATGGGAAGTGTAAAGTTGGTGCTCACATCACAGGGCGTCTCCAACGTAAAGCGCGGCGGGTTGCCGTCCACAGAAGTGGTGCAAAGTCCCCGCACGACATTGTTGTTTTTCACCACATGCACAGCGAGTTGTTGGACCTCTCCCGAAGGACATCGTTGGATTCGGATGGGTGTATCAAACGCCTGACAGCCCACAGCGGTTTGCCAAACCAGCCATCCCAAGAGAAGAAGTGTCGCAGTGTTTCGTATTCCATTCATTGGCCGAGACGTAACCTCCTCAGAAGCTTGCAAGATGCACATGTAGGATGACTAAGGTTGCGTGGGTGACCACTGGTACACGTTGTTATTCAAACGATAAATGGCGTAACCGCCAGCAGCCAAAAGTCCGGCAGCAACGACCACACCGCCCACCACCGCCGCAGTTTTCCAGGCGGGCCATGCTGAGGGAAGAGGCTGACCTGGCGGAGTTTGCATCACCTTGGTGTCCAGCGACTGGGGCATCGTCACAGACGTGAGATAGCCTTCGGGCGTTTGCAACACAAGCTCGTCTCGACCTGGAACGATCAAACGAGCCTGTCGAGCCTGAGCCGTAGCCGTCGGAGGACAATTGGGTTTGCGCAAACGATAGTGGAAGGTTGCACGAGAGCCCGCTTTCACCGTCATTTTTTTGCTCAGCGGAACATAGCCAGGGCGAAGAATCTCCACCAAGAACGTCCCCTTCCCCAACCAATACACTCCAGGCTTTTTCCCACGTGACCAGGCAGGGGGAGCCGCAGGCTTGGTGCTCTGGATCGCACGAACTGTAATCTTCGCAACGGCCGGTGTCGTGGTAATTTGAATCCTTGCAATTTGACGCGACACCGACTTCAGATACTTTCCACAAAGTTTGCGCAAGCGCGCTTTCGCCTGGACAGCACAACGAGCGTAATACAACCGGGCTTGCACAAAATTCCGACGCCAGTGGTAGGCTGCTCCAAGAGTCGCCAGGTAAGAACGACGGTACCTTTGCGCCCGCTGCTTGGACGCTTTTTTCGTTGCGCTCTTCTCCAAAGCAAGGAGCTTGTCGTAGGTCTGATGATAAATTTTGAGAGCCTCTTCGTACTTTTTCTGTTCAAACAGGCGGCGACCTCTCTGGTGAAGCTTTTGAATCGAAGACAAAAGAACAGGCTTGGACGGCGTCTCTGCTTTGGGCTTTGGATCCGTATTGGTTGAGCGCGGTGCCGTCGCAGCAAACGCTCTTGGACTCCACCACCCTCCGACCATTCCACACCACAACAGCAACCAGGCTTGAAGCTTCATTCCAACTCGTATCCTTGTGAGTTATTCCGACGACCGACGACGGGGATGGGGCTGTGTCTTCGGCTTCTTGTGGGGAAACGTCATCATTGTGTCCAGGTCGCTTCCTTGGGGAGGCCCTTCCTGCCCGCTCCTCTTGCGGGGAGCGGATGGCCTTCGTCGAAGCATCGGCTGGACACGGGACCTCCTGGCGTGGGGTGCAGAAGATCGCTTGCGAACCTTGCGATGGGGACGCACGTTGCGTGGGTTCGGACGAAGAAGAGCGCTCAACTCCCAGGTTCGTCCTTGCTCAGGCTCGCTCGTCAATGTGAGCGATACAGCGCGGGGGTTGTAACCCTTCAATCGAAGAACAAAAGCGCCTGAATCTCCAGGCTTTCCAACCCAACGATACGGCGTCAGACCCAGGAGTTTGTCGTTTTGCCAAACCTCAACCTTCTCTGGAAGAGTGCGCAATACAAAGACCACTTGCTCAGTCTGGTCGGATGACTGAGGGGCGACGGGCAAGTTCCCTCCCTGCGGCTCAAGAACCTGTCGCTGCAACGGAGCGCCAGAGTCTACAAGCTGCGAGCGTTGCGAACGACTCCACCCCCACCATCCCAACCCAAGAAGCAACGCCAAAGCAAGCAAAACCCAAGGAAACCAAACCGTAGACACCTGCGAAGTTGTAGTGAGCTGGGGGCGACGAGCGGCTCGCCGTGGTGTTTTGAGCGGCACCGGCTGAAGCTCACCGAACTCCTCGCAAACCTTCGAGAGCGCCTCTGCTGCCTCATGGCAGGTGGCAAAACGCTGGGATGGATCTTTCTCCAGAAACTTTAGAACGATGGTGTTCAAGGCATCGGGAATACCGGAGCAAAAGTCATGCAAGGGAGGCGGAGATTCGTGCATGTGCTGGTAGAACACCCAGGAATCGTCGCCTTCAAAAGGCAGATGACCTGTCAGCCACTCAAACAACACCACGCCCAGGCTGTAGATATCGGCCCGGGCGTCGACGTTCTTGCTGTCCCGGATCTGCTCAGGGGACATATACATCGGCGTTCCCAACGAGATGCCTGTCCGAGTCCTCACGCGTCCCAGTTGGTCCTTCATCTTTGCGATGCCGAAGTCGGCCACTTTCGGCACCCAAACCTCGCCGTTTTGGTGCATTAAGATGTTGTCGGGTTTGATGTCGCGGTGGACGATGCCTTGTTCGTGGATGTAGTGCATCGCATCCAAGATCGGAAGAAACAGCGTTTTGATTTCGTGAAGAGAGGCGGGGCGAGATTGTTGAGTCTGCCAAGCAAAGAGATCGACTCCCTCGATCCATTCCAACACCATCCCCAACATGTTCTGCTCTTCCAGGACGTCATACACCTGCACAATGTTGGAGTGACGCAGTTGGGCCAGCATCCGGGCTTCGTTGAGGAAGCGTTGGTACAGCTCAGGCTCTTCGACAAGCTCGGGATACAACAGCTTGACGGCGACGGGCACTTTGAGGTTCTCGTGCCAGCCTTTGTACACCCAGGCCATTCCGCCCTTGGCAATGCGTCGTTCAAGACGATAGATACCTTGGAGATGGGAGCCTTCGAGGGTCTTGCTGGACCATTGGGAGAGAGCTTGCTGGGTGTCGGGGCGCAAGCCGGACTCATCGTCCGGAGTCAGCACCTCGCGAGGCAAAAGGGTGTCTTTGTCGGCGGACGCGGTCGGATGCAACGGCGTATCACGCTTGAGTTGTGCCATCAGAGAATCGGGTACAGGAGAACGAAGATCCGACCGCTTTAGATACCGACGAAAGCTATCTTCGAACTTCACATCCTTGTCATGTGGGCCATTGGAGGATGCCATCGCACCAGATCCTCAGCGAAAAAATCGGAGGCAGAACTCTCGCGGTATTCATGCAGTAGCTTGCGCCTGACACGTTGACAGGCGTTTTGCCACGTCTTGTTCACCCATCCAAGAGAGCGCCCCATCAGTTCAGCAACGTCACGTTGCGACAGCTCTTCCAGCCCGTGCAGCACAACAACCTCTCGCTCATCCGAGGGCAAAGTGTCTAGCATTTGCTGGAGCGTATACTGTCGCTCCGCCTGGAGAAAGGCTTGCTCAGGATTCAACACTGGTTGATTGGGATCAAACCAGTCCATCAGACGATCCAGCGAGTCACTCAGGCCCACCCGATCCGGGCGCCCCTTCTCTCGCTTGAAGTGATGGAACGCGACCCGCCGCCCAATGCTGAGAATCCACGTCTTCAACGTGGAATTGCCCTGGAACTTTTGCAACGCCAGCCACACACGGCGGAACGTCTCTTGTGCCAGGTCTTCTGCAACAGAGGGCTGCAAACCCATACGAAGAAAATAGTTATAAACAATCGGAGAATACTCGACAAGCAACCCTTCTATGGCATGAGGGTCGTGTGCCCGAAGTTTCTCCAGTTCGATCGTATCGTAATGACTCATCGATCTCTCCGAGAGACAAACAGACTCACAGGCTCTACATCGCAAACGAAAACATAGGCCTCTTCCGTGGTTCGACAACTTAGTGTCATCCACCCATCCCAGCGTTCACGATCATTTTCAAAAAAATGATGTTGTGTTCCTCTTTCTTTTTGTTCACACGGCCACTCCTCTGTATAGTGAGGAACTCTCTTCTCATGAGAAACGCTTGTCCCAAGGGATATTGCGCAATCAAAGTAGGACACCTTCGAGGGAAGCCAACTTCCCCTTCGATCCAAGGATACGGTCAGGAGCATCAAGTTGCGGAATCTCAATCGGCTCGTCTTTCGTTTGTTGTTTGTTTCTGTCTTTGTGGTCTCGCGATGTGGCCCAGAGTCATCTTCCACAAGTGACGGCGGAGTTGACGCTTCTGTTCAAGACGTTGCTGTCGAAACCACACCGGAGCCCGTCTCTGACAATCCATTGGACAACGTCGGCAATGTAGAGAAAGTCAGCGGAGATTTTGTGTTCTCCGAAGGACCCCTCTGGGACAGCAAGAACAACGTATTGTACCTCTCCGACATCTTGTCCAGCAAGATCTACATCCTCACCCCGCCCTCCTCGTTGAAGGTGTTCCGCGAACCAACCAACTTCTCCAACGGGCTGGCTTTCGACACACAAGGACGACTGCTGGCTGCAGAGCGCACCACCCGACGGATTTCTGTGACGCAATCGGACGGAACCATCGAGACCTTGGCAGGAACCTTTGACGGCAAAAAGTTCCACGGCCCCAACGACCTGACCGTTCGGAAAGACGGCTCCGTCTACTTCACCGATCCACCCTACGCAGTCACGGGAGAGAAAGAGCTCACCTTCAACGGTGTGTTCCGGATCGCCCCAGACAAGAGCGTTACAGCGTTGTGGAAGGGTGAAGACGCCTCTCGCCCCAACGGCATCATCCTCTCTCCAGATGAAGCCCGCTTGTACTTTGTGGACGCCGCTGCTGGAGTCCTGTATGTGGGAGACGTTGCAAGCGATGGCAGCGTTGCCTCTTTTGCAAAGCTGGCAGATACGGCCAAATCCCCCGACGGCATGACCTTGGATGTCCGTGAGAATCTCTACATTGCGACCCAAGACGGCATCCAGGTGTTCAAGAAAGACGGCACCGTGTGGGGCACCATCAAAGTCCCTGAGCAACCGACCAACTGCACCTTCGGCGATGAAGGCCGCACCACCCTTTACATCACGGCACGCAGCGGCCTATACAAAGTCACCAACCTGCCTTTTGCGGGGTCACACTGAAAGAAACGAAGCTTGGTATGAGGAAGTATTCAGGAGGGGAGTTTCTGGAAGGGAAGCTATCGAATCCGCTCTAGGGTTTCTTCTTCAGAACAGGTCGCAGCGGTGGGTACCTCTTTAGAAAATCCTCCAACTCCTTCCATGACGAAGGGCGCTCCTTCCTAACAAACTGGATGAATCGCTTAAACTCATGTTTGTTCTGGTACAAGTACTCGTACTTGCTCCTCTCGACATCCTTAAGTTTCTCCCTTTCCTTCCGTTCTTTCTCGTTCTTAGGCTCTCCGGTCCAGGCCCGACAGATATCAGCCTTTTGGTCATTTGAAAGGTGCCACGAGAGCGGGCCATTTTTGGGATAAGAGAACACAAACGACTCGAAAGGTATGTCATACTCCTTAAGCCGCATTCTCATCTGATACAACAAGCTATCGTTGGAGCTACGTTGCGACAAGGACCAGGACGACAACAACCCCAAGAAAGGCCCAAGTAGAGCAGCACTCCAAGAGCCAGCTGACGGTTCGGTTAACCTCTTGCTGTCTTTGCCTGCCCGAATCTCAATCAGCACAATCCGACCAAACGGCAGACGGCGATGCAACCGGAATGCGGGCTTTTGCTCCAAACGGTTGTTGATTTCCACCTGACTTTTTCCTTCCCCCCTCCACCTTGAGATCATTCGCTGAAGCGCATTCTTCCTTGCAGGGCTGGGGTTGATGAGACCGCATTTGCGGGGTTCGTCGTCTTCATTGTTCAAGCTTTTATCCAACCAGATATCTGTGTAGTAATGAAGAATGGAGTCCAGCCAAGCCAGGATCGTCTGCACCCCGTAGTTCTCATGATAGCCACCATCGATAAGATGTAGCTTCATGTTTTCCAGGTCCTTGCTATTTTTGATAGCTTTGTAGCCAAGGTTTGTGGAGGGTAGCCCGCTGGGGTTGTAGATACGTTTTTTCGAGGCCCACTCTTCTCGTCCCCACTGTTTCAAACCAAAGCCATCAGGAAGGCTTTCACGGGTTTGTTTGGGTGTCTTCCCTTTGTACAAGGAGCCTTGGTTCAACACAGCTCGCGCTGCCGGGCTAACGTACGAAAAGGTCGCTGACAAGCGAGCTGCGGACCAAAGATCCAACGTATAATGGGATAGCTTCTTTCCTTCAAAGCAAATCGACTTGGGATTCATAAAATGCGACAGCGTCCGGATGTTGATAAACCGATCCACTTCGTAATCGGAGTCCAACTCGATCTTTGGACCCGCTTTGGAGCCTTGTTTTGCTCGCCTTCGGTCCAACAAATCACAGTAGGTCTGACCTTTCCATTGCCGCTGCGACACAACAGACAAAGGCGTAAGAGCAAGAAGCTCTCCCGTTTCCATCACTGTAGAGTGGAAGATAAATCCAGGCAGTTTGCCGTCACGAATCGGCTCTCTCAAATCGTACAGACGTATCCGCTTGCGCTTTCGGCATAAACGGCAAGTCTTCGCGTTGAAGGAGCCAGCTTTCTCATCGCACCACTTGTTGCAAAGCCACTCACTCGCGTAATGACTCCAGTTTTGGTCCAACATTTGACCCCGCCCAGTGGCCAGCTTAATCGGCAAGAACAGTCGCAGCATATCTACAAAAAACAAACCATACCCTGTCACGGAAAGGCTACTGCGAACCGAGTTGTTCATGATTTGCCCAAAGACATTCAGGTCCTTGTTGGGTTTGGGCAAACCAGATTCACTAAACTCTTCATCGCAGTTGTATCCCATCACATTTTTTTTCGATTGGGGTGTTTGCTTTCGCTTCTTTGTGTTCTTCGCTCTCGCTTTCTTTGTTGTGGCATGAAACCCATTCAAATAATGCGCCGTTCCAACGGATCCACCGGAGTTCGCGCTGATCAAACGTAGCTCTTGGGCCAACGGCGGATAGGCTCGTTGAAGAGACGTTAACACCCGCGTGGTCCAACCCGCAGCAAGGATGCCTCCTCCACTTGCTGCGGCCAGAATCAACGTTGGTTTTTCACACCGTCGTTGCAAGATATTGGCCTTCCGTAGCTTCCAACGCTCCTTGCTAGATGAGACCGACCGGTCAACCTTATGCAACGTCTTGCAGACCCCAGCAGAAGCATCAAGAGACTTGGATTTGGAACGATTGAGCGAACAGAGCAATTCTTCCGGGTATAGGATTTGCGAAGAGTAGTACTTCTTGGGCATACGAATCGTGACATGGTCCAACGAAAAGGTATGGGCAGGGTTAACCAGTTCTTTCGCATCGTAGCCACCAAGATAAGCGACTCCAATCCAAGAAGCCATCAGCACAATAGCGAGCCCTCGGAGCAAAGAAGTCCCCCGAAGAAGGTACACCAGGAATACGCCAGACAATCCCAGACACACAAACGCAGGGACAGTGTATTCTCCAACAAAATACCAGAACCAGGTCCACAGCAACGCCGCGACAATCATAAACCGATAGGGCCGCAAATGAAGCCACACTCCAGACACAGCCCAGACCACCACAGAGAGCCAGGCAAACACAAACGCCACGGCTGGAAACTCAGGCAACCAAGCGGAACCCATCAACGAAGGATGGAGAGCAAACAGAAACACAAACAACAACGTGAGCAAGCCAAAAATGTTCAAGGCAGCAAACAAATGACCACCCGCCAACAACTGTTTGTTTCGCCCCATGAACGCCACAGGCGAGAGGCCGACGTTGCGGGCAAAGGTCGTCATCTCATGCAGTAGCTTCCGCGTCCACCGGGTCGGCCATCGAGGAGCCTCAGGGCGAGGAGGCATCAGCTGCGAGAGCCACATGGTCTTAAATACCCTGACCTCATGTAGAGTCTCATCGTCGGGATGCTCGTGCATTTCGACTTGGCTCACACTCAACGTTAACCAAGCCATTCCAACAAGAAAGAAGTACGCTAGCAAGAAGCCCACAACCAACCCGCCAAGAGTCTGGAACTGTTTGGTCGTGTGGAACATGGGGACGAGCAGGAGAACAACCAGAACCCACAAACCTCGGATGGATGTCTTGTTGGGGACTGGCAACGTCAGCCAGCTGTCTTTGTTGGCATCGGGAAGCCAGGGAGGCAAACCCTCTTTCGAATGGGCTCGCTCCTTGTCTCGCTCGGTATCCAAAATGGTGCAAACACTCAACAACAAAGCCCACCACACACCCGACAATGTGACTGCGTACAGCAGCCCTCCCCAAAATTCATAATCCGAGAACAGGTTCCCCGTCATCCCATACATCGACCCCAAAACCGGTATGGAAGTCTTCCAGGATGTAAAGGGAAGCACCAAAACCACCACAAAGATAAGCAACACAGGCTGAAGAACAGCCAGCGTCGCCATCACCCCTCGAATACGTTGAAACCAAGAATTCTCGTTCGGTTCCTGCAACTCTGCCATGATCGCTCCTCCTTGAATGATCGACAACAACGCACGGAAAGCACCCAAAGCTCAGTCCAATTTCAAAAGACACACGATGCCCGGCTCAAAAAAACCAACGCTAAGCACACAAGACAGAGATGGGTCTGCTCAAAATTTTAGAATACATTCATGAATAGAAATTGTTTGTATCACGCATTCGGAATCTACAAAAACTATTTTTTTGCAAGCGCTTCAGGAACAAGGCTTCTCATGCACCAAAGAGATGGGGCCACCGGACTTTCTGAGGATCGTTGGCCTGGATCTCTAACAATTCTTCAATGGCGTTCTCGATGGAGGTTTGCACTTGTTCCCGCAGCTCCAGGCGAGTCTCTTTGCACTCAAAGTCGTCCTGGTGCATCTCCGTTTCGATGGGGGGACAGATCTTGAAGTAGAACCGCTGAGGCCGTGGAAGCGGCGTCGGCCCAATCCCCGTCGCGATCGGCCAAACCAACTCTTCCCGAAGACCAAGTGCTCTGACGAACCCTCCGATGTGGGTGTCCATCAGATCGTTGGTGTCCATCTTGAGATCGTAAGCATCTTCCGCACCAACGGCTGCAAACGGAACGATGGTGTAGCCATGCTGCATCGCCATCCGGACGAAGCCCGTCCGCTCTTTCCAAATGAGCTTGTACTTCTCTCCTTTTCGCTTGGCGACTTCGCGCGCTCCACCTGGGAAGACAATCATAGGGTCTCCCTCTCGCATCACAGCAGCGCAATTCTCTCGCGTGCCATCGACCACACCAAAGGCTTCGATCAGTTCGCGCCATCCGGGAATTTTGAAGTGGATGTGATCGCCCAAGGGTCGAGGCCAGACACCTTGCTCCCGCCACAGCTCAGCCAACAACAAAGGAGCGTCCAGCAAACCAAACAGGGTGTGGTTGCCGACAAACAGCAGCCGATTGTGTCCCGGTATGTACTCAAATCCAAGGAACATCGGGTTAAACAACCATCGCCATGGTTTGAGAAGGCGATAGGCACTTTCAAACCGAAGCGGACCTGCAACAAACGAAGCACCAAGCTGACTCATGCTTTCCTCTTTGGGGAGACGACATCCAACATCGCTCCCTCTGCCCTGTAAACTCGACGTCCCCATTCAAGACGAATGAACCGAATGTATGAGGCGGCGGCCTCTCTATCCCAGGTCTTCGCGAATTTCACCGTCTTTGTAGTACGAGTCGAGGAGCTTGTCCTTGACCTGGTACCGCTCAATCAACCATTGGGATAACTCCTCAGAGTCCTCTGGAATGTTATCCGTGGGAAAGCGTCGGACGTGGATGTGAACATCACAAACGTAGCCTTTCGCCCACTGCCAGAGAGACGGAACACCGTCCTCATACGCGATGGTCAGATCGTAGACAGCGTCAAGATGGTTGCGAAGTCCTTCCATGGTCGCCACAAAGCCTTTGGTTCTGGGAATCAACACATGCTCAGAGGGAACCAACCCGGCTTTTTTGGCAAACTCCTGGCTCTGCTTAATCTTCGAAGGCCGTGCTCGCGTGCCCTCCACATACGACACAAGCCACAATGGAATCTTGTATCGGTTGATCTTATCAAAAGTCTTCTCGATGTGTTTGTGGTCGCTGGTCCAGTTTCTCTTGAGGAAGATGCAATCCAAAAACAGCATCCCCCAACCAATACCAGGCACATACTTGATCATGTTTTTGGCGTAGAACTTCAGATCGCCCAGGCTCTTTTTCGCCCGCGCCAGGAAGAACAACGTCAAGATATCCGACATCTCCTGGTGATTGCACACAACCAAGGCGTTCTCTCGTTCAGGAACATCGTCCCCGTGGAAGTGAACCTTCACGCCGTACCACTTCGACCAAATCACCACCCAGCTCCACCAAAAGTTGGCAAAGAAACGATTGATCTGGCGAACCAACGGGCGCGAGATAGGAACCAGCACCGCGCTCAAGGTTTGCATTACGTTAATAAGCACCAACGCGGGCAACAGCACCGAGATCGCGACGAACCCTTTTGCAAACCCCCAAGCACGAGTCAAAAAACTCTTGGGTTCTGCCAACGGAGCGAGCGGCATAGATTTCCATCCTTTGTAGTCGATCAAGTTTCACTGGAGGCAAGAGAATAGACGCAGCCCCACCATACTGGAATCCCAGATTGTTTCCAAGAGAAACACACGCGAAGAGGGAAACAGGACAGGAAGAGAGAGGAAAACAAAGCAGGACGAAGAGGAGTGAGTTGCAGGTTTCGGTGTATCCAGGAACAACAGGAACAACGACCCAACACCAACGAAAAGTCATGCTATACTCCTCTTGTTCCCTTGTAGACTCCTGCAAAGATTCAACAAAACCTTACCACAAAAGCCACCTTGCACAACATGAATCAGCCGGAACAGCCCCAGCCTCTTTCCAGACAGCCCTCTCTGCTCCAGTACATCGCCTTGCTGCTTGTGCTGCTTTCTGCGGTGGCTTGGGGCGTGTTGTGGCTTCCTTTGGGTACACCTCCACCTCAAGAGCAGCCCAAGAAGCCACACGAGCACCGCCCCCCTTTCCCATCGTCACGCGTGTTGAAGATTGCGGGATCTGGGAGCAATCTTCCGCTCACTCGCCTTTTGGTCCAAGCGTATCTCAAGCACAGCAAGAAGCCTCCCTCATCCATTCGTTTGTACGATAGCATCGGTTCAACGGGGGGGATTCACGCCGTCAGAGAAAAAGCCGTCCACGTCGGGTTGCTCTCCCGACCGCTCAAGAAGCGAGAACAATCGCCACAGCTCCGGCTCTTTCCCTATGCAAAGGTAGCCGTCGTGCTAGCGGCGCATCCCACAGTCCCCATCACAGCCGTGAACAAGAAGCACTTGTTTGACTTGTACGCTGGCAAACAGCGGCACTGGCCCAACGGTCAACGCGTGGTTGTACTTCAGAGAGAACGTGGCGACTCCAGCCACCGCGCAGTGGAGCGAGCCTTTCCTCGGTTCGCAGAGATCAACAGCCAAGCCTACAAAGCCCGCAGGTGGCGTGTGTTGTACAGCGACCAACAAATGCAACGAGCGCTACTGGAAACCCGAGGGGCCATCGGTTTGTTGGACTATGGACTGATTCGATCGCAGAAGTTACCTCTTCGTATCCTTCCGCTTCACGGCCACAACCCTTCGCTCCAAGCGCTCGAACAAGGAAGCTATCCTTTCGCCAAGCAGTTGCTGTTTGTCACGTTGGGCGCTCCTCACCAACAGGCCCTTGACTTCCTTCGCTTTGTGTTCGCTCCATCGACCCAGGTCCTCATTCGTCGCTATGGTTATCTCCCGCTCCAACCGGGGAAAACGCCATGAGTCCTCAGCGCTGGAACCAACGCTCCCTCTCCGCGTCGCTGGCCCGCAAACTTCAGCCGCTGGTCTTTGCCTTGGCGCTCGCCATATCCTTGAGCGCACCGATCGCTTACTTTGTCTTGCAATACCAGTTACTGCAACAGCAGTCGCAGTCTTTCTCCCAGCGGCTGGTCTCGTTTGTTCAGCAGGAAGCCCAGCGTTATCCGGTGATGTGGTCGTACAACGCCCGAAAGCTTCTCCAACATCTGAAGAGATACCACGCCCCAGAGCAGCTGGAGTGCATCGAGATTTGGAACCAACATCGCAAAGTCGTAGGACGCTGCAACTCCCCACAAACGTCGCGACCTCGTGCGTTATGGACGTCCACTCCTATTGTTTTGGGGCAGCAATCTGTTGGCTATGTCTGGGTTGGGATGAGGACCGCGTCACTGCGTCGCAACACGCTCCACTTGCTCTTGATTTTCACGGCGTTTGGCCTGGTGCTGGCGTGGGCCTTGTATACGATCTCGCTGCAAACCACGCGAACGGCCGAGTCGCAACTGCTTGACGCCCTCAAGCAACTCACACAGGCCCAGATCGAACTCTCCAAGCTCAACCAAAACCTGGAAGACAAAGTCCAGCAGAGAACATCCGAACTCAACGGCGCCTACCAACAGCTCCAACACAAAGAAAGCCGCCTGCGCGAACTGACCGACAAGGTCCTTGCGTTGCAGGACGAGGAGCGAAGGGCCATTGCAAGAGAGTTGCATGACTCTGTGGGTCAGTCACTCACGGCCGTACGCCTGCAACTGCAGCTGCTCGCGCAACAGACTCTTTCCCCTGCCCAAGGCGCGGAGTTGGCCCAGCAAACCCTCGCAATGACCGACCACACCATCGACGAAGTTCGACGTGCCGTGCATCGCTTGGGCCCCACAGTCGTTCAGGAATTGGGGCTGCCCAGCGCGCTGCAACGTCTGTGCAACTCTCTCCCAACCGAGACTGTCATCGACCTCACCGTATCCTGGCCGGAGTCGGAGAAAGAGCGGCCCTCGCTGCGTGTGGAGAACGTCTTGTACCGGATCGCTCAAGAAGCCCTTCACAACATCACCAAGCATGCAGACGCTCAAGAAGCTTCCGTTACACTCACGCACGACCACAACGTCGTGACGCTCCAAGTGAAAGATAACGGGAAGGGCTTTCACTACAATCCAACTGTGATAGAAGGTCACGGTTTGCGAAGTATTCGAGAACGCTGTGAATTGCTGGATGGAACCTTGACAGTCGAATCCCATCCAGGACAGGGTACGAGGCTCCAGGTGGATTTGCCAGCCCAAACGCCACACATCAACCGCTCCTTTGAACCCAACGGAACGAGCACTTCACCATGAACCAAGCCCAACCCATTCGAGTCCTTCTGGCGGAAGACCACACCATCGTTCGCCAGGGCCTTCGCTTGCTCTTGGAAAGCCAACCTGACCTCACCGTCGTTGGAGAAGCAGACAACGGTGAGATCGCGATTTCTCTGGCTGAAGAACTACAACCGTCCGTGGCCGTGCTCGATCTTGCCATGCCCAAATGCAACGGCATCGACGCCTTACCCCTCTTGCTCCAAGCCTCCCCCAATACCCGCGTCTTGGTTCTCTCGATGCATGATGAACCTGAATACGTCCGCCCAGCCATCCGGGCTGG
Source organism: Deltaproteobacteria bacterium (assembly GCA_006226375.1). GTDB lineage: Bacteria > Myxococcota_C > UBA6777 > UBA6777 > UBA6777 > M3003. The sequence continues at coordinate 61,464 of SBHC01000071.1, read as the reverse complement.
CGCACAAGGTTACCTGTTGAAAGGTGCAGACATGTCTGACCTTGTCAAAGCGGTGCGCTCGTTGGCCGAAGGACACTCCTTCTTTAGCCCCTCCATTGCCTCGTACCTCGTACAAGACAGACAACCCTCAACGTCAGAAGACAATGACAACCCCCTGACCCCTCGGGAAGCGGAGATCTTGCAATGGATCGCTGAGGGCTACACCAGCCCGCAAATCGCACAGCGGCTCTCCATCAGCCACCGCACGGTCGACACCCACCGCACTCGCATCATGCAAAAACTCAACATTCACAACATCGCTGGGCTCGTCAAATACGCCCTCCGACACGGGCTCGCGACGCTGGATTGAGTTCCTCGCCCCTTCTTGCCCAAATCCCTCGTGGGTTCAAGCTCTTTGCACAACAAACCAGACTCCCCAAAAGACCCGTCAGCAGGAATCCTTTGACCTGCAAACGAACCTCCAACGACCACGAAGAATAAAGTTTAAATGCAACGCTGGTGTACAATTTTGGGAAAATAAACTAATAATGAATGTCCATTCATGTGCCAGAGACCCGAACGGGCTCCAAGCACCCTGCAACAGGAAACTCCATGAATGTAATCTTCTTGGACATTGACGGCGTCCTTAACAATGACTTGTGCCAACGCGCGGGTAATGAGTCGATTTGCCCGGAAAATGTCGAACAATTCAACCGCATCATTCGAGCCACCAAAGCTTCGATCGTCCTGTCGAGTTCGTGGCGATTAATGATTGGCCGCTCCAACCAGTACAAGACTCTGTCTGACCTGCAGCGTTATCTACGAATCCGAGGGGTGCAAGGCACTATCATCGACACCACGCCTGACCTCACCATGCAAAACAAAGTGCGGGGGCAAGAAATAAGCAAGTGGCTCAAAGAGCATCCAGAGGTCGCAGAATACATCATCCTCGACGATGTCACCGACTTGTTTATGCCCTCCCAACGAACGGTCTCCACCGACGGGATGAAGGGCCTCACAGCCAGCGACGCCGACAGAGCCATCCAACTCCTCAGCCAACATCGATACGCCCCTCTCTCCCCAGTGGCCAGTCCCGCATAAACTCACACGTTTCTCCTACGTAGATCTACGTACACCCCTTCGTACTTTTGCGGATACCTCAACTCTTCCCAAGCTTGTACAGTACAGCCATCGTTCTACACCCAGAAGATTGTGGGAGAATCTCATGCGATGGCTCGTTGTTGCACTGTTGGTTGGTTGGTTCACTCCCCCTCAGGTCGTATTCGCTCAGACCAAGAAGGATACGTCCAAGAAGAAGTCGAAAAAGAAAGCGAAACGCCGACTCCCGCCGTTGTTTGAGTCGGTCACAGTGGGACAGCGGGTGAGAGAGGATGCCTTTCGCTCGCCCCGCTCCACGACTGTCTTGAACAAAAAACGTTTGCAGGAAAAGCGCCCTCGCTCGGTTCCAGAAGCCTTAATGGAAGAAGCGGGCGTGTTTGTCCAAAAGACCAACCATGGAGGTGGCGCTCCTTTCATCCGGGGCACAGTAGGTCCACAAATCCTGATCCTGGTAGACGGTGTACGGTTGAACAATTCAACCTACCGGGCAGGCCCCAACCAGTACCTGAACTTGATTGACCCCAACTACTTGAAACGCCTGGAGGTGCTCCGAGGACCCGGCTCGATTGCTTACGGTAGCTATGCCTTTGGTGGCGTGATTAGCGCCACGACGCCAGGAACGTTAATGACGGGAAGTTCTAAGTTCCGGTATCGAGGTTCGCTCTTGGGACGCTACGGAAGCGCTGACAACGAGCTAACGGCCCACGCAAGCTTTGGCGGAAGCACCTCAAACTTTGGGTTTGCTGGCAGTGTATCGTACGGCTACTTTGGTGACCTCCTCGGCGGTGGAACCCTTGGAGCCCCAGGGTCAGTCAAGGACGGCAAGTACAGCATCCAACAAACCAACTTCGGTGAGATCGCGATTCGTGGACAATCCGGTCGCCAGGCTTTTACAGGCTACCAGCACTTCTTTGCCGACGGAAAGGTTCGCGTCCGAATCAAGCGTGATTGGAACCTGCAGCTGGCTTACCAACGCGCCCAGCACATCGGAGCAGGACGCGCAGAACAATTCCCCGATCGAGGTCGCGTCCGAATCTACGACAACATCCGAGACCTTGTGTACCTCCGTACAGACGGTAACTTGCGTTCGATTCGGACTGAGATGTCGTTTCTCTTGTCGTACCACCGTCAGGACGAGAATCGCAAGCAGCAAACGTACAACCTCAGTACCTTTGACCTGACCCAGCAGGCTTTGAACCATGACCAGACCCACACCATCGGCTTCTCATGGAAAGGTCAGACCCGCGCGTTCTCCTGGCTGCGGCTGTCTTACGGTGTCGATTTCTACGGTGATGTGGTCGAATCAGACGCCCAAAGTCGCCGCACCGGTGAGGTCTACTCCCCCGCCACAGCCAACTTCCCCGCAGGCTCCAACTACATGACGTTGGGTGCCTATCTCATGGCACGTTTTCGCCTTTACCAATGGAACCGGCGGAGCGGGCTCTTTCTCCACGTTGGAGAACGCCTCAACGGCTTCTTCGCCTCCACGCCAGCGCGGGATGTCTTGGACGCAGTCTCGTTTCAGCAGGTGGGACACGCGCCGTATGCTTCGTTCCAGGCCATGGTCTCTCCCTACTTGAACGTGAGCCTATCGTACGCAGAAGGATTCCGTGCCCCCAATCTTCAGGAAGCCGCATCTCTTGGAGACCAAGGAAACTTCTATGAAGTCGCCAACCCCAACCTCTCTCCAGAGATATCCCGCACCCTCGAACTCAGCGTTCGAGCCCGACTCCCCAACCGCTTCCAGCTATGGGCCGCAGCCTATGTCAGCTTTTGGAACAACCTCATCAAGCGGGTGAAAAGTGAATACAAAGGACAGAGCGAGATTGATGGGAAAGAGGTCCGAACCCCAGTCAACACCGACAACGCCAGAGTGATCGGAGTCGAAGCGGGAGGTCGCTGGCGAATCTGGCGTGGCCTCTCCCTGGCAGGAAACATTACCTGGACCCAAGGACAGGAAATCCTTGCAGAGCCAGACAAAGCAGAAGACTCCACACCTCCCCTTTCGCGCATCCCTCCTCTGTTTGGAAAAGTATCCCTGGCCTACCGATTTGGACGACGTGGCTTTCTAGAAATCTTTGTGCTCGGCGCCTTAAATCAGTCGGAGATCTCTGATCGCGACAAAAGCGACGTTCGTATCCCTGAGACAGGAACACCCCGCTGGTGGACTCTTAACATTCGGGGTGGAGCCAACATCACACGCTTTGCCAAGGTCGTCTTCATGGTCGAGAACTTGCTCGACGCTCAGTACAAATACCACGGCTCTGGAGTTCTAGGACCAGGCTTGAGCGCACGCCTGTCTCTTGAACTTACGCTGTAAAGGACGGCGAAACGCAAGAACCCCTTGACCCACAACTCCATCCAACGGCCCACCGAGAACTGACGTTTGACCACCAACCTCACCCAACCCAAAGAACCCCATTCTACTTGAAGATGACGGTTCCAATCTGGATCGTTTTGCCATCAATGATAAATGTTTTGGAGCCGTCCAGGCGAAGACTTTCACGCTTGTAAGACGTGACAGACATCGTCGCTCGGCTGCGAACGATACCTTTGGATGAGTAGCGAATCCAGGTCACAGGCGTCCCTCGTTTCCCACCGTCTCGCAAAACAAAGTCAGAACCATAAATTTCCATGCCAGGGTGGGCAAACCGAAACGCATCGAATGTCTGTTGCATGGTGGTCCCAACCGTCACAGATTGAACCAGGGTCCCCGATGACGTGTAGAAGTTGGCGTAGAATGTCTTCTGGCTGTTGCTCTGCCACTGAATCGCAAACTCCCCGCTGTCATTCACACCCAGGATATGACTGAAGTACCAGGAGCTGTTCCCGCTTTTGGTGTTTTGAACTTCCACCAAGGCAGACCCCACCAACGCGCCTGTCGAGCGGAACCGGCGGTAATAGATCGGATTGGATGCGTGCCGCTGGCATGTAAACACACCATCCCCGGTTGTCGAAGAGACCCCAACGCGTGCGGCGTAATCACACAGTTGTCCGTTGTCGAGCATGGCAGGCTTGTTCAGGACGGACCCCGCGCTGTTGTAACGCACCCAGAACAGCTCACGTTTGTCATTGTAGTACAACATCGTGAACCGCCCGCTGTTATCGACGGCGGCATCGTACCACTCGTCCCCTCGGATTTGCGTGAGCTGTAGCACTTGGGTCAGTGGGGAACAGTCGCTGCGATACAACCGGGCAAACACATTGTAGGTTCGGTCCGAGAGAAGCGGCGTTCCCCGCCACATCACCACGATGTACTTGCCATTTCGCGACATCTTTACAAAAGGATTGCTCACCTGTTTGGAATCTTGGGTGATGATGAACGTTTTTCGTTTGACCGTGCTGTTCGGATGGAAACAGAACCCAAGCAGGGCCTTGCCCGTCCACCACACGGCCGCAACGTCGCCATTCGACGACACCGCGATATCATTCAACCCTGGAGTATCGATGCCCTTTGGGTTGGTGCAGTTTTCGTCGGTTTGCCCGTCACAGTCGTCGTCGATGTTGTTGCTGCACACTTCGGGAGAGGGCAACACTTCGCCCACGCAAGCGCCCCAGCCAAGTCCGTCAGGCTGACAGGTTTGCATGCCCGTTTTGCAGGCACCACGGACGGATGTGGAGGTGCTGCCGTGGTAGCAAACCTGGGTGGAACCAGGCGTACAAATGCAAGCTTGTCCTTTACAGAGACCTTTGCCAGGGCTCAAGTCGACTATCTTTATGGTGCTACCTTCCACGATATAGGCCGTTTTGCCGTTGGTTCGTAACGACCAGGGATGGTATGTCCCACGTAGAGCGCTGACCAGAGTTCCATCTTGCTTGTAGCGATACCAGATGGGGATGTCGCTATCTCTACGAACAGTATCTCGCATCACGAAGTCGCCACCCAAAAGCTGCAGCTGCTGGTGGACATAGCGAAAACCATCGTAGCCAGACCCAATGTAAGGACTGACCTCAACGTCGGACTTAACAGCCGCTCCGCTGTTCGAGAAGAAGCTCGCCCAGTTGGCTCCTTTGCTGTACGCCTGCCACTCAATGGCAAACGCCCCACTGTCATTGATGCCCGTTCCATGACTTTCATACCAGGAGCTGTTGCTGACCGAGCCTTTCAACTGCACCATCGAAGTATCCAAGAACTTTTGTTGGGCCGAGAACCGACGGTAGTAGATAGGATTGGACGAGTGCCGCTGGCACGAGACCAGGCCTGCCCCGGTCTTGTTCATCGCGACGTGCTGACCGTAACCCCCTCCAGGACAGTTTTGGCTGGTGCCTGTTTCCACCGCAAGGTCGGAGAGTTTGTTCCCTGCGCTGCTGAAGAACACCAAGCGAAGAGCGCGCTGCGTATCCCGAAACAGCACAGCCAGGTTTCCACTTCCGTCCATGGCGACGCTGTAAGAATAGGATCCGTTCCCGTTGGTGTAGGGCCAGGCGATCTTGGAACCCAAGGGCTTGCATTGTGTGTCGAAGCGTTGCAGGAACAAGTTTCGAGAAGACGACTGGGAGCTGGACCACTCAATCCAGGCCACCACATACATGTTGGCACCTGGAGCCGTTTGAACAGACGGATACTCCTGACGAAACTGGCCCTTGGCCGCCACCGAGAACTGAGCCCGGAGAGAAGCCCCACCTGGCTTAAAGCACGTCGCTTCGATTCCATTGGAGGTGCTGGAGTGCACCACAAAGATGTCTCCGTTGTCACGCACCGCGTAGTCATTGATCCCGTTCTTTACAGGGATGGAGGTACACTCGGAGGGTTCATCGATTTGACCGTCGCAGTCGTCGTCTTTGTTGTTCCCGCAGATCTCTTTGGTGGTAGAGCCCGTACACGACCGACAAACCCCCTTCACACATGACTGCTTGGAGGGACATTTCTTGTTGCAGCCTCCACAGTGGAAGTCGTTGCTTTGGGTGTCGAGGCATCCACCCGAGCAGAGGCTTTGTCCCGTAGGACAGGGAGATTTGCACGCGCCTTTGACACAGGTTTCTTGCGAAGCGCAAGCGTTTCCGCACGTCCCGCAGTTTTGCTTGTCGTTTTGGAGATCTTTGCAGGAGCCGCTGCAGCCACTCTGCCCAGAGGGACAGCTCAACTTGCAGGTTCCCGACGAACAAGCTTCCCCAGCTTTGCAAGCGTTGTTGCAAGCACCACAGTGTTGACCGTCGGAAGAGGTGTCGACACATTGGCCCCCACACAGCGTCGTTCCCGAAGAGCAGAGGTCCTCGCACTTTCCGGCCTTGCACGTTTGGCTGGAGGGGCAAGCCTTGCCACACTGACCACAGTGTTTTGCGTCCGTGTTGAGGTCCGTACAACGCCCGTTGCAGTCCACCGTCGCCCCTTTGCAGGTGCTCTTGCACTGACCGTTGTTGCAAGCCTCCGTAGAGGAACAAGTCTTGTCGCAACCACCACAGTGCTTGTTGTCCGATTGGGTGTTCACACAAGAGCCATTGCAATCTGTGGTTGGAGCCTGACAAGTGCTTCCACAAGAGCCTGCGTTGCAGACTTCGTTGCTCTTGCACGCATTGTCGCAGGCGCCGCAGTGTTTGACGTCAGATTGAAGTTTCACGCAGGTTGTTCCGCATCGAGTCTCCCCTTGAGGGCAGGCCGGTAACTTGCACTCGCCCTGTCCTTCGCAAACGTTCGACGCAGGACAAGCTTCCGGCGTGCTCCACTCCAGGCAACCCTGGCTGTTTCGGACACACCGTTGGAACTCATTGTTCCCGGAGGAGTTGGGGTCACAGCGTTTGTCACTGGCCTGACAAGGTGAAGGGTCCGGGCAGGAAGAGACGCAGGCTTCGTTCTTGCAGGTCTCGTTGGACTTGCAGACAACCCAGCCTTGGCAGTCGCCCCAAACTCCGCTGGCCAGGCACGTTTGACTACCTTGCTTGCAAGCTGTTTGGTTGCTGGGCCCGCACGCTCGAAAATCACCCCGGCGGCATTCCTGGCATTGGTAGCCAACACAGAAGTTGCGGCCTTCTCCTTTGCAGTCCTTGTCGTCTTTGCATTCCACACAGCCGCCTTCGCCAATGCAAGAGCGACCCTCTGGACAATCTTTGTCGCTTCCACAGATGCATTTGTTGTCCTGGGTGCAGCGTTTGGTTGGGCTGACCTGGCTCTGGCATTGCTCATCCTTGAGGCAAGCAACACAGCGGCCACGCCCTTCTTCGTTCTGAAGACAGCGCTCCGGACACACCTCACAGCCAGGAATGGTGACCCCAACATCGCCAACGACACAGCCCGAAAGGCTCCATACCAAGGCGAGAAAGACAACTCCATAACCCAGGCTCTTACCCATCCAACGATGGCGCGACTCTTGCGAAACCAAACCCAACATAACCGTCATCCTGTATCCAAACATTGTGGCAACACACCACAAAACTTGATGAAGCAAAGCGAACCGTTGCGTGATGATACCAAAAAGGCCAGGAACGTGACAACCTCAACGTCCACCCTTGGACTCTTGAACACAAACAACAACCAATGATACACGAAAACGGTCGTCCCCTCCGAACGACTCACTCCTGTTTCTAAGCTTCTATGGTTCATTTGACTGGCTAAGGAACCCGCCTATGCAAAAGAGCATCTTAAACGTGTTGTGGCTATCTCTAGCTGCATTTTTTGTTACCTTGAGCCTTGTGGTAGCTATCTCTAGTTATATGCTTTTGCGCAACGATGGAGATATGCTAACAACGATTGCGGCGAAAACGTTTCATAAGATGCGCATAACGCAGTCGTCCAAGAAGCCGAAGGGTCCGGTGTTTTTGGAGAAGGCGTTGGACAAGCTGCTCGCGAACGACGCCCGGCTGTTGTCCAGCATTTTGCGACAGTCCTTTCGACGCCCTCTCGCCAAGGATGGACACACGCCAACATCACGAGCGTTGCAAGGAGCCTTTGAAAAGCTACTCGCCAACGACGCCCGCTTGCTGGTTCAGGTCATCAAGGGCATCCGGAACAAAAACCGGGTCAATCCAGCCAAGTACTTGATCGACCAGTTGCTGGCGAGAAATGGAAGACTTCTGAAACAGGTCGTGCGTGTCTTGTTGAAGAACAACCGGTCGAAGCGCTCCGGCTCCAAAGGGATGCTAGCTGACAACAAAGGAGCAATCGCAGAGGTTCTCTCGCAGGTTCTTCGTGAGGCTGGAGTCACCCAAACCTTACGCGATGTACGAGGAAAGATCCGGGGCATCAACACCAACCTCAACTTGAGAACGGAGGTTCGTCGGATGCTCGCGAGCATTCCGCGAATGGTCATCCAAACGATCGACCTGAACCAGAAACGAAAGATGAAGAAGAACCGGGATTGGCGAGCGATCAAAGCGCAGTTTCCCAAGATCAAGAAGGCGATCCTTCAACACACCTGCTTCCGTTTCACCAAGCTACGTCGGGGCAAAAACAACCAGCTGTATGTTCGAGCCAGGGTCAAGATCATTGGCAAAGCAAAGGACAACCGAAGGTGCATGAAGCTAGCCTGTAGAGAGTATGTCAATCACATTGACCAAGCCGTTCTCCAATACACTCGAAACCTCGGGATGCACGAAGGATTAATCCGAATCAAGTTTAACCTTCGGATGCGTCGTTGCAACAGCAATCGATAGAAGGGAAGTCGCGATGATTGAATACGAATTGCACCGCGCTCCACTCTCCGACGGGGTCCTCCAAGCGATGATGGCCTTGGAAGCGCAATGCTTCTTGAACCACAACAGCGAACGCTTCCTGTATGAGCTAGAAGGCAAACGAAACGTGCTCGCGGTGATGGCCAAACACAAACAAACGTACGTTGGATTTAAGCTGGGATACGAACGACGCAGGGGACACTTTTACTCCTGGATGGGCGGCGTCACCCCAGCATTCAGGGGGCAAGGCATCGCAAGAGAGCTTATGCATCGACAGCACCAAGAGCTTTGCCGCCAAGGCTACCAAACGGTTCGGACCCAAACCTCCAACGCCTTCAAGCGAATGCTGGTGCTCAATCTCAAGTGTGGCTTTTCCATTGTGGGGACCTTTGTGAGCACGCCCAACCAGCTGCTTCGCATCATGCTGGAGAAAGATCTCCGTCAGAACGATTGAAAGGCTTTGTTGACCTGCTCCTTGGCAGGATGTTGCTTCGGGTACGCCAGCAAAAAGACTCCCTTAATCTCGGTCACAGCACCCAAGCGTTGAAACTGAAGCTGGCCGTTGGACATCGCTTTGTCCTTCCCCTTCGCAAAACGATACACTTCAACCCACTTGCCTTCCACGTCCACTCCTTTCCCTTCCAAAGCACCGATCATCTGGGCAAACTTGGGTTTGGGATTCGAGATCTTAAGACCCTGAGCCTGAAAGTGGGCGACAAGCGCGTCGAGATCTCGGAGAACAGGTTTTCGCTTCTTCACAGCGGCGCTTTTGGGAGCAGGAGCTGACTTCTTCTGTTGGCATCCACCCAACCCCAAGCCGCCAAATATACAGAGAGCAACAACACCGAGAACCGCGCGCTTCATGTTCGATCCTTACAAAGTCTTAGAGCTTCGGCTAACAAGGCGACGTTTCCTGCGAGCACGAGAACGAGAAGGGATAACTTTTTTACCGTAGACTTGGATCAGGATATCACGAACCCCTTGGTGCAGAAAGTAGGTGTGCTCTTGAGGGGTGTACTCGGATTGTCCTTCCGTCACAGAATCCAACGCGAAGTTGAGCTTGGTGGAATCTGCGATGGTGACGAGGGCAGGCACCCGACCAACCCGACGTAGCGCGTGCAACAGGTTGGCGAAGCGCTTCAACCGAGCCGTAAGAATCTTGCGTTGCTTCGCAAATCCATCCGCGTCGGTCTTCACAGGCTTTCCACGCTCACGGCGAAACTTTGGACTGGCGTCGATGCTCGCGAAATAATCGAGGTCGATGTCCAACGTGAAGCGACCCTTCGGAATCGCCTTAAGCAAGGACTGAAAGATCGTGCGACCTTTCCCCCTACCGTTAGGCTGAATCGGAAAGTCCGTGAGCATTACGCTCCAGCGGAAAGGAGTGACGTGTTTGTAGGTTCGTGGCAGCGGTTTGTGATGTTGGGGCACATAACGCCAGTCCAGCATCACAGGGTTCCAACGATTGTCCGACGCGGGTTTGTCCATGGAGTACATTCGAAAGCGACCTTCCCAGAGGTCTTCGTTCAAGCCTGGCCAATCGGCCTGCCCAGTCGCCAGAGGGCTGTGACGTCTGTGAGGATGACGCGGAGAGGACTGGCTCAACTTGTCCCGGTCTTTGTGGAAAGGTTTCTTGAGCAGGGCAAAGAAGAAGTTGCGACGAAGAAAGTCGGGGGTCAATGTCCACGAAGGCCGCCCCCACACAATGTCTTTGTAAATCCCCGACAGCACCGCTCCAGCGACAGGCATCGCGCAGTCATCGATGGTATGAGCGATGGTATGCCAAGCATCACGAATGTTTCGACCTCTTCGAAGATCCTCGATCGCCTTCTTCACGTCTGCCGGGTCGGGAATGGGACGCATATCGCTGTGAGTGTCGAGGTGGAACAAAGGTCCAACATCCCGGCGCAGTCCCTCCTTGATCCAAAAGGGCAACGCAAGGTGATGACTGTTCACGACATACACGGGGATTTCGGCTCGTTCAGCGTCTTTGTTCTTGGAGATATAAAGCTTCGCCGAAAGTCGGTAAAGCATCTGCCACTGCTCCAAGGCAACGCCAAAGTCCATCTCGGCTTGGACCAAGGAGAACAGCTCTCGAAATTTCTGGCGCAAAAGAATCTCCAGATTGGGACTGTACGATGTGATGGTCCGACGCATCGACACGAGGCAATCCAGCTCGCGAAACAGGCCTTGGGTGGAGTCGTCGGACAAAGCCTCGCAGCGTTTGGCTAGCGTTTTCCATTCCGCGACGGTTTGCGTTTTGAGGGGCTGAAACACAGGCTTCGGCTTGAGCCGGGGTTTGCCGGACAAGAGCCACAACAACCCAACCAAACTCAAACCCACCCACCCTCCAAAACGGAGGAAGAGAGAATGCAGAGTTAGCGAGCCGGAAGCGTTGGGTGCTTCCAACGAAAGAATCGGTTTGGAAAACAGAAGCGGCATCACTCCCTCCCTATTTCACACACGAAGAGTGCAATCCAGGAAACAAAGCAACCGGATGTTGACGTTGGTTGACTCGAACAGTCGAAACATGTTTGTAACCTTTTTCGGAACACTTTTCTCCAACAAAATGTTCCACGGTCATCGCTCATGTACCATCTCATAAGAAGGACACGCAACATGCACACAATCCGTTGGACACACTGGCTCGGATTCTTTCTTCTTGTACCAAGCTTTGTTGTCGTTGAAGGCTGCAAAAAGAACACCACCCAAGCCCAATCTCCCCAGGCGCGCAAAACCCAGCCTACCTCCAGGCGAAGTGCTCCCAAACATCGCGACATCAACGCTCGGTTCGTCAGCAAAAAGATGAACCCCAAATCTTGGAAGAAGCGTTTTGAAAACCCCAAGCGAGAAGTGTTTCGCAACCGGGAAGCAATCGTCGCAGCCATCAAGATTAAGCCGGGCACAGCCCTCGCAGACGTCGGCGCAGGAAGCGGCGCGTTCATGGAGCCTTTTGTGAAAGCGGTTGGCGCCAAGGGCAAAGTCTACGCCGTGGATATCTCCCCCAACTTTGTGAAGTTCCTCCGCAAACGGATCAAAGACAAAGGCTACAAGCAGGCGCAGGTGGTACACAGCACTACAACCTCCACCAAACTCCCTGCAAACTCGGTGGATCTTATTTTTGTATGTGATACCTACCATCACTTCGACAAAGCCAAGTCCATGCTGGCCGACTTTCACCAGGCGCTGCGCAAAGGGGGACGGCTCGTGATTGTCGATTTCAAACGCATCCCAGGCGTCTCCAGCAAATGGATCCTCAATCATGTGAAGGTGAATGAAAAACAAGTAACCACCGAGATCTTGGCCAATGGGTTCAAGCTTGTGAAGAAGTACAACCTCAAAGAACTTAAAGACAACTACATGTTGATGTTTGAACGCACTGACAAATAACACACCACCAACCCTCCCACTCCAATCCACTCCCTTCTTCTCTTTTTGCAAAAAGAACACTCTCAACAACACCACGTGAGCAACAACGAGACACACCTGTCTCACAAGCACCTCAAAAACCTACCTTTGCAACACTTCTCAGTCTCATTGGCTTGGCAAAAACGCCCAGAGAGGGAGAGAAGCCTCCGCCTTTTTCTCGCAACCACCGGGCAAAGAAGCGATGAGACACTTCATTCTCAAAACATCCGGAACGGTCATTGCAGGAGTGTAGAAGCGAACATCAAAGCTCGTAGACATGGGCTTGATGGCAAAGTGGAACTTGAAAGGAGTCAACTATGTTATTCACACAAACCAAACAAATTACGTTGTTTGCATTGTTCAGTTTTCTATGCTTTGGTGCATCGAACTTTGCAGACGCCAATCCGCCAGAGACAAAGAAATCGAAAGCGAAGAAAGCTGACAAAGCGCCGAAGAAAAGGGCAACCAAAAACCCTTGCGCGAAGATTCAATGTCCGCCCAAAACTCGCTGTGTGATCAAGAAGGGCAAAGTGAAATGTGTGCCCAAGCACAAAGTGAAGAAAAAAGCGGCGAAACAAAGCTGGGTGAAACGACACTACAAGCGAATCTGCGCCCCAGGCCAGTGGATGTGTCGAAGCTACATTTGTCCCAACGGTATGTGCTGTCAGGGTCAAACAAACAACCCTTCATGTTATACGGCGTCCAACTCACGGCAGCCGTACGATAACCCGTAACTAGCCCATCCTGCTAGCGCGTAGCCTTCGGGCAAACCGTATGATTGAACGTTTTCAAGAACGCGCCATGGATTGGGTAGCGAAAGACAAACTCCTTTCGCTACCCATGTTCGTACAATGAAAAAAACAATGTTTTCGAGGGAGGAACCATGAAACGCATGTTTGTATGGAAGAAGCTAAAAACCAAGGTACAAGTCGCTCTGTTTGCAACCATCATTGGGGTAGGCTCAGCCCTTCTCTTGTTTTGGAGTTGGAGTAAAGAAGACCCCGTCCTTGTTACAGAGATGGTGACGTTTGGAGGGGTTATGGTTTCAGGCGTCAGCTTTGCTGTGTATGAGTTAATCGGACGAGGGCTGGCTCCTCGCAAGCCGCTTCCATTGGAGGAGTCCACCGACGAACCCGTCGCCGGATCCGTATTGTCCGAAGCGAGATAAGGGGACTCGCAACGTTGAGATTTGACGTAGCCAACGCGCTACGAAGTGGAATGGAGGTTTGGTCTTCGAATGTTCAAGCAGACAAAACGCAAGGTTCTGATGCAGTAGCTCCAGTCCCAGCGAGTGATCCAGCGATACGCTCCGTCGCCCTGCCCTACCACCTCCTCCAAGCCGCCGCCTTTCTCGCGGTGCTTGCGTGGTTTGCAGGCCGTCTTTTGGGGACCTTTGGGTCCTCAGAGGCCAACTCCCCACCTGCCAGTCTTCTGCCTTCCCAAACCCCAAAAGACAACAACCCCTCAAAGAGCCCCACCCACCCGCTAAAGTACGTGACCTCTTTACCTTCCAGCTTGCTGTTCTTCGACAATCCCAGTAGTGTCTCTCCAACAACGCTCAAGGCTGGGAGGAAAGCATGGGAACATTTCAAGGGCAAATCGCGATCGTCACAGGGGGTTCATCCGGCATAGGGAAAGCCCTCGCACATGGCCTGTGTGCTCAAGGGGCCACCGTCATCATCGCAGACATTCAAGTGGAAGCCGGACAACGGGTTGTACAAGAGCTGTCCAACGCAGGAGGGAACGCATCCTTCGCAGAATTGAATGTAACGAATCCCCAGGCCGTACAAGACCTGATCGATACAACCGTTGCAACCCACGGACGACTGGACTTGATGTTTAACAATGCAGGCGTTGGTGTCTCAGGAGAGGTTCGGGATCTCACATTAAACGACTGGAACCGAACCCTCGACATCAACGTCCGGGGTGTTGTTCATGGTGTACATGCAGCGTACCAAGTGATGGTCAAGCAAGGCTCGGGACACATCATCAACGTTGCCAGTCTCGCAGGCCTAACTCCCGCCAGCTATGGCGTACCCTACTGTGCCTCCAAGCACGCTGTCGTTGGACTCTCAACCTCTCTGCGTGTAGAAGCCCGAGCGCTGGGGGTCAAAGTCAGCGTGGTCTGCCCTGGTTTTATCCAAACCCCCATGTTAACCGACACACCGGGTGTCAACTTGTCCAAAGAAGGCACCGACAAAATCGTGAAAGGCTTGCCGAAGATCTCAGCCGAGAAGTGCGCCCAGATTATCTTGCGAGGAGTCCGGCGCAACAAAGCCATCATCACCATGCCCATCTCCGCGACCTTGGGATGGTGGTTAACACGATTGAGCCCCGGATTTTCCCGATTCGTCGCAGGAATCATCACCAAAAGGATGCGCGCGACGCGCCTTCTTCCAGAGTCTTCTTCAGCATCTCAAAACCAGAACAAGCCCGCCTGATTGTTGAGCCACTCCACCCTGCCAGCAAGCCCCGCCCCATGCTTTACGAAGAGGACAAGAGGGCAAGTCCCATCGCTGCGAGACCGGATGACACCTCCAAAATAATTTGTCTTGCTTCGTCCAGAGGCGGCTGAAACTCGCGACCTGTTTCAATGGTGAGCGAGTAGAGGGGCTTGTCGCGTCCACTCTCAATGCCGTGAGCGTAAGGGTAATCTCCAGCAGTTCCTGTGGTGGGATACAGATCAGCAGAAGGTCCAAGCGTGTAGACTCGCCCACGAACAGCTTCAATCCCGGTTTGAACCTGTCGTCCAACACGAAGATACCATTCCAGGTCTTCCTTCGAGAGGTACTCCCTATATGCTGTATCGCCCAGAACACCGCGCTTCCCATCGTAAGCAGGGTTGTGAAAGTTCATGTCTTCCTGGTGGTCTTGGCTGTCGTCATCACCCCAAGGGTACATGATCAACTCCGAATAGGAGTGGACATCCACCACACATTGAAGCTGTGGGTTGTCCTGGATGAGGTGCCGAACGTTCTGGGTTTCAGGCTCCGAGAACGCCTCCGTTCCACGGAACACATCAGAGCAAGAGTTATCGCTTGTTCCAATGCCACTGGACCAAAGGAACCCAAAGTTTCGGTTGATGTCGACCCCTTCACAGAACATACCGGGGTTGGGATTCCGGTTCTTTCGCCACATGGTGTTCCCATTGAGCACATAGGCCCGCCCATCGGGATTAACAAGAGGGAACACCAACAACTCCATCTCGTTCAGAAGTCGTTGGATGGAGGCGGCGTCGTATCGCTGCGCACCCAACACGAGGTCTTCCCCTGTGGTGTAAGCCTTGCACAACGAGTGGACAAAGAAAAGCAAAAGGTCTGGGTTAACAAGTTCACGAGCGTGTGCGCCGCCAAGCAGCAGCCAAGCAGGCTTGGGCCCACCGCCAGATTTGGAACCGACTCGAAGGTACCGAGACTTTCGCTGCTCGTGCGTAGCGTGGGGGAGCTTATCAATTTGGCACAGAGAAGGATACTTCTCGACGAGCAAATCGATAGCTTGTTCGATAGCTGCTACAGAGAGGTAGCCATCCGAGGGGATGTCATCGAGAGAAGCGATGTTGACCTGAATGTCTTGGGTCGTACGTGCCAGAGTCTCCACCATCGCGCGCTTCACAAACACACGGTGCCCCTGACCCGTGAGCTGCTCGATCTGTTCCCGTGATAGCAGAGCGTCAACGCTCCAACGTTCCGGCCCCAACGAACGCACAGTGCTACGCAAAAGTTCAAAATCTTGTTGACGTAGCTCTGCCAAAAGATTCCGGCTAGAGACAGTGATGGTGGCCCAATGACGCTCGCTCATCCAAACGCTCTCCTATGTTCTGTATACCTTAAAATCGTACAGATCAACTCTGATGTTGTACACGAACTTAACCTCGTAGACAAGGGAGGTTTGTCCTTCTCAAACGGATGTGTTGGACCCTCAAGCAAGCCAAACACGATATTGCTTGGAGCCATCTTCCCAGGCAAACAAGTCTTGCGGGGCAAAGTCGGTGGCTTTGACCTTTTCCACCATCTCCAGAACGCTGACATCCTCCAAGGACTCTATGCGATGAAGGACCTCGTCGGGGATGATGCGCTCCAACTCTGCGGCTGCTTCGGAGGGGAAGTCCATCGACACCGTCACCACGCCGTCTGTTTTCACCCGCACATGAAGAGAGTGTGCGATGGTCTTCATGGAAGGAGCCTGCCCCGCGAACTCCGGCGGAAGAGGCGGGCAAGTCCAAGAGCGAGCTTCGTCCAAGAGGCTCTCCCCCACTGTCCGTTTGACAAACGGCCACCAGGGCAAGCGTACATCAAGGGCCTCCATTTGCAGAACAAGCCCTTGAAACGCCCGCATCAAGAGAAACAACTCGGGAGGGCCGGCCGATCGAAACCACCACTTCTGCTCCCCCAAAAGCTCTTGGATGGAGGCGCCCAACTTCCAGTCTTCCAGCGCAAAGGCCCGAGGCTGAAGAAAAGGTTGAAACAAGATGCGACAAAGCGCGGGGAGTTTGTCTTTGATGTAGAAGAGCTTGTGCATGTCAAAGCCTAACACCCCAAAACAAGACAAGGGCTGGGTGTCTCTTCCTTCGAGAGTCGCCACGATCAAATGGAGCAACGCGAGGCGACGCTCCCGAGCGATGGGGATGGTGCAGCCGTAATCGAGCAGCGCCATCACAGGCTCACCGTCTTCCCTCCGAAAGTACAGAGCGTTTCCTTGGTGAGGATCGCCATGCACTTCACCGTACACAAACAGGGATTGAAACAGTGTAACCAAAAGCGTACGTGCCACTTTCAGCCGCTCTTTGTGTGACCACTCTTTGACATCATCAAGGAAAACGCCAGAGACAAATTCCTGCACCAACAGACCTGGCCGACATAGCTCCTTCCAAACCTTAGGAACCAACAAACCATCCACCTCGACATGGGACCGAAAGTCCGACTGTCTCTGGGCTTCGGATAGGTAGTCTAACTCCCCAAGAAGGGTGGAATGCAACACTCGCTTGTAGCCATTCAGATCAAAGCCCCACGTTTTGACAGGGCCAACCTCAGGCACCCACCCAGCGAGCTGAAGTTCGGCTTTAACTGCCGCGTCAATGTGAGGGTAACGCACCTTCACCGCGACAGGAGTTCCATCCAACAATGTCGCCCGATGTACTTGGCCCAAAGACGCAGCAGCGACCGACTCTTCAAACGTTGCAAACGTGCTCTCCATCGGCTGCTCTAAAGATGCTTCGACGAGAGGGCGAACCCTCTCCATGGGCAATGGTTTAACACCTGTTGCAAGATGGCGAAACGGCGACTCTCCACCGACACCTGCCAACACCTGCCCGACCTTCATTGGAAGTCCGCGGGCATCCGCAAGCAACGCAGCCATCGCTTGTTGCGCTCGAAGCTTTCCCTCTTCCGTGGTCGCTCTTCGAATGCCTCGGCTGCGCCATACGATACGCAGCAGAAGCCACCAACGACGTAAGGTTTGTACAATACCTATCATCATTCTTCCTCGGGATAACCCCCAACCTCTTCAAAGAAGAAGGGTGCATCCAGGCCAAGCCGCTCATACTCTTCCCACAACGCCCGCCGTTGAAAAAAAGGCGTCTCCTTCACAAACACACGCAACGCTGTCTCTAGATTAACGGTAATTTCGCCCTCTTCAGCAGCTCGAACTTCCGCCGCCTCCGTTATTTTGACGCGAGCGTCTTCCCGAAAAGAGATGGGGATGCAGCGAAGGATATGACGGGTGTAGGTGTCCGCCTCGGCTTCCCAGTCGAGCTGTGTTGGCAGAGGGGGCAAGACTCCCAGGTCGTCTTCCGTGAGATGCCGGACCAAGAGAATGTTCACAGAGTGAGGGGCTTGCACAAGTACTTCGTGCCGATTCTCCCGAACGATCTGAACCTCCGAGACCGACTGAACCTCAGGAACAGAGAGCCATCGTTGACGAGCTCTCTCCAACCTCTTGGTTCGAACTTCCAGTGTCATCGTATGCTCCGGTGTTTCCGAAGAGACGAGACGAACCTGAACGGATCCATTGGAGACCGTAACACTGTCTTCATCAGAAACAACCTGCTCAAACCCAAGCTGCTTAAGAAAGAACGAGGAAGCTTCCTCTACAGAGCGAACGCAATGAATGGCAGAAACAACAAAGTCCATTGATTTCCCGATTGTTTTGTGTACTTGCCAAAGAACCAAGCGTTCGAAAGATCCATAAAAAAAGGACTTGAAAACCCCTAGCACCTTAGCTACACTCTCCTTTAGCTATGTACAAAACCTATAGCTATCCACGTGAAGGAGTCAAGATGATAACCGTAGGAATGAACTACCATATCAAAGATGGCAAAGAGACAGCTTTTGAAAGTATGTTCTCCTTAGTCTTAGAGAAGCTTTCGGACACAGAAGGTCACGTCAAGACCAACCTATACCGCGATGCCTACGAGACCAACTCCTATCTGATTGTGTCAGAATGGGCAACCAGGGCTCACTTTGATAGCTTTGTAGCCTCTGACTCATTTAACAAAGTTACATCGTGGGGAGAGAGCACCATTCTAGCCAGCGCACCCAAGCACGAAGTCTACGGTGCAGCTGCAGAGCCCTCCGTTGCAAAGACATCATCCAATTCAGCAGGTGGTTGTCCTGTACAACATTGAGGCAAAACCAACAAGTCCCTCGTGACCCGCGAACCTCTTCAACTCCCCCACCACCCCTCAGCAGCAAACGTTTCTCGAGGAAACAACCACGTCTACCAGCCCATTTCCAAACGAGAACAAAGGTCATCCGGAAGGCCACACCGAATAATTTCGTTCATGGTGCTCTCGACATCGTACGCGACACGATGAAACGAGACCTGGTTGACGCTGTGTTCCCAAATCGCAAAGGAGCTCATAGGGTCACGGTCCCGAGGCTGCCCAACGGAGCCAGGATTCACCAACGCGACTTGCCCAGTCTGAAAGACCGAAAACGTTTCAGGGCTCAACTTTTCGGTTCCCCCTTCCGCGTTCAGCAAATACACAAACGGAACATGGGTGTGTCCGTAGAAGCAGAGCGAATACCCTCGCTTGTGAAGATGTTCCAGGTTGCTCCTGTAGGTCATTTCGTATACATAAGCGTAGATTCGGTCGGGGTCTTGAGGTGCTCCATGAACGGCAAGCCAAGGAGGCTCGCTGTGTTCGTGAGAGAGTCCTCCCAACCAAGCCATTTGCTCTTGTGAAAGCTGCTCTTGGGTCCAACGAAGAGACTCACGGGCCAAACGATTGGTGCCTTCAGGGATGGTCCCCGAGCTTGCAATTTCATCGTGGTTCCCCTTCAAGCAAATGCACGAAGGCAAAGCAGCCACGCGGTCTACACATTCTTTGGGGAAAGGCCCGTACCCAACAACATCTCCCAAGAACAAGTAGCTATCCACCTCCATGTCCTTGGCTTTGCCAAGCACCGCTTCCAAAGCCGGGTAGTTACCGTGAATATCGGAGAACACCAACGTTCGCTTCCAGGGCAACGCTTTCTGCTCTTTTCTGCGACGGCGTCGGACGGATGGGTCGAGGTGTTCGTTGTTTTTTGAAAGTCCCAAGATGAGGGCACTTCGCCGTGGAGCGAGCATTGATGTGATGGGATAATCTTCAATGCAAGCTTTCACCTCACGCCACTGATGAGCGTGCTTCCAAAGCGGAAAGAATGTGGTCTGCAGTTGCTCCCCAAAGGACCGCCATGACTCTTCCGGCCACCTCGATTCTTCAGGGATACGCGTGGCAATGGCCTCTGCCATATCCTTGATCCCTTGGGAAGGATAGACCTCATCATCGATGTAATACAGCTGCCCCTGGTCGTCCCAACCAAAGTTGGAAGGGTTTACATCAAGGCCAATCTGATGTTGTTGCGCGACTTCCCAACACATTTTGAGCATGGAAAGCCAACCGCTGACCTTGTCTTCCCAGGAAGCAACTTGGCGAAGAGTGGTGAGCTTGGGGCACAAGCTCACGGGCCACCACTTGTCCTCCACTTGAAACAGGAGCCATTGCTTCTGGGGGTGCCAGATCCCCCAATTGTCGATGGCTTCGAGCCGGTCCGCCACAAACTTTCGCGCCCCCCTCTCCGAAGGAGTGCACAAATACTTGTCCGTTTTGAACACAAAATTGCGGGTGAGAAGAAGACGCGTGGAGTTTTTTCCTGAACCATCGCGAGGGTTGAGAACCCCAACACGTTCACGCCACTCGTGCGCTGTTGTATCATGGAGAAGTTGGTACACATGTTCAACGGGAAGACCGTGACCAGAAGGAGAGAGAGAGAAAATATGGGTAGGACTAGCAGGTAGGGGGAACCACATCTTGGATTACAGCGCGCTCGCGATATCGGTCACAGCAGAACGCAAAGAAGCCCATCCCATACCTTGGTTGGTGGTCTTACGGGTGACCAACACAACGACAGCACCTTTGGCGGGGATAATCTTCATGAAGTGGTACACGTTGTCGGAAGAAACAAAGATCTCTTGGAAGCTATCTTGAACGGTGGCGCCCCTGTGTTTGCCAAGAAGCTGCTCCACACGTCGTACGTTTTTTCCGCGGAACAAGTCGACAGCCGCAGCCGCCACAGCGTCCAAGTAACTTTGTGTGAAGTAAGGCACCGTGTGGTGAACACCCATCAACATACCGCTGCTCAGATCCACCACCCCACACGCCAGTGCATCAGTGACGTCGCCAACTACTTCTTGACACACTGCATTCACATTCGCCATATCCGTATACTCCTCTGGTTCAACGGTTAGCACGTTACTTTGTGGCTTGAGTTCGTTCACCAGTTGAATGTGAGCATCATCCGAAGTCTTTGGAGGTTCCCCTGCAGCAGGAAGCTCAGTCATAGACTCCGCGATGATACCAAACAATTCATCTTGACTCTGCCACTCAAGCTCAACCCGATTGGCCTCGTCCTCTTGACGAAGCATGTCGAGAAGAAGTTCTTCCCAACGATCATAGATTTGACGTTCTTGAAGTTCAGATTCTCGTTGCCGGTAACCGATGTTACGAATGGTGCCCGACAAACAAAGCTGCAACGCTTCTTTACCAGTTTTGGTCCCCAAGCGAACATTCCAGATATCGCCTTCTACGATGTCGATCTCCGCCTGGCCGTACTCTTCCAACTCAAGCAAGAATGACAACGTGTGTCGTCCCATGCCCGAAATTTGAAGATAGTCCGCCAGTTGAAACGGACCGATCGGCTTGGCTGTCTCGTAAAAGGAGAGTTTTTCATCGATCGCCTGTCGCAGTTCCTTCAAGCCAATCGGCTTTTCCAGAACGGTTAAGCCAGGATTCTGTGACAACTGTGGAGCAAACACCGCACGATACGCCGTCATCACAAGCACAGGGATGCGGATGTTGTGTGCGTTCATCTCATTCAAGAAGTCAAACCCGCTGCGATCGGGAAGGTTCAGATCCGTCAGCAGCAAATCCGGCGTGTCATGCAGCAGAACGTTAAGCCCCTCTTGGTACGTGGCGCACCCCGTTATGTGAAGATTGGGAGCCTGCCCCAACCCTCGAACAAGCCCACGAAGCAGCGTCGATTCATCTTCTACGATGAGTATGTGATACTTCATAGGCTCCGGCTCACATCAAAGTAATAGCGTTGCATCATCGAAAGTATACCTCATTGAAACGACCACTCTATCGGGTAAACTATGCTTTCACTCAAAGGTTCCCCTGAAATCACACTAAGGGATTCCCCCAAGGAAAGAGTACATCAACAACCCCCGATGCGCCACCCGACATTCCCTCAAAGAAGCTTAAGGGATTCCACCACAAACAAAGCCCCGAGAACAACAAGCAAACTCCCTCAATCTGCACAATTTGAAAGAAGAAGACAACACAAACTCGCCGAGAACAAAGACGGCAAAAGACAACACTGACCAAGAAATCTAAACGATCTGAAACGTCGCAATTTGTTGGGAGGGAGAAGATTCGACCGATTGGAAAACCAACGTTTTTTGCAGACTACGCTGCAACATTGCGACCGCCAAAAGGGGAAGAGGCGACTGCAACACAGCCAGACCTTCAGGAGATGCAGAGAAGAGGTGTGTGGACTCAGCGACACCTTCCAAGATAACGATCACCTTTTCATCGGAGACGGCGAGGGAAAGAGACTGACACCACCCCGCCGATTGACCCACTTTGGAGAGGGACAACTCCAGTTCTTCGACGGAGCCGGCGTTCACAGCAGCAAACCGTTCGGGAGTTTCCGTCAACAACGACGTTAAGTGTCCTTGGACAGCCAGGCGAGCGCTCCAATCACAGATCTGCACCAAAGACGAGGCACAGACGTCCCAAAACAGCCGAAGGAGGTCGCCCCCCCCTGCAGCACCTTGTAGCTCCTCCAATTGTTCTTCCAAGGCCTGTTTTTCAGCAGCCACAGCCTCTTTCTGACGAAACAAGACCATACGCTCGTCTTCCATTTGCTTTCGCTTGGAATACTCCTCCCGCATGTTCTCTGTCATTTCGTTCAGCAAATGCTCCAACTGACGGATTTGTGCTTTTGCATCCACCGAACTTTTGTCGTGCTCCATCAGTTGTTGGCGAGCTTGTTTGTACTGCTCCTCCATCTTCTCCAGCTTGCGGATAGCGGAAGAGAGTTTGCGTTCAAGAGTGAGGTTGGACTTCTCGTGCTCTTGAAACTCTTGCAGCATGTCTTGGTTGGATTGTTGTTCAGACTCTAGCTGGTGTTGCAGCTTGCGTGTGTACTCTTGGAGCTCGTGAAGACTATCTTGGGTGCTTTTGAGTTGGGCTGGAACATCGGTCGAACTTCGTTCCGTCCTCTCCAGATTCGCCACCTGTTTGCGCCAGGTGTCTCGCTCTCTTCGTGTGTTCGCAAGATCCTGGTTGAGCTTGGTGTTCTGGTCTTGCAGACGGGATTGAACCTGTTGCATCTGCTCCAAGGCTAACATGGTCTCTTGTAGCTTCGCTTCCAGAGAGATCTCTTCCACCTCTTCAAGAACTTCGTAGCCGATGTCGTCGTCGTGAAGTTCAGGGTTCTTGCCTGTAAACACACGAGTCCACCATGACCCTTTGGGTTTGTCCACGCTCATTCCGTAACCTCCCACTCTTGTAAGGTTTGAGTTACGAGGGAGCGAAGCAGCCCCAAATTGGTGTCAGCTCCCGTCTGAACAGCCAGCACATGGTTGAAGGGAAGAGTGACCAACAACAACAGTCCTTGCGAACATTCCAGCCACACCGTACCTGTCTCGCCAAGCTCCAGGGTTCGACCGATTCGAGTGAGAGTTTGAAGTCCCACTTGGAAAGAGACCGCAAGCTCATGGGGAACAAGGTGAGACTCTCCTGGATGGGCATCCAAGACATCAGCTTCTTGGCCCAGCAGCCATGAACGTTCGATGAATTCAGCTTCTCGGAGATTGTCTGGAATACGCCACGGAGAGTCTTTGGGTGCGCTCATTCAGTTCGTTACCTTTGGGTGTTCCAGGGATTGCTTGATGCACCATCAGAGGAAGCTCGAAATGCGACATCTTTAATCGAGACGGAGATGGCAGTACCCACGCCTTCTTGGGATTGGATGGACAGGCTACCTCCCCCCCTCTCCACAAAGCTAGCGATCAACGCGAGTCCGATCCCTGATCCGCTCGGCTTGGTTGTAAAGAACGGCTCCGTTGCTTGTTTCTGAACCTCTTCGGACATCCCTTTTCCAGTGTCCTTCACACAAAGATACACCATGTCATCTTTTCGGCTCAAGCGTATCGAGATCTCATCCCCTTTGGAACACGCTTCTATCGCATTGTTCAGCAGGTTAAGCAGGATGATATGGAACCCTTCAGGATTGATGTGAGCCCACATCGGCTCCATGCTTGCGCTACTCTCCATGTTGATGCCGAGCTGGTACGCTCTCTTGGAAGCCAACTTGATCGAACGCTGCGCCACTTGAACCAGATCCACGATGTTGGCGGAGTTCAGAACGCTCATTTCGACCAACGTCATGCGATCGATCAAGAAACGAAGGCGTGAAAGTTCGTACAACAAGAGCTCTAGATCTTCTCGATGTTGTACCCCTTGGATCTCCTCCAAGAGCACCTCAACGATGCTCTGCATTCCAGCGAGAGGGTTCTTAATTTCATGCGCAAGTGACGGTAAGAAGTGGGACATGTAAGCCATGTGCCAGGAGCGATCACGCTCTCGCCGTGTAGCCTGCTTTTCGCTCGTCTGTTCGTGAGACTCTAGAGAAGAACTGCTGGCGTCTCGATTATGCATGATGGATTCCACCGCCGAGAGTATTGCAACCATTGTTCTGTCGACCCGATTGTAAAAGGAGAAGGACTATTCTTTTCGTTATGTTAGATCCGACGCGTTGAAACAATCGGGACATGTTGGCTTTTCCCCCGAGGACTTTCCCCCAATGAAACGTAGGGAGATCCCCCACATCAACACCTATCTCCACCCGCCCAACACAAAATACAATTTCATACTCTCTTTCGATGTCTTGCAATTCGACACATTGAGGACCAAGCTATAGCTTGTAGACAAAGAATGCAACCCCATAATTTGCAACCCAAGCCCTTAAAAAACCCAGCACAACACTAGGAAATCTCCTGATAAATACTAGAGAATCAGTACATTTGTCCCTAGACGTCAACAGGGAAAGTCCCTACGATGAAGAGAATGATAAGGGGACGAATAGGGGTCCGCGAAACATTCCAACTTGGTTCAGGTGAAACCTCGCTGTTACAAAACAGCAAGACCACCTCCTCCTTCCAACTCTGCCAGCAGTGGATTGAGCCAAGGTTGGCTTTGTGATGCTTCTCCTTGCCCCGAAATCTCGCACCTTGCGCGAAGAATCGGGTCGCTCAACGTTTGGTGGTTTATCGGTTCATTCGGGCAAGGCGTCCATCTTGCGGAGGCATGAAGCCTTCGTACAGTACGAGCCCAAACCAAAGAGTGAGCAACACTCGGAAACATCTTGTGTTCCTATGAGAAGAGTTGCTCACTCCGAGACGGCCCCAAGGCCCATCGACTATGAACACCAAGTGGACCAAACAACAAGCTTCTGACCAAGCCGAGTGGGTCTTGGACAATGTCCAAGACCTCCTGACACTTTCCGAGCAAGCAAGCCAAGTGGGTTGTTGGAGCTGGGAAGTGGGCACTGAGGTTGTCAAGTGGTCCGATGGTCTCTTCCGGGTGTTGGGACGAGATCCCAGCCAAGGAACACCCACCCCCGAACAGTACATGGAGCGTGTGCATCCACTCGATCGGGAACGCGTGGAAGCCATCGTCAAGAACTCTTTTGAAGGCGACTCCTACGAGATCACCTACCGTTTTTTCCGGTACAACGACGGTCAGGAGCGATGGGTTCATAGCATCGGCGAAGTGTCACTTGATGACAATGGCAAGCCTGATCAGATGTGGGGAACCAAGCGAGACATCACCGAGCAACGTCTGTTGGAGGAGCAGCTTGAACATGAGCACACGCACCTCAAGCTGGCCATTGATATGCTTAACCTCGGCTTGTGGCGCGTCGACAATCACACAGGAAAGACACACTGGAGCCATGTCACTCACCGTTTGTTTGGAACCCAGCCGACTCTCTACACCCCCACATTAAGACGTTGGTTCCAATCGGTTCATCCAGACGACAAGAACGCTGCCAAAGAGCTGATCCGTAACGCCCAAGAAGGCCTCCCTTTCACCAACGCTCACATTCGTTTTCAGCTCTCCAACATGGAAGAACGCTACTACGTTCTGAGCGGACGCCCTCAGTTAGACTCCAAACAAAATGTGACGGGCTTCTACGGCATCATTCTGGACGAAACAGAGGAGCGCTTTCGCGAAAACGATCTGCGCTCCAGCGAAGAAAAGTACCGCACACTCTTTGATCTTGCCAACGACGCCATTCTCACCATCGAACGACCCAACGCTACCATTGTAGAAAGCAACGTTGCCGCACAACACCTGCTTGGGTACACCGCGGAATCCCTACAGGGGCTATCCACCGAGCAACTTATCCCTGCCGAGTTGTTGGAGGAAGCAAGCACAATCGCCCAAAAACAGCTCCAGAACACCGGCTCCTTTGTGTTGGAAACCCAGTGGCTCCATAGCAACGGCTCGACCATCGATGTCTCGGTGAGTGGACGTCCCATTCGCATCGACAAGATGGACTATTTCTTGCTGATAGGCCGTGACATCCGGGAAAAGAAGCGCGAAGAGGCCAATCTTCGTGACAGCATCTCCGAACTTTCCACGCTCAAGACTCGCCTGGAAACAGAGAACGTCTACCTCAAAGATGAGATCAAAACCAAACACGACTTCACCCAACTCGTGGGTGATAGCTCAAAGCTAAAAGCAGCGCTCCACAAAGTAGAGCTAGTCGCTCAGACCGACACCACAGTGTTGATCTTGGGAGAGACAGGGACAGGAAAAGAGCTGATCGCGCACAGCATTCATGAGCTGAGCCAACGCAGCGACAGACCCCTTGTGAAGGTAAATTGCGCAACCCTTCCTGCCAATCTGATCGAGAGCGAACTCTTCGGGCACGAGAGAGGTGCGTTCACCAGCGCCTACCAACAGCGCATTGGACGCTTTGAACTCGCCAACCAAGGCACCATCTTCCTCGATGAGATCGGCGACTTGCCTTTGCACTTGCAAGCCAAGCTTCTCCGTGTGCTGCAGGAGGGAACCTTTGAGCGGCTAGGTGGGCAGGGAACACAACATGTGAACGTCCGCGTGATCGCCGCAACCAACCACAACCTCCTCGCGCAGGTCCACGAAGGAAAGTTCCGCGAAGACCTATACTTCCGGCTCAATGTTTTCCCTGTCCAGCTGCCTCCTCTCCGTGAGCGGCCCAACGATATCGATCAGCTTGTGTGGCACTTCATCGCCCTCAACAACAAGAAAATGAACAAGCAGATCCAGCAAGTATCTAGCACAACGATGGAGAAGCTTCGAAACTACAACTGGCCAGGTAACATTCGTGAACTTGAAAATGTGATCGAACGAGCCATGATTCTCTCGCCAGGCTCGGAGCTTGAACTCCATGAGCCTCTCCTCCAACAACCGGGTCTCTTCTCGGGGACTGGCCTTTCAGGGCAATCCTTTGTCTCTCTCGCCGAGTTTGAAAAACAGTACATCCTCCAGATCTTAGAGCACACAGGATGGGTTGTCAGTGGAGAACGTGGGGCTGCCAAGATCCTCGACATGAAACCCACCACCCTTGAAGCCCGCATGAAAAAGCTCGGCATCCAGCGACCTCAATAAGTCTTACATCTACTCTTCCTCATTTCCTTACGCAAAAACCATTCATAAAAAAGAAAAAGTGACAGGGAATGTACTACACGTGCGCTCGGAAGAATCTTGCACCTCGTGTCAGGCATTCACCCAGTCCCAATATACAATGAACCATCCCAATATATTGGGAAGCATCTAAAAAGGTGAATGACATACGCTTTCCCAACCTCTATCGATCCTTTTTGGGTTCGTCACTTAGAGGGTATGAGGAGATCGAACCAAAGTCGGCACGAACTATGCTTAAGAAAACACATTAGCGTGTAATGAACCGAGGGTGTTCAGAGGGTTCCTAGAAAATTCGTAGAGGAGTTGGCTTGTTTATGGATTCACCACGATCTGAGCGACACCTCCTCTTTTTGCTCGCGCAAGAAGAGGAGAGGCTACAGACGAGCCCGTTCATTCAGGGTCAAAGGATTGGAACAACCATTCGATACACTTGGACGTACTCCTTGGAAGAGTGGTGCAGGTATACACAACAGATACGGTTTGATGCATTGCTTTTGGATGCCTTCTCTTGGGAGAGGAACAAAGACGAGCTGCTTCAGCATCAGGAAGTCCATCAACCCCAAGCTCCGATCCTCTTGTGTGAACAAGAGGGGATGTTGTCCGAAGAGCACCTCAACCTCTCCATACTTCAAGGAGTTCATGAGGCGCTAACCTGGGAGCAACTTGGGACTCAACAAGGAATACGACTTCTGGAGAGGACCATTTTTCGACACCACAGACAGCGTGGTTCGTGGAACGAAGAACGTCGCAGACTGCGCCTGCTTGAGCATGTCTTCGACAACCTGGAAGAAGGCGTCATTGTCCGAGATGCTGACGGCTCCTTGTGTTTGCAAAACATGGCGGCCACACAGCTGAGGTCCTCCCACATGCTCGCCGCCCCAACACCAACGCACACCATCTCAGGGTTGTTTCTTCACGATCAGAAGACCCCATTTCCAGCCAATGACCTTCCAATGCACAAGGCACTCACGGGAGAGTCGGTTGCAACAACCGCCCTGTTTGTCAAAGAGGAGGCGGAGGAGGCAGGACGTCATTTGAGGGTGAAGGCGACTCCCATTCAGGATTACGCAGGAAACTCCCTCGGTGGAGTCGTTTCGTTTCGTGATGTCACCGAAGAAGAAGCGACACAGCACAAGCTACTCCACGACGCAACCCACGATGGACTGACCCAGCTCCCCAACCGCACCTTGTTTATGGATCGGCTTGAACACCGAGTGTCCCAACATCGTCGGGACGAAGATACACACTTCGCCGTACTGTTGTTGGACCTTGACCGCTTCAAGAATGTTAACGACAGCCTCGGGCACACCTACGGCGATCTCTTGCTGTCGATGGTCGCCAAACGACTGCAACGCTGCCTGCGAGCCGAAGATACGATCGCTCGGCTTGGAGGAGACGAGTTTGTCCTGCTCCTTCACCGGCTTCAAGTCCCTGAAGATGCCATCGTTGCTGCACAACGCATCCGCGCGCAGTTCGAGGTTCCCTTTCAAGTAAGGGAGCAAACCTTAAGCGTGTCAACAAGCATTGGCATTGTCACAAGCGAACAGGCCTACACCAACAGCTTTGACCTGTTGCGCAACGCCGACATCGCAATGTACGAGGCCAAGAACCTGGGCAAAGACTGCTTCAGCGTCTTCACCTGCTCCATGCACAAACGCATTCGACGTATGGTCCACCTTGAACATGCCATGCGCTTTGCCATCGAGAACGAAGAGTTCACGCTTCACTTCCAACCCATCTACGATATCCAAACACTCCAGATACGGGGTTTTGAGTCACTCATTCGATGGTTTGAGACCCCGCAAAACCCGATCTCACCCGGAGAGTTCATCCCATTGGCTGAAAACAATGGGTTGATCGCACCGATCGGTCGCTGGGTGTTTGAGAACTCTTGCAAGCAGCTTCGGTCTCTCCAGAGCGACTTCCCTCATCATTCTTTGATGATGAGCATCAACCTGTCAGCCCGACAGCTTGCCCAGCCCGATTTGGTTGACTATGTGATGGAGAGCATTCATCGCAACGACCTGAGCCCTGAAGACATCCATCTTGAGATCACAGAAACCGCCTTGACCAGAGCTCCAGAAGCCGCAGTTGATGCACTCAACCAGTTGCGTCGGCACAACATCAATGTGTCATTGGATGATTTTGGCACCGGCTACTCTTCTCTCAACTACCTTCGATTGTTTCCGATTGACACCATCAAGGTCGATCGAAGCTTTGTCCAATCCATGACACAAGACAACCAACAGGAGGCCATCGTCCGAACCATTGTTGAGCTCGCCGCCAAGCTAGAGCTCAACATTGTAGCCGAGGGGGTCGAAACCACAGAGCAATACCAAAAACTGCGTAGCATGGGCGTTCGCTACGCCCAAGGGTTCCTTTTTTCAAGGGCAGTACCCTGCACGCAGCTTCGCCACTTGCTCACATTGGAGACACCTCCGTCTCAACCCAAGGGTCCACGTCAGGTTGAGCTTGGGGGAAAGAAACAAACTCCCCACCTGACGCCTGTGTAAGAGCACGTTCTTGAGTTCCTCAACCCAGAAAGGTGAAGAACTCAAGGAAGACACAGCAGAAAAACGCGACTAGATTTGATCCCGAGTACCATCCCCAACAGGAGACATCATGCAACCCATGAACACTGCGACAAGCCAATCCCCCAAGGTATTCATCATGGACAGTCACCCCATCGTTCGAACAGGTTTGGCTCAGGTTCTACAAGAACATCTCTCTTTGGAGCTTTGTGGAGAATCGGACAATTTCCTTGAAGCCTCCAAAGCCCTGCGGGAGTTGCAACCCGAGCTGGTGATCACTGAGTCTCTCCTCAACGGCTACAACTGCTTTGAACTCCTTCGGTTCGTTTCGGAGTCTTGCCCCAACTCCTCCGTGCTCGTGTTCTCCAACTGCGATGAGGAGATCTACGCCGAGCGGGCGCTTCAGGCTGGAGCCAAAGGATACTTGATGAAGGATGCCTCACACGACGAGATTCTTGTCGCCGTGGAACGCGTTCTCCGAGGAGGGGTCTATCTCAGCGAAAAGATGACAAGCAAGATGCTGTTCCTCGCGACTTCAGGACGTCGCGAACTGCAAAAGTCTCCAGTGGATCGGTTGAGCAACAGGGAGCTTGAAGTGTTCCAGCTTTTGGGCGAAGGTTTCTCCACCCGCCAGATCGCAGATCACCTTCACGTGAGCGTCAAAACGGTTGAGTCTCACCGCGCAAGAATCAAAACCAAGCTGAACCTTGACGACGCGAACACCCTTTTGCGTTTCGCTATTTTATGGAGTAGTCAGAGGATTGGTAATGTGGTAGATTGGCTGCAGGAGCAGAGCAGCCGCCACAGCAACCTCGTGGCAGCCAGTTAAGAGAGCACCGCTCCCATAGACATAAGACACAACGTTCCGACGAACGTTTCGCTCATGGGAGAGCGTCCTTTCCATGCACCGAATTCTTGAACGCCCCGAGTTTGTCGACATACTGAGCGAGGCGCTGGCCAACACAACAGAAGGTATCACCATCGCGGATTGTAACCAGCCTGACATGCCGATAATCTACGTCAATCGGGCGTTCTCTGAGATCACGGGATACGCCAGAGAAGAAGTATTGGGCAGGAACTGTCGCTTCCTTCAAGGACCCAAAACGGATCCCGAAGCGGTCCGCCGAATCCAAACCATTATCCAACAGGGGAAGCGGGGGACCGTCGAGCTTCTGAATTACACCAAAGCAGGTTGCCTGTTCTGGAACCGCCTAGCCTTGGTGCCTGTTGGCAATGCCCGCTCCGGGCCCATGTATTACGTTGGAATCCAGTCGGACATTACAGCGCTCAAGAAACAGCGGCTCACCGAAGAGCGACTCCGCGCTATGCGCGGAACCCTTCTGACTGTGTACGATATCGTCTTCAACTTCATGAACGTCCTCACTCTCAAGCATGAGGATTGGCTCCAGCAAATGAGCGAGGTCGAACGTCAAGAGTTTGAGGGTCTGTACAAAAGAACCGTACAACGGCTGGACCATCTGATGAGCCTGGACCGCTATGAAGAGGTCAGCATTGGCGCTGGACTCAAGGCCCTCTCGGAACAACAAGAGCTCTTCCCCAACAAAACCCCTTCCTAGCGAAAACTCCCGACACCACAGACTCTTCTACGCAGAACGACAGGCCTGCCAGATCTGATCCCGACGACTTTGCTGACGCACTTCCAGCAAATGCTCGAAGACGGCCTTGGCGTCACGAGACAGAGCGTGAATGCCCAATCCACGACATACAGCAACGACGACGTTGTTGCACAACACAACCATTTGCACGACGTCGTCCAACGTCTGCACCACGGTCTCCTCAGCGATTCGAGTGGCCTCACGAAGTTGCCGAACGCCTGGAGACTGAAACCAAACATTGAGGATGTGTCTGGGGGCACTTTTCCGATACAACGCCAGGTTTTTAATCACTGCATCTTCGTGCTCGATAGCACGCTGCAAACAACACCGTACTGAATCATCTTTGGCTTCCTCGTAGTGCTGGGCGTACCGTTGTCGAAGTTGACGGCAATGATTTTGAATGCTTTGTAAGATTTCATTCATCTGCAAATAACTCATGTTTTCTCCTTCCGAAGAACGCCTCTTCGCCAACATCGTTGTGATCCATGGCGCGCTCCTCTTGCTGAATGGCTGTGAACAAGACAACACAAACGTGTCACCTACGCTCAGCAAAGAGACAAAGCAAAAGTTATGCCACGGGGTCGGACGCAAGAACTCAAAACCACTTAAGATCAAACACATAGAGCAACAACAGAGGCAAAAACGGGCCGCACGCGCGCAGGAGGGAGAAGCAGAAAAATGATCTCTTGAGAGATCCCTGTCTCAAAGGGCAATGACTGTCTCGAAGAAACAAAGAGAGGAGAACCCTTCTCAAAGGAGAAAGAGTTCGAACATTGAAAGGGACGGTGGGGAAACGAAGCTTGCCAACAAAACAACCCTCAGCGGCTAACGATGGTGGCCTCTCCCTTGGAGAGACTCTCCGGATTTCCAAGCATCACACTGGTAACATCATCGTTGAGGGCAGCCAACGTTGTTTGCAAAATGGGAACAAAGTGGGTGCCAGCAAAATGCTGCTCCATCCAACCTTCGACCTCTGTTCGAGTCACTTTCTGAAGAGACTCTCCATTCACACACAACCCTGGCTCTTCGATCACAAACATCAAAGAGTCAGATCGCAAGGCTGTTGCGATGGAGTGCGCCGTAGAGTCCGGGTCAAGGAACAACATGTTTCCATCCGGAGCGGCGCACACAGGAGCAACAACCAACACTCCACCCGTGGCAGCAAGCTGTTGAAATGCATCTACATTCACACGGGGTGGCCCACCAATCCGTCCAAGATGCTGGTAGTTCAAAAAGTTGGAGCGCAACAGGTTGAAATCACAACCGCAAAGTCCCAGGCAAGAGAGCCCTTCTTGCTGCCAGTATCGCACCAACCGCTTGTTCACTTCACCTGCCAAGACCATCGTAAAAAATGGAATGTTGCGATCAGAGATCATTGTAAAGTGAGAATCTGTCTCCCTCTTCTGCTCTGCCTTGTTGTAGTGTTGGAAAACCTCTGCAAAGCCTCCATGCACAACGATGAGAGCTTCGCCCTCTTGTCGACTCTCTCGCAGAAAAGAACCAAACTCACGCAACAACTCTTCATTTTGCAAGTACCGATCATCCAACCGTACAACACGAAATCTTTCTACCATTCTCTTTGTTCTCCCAAAATGGTTCGTCTTTTCTGGATCGACTCCTTCACATGTAGCGTGCCTGTCATGTCACCATTTTTGTTCCAATACATCATTCCCTTTGGAGACGAAAGTGTCTCTCGAAGACAAGGACTGGCACAAAACATGCAAAGAGAATACCAGAAAGAAGGGACAGCCCTTACTCGCTTTAACATACTTAAGGCACTTGGATTTGACTACAGCAGAGAGAGACATAAATGTCCCAACCAGCCCATTCATGGTATTCACCAGCACAAGAGGTACCTATGTCAGTTCAGAAGGAATCATTAGTTCTTGGATTGCACGGCAAAGAGCTCAAACCTTTGTTGGAACAAAAAGGAGCAACCTGGCTCTCTTTTGCCTCTGAGGTTTCCCTTGCAAATGCACCAGAACTCCCAAGGGCAAAGGCTCTCATCATTGATGCCAGAGCCATGATATCCAGGCAAGTGGAGGAGCTGTATTACACACTTCGCGACCTCTCTGATGACACCAAGGTTTTGCTCTGGGCTCCCCAACTCTCTGCCCTGGAAGTACGGAAAAACTTACAGATTGGCTACAGCGATGTTGTCTTAAGCTACGACCCCAACGATGTGTTGAAAACGCTTGTTGAGTTGGAGAAGAAGGCAGACATCTCTGTGGAAGCCCGCCCGAAAAAAGGGACAAAAAAGTCACAGTCAAAATCACTAGCGGGACTTCACAGTCGCAGTTCAAAGATGTGGTCGATCTTCGACACAGCCAAACGTGTCGCCAAAACAGACGCGACAGTCCTGATCCAAGGTGAGACAGGAACAGGAAAGGAACTGCTTGCACGAGCGGTGCATGAACTCTCTGGACGCACGGGCAACTTTGTTGTGTTGAACTGTGGAGCGGTGGCAGAGAATCTGGTGGACTCCGAATTGTTTGGTCACACCAAGGGCTCTTTCACAGGGGCAACTCACAACAAATTGGGACTGTTTCGTCACGCGGACAAAGGAACGATCATGCTGGACGAGATCGGCAACATTCCTTTGGAGGCTCAGTACCGCTTGCTTCGAGTGTTGCAAGAGAACGCAGTCCGACCAGTCGGTGGGCACGAGGAGATCCCTATTGACGTACGTGTGGTAGCCGCGACCAATGCTCCATTGGAAGACCTGATTGCTCGTGGACGATTCCGGGAAGATCTGTACTATCGCTTAAATGTTATCAACATGATCTTGCCTCCTCTTCGAGAGCGCCCCAAAGATATCGTATTTTTGTTCAGTCACTTCGTTCGCAACCTTCGTGAGCAATACGATATGGACCGACCGCAAATGTCGGACGGCTTCCTTCACGCGATGCAAACGTACCCCTGGCCTGGCAATGTAAGAGAACTGGAGAACTTCACCGAACGCCTGCTCTTAACTCACCGAGATGGGGAGTTGCAACGGGAAGACTTTGAACGGCTGACAAGAAACTTTCATGGGAAGGATGAGTTTGGTCAGTCGCTTCCCACTTCCACACCTTCTACGGGCATCTCTTATCCAGAACCTACACCTCCCGTTGCGAGTACAGCGCCGAGGGAACACTTTCGGCCGAACCCTGTGCCAGTCCTTACGCAACCACAACCCGTGGGAGAGAGTTATGTACCTCCGGCGCGAGAGATCCCCAGCGAGATCCCCCAGAGCACTCCAACACCCGCTCTCAGAGAACCAGAGTTGGAATCGGTTGAGCCGCTCATTTCTGATGCACGCTCCATTACAGAGGAGCTGTGGGGAGATGAACCGCAAGACCTCTCAGACCATCACTCTCTGAACAACGACAACCCTCTCCGGTTGGAGATACTCGTCGATCCAGACAAGGCATTGGACGATATTGTGGAGCCGCTGCTCGCACAGCTCGAAGAGATTTACTTCGATGCTTGTTTGCGTAAATTTAATGGCCGCATCGCAAAAACAGCCGAGCACGCAGGCATCAACCGGAGAACACTCCTACGAAAGATGAAAAAGCTCGGTATCGAAAAAAGCAAATACCGAGGCTAAAACACCAACCCCTTTGACTTGAATGTCCCCCCAACGCCTCATGGGGACAGAAATGTCGCATTCTTTTCCCCTCCCCCATCCCAACCATGAGACATCCAACAGCACCTCACATCCCCACACCAAACTGAGACATAAAAAAAACTTGCGAACACCAGGCACTTAGAACACCTCCACCCCCCCAACATGAAAACCTGGAACAGCCATTGCAATATGAGGGGGCGTCGTCACACACAAGTGCTAACTTGTTGTAGATGACTGAATCGCACACGAACTCCGTAGCTATGTATGCTGCGTAAACCGTCTATGTTGCTTGAAGATCTAGCTTCATAGGCATCAAAAAAAGGAGCTATCATGTACAGCGAAAAAGAAATCCTGAAGAACCGAGTGGAATCACGACGCAAAGAGCTGGAAAGCAAGCTTGAGAAGCTGAAGGCGAACAGCAAGAGCGATGGCAATGCCATTGCCCAAAAGATTCGCGATGACCTCAGCGACCTACAAGGCCAACTCAAAGAAGGTTGGGACAATCTAACCGAAGATGTCGCTGGCCAACTTAACAAGTGGCTCGACAACACCGATTCGCGAAGCTCGTAAGCCCAACGCGACATCGGAGAAAAGGGACGTGTAGCAAGTCGGCATTCTTTGAACAGAGGAATGCCGACTGCCTTTTCCAGAACCTCTCATGAATCACCCAACAAACAACGAGGAATTTTGACGATGAGTTATACAACCAATACCCCAAACGCAGCTCCAGCCCGACCTTACAGCAATGGCAATGGAGTGCACGAACTCGCGCAGAAACGACCTGCAGCCACGATCCGACCCCAAACGCAACCCATGAAGCAAACGGATCCGAGCAAAGAGGTGGCGCTTGTCCTATCAGAGTTGCTAGCCGACATGTACATCCTTCGGCTCAAGACGCAGCAGGTCCACTGGAACGTGGAAGGACCCCTGTTTACCACCATTCACAAAATGACCGAGGAGTTCTACGAGAGCCTCGCCGGTAACATTGATGAGCTGGCCGAACGCATCCGGGCCAAGCACTTCTATGTCCCTGCAAGCTTTTCAAAGTACGAAGAACTCTCCGTGTTCCAATTCGAGAAAGAAGCTCTCCCTGTGGATCAAATGCTAAGCAACCAGGTCAGAGACAACGAGATCCTGGCCAAGCGGCTCAGCGACGCGATCGAGCGTGCCGAAGAACACGGTGACCATGTAACTGCAGATATGCTTACGAGCTTCCTCGCCACACACGAAGAGAAGGCCTGGATGTTTGTCAGCCTGATGAATGGAAAGTCCGAACACTTGTAAGAAACACCTCGATTTCGTGATGTGTTCTGAACCGCTCAACAAGGAGCTTTACAATGAAAGCATCGGAGGGAAGTAACTAAAGACTCCGTGGCAAGGCGAAGAGCGGCTGCTCTGCATCTCAACACCCAACGTTGACAACCGCACAACAGCAGCCTCTCTCCTGTGAACACGAAGTGACAACACACCTGAAAGCTCGGGAGTTCGTCACTTCAGCCTGCAACGGAGAATACGATGAAGACATTCATACAACAATTCTGGAGTGGCATCGCGCTCTTGCTGATGCTGACCTTGACGGGTTGCGCGCCAGTGCCAGCCGACCAGCAAAACAACACCAACGACAATGTCGTCACACAACAGTCCTCCCTGCGTATGATGAACGTCGGAGACCGGAACACCACGCTGACGTTCAAAGTCGACGGAGAAGCCCAAGGCGACGTCACTTACGGTAGAGCTTCGGGTTACCTCAAACTTAGCCCAGGCTCCCACACGGTGACCGTCTTTGAAAAAGGGCAAGCCAACCCTGTCATGGACACGACAGTGACAGTCGAACCCGAGACCCAACACACCTGGTTTGTCTTCCGCAGCAACGGAAGCTATCGTGGAAGCTTCACCACAGACAAACCCGCTGCGCTCAAAAGCGAAAATGTGGCGATGGTACGTGTGGTCATGGCGTCCTCCACGAACGCAGCGTTCGACATCTACCAAAACAGTGGAGACATGACCAAGGTAACCGGTCGTACCCAAAAGTTTGCAAACCTGACATACAGAGACATCTCTGGCTATGCCAAGTTTCCCGTAGGCACTGCCACCCTACAGCTCACAGAAGCGGGGAAAACAGACGTGGTCGCAACCTTGACCACTGAGCCTCTCAAGAACCAGAGACAGTACACCATTGTGCTGGAAGGCCAAGTGAACTCCACCGCAGACAAAACCCTGCAAGCTCGTATCTTCACGGACAACAACGAAGGGACGCTCAACGCGGTTGTGAATGCCACGATTGTGGATGACATCAAGAATGCCCCCAAACCGATGGCCTATCTCCGCGTCAGTAACTTTACAACCACGTTGAAAGACAACGTGGAAGTAAGGTTGGATGGAAACGTCTTCATTGATACCGTAGCTCAAGGACAAACTTCGGGATTTGTGAAAGTCGAAGCTGGTACACACAAGGTTGCAGTCCAAAACAAATCCACAGGCCAAGTTTTGTTGGAGAAGTCCATCACTCTGGCTCAAAATGACAAGCAAGATATGTTTGTCTCCGAAGCCAGCGGCGAACTTGAAGTGTTGACAGGGTTGCTGCAAATGCATGCAACACCTGACAAATCCCGACTTCGTATCGTGAACCAGGTGAAGGGCGCGACATCCTTAACCGCCGATCTGGAACGAAACTCCATCTTGAACCTTTTTGGTGACATCAAAGCCAACGCCGTCACGTCCTACCGGGAAGTGAACGCTGGCTCGATTCCCATGACCTTCTCAGCGGTGGGGTCTGCCACATACACCGCAGACTTTGCACCGATGACCCTGAACGCAAACAAGACATATACGTTGGTCTTGAGCGGGGATTGGACAGGTCGAGCTAAAGGTGACTTGAAAGCTTACGTGCTTGCAGACGACGGTGAAGGAGACATTCAGCAAACCCTCACCATGACAGAACGCAGCCGCGTGACGCCAATGCTGCTCACAATGGCGATGCAAAACCAAGGACGCATCCAGGTCTTTGTGGACAATGAGCGACGAACGGATCTAACAGCACAACAGCCCGCACGCATGGAGACGTTTACCGAAGGCCGCCATACCTTGATGCTGAAGAAAGCGTCCGACGGTTCCATTCTGTGGGAGGGCGAGTTTGATGTAACCTCTCGGATGCCCCACACGATGGTCCTGTATGAACGGGGCAACACGCTCAAAGCCTGGAGCTTTGTCAACAAAGACGAAGAGACAACCCAGCCCGACAAAGCATCGCTTCGAGTGCTCCAAGTGTCGTCGCTGTCCAGTGCTCTGCAAATCCAGTTGAAGGACGGAACCCAATGGTTCGAAGGTTTGCAACCTGAAACGTCTACAGGCTTTCAGACCGTGGCGGCTGGTTCCTGGAATCTCTCACTCCGAATGCTGGGGCAAAACCTGCTCCCGGCGCTCGCAGAGATCGACGTTGAGCTGATGGCCCAACAACGTTATACGCTGCTCATTGCCGACAAGCTTGAAGCGAAGGGCACGAACGTCCAGGCTGTCAAGTTCATGCTCGTGCCTCACCCATAATGGCTCTAACCCTCTGCAACAACACAGATGACTCCTTGAACCAGAAGGCCCAACTCTCTGAGAAGAGTTGGGCCTTTTTTGTTGCAGGTGAAGATCCCAAACCCGGAATCATTCTCGTTTGTTGATTGTTGCTTGTGTTGCGAAAGCAACTTGTCAAACGATGCAAGATCATGTAGGTTGAGCGGCCAACGAATTATGGGGGAATTGGATTCATGCTTCATCAATTGAAAGCGATGACAATGGGAGAGCCGAATGAGGCCCTCCTCAAGCAACTTCGCGATGAAGACACACTGCTACCCGAAGTATTAACTCGCATCGCCGCGCTTCACATGGGCTCCACCGAAGCCAACGAGCCTCTGCGCGGAACGCTCGCTCGCGCTGGCGAACAGTACTTCCCTCATCCACTGGATGTGCCCCCGCTCCTGCTCTACTTTTTGGATCGCCTCAACGCACTTTGGAGAGAGTCCACCTCCGCCAAAGACGACCTCTACATCGCAGTGTTTGGTATGTTTGGGGTGCTCACTGTTCATCCATTTGAAGACGCCAACGGTCGAACCTCCCAAGACTTCGCACAGTATCTGTTGTACTCGCGTTGGGGATGCAAGAATCCACCGCTCGGTCTACACAAAAACGCCCACCATCATCTGGGCAAGGCGTTCATCCACTTGATTGAACCTTGTGATGGAAAGAGTCCGGAAGCCTTCTACCATCTTCGTCATTCTCTAGCGACGACGTTTGAGCAGATGACGCTCACTCGTCTCAAAGAAAACAAAAACATCGCCCTTGTGGCGAACTACTTGGAACAAACCCTTCAACTGGAGTGGGATTAATCTCCCACCGGAAGCGAGAGAGTCATGCCCAACATCAACAAGCTGAACAACATTGCGCAAAGCATCATCAACGGCAACCGTCCCCTGGATCAAGCTGCCGCACAAGAACTGATCGACACCGTCACCGCAGACGGACGCATCTACCGCGACGAAGAATTGTCCCTTCTTGAGCAAGTGGAGGCCTCTTCTCCTCAAGGTAGCGTGTACGGTCGCGAGCTGCTCAAGGAATTCATCGAGGGCGGCGAAGGTCGCCTAGTTTCCAAGCAGCGTTCGGCGCAGACCTCACCCACAGCCAACATTTGGGACTTCTGGATTCGACCCTTCAACCCGTTTTTGCCGAAGTTTCGCGCTCCCGAGCCCTCCTTCGCCAGCACTGAGAAAGGCGCAGAAGGCAACTTCTTCCGCGATCTGGAAACCCAAACCAAGCGCAACGTCCGCGAAAGCCTGACCGGAGAGCGCGCCTTGGAAGACCTCGCCAAGCAATTCGATGGAGCCACCACCAAGCGCTTTGGCTGGACCCGCACCGAGTATGTTCCCAACGATGACGTGTACCAAGTGTACCTGAACGAAGTCAAAGACCAGCCCATCAACGAGACCAATCCCTTGGGCGCAGTCGAAGCCTACCTCCAGGCCAACTACTCCCAGAGCTAATCCCGCCCTGTCCCTCCACGAGACCTCATGCAGCTACAAGAATCTCCCCTGCATCACCCTACCCACAACAAAGGACAAACGATGGGCGTTCGCAGCAACAAACGCAAACGCAAAGCCAAATCCTCACGCAAAGGCCGCAGCAACGGCGAACAGTGGTCAGACAAAACAGACGCCACCCTGCTCACAGAAGCGGACTTTCTTGCACAAAAACAGCAAGAGTCATGGCATGTGATTGGCGTGATGGGCTTTGCAGGTTCCTGGCGTCATACAGGCCTCTCCGGCGAAGAACTCGCCAACCACAAGCACAACATGAAAGCAGCTCTCGCTTCGATACTCCTGGCCGAAAAAGCCTGGTGGGATGACGCCCTGGTTGTCTCAAGTGGCGCTACCAACGCCGGAGTACTCCAACTCACCTACGAGCTTTGCACCGAACATC
The DNA here is from genome assembly GCA_006226375.1 of Deltaproteobacteria bacterium. Taxonomy (GTDB): domain Bacteria; phylum Myxococcota_C; class UBA6777; order UBA6777; family UBA6777; genus M3003. The sequence continues at coordinate 20,895 of SBHC01000071.1, read as the reverse complement.
GTATCCGCGCCTTGGGGGTAGCCGCAGCCCAAACCCTCGACCACTCCATCGCACGCCTCGACATGCTCATCCCTTCTGGCAAACAATTTGGCGATGAATCCGATGTGTTCCTACGAACGGCTGATGCTTTCCTCCTTCTCGGTGGAGGGATGCAATCTCGTGATGAGGTTCTCAAAGCCCATTCCATGGGAAAACCTATCACTGTCATTCAGGGATTTGGTGGCGCAGCCGATGAACTCTCCACCAACGCTCTCCCCGATGCTGTCTTTGTCGACGCACAACGACCTCAAGGCTGGTAACCCCCTCTCCTTCTCTGTTCCCTTTCATACGTATTTTTCCTCCTTCCAATCCAAGCACTTTCAGCCACTTCAGGCTCTCTGACTTCTTGTACTTTAATAACAAAGTAGAACATGTTCTACAAAACACCTTGATTAAAGATAGAACATGTTCTACTACTTGCTTCAGGAGAGCCATTCGATCCATCGGTTGAATTCGGATGCTTTTGAGAGTGCAGGAACGAGAGAAATCCAAACCAAGTGGAGAGCACGAATGAGTCCATTGTTGCGGGAAGTTCCCAGGCCAAAGACCTATCCTCTGGTCGGACATCTGCCGATGTTATGGAAGCAAGGCATGATGGGTACGCTAAAGCAGTATTGGGAAAAGCATGGAGATCTCGTGGAGTTGAAGCTGGGTCCTCAGCGAGCGTACCTGGTCTCTAGTCCAGACTTGATCAAGCGAATCGTTTTGGACAATCGAGAGAATTACCCAAAAGGTGATGTGTACGATGCCTTTCGCTTGTTGGTGGGGAACGGCCTTGTCACGAGCGATGGAAGCTTTTGGCGTCGTCAACGACGAATGATCCAGCCTTCCTTTCAGCGAGAGAGCTTGAAGTCCTTCGTTCATGACATGGTTGAAACATCAGTAGCGACGTTGGATCGGTGGCAGGGAAGCCTGGACGACGGAGTCACCGTAGACATCGCGCAAGAGATGATGCGCCTCACAATGCAAGTGATTGGAACAACAATGTTTGGCGTCGACATGGACAGCAAGACCGATCGCTCCAGCCAGGCCTTTAAGCAAGTCATGTCGTACGTGATTCAACAGGGCAACGTCCCCTTTCGTTTGCCGCTGTGGCTGCCTCTCCCCTCCAACATTAAGTTGCGTCGTTCGTTGCAAACGCTGAATCGGATCGTATATGGCATCATTGAACAACGAAAGAACGACCCCGGCACCAAGCATGACTTTCTCAGCTTGTGCTTGCAGGCCCAAGACAAAGAAACCGGCCTGAGCATGAACGAAGAGCAGGTTCGAGACGAAGTCATCACCATGTTTTTGGCGGGACACGAGACCACATCGAACGCGCTGTCTTGGACCTGGTACTTGCTCTCTCAACACCCCGAAGTGGAAGCGCGCTTTCACGAAGAGATCGACACCGTGTTGGGTGGACGCCTGCCCACCTACCATGACTTATCCCAGCTGACGTACACCAAAATGGTGCTGCAGGAAGCGCTGCGTTTGTACCCACCTGTCTGGTTGTTGGCTCGCAACGTCAAGGACAATGACGAGTGGAGCGGTTACTCCATCCGAGGTGGGTCGATCGTTCTCTACTCTCCTTTTCTTACCCATCGTCACCCAGAACACTGGGAGAACCCGGAACAATTTGATCCCGAGAGGTTTCAACCAGAGGCTGTTCAGGCTCGTCACAAATTCTCCTACCTCCCCTTCAACCTTGGCCCCCGCCTTTGCATCGGCAAGCACTTCGCGCTGTACGAAGGTCAGCTTGTTCTCGCAACATTAGGCCAACATTATCGATTCTCCGTTCCATCAGGCCACAACGTCGAGATGCACCCCGAGACCATGCTTCAGCCCCGAGGTGGTATGCCCATGGTAGTGCACAAGCGATACTAGAAGGAAAACTTCTCCAGACCCCACCCCACCCCTCCTATCAACTTGATTCCTGGGGTCCAGTTTGCTACGTTCAGCGTTGGGCTTAAGTGGAAGCCTTACTGTCTGCAAGGGTTGGAGGGAGACCAGATCCGTGTAACAAGAATCTAGCTTGTAGGGAAAGCCAGACTTGTTCGTTGGTTTGGATCGGTCTTTCGAAGCAGACATCCTTTTATGGGTTGGGGATACAATGACGACTGTGACTGTGGGTACTTGGTTGCGTATGTTCGCGCTGGTTTGCGCCGGAGTAACGTTGTGGGGCGGTGTGTTGGTTGGATGTGGAGGGGAAGTAGCGTTGGGCACGCAAGGATGCGAAGACTGCCCGACTCGCTGCATTGTGGATCAAGGCGCAACACGAGGTCGCTGTGTCACGTGCGTCAAGGATGAAGATTGCCAAAGTCCCGGTAGCCCCACGAAAAAATGCACCCAAGACAACAAATGCGTCTGTGGAACCGACCAAGATTGCCCAACAGGTCGAAAGTGCAACGGCGTTGCTGGCTGTGTGGAATGTCGCCAGGATTCGGACTGCCCCGACAAAGCCAACCCTGTGTGTGTGGACAACAAGTGTCTGCAATGCGCGCCCGGTTCGTCACAAGCTTGCCTCCCTGAAGGCGTGACCGCCTGTGAGAAAGGCTCCCAACGTTGCCAGGGTGGTGTTTGGTCAGAGTGCAAGGAGTGGAAAGCCTGCTCCGACACAGAAAAGTGTGAAAACGACAAATGTGTCCCTGACTGCGCCCAAGCAGCTTGCAAAGAAGGCGGTCGCCAGTGTGCCACCAAACCCGCGGAGATCCCTGGAAAGTTTAAGGTCTGTAACAAAGACAGCCGAGGCTGCTTCACGTACGAAGACGCGACCACAGACTGCCCCGCCCAACACTTCTGCCTGGACGGCAATTGTGTCAAGGCAGAATGCCCAGCAGGACAAACCCAATGCAACGGTGGCTGTGTGGACCCCAACAACGACCGCGCTCACTGTGGTGCTTGCGGCACCGTATGCAAGTCCGGTGAAGTCTGTGCCCTTGGAAAGTGTTCCCTGAGCTGCCCCGAAGGTCAGACCGAATGTGACGGAGGTTGCTTCGACATCCAGCTCAGTCGAGCGCACTGTGGAGGGTGTGGAACCAAAGACAAGCCCACAGCCTGTCAGGAAGGGGAGATCTGCAAAGCTGGAAAGTGCGTGCTCTCTTGCTTGAAAACGCAGGAAGCCTGTGCAGGACAGTGTGTAAACCTGCAAACCGACCGCGCCCACTGTGGAGCCTGCGGCAACGCATGCCAACCTGGAACCGTCTGCGTGAAAGGCATGTGTGAGGTGTCTTGCATCCAAGGCCAAACCCGATGCGGCACCGAATGCGCCAACGTACAAACCGACCGCGCCCACTGCGGCAAATGCAACAACGCCTGCCCCTCTGGTCAAGTCTGTACACAAGGTACCTGCGCGGCAAGCTGTCAAAACGGTCAATCGTTGTGCTCCGGCATTTGCGTCAGCTTGCAAGACGACAGAACACACTGCGGTTCCTGTGGAAACCCCTGCAACTCCGGCGAGATCTGCGTCAAAGGCAAGTGCTCGGTCTCTTGTGTTGCAGGACAAACCAACTGCAGCGGAACCTGCGCAGACCTCCGCTCCGATGCCAGCCACTGCGGGACCTGTGGCAATGCCTGTCTCTCTGGAAAGGTATGTGTCAACAGCAAGTGCGCGTCCTGCCTCAACGGCCAGATCGTTTGCAACAACACCTGCGTTGACGCTCAAACCAACAACTCCCACTGCGGAACCTGCAACAACAACTGCACCCAGGGACAAGCTTGCACCAAAGGCCAATGTCGCTTGACCTGCCAGCAAGGATTAACCGATTGCAGCGGTGTTTGCGTGGATCTCAACACAAGCACCAACCATTGTGGAACCTGCAACAACGCTTGCAGCGCAGGCCAACGCTGCAACGGAGGGGTCTGCAATTTGAGCTGCCAAAGCGGCCTCACCAATTGCAACGGTCAGTGCGTCAACACGACCCTCAACCGCGACCATTGCGGCGGCTGCGGCAACAAATGCGTGGTCACCGCGACCTGCATCAGCAGCACCTGCACCTCGATTTGTGGAAACGGACTGTTGGTTTGCAACAACCGCTGCATCAGCCCACAAACCGATAGCAACAATTGTGGGACGTGTGGCACCAAATGTCCCACAGGCAGCGAGTGTTGCAACGGCGTATGTAGCAACCTTTCGACCGACGCCAAACACTGTGGAAGTTGCTTCAACCCCTGCCCTGCTGGGTTCCAATGCAAAAACAAACTTTGCCTTCCCTAACAAGCGACTTGGAAAGCAAAGCCTGAAGGAACTCCTCAAAACCATCGTGTACATCTTGGGGTCTGGACGGGTATAGTCACAGGACAACTTCCTTCAACCAAGGAGCCTTGTGACATGCTTGTTCAGTGTTCCCGATCCCCCTCCAAGACACGCGCTCAAAGAACCTTCTCTGTCTCAAGTTTCTTTCTCTTCCTCACACTCGTAATGATTCCTGGTGGCGTTGCCTTCGTTGCTCCGACAGAAGCAGCGTTTCGAGCCCGCTCCACACCGTCAGTGTTGTTCTTGGTCCAAGACCGCCGTGGAGCCTTTACCACACAGCTGGATCGAGGGTATTTGAAAGAGCTACAACACACGTTGGGTCTTCGCTTTGGGGTGAAAAGCCTCCACCTTGCCACAGCAAAGACCTTACAAAAGTACGATGCCGTTGTGGTGTACCAGGAAGCCGGCGGGTACAGGGAAGAAAAACGGAGACTCCAAGGAAACCCTCGCCAGTTTGCTGCGATGCTGCGAAACTATGTGCAACGGGGTGGCGGATTGTTCTTGATGCCCTGGCGAATCCAGGCTCCCAATCCAATGCCGACTCTCTCCAAAACGTTCCAGTTTGACCTGCCGCGTGCAACTCTGGACGAGACCGATCCACAGAAGAAAAGCTCACTGTTACGCGGCTCCATCCCGACTCCCATCGCCTGGACTTCCAACATTAAGCCCAGCGCTGTTAGCCAAGGCGTAAAGCAGCTCTGGTACATGTACGGAATCAGCCGAGGTGGCCGACAGACTGGACCCATTCGGCTGCTGTCGAAAGCATGGAAGGTAGTGGTTCGCGCTTCAACAACGGCGAGAACCATACCGCAACGTTCTCGAAGAAGGCGGAAGGCTGTACAAGAGCGAGCCCCTGTGTTGTTTGCCATTCGCCAATTTGGCAAGGGTCGCATCGCCGTGTTCAACACCTGGTACCACGGCACGTTTGGACAAGGAACCAAGTGGGTGTTTGCACGACAAATCCTGTCAAAGGGAAGCCAAGGCAAGCCCAGCGACACCCACCGGCTGTTGACCAACACCCTGCGATGGCTCACAGCAACGAGATACGCACAACGTCGCAACCAACGTCCCCAAACCCTGGCGTTGCAGAACAGCCAGAGTCAGATTCGTCAACGCGATGCGCTCCGAGAAGTCACCTGGACTCCCGCCAAAGTCCGGCAGGATCGGCAAAGACACCTCATGCCCCAAACCTATCGCGGCGTGATTGGTGTTCGTTCACGCTACAGCAGCGGTCGCTCGACGCTGCTCCAATACAAACAAGCAGCGTTGCGACACAAGTTTGATTTCCTCGTATTTTTGGAAGACTACAGCAAGCTCACACAGCGCTCGTTCCGCAAGCTTCGGCAAGAAGCACGACGTCTTTCCGATGCAAGAGTCAAGCTAATCCCAGGCTACAGGATGCGGACCAACACAGGCAATTTTATGTTTGTGTTTGGCGAGACGGCACAGTGGATGCCTTCCCGGTTCGTCCGCCGTGACGGAACATTGAAGCTCCAAGCGGAGCGAAGTCCGGGACAATGGACCTTCGATCAACGTTTGCTGTCATGGACCCTTCGCCAAGCCCAAGGACGAATTCGCCAGGTCGGCTTTTATCGATTCTCAGAGAGCAGCAAGCAAGGACTTAAGGTCAGCGACCTCCGCTTGTATTCATCTCTCGGAGTCGACTACTACAGAGGCACACGACGGGTTGAAAGCTTACACCACGAATACATTCAGAACAGTCAGGCAGGGCTTCCTCCCACGCCGCTCAGCATCACAGAAGTGTCAAGCGCCAACGAACTCCCCTCCCTCCTGAAGAAGCATGTACCCCTGACTCATATTGTTGGCAAACGCCTTGCGGATGTAACGCATCAACTGGGTTGGAGCAATGTGTACGCGTCTCCCCATGTCTATGTGTCCAGCGGGCCAAAGATCCTCGCGTTCCAAAGGACTCGCTTTTATCGAACGTTGGGTGCCCAACAGGCCATCACAGGACGCGCGCTGCACCCTGTTCACATTGCGGTTCAGTCCACCAACCCGCTGAGGCAACTCACGATCTACAAAAATGGTCGAATCTTTCGACTGATTCGTCCTCGACGTTCCACCCGACGTTGGACAAAGACGTTACTGCTTCCGGGCAATCTACAAACCAACCTGATCTTAAGGGTGGAAGACAGCCGTGGCCTCTCGGCGATTAGCTCGATCAATCGCTCCGTCAAAGACGCCCACGGCGACATCGTGTTTTGCGGAGACCGGGTGAATGACTGCAGCAGGAACCCTGTGCTGGCTCGTGGGTCGTTCAACCTGCCTGTTCACTTCAGTCCGCAGCTTCTCGTGGATGAAGCAGGTTTTGGTTGGGACGGAGGCCCTGTTGGCAACCTGGACCTCACAAATACAATTCCGTGGGGAATTCTTTCCTCCAAACGACACACCCGAATCGACACCAGTCGTTACAACCAGACCCCTCACCTTCACTACTCTGACGAAGGTAGCGTAGGTGTCAAAAGCGTGGCAGATGAGGTCTTTGCGAGAGGATTTCACAAGCCACGAAAGCTCCCACTGACTCCTTGGTCGGGATACGCTCCCAAGTCCCAAAGTCGGCTGCTCCGAAGAGAAGATGAGCTTCGCATCTGGAAGCCCATCAACGACACCATGCCCCAAGATGGCCACATGTTTTATGGTGGTTCACGTATGTCATTGGGGTTTTGGCGGACCTGGTCGTTTGTTTTTCATCAAAGCCTTTCACTGCAATCGTTGTATCTGTTTGGGTTGACAGCGAAGCCCAAGGTTCCCTTGTACGCTCTCGTTCACAGCTACAAAAAGGGGACTGCTCCGATTTACATAAAGCCCGTTGTCACACACAAGCGCTCCGTCTCTGTGGCAGCAGGAGGGTGGTTCGCTTTGTACAGCACAGCCCCCGGCACCAACTCACACGTTTTCATGAACCTGGGACCCCATCACTATCGCTTAAAGCTTCACTATGGCTTCAGCCCTATCAAACTGCTCCTACGCAAGCCTCAACAGAGAGCCGACTCACGACTGAATGCGAAGCTTGTGTCGTATGCCTTCAGCGTTAGAACACCGATCCAAAGTCCACAAGCGATGAAAGCTTATGTGGATTACCTGCATCAACTCCCGGCCCCCAAGATGCAACGTGGAAGCGTTCAAGGACTTCGAGGATTGGTCACGCTCCAGGGCTACCTGGGAGCGACAGCCTTCGTCTATCCAAAGGCCCCGTCGTCGGTTCGAGATCTGGGTCTGGGCTTTCGTCTGAAAGGTCTGGTTCCCCATTGGAGCGCCGGGTTTCTCCAGCGTTCGGGCTATGTTCCCACCCTTCTGCGCTCCTCACAGGCCTACAACAAGTCGGCAACCAACCTCTACCGACCGCTGGGCGTTGACCCCAGAGGCAGCGCATGGTTCCCGCTGAATGTTGCAGCCGCACAACATCGAGTTGAGGCAGGTCACCCGTACATCGCACGCTCTGGCAATCGTCTGGTGACGGACGTTGCCGTTCAAGTCACTCACCTGCGAGACAAGCCCCACCAATGGTACATCGCCGTGAATCATTTGGGTCGAACTGGACGAGCTTTACGTTTCAAGCTCCAGGCACAAATGAACCTTCCAGGCGCACCGTTTCGTTGCATGAGTGTTACCCTGCAACCCTACCAACATCTTATCGTCCATCAATTTGGTCGCACCAGCCGAGCCGTCCGCCCCTGCAAGTAACGCCTCGCTCATCCTCCCACGCTCCACACAAGGCCTGCTGCAACAACGTCGTGAGTCATCTCTGTCCCAAGCTCTGCGACTTGAGAGAGAAGAACACATGAACGTGAGATCGACGTGCCACAAACCCTCCGTCTTTTCCGGACGCAAGAGGTCCTCTTCTCACACAAGCAGCCCCTAAAACACCAGTATCATCGAGATGTTTGCGTTCCCCCGCATAGAATTGTCCCATGTGGGCTGGCATAGGCTTTGCAGTTTTGAGTCGGCAACAACGTCACAAACACTGTCGTGAGATAGAGGAGACGCACTCCATGACAAAACAAAACTGGATTAAGTATTTGCTGTTGTTTTCTTTCCCTTTCCTGTTGGCTGGAGCCACGCCCGAAGAGATGGGCTGTGGAGGCACCATGCTCTGCAAGTACCAGGGAAACTTCTACACAACAGGACAATCATTTCCTGCTGGAGATGGCTGTAACACCTGCACTTGCAACCAAGGACAGTTGCAATGCACGCTGATGGCTTGCCCCCAAACGCTGGCTTGTACCTACAAAGGTGAGTCTATTCCATCCGGAAAAACGTTCCCTTCAGGCGACGGCTGCAACACCTGCACTTGCAACCAAGGTACGTTGACCTGCACCAAGAAAAAGTGTGCGGCGACATGCTTTTACCAAGGAAAGACCTACAAGTCGGGTGACCGATTTCAGGTGAGCGCAGAGCAAGGATGTCGCTCATGCACTTGTACAGATGGAAAAGTGAAATGCTCCATCCCACGTACACGCTGCATTAATGCTGCCTGCATCCACAAGGGTCAATGGTACCAAGACGGCGAAACCTACCCTGCAGGCGACGGTTGCAACTTCTGCACCTGTCAGAATGGACGCTCACAGTGCACCCTCAAACAATGTGTGCAAAACTGTGTCTACAACCAAAAGTTGCATGGACCTGGCGACAACTTCCCCGCAGGTGACGGATGCAACACATGCACCTGTCGAAACGGCGTGGCGGTGTGTACAAAGAAGTCATGCGGTCGCTTCCTGGGATGCAACACTAACGGTGGAAAACAATGTCCAACTGGTACCTTCTGCAACCAAGCCAAACACTGTGGAAGCAGCGGACAGCAAGGTTTGTGCAAAACCATTCCACAGCGATGCATTCAGGAATACAAGCCAGTCTGTGGCTGTGATGGCAAAACGTACAACAACACTTGCGAAGCTTCCAAAGCAGGCGTTTCGGTTCGACGTTCAGGACCCTGTCTGACTCGATAACCCCTCCTCTCCCCGCCCTCTCCTCACGAGGGCGGGCTCCCCTTCCTGCATGACGGGCGGATCTCATCCGTCGCTCCTCCTCGCTTCTCCTCAAACTTCCCAAAACCCGGCTACACAGAAACATCACATGTGATACGGTGAAGATGATCTACCTATCGCATGAACCTCTCGAAGAAGGATGGTATTTGATGTTTCGCCTCGACAAGCTCATCAAACGTTTGTTGTCCCTTGTGAAGCACTACATTCGCGTTCTTGGTTGGTTGGGCAAAGACACCCAAAGTGCCATCCAACAAGCCTACCAAGAAATTCAGGACGAGATCAGCCAACGCCACGCTCACAAACGAGGCATAGACCTGGAGCAGTACCCCAAAGAACAAGCAAGAATGTACCGCACGGGATACTGGGTCATGTTGCTGGTTTTGGGTCTTACGCTGGTTCTGTTTGTATTCCAAGGCTCGTTTGAGCGGGAATGGATCAACCCCTACTCCCCATCGGGGCAGGCCGCGTTGCAGGCCCTTCACCCCAACCAGCTTTCGGTAGCGTTGTTGGGCGCAACAGGGCTTCCCCCCTTCGTGATTGGACTCTCAGTCCTTCTGTTTCTTGTGGGGTGGTTCTTTATGCTGCAAGGCTTACAGACCGCACATCCCAGCTACAGCGTCCCTTTTTGTTTGGTTCTAACGGGTCAACTTTGGCTACTTTCTTCGGGAGTTCCCGCTGTTCAGTCCTGGCTTCCTTACACCGCAGGCAGCCTCCATTTTCTGTTGTGTTGGCTGGGTTACCGCGAACGGCGCAACCGTGCGCTGCAACTTGCCATCGTCATCCTTCATCTGTTTGCGCTGTCGGTGTCGGGCTATCATATCTTGTTCCAGGCTCCCTCCCGTATGAGCGTCATGTTGGGGTTAAGCGCCGCCCAATTTTCGACCATCTTAATGTTGGTCGCGTACTGGTACTTGTTGGGTCGCGATGCCCTTGATGGCTCTGTGACTTTGGGACAGTGGTACGGCTTTGTCACGCTCCGACTCTTGGGTGGGTTCAGTCTTACCATCCTCACCCTGGTGTTGTTGGTCGCAGCAGCCTTTCCTTATCTCGCCCGAGGAACCTTTCTGGTGCCTTTCGGCGTCGCTGTGTTGTTGGGTTGCGTCGCGCTGGTTGCGCAGTGGCTTCGACAACGGCGACCGCCAGGACTCCTCGCTGTCAACTTGTTCTTGCTGTCCCTGCTTCTGCTGGTGATTGCACCGCGTGCAATGTCTGCGTACTTCCCGAAGGGTGCCAGCACGGCCAATCTGTTTGGGATTCTGTCCCCTGTCTTGCTTTACATCTACACTACAATTTGGAGCTTTTACTCCAGCGGCCCGCTGTTTGTGAACCGGGCCAACAGCAAGCTCCCTGCATCATCGCGGTTGTTTTTGCACATGGGCTGGGTGTTGGTGGCCACCAACTGCCTGATGTTCTTTGTCGCAGCCCGAGACAAGGTGTTTGCGATCCTCTCGCTGCAAATTACAGCCGAAGCCTTCCTCGCTGTGGGCGTCCCCTTCTTTCTTTACTTGCTGTATCGCTCCTGGCGGGTTGTGTTTATCGACAAGCTTCCCCACTTTGCCAAGCAAGCCAAAGCCAACCCAGGCACGGAACAGTCCGAAGCAGGCGAACAGCCGAAGCCAGTTCCGTCTGTCCGACAACCTTCTCGCTCCACACCCATACCTGGGGTTGCGTTTGTGATGGTGGGTCTGGTGTTGTTGCTTTCCATTCATGCCGTACGTGGGCTGTCTGTGGTGAACTTTGCCAAGGTCGCTTACTACACAGCGACAGGCAACCTCGCACTTCGCTCGCACCATTATCGTCGAGCGATCGTTCAGTACGACAGGGCGCTTCAAGTGAGTCCAAAGAACTACAAGCCCTACTCGCTGAAAGCCGCTGCGCTGCAGGTGTTGGGCAAAAACGATGCAGCCTTGGCAGCGCTACGAACCGCTACAACCTTGGAGTCATCCGCGATCGACCCCTGGCTGCAATACGGGGCGTTGCTGCGGCAAAAGAACCGCTACAAAGAGGCACTCCAAGCTTACAAGCAAGCGGAAAAGCTCGACCCCAGCGATAGCTTCACGTACCGCAATATGGCGCTATGCTATTCCTACATGGGGAAGCATCAAGCAGCGATGCAGAACATGCGGAAGGCGCTTCGTTTGATGCCGGGAACCAACGAGTTTGGCAACACCCACTATCCAGCCTTTGGCGCGATCTTGATGCGAGCCCAAAAGTACCCTAAGGCCAAAGAGGTGCTGCAAACGGCGCTACGTTACAACCCCAACGATCATTTGGCACACTTTGACCTGGGTTTGTTGTACCAAAAGCCCAAGCTTCGCAACTTGAAACGAGCCTGGTATCACTTGCGAAAGTCCCATCGTTTGCGCCCAGAACTGATAGCTCCCCTCTCACAACTGGCCCACCTTACAACCAAGCTGATGAAGGAAGACCCCCGGCGCAAAGCTCGCTACCTTCAAGTGTTGTATGCAGCCTACGAACACTCGATGAAGAAGAGCCCGGATGACTCTCGCATTGTCAGCCGATACGTCGAGACCTCCTTGCAGCACAAAGCCTTCGAGCAGGCCGAACGACTCTTGCCTGCGCTGCGAAAGCGAACACAACTCAAGCCTCTTCTCCAGATGCTGGAAGCGCGCATCGCTATGCGTCAAAAGCAGTACAAAAAAGCAGACCGATACCTGAAGGCGCTGTTGGAGCGAAAACCCAACGACTTCGACACCCTCTACTACCAGGGTCAGTCGTATCACATGCAAGGTCGCTACAAGGAAGCGGAGTCGTTCTATGACAAGGCGATGGCCCTTCGCCCCAACTACAAAACAGGGCTCTACAACCAAATCGTTGTGCTGCGAAACCTCAAGAAGTACAAAGCCGCCGAAGCAGTAGCCCTTCACCTCGTGAAAGCACATCCTGGAAACGAGCAAGGCTTGTTTCAGTTGGGTTTGTTGCAACAGATCCAGAAAAAGCCCAAACAAGCCCTTGTCTACTACCAAAAGATTCTGACCAACAACCCCAATCATTTGGACGCGATCCGCAACACTGCTGTCGCATACTACGCGATGAGACAGTGTGCGAAGGCCATTCCTTACTACAAGCGCTACTTCGCCAAAGCCACTCGCCCCACCCGAGGCATGTTTGCTGGGTTGTCGGAATGCTACCAAGGGCAACGCAAGTACGGCAAGGCCAACAAGGTTTACAGAGCCTTGGCCAAACATTACCCACGCTCGTTCTACCCCTACTACATGATCGGTCTCAACTTCCAGCGCATGGGCAAATACAAGCTCGCTCGGAAGAACTTCCAAGCCGCTCTTCAACGAAAGCCTGGACACTACAGCTCCATGCTCAATGTCGCGATGGGATATCGCTTTGAGCGGAGGTATCCCCAAGCCATGGAGGCAACCAAAGCTCTCCTTAAGATTCGCCCCAACGATCCCAACGCGATGCTGGAGTTGGCGTTTGTGGCGAAGGCACAGAACAACTACAAGCTTGCCATCCAGCATGTAAAAAAGCTCCTTGACGTTCACCCCAAAGCAACGCGAGGTTGGAACTTTTTGTCGTTGCTATACTCACGGACCAAACAATACAAGAAGGCGTACCAAGCGTCGTTGCAATGGTTGAAGCTCAGCCCCAACAACTACTACGCTCTTCGAGGAATCACGGCATACGAGATGTTTCAGACACGGCAGTACAAGAGGGTGTTTCGTCGATGCATCAAGTTCTTGCGTGCTCGCCAAAACATTCGTCACCGCAGCTACCTCTCGCTCTTGTATCGATGTGCTTGGGCCGCGCGCAAGCAAAAACCGGCTCAGATGAAGATCGCCATGATTCTGTACAAGCGCATTCTTCGTTACTCCAGGCGACCCTCGGTGTATGTGCTGACAGAGTTGGCTCAGCTTCACGGCCTCCGCAAACAACGAAAGCAACAGCTCAAGTTGTTGCAACAAGCTGTAAAGCGCCGTCCCCAGCTGTTCCTGCTGAGATTCGACGCGGCCTACCAACAGTACAAGAACGGCAACAAAGCGCTGGGACGAAAAAAGCTCGCACGGATTTATCAACAGCTTCGTTCGATGACACCGGCCCAGTACAAGCGTCATCGACATCGGGTACGTAGCCTTGCAGTGTTGCGACCTCCTTACAACGTACTTCGACGCTTTCTGCACAAGCTCTTCCAGCCTCCCAAGCCACATCCAGCCTCCAAACCCTCTTCTCACCCTGCCCAAAGATAAACTCTCTCTGTTCCACAGGTTCTGGCCATACAACAACCTCTTTTCAAAGTCGAATCACATCCAAAGTTGAGCTTTGCCTTGACAAAAAAGAAACAATCGATAGACTAGACTATCAAACGACTCAGGCAAACGAAAACACAACGGAGAGGAAATGCCGCAAAAGCAAAGTCGAATCCACAAAGCCTTGGACACAGCAGAACAATTGTACAGAGAAAGCGGTCTAGCATGGAGTCTGGCCGATGTAGCAAGACAATCAGGTGTATCACGGGGAACACTGTATCGACGATTTGGTTCCAAACAGGGGTTGCTGGAAGCGCTACAGAAAGAGAGGGAAATCGCCATCGATCCCAGGCAACTGAAACCGCCACGAGAGAGGATTCTGGATGCTTTGGTAGAAGTTTCACGGGGTGTAGGACTTGCCAAAGCAACCTTGGAAGCTATTTCCCAGGTAGCTCAGGTCGGTGAGGCTACGATCTATCGGTATTTTGGAAGCAGAAAGGGACTCCTTACAGCCTACGCTGATGAACGAACTCCACGCACAGTTCTGCAGCAACTACCTCTCGATGGTTCAGCAGATGTGTCAAGTGCGCTGCAACAGCTCATACGAATGGCTTTGCTGACATGGCAAGATCACGGTCCTTTTCTCCTGGCAGGGGTCACAGCTTCTGACGAAGAGCAAGAGATTGTGAAGCACTTGCTCGCTTTGGAAGCACAGGCCCGCAAACAGCTTACGCTCTACTTTGACTCCCTAGTTCAGCGAGGGACTCTGGAAGGAGACCCCGAACTCTTAACAGGAGCACTCGTCGGCATGATAGCCGGTATCGCAATCACACAAAAACCTCACCTTTCGGGGGATATTGATCGCACAGCACAAATCCTAACTCATCTGTTTTTGGAAGGATGTCACGCTCAAGAGACCACAACCCATTCTGACCTAGCCAGGACCGAGCCCCAGCAAAAGGACACCACACGATGAAAACCATCAAGATGAACAGCAAAGAGTTTGTGCAGAATTCACACGAAACGTTGGCATGGTTGCGAGAGAACTCTCCAGTGTCTCGCCTCAAGCTCTCCATGTTTCGTCATGCCTACCTGATCACACGATACGATGATGTAAAGAGTCTTTTGTCTGACAAACGACTGGTCAAAGACCCCACCAATGTGCAAGGCAATCGGCGGGCGCGTCGGGCCATGTGGATACCCAAGTTTGCCCAGCCGCTGATGAACAACATGCTGACGATGGACGACCCAGATCACCGTAGGTTGCGAAGCCTTGTACAGCAAGCATTTACTCCCAAACGAGTGGCCTCTCTTGCACCTATCATTCAATCCATCACCAACAGACTGTTGGAGCAATGCTTGCAGAAAGGTTCGATTGATTTTGTGGAGTCGTTTGCTTTGCCCCTTCCGGTGGAGGTGATAGCAAGATTGGTTGGTGTCTCCGAAGAAGACCTTCCCCAATTTTTTGACTGGGTCCATCGTATCATGAAGCCGCCCTCTCCACTTGGGATCATGTCCATGATCCGCTCCATTAAAGGGTTTGTTGGATTCATAGAAGATCTAGCGGAACAACGCCGCCGCTCACCACAAGATGACCTTATGACAGGATTGGTACAAGCCGAAGAGGAAGGCTCAACCTTAAGCAAAGACGAACTTGTAGCGATGGTCTTTTTGCTCCTCACAGCAGGGCACGAGACTACGGTAAGCTTGCTTACAAATGGGCTTCACACCCTTCTCAGACACCCGGAAGAGTTCGAGACATTGCGACATTCACCCGAGTCGATGGAGATGGCGATTGAAGAGTTGATCCGTTACGATGGACCCTTTCTCACATCAGAGCTGTACTACGCTCGTGAACCCATTTCACTACATGGTACAGAGATACCTGCTGCTGCACCTGTGCTGTTGTCCTTGTTGTCAGCAAACCGTGATGCATCTGTGTTTGACAACCCCAACAGACTCAACCTCACCCGCTCTCCCAATCCACACCTTGGATTTGGTCGCGGGATTCACTATTGTTTGGGCGCACCGTTGGCCCGCCTGGAGGCTTCGATTGCCCTTCGAACCTTGGTGGAACAGACTCAGAACATCCGACTGACCGAACCTTCCAAGACCTTGCGATTTCAGTCGATGTGGATTGTTCACAAGTTGTCTCGCTTGCCTGTCACCTTGCAAGGTCGATGAAACCAGCGAAGAAAACCAAAACCAAGAAGGAGAGGAGAGGGTTTGCTTGCGCTCGTGTGGCTTCTTTGCTAGAGTTGCCCCCGATTTTGAATCGAAACCCAATCCCGCCCCAAATTTGGGGCGTTACAAGTGGAGAGAAGCAATGTCGAAGCAGTACAATGCACCCCCCGCCATGTCCATTGACCCCAGCAAGAACTACACTGCAGTCATGAGCACCAACAAAGGTGTGATTGAGATTGAGCTGTTTGCTGCACAAGCTCCGCAAACCGTAAACAACTTTGTATTCCTTGCTCGCGATGGGTTCTACAACGGAATCGTCTTTCACCGCGTGATTGACAACTTCATGATCCAAGGTGGTGACCCCACGGGAACAGGCCGCGGAGGTCCCGGCTACAAGTGGGCTGATGAGCAGAGCGCGTTGCAACTCAAACACGACGAACCTGGTGTGTTGAGCATGGCGAACGCTGGCCCCAACACCAACGGTAGCCAGTTCTTCATCACCCACGTGCCCACTCCCTGGTTGGATGGAAAGCACGCTGTCTTCGGTAAAGTAACCGGCAACGGACAAACCGTGGTCAACGCGATCGCAGGTGGCGACCAGATCATGTCCCTGGACATCCGCGAGTCCTAAGACCTCTTCCCAACCCTCCAGGCAGACAGCCTACAAGTCTCTCTTCTCCCCGCTCTTCACGTCCACCATCTCCTTGACAAAGAACAAAAACTCCTTCTACATCGATAGATAGACAATCTATTATCAACCACTCAAGTTGGAAGGAGAAGCATCATGGTGCAAGGTATAGGCAATGGTCCGGACGCAACAGGATGGCCCACCCCTTCGTTCCAAGTTCCAATGTCATCCCCTTCGATGCCCCCGGTGCTCTCTCCCCATGCCAACCCTAGCTTTGGCCTGGGAGCATCGACCGGCCCCAACATTCAGGCGGATGCTCAATTTGCTGCTCAGAGCGGAGGCTTCGGCTCTGTTGCCCAGAACGCTCAAACAGCTTCTATGAACGGAGCAGGAGCCAACCCCGAAGCGTTGATGCAGACGGCCAACCAGATCCTCCAATCGTTGTCTCACTTGATGCAGCAAATGCTACAACTCATGGGAAGCCAGCAAGGTAATCCTGGAGCCGGGATGCAGACACCTGCAGCCCAAACACCTCCCGCTCCAGGTGGCGCACAAGGAACAACCGCCAAAGCGCCTGGAAAGCGAGCACGCAAGAAGCGAAAGGCGATGAGAAAAGCCAAGCAAGGCGGAGGCAAAGCACGCGGGAACGCGCTGGGCAACCTCGCGGCCCAAAACGCCCAACGACCGAACAAAGGAATCGCAACCCCTCCGGGCCAAGCCAACCCCACACGACGACCAGGTCAAGCCAACAATGCCTCCCTCGGACAAGCCTCCAACGCCAGCGATGGACCGGGTGGATTCTTGTTCAAACCGCAAAGTGAAAACGGCGGCAAGCTGGTGGTTCTGACCTCTGAAAAAGAATCGAATAACGTTCAAGGTGTTACCTTGAAAGACGGCAACGGAAACGTGTTGGAACAGGGCCGCTCAAGCGGCTTTGCCAACGGCGGACGGGAGCACTTCCGGTTCAACAAAGCAGGGGGAGCGTACCCCAACAACCTTGTGGTTGAGATCGCCTACAAAGATGGGCGCAAAGAGTCAAGGCGAATCCCGAACCCAGGGAAACGTTACGACTAACCGCAAAGACCCCACACGAAGGACTCCCTTTGGTGTTGGATTCTCTTCGGTCCAACCAGCCTTCTCTCCTCACAATCTCTGTCGTTCAAGTTCGCCACCAGCATCAAAATCCAACCCTGCAACACGAACATCGGAGGCCTACCGCACACACGAAGTTGGGCTTTCAGGAGTCTCGTTCAACGTTGTTTTTCCTTGAAATATCACAAGAAAATCAAGCTCTCCTCAAAAGCAACCCTTGCGATCGCGAAGAAGAACGAATACATCAAATAACGGTCTCATTCCCTTTGCCCGCGAGGAAAGCTCATGCAGCGAATTGATGAATGGAAGCAACTGAACGACACAATGACTTGGTTGTTGGACTTGTTTTCCCAAGCCCTTCAACAACTGGATCTCCACCCACTGCTCTCTCTACTCGAACGTTTGAAAGAACAGATTGAGTTGGAAGATCAAGAAGACGGCTTGGACAACACAGCCACCCTTCGCGAGATGATTGTAGGGTTGACAGAGGAGGAGTCCTTCCACGTTGCTCTCGCCACAACCATCTGGCTTGACTTGTTCAACATCGCTGAAGATGAGCTACGCAGCCGTGTCCTCCATCAACGTGAGCTGAACAACCACCCGGCACCGATCGAAGAATCCATCCAGCATGCGTTGGGCCAACTCAAAGAACAGGGCTTCAAAGCCAAAGACTTGCAAACGTTGCTCAACAACCTCGACATTGAGCTGGTCTTTACAGCTCACCCCACAGAGATCAAACGACGAACGGTGCTGTCGAAGTTTCAGCGTATCGCAGAGCAACTTCAGCTGATGTCCAACAGCAGAACGTTGCCTCGGGAAAAAGAAGAAGCCGAGCGCACGATTCGAGAGGAGCTCACCAGCCTTTGGTTGACACGACGTTCTCGAACCATCCGACCTTCCGTCACGGACGAAGTACGTACCGGACTCTACATTCTAGAGAACGTCCTATGGGATGAGATTCCCCACGTGTACCAAACACTCCAGGATGGACTGGCCAAGCATTATCCTGGCGTCTCGTTCCAGAAGCCCTGGCTACGCATCGCGTCCTGGATGGGTGGAGACCGGGACGGTAACCCCAACGTAACCGCGAAGGTAACGGCCGAGACGTTGCGACTGCATCGTGGTTTGGCTGTCGAGAAGCATCGCAAAGCGGTCACGATGTTGGGTCGTCACCTCAGTGTTCAGGGGGATCGACTCAAAGCCAAGCACGAGCTGCTCCAATGGTTTGAGGCACGGCAGCCTCTCTCCAACCATGTCCGCTTCTTGCAAGACCGCTACCCTGACGAGTTGTACCGGCTTTGTCTGGGTGCGCTGGCCAGTGACTTGGCAGAAGCTTCCCAGGCCAAGATGGTTCCCCATCTGCTTTCAGAATCCACCCACAAAGCCATTGTCCACCCGGAAGATGTGGACATGGTGTTGCGCTACATACAAGAGTCGATGCCCGCTCCGCTTCAGGGCGGAAAGCTTCAGGGCCTTCGTCAGCAAGTGTCAGCGTTTGGGCTGCACACCGCACGCCTCGACATTCGTGAGGATTCAGCCCGCTTGAACGAGTCTCTCGGTGAAACGCTACGCGCCCTTGGAGAGTGCCAAGACTTTGCCAAGCTCGACAACGACAAACGAACCGAGATCTTGTTGAGACAGCTCCGTCAGGAGCCACCCCGCCTGTCTCCCACGCCAGGCTTTCGACCTGAGACCTCACAAACCTGGGCCTTGTTCCGACTGATTCATCGGACTCGCTCGTTGTACGGCTCAGCGCTGCTGGGACCCTTTATCATCTCGATGACGCAAGGAGTGGCTGACCTCCTCGCAGTGCTTTTGATGGCTCGATGGACCGGTGGCTCCGAAGGACTCTCGATTGTCCCTCTGTTTGAGACGGTGGACGATCTTGTGGCTGCTCCCAAGATCTTGGAGCGGTTGTTCTCCCTTCCTGTGTATCGGAAGCACTTGGCAACCTGCGGTCATCACCAAATGATTATGGTGGGCTACTCCGACAGCAACAAAGACGGTGGCTTCCTTGCCTCCAAATGGTCGTTGTATCAGGCCCAATCCACCATGGCTGCCTCTTGCCAAAAGGCAGGCATCAGCTACTCCTTCTTCCACGGGACAGGCGGAACCGTAGCCCGCGGTGGAGGCCCAACCAACCGCTCCATCCAGGCACTCCCACCTGGAACGCTCAACGGCCGATTCCGAGTGACCGAGCAAGGCGAAGTCATCTCGGCTCGTTACTCTTCGCCCACCTTGGCCCGCCGTCAGCTGGAGCAAGTGACCAGCGCGGTGCTTCTGTCTTCGGCGCATGAGTCCTCACCTGAGCCTGCACCCGAAGCCTGGGCCCAAACCATGGACCAACTGACCGAGCACTCGCTGCAAGCCTACCGCTCGCTTGTGTTTGAAACGCCCGACTTTTTGCGTTTCTGGCAGTGGGTCACCCCGATTGATGAGATCAGCCGACTGCGAATTGGTTCACGCCCAGCTACCCGCCGAGGAGGCGCAGTGAATCCAGGACACATCCGCGCCATTCCCTGGGTCTTCTCGTGGATGCAAAGCCGCTTCAATTTGCCTGGATGGTACGGTGTGGGCCAGGCCATCACCAGCAGCGAGACTGACCAAGAGTTGTTGCAGCAGATGTACCGCGATTGGCCGTTCTTCCGCTTCCTCGTGGACAGCGCTGAGATGTCTTTGGTCAAAGCCGATATGTCAATGGCTTCTCTGTATGTGACATTGGCCACGGAGCCAGCGACAGCCCAACGCATCTTTGACCACATCCACGAAGCTTACAATCGAACCCAGGATGCCATTCTCTCAGTGACAGGTCGCGACTCGCTGCTGGCCCACCGCCCAGTGTTCCAGCGTCAAATTGGAGCGCGCAACAAGTGGTTGCGTCCACTTCACCTGCTTCAGGTTGAAACTCTCCACCGACTTCGTTCCCGCCCTGAGACAGACACCACTCCAGAAACCCAACGTCTCCGGGACGTTATGCTACAAACCTTCAACGGAATTGCTGCTGGCCTTCGCAGCACAGGTTGATTCCATCCTCTTTCCCTTCCCAAACTGAGACCCTTCCTCTTCTCGGAGGGTCTATCTCACAGGCCGTTTCCAGCTCGCTCTACCCCGTACCGAAAGCTCAACATTCCCCCTACAAGTAGGCCTCTCTTCGAAGGAAACTTGCAATAAAAGCAATTTTTTTCGACAAAAGAGTTTGTACATTTGCGTTCTTTTTATAGAACGAGTAGAGAGACAGACAGAAACCTTAATGGCCATGACCTCCATTTTCCGAGAAAGGAAGCCCATGAGATTGCGACTTGCTCTACGACTCGCCGCTTACCTCTGCGCCTTTGGAATGTTTGTATTCCTGGGTTGCGGAGGAGAAGTAGCGGTATCCATTCCAGGGTGCGAAAACTGCCCTGAACGCTGTTTGCTGGACAACAGCTCGTCCAAAGGACGCTGTGTTCCTTGCTTGAAGGACACCCACTGTCAATCCGACACCAGCCC
>SBHC01000087.1 GCA_006226375.1 Deltaproteobacteria bacterium | reverse complement strand
TGCCGCCGTTACAAGGTGGGTAGCCGCACCTTCACCAAGTGCTACGGCAAATACCGCTGTCGCTACAACAAGAAGTGCAAGTACTACTGGAGCCGTTGGAACCGCTGCCGCGTGAAGCGCGAATGGCGCACCACCTGCAAGCGCACCCCCGTCAACTTCAAGAAGTGCTCTGTCAAGCGCACTGTCAACCGCGTTTGCACCCGTCGCCCCCGTAACTACACCAAGTGCTCGGTCAAGCGTCGCTGGAAGACCTCCTGCACCCGCATGCCCAAGACCTACACCCGTTGCCACACCAAGTGGGTCAAGACTCACTAAGAGTCTCTCTCAACCCTTTCCCTCAACCTCTGCTAAGGCGGGCTTCATCCTGAAGTCAGCCCTCTACGCCTGATTCTCCCCCAAAAATTCACGCAAGATTCGGCTCCCTGACAACGTAGTCAGGCGGCTTGCATCGATCCGTTCCCAATCCGGGTGCGGATTGTCTAGAATGAACCCTTCGTCTGCCTCAGGATGCCATTGAACCGACAAGATGGGTAACTCAGGTGCACGGAGTGCCTGGATGGGACAACGATCCGACGAGGCAACAACAGACCACCCCTCTGGAGCCTGAACGACCTGATCTTGATGGGAAGAAAGAACCTCCAAGGTTGCTTGAGAAGAGTCAGCAAACACTGGAGTTGCCCCTTCCCAATCGTTGACTTCAACGTCACAGATGTCACGGATTTTGTACCCCAAGACCTTTTGTTCGACCTTCCCTCCCCAGGCATGGGCGAGAAGTTGATGGCCAAAGCACAATCCAAAGGTGGGCACTCCCCATGCCGTCACCTCGCGCATATCAAGCGCGAACTGTTGAACCCAAGGAGTGTCGTCTTCAGGACAGGCCCCACTTCCCGACACAACAATCCCTGTATACCGGCCAGCTTTCACTTCATCTTTCCAATCCGCTCCGTTTGCTTGTGCAAGCCGAACGGTATGAAAGCCAGCATCAGACGGCATCATCCGTTCCAGCGCTTTAACGAATGTATCTCCTGATGCATCAGACAAATTGCAGTCGAGTAAAAGAAACATAAAACCGTCTCCTGGGATGAAAAGCCAACACTCCGCTTGTTGGAGGGAGTTGACAAGAATGGCAATTCTCACCATACAACACTCCAAAACGAGGGAGAAAAAAAGTGAAACGACTTCTTCTGTTCATTGTATTGCCCGCAGTTGTGCTGTTTGGATTGATTCAACTTGTACCTGCATCTCGAACCAATCCTGCAGTTCGCGCCGACCTACAAGCTCCTCCAGCGATCAAGGCACTGCTCAAGACATCGTGCTACGATTGCCACTCCAACGAGACCACATGGCCTTGGTACAGCAAAGTCGCGCCCGTGTCCTGGCTCGTCGTACATGACGTGAACGAAGGGAGGAGCGAGCTCAACTTCTCCGAATGGGGAACCTACAACACCTTCAAGAAGCGTCACCTGCTTAAAGAGATGAAGGAAACCATTGAAGAAGGAACCATGCCGGTGAAGTTGTACACCTACACCCACTCCAAGGCCAAACTGGATGACAAGAGCAAGGCACAACTGGTACGATGGATTACAGAATCCATGAAGAAACTTCCAAAGACTTTGAAAGGAAGCAAGCCCAAGACGCGATAGACTTCTTCCAAAGCAACAGTCTGAAACCAATCCAGGGAGATACCGAATGCAACAAAGCCATGTCACAATCGTTTTGCTCACCATGCTTGTTTCGTTCGTCAGCCCCTTCACTCTAGCTGAGGCTTGCCCTGGCAAGTCCAAGTCTTCCAAGACTCCTCCAAGATTCCTTGTCATTGGTCACCGTGGCGCTCCCGGATGGTTGCCTGAACACACGCTGGCATCTTACAGCCTCGCGATCCGAAAAGGGGCCGACTACATAGAGCCCGACTTGGTCAGCACCAAAGACGGCGTCCTCATCGCACGGCATGAGAATGAATTGTCGCAAACAACGGACGTGGCGAAGAAGTTTCCCAAGCGCAAAACCACCAAGATCATAGATGGAAGAAAAGTCACAGGCTGGTTCTCCGAAGACTTCACCCTCAAGGAGATCAAGACCCTACGTGCCAAACAGTCGATGCCCTTTCGAACCAAGGTACACAACGGGAAGTACGACATCCCGACATTCCGTGAGATCCTGGGCTTGGTCCAAGAGCTGAACTGCTCCCAAGGACGAGAGATCGGGGTCTACCCCGAAACCAAGCACCCCAGCTACTTCCGAAGCATTGGCCTTCCCCTCGAAGACAAGCTCTTGAAAGAGTTGAAAAACGCAGATATGAACCACAGCAAGGCGCGCGTGTTCATCCAATCGTTTGAAGTCAGCAACCTTCAATACCTACGCAGCAAAACCAAGGTCAAATTGATTCAGTTGCTCTACACAAAGAAGTACAAGCCTTATGACTTCGTTGTGTCCAAAGACAAACGAACCTATGGCGACCTGATGACGGACAAAGGCCTCAAGTTTGTGGCAAGCTATGCGGACGGAATTGGTCCCTGGAAAGGACTGATCTTGCCCAAAGGTCGAAAAGCCACATCGCTCACAAGCACAGGCCTGATCGACCGCGCTCACAAGCACAAACTGTTGGTGCATGCCTACACCTTTCGCGACGAAGCGCTGTTCCTCTCACCGCTTTTCAAAAAGAACCCAACAGCAGAGTATCATTTCTTTATGAGCTTGGGTTTGGATGGGATGTTCTCCGACTTCCCAGGCACAGCGCGTAAGGCTGTCGATACCTACAAGGTGAAACGCCGCAAACATCCGATCCGCCGCAGCCCAACCTCCCAACGAAGCAAAGCCACTCCCTGAGATAGACCAAGGTCAAACAAACCCAGCAGACACTCTGCATCACTAGCTTGCAACGATTGGAAGGCCGATGGGCGATTCAAACACTCTTCACAAACGTATCCAAGAGCTTGAAGCCAAAGTCCGGGAACTTGAAGGACAATTGCAAGAGAAGTCCTCGGTGTTCTCGGCGAATGGCCCAACCGTTAGCGTAGAGCCACAATTTCAATCGATTTTTCAAAAGGCTGAAGAGACAGTCAAAGCCTTTTTCTCTCACTTTCACGCGGATCCAACCGCAGCCACCATTGAGATCGCAGGACAACGGTACGTCTTGGTTCGCGGCTCCTCCCTGTCCTACGACTTCCTTAGGACCATCGCCAACTTGTACGCCGATCGAGGACAGCACGAAGCCTTCCTTATTGGCAAGCAACTTCTCTTTGACGTCGCCCATGTGATCGGAAAAAAAGACGCCCACAACTTCCACACCCACATGGGCTTGGAAGACCCCATCTCCAAGCTAGCTGCAGGTCCGGTTCACTTCGCTTATACAGGCTGGGCCTCCGTCGATATACTCCCCCAAAGCGATCCATCGCCGACTGACGACTACGTGATTGTCTATCACCATCCCTATTCGTTTGAAGCGGACTCCTGGCAAGCCGCAGGCATTCGCTCCGACCTCCCCGTGTGCAGCATGAACGCCGGCTACTCCTCTGGCTGGTGCGAAGAAAGCTTTGGACTGGAGTTAACCTCTGTGGAGATCAAGTGCAGAGCTTGTGGTGATGACACTTGCACCTTTGTCATGGCACCCCCCCACAGAATCCAAGAGCACCTTCAGCGATTTGCACCTGACTTTTCCAGACACCAAGTGCACTTCGAGATTCCCACATTCTTTGACCGCAAACGCGTCGAAGAAGAGCGGGAGGCCGCCCGGAACAAAGCTGAAGAATCCGACAAAGCCAAAACGCAGTTCCTGGCTAAGATGTCACACGAGATCCGCACACCTTTGCACGCCATACTGGGCTACGTTGACATCATGTTGTCGCACAACAAGTCACGGGAAGAGCAAAAGGAATACCTCACTGTCATTCAGGAGTCGGGCGAACTCCTACAGCAACTCCTCAGCGACATTCTGGATCTTTCCAAGATAGAAGCCGGAGAGCTACCGCTCCAGTACCAGCGTTGCTCGCTCACCGATCTGTTCCAAAAGATGCAGTCGATGGCCCAAGGACTCCTCAGCAGCTGTGACGTGACCTTTGACTATCAAATCCCTGAGCAGCTTCAAGTGTCCATTCGAACGGACACAAGGAGACTACAGCAAATCCTCAACAACCTTCTTGGGAATGCCATTAAGTACACACAAGAAGGCTCCATCACTCTCTCTGTCGCGATGCAAAGCTCCAACACGTTGGTCTTCTCAGTACGAGACACAGGGATTGGAATCCCGACGGAAGCCCACAACACAGTGTTTCAGATGTTTACCCAGGCCCATGAAACCACGCAGGTCCTCAACACTGGTGTAGGCCTCGGGTTAACCATTACCAAACGTCTTGTGGAATTGTTGGGCGGAGAGATCTGGCTGGAGTCTGTGGAGCATGTCGGAACCACCTTTTCATTTACTCACCCGTTCACCCTCTGGCAAGACGAAGAAGCCCAACCCCTCCAACAAGAACAGGACACTCCTCCACAAGGAAACGGGCAACATATCCTGGTAGTTGACGACAACGCGATCAATCTGAGGCTAACCACGCTCACACTGAAACAAGCAGGCTACCAAGTAAGTCAAGCTCAACACGGAGCAGAAGCCCTCACCTTGTTCCACAGCGATCACTCGATAGCGTTGGTCCTTATGGACATGCAAATGCCCGTTCTGGACGGACTCGAAGCCACAAAAGCCATCCGCCAATTGGAAGACTCCAGCAGTCGCCCTCCAACGCCAGTGATAGCCTTGACCGCCCATGCACTTCAAGGCGAACTAGAGCGCTCCTTGAAAGCCGGATGCAACCTCTACCTCACCAAGCCCATCTCACGCTCCGACTTGCTTCAAGCCATCCACCAATATCTCATCCACTAATCCAACAACCCAACCTCCCCTGCCCGCCTTGCAGTGTGACACAATATGACTACCATGAGCAGCATAGTGTCTTGCACAAACAGATGACACACCCCTCTCATCCAAAGGTGCCCAACATACAATGAGCGAACAACCCTCTCCAACTGCCGTGGATATGACACCATACACTCCGACTGAAGTACAAAACCACATCCAACAACTCAGTAGCTATGCAGAGGACGAGCTTGCACCCATCATGGAGCGGTTGGCACTTTACAACGCTGATGCCTCCTTGCTTCATGCACAGAACGAATACAAGACAGCTGGCTGGAGTGGACGGCGAACGTTGACCCAATACATCGGAGTGCTGGCCCAACGCGGATGGCACGACGACGAAGATGCAAAAGCAAAAGGCACAGAGAAGTGCCTTGAGTTCGTACGCAAGGCACTCTTGGACGACGACGATGACGTGCGAACCGCTGGTTTGCATAGCCTGCTCTCTCTCCAGGTGGAGCCGGATACGATTGTTCCCCTTATTAAGAAGCACCTCAAAGATAGCCACTGGAAGCCGCGCCAGCACGCCCATATTGTGCTAGAAGAGTTCAATCGAAACACCAAGCTGGACTTGTCCGACCTGGTCCCGTTGGTCAAGCAAGGCCTCAACGACGATGACTCCGATGTGCAACAAGCAGCCATGAAAGCCATGGTGAGCCTTTCCCCAGAAGAAGGATTGGAAGAGCTACGTGGCGTCGTAGCAGAGGGGGAATGGCGAAAACGAACCTTAGCAGGCGAATTGCTCGGTCAATACGGGAACGAAGACGACCTGGAACACATCAACACTCTCTTGGTAGACAACGATGGTGACGTTCGAAAGTCAGCACTTACAGGTTACCTCCGCTGGTTGGAACGCTTCGGGCGAGAAGACGCTGCGCAGTTAAAATACAACAAGCTCCTCCGTTACATTGCTGATAGCAACGACAGCGTGGCGCAAACAGCCTTTGAACATATCGTTCAGACCGAAGACAAAGAAACACTCACAAAAGACTTGATGGAGCAGCTATCGGAGCTACAACTTGTGGGCGCTCAGTTGGTCTTGCCGTACCTTCGAGAGCACGCTCGTGAGACGATCTGGCCTTGGGTCGAAAAGCTCGAAGAGATCGAAGAGGACGAAGTCCGGTATGTCGCAGCAACAGAGCTTCTCGCATACAACCCTGACAACATCACTGAGCGGCTGGAACAGCTTCTCGATGATAGGCACTACAGAACACGTGCCTTTGCAGCCCAAAACTTGTTGTTGGTTCAGCTGGAATCAAGAAAAGAGCTCCTTCTTCGTGTGCTCAACGACGACAACTCAATGGTACAACATGTCGCGTTTGGCTACCTCGATGAATTCAACGACCCTGACATCCTTGAAGTCCTTTTGCAACGATGGAATGACCTCGAAACAAATGACCAACAAAAAACCCTAAGACTCGCGATTCGCTGCGAATACGAAGACATTCCCAAGTTAGTTAGCGATGTGTTGGAACACGCGGGATGGTCGGAGCGTCGTGACCTCGTTCACGACTTGGGCACGAGCGGCTTGCCAGCAGCGCTTCCAATCGTAATGGAACGCTTGGAGAATGACTCCGATGATGATGTTCAGGCTGCCGCCCTGGAAGCTGCGATCAAGCTAGCTCCCTCCCAGATCGGGATGATGTTAGAGAAAGCAAGACACAGCGAGTATTGGAGAGTTCGTCAACGCGCTGCAGAGTGTGCTGGTGAGCATGGCAGCTCCGACGTACGCCCTTTGCTTGAACCATTCCTCAGCGACGATGACTCCGATGTTCGAAACGCCGCTCTCGCCGCCGTGATGAAGCTAGCACCTCCCGAAGAGCGAACAGCTTTAGCGTTGGAGAAGTTGGACGACGAAAACCACGCGCTGGTGGAACAAGCGACCCAGGTCCTCTTGGAGCATGACAATCCAGAGGATGTGTTGGTAGCTTTGGACAATAAGTTCCCCTCCCTCTATGGAAGCTATAGCTACAAGATATTCGATCTCGTCGCAGCCCTTGCCCCAGAGAAGCTATCGGACTATGTCGACCGAATCCCCGATGTCGAGTCGTCGAACGGTCGGGCAGTGTTGGCTCGCCACCTGCTCGATCGTGAAGACACACCCAACCGCATACAGCTCTGGAAGAAACTAGCCGAAGACGAAGATCCCAACGTCAACAGCGCATGCCTTGAAGCACTGTACACCACGCTACCACACGAAGAAGGTGTACCTTATGCAAAGAGAGCAATGGAAGCCCTCTCTTACACAACAAGACAAAGCGCTGTGAGCTTCTTAGGAACAACAGATAACGCAGAGTTCCTACCTCTGGTCAAAGCAAAGCTAGAAGACTCTGATGATGATGTTCGTGTGGCTGCAATGCATGCGTCCATTCGGATGGACCCTACAAACAAAGCAGAGTACGCCCGCACTCTACTCTATGACTCCCATTGGAAACCTCGGCAACATGCGCTCCAAGAGCTAGCCTCTTGTGGAGGAGAGCAAGATCTGGAGCGAGTCAAAGAGCTACTTGAAGACGAAGATTATGATGTTCGTCGGGCCGCATTTGACGCAGCCTTGTCCATCGCTCCAGAGAAAAAGCTAGAGCTTGCGCTCCAATGCATCGGAGACTCTGACTCTGATATCCAAGTCAAAGCACGAAGCATTGTGGATGAGGATCCCAACCTCGACAAAGTTACGATGGCCCTCGAACACCTGCCTCACACACACAACAACGAAGCAGCCGAGTTTCTGATGGAGATCATCGACAGCGAGGCTCCAGAGCGATGGGGAGAGCTTCGTTCCAATGTGACCCAAATCGAAGGAGAGTACGTTCGAGAACGCATCGTGGACGCGATGTTTGACTCCGAAGAGCCCGTCACCATGGAAGAGTTAGAAGCTCTTCGTCACGACAGCAGCGGAACGATCCGCAAGCACGTCTTTGACGCGCTGTGGGAGCGGCTGCCTGGAGAGCGAACGTTACTAGCAGGCGAAGCGCTCAAAGACGGCAATTGGCAAATTCGTCTTGCTGGGGTCCAAGCTCTCCAAGAAGACCCTGAACCTGCCCTCCTCGATGACCTCTTGCCCCTCTCGCGGGATTCGGACTGTGACGTCCGCAGGGAAGCGGTTCGAGCCCTCGCTCACTACCAAAACATCCGTGTGTTTGGTGAGCTTGTCTCGGCCATGGATGACACGGATGAGTCGGTACGTTCCGCTGCGGAAGAGAGCTTAAAAAAGGTTCGGAAGTCACCTTTTTTGAGCCGCGTGATGCAAGCCAAAACTGGCGTCCCCATCTGGGTGCAGATCCGAAGAACAGTCGAAGAGGTCAACAAGTGGGCGGCGCAAACCGGTCAAGAGGTGTTAGGCCGACCCGTTGTGGTGAACCAACCCAACCATGAGAAGGAAGATCAGTTCGAGGACGACGACGACACCGTCTTGCGTTTGGAGCTTTCGGAGAAACCTGTCACCTGGTGTCACCCCAACGGTGAAGAAGTGATGCGAGGAACGGCCCTCTACAAGATTGGGCACTACCTCTGCAACGAAGGTGAGCGCGGCTTCAAAACCATGACAGGCATCGCAAAGTCGGAGGGAATCAAAGACACCTACGACTTGATCGCCAAGGAGCGAGTGGACCGCAACCTTCGCTCCCGTCGGACAGAGTGGCGCATTCCACTCGACCATGTAGCGTCCTACGCGTTCGCAAAAAATGTGTACCGTGTTTCCATCTCTGACCTCGCAACCCTCGCAGAGATGAGCGTTGAGGATGTAACCAACGCGATAAAAACAGGGGAGTTGCCTGGGCGTTTGCTGCCACCTTCCAAAACCCGAAACGTCCAATTGGTTTCACTGCGAGACCGAGATTTGCTCCGAATCCCCAACGCGCTTCCCCCCATGATGGCGTTTGTCTGGTGCCTGCTGTGTGGATTTGAAGCACAGCATCACCCCAACCCCAAAGTGGGAGAGGCCCTCGCGTTGATTCCCTCAAATCTTCGGACTCTTCCTCACTCCAAAGTGTTGCAAGTGTCCCGTGAGGTCGCGGAACTCCTCGGGAAAGACGAGCAAAACAAGCAAGACATGCAAAACATGCAGCAAAAGCTCGGAAACTGTAGCGCCGCTGCCCAACGCATGATGAACAACAACCTTCGCCGACTCGGGCAATCAGGTTTTCTCCCTGAGTGGTTGGAGCAACAAGTCAACCAGCAAGGCCCAAACCCATCGATGAACGTGCAGTGCCGCAAGCGTCGGCAGGTTGTGCACCAGCGTCCCCCACGAAGCATGCAAAAGTTGGCAGGTGGACAAACGCTCAATTTGGGGCCTGAGTTGGACTATCCCAAGCTCAGCCACGAACGCAGCCTGACCTACAACCGAGAAACGCACTCCCAAGTCGTAGCAACGATCCGTAAGCACATTCGTCGGATGCGCTCGTATTTTGAGCGCTTGGGCCAGCGCACCATTGACGAGTACGCGATGCGACGTGGTCATCGCATCGATATGCAAATGGCGCGAAAATCATCGTTAACCCGAAGCCCCAACCTTTTGGTTCACACGACTGATGAGATCCACGCCAACTTGTACCTGGGCGTGTTGATCGATCGCTCAGGCTCCATGGACGGCGAAAAGCTAGAACGAGCCAAAAGATTTGGCGCTCTTGTCACTGAGAGTGCGCGGGGATTACGCGGGATCAGCGGGCACATAAACGCGTTTGATGACGACACCTTCATCTACCTGGGTGACTTCCAACGAAACGGTGTAGCCCAACTGGATTCGGGTGGAGCCAACAACGACGCCGCGGCCTTGGAACGAGCAGCAGAGCTTGCCCTCTCCAGCCGAAAAAAGAACCGGCTCCTTGTCATGATCAGCGATGGGTCACCCACAGAATGTTCCGTGGAGTCTCTCAAGCAGTTGGTCGAAAAACTCAAACGCGACTATGGCATTGTTTGCGCTCAGGTAGCGGTGGAAAGCCTACCCGAAATCGCCTTCCCTCACTACATCGACCTGAGCGAATACAACGTGGAAGAAGCAGTCACCCGGTTTGGCTCCATGCTCATGAAGCTCACCTCCGCCTGGAGATAAGCGTCGGAACGTAAAACCCCTTCATTGTGGAATATTCACTCACAAAGCCCCTTCCAGGCTTAGCGTATGGGGAGCGTTTTCATCAACAGTCGCAACACATTCCCCCCCATGATTTGATGGATCTCTGCTTTCTTGAATTTCAAGGATTGCAAAGCTTCGACCAGAAACGGAAGACCTCGCACATCAAAGGGAGCGGTGATGGTTCCGTCAAAGTCCGAGCCCAAAGCGACATGCTGAACTCCGACAAGATCAGCAACGTAGCGCATCGCTTTCGCTGTAGCCATCACATCCTTTCCACAAACGGCTTCTTCCCACAAACCAACACCAACCAACCCACCGTTCTTAGCGATCTTTTTGATCTGCTGATCACTTAAGTTCCGTGCGTTCGGGCAGGTTCCTTGAACTCCTGTATGGGACACCACCACAGGACGCCTGGCCATGCTCAAAACACCATCGATCGCTTTGGGCGAAAGATGCGCAAGATCAACAAGAATGTTCAACGCCTCCATCCGTAGAAGCAACCGCTTTCCAAGGGAAGTCAGTCCACCTTTCTGAAGACCATGGGCTGAGCCTGCCATACGGTTGTCAAAGAAGTGAGCAATTCCAATCATCCGAACGCCTGCCTTAAACAAGACATCCAAGTTGGAGAGTTTTCCTTCCAAGGCATGCGCACCTTCCAATGCCAACAGACCTGCAGTGACTTTGGGCCGGATCTTCCGCTCTTTCACGTAGCGTTGAAGATCGGCTCGGGTTCGCAAGATGCGAAGGATTCCATCCGACTTTTGGGCGACATCGTTCAATTTCTTTGCTTGGAACAGCGCCCTCTGCAACAAAGAGGACCAAGTAGGTCTGGGCCACCCCTGAAAAAACACCAGAGGTGTGATCTGATCGAACTTGTTGCCGTCGGTCTTGTTGATGTTTTGACCAAGAGGTGACTTGGTAACCATGGAAAACACTTGCAGCGCAACGTTTGCCTTGATCAACCTCGGCACATCAACATGCCCACGAATTTGAAGCTTCAACAAATCACGAGGCCAAAGGAGCGTATCGGCGTGGAGATCAGCCACAAACGGTATCGCCTTGTAGGCTTCTTCCGTGTTGGATGTGATCTCATAAGGTGGATACTTTCGAACGGCGTTGAGTTTTTGGTCCACCAACGATGGAAGCATCGTAAACCCAAACACAACCAACAGAAATACAACAACCCCAAAACCTACGAGAATCCGCTTGAGCACAACGTTCATACCCTGACTCCTTTGCTAAGAATGAAGCCTGTTTGTACCAAAAGATGGGGGTAACGACCAAGAGTGAGAATGGTGTGGAAGAAGAGAAAGGAAAGCGGAGGAGGCTAAACAAAAAAAGCCCTCTCCTATTCGGAGAGGGCGAGTTGAGGACTTTGCCTCAACAGTGAGGGAAGAGCATACCCTCGGGAGACCTTTGCACGTCCGTGGAGAACTTACTCTTGTACCCGCTGATGCTTATCGTTTGGCGGGGGGTTCTTTGCCTTCCGGCTTCTCACAGTCATCTCCACCTTTTTCGCCGTCTTTCTTGGGAGCGGGCTTTTCATCTTTCTTGGGCTCGGGTTTGTTGCCATTGTTCTTGGGAGCGCAGGGGTTGCCGTTTCCGGGATGTTCGGGCTTTTCACCCTTCTTCTCATCTTTCTTGGGCTCAGGCTTTTTGTCGCCTTCTTTGTCGCCTTCTTTGTCACCACCTTTGTCGCCATCTTTCGGAGGCATGGGAGGCTTGCGGTCACCTTCGTCGCCTTTTTCACCATCCTTCGGGGGCATGGGCGGCTTGCGGTCGCCTTCGTCACCTTTTTCACCATCTTTCGGAGGCATCGGGGGCTTGCGGTCACCTTCGTCGCCTTTTTCGCCATCCTTCGGAGGCATGGGAGGCTTACGGTCACCTTCGTCGCCTTTTTCACCATCTTTCGGAGGCATCGGGGGCTTGCGGTCGCCTTCGTCGCCTTTTTCACCATCTTTCGGGGGCATCGGGGGCTTGCGGTCGCCCTCTTTCTCGCCCTTCTTTTCGCCTTCTTTTCCAGGCGCTGCGTTGGGATTGCACTTTCCTTGCTCTGGCTTACCTTCCTTCGCGCCGGGCTTTCCGCTCTCAGAGCCTGCACCTTCGAGGCTGCTCGAAGCTCCGTTCAATGCATCCAGGTCAGGGGTACAAGCCATCATCGCACAAGCACCCAACAAACAAGCCATCCACTGCAAACTTTTGGTCAAACGAGACATGATACTCTCCGAAAGAATTGGGGTTGAATTTGCTTGGGCAGGTGAGCGCTCTGTGCCTTCAGCATCGTGACTACACTTACCAAGTAGTTTCCCACCTCTCGTTTTTTCAAAGAAAATTTGAATTATTTTTTAAATCATAAAAATCAAACAGATAGACACCAACAAAACTGCAAGAGCATCTCAAGAGGTAGCTTCCCAAAAAGTCACTTAAGAATCAAAAGAAGCTATCTTGTGAGTCAAGTCACAAGTCTGTCTGAAAGATTGGAGTGGAAGTGTTGATCATAAGTAGATCGAGATGTGGATCGTGTTGATTTGATGATCAGGAAAGGGATCAGGGCAGGAGAGAGTGAGAGTCGGTGCTCAAACTTAAAGGCCAGACCAATCCTTGGTGTTTTGCGGACCTTCTGCCGGAGAAACGGACACAGGAATTCCAGTGAGGTGAGCCATTCCGCTCAAACGGTCGAGGTTTTCGGGTCCATCGGCAGCCAGGATGTTCGCATTCACGCCATGGGTTTGGCTCGCAACGCTCAGGCCTTTGGCGTTTTGATGTCCCCAGCCGTGAGGCAAGGCCACAGTACCTTCCATTAACTCGTCCAAAGTTTTGATTGGAACACGAACGGTCCCAGTTTCAGACGAAACATCCACAACATCTCCATCGGAAACGCCGGTACGTTCGGCATCTTTGGGATGCATGTAGAGATAGTTTGTGGCTCGCTCACCCCGAACAAACTCATCAAAGTTATGGGTCCAGGAGTTGTGGGTGGTCACCGCTCGCTTGGTGATCAAACGCAGCTCTTGTGGGTTCTCCAACTCAAGGGAGAACTCTGCCTCCAACTTCTCAGCGGCTTCTAGCAGTGAGGGTGGGGCCAGCTCCACTTTGGAAGAGTCTGTGTAGACACGCTTCCCAAGAAAGTCGTCGGCTTTGTGCCCCGGTCGTTCACGACCGTGGGTCTCCTTCAAGAGCTTCTTAAAGCTGCCTTGACCGGTGATACGAAGAAGGAAGGAAAGCAGCCACTCCTGCGGAACACCCGGCTGTTCGTCACGCACGAACCAGGAACGAACACGTTGCATACCCTGCAGCATCCATTGCGCGATCCGTGACCCAAACAAGGGCGCCCCGGCCGCTTTGCAGAGCTGCAGGTAGATACTTGCTTCATCACGTTGCTCACCTTCAGGAGGCAGAACACGACGAGTCGCCTGCAGATGAGGCTTGGTCTGCAAACCCAACATCAATGGAAAGATGAAAGGAAGGTCGGGTCGCTGCAGCGGTGAGGTACAAGGCAAGATGTAGTGAGCTTCCGCAGCGGTCTCCGTTGGGAGGATGTCCAACACAACCAAAAGCTCCAGCTTACGAAGGGCTTCCCGCAGGCGATTGGAGTTGGGCATGGTGATCAAGGGATTTCCGCCAGTGACAAACAACGATCGCACTTGCTTGGGACCCGGAGTGAGGATCTCATCTGCGAGAAGGCCACCTGGAAAGGCATCATTGACGGAGGGAAAGTCTCCGACTCGAGACCGCTCGCTTCGAACAAGAATCCCATTCTTCTTTCCAAACTTGGGGAAGTCGATCACGCCGCGCCCGACCAAGGAGCCGCCCCTCTTATCGAGGTTCCCGGTGATCGCGTTGATGCACTCCTGCAACCAAAACGCCATCGCTCCATGACGTCCCATGTTCACCCCGGTGGAACAATACAACGCCGCACCATCCGCGTTAACGTAGTCTTTCACCATCGCTCGAAGGGTGTCCGCTGGAACCTTCGTGACAGACTCGGTTCGTTCCGGTGACCAAGGCTTCACAAGTTCAACAAGTGACTCGTATCCGTTCATGAAGGCTTTCACACGTTCGTGGTCAACGGCATCCATCAGGATCACTTCATGAAGAAACGAGAGGAAAAAGAACACATCCGTGCTTGGACGGATAAAGACATGCTCACCTGCGACCTTGGCCGACTCTGTCTTCCGAGGGTCGAGGAAGTAGAGCTTGCCTCCACGCTTTTCCATGGCCTTGAGCTTCTTGGCCGGATTGGACACCTGACCAAAGCTCCACTTTGAGATCACAGGATTGGCCCCAGCCACAATCAAGCAGTTGATATGCTCCAGGTCAGGGAAAGGCTGGGTGAAGGGAAACCCATACACCAGGTTGGCCACAGCAAACTTGTTGCTGCAATCCTGGGTCGCTGACGCGTACATGCTCGCAGATCCAAGGCCAGTCATGAATCCTTGCGCAAACACCGGATGCAAGACGCTGAAGCCTGCCGCTGTCCCCACATACATAGCAATGGAGTCGGGGGAGTGGTCGCCTCGAAGCTGACGCAGCTTGGCCCCAATTTCTTCCAGGGCTTGCTCCCACGAGATCCGTTCAAACCCATCGCCGACACGCTTCATCGGATACTTCAGGCGGTCTTCGGAGGCAAAGATACGGTGCTGCTTCAAGCCTTTCACACAACTGAATCCGTCGGTAGCGACGTGGTTAGGATCCGGACGAATTTGTGTAATCTCGCCGTCCTTCATCGAGATTTCCAACCCACAAGATGCCTCACAGATCCGGCAAAATGTGTAACGCTTCTCCTCGGAGCCCTCAGAACGTGTTCTAGAACGTGTTTGATTCATAACAATCGATTCTCCCCATTTAGCCGGAGGTTTCGCGACCTCCCTTCGATGCGTCTCTACTTTAGAAAGAGTCCCGACGGGTCGCAAGTTTGATTTCCTTTGAGAACCCAGAGAAGTGTGGTATGTATCTATTTTGCATCCAGATTAACCATTCTCCACCGAAGGAGAAAAAAACGATGCCAATTACGATGTATATCGTCTCTGTGGTGGGCATACTTACGGTCATCGCAGTCGTGTATTTCGTGTTTGGGAATGACACGGCCCATTTCACCTCGGACCAGGAAGTCGAAGAGACTGCAGCCAAAACGCTGAAGAAGTCGATCAAGTTTGATGACTTTCTCTACAACATCGACAAGACGGTTGTCGTGGCTCTCCACAAAGACAGCAAGCAGCTCGTGATTGGATACGCCCACGGTATCCACAAGAACATGGAGTCGATCCCACCCCAAAGGTTTCGATCCTGCTCATTGCGGGAAAGCAGCCCGGAGCAAGTGGTGTTGTCCCTTCAGATAGAGTCATTTGATCGGTCCCACTTTGATTTGGCCTTGTCTTCGTCACAAAAGGCCGAGGCCGAGCGATGGTTGGATACCCTGATCCACCTTTTCCCGAGAGAATCCGTATCATGAAGTTACCTGATCCCGTTCAGTTGGCCATCCCAGGGTTTATCCTCTTAATCCTGGTTGAGGTGGTCTGGGGCAAGTTCCGACACACCGCAAAGTTTGAGCCGCGCGACACCGCAGCCAGCCTCACAATGGGCCTGGGCAAGGTCGTGGCTGGCCTTGGAAGCGGCCTTGTGATTGGCGCAGCCACTCTCTGGTTGTACCAGTATCGTATCTTTGAGATCGGCTACACGTGGTGGGCTTTTGTCGCCCTCCTCTTCCTTGACGACTTCTGCTACTACTGGTTCCATCGGTTGAGCCATGAACGACGATGGCTTTGGGCGTCCCACATCGTCCATCACTCTTCCCAGCACTACAACCTGTCAACCGCGCTCCGACAGACCTGGACCGGGCTGATCTCAGGCGGCTGGCTGATCTGGTTACCCCTCGCGCTCATTGGCTTCCCTCCCCCCATGATCATCTTCATGCAGGGCGTCAGCTTGGTGTACCAGTTCTGGATTCACACCGAAGCCATCGATCGGATGTGGCCACCCATTGAGTGGTTCTTTAATACACCCAGCCACCACAGGGTCCATCACGCCACCAACGTGAAGTACCTCGATCGCAACTACGCAGGCATCCTGATCATCTGGGACAAAATGTTCGGCACCTTTGAACCCGAAGACCCCAACGAGCCCTGCGACTACGGTCTGATCCATCAAATAGGAACGTTCAACCCGCTAAAGATTGCCTTCCACGAGTGGCACGGCATCTTCAAAGACGCCTTCTCCAGCAAGCTCTCCCTCAAGGCCCGGTTCATGTATATGTTCGGACCTCCCGGCTGGAGCCACGATGGTTCACGCCAAACCGTCAAGCAACAAAAAGCCGAGCTGGAAGGAAACTAGAACCCCCCCCACCCTCACCAACTTCCCTCAGGGCGTACCGTCGAATTTCTTTTCCAGCGAAGTCCAACAGTCGAGGTAGTCATCCTGGAGGGGAGCTTCCTTCGCGGCAAACTCCGTCAGGTGTTGAGGGAAGCGCGTCTCAAACATGAACGACATGGTGTTGTCAAGCTTGTGGGGTTTGAGTTCGCCGTTGGATGCCTTCTCAAACGCTTCCCGGTCAGGGCCATGGGGCAGCATCATGTTGTGAAGGCTCATACCACCTGGGACAAAGCCCTGGGGCTTGGCATCGTATTGACCGTAAATGTTGCCCATCATTTCGGACATAACGTTCTTGTGGTACCAGGGTGGACGGAAGGTGTCTTCCGCGACCATCCAACGTTCACGGAACAACACAAAGTCAATGTTTGCAGTACCAGGAACCCCGGATGGAGCCGTCAGAACCGTAAAGATCGAGGGGTCTGGGTGGTCGAAAAGAATGGCTCCCACAGGACAATACGCCGTTAAGTCATACTTGTAGGGAGCGAAATTTCCGTGCCAGGCAACGACGTCCAGGGGAGAGTGACCAATCTGGGTTTCGTGGAACTGGCCGCACCACTTGATGGTGACCGTCGAGGGAGCATCTCGATCTTCAAACGCAGCCACAGGAGTTTTGAAGTCGCGAGGGTTGGCGAGACAGTTGGCACCGATAGGACCACGATCCGGTAAGTTGAAGGTCTGGCCGTAGTTTTCACAAACGAAGCCACGGCAAGGACCTTCGAGAACTTCCACACGGTAGAGCAATCCCCGAGGAAAGACCGCGATTTCTTGGGGCTCCAAGTCAATGATTCCCAGCTCTGTGAAGAACCGCAGACGACCTTCCTGAGGCACCACCAAAAGCTCCGAATCTGCCGAATAAAAGTAGCTGTCCACCATGCTCTCGGTGACGAGATACACATGGCTGGCCATACCGGTTTGGGTGTTCACATCGCCGGCGGTGGTCATGGTTCGCATACCGGTCAGCCAGGTCAGGCCTTCGTCGGAGTGAGGCACAGGATCCCATCGGTACTGACCCAGAGAAATCACATCACTGATAACATTGGGGGCTGTCTTCCAGTAGGGAAGATCGATCTTCTTGAAGCGGTGTGTGTGCTTTACAGAGGGACGGATGCGGTAGCACCAGGTCCGCTCGTTATGGCTCAAAGGAGCAGTAAAGGCAGTCCCTGAGAGTTGTTCAGCGTACAGGTTGTAGGCAACCCGCTGTGGAGAGTTCATCTTTTGGGGGAGAGCCCCGGGCAGAGCCTCTGTTTCAAATCCGTTTCCAAACCCTGGCATATACCCTGGCGTCGTTCCCATCGGAGACTCCGCCTGGGTCATGGAGTGGCCTTCTGGTGCCTGGTTCAATTTCTTGTTCATACGATGACTCTCTTCTATCTAAGGGATCAACCGAACAGGCTTTTCAACAAGGGGAACAAAGCCCCCAACTGCCTGGAAAGTAACGAGCCTACGCCAGCCTTTATGCTGCTGGAAGGGCGACGTCTCTGTCAACCCCTTGCACCGCTTCCACATTCCCCATGGAAGTAACCAATTTGTCAGAGATGGTCAAGCGTTTCAGCGTGATTCGAGAGGAAAGGAAAGCAGAAACAAACAGGCAGAAACTGAAGGGAGGACACTGCCCTACAGGATGTACAACGCAACAAACATCCGATGAATCAGGGAGGGTTCACACAACGACCTTGCTGGCAGGTCGCTGAACCGGTGCAGGCGTTTCCGCAGGTTCCACAGTTGCTCTTGTCGCTTTGGAGGTTGACGCAGACATTGGAGCAGTTGGTCTGGCCGGGCAAACAAACGGTAGTACAGGACGCGCTGAGGCAAACCTGACCCGACGAGCAAGCCTTGCTGCAACCACCACAGTGGTACACGTTGCTTTTGGTATCTACGCACGTTCCGTTGCAATCCACTTGGCCTTGGGTGCAGGCACATCGACCGCTCACACACGATTTCCCGCCCGAACAAGTGCTCCCACAAGAACCACAGTTTTTGCTGTCGGTGTTGGTATCGACGCACAAGCCGCTGCAGGCCGTTTGGGTACCAGGACAGCTAATCACACAGCTCCCTTTGCTGCAGATCTGACCGGAAAGGCAGGCTTTGTTGCAGCCGCCACAATGAGCCCGGTCAGAGAGAGTGTTGACACATAGGTTGCCGCACTTGCTCAGGCCCGTTTGACACGAGAGCTGGCAAGAGCCGTTGGAACACACTTCCCCTGACTTGCATTGGGTCGCACACTTTCCACAGTTCAGCCGGTCCGTTTTGAGGTTGACGCAGGAACCCGAGCAGTTGTTGTTGCCGGTTTGGCACGTCACCTGACAAGAACCCTTGCTACACACACGACCCGCAGGACAGTTGTTTCCACACGCGCCACAGTTTGCGTTGTTGGTTTGCAGGTCCACACATCGACTGTTGCACACATAGAGACCGGTTTGGCAATTCACCTGGCATTGACCGTTGGAGCAGATCTGCCCAACACGACAAGCGCTTCCACAAGAGCCACAGTGCGCGTTGTCCGTTTTCAGGTTGACGCAGAGGTTTCCGCACTGCTTCAAGCCCGACTGGCACGACAATTGGCACTTCCCTTGGGAGCAAACTTCTCCGGATTTGCAGGATGAACCACACGTTCCGCAGTTCACACGATCAACCTGGAGGTCCACACATTTCCCGTTGCAGTTGGTCAGCCCCTTCTGGCAGGCCAACACACACTTGCCGCTGATGCAGGCCTGTCCTTGCAGGCAACGAGTCCCACAGTTACCGCAGTTGAAAGAATCTTGCATGGTGTTCACACACGTACCGTTGCAGTTGTTTAAGCCCGATTGGCAAGACAACTTACAGGCTCCGGTGGAGCAAACCTCACCGGACAAACAAGCCCGGCCACACGCGTTGCAATGTGCGTTGTTGCTCTGCAAATTGACGCATGTTCCCGAGCATTTGGTCAGCCCTTTCTGGCACGACAGCTCACAGCGACCGTTGGAACACACTTCGCCAGCGTTACAGGCAGCGCCACACTGACCACAATTCTTCAGGTCCGTTTTAAGATTCACACAAGCGTTGGTGCACTTGGTCAAGCCTGACTGGCACAAGAGCTGACACTTCCCTGCAGAACACACTTCACCGGTGCTGCAAGCCTGGCTGCAACCGCCACAATTCTTCAGGTCCGTTTGGAAGTTCACGCAGGTGTTACCGCACTTGTTCAACCCGGCAGGACAGCTCAACTGACATTGCCCCAAAGCGCAGACTTCACCGGCTTTGCAAGCGGTGTTGCAAGCTCCACAATGAGCCCGGTCGGTGTTGGGGTCGATGCACTTGCCTCCACAGTTGATGAGTCCTCTCTGGCACGACAACTCACACTTCCCAGACTTGCAGATCTCACCGGCGTTGCAGGCCGCTCCAC
The DNA here is from genome assembly GCA_006226375.1 of Deltaproteobacteria bacterium. Classification (GTDB taxonomy): domain Bacteria; phylum Myxococcota_C; class UBA6777; order UBA6777; family UBA6777; genus M3003. The sequence continues at coordinate 83,472 of SBHC01000087.1, read as the reverse complement.
AACCACCACAATGGGAGCGATCGTTCATCACATTCACACAGTTCCCACCGCAATCCTTAAGGCCCGACTGGCAAGACAATTGGCACTTACCTTGGGAGCAAACCTCACCGTCTTTGCAGGGAGAACCACACGAGCCACAGTGTGCCCTGTCGGTTTGGATGTTGATGCAGCTACCGGAGCAATCGGTCAAAGAGGACTGGCAGACGAGCTGGCATTTTCCCTGGGAACAAACTTCCCCTGTCTTGCAGGCCGTTCCACAGGCACCACAGTTGGCGAGGTCTGATTGGATGTTCACGCAATTTCCGCTGCAGTCCGTCAAGCCCGACTGGCACGACAATTGGCACTTCCCAGCCGAACACACTTCACCGGCTTTGCACGTTGTGCCACAAGCACCACAGTGAGCGCGATCCGATTGCACATCAACGCACTTGCCCGAGCACAAGGTCAACCCGGCCTGGCAAGAGATCACACATTTGCCTTTGTTGCAGATCTCGCCAGCTTTGCAGACCGACGCGCAGCCGCCGCAGTGTGCACGATCCGTCTCCGTATCCACGCAGCTGCCACCGCAATCGGTGCGGCCGGTTTGGCAGGAAAGCTTGCAAACACCGTTGGAACAGACTTCACCGTCTTTGCAAGCGTTCCCACAAGCTCCACAGTTAGCCCGATCGGTCTTCAACTCCACACAGTTGCCTTGACAGTCGGAGAAGCCGGGTCGGCAAGAAAGCGAACACTTCCCACTGGAGCACACTTCACCTTGCAAGCAGGCCTGCCCACAGCCGCCACAGTTCTTTAAGTCGGACTGTACGTTGATGCAGTTGCCGCTGCAATCTGTAAGACCAACCTGACAGCTCACTTGGCACTTGGCCGCGGAGCACACTTCGCCCACCTTACAGGCGTTGTTGCACGTCCCGCAGTGCCGACGATCGGACTGATTGTCTACGCATTTTGCGTCGCAAACAGCTTCACCGGCAGGACACGACAGCTCGCATGTACCATCGCGACAAATCTCCCCCCCTTTGCACAAGGTCCCACAGGCACCGCAGTTGGCGAGGTCGATCTTGGTGTCGACGCACTTGCCGCCGCAATTGGTCAGCCCTTTTTGACAGGTCAATCGACACTGACCCGAGTCACACACTTCACCGGCAGGACACTGCTTTCGACAGCCGCCACAATTGTTGTTGTCCGTGCTGAGATTCACACAACTGTCGTTGCAGTTGGTCAGCCCTGCCTGGCAAAACAACTCGCACTTTCCGCCAGAGCAGACTTGTCCGTCTTTGCATTGTTGGTCGCAACCACCGCAGTTTCGGATATCACTTTGGACATCCACACAGACCTTGCCACACTGCACCGTGCCAACACCACAGTTGGGTTTGCAGACACCGTCGGAGCAGATTTCGCCTTCACGACATGGAATGCCGCAGGTGCCACAATGAAGTCGAGAGAGTTTGAGATTGGCGCAAACGCCGTTGCAGTCCGTCTCATTGGCCTTGCAGTCAGGACCACACTTACCATCTTTGCAGACCAATCCAACATCGCATTTGATTCCACAGGCGCCGCAGTGATCTTGGCTGGATTTGAGATTGGGGCAATCCTTCCCACACTCCGACTCTCCAGACTTGCAGCTCGCAACGCAAGCTCCCTCAAAGCAGCGCTGCCCTGTTTCGCACTTAACTCCGTCACAAGGGTCTGGAGGTTTGTTGTCGCATCCGATGCTCAAAGCACCGAACAACCCCAAGCAAACACAGAGCACCAACATCCTCACATTCATTCGAATCCTCTCAACTTGATCGATGCAAGCAGACACCACATGACAGGAAAGAGATGGGCGGCACCCCGCCACCACAAACCGTTTCGCACCCATTACATGACTTCGATGAGTCAAAAAACGTCTCAAACGATCGATTTCAATAGGGTGGACACATCACTTTCTCATCTTTAAAGGAGGCAGCCACCAAAATTGACACCAATCCAAAGAGCGCGAAGGAGGGATGTCCCCCAAGGATTCACGAATTTGGGGGCAAAGCAAGAAAACCACAGTGAAGGTCGTTCGCGCCTTTTTTGACCGCTGCATTGCAGTTTGGCAAGGTAGAACCCAAGATGATAGGACGCTGCCCGGACTTCAGAGCGCAGCCTCAAGCAACACCTGAAGAGGAACAGTCACCAACCATGCAATCTCTGCCTCCTTCTCTCAAGCCAGATCCCTCCTGCCCTTTGGGACTTGTCCTCTCTGGTGGAGGAGCCCGTGGTGCCTTCCAGGTGGGTGTTTGGGAGGTGCTCTACACGCACCCCAAAGGAATGCAAACACTCCCAGACATCATCAGCGGAACATCGGCTGGAGCCCTGAACGGCTCCTTCATCGCAGCGGGTCTTTCGCCTGAGGAGATGCTTGAGTTCTGGCTGGACATCTCACGAGATCCACCAGTCGTCGGGAACGACAAATTCTTCAACTCGCTTCTACACACCATTCAAAAGCTCGCCATTCTGGAGCCGCTTCGCCGGGTTGACCGACGCAAGCGAGAGTTTCGGGCCTTGTTTCGTATGCTACGGCAACACGCCTGGTATCGAAGAGGCGGCGTACTCTCCATGTTCACTGAGTTTCTGCTCACGGCTCGGTTTGACAACATCAGCCAGGTGCTGAAAGGCATCACATCCACCTACTTGTTCAACACGGACCCTGTGCGGGAGCGTTTGCGCAAGGCCATTGGCGGCGACTACATCCGCAAGACCGACGTCAAGTTGGCAATCAACACCGTTGACGTTCACTCAGGAAAGGTGATTCGACTGGTCAACGCCAAGCCCACCCGCCTCCATGTGTCCTCTACCCTGAACTATGTGGAGGTGGATCGCATCGATGTGGATATGATCTTGGCCAGCGCGTCCATCCCCTTGCTGTTTAAGCCGGTGAAGGTCCAAAACATGACGCTTTGGGACGGCGGCGTCTTGGTCAACACTCCCTTGGCTCCAGCCGTTGCGCTTGGCGCTGAACGTATAGTGCCTGTGCTGGTCACGCTCTTGAACTATCCAGACTCCACCGATGAGAAGCCCCTTCCCCACTTTGGAAGCGCGATTGAGAGGCTGGTCAACACGTTCCTGGAGAACGCCTACAACGTGGACCGCAAACTACTCTTGGAACGAAACGAGCTAGCCCATCACGTTGAAGATATGACGGTGGTGGAGTTGTTCCGCGCCATTCGGCCCCAATCGACCGAACTGTTTGATGCAGGCTCCTACCTCTACTTTGAGCCTGACGCCATCCAAAGTATGTACGAAGCTGGAAAAGCCGCAGCGCTACGATGGTTGGAAGGTGGTCCCTTGCTAGACCGCCGTGATATCGAATACTAACCCCCTCCTTCAAAAACAACCTCATCCCCTATCGATACTTGTCGAAGAAATCCACTGTTTTTCCAGCAAAGTCATCAAACATCTGGTGATCTGCCATCATGATTTTAACCTGCGACAAGACGCTCAGCTGCAACGCTTCAGACAAGCCAGTGAGGGTTGGATACAGCGACTTGTTGCCTTGTACATGCTTCGCAAAAGCGTCGCTGTTCACAGAGAAGAAGCCCTGAGAGTCTACGAGTTTGTTGGCTTGAATTTCTTTCGCGATACTCGTAGACGTGGGTAGATTGACTCCTAGAATCCGAAAGAATCGACCTGCGTACAAAGGGGACGGAGAGTTATCTTGGTAGACAGTTGGAACCTTCCGCCCCAACAAGGTTTGGTAATGTTGTTGAGCGAGCGAATTGTCGACGTTGGGGTTGGTGTCTTTCCCGCACATGAGCCACATGGTGGGCGTTTGGGTCACGGCAACGACGTCTTTCCTTCCGCTCGCACAGTACGAGACAACAGCCTTCATCTTCAAAGCCTCACCCACTGACACCGCCATCGCACCACCGTTGGACATACCCAACGCAAACAAAGGCAAACCTTGAGGCAGCACCTTCTGGTTGACGAGAGCGGGGACCAATTTTTTCAAGTCCACAATGTCGGGATTGTTCGCTTGCTTAATGTTTGGATGCCAGCGGATGTATCCGTTCTTGTCGAGGTCACCAGCCTGTACTTCCTCAGCGTCCGTTGACACAACAGCGTACCCGCGTTGGTACGCCACACGGGCCACATACAAGGTCTCTAGCTTTTGCAGATAGGTGTTGCTTCCACCTGTCCCATGAAACGCCAGAATGACGCCCTTTGGAGCGGATGGAACCAAAGCAAGCACCGGCTTTTTGTAGGTTGTTCCTTGAAACGACAATGACTGCAGTTGGCCTTCAGCTTTCACAAAGATGGGATCCAACGTAACATCTCGGGAAGGCATAACAAGTGTGGTGTGCCACTCCTTCCCCTCTTTGAGGAGCCCGTCTCCTCCCTTCCAACCCACGACAAGCTGTTGGTAAGGATTAAACCCTGCCCACACATGGGCTGTGGTACCTGGACGATACTGACCGCCACCGTACCCATTGTTCACGACCAAACGATACAACGTTGGCGACGTAGACTCTCCTGGCTGTTCAGGAAGAGCCTCCCCAGGTGCTTCCGTGGGAGAAGCTTCTTCAACAGGTTCTTCGAAGACCTCCTCCGCCACAACGTTTCGTTCGGGTGATGTATCAGGAAGGATAGTTTCAGAAGCAGGCTCCTGCTTTGTCTCCAAGCCCTCAGAAGCATCAAGGCTCTCTGTGCTGCCTTGTGGCTCAGACCGAACCTGCTCCACAAGACGTTCTTGCAGAACAGGATTCTCTTCCAAACTTACCCCACCGCTGCAAGACACCCAGCCGGCCGACACAACGAGAAACAAGATGAAAAACATCCAGAAGAAGGGAGAAGCAGACCTCATTCGGAAGCTCCTTGGTATGGGACAATTCTAACTCTCAATTCTACATCGAAAGATACAACAACGTTGTACCTTCAAACCCACCAGTGACAAAATAGTTTCTTCTACAAATCTATCGATGTCACACAAGGATTCACACTGAAGATTAAGAGAGAAAAGAAAGACGATGAAGCGGGAGAGGCGTGGAGGCAAAGAGAAAGGGAAGGCGAATGTTGCTTAGTATTTGCAGGCCGTACACCAGCGCTGTGTTCCTTTGTGAGTATAACGCTTGCAGCATTTTTTCTTCTTACGACCACATTTCACTTGACACTTGTTCTTTACCTTGACCATACGTCGAAGGCATCGCGCACGCCAGCTTCGTTTGTCACTCAGAATACACCCACCGTACGCCCTTCCACGTTGGGCATGACATGCAATGTCAACAGGCCCACAGTGCCAATACTTGGGTACAGGGTTCCCATACCTATTTTTGTTCTGGCAAGTTCGGGAGATACAATTCTTCGTGCACTGAATGAGATTCCGAGTGACATTTCTTTTCTTGCGTGCAATCCAGTTACGACAAGCCTGCTGACAAATGCGCCAACGCAGATTCCAACGCGCCGTACGTTTGTATTTGTGCTTGGCACAAAAGCTCTTCACATTCTTCTTTTCTTGCACTTCACATTGTTGGGCACAAGCAGGGTTGGTGTTGCATCGAAGCATCTTGCATTGTGCGCCGTTGGAGTCGGCTTCTGCATGGGATGAAAAGAAGCCGGTAAGGGCGATGGTTGTAGCTAGGAGGAATACGTGTTTCATAACTTCTCCGATGATTCTGACACATAAACTATGCATCGTTGGGTAGGTGATACAGGAGCTAGCTCCGTGTTGTGGTGCTTCCTTCTACACGAAGTGTGCCGACTTCCAAGACAAGCCCCGAACACCCGATGCTACGACAAAATGGTGCAATCCCCTGCGTTCCAAGACGCAGCACCATGTCAATGATCCTATGCAGTTGTATCTCATCGTCACGTAAACAATCGGAGACAAAGACGTCGCCAGCGGGAAACGAGAGATTCATCGCTTGGGCAGTTGGAAGGATGCCCAAGAGGTGGTACATTCCCCAACAAACAATGAATGGTTTTTTGCAACTGCCCCACCCAAACCAGCAACAACAGACCACGCATTGGCGCGCCCATTAAATCGAAGCGTAGCGCTCGCTTTGCGCCCCGGCTGTCGATTTGACCCAAGGCGACATACCACAGTCCCCTTCCCTTTTTGTATGAATGGAGAGCAAAAACATGGACACTCCCCCGTTCCCCAGGTCCAAAGTTCAGACCTCAAGTATGCTCGCGTTTCAGCCCAACAAGGAAGGGGTAAAGGCCAAAGATCCGGCAACCGTCGTTATCTTTGGAGCGAGCGGAGATCTCAGCCGACGCAAGTTAATCCCGGCGCTTTACTATCTGTACGAAGATGGATTTCTGCCCAAACGGCTTTCCATTGTTGGATTCTCTCGAACCCCCATGACAGACGAAGCGTTTCGGGAAATCATGATCAACAGCCTCTCCGAGGTCGTCAAAGACCCCGGAGAACTTGCCCAACACCCTTTGGTTCAATCTCTTCACTATGTCGCAGGAAACAGCACCAACCTTGATTCGTACAAGGAGCTTCAACAGCGCCTGACGGAGTTGGAAGAGCAGTACCAAATTCCAGGCAACCGTCTCTATTATCTCTCAGTGGCACCCAAGCTGTTTACGCCGATCATCCAGCACCTCTCCCAAGCCAAGATGCTGTACGACAAGACCGACGAATCCAAGTGGTCCAGGGTCATCATTGAAAAGCCCTTTGGCACCGATCTTGAAAGCGCGCAGGCCCTTAACCGCGACATCACCGCCATCTTGGACGAGAGTCAGATCTATCGTATCGATCACTACCTTGGCAAAGAGACCGTCCAAAACATCCTGACCTTCCGGTTTGGCAACGCGATCTTCGAGCCGTTGTTCAACCACAAATACATCGACCACATTCAAATCACAGTGTCAGAGTCGTTGGGCATGGAGGGCAAGCGAGGTCATTACTACGATCAAGCCGGCGCTCTGCGGGATATGGTTCAAAACCACATCATGCAGCTGCTGTGTTTGATTGCCATGGAGCCTCCCAGCGGAATCGAAGCCAACGCCATTCGTGATGAGAAGGTTAAGGTCCTTCGTTCGTTGGTTCCCATGACTCCGCAAGAGGTCGCAGCGAATACAGTCCGAGCCCAATACACAAGCGGCATCCACAACGCAGAAGCCATCACAGGATACCTTGAAGAAGAAGGGGTCGATCCGCTCAGCAAGACCGAAACCTACGTGGCGATGAAGCTAGGCATCGACAACTGGCGGTGGGCTGGCGTCCCCTTTCTGATTCGCACAGGCAAACGTCTTCACAAACGAGTCAGTGAGATTGCAGTGTTCTTTAAGCAACCTCCCCTGCAGTTCTTCCGTCAGGACAGCCACCCCGACCTTTGCTTGCTCCAAGAACGACCCAAAGCCAACCGTCTGATCTTTCGGATACAACCGGTCGAAGGAATCAGCCTCAGCTTTGCCAGTAAGCGGCCGGGGATGCAAATCGACCTGGAAGAAGTAAAGATGGACTTCTTCTACAGAGACGCCTTTCAAGAGCGCTCCCCTGAAGCGTATGAGCGTCTTTTGTTGGACGCTTTGCGGGGAGATGCCTCTCTCTTCACTCGCTCCGACGAGGTGGAGTATGCTTGGCGGTTTATCTCTTCCATTCACCAGGGGTGGAATGAAAATCCGACGATTCCGGTTGCTCAATACCGACCGTTTTCCGAAGGCCCAGAAGAAGCCAAAGAGTTAGCCCCACTCAACGTTCGATGGCAACGCATCCAAAACATGTAGCCTTCCACGCCCCACAAAAGGACAAATGGGATGACCCCAACCATGCCCCCCGCAAAAGTGTACGTTTCGGCCGACGCTTTGGCGTATGAAGTCGCAAAAGAATTGATGAACCTTGCATCCAATCATTCTTCGGACAGACCCTTTTCGATCGCTCTTTCAGGAGGCTCGACACCCAAAAGGCTGTACAAACTCTTCGGACAAGAACCTTTTCGTAGTCGAATGCCCTGGGACAAGGTTGCGTTTTACTTTGGAGACGAACGCTCCGTTCCTCCAGAAGACGAAGAGTCCAACTTTCGAATGGCTCGTGAGACGTTCCTGGATTCTGTCCCATCCGCCCACTATCGAATGGAAGCAGACTCTGGAAAGGCCCAAGAGTACGAAGCACTTCTGGATGACCACCTTCCCAAAAACGAAGCCGGACTCCCTACCTTCGATGTCGTCCTTTTGGGGATTGGCACCGACGGACACACCGCCTCCTTGTTTCCAGGAACCAAGGCCCTCCATGAGTCACAACGATGGGTCGTGATGAACGAAGTCCCACAGCTTGGCACCGTGCGTATGACGCTCACCTATCCGGTCATCAATGCTGCCCACAACATCTGGGTGCTAGCTTCAGGAGCGAGCAAACAACGCATTGTGCAAGGAGTCTTTTCGCCAACATTCGGCACGCCAGATTGGCCCATTTGTTCGGTACAGCCCACCCATGGTTCCTTACGCTGGTGGCTGGACACCGAAGCAGCCCAAGGTACTGCAGTGGCCTGATCTCTGGCTTCTCAAGTTCTTTCTTTTCTTCGTGAGCTACGACTTACCCTCTACGACAGGAGTCTACCGTGGGACAACAATTTGGAATCATTGGACTGGCTGTGATGGGCGAAAACATCGCCCTCAACATCGAGCGCAACGGGTTTCCGATCTCCGTGTACAACCGCTCGTACGACAAAACCGAAGCCTTCCTCAACGGAAGAGCGAAAGGTCTTAATGTTGTCGGAGCAAAGACCCTGGAAGAGTTCGTGACCTCGTTGGAGCGGCCCCGTCGAATTCTGATGATGGTTAAAGCCGGTGGCCCCGTCGATGCGGTGATTGCACAACTCAGACCCCTCTTGGACGAAGGTGATATACTCATCGACGGCGGCAACAGCCTCTACACCGACACCGAGCGACGCTCCAAAGAATTGGACCCCACGGGTTTGAAGTTCTTTGGCATGGGCATCAGCGGCGGCGAAGAAGGTGCTCTCTGGGGGCCCAGCATGATGCCCGGCGGTGACAAAGAGACCTACCAACATCTTGAGCCGATCTTGACCAAAGTGGCGGCCCAAGTTGAGGGAGAACCCTGCGTAACCTACGTGGGAACCAAGGGCGCAGGACACTTTGTAAAGATGGTCCACAACGGCATTGAGTATGGTGACATGCAGCTCATCGCCGAGACCTACGACATCATGCGGAACGGCCTGGGCATGGACTCCGACGCCATCGCTGAGACGTTCAAGACCTGGAACGAAGGTGAGTTGCAATCGTACTTGATTGAGATCACCTCGGTGATTGCGAACTTTCCAGACGACCAAGACACCAACCACGTTCTCCTGGATCAAATCCTGGACAAGGCAGGCCAAAAAGGGACCGGGAAGTGGACAACCATCGCCGCGCTGGAACTTGGTGTCCCCATCCCAACGATCACGGCGGCCGTCGACGCACGGATTCTGTCGTCGTACAAGAGCCTTCGCCAAACCACGAGCAAGGTTTACGACCAGCAAGGTTTCTCCTTTGAGGTCGATCGCGACACGATGTTGGAGCATTTGCGCCACGCTCTCTATGCCAGCAAGATCTGCTCCTACGCCCAAGGATTTATGTTGATCCAACAAGCCTCCAAGGACTTCGATTACGGCGTGAAGCTCGACGCTTGCGCTCGGATCTGGCGAGGTGGCTGCATCATTCGAGCAGGCTTCCTCAACAAGATTAGCGACATCTACCAGGAACAACCGGACCTGGAGAACCTGCTCTTGGCCCCGTCGTTTGCCGAAGAGATTGAGGAACGCATCGAATCTTGGCGTCATATTGTCCAGTGGGGCGTAGCTGTGGGTATCGGACTTCCCGCGATGTCCGCGTCCCTCGCTTACTTTGACGCGCTCCGGCGTGAACGTGTCCCTGCCAACGTGATTCAGGGCCAACGCGATTTCTTTGGCGCTCACACCTACCAACGCGTCGATCGTGAAGGCACCTTTCATACGCAATGGCCGGCTCTCTACGATCCATCCGAAGGCTAAGCATCCCCTCCAGCCCAAGCCTTATTCCTTCATACCCCAATGTTCCGAGAAACGGACATTGGGGAACTCAGCTTTGGCTTCTGCAAGCATCTCCATCCACTCTTCGGGCGTGTAACGAACCGAAAGGTGGAAAAGAATCAACTCTCCGGCTTCCGCCATCGCAGCAATCTTCCCAACCTGTCGAGAGGTCATGTGATAGTTCGCGCGGGCCAGCTCAAGGTCTTTGTGCAGGTACTGGCTCTCACACACCAACCACCGACAACCCTGAATGACAGGAACAAGCTCTTTGCCAACAGACTTGCCCATGATGAAGTCGGTGAGGTATGCCAACGAGTCACCTTCACTGGAGACCAACAAGGCTTCTTGCAGTTCACGAACGTTTCGTTCCTCTCCATGAACCAGAACCATCGCATCTTCAGAAACATCCGCCTGCTTGACCTGTTGAAGCCAGGGGCCGGGTTTCAGCCCCAAATCTTTGAGTCGGCTGGTGTCGATGTTTTTCTTCGTTTTTTCGCGGATGGTGTAGGTCATGGATGGAGTGCGATGGTCCATAGGAACGGCCTGAATCGTACAGGTATCCGTGTCAATGATAACAGAGTCATGAAGGGGCCAAGGCTCTTCTTCGTGCAGGGTCTCAAACGCTTCCTTCAACTCATAACGATACCGACGGATCTCGGCCTCATGAATCTCGTGGACCCACCAAGTGGAATCCATCTCACTTGCAAGATTCCAGGTGTACGCGCGAAACCGGTGGTGCATCACGCGAGCGGTGTCGGGAGGCCCCCAGATGATGTTCGGCTTGGAAGTTCGGGTGTAATTCGCTCGGAAGTATCCGTCAAATCCTGCCACATGATCCATGTGAAAATGAGAGAAGAAGAGACCATCCAGATCCTGGATCTCTCCAAAAGACAGAGCATTCAAGCACTGCTGCCCACAATCAAACAGGTAGCGCTCCACTTGTTGCCCAGAGTTAACCTGGACATGCAACGCGTTGTCATCTTTCGGTCCACCCAACACCTGGAATTCAATACTCACAACTCAATCTCCCTTGGTATACGTTCACATCTCGCCCTTGCGCTCAAACGATCCAAGGGAACAAGTGTGGAAACTACATTGCTGAAGAATACAAACGAAGGCAAGACGAGTGGTGGTTCAATGAGGTTCGATTGTGCGCCTTAATCATGACCTGTGACACAAGATGACATACAACAAGAAGACAATGCCGCTGTTCCATTGTTCAGTACATATCAAGTACGTCTCGCACCCCACTCAAGGGGAAACCAAACAAGGAGAAGGCAGATGAAAGAGATCAAATCCTACCCACCCGGTACTCCCAATTGGACGGATGTCATGTCCACGGACTTGGACGCTTCGATTGCGTTTTATCAGGACGTCGCGTAAAACCCCTTTCCAGAGTCTACAGCGAAGCGGATTTGGGAGGGGATATAAGCGACCTCTAGCTTTTGTCTTTCGCTCCCTGGTTTTCAATATACGCCTTGATGATTTCTAATGGAGCACCACCGCAGCTAACAAGACAGTAGCTGGGACTCCAAAAAGCCTGATTCGATCGTCTCAACCGAGGAAACTCTTTTCGGATGTAGCGACTGGAAACAGTCTTCAGATTGTTAATCAAGGTGCTTGGCTTGACCTCTGGTCGCCCATCAAGCAGCAAGTGTACATGGTCTTCGTCACTGTTGAATTCCTGCAGGTCACAATCCCATCTTTCACACAAGTCTGTAAAGATTTCAAAAAGTCGTTGTTTCACTGCCTCATCAATTACTTTTCTTCTATATTTTGTGACAAGAACTAAATGGTAGTGTATTTGGAACACCGCATTGTTGCTTGACTTCATGCTTGACAACTCCTTCTTAACTAACTAGGATACTACAATTCAGGGAGAAGAAATGCAAGTCGTCAAAACATACTCCTATCGAATCAAAGACTCTTCATGCAGGAACCATTTGTGTCGCACCGCAGGCAGCGTCAACTTTGTCTGGAATTACCTCAATGCAACTTCTTGTCGAGCGATACGAGAGCGTAGGCAATGGCTCTCCGAGTTTGACCTGAACAACCTGACGAGTGGTGCTTCCAAGGAACTGCCTCTTCTTCATAGCCAAACCATCCAGGCCATCTCCAAAGAGTACGTTAAGGCCAGAGGACAGTCCAATCAAGCGAAGCTACGTTGGCGTTCAGCAAAGAAGAAAACGTTAGGGTGGATTCCTTTCAAAGCAAGTGGTGTGAAGCTTGAAGAAGACACCATCAAATATAGAGGGAGGGTGTATCGCTTTTGGAAGTCCAGGGATTTTCCGGAAGGTGGAAGGGTTGTGACGGGTTCCTTCAATCAGGACGCAGAGGGTCGGTGGTATGTGAATCTTCAGTTCCAGATGAAAATAGAAGAGCCAGAGCCAAAAGGAGAGCGAAGGCTAGGAATAGACTTGGGACTGAAAACACAAGCGACCTGCTCGGATGGAGAGAAACTGAAGCGTCCCAATCTGACAAAGGAATGGGAAGAGAAGCTAGCTGTTGCACAGCGAGCAGGGAAGAAAAAGCGTGTGAGGAAGATACACGCGAAGATACGAGACATACGCCAGGATTGGAACCACAAAGAGTCAACCAAACTGATAGAAAGCTGCAGCTTGATACGTGTGGGAAATGTCAGTTCAAGCGGGTTGATGAAGACAAGAATGGCGAAGAGTGTAGCAGATGCAGGCTGGTTTCAATTCAAAACGATGTTGAAGTACAAAGCGATTACGCACGGTGTCGACTTTGAAGAAACAAATGAAGCCTTCAGTACAGTAACTTGTTCTCAATGCCTTGAACGAACAGGGCCATCGGGGATAAGAAATGTGGGAATCAGGGAGTGGATATGTTCCAGCTGTAGAGCGTCTCATGACAGGGATGTGAACGCAGCAAAAAACATTCTAATCTTTGGTTTGGTTGGGCGACCTGATGCTGGTCGTTTTCCTCTGTCTAGCGGCAACGCGGGGACGGGTGGAAGTAAGAAGAACAGCTAAGTTTCTTCCCTCTTGGTCATGAGAGGCTACACTAGGGAATCCCCTTCTAGAATCTACAGGCGAAGCCGGATTTAGAGGGGGAGGATGTCAAGGCTCGCTGTTTGGCTGGGAAGCCGAGAAGGTTGCAACCGGTGGTGAGCACCCTTATGTGATGTTTCGGGTCGATGGGAAAGCAGTGGCCGGGATGATGCCAGCAGGTGAAGAAGGGAAAGAAAGTAACACCCCTCCGATGTGGAACACCTACTTCGCTACCGACGATGTAGATGGATGGTGCGAACGAGTGAAGTCATTGGGTGGCACCATCGTCGCTGGCCCCATGGATGTGATGACGGAAGGACGCACAGCCTGGGTGAGCGATCCTTTTGGAGCCGTGTTTGCCCTGTGGCAGGCCAAGGATCATGTCGGAGGACAGGTCTCTGAAATCCCAGGAACCGTCACCTGGACCGAGATCAATGTCAAAGACATGGAAGCAGCCAAAGCGTTCTACAGCGAGCTTTGCAACTGGCGATGTGAAACCCAAGACATGGGGGGAACGCCGTACACCGTTTGCTACGCTGGTGACGAAATGGTCGCAGGAATGATCCAAATGAACGAGCAGTGGGAAGGTGTCCCCTCTCATTGGATGACGTACTTCACCATTGAGAATTGTGACGCAGCAGCCGAGAAGATCAAGGAGTTGGGAGGTGATGTGTGCGTCCCACCCACAGACATCCCACAAGGTCGGTTTGCTGTAGTGAATGACCCACAAAAAGGGACGTTCTCCATTTTCGAGCACACCCGCTAGAAAACGAAGAATGGAAAAGGACGGTAGGAAGGATTAGCCCTCTGCCTTAAGGCAGGGCAATCCGCTCACCCGGAAGGCATCGGGAGAATAGCCAGCCGACTCCATCAGTGAGGCAGCAATCCGGGTGGGCGTGATGATAAGGCCGCTCTTGTCAACCTCACCTGTGTTGGGGTTGATCGCAGAAGGGTTCATTCCAGTGTCTGTGGTGGCCCCCACCACTTTGTTGTGAGGAACGCCAGCGCCCATCAACAGCGCGCTGGAAGCGAGCCAGTGGTCGCGACCACCGCCGTTGTTGAGCATCGGAGTTCGGGCAAACTCGCTGAAGCACATGATGGTGGTTGTGTCCATCATGGTCTTCCCTTCGGAGAAGGGGTGAGGTGTCTTTTCCAAGTCATCGACCAAGACGCTCAGCGCTCGAAAGCCTTCGTGAAGTCGCTCGGGTTGCGTTGTGTTCCAGTTGTCACCGTGAGTGTCCAAACCACCCGTGAGCTGGATGGTTACGCTTTGTGCAACGCCCTGTCGCAGAGCTTGAAACGCCATCGCTGCTTGCGCGGCGCCGGAGTTCATGGAGTTGAACACGTACCGCGACCGAATCTCCTTCATTTCGTCGCTGCCACCCATAAAGTTGAAGTGGCGGCTGAGGTTCTTCGACACCATTACACGGGCGCTTTGTTGGGAGCTTCGGATAACCTGGAACAGACCATCTCGATCCAACGACGCAGGGTCACAGTTGTCGTTTTGCTCCCGGTAGACCTCAATCATCTCACGGATCTTGTCCTTGGGAGATTGGGGTCCATCGCTCAAGGTGGAGAGCAGGTCACTAACATTCCCCACCCGAAGACCTGACGCATACGCCGGAAGTTTCCGGTTGTACGTTTCAACCCCCACCACAAGGTTGGGCACCGGAGAATGCTCCCCTTGCTCTGACACCAACCAGGTAGGAAGTGACGAACCGACAGCGTTTTGGCCTCGTGGCATCATCCCTGTGATGAAGTACCGACGGCCAACATTGTGAGAGACGGTATCCATAGCAACACCACGAACCACGCAGCTTTTGTCAAAGTGCTTGGCGATCGGGGCGGCAGCTGGACCGTACTCAATCTTGGAGCCAGATGGCATAATCAGATCTTTGGAGAACGGCTCTTCCAAACGATCGTAACCGAGTTGAATCTTGGTCTCTCGAATCCGGCTGTCACTGAACTTTCCAGGGTCGCGTGGGTCGAGAGCCAGAAGCTGGTCCCAACCTCCCCCAAAGTAGCAGAAGATAAAGAAGCGGTCGGAACCACGAGGATTGGCAACAGTGTTGCGAACCAACGTCGGTGACAAGAACCATGCCCCTGTTCCCAACCCCATGGACTTAAGCAGAAAACGTCGACTGAATTTCATGATGTGCTCCTATCGTCCTGCGTGTTTAGTAGGCAAAAAATTCGGGTGAGGTCATCATCGATACGCAAACAGCGCTCCACGCTTTGTCGATGCTCTGCGTGGCTCGGAGCACGTTGTCGTAAAGTTTGCGAAGGTTCTGAATCCCCTCATTGGAATCTTCGGGAACAGCGATGGTGTGAAACTTCAGTCGAAGGAAACGAAGGTTTTTGTCGGGGTCACGGGGATAACGGATCAACATGCGCTTGGCAAAGTTTTCATTTTTGTTGTCCGCTTCCACAGCCTTGCCACAGAGTTGCCCAGCCATATCGTCCATAAACTTCATAAACAACATGGTCGGCTTGCGGTGCGATTGTGTGGCGTAGATGTAATCAGCTTGCCCCAGGGTCACGCCAAGCTTGGAGAACATGTTGTTCTTGCGTGAGTCGGTCCAGGTTAATCCGTCAAACAGCTTGGGGATCATTCGCTGCAAGTGAAGCACGCTGATTCGCCGAGCCTCTCGACCGTATTGAGGATCGACATAGCTTGAAGTGGGTGGCGTGGAAGGCTTCACCTTGGTCCAGTGGTTGCTGGTCCAGTTTTGCGCTTGGGCTCCGCTGTTGGAGCTTGTCGGTGGGGTTGTTCCAGGTGTTTCCGTGTTGGTGTTGGTCGCTTCTGGACTTTCACAGCCCATCAAGACCAAAGCAAGCCACAACACTCCAAAGACGAGTCTGGAGCGGGACGAAAGGATGGGTTTATCCAACAAAGACATCATAGCTCCCTCCTCTATTTCTTGGATGTGTAAGAAATTTGGTACAGGCGGCCCAACTTGTAAGAGGGATGCTGCACAATGGTCTGAATCAACGTACGGAAATTGTAGTTGCTGTCACTGAACTTGTTGGCAAGTTCTTCCAGAGCTTCTTGGGTAAGCGCAGGAGTTCCGACAAACCAACTCCAAACTTTCTTCGTCGTGCAGGCAGCAAAGTTACCGCTGTCGATGGCTTCTTTGGCAATACCAGAGGGCCCCAACTCGATGTTTTGACCCACTTTGTTGGAAGCAAACAAATACGCCCGCAGTTTCCCGCGGTACTGCTCTTCTTTGATGTGATTGGCGCGAGTGAAGTACTCGCTACAGTTGGAGTTGAACCGTGCGTTGGGGCTGGAACAAGCCGGGTTGTCGATGGGGTATTTGGAAGGGTCCAAGAAGCCCAAACCGGGTTGCATCCAACGACCCCAATAAGCCGAGGCTGGCTCCAAAGTTTGGTGACAATACTTGCAACCGCAGCGCTTGGTCAGGTCCGGCTCAGCGTGGCAAGGGTCGTTCCCAGGAGGCAGACCACCAGGGGGAGCCTGAAACGGCTTGCAGAGGAAGTTCTCGTAGAAATGATTGGCGCGGCTACGATTGGAGGAGAACTTCAGAAGGTAAAGCGGCGCTGTCAGGATGCCGGCTTGGTACTTACCTCCTTGCACGGTTTGCCACTTGGACTCCATAAACTTGATGGAGGGCACCTTGAGGTTCATGTCAGCGTTGGTTCGCAGCGACTGCAGCGTGTGAAGCTGATGTTGAAAGAGATGGGAGATGGTCCCGTTCAACACGACATCTTTAGACTGCATAACATCGGTGTAAGGCTTGTTGTTTCGAACCAAATCTTCGAGCATGTGAAGAGACTGTTCGGCCAGAGCCTTCGTAAACATCTTCTGTGTGCCAAAGCTGTTGGCCTGACACCATCGGAGATTGGGACCACAGCCACACCCTGTCTTGTAAGACTTAGAGCAGGCTTCTGGATCTTGCATGTTGTACTGACCTAGGGCATCAAGGGCGCAGACTTTGATTTCAATCTCAGGGTTCCAATACGGCTTCACCATGACATACCCTTCCCTCTTGATCGCAGGATCGGAGGAATCGGGCTTCATCACATAGGAGCCGTCTTTGTTGTACGCCACAGGTTCGTCGAGGCAGGAGACTTCGCTACCACGTGGTCCGCTGTGATAACGGTTCCATAGCGGAGTTTTTGTTCCATCTCCCCGGTTGAGTTCCCAGTTGTTCCGGAAGTCGATGGTTTGCAAGTTCGCCCAAAGTAGGTTGCGATGGTACTCACGAAGTTGCGAGTAAAAGTCATCGCTTTTGGTCCACGCTTCGACTGTTCCTTCTGGGATCTTCCCAGACTTTGCGACCGCAGCGGCTTCCTCAGGCGAGGGCAGATAGCCTCGGAGGTCGACGCTCAATCGCCGGTAGTACTGCAGCGTCACCTGTACGCTGTCCGCTTTGTTGGGTTTGCACACTTGTGCCTGTACCCAAACATGTGCGCCAAAGCTCCCCAGGAGTATGGCTGCAGGTAGAACCCAGTGCCAGATCTTCTTGATGCCCATCGACTTTCTCCCTACTCGTCAAACGACACGACGCCATTGTATCATTTGACTTTGTTATTTTGGCATTTTCTTTTCCATCCAACGCTTGAACAACAAAACGTCGCCTCCGACCAATGGCTTTTGGTCAGGTGGCATCAAATTCTGCTCCAATTGTTTGATAATTGATTCGGTATATGTTTTGACCGTTTCGTAGGTATTGAGGGGACGGCCTGGCCCCACATCCGCATGACAACGCAAGCAATTGTTCTTCATGAATGTTGCAATTTGACCTTCGTAAGAGATCTCGGTCGACTCTGTCCTAACAAAGCGATGGACCTTGGTCCCGTCGCTTATCCAAAAGGTGGTATCCAGAGTCGCAGAGATCGCCTTGATTTCTTTGAGAGCTTCCGGTCTCGGAGTCCATTGAAGTTGCTTGCCCAAGATAGCGACGATGGCCTTCTCGGTGACCAACCACAACCGACCGCTGTTCACATCAAGACCCATGTGCTGGATCGCGCCCACAGTCTCTTGGAGTTTCCCAGGCTCAGGAGACCACTCGCCCCAAGAGACATCATCCCAAACAAAACCGTCTCCTGAGGGTTTTCTCCGGACAAGCTTACCACCCGACATGCCCCATAGCGTGCCATCGGGGGCAGGGACGAGCGACTGCAAGGAGGGAGCGTTGGTCTGCAACTCATTAACTCGAAGCTCTCCCTCGGTGTCGGTGCCCAAAACAAAGAAGGAGCCATCGCCACGTCGCGCAACCACCAAAGCCGACCCCAAAAAGGTATGAAGCTCCACCACGTTGTTGAGGCTTTCATACGCAACCATCTCTTTGTCTTTGAGGCGCCACAACGCCTCCTTGGTCGCGATCCAAAGCGTGTCGTCAAACTGTGCGGACAGGGTTACGATGTTCTGCTCACCAAAGGAAGAATCCAGTTTGCTTTCATGCAAATCAGAATCCCACACAAGGAGCTGCTTCTTCTGGGCGATCACGAGAAACTTCCCGCGCCAAGGGGCGATTCCAACAACAGAGTCGTTGTCGATATCGCGAAGAGTGTTGTTGCCGAGATGGAACAAACCCGAATCACCACCGATCAGCGTCCCCAGGCTCTTAACGCTTCCAAGCCAAAAGGATTTCTCTTTGGAAAAAGCATCCGGCAACGGAATTTCGACCACGGCCACAGACAGGGGCGAAACCCCCTCTTTGATGGCGTTGGAGTTGTTGTTGTTCGACTGATCCGTCGGGGAGGAACACGCAAAGAATAAGCTACAAGAGCACCACAAGAGAAGTCTCGTCGACCACGAAGAAGCCGTCATCCGTGACGTTCGTTGATCGTTCATCCAAGTCGCTCCTATCCTTGCCGAGTGTCGGCTGGATGTTGAAACCAAAGTTATGAAATTAAGGAGTCGCGATCGACCAGAGCCAAAGTTTACCGATGCGTTGCCCGGCGGAGAGTTGGTTGCCTTTGGGATGGAAGGCAATCCCAGTAATCGAAGAATACGACCCTTGAAGGAAAGCTTCCTGCTTCCATTCTTTCGTGCCCCAGACATACAAGCGGCCGTCTTGGGTTCCTGCTGCCAGCTCACTGCCGTCCTGGTTGAAGTGAAGCTCACTGACTGGGCTGCCTGTGCAGAAGTCCTTTTCCACGGAAGCGTCGGAGAGCTTCCAGACCACCACTTTCTTGTCGCTTCCTGAGGAAACGAGACGTTGGCCGTCGTTGCTCAGAGTCAAGGCAAGCACAGCTCCTTCGTGAGACTTCCATGACTTGACTTCGGTGTTGTCCACAGCGTTCCAGATCTTGATCAGGCCATCCTCCGAAGCAGCGACAATATGATTGGACTTTGGCTCCCACAGCACCCGTCGTACCGCCTTTTCGTGTTTTCCAATGACCAATTCTCGCTTGTCAGAGTCAGCTTTGAACAGAACAAGCTCCCCTTTGTTGGTTCCAAACACCAGTTGAGAACCATCAGGGCTCCAGGCGAGATCCAGGAACTCCTCTTTGTTGTCCAGATCAGCTTTGTATTTTTTGAGATTCTTTCGCGTGTCAGCGTTCCAAAGCCGTGCACCTTCACCTTCGACCACCACGCCGATTTCAACATCAGTCTTTGGCCTCCAGGCCATCCGATGAACCGTGCCTCCGTGGTACATGATCTCCTCTTGATTCCGAGTCTCTGGGTTCCACATTCTGATCGAGTTGTCACCGGACGCAGTCGCAATCCATTTGCCTTGTGGGTGCCAGAGGACATGGGTCAGCCCATGAGGCCGCTCAACCAAGGTACCCGCTTCAGGAGACACCATGGGCCAGCCGCGAAGGGTTTTGTCGGCCGACACGGAGTAAAGCACCTGACCATCTGGCGTAAAGGCCACACCGTGCGTACTCTCGGAGTGGTCGTTGAGAGTCTGGAGGAGCCGTCCTCCAATATCCCAGACCCGAACAGTTCCATCGTAAGAGGCCGAAGCAACACGCTTTCCGTCCACGCGAATGGCAACAGAGACGACACCTTTTTTGTGTCCACGGTATGAGGTTAGCCTCTTCTTGTCTTTGATCGAGAAGCGACGCAACTCCAGATCGAAGGAAGAAGCGACAAAGACATCGTTGCTGCCGGGGACAAACGCAACATCACTCACCCCTCCGTTGAAGTCTCCGAACGAATGCAACAGCTTCTTGGATTCCCAATCCCAGGCTTTCACAGATTGGTCGTAGGAGCTGGAGACCAAAGTTTTTCCATCGGCGCTCCATGAAACTCCAGTGATGACGGAGCGGTGATCTACCAATTCATGAAGTTGTTTGCCGGAGCCCACCTCCCAGATACGAACAGACCAGTCGCCACCTCCAGAAGCCAGCTTGGAGCCATCGGGATTGAACCGAACCCGGAAGACATGGTCCAAGGAGCCTTCCAATGTCTTCTCCAGCTTCCCCTCTTCCACCTTCCAGACTTTGACAGTTTTGTCTGCAGAACCCGACGCCAACAAAGAGCTATCGGGGCTAAAGTGGAGGGAGAACACAGTGCCTTCATGACCTTCCAGAGAATGCAAGAGCTTGTTCGACTTGCGATCCCATAGCTTCACCATCTGATCTTCGCCGGCCGTGGCGACGTACTTGCCGTTGGGGCTAACCGCCACCGTCTCAATCGGTGCAGTGTGGGCTTCTATGGGTTTGGAGGGCAAGCTTCTCTGCAAGTCCCAGCGCCGGATGGAGCCATCGTAGCTATGAGAAAACAAGATTTTGTTCTTCGCATCGTAGGCGATGGACCCAACATCTCGGGAGTGACCCGAGAAGATTCCAGTGACTTGGAAGTCAGGCACCCGCCAGGCTTTGATGGTGTCATCGGTAGAGGAAGAGAAGAGGAGCTTGCCTTCGTCATCGTAAAGCAGCTCCACCAATGTGCCGCCGTGGGCATCACGAAACTCTTTCTCCTTGGTGCCCGTTTCTGCATTCCAGATGCGCAAGTAACGATCGGGAGAACCCGAAGCCAAGGTCTTGTTGTCACCCAAGAACGCCAACGACGTAACTCGGCTGGTGTGACCTTCCATTTTGTGACGTAGCTTGCCAGACGAAACATCCCACACACGAACTTCGTTGCTGTAATGACCGGTAGCAACAAGGGTAGCTTCTTTGTTGACAGCAATGTCGAGGATTCGACCGGCTTGGGTTTCGATGTCTTTCAGCTTGGAGCCATCGCTGACTTTCCATTGACGTACGCGGCCACCGTCCGCTCCAGAGAACAAGGTGTTGTCTTTGGAGTGAAACACGAGGGAACGAACTGCGAAGCTATGAGCGTTGATGGTCCTCGCGATGTTACCGGACGAAAGGTCCCAAACAAGGATCTTGCCATCGTCCATGCCGGTAAAGAGGTACTTGCCTTCGGTGTCTGTTGCCATCGCGTTGATGCCGAGAACATCGCCCCAAGCCTTCTTCACCTTTCCATCTCTCACATTCCATTCCAGAATGGACTGTCGTCGGTTCACAGAGGAGAGCAGTTGTTGCTTACCAGTCCACGCAACGACCGGTGCATACGAGTAATATCGGGGTGTGGAAGACAGCAACTCATCTTTCTCAACGGTAGAGTCCCAGATCCGGAACGTCTGGTCATAGGAGCTAGAGAGAACGCGTTTTCCATCCGAAAGAAAGAAAACACTTACGGTGCTGCTACCATGGCCCGATAGCTTCTTAATCAAGCTACCGTCCGATAGCTTCCAGAGGTAAACGTTTTTGTCATTGGAGGTCGATGCGATGCGATCCGTCGACTCCGAGACAGTGAAACCATAGACCTGGTTCCCATGCTCCAACGAGAAGAGCTGGCTTCCATCTTCGACCTTCCAGCCTCGCAACGTCTTATCGGAAGCTCCGGAGTATAGGGTCTTTCCATCACTTGAGAACTGAAGCGCAAGGACGCTATTGGTGTGCTTCTCTATGCTGAGAACTTCAGAGCCGTCATCGGTCTTCCACAAACGAACCGACTTGTCTTTTCCACCGGAAGCAACGAGAGCTCCATCAGGACTGTATGCCACAGCGTAGACCTGATCTTTGTGTCCTTTGATCTCGTGGAGCAAGGTCCCTTTTTCTGCATCCCAAAGACGCACAGTTTTGTCGGTGGAGCCGGAGACAAGGCGAGAACCATCCGTAGAGAAGGCGACGTCGTACACGCCGTTGGTATGTCCCTCAAGGGTCCGCAGTAACTTACCAGACGAAGCATCCCAAAGTTTGATGGTCTTGTCGTAAGAGGCCGTGGCGAGGAGGCTTCCTTTGGGTGCAAACACCACCGTGCGGATGCCGCTGGTGTGTCCCACAAACTGTCGGACAAGCTTGGGAGTGGAAGAGACATCCCAGATTTGAATGATGCGACTGTAACCATGGGACACCGCAACCATCGAGCCATCGGAGGAAAGAGCAGCGCTCAATCGGGTGTCAATGTTGATGTACGATGTCAGGCCGTGAGGGTTCCAGTCGGTGACCAACTTGAGACCCAAACAGCAACCTTGGTCGCGAACCTGACAACCGACAGGCTGAGGCTCTTCGTCTGTGCCTGTTGCATCGGTGATATGGCCAGTACCGCCATCACCGTTGTTCCCTTCGTTGTTGGAAGATTGTTCTGTGTTTGACTCATCGGTGGGTTGAGAGCTACAAGCGAAGGTGCTCCACATCGCAAAGCTTACAACCAACACCACCAACCCGATTCCAGTCCATTTCTTTGCCATCCTTGGTAGAAACTCCATACAACAAATCCTGTGTTGCAAGTCCAATCCTTGAATCAAGGTCACTTTCGTCCACAATAACGAATACGGCCATTTCCAGCAATACTTGAGCGATATCTCCATCCTACGAAAGAGCAAACATGTGAAAGTCCGCGCCCCGCCTATCAACTTGCACTTTGAAAAAAATATTGGTAGAGACCCTTCCCAAGGGGATAAAAACCTCTCGAATTCAGAGAACCTGCCCACATAGAGAAGGAAAGGTTTCAGAACAACCCGGTCACCCAGATTCCAACAACAAGAGTGCAGCAAAGATGAGTCATTTTTGGAACCGTTTGCCCCGCCCAATGAAGGCGTTGGCCCCGATGGAGAATGTAACAGACACAGTGTTCCGCAGGTTAATCGCCGCATGTGGAGCGCCGGATGTATTTTTCACGGAGTTCACCAACGTCGATTGGATGTTTACCAACAAGAAGCTGCGAGCCCGAAGTGTCCATCGGCTGGAGTACACGGAAGCGGAGCGCCCCCTTGTCGTGCAAGTGTGGGGGAGTGAGCCTGAAAACTACTTCAAGGCCGCCCAAGAAATGCAAGAGCGAGGGTTTGACGGTATCGACATCAACATGGGATGTCCTGCTCCGAAGATTCGTCGAAAGCTCAGCTGTTCTGGCTTGATTCGCGATCCTCAGTTAGCTGGCGAGATTATCCAAGCCACCAAGGAAGGTGCTGGACCACTCCCAGTCAGCGTCAAAACCCGCCTGGGCCTGGACAAAGTCATCACGGAAGAGTGGTGTGGTTTCTTGTTGGAACAAGACCTGGATGTGCTGATTGTTCATGGGAGGATTGCGTCGGAGATGTCGAGATTTCCGGCGGATTGGGAGGAGCTTGGGAAAGTGGTTAAGCTTCGAGACCAGCTCTCTCCCCGCACACTGGTGCTGGGCAACGGCGATGTACAAAGCCTCGAAGAGATAGACGAAAAGCATCAGCGATACGGCGTAGACGGTGTGATGGTGGGTCGAGGGATCTTCCAAGACCCCTATCTGTTTCACCCTGTCCATCGTTTGGATCGCCTAAATGAACAAGACAAGATAGAGCTTTTGTGGTCACACACCAGCTTGTTTTCACAAGTGTGGGGAGACCGCAAAGACTTCAACATCCTCAAAAAGTTCTACAAGATTTTCACCACAGATTTTGAGGGGCACTTGGAGCTTCGGGAGGCTCTTATGAAGCAAAAAGATCCGGAGGGAGTGTGGGAGGTCCTTCGAGGCCATCAATACGATGTCATGGAGGAAGGGTTGCCCTTGGAAAAACTACAAGAGCTTCCCTCGCTGCAACCCTAAGTCTCTACCTATTGAATGGTGCAGACTTTTTCCACGCACTTGATCTTGGTTTTGTCGATCGGAGCGCAAGGGCCACAGGTCCGGCCATAGGTTCCACAGCTGCTGCGTGCTTCGTTGGCAGCGGTGTCATAGCTGCTTTGCTGACTCGCCGCGATCACGCCGTAGTTGCAAGAACATTGGCACAAATCGCCCACCAACACTTCGACACAGTCAGAGTCAACGGTGCATTCTTTCGATATCTGGCTGATGTCGATTTGACCGTTGGGTGCGCAAGCGATTTGTGATTGAGCCACAAGCACCAAACCCAAAAACCCCAAACAGACCATCCAGCCTCGCATCATAAGGCCCTTACGAAAGTTCCACTTTTTCATCAGATCCTCCAAACAACCACGGAACACAGCCAACTCAACGCTTCCACAGTCATCGCTTGTACTGGTTCTATCTTTCTTCCACTCACATACATTGTACAGACCTGCCGACCCAACCTTGCTTCGGGTGCGATCAAGGCCGTCATACGGGGCGAATCTCACAGGAGATTCTCCAACTCCCTGTCAGGCAGTGGCAAGCAGCATACTCAGGAGCATGCTTTCTGGCAAGACTCTTGTGACTGCCAAACGAAAAAGAGGGGTTTGTTCAGTATGTGTTCAGTGCAAAAATGGAGCAATGTCAGGAGGGAAAGAAAAAAACTTGACACCTGTTCAGCACTGAATACAATTCCAGTATCGAATTCAAAGAGGACAAACGGATTGAACTCCTCTCACAAACCGCCGTGCCATGGATGCACACCAACGGACAAGGATCGAAGCCATGCCAAGAACAACGCTGCTTCAGGTGGAAGAGAAAGAGCACGAATTGCCCCAACCGTCCTTGCCCCCCCGAGTCATCCGGATGCACGAGACAGCAGAGACCCATTGCGTTGTGTACCAACGACAAGATGAGGCTGAGTTGTTGGTATGGAATCTCGATCAACAAACACAATCCAGGTTGTACTGCACCAGCCCTGATCCCCGGCGCATCGCAGTGTCCCCCCATTTGCCACATATCTACGAATGTGCTGACGATTTAATTGTCCGTGACCTTCACTCCGGTCGAGAGTTGTGGAGGTTCTCTCCTCCCCCAGGATTTTCCTTCACGCATGTGGTGGCTGGACCGGAACCCAACCAGGTTGGGGTATTGATTGAGAGTCGAACGTACACCTACTTTTCGATTTGGGGAGTAGAATCGGGCAAGGAAGGGGTTCACATCCCTTTGTTCCGTACCCCGTCTCGGCAACACAGCTCCAACATCCAATGCATCCAAGTATCACCAGATGGTGAGATGCTTCTGCTTCAACGACACGGTCAGCTCCATCGTTGGTCGCTCAGTACAGGGCAGAGATTACCTCCTCTTCCGTGCACACCGCCTCATGTCCAAGCTTTGAGTTTCTCTCGCACCGCCCCCTTGCTCGCGACCCTCTACAACAAGGAAGTTGCCGTCTGGAATTGGGAGCGACCTCGCCACAACCCTCTGTTGTTCACGGTCCAAGGACACTTTCAAGCGATCGCGCTGTCTCCTTGTGGTCGAGTGTTGGCGACAGGAGATGCCCAAGGAGCCATTAAACTATGGCGAGTGGACCGCGGGCTTCAACTTCGACAGTGGCTGGCACCCACCGCGGTGAGCCAACTGTTGTTTACCAAAGATGGCAAGGAACTCCTCGTCGGTCATGACAACGGAAAGGTGAGCTTTTGGGATACAGAGTCGGTCCTACCCACTCCAAACCCAGACCCGAAAGCTGCCGAAGCCCTCCCTCTGTTCCATCCGACTCGTGTGGAAGAACGGAACATGATGAAGCTCCTCGATGAACCTCAGCCAACTGGAGCTTCTTCGCTTCCCCTCTTGCTACGTATGCTTTTGCAATGGGAGACCTCGCATGGAATCACGGACTTTCATCGATGGATCTCCACACAAGTGGTGGCACGCAGCCAGCAGTGGCGCTTTCAACACCACCACACCCTTCCCCAAGGCGCGCTACGCTTCGGCTTAAACCGAGAACGTACGTACCTCGCAGTATGGTGCTTCGCTGAACACAGCCACGGCACCCAACCCCATCATGTACAGATTTGGGAAGTGGCATCGGGGCGATGCGTCAAAAGCGTTGACCTTACCACCCTGCACAATCTCTGGAGCGCAGCCGATCCGCGGACGCTTTTGCCCTCACACTTCGGAACGTTTGAACGTCCCATTTCATTGGAGTGCAAAGACGAAGGGACGGCCTGGGGCTCCAACTACACCACACTGGTCCGCTGGCACCATCGCCACCTGCAGTTCCTAAACACCACTCCTGGACAACGAAGAGCCTTGTTGCATTGTGCGGACTTGCAATCCCCGCAGCCCAGCTCAATCCATAGCCCGTTGAGTTTGCCACCGGCCAACCTGGGGGACCTCTCCAACCCCAACGCAGCCTTTGCAACTCAACATCATTCCTCGCAGTGGGATTGGGTGGTAGCGTTTGGAACGGGACTGGTGATCTGTCCACCCAGAGCGGTCAAAGACCTGCGTCAGTCTCTGAACCTCGTCCTTGACGAACGACATGCTTGGCCCGCTCACTGGCTGCTGGGAACCCCCTTGTTGGAGTGCCACGGGACCTGGAAGTCCGCGCTGCAAAGTTCCAAGCTTCCGAAACCTTTTCCTCGCTTGCTTCAAAAGCTCCGTCGAGCCTAATCCACAAACTCCCCAAACTTTTTAATCATCGTCATCGTCGAGCATTTCCATGGCAACTCGGAGACTTTCGTGCATCCGGTTGAGTCCACGGGCGAGCTGTCCGACTTCGTCATTGGAGTCCACTTCCAGCGGGGAAGTCTGTTGCCCCAAGGACATTTTCTCTGTGGCCTCGCTGAGCTTGCGAAGACGGCCGACCAAACGACTGGCAAAGAAGAAGCTGATCAACAATCCCAGAATTAAGATAGAGATGTCGATGATCAGCATGGACATAATTTCGCTGCGAAGCTGAGCTCGATAGGTGGACAGCTTGGTGTCTACATTCAACACCGCGACCAGCTGGCCTTTGGAGTCAAGGATGGGAGCGTAAGCCGTAATCCAGTTCCCATTTTCAGTGCTGTAGATCCCAGTGTGAGCCGACTTGTTCAAGGAAAACACCTTTTCCATAACAGGTTGGACTTCTTGGGGTGGCTTGTAGCTGTCACCGATGTAGTGGTCTTTGTTGGTCATCACGATGAACTTCATCGCGCGCTTTTTGCTTTTGCGTCGAAGCGTATAAATATCCGTTGCCAGGTTGTTGGCTTCTTTCACCTTACGAAGAATGGAACGGAGCTTGAGGAAGGCTTTGGACTTGGAGTCTGCCTCGCCTTTGATTTGTTCGTGCAGTTCTCCATCAATCATCAGAGAAGCCGTGGAGGCAATCCCTTGCAGACGAACGCCAATCGCTTCCTGAAGTGCAGTTGCAGCGTTTTGGTAGGACAGGTAAATACTGGAACCTGCAGTGAGAATGACAGACCCGAGAACCAGAAGTAGAATTTTCGAGCTGAGGCCCAAATTCTTAAGCATGAGCAGTTACCCTTTGATCGATTGAAGGAGAGAGGTGGCTTGGGTTAGGAACTCGGCGCGTTGATCGCCATCAAGGTGTTGGGCCAGTCGTTGGATCCATTCCTCAGCCTGGGCTACAGGAAATTGTTTGCGGGAGAAGCCCATCGCGCGGGCTTCTTTCTTCACAGTGACTTTGGCAATAGGACCGATCTGCTTGGCCAGCTCCAACTGCAACTTCTTCACAAAGTCTGGGTCGAGAACCTCACCTACCACAGCCTGTCCCAGCATAGAACCTGAGAGGCTCATGGAAGAAGGAGAGTTCATGACACTGTGAGGAGAGTGGCTCCCCGTAGCCATCGAGGACAACGAATGTTGAGGAAGCAAAGGCGTCGTAGTGCTGGCACCGTGCTGGGTCAACAAGGTTAGCAACTCTTGCACCAGCACACCACAATCTGGATAGCGTTGGTCCTTGTCCTTGGCTGTCATGGTGTACAGCATGCTCACCACAACATCGGGTAAGTCAGGACAATGTTGACGTGGGTCTGGGATCGGCTCACTGTGCTGCTTCATCAACAGAGTCAACATGTTGTCTGCTACAAAAGGACGCCGCCCGACGAGCATTTGGTACATCACAATACCCAACGAGTAGATATCACTGCGAGCGTCCACACCCTGTGCGGTTGCCTGCTCAGGAGAAAGGTACGACGGCGTTCCCAGCAACGCGCGAGTCTGGGTCAGCTGATGGTCGTTTTCACCGGACTCAAAACCTCGAACCAATCCAAAGTCGGTGATGGTGATGTGGTTGTTGGAGTCGATCATCAAGTTGGAAGGTTTGATGTCACGGTGAATCAAGCCAGCCTGGTGAGCGACATGCAAACCGTGTGCAACCTGTGACACAACGTGAAGAGTAAACCCTAGGGGGTAGCTGCCGTGTCGCTTCAAGTGATCGGTGAGAGTCTCCCCTTCCAAATACTCCATCACAATGTAAAAGATGTTGTCGGGAGTCACGCCAGCATCGAAAACTTGAACGATGTGTGGACTCTTCAACCGAGCGATCGCGAGAGCTTCCCGCCGGAACCGTTCAATCGCCGTGGGATCTCCGACCAAGGCCGGCAGCATAATTTTCACAGCCACCTTTCGGTCCAGGGAGGTCTGCATACCCGCGAAGACGGCCCCCATTCCACCGCGGCCAATTTCATCCTGGATCACGACAGAGCCGATGGTTCGCCCCATCAAAGAATCAATGACTCGATCCACACTTTGGCTCGACATCGCATCCGCAAACGAGGGAGCCGAGTTGGAGATGTCAACGGCTCCAGGTTTGAGGCTGGGAGCAGATGGAGGTGGGAGAAGCTCCGATACCGACGCCGTGGAGGCATGGCTCAGACCCAGATTCGAAGGCTGAGAAGGGGCCGTGACTGGTGGAGCAACCTGTGCAAGGTAAGCGTAAAGGTCAGGCAGAGAGACCGGTTTGCTGAACGCTTTTCCGTCTCCTCGTTGTTCCAGAGCAGCGCCTGACGACGCGTTCGCCGGGCTGGACAGAAACAACCAGGGCACTCGAACCCAGTTAGGGTTGGAACCAAGCTTCTGATAAAAGGCTGAAAACTCAGCCCCCAACAAGTTGAGGTCAAACACAAACGCAGAAAACGAGACAGACCTTAAAAGATGCTCGGCTGCTTCGGTTCGGTCCGCGGTAAAGACTTTGTATCCATGCTGCTCCAGAGGGGCACGAAGCGCGTCTGCCTCGGAGAGCTGGGCCGACATGATAAGAATATTCGTCATCGTATTCCTTGCACCACAGAGTGTGTGGGAGGATGATTCGGTCAATACAACTAAGAACCCAGCAACCTTAACAAAGAGGGGCTGGGTCGTCAACGGTGCCCCACTATCGCCATACACACGAAGAGGAATTCGAAGATCAACCAAGCCATGCTACAACAGTGGAACAGAAGTCAGCCACCCCAACAGACGAGGACACCATGAAAGAGTTTTCCGGAAGTGGCGCGAGCTACTACGATCATTATGACCAGGGAGTAGAAGGCGACTTGGCTTTCTACGTGGAAGAAGCCATGTCGTGTGGCTCACCTGTCCTGGAGCTGGGTTGCGGCACGGGCCGGATCCTACTTCCTCTGGCTGAGGCTGGCTTGCAGGTGGTGGGACTCGACTGCTCTGCCGACATGCTTCACATCGCCAGGAACAAGATCGATGCAGCCCCTCAGGAGGTCCAAGAACGCATCACACTTCTGGAAGACCGAATGGAGAGCTTCCAATTGGAGCAGAAGTTCAAGGCCGTCCTCATTCCACACCGGGCGTTCATGCATCTGTTGGAGCCGCCTCTCCAGGCAGCCGCGCTGCGCAACATCCACAGTCATTTGGAGCCGGGCGGGCACCTCGTCTTTAACATCGTCACCCCAGCCGTGGAGGAGATCGCCGCCAACACGGGACAAACGGCTGGCCTTATGCAAATCAGTGATCCATTCATCAACCCCGATACAGGGAACCAAGTGATGACCTGGACCAGTCGGAGATATGATCCTGTACGTCAGCATGTCGAACAGTATTATTTGTTTGATGAAATTGATGCATACGGCGACTTGGTTCGTCGCGCGTACACTCCCCTCTATGCTCGCTACACCCACCGCTACGAGATGCAGCACTTGCTCAACCTTTGTGGATTCCGGACCGTCGCTCTCTACGGAGACTTCACCCGACGAGCTTTCCGCAACGAGTACCACGAACAGATCTGGGTCGTGACACCAGCGACCACAACATCGTAGAAAGCAGAGCCGACAGCTCTATTCGTACGAGACGTACCCATGAACGGCGTAATGGTCTGAAAAAGGAAGAGGTAGTACCCGTTTGAACGATGAAACAGGTTGCCTGTGCGCCGTTGAAGCCAACACGTAATCGAGAACCCAGGCTTTGTCACCGGATGCCAGCCTGTTGTTCACAGGATCATACGTCGGAGTATCCAGCTCCAAACCATCACGAGGCAACTCTTTCAGATCCGTGACCTGTAGAGTGTCCAACATCGATTGGTACTCCTTCCCCTGCCCTCGGTACTTTGGAACATTAAGGTCGCCCACAACCAACAAAGGTTCATTCACTGGAATCTTGGTTTGACGAATCCAGTCCGAAAGTTGACGGACCTGGTCGGAGCGTTGCTCAGTGTGAAGCGTAGACTCATCGGCTTGGGTATGTGTCGCCATAAGATGATACACACGACCCTCTTTCTTTACAGCAACGTACATAGCACCCTTCGCAACAAGCCTGTCCCAGCCTCGACTCACCCGGTAAGTGATCTCTTGCGCCGGTTGAACAAAGGGATACCGACTGCAAACGATAACCCCACCGTTGCCCCATCGACCGTGCCCTCTGCCATTCAAAACATCTGTACAATACGGATGTTGTCGCTCTTTGAGAGCCTTCACCAGCCCCTCTCGGTGCCCAGCGTTGAACAATTCTTGGAACACCAGAACATCGTAGGCATCCAGTATGCCGCTTTCGATGAGCCGAGCGGTCCGACGACGGGCAGGACTGAACCAACCAAAGACGCCGTACAAGTTGTAGGACAACACGTTGAGCGCAAACTTGTTTTGTGTGTTTGGGACCTGTGTGGAGAAAGTCATCTGAACCCGGGATACACTAAGAGAGGAAGCGGATGTAGGAATGAGCAACAGCACAATACACAACAAGCTAACCAACGTCGAGAGAAACTGCCAAGTCTTTGATCCTGTCGGCCTCCAAAACCTCATGCTCAAACTAGCCCAATGCCATACCGCTCGACCCAAACCGACTCGTTTTGTAGCAAATCGATTGGACTCCCACGGCCACTCCAACCCACCTCTGATTCGAAAGTCTTTCATGAAAACACTGAAACCTCCCCCTGAAGAAACTTCCCACCTCACGCCCTCCATCCTAACCTAAGTCGAAAAAGAGGCTGTGACAACTCTGCGACGCCAACGCAACGTTTCTCCACCCATACGTGTTTGTAAAAGAGCACGGGAGGAAGGGAGCTTTCGCACAAACAAGAAGATTCACTTCCAGGTCATATCGTTGACAAGAAACCAACGAAAAACCTATGCTTAGTAAGCAGGTAGGTTTCCCCCTCATGCGATGCATCGACCTCGTTTGCCAACCTGCTGTAGAACAAAGAACTCTTGTCGTTTCAGAATGTATGTTGGTTGATTTCCAGGTCCTCTCATTGGGGCGAATTTGTATGGTTGCTGATTCTCCGAACCGGTCTCTCAAACGAAGATGGTGTCTCATTGCAGTTACCACCCTCGCATTCTCGGTGCTCTTGCTTCTGCTCCAAGGTGCATGCTCCGTGTACCGTCCCTGCCAGGACCAATTCGACTGCCTCCTCGTTGAATCCTGTGTTAAAGGCTCCTGCATCCCCAAGAAGCAATCCTCGCCCGAAGGCAACACAACCACAGAACCCATTCAGCCACCCCAAGAGACAACGACAGGCTCAGAAGCAACCGAGACATCACAAACGGATGATGCAGGGCAGACAGAGGGTACGACAGAACAAGAGTCCACTCCGGAAGGCGAAGGAAGCGAAGAGTCCTTGCCTCCAGAGATTCCACCCCAGCCTGACCTTGCAGTCTCGTGCAAGTCAGGAGAGGAACAACCCTGCTACACAGGGAAGCCAGGCACAGAGAACAAAGGAATTTGCCGAGTGGGACGTCGCCTCTGTGTGAATGGCTCTTGGGCAGAAACCTGTACGCAAGAAGTCACTCCACAAACGGAAAGCTGCAACGGCCTTGATGATGACTGCGACGGACAAACCGATGAGAGTGACGCAAAGCAAGGAACCCCCTGCACCGTAGAACAGGCCAAAGGACCTTGTGCTTTGGGAGAGTGGGCTTGCACCAAAGGAAAGCTGACCTGCCAAAGCTCCTACAAGAAGCAGGACGAGGTCTGCGACAACAAGATCGATGACGATTGCGACGGCATACCCGACGGTCCACCCTGTACCTGCACCCGAGGTGAAACACGGCCTTGCTACGATGGCCCCCTTGGAACAGAAGGCAAGGGTCTTTGCAAGGCAGGAAAGCAAACCTGCTCGTTCCTTCGACGCTGGGGGAGCTGCTCAGGGCAAACCCTGCCAAAGACGGAAACCTGCGACAACAAGGACAATGACTGCGACGGAAAGGTTGATGAATCCCTGACCCAGGAGTGTTTCCCGAGCGGTGCTGGATGCACCTACAACACAGACAGAAAGACCTGGTCGTGCAAAACACCTTGCAAAGTCGGAACCCAAACCTGCACGGCCGGCAACTGGGTTTCGTGTGTAGGAGCGGTCGTCGCCACCCCGGAACTCTGCGATGGGAAAGACAACGACTGCGATGGAAGGGTCGATGAGAGCTTCCCAGAGAATGGGAAGTCCTGCACGAACACTGCCGTTCAAGGGATCTGCCGTTCAGGCAAGTACACCTGCTCCAGAGGAAAGATAACTTGCACCTCGCTCACACAGCCCAAAACCGAAGTCTGCCTCAACAAACTGGACGACGACTGTGATGGGAAAGTCGATGAAATTTGTGGTTCTCAGTACACCTACGCGCGGGTAAACTCGAACGGCTCACCCAAATTTTCTCGTGGTTTTTCTAGCACCAAGCGTACAGCGACAGGCACCTACCAGATGGTGGTGAGCAACTCGGCCTACGATTGCACCAAGACCTCCATGCTGGTCATGGCCCAAGGTAGCTCTCTCCATCCGATCAGCTGGACTTGCAGCTCCAAAAACTTCATGGTGTACACTGGCAAAGCCAACACCACCAAACACGCTCTCCAAGACTTGCCGTTCACAGCCGTTATTCCACCCAGTATATCGGGAGAAGTATGGGGCTCCGTCTTCTACCTCAACCTCCCCACCGGCTCCAATACGTACCTGTACCGAAGCTACGGGAGCCCCAAAGCCCAACGAATTTCGCAGGGCGTTTTTGAGATCGAAGCTTCCTCATGCAACTCATCATCCCAGCCCATCTTTGCCTCTCTGTTTGGGGCACAAGTCACTGGATATGCCACAGCGGGTTACTACTCATCTGGGAAGTGCCGCGTCTACACCTTCGACTTGTCAGGGAAGCCCTTCGACAAGCCCTTCTCGTTCTGGATCCCCAGACGGACCCAAATCCCATGGGCGATCGTCAACTCCTCGGGTAAGCTCCAAGCGTCCAACAACTTCAGCGACAATCTCGCCAAGTGGCAGGTCACCTTGAAGAGCATCAGCTCGCTGTTCCTTTACACAGAGCTTTCCTTTCCAGCCTTGGGTAGCAACAGCGGTGTCCTTATGACTCCCACAGGATCCTCCGACAGCGCAGGAGCCTACCTCATTAGCGGCAACAACGTCCGGATGTACACCCGCGACATCAGTACCCGTGCAGGAAAGTCAGCCTCCTACCAAGTCCTCTTCTTGCAATAAAGTTGAAATGTGCTCAAAACTGCCCAGCAGGATTTTCGTTATTTTTTCGTTCGCTTCCCTGACTTCCGTTTTCCAATCTTGCGCACTTCACGAAAGAAACCAGCACGACAAACCTTCCAAAGGTTGGCAAGGCATTGTTGATCCTGGCAGGTTTGCTGCCGTGACCAACAACCACACATCAATGTCTGAAGTGGCTTAAAGGTAGCGGGCTTTTGCTTTGCGGCAATCTTTGCAACCTGACAACCTGGCTCAAACTGCGTCGCTTTGACAGAGTGGAGCATAGGAGCGAGGT
Source organism: Deltaproteobacteria bacterium (assembly GCA_006226375.1). Taxonomy (GTDB): domain Bacteria; phylum Myxococcota_C; class UBA6777; order UBA6777; family UBA6777; genus M3003. The sequence continues at coordinate 49,229 of SBHC01000087.1, read as the reverse complement.
AATCAGCGATTCGAACCTCCACAACCTTCCCTGTGGATGGAAGATGGAGGAAAAGCGCCACACTCAACACCCCAAGAACAGACAGACCCAACGGCTTCCAGGAGTGGGATTCGGTCCACAGCAGCATGCGATGCACAGCGAACGCGGCTCCCAAAAGAAACAAGGGGGCAACAGGGACCCGGTATCGCATCATGTAGCCGCCCCACAACCAGCTTGAAGCATGCAACAGGAGAAACGTCAGACAGAGTCCGAGAGCCCAACGTTCTTCCGACGATCCCCTCGTCAGTAGAACCCAGCCCAAGAAGGCCAATGGTGTAAGGAAAAGAAAGCTCAAACGCAACAACCCCAACAGAGAAGACTGTTGCTGAACCAGAGCAAAGCAGGTGTTGTTGGGCGCCTCCTCCCTTCGAAGCACAGACCACAATCGCAGACTGTGAAGCTTCAGGAAGCTCCACAGCGAGTGCTGCCCAAGGGTTTCCTTCACCGTCGGAAGCATACGCCCCTTGGTTTTGACAAAGATGTCTTTGAAGTAGCGGCTGGCAAAGTTGGGCTGCGGCTTCGCGTCAGGGGCGTTGCCTTGCACAAACACCAGTGGTCCGTTCGCTGACAACGCCATAGGACTTGCCCCGACCACCACATTGCGAACCACCAAAGGACTCAGAGCCACAGCAAAGCCAACCACCAAGCCTACCCAAGTCGGCCAAGCAGGCTTTGAAGCACCTGCAGCAGAACGCCAAAGAAAGATTGGAGTCGCTCCAAGGAGCAAAAGCCAAGTGGCTTTGAACAAGACAGCAACACCAACAACCCCACCAAAGAGCAACGCCCACCCAAGAGAAGGTCGCTGCTTAAGTTTGAGAAGCAGAGCCATTAACAGCAGACCAAGAAACGTGAGCAGAGAGGTCCGCAACAACATCGGTTCCAGATACACAAAAGGACCATAAAAAAGCGCACCGACCCCAGCGATCAGACCCACGCGCCAATGAAACAAGCGCTGGCCAAGATGGAACAGCAACAAGATAGAGAGAACTCCCAGCAGCATTTGCCCGATTTTCACAGGCCAAATACTGCCCCACCAAGCCATGGAAGCGGCCAGAACATACTCATATCCAGGCGACTGGTAAAACCGATGTTGGAGCCAACGTTTCCAAGCGTTGCGATTCTGAATGCGGACCAACCAACTGTGCTTTGGTACAGAGACGGCCTTGCTCCACCAATCCCCCACCGCAATGTGGTTGGCACGTAGGGCAAAGAAGTGCATGTCGGTTTGTCGCCACTCATGACGGTGGAACTCAAAACCTTGTCCCATTTCAAGAGCATAGGTAAGGCGTAACAGCGCGGCCGTCACCAACAACAAGAAAATCCAGAAGCGGAGCCGAGAGGGGGGCGTTTCCACAGTACCCATGCGATTGTCTTCCTCACCGAAAGTCGCTGTCGAAGAAAGCTACGATAAATTCGGAAGGATAGTAGCCCCAATGCCACATGGATGACAACCATGCCCAGGAGGAACCGAAGGATTATTTTTTGAAGGGAAGATCGGAGTCGGAGTCAGGGTCGGTTTCAGCGGGGAGGTGACGCTTCCAGTCGCCAGCCGAAGGCAAAGCAACCCGACTGGCAGCGTCCATGAAAAGCCAACGACGGTGCCAGGGCTCTCTTTCAACAGACTTGTTCAGGGCTTCAGAGTCAGGTGTTTTGGACTCACCGGATTCGATCCTGGGCTCCATTCGAGTGCCCAAGTCTTCATCCGTTCCAAAAGAGTGAGCAGGCAGAGAATCTTGGTACGCAGCCTCTCGCACAGGTTCATCAGCCCAAGGGGGAGACGTTGCAGAGTCGATCCCTTGTTGGTTGGACCAGGAGGAACGAGACGTATCTTCTAAGGGTTCCGGTTCGTACGAATAGCCGCCGTACGACAAGGATTGGAAGTCCGATGTGTTCCAAACGCCTTGCTGGTTCGGTGCGTTTCCATGCGCCGGACCGACTTCTCCTGAAGAGTTGGACTCCACAACAGCATCATGCCAAGCGGAGCTGCGAGGCCAGGACATGCCACTCGACGAGTGGGTGGACGACGTTAAGAATGTCTCCATTGAGGTTGACGACTTGTGCAACACCGTCTCGTCTGCGAGAGGCTCAGCAGGGGAGCCAGAAGCAGAGCAAGGCACCTCAGATTCTGTCCAGCCTGTCCGGATTTCAATGCTTCTCGATAGATCTTTGGGAGGAGGAGTCCAGCCGCTGTCCTGGCTGGATAGCAGCTCGATCTCACTGAGAGCTTCCATCGAAGCTTGGGACATCGCGGAAGGAGGAGCAAACGAGGGATGACGATGATCCAACACAGCACCATCAGCGTCTACGATTTTGCCAACAATGACGGTCTGGTTTCCCTCTTTCTTCGGTGAGGCTTGGCCCAAAGGCTCCACCGCATCCAGGAGGTCCATGGCATCGCTGTTCGATACGGGTCCGAGGCCCCGAGCGGAAGGAGGCCCGCTTTGAACCATCGTTCCGACCACTTCCAAGGCAACAAGCTTGCGAAGCTCAGAAATGATCTCGCCCAGAGCCACTCCCAGACGAGCTGCGAGATCTGTGACAGTGGAACGACCATCGATATATTGTATAATGTTGAATTGTTCAGGCGACAACAGCTTCGCCAGGATAGTCTCTGGGAAGGAGGCTTTTATGACAGGTACAGTAAGATGCGGTTGTTGAAACTGTTCCATTAGATTTACCGTCGTGTCTTGAGTGATTGATGTCACCACAAAGATATACGGTTGCATGGATAAAAACCTTTGAATACTTTTCACAAAAAATATCCATGAACGATCGAAAGTACACAGATGTACGCCATGCTTGAATCGCCTTACAAACAGCAATCGGGAGTCATTCCCTACCGTTGGAGTCAAGAAAGTTTGGAGATCTTGGTGGTTACCTCCCGCCGAACTGGCAAGTGGGGTATCCCCAAAGGAAATGTTGAGATCGGTCTGTCCCCTCCCGAGTCGGCCCAGCAAGAAGCCTGGGAAGAAGCAGGGGTCACAGGAGAAGTGGGGTACGATCCGATCGGCACCTACCACTACACAAAGCACCACCGCACGTATGAGGTTACAGTCTATCCCCTCCAGGTGCTCCTCGTTCACGAGACCTGGCTTGAAGATACGGAGCGGGAGCGGCGGTGGATGAACCCCCAGCAAGCGGCCAATGCTGTCCCCAACATCATGCTTCGAGAGCTCCTTCGCTCCTGGGCCAAACAGATGAAGCCCGACCAAGGATGTTGGCCCACCTAACCCCTTTCCCAAACACGTCAATCCGCAAACGTCACCGAAAATTCAACAGAAAAAAGACTCTCGAAAAGGGGTTGTCCCTTCCACCCAGGACAAATTGTGGTATATATGCTGCGGACGTAAGGGAGTCCAGGACTCAAGTGTCAAGTGGGTCACCGCTGCAAAGCAGGACGCTCCGCTCAAGCCATCGCTCGTGGCAGGTGGACGAATGGCCTGCTCTCAGAAACCCATCGCCCTGTTGGTCCTGAGGCTTCAAGCATGATTGTATGCCCTCCCCTTGTCGTGTTCCAAACACGTCTTGTTTTCTCATCTTTTAATGCTGGCAACACATGAGGGGAAGTTTCAAAGGAGTAGGTTGTGAAAGCACGTCACATTGTTGTGAGTTTGTTGTTGTGTGGATTTTGGGCTGTCTTTTCAAGCCATTTGGCTTGTGGACCACGGGTAGTTGGAGAGCAAGCAACGGAAACGGCTAGCGGCCAGGAGCCCGGTCAAGAACCTGGCCAAGAGCCCGGTCAAGAACCGAGCGGAAACGAACCCGCAGACAAGGATGGTTCCACTTCCAACGAACCGACCCCAGACACCAACACGACCAAAGATGACAACACGTCAGGACCCGAAAATGGACCCGAGCCTGGTCAAGAACCTGGCCAAGAGCCCACGCCTGACACCAACGTGCAGGATCAAAGCACACCTGAAGCTCCGCCGACCGATGGCCCCAGCCCCCAAACGTGCAACAACACGGCAACAGCACCATCCCAGGGCCTTTGCACGATTACTGCGGGAAGCAAGGACATCTTGATTCAGGCAGACATTTTGCTCCCCGACGGATTCCTGGAAAAGGGACAGGTCGTCGTCTCGGGTGAAAAGATCGTCTGTGTCGGTTGCGACTGTGAAAGCAAACACAGCGGCGCGACCAAGCTGGTCTGCCCCAACACCGTCTTGAGTCCTGGCTTGATCAACGCTCACGACCACCTCGGCTGGGCCCTTCGAGGACCAGGAAAGTATGCTTCAGCGTATGACCACCGGCACGAATGGCGAAAAGGAGCAGGCACCAACAAGCCCAAGATTTCGGCGTCAGGACAGAACTCTGGCGGACGTGCAGTGGCTTGGGGTGAGATCCGGATGTTGATGTCTGGTGTCACCTCCATGGCAGGAAAGCAATGGGCCAATGGCCTCGTTCGCAACATGGAATCTGGACGTGAAGGCTTGCCCGGATCCTTGAAGTATTCCACCTTCCCACTCGGAGACAGCGGCGGCGATCTGATCAGCTCAGGTTGCAAGTACCCCAGCTTCGACAAAGAGACGGACATCAACAAAGTCACCGCGTACATTCCACACGTTGCAGAAGGAATTGCTCAAACGGCTCGAAACGAATTCCTCTGCATGACCGACACCGCCAACGGTGGAAAGAAGCTTCTGATGCAGAACTCTTCCATCATTCACGGCATTGGATTGAACGCAGCAGATATCTCCTTGATGGCCAAAACAGGTGTGAATTTGATCTGGTCTCCACGCACCAACATCTCTCTGTACGGTCACACAGCAAGCCTGCCAATCTTTACTCGATACGGCATCAAGATCGCGTTGGGCACTGACTGGATGCCCTCTGGCTCCATGAACATGCAGCGCGAACTCCAATGCGCTGACTACTTCAACAAAAACCACTTGAACTCTTACTACTCCGACGCACAAATCGTTGCGATGGCGACCAAAGACTCCGCTGACGTTCTCGGCGTCGGCCAATACATTGGCTCCATCAAGGTGGGTCACTACGCCGACCTTGTCCTCTTTGATGCGAACAACAACAAAAAGTACCGCGCTGTGATCGACAGCAAGCCCCAAGACACTGCAATGGTGATGCGAGGCGGAAAAACCATCTACGGGAACAAAGCCATCGTGAACGCTCTCGCTGGAACACCTGGAAACTGTGACGCCATTGATGTTTGCAAGTCGGATAAGCTCCTGTGCCTGAGCGACGAGAAAATCGACTCTCGAATCAACAGCTTCAAAGATCTCACCGACTACGCCACTACCTGGACAGCGAGCCAAAACATCACGCTGTATCCCTTGTTCTCCTGCGACCCCACTCCCAAGGATGAACCCACCTGTGTTCCCCAACGGGCTGGAGAGTTTGGCAAAAGCGACCCCAACGACAAAGACGGTGACGGCGTTGAAAACAGCAAAGACAACTGCCCCGACACCTTCAACCCGATCCGGCCCTTGGACAATGGCAAGCAAGCAGATGCAGACGACGACGGAAAAGGCGATGTCTGTGACCCTTGCCCCCTGACCAAGAACTCCACAACCTGCAAAGGGTTTGATCCCAATGACAAGGATGGAGACGGTATTGAGAACAGCAAAGACAACTGCCCGCTGGTGTCCAACCCCAAGCAAGAAAACAAAGACAACGACGCCTTGGGTGATGCCTGTGACCCTTGCCCCGAAGATGCAACCAAACCCGGAGAAGCCTGCCCAACCAAAGCAGCCTCGGTGTATGACATCAAGCAAAGCAAGGTCAAACTGGGCAACACCTACAAGCTAGAGAACCTCCTGATCACCGGAATTCAGTCCAACAAAGAACGGATTGTGGCTCAATTGATTCAAGGCGATCCCGGTTACCAGGGCGCTGAATTCTCAGGCATCATGCTCTATGTAGGAACCAGCCCCACCTTCACAGTTCCGGCTGGCATCAAAGTTGGCGACCGCGTCACCGTCGAAGGGAAAGCCGTGGACTACAACGGTCAGATCCAATTGACCAACCTCACCTCCTTGACCATCAAAGCGGGCACAGAAACCGCCACTCCTGTGGTGGTCAAACCGGCTGACATCAACAAGAAGTCAGCGGCCAAAGCAGACGCTTACGAAGGTGTTGTGGTCAAAGTTGAGAACGTGGAAGTGACCAACGCAAACCCCGACACTCCCAGTGATTACCAAGAGTTCTCGGTCGCACTCTCCACCGCTCTTACTGATGAAGTCCGTGTGGATGACCTGTTCGACAACTCCTACGTGGCCAGCCGCACCAAAGGCGACAAATTCAAATCCATCACAGGTCCCCTCCTCTTCACCTTTGGTAACTACAAGATCATGCCTCGTAGCCCGGCTGAACTTGTAAAATAGGGACCGGCCCCCTCGCCGGCCCCCTCGGGCTCCCCCAGCCAACCCGCGGAGACTTCCTCTCCAATACCACTTCGTTCCTGTCGCACAAATCACTCCAAAGCACCTCACTCCGAACAAAGCTTCTGGCTTCGTGCATCTTGCACCACTCTTTCAGCATATACCGCGCCATACATCCTCACAGCCCAAACATGAGAACAATGTCAGAGAGTTAATCCACGTTGTATTGGGAAAGATAGAGAAGACTTGTACCCTGAAGGAGACAGGTCATCGAAGGATTTGTATCCAAGGAGCCACAAACAGAGAGTTGCTAGCGTTAAGAATAGTTATTGGCAAAAGCCACCTTTGAAACTTGTCGGGATACTGTTGCATACGGATGTTTTTCCAGGAACACGGGGACAATCGGTTCCTTTCAACCGGGGGTCACAGGCTGGGCGGCAAACTCCAAACGCGCACACCAATCCTTTGGAGCCGTCACAGCCCAATCCAGGAAAGTTACGCTGGCAAGGCTCATCCAATTGTTTGGTACCGCTGGGTGGAGGCGCAAGAGGTTGGCAAAGTCCCGTTGGGTCGGCGGGTTTGCCAGAGACAGGAACACAATAGGTGCCCACGCTGCAGTCGTCGTTGGCAAAGGCGCCCTTCGACAAAGCGCAAGGACGCCGGCACACGCCAAAGGGACCCACAGAGATGCAACGAGCCCCTGTTGCAAAGGTTGCACAGTCAGGATTGCTGGTCTCACCTTTCGATGGGTCACAAGGCACATGGCACATGTTGAGATAGCAGGTAAAAGCCGACAGACAGATCTGGTTCAGGCGGTCGCACCAAGTCTCCGCTTGTTGGGTGGGTTGCGGCTGGCAACGCCCCTGCAAGTACGACTCTGTATCGACCAAGCACTCTTCGTTGGTCCCACAGTTGGGGTTGTTGGTTGCACCTTGCCGAGGGTCACAGGCAGTTAAACAGATGCTTTGGGATGAACCTTGGGAACAGAATAGCTTGCTCTTGGAATTGCACGCATACGCAAACGACACATACGAACAGTTGTTACCTTTCGCTCGTCCTCCTTCCAAAGCAGGAGGACTGAATTGGCAGCTCCCAGACAATCCAGTCGTATCAGGCACACAATAGCTACCGACACCACAAGCTGGATTCACAGGCGCACCTTTCGATGGGTCGCAAGGTTTGTAACATCCACCCTTGTTGGTAGCATCCACCACACAAACCTCCCCTGCTCCACAGTCGGGGTTGGACGTTGCGCCCTTTTGGATGTCACAGGGTTTAACACAAGCGTTTCGACATTCAAGTCCTGCAACACAACGAGCCAAAGACTGGTAACAAGGCGTCCCTGCTTTTTGAGTTGCTGGTGACAAACAAGCCCCGCCGCTGTAGATGAGTCGGTTGGCGACACAGGATGTGTTGCCGATGCAAGTTCGAGAAGGCTGAGGGTCTTTCGGGTCACAAACTCGACGGCAGGCTCCATCCACACAAGCCAGATCTTTGGCGCACTTTTGGTTGGCGGGGGTGCTGAAGGTGTTCAGGCAAGCTTGTCCTTCTGTCGCCGTCCCACCCGAATCGGGGGTGTCTTTGCAAACTCCCGGAGCGAGGGAGCCCAGACTCTCCGCACAATACGTACCCGATGGGCAAACGCTATTCCGAAGGGACCCTTTGGAAGGATCACACTTCAAGACGCAGACACCTTGCGCCTGGAACTGGCCATCACACAAAAATCCGGTTCCGTACTTGGTGCAGTCAGGGTTGTTGGCGACCCCTTTGGATGGATCACACTTCCCACGGCAGACACTGTTGACACAAACTAGACCGGCCTTGCAGCGAAACTGTTTGTTGTCACAAAAGCCTGTAAAGATTTGGGTCAATGTCACACAGTAGCCACCTTCGTGAGAGAACGTTACCTCTTCCAAGCATTGGGTGTCTTTCCCGCACGTCGCGTTGTCGTAGATGCCATCTTTCGGGTGACATCCCTGGACACAGGTCGAAGAGAAGGCATCACAGACAAGACCCTTGGTTCCGTCACAATAGAGCCTGGCCGTAAAGTTGGAGCAAGAGTCGCCCAGCTGAAATGTACCTTTCTTGAGCGCAGGAAGAGGGTCGCAAAAGCCGATCACTTCCGTCACGTTGTGGTTGGTTTCACAATATTCGCTGCGGGTGCAGGCAGGATTGGAGGAAAGCCCTTTTCCTATGTCACAGGGCTGCGCGCACTTCCCTTCTCGACAGAACAGCCCCTTGGCGCAAGGGAAATCGAGCGTACAAGGTTCCCCTTTTTTTCGGATGTTGTTGGCAACACAGCGACCTTGCAAGTAGGATTGTATGTCTTCCACACACAACTGGTTGGTCCCGCACAAAGGATTGCTGGTTTCCCCTTTGCGTGGGTCACATGCCTTCACACATTTCAACTCTGGCGTATGACAAAAGAGATTCGCGGCTCCGTCACAGGCCAAGGTGGAGAGAGTGTGTGAACAAGGCTGATCGAGGACCCTGGTTCCCGACTGTTGAAGAGGACTGTATGAGCAATACCCCAGGAAAGATTGGCTGTTGGAAGAGACCTTCTGACAAAACGCTCCCACCGGACAATCGGGGTTGATAGCAATGCCTTTGCGTATATCACAGCTGGCTTTGCACACACTTCCCCAACATAGATTTCCATTGGAGCCTACGCCTGAACATCCTGCATTGTTCGTGTCACCGAGTTTGTAGTCGCAAGGTTTGTGACAGATGCCTTGGACGCACTGCAAATCACCGATACATCGAAGCTCGGCTTCGTTACAGGTTTCGTTAAGTTTGCGGGAGGGAGGAGGAATGCAGCGGCCTTGCAGAAAGGAGTCGTTGTCTTCCAGGCAGCGTTCGTTGTTGCCACACTCCGCGTTGTTATCGACACCTTTCCTGGGGTCACACGCTTTTCGACAAATGGGACTGCTTGCACCTTGCGAACAAAAGAATCCCTTCGCACCATCACAGCTTTCACCTGTAGAGCCACCACAAGCGGTGCCAGCCACACCTTGCCCCTCCGGACGACTACGACCCGGCAAACAGTAACCGCCAAAACAAAAGGCGCCCACAGGACAGGCGTTGACACCTTTGTACGGTTCACAGCTCTGCAAACAAACACCCTCTTGGGTTGATGTTGCAGTAAGTTCGTTGCACCAATACTCCGAAGGTTTGGGGCAATCTGGGTTGTTCTGACGTCCTTTGTCCAACGCACAACCTGGACGACAAACCCCTCGGTAGCAAACCAACCCAACCTGACATCTAAGATTGGTGGCGTCACAAGGGTCACCGTCCTTCTGGTTGGCTGGACTAACACAGCGACCTTGTTCAAAGGAGTGGATGTCTTCTTCACAAAGTTGCCCTGTTTCACAAGCCGCATTGTTCCCAACACCATCACGAGGGTCACAGGCCTTCACACAAAGGGGGTTGGGAGCTTGGGGCGGCTCAGCACAAAAGAATCCCTTGGAGCCATCACAAGACAAAGAAGCTTCTGTTTTGGAGCAAGTCTGGCCTTTCGTTCGAGAACCTTTCTGCGGCAGAGGGCTGCCCTGGCAGTATCCTTCACAGAACGACCCCGTCGGGCAGACTGGGTTCACCGCCTTCCCCAAACGCAAGTTGCACTTTCGCTGGCAAGCCCCTCCGTTGCAAACATAGTTGGTCGCATCGGGGCAATCAGCAGAGCTACCGCATTTCCCAACACACAAGCCCTCTTTGCAAGCTTGACTGGTGGGACAAGGTTCAGCGTCTGAGCATAAGGTGGCTCGCTCTTGGGGTTGTTCTTCCGGGGTAAGTTCAAGGACGGGCTCTGGAGGCGACTCCACTCCACCTTCCGTAGTCCCTGCATCATCGCCAGATGGCTCTTCAGGGAGGCTCTCGGAGGCTGGCTCCTGCGTTGGAGGTGATTCTTGGAGTGCAACCGTCGAGCACACTCGCTTGACACAACGTTGGCCGTCCGAACAATCCGCGTTTGTTTGGCAGGATGAAGAATCTTGACTGCAACCGCCCAAGACACCGAGAAGAAAGAACCCTAGAACACATACCCGAATCCACATGCAACACCTCCACACGACAAACATTCCTGTCCGAAGCGTAGCATTGGAGATGTGTGAGATTCAAGAAGCCAAGAGTGAGAAAAGATGGGAAGGAAAGGCGTGATTTACTTGGAGGAGCGGGAAAGCCAGAACAGCACAAGGGCCAAGACGGGAGGAGCACCTTGGATCGCCATACCCAAGACTTTTCCTGTGGAAACAACCAAGATGATGGAGGCCCCAAACATCGACAGTAGGGCAAACACCACGACCGCCAAGCCCTCTTTCTCTTTGTCAGGAGAGCGCATCAAAAACAAGCCGACAAAGACCCCAAGCGCCAGGAACAAGTTGTAAAAGCCCTGGTTGTAAGCCAAACCAGCGGTGAGTTCTACACTTTGAGAGGTCTGTTGGAAGACCTTCATCACACGAGGGGTCCGCCACAAGAAGCTCTCCATCGCAAAGAACAACACATGAAACAATCCGGCCAAAGCGGCCAGAACCTTAGCATTCATCGCCATGATACACCTCAATACTCGTTGGATGGGTAAGGAAGGATGAACTATACCACATCACGGAGCGCTAGGGTGTAAGCCAGACACTTTTCAGGACGTCTTTCATCGCTGGGTATTGAAGGTTGAAGTCGCGGTCGAGCGTTCGGCCGTCGGGATACCACTTCCAAAGAAACACACCCTCAATGAAGGTGGGAGCCTTCAACTGCTCCAAAGCCACTTTCATACAGAGAAGCTTGGTTTCATCAGCCATCGGGCCGCCCTGCTCGTAGTCCCACGGTTTCTGTGCGGCCCAAGCCGAGAGATTGTAGCCCATCTCCGTAAAGATGATGGGGCGACCTTGTTTTTTGGAGTAAGCCTGCAACGTAGGGAGCAGCTTTTTCCAACCCTCCACCACATCGCTCTCTTTGGGAGGAACCACATCCGAAAGAGGGAAATATGCCTGAATTCCGATGTAATCGAGCTTGTCCCAAAAAGGTACCTTGTCATAGACATCCCAATTGGCTGCATAGGTAACCTTGCCTTTGTAGACCGCACGAACGGCCTGGATGATCTCCAACCACTCTTTGCGCTGCAATGTTAGTTTGTACTCAGTGCCAATGGAGAAAAGCTCAGCGCCCTCTGCCTCTGCGATCTTGGCCTGAATCACGATCCAACGCTTGTAATGATCAAAGAAGCGCGCCCAGGCCTCTTCATCGTCGCCAAACTGGATGTCACCTCGCCACCCAAACTTGGAACCCCAGTAGCCGATGTGGGGCTTCAGCATCACTTTGACATTCAGCTTTTTGCCCACGCGAATGGGGTTTTGGACAATGGCTTGCTGCATGGATTCTTCAAAGATCAACGTGCCATCGTTTCGGATCCAGGCGTAAGGATGGTAGGTGATCCAATTGACTCCCAAAGTCTGGAGTTCGAGCGTTGTGGTTTCAACACCAGAGGTAGCCCAGATTCGCCCGTCTCGTGGGGCAGACAAGGTAATCCCACGCATCGGGAGTTGCGCACGAGACTTGGGCGACTCGGGAACGACAGGCTCCTTCTCAGGCTCGACTCCGCCATCATGTTGAGCCGAAGAATCACTTGGGACTTCTCCAACGAGGCCATCCTGGGCGAAGTTCTCTTTGACCGACGAGGAGCCACCACCGTCTGCAACGGCCGCTGGCTCGGTAGCATTGTTTTCCGTTCCAGCGTCACCAGGACCACAACCAAGGAGCCCCAGAGACAACACAACAAACAAAACAAAGACCAAGCGTTGGGAACACTGCTTCGTACCAAACCAAGACATCATCAACAACAAATCCTTCTCTTCATTAACGACTTAGAAGAAGAATACGATGTTAATCTTTGCTTGCAAGGTAGACGGAGGAAAAGTCACTGTCGCCCAGGCCTTTGTTTCGGGCTTTCTTGAACACTTCGTTGGAAGCGGCGACCGTCGGCATTCCGTGAGCCAACTCATCACCAAGTAGAAGCGCCAGGCGCATATCCTTCTGCGCGTGTTTGAGCGGAAACGCCGTAGCAAACGATTCTTTCTGCATCAGGGGTCCTTTCCCGCGGAACATCGGATTGGACATCGCGCCAGCATCCAGCACATCAAGGAGGTCTTGGGTCGAAAGGTTGGCCTTTTCAGCCAGAGTCATTCCTTCGGTAAAGGCGGTCATCATGGTACCCATGATCATGTTAACCACAAGCTTCATCCGGGCACCCTGCCCCACCTCTCCCAAGAACACCGACTTCTTTCCCATGACCGAAAAGGCTGGCTCGGCTTCGTCAAACAACGCACGCTCTCCAGCAGCCAGGAGAATGAGAGTCCCATTCTCTGCCGGCCCTTTGCTCCCCGATACGGGGGCTTCTAAGTATCGTCCACCAGCTTCCACAATGGCAGCGCCGATGGTTTGGGCCGTTCCAGGATCAATGGTGGACATATCTACGTAGGCTTTTCCGCCAGCCACCCCCTCAAGCACACCGTTTTCACCAAAGACCAAGGCTTTGGAAGCTTCTGGATCGGAGACACAGGCAAAGGTGATGTCACAGGACGCGACTACTTCCGCAGGAGAAGAACCTTTCGTAGCACCGGCAGCAACAAGCTCGTCGCACTTTTCAGAAGACCGGTTCCACACCACAACATCATGGCCGGCGTTCACCAGATTGAGAGCCATGCCGCGTCCCATAATCCCCAAACCCAGATATCCATACTTCGCCATTGGTCGCTCCTTCACCTTGACGGGAGACCAAATGGGTAACTCTTACCATTCGACTCCCAAACTTCAGAATGGTTTGTCAAAACGTACAACTTGGTTGTTACGATACACAATCGGTCCAGGAGAGAAAAGCAGGTGGCTGTTTATCCTTCTGGAACAAAGCTTCGCCCGGTTCGTTCCATCTCGTTGTGAAGCTTTTGCTTTTCTTGCGAGTTAAGCCGCGCCCACAACGTCGGACATTCCTCTTCGACCTCTTGCAACACATCCTCAACAAACAAAGCCAGCACCCTGTTCCAGGCTCTTCCATTTCGGCGAGAAGGACGACCCAGCTTGGAAACGGCGTTATCCCAACGTGTTGGGGTGCAGCGTGCCAACCCCTCGTAACGAAGTTCTTCCAGAGGCGACAACACAGGAGGCTTGCTCCATCGTTGGGCCTGATGATAACGAGCGTCTTCCACAAACCGAGGGTGCTTGTTCTTCAAGATAGGACGAACAGGGCCTCCCTTTCCCGACACCAGGAGCGCATCCATCGGCTTGATCACGACACCTTCAGCCCAATTTTCATTTGGAAGAGGTGGAAGGTCCAGAGCCTTTGGAATTGTCGAAGGGAAGACGGGATCAAAGGAGAGCGCGTCTTCATACGACCCAACAAACAGGGGCTCAGCGACAGTAATGTTGGCCTCCTTCAGAAAAGAAAGCGACTCATCGAAGGAAAGGTAACTGCGTTCACCGTCTTCCGTTACAATGGCCAAATCAAAGACACAAAACTGAATCGAGGGAGAGTAATAGACTCCCGTTTGTACAGCTTGGACACCTGAACAGGCAGCAACGTCAGGATGAGGATACTCACCGCCAAACAGCTCGCCGTATACAAGCAAAGCCACGGCAGAAGGATAAAGGTCCTGAATCTTCTCCATCAAACGCAGGACAGACTCAACGTGACGATCTTTCACAGTCTGGTAGTTGAAAAAGGAGTCTTGAGGAGCAAGGACGTCCTTCCGCTTGCAGCACAACACATCGGAGCCATCGGTCAGAAAGACAAAGTGGGCGCCGTGAATTTTCTCCGTAACGCACCAGTCCACCTTTTGCATGGCGCGAACATCACGCTCGGTCAGTTTCCATTTCGACGAAGACTCGGGCATTTTCTCAAATCGAACAAAGTAGTCTTCCAGTGAGCCTGACATGAATGGTTCCTCCTTCCAACGCTTCTCCACAGGTCCAGGATAAAAGGTTAGGCTAGAGTACGGAGGCCCGAAGGCAGAGTTCATTTTCAAGCGCGGTCGTCTGGAAAGTGCGATTGCAGACCCAAGAATCTCATGGTAGTTTGAGGCGTCCAACCAACACAGGAGAGGTCCTTTGACAGAGACACCCCAACCCTCACCCCATCGTTCGTACCGATACCTCGACGTCATCACCGCTGTATTCATCACGGCGCTGTTGACATCCAACCTCGTTGCCTCCAAGACCTCCACCTTGTTTGGCATGACGATCGGTGTGGGAATCTTTGTCTTTCCGGTCAGCTATATCTTTGGTGACATCCTCACCGAGGTTTATGGCTACAAAGCCTCAAGGCGGGTCATCTGGATCGGCTTCTCCTCGGCAGCGTTGGCATCCTTAATCTTCTACCTCTGTGATATTGCTCCGCCAGCAGCCGGTTTTAAGAACCAGGACGCCTTTCACACCATCTTGGGCCAAACGCCTTATATTCTGGCTGCGTCACTCACAGCCTACTTCATCGGAGAGTTTTGTAACTCCTATGTGATGGCCAAGATGAAGATCTGGTCAAAGGGCAAGCACCTTTGGATGCGAACCATTGGGTCCACCATTGTTGGCGAAGGCGTCGACAGCCTTGTCTTCTACCCGCTCGCGTTCGCGATCTTCCCGCTTCTCTTTAACTTCCCTTCGGCTGCCTGGGGATGGGGCATGGTCTTCGCTGTGATGACCAGTAACTTTTTCCTTAAGGTTCTTTTGGAAGCCCTGTTTACACCCGTCACGTACTTCCTGGTGAACTTCCTTAAGAAAGCCGAAGGTGTCGATGTCTATGACTACGATACCAACTTCAATCCGTTTGTGTTCGAGGACTCCAACACTCCCTCCTCCCCCTCCAAAACTCCAACCTGATAGCCTGACTTGTGTCCCAACTACTCTCCCATCTTCACGCCCTTCGTTCTGGAATATCGGATGCCCAGAATGTCCTTGAATCGGGTGACATCCCTGAACACCTCGCGCAACACTTTGCATGCGATTGCACCGAACGCACTTGGCTTCAACGTTCCGGTAACAACAGCCAAGTTCAAGAGCTGACTCGCTCGGTGCTTCAACTCAAACGAAAATGGATTGAAGGCGATGTCAGCATCGCCGACGCGCGCCGTGTGATGGAGGTCCTCCAACACACCGAGCCTCAATCCCCTGAGCCTCCTTCAGGCCTAAGCAATGCCTGGAAGCTGATTCGAGCGGCGTGGGAAGTTGTCGGCATGGCCAGCGTCTTCCTTTCACCCGAAGACATCGCCTCCATGACCAATACCTCCCAGCTGGAAGGAACAGTCACTTATTTGCTGTGGAAGGGAGAGCTTCAGCTTCAGCAGCTTTGGGGAGACAAGCCGCTGTGGGAAGACGAGAAAGAGTGGCAGCGCTCTCACCTTGCGGACCTGCTCGAAGAGTATCTCCACGAACAAGCCGAGCTACTGCATATTCTCCATCATCGCCAGAAGCAGCTCGAAGAAGAGTTAGACGCTCACAAAGAGGAATGGGAAGATCCGTTGTTCAACTTGTAGAAAAGGAACCACCTGCAGCGTAAGCTAGGTTTTGAGCACCAACATCACCAACGACACAGACAAAATGCCGAGAATCGAGCGACGGTAGACTGTTTCGGACAGCAAATGGTGAAGACGTTCTCCGCCCCACATCGCAAGCGCAACCAGTGGAGCCGCGTACAAACCAGCGGTGACCACCTGAGAATTGAACATCCCCATAGGTCCAGCCAGAACAATCCGCAAAAAGTTACTGAGGAAGAGAACGAGCAACAGAGAGGCTCGAAACACCACTTTGCAACGAGACACTTCCGAGAAAAACATGACGAGGATAGGCCCGCTTGTTCCCATCATGCCTTGCACAATGCCAGCAGCCGAACCAGCGCCGAACGCTCCGGCCGGTGAACCAAGCCAGGACAGACGAACATTGGGGAAGAAGAACGACCGCGCCAAAAAGCCCGCAAGGAGCGCTGCGAGGAACCAGCGCAAGACCGTATCCTCAAACATCCACAGCATCGCCATCCCTGCAAAGGTAGCCGGAAGCATCCCCAACAACAGCCACCGCAACGGCTTCCATTCCAGAGACCGAAAGCTCGGGATAACCAGAACACCCAAGGCAAGCTGAAGCAACAGGGAAAGCGTAACGGCGTCTTTCACTGGGAAGAGCTGAGACAGCAGCGGAATGGAGATCAAGCCCGCTCCAAAGCCGAACACCGACTGACCCAACGCTGCGATCGACAAAATAACAACGGCTGCAACAATCACAAAAAGACCTCTTGCTCTCGAATCATGCAAGAAAAAACGCACCACGTCCCAGACGTCGCAGCGCCCTTCTTGTTACAAAGGAAAGACAACAAGTGATGGGGGAGGTGGAACGGAGTTAGGCTTCCAGAGAGGTTGGACCTTTGGGGGTGTCGCCAAGAATCACGACCCGTTGCAGAACGCGCTCTTGAAGACCATGGTCGTTCACAGGCTTATGCATGGTGATGCGGTTGTCCCAGAAGGCAATGGAGTTGGGTTCCCAATAAAACCGGCAGGTGAACTCAGGCTGCACCATGTGTTCAAACAAATAAGCCAACACTGCCCGACTCTCCGCGGCCGACAACTCAACGATATGAGTGGTAAACAGAGCGTTCACAAACAAGGACTTCCGACCGGATTCAGGATGCACCCGAACCACAGGGTGGATCTGGGGAGGGTTGTCTTCCACGGCTTGCTTCAAACGCTCGTATCCACCGGGCTCCGCGAGGCTCTCTTTGAATCCATACTTGAAGTCATGGACAGCCGTCAGGCCCTCCAAAAAGCTCTGCATCGCTGGGGACAGGGCCTCGTACGCCGCAGACATGCTTGCCCACAACGTATCGCCGCCTCGCGCCGGAACAACCTTCGCTTGAAGAATGGAACCCAACGGTGGTTGCGGGCGAAACGTCATATCCGCGTGCCACACTTCGATCTTGGAAGGTTTCTCTGCCGAGTGTTCCAGAATCGTGACCTCAGGAAAGCCCTCCGGTGTCGGGTACGCAGGATGACAAAGCAACTCACCAAACCGCAAAGCCAGATCGCGGTGCTGCTTCGGCGTGATATCCTGATCACGAAAGAACAACACTTGGTACTCCAGCAACGCTTGATGAAGTTGTCCAAACTCCTCATCCGAAAGAGACTTCCGCAAATCAATGTTTTGAACTTCCGCGCCCAAAGCACCAGCCGTAGGACGCACCTTAAACGAAGAAACAGTCATCGCAAACTCCTTGTACCCAGTTGCACCCCAAGCACAACTTGATCTACTGCAGTCGTATCACAAATGTTTCCGCCTCCCAAGAGGGATAAACACAAAAAGTGAACATTCTTCACATTAGCTTCACCAACCTGTGAGGAAACTCGCCACACACAAGGGCGGACTGGTATAAGCTTGGGTTCGAACAGGAAGGATGAAGTCTATGACAACAACGCTCCCCCAAGGCACTTGGGTTCGTTCCTTGCTAACCACATGGCTGTCCACAAGCATGTTGGGTTTGTGGTTGATGATGTTCTCCGAGTGGTTCTTTCCCCTGGGACTGTCCCACCTTCACACCTTTTTGTTTTGCGCATGTTATGTGCCCTTTCCTTTTTGCCTACGCAGCGCTCTTCGACTCCGCAGCGGCACAACAATGAGAAGTCAATCTTCGTTGTCTGACGCAGGGTGCGTCTTGCTAGGCTTAAGTGTGTTTGGCCTGTGGACGGGCAGTTACTACTTGATGGGTTGGGTCGGCTCCTTCCAAGAGATGAGAACCTTAACGATCCCTGCCGACCGTTGGTTTCCCCTCTTTCCTTCGACATCCTTTGTGTACGTTTCAGTCCAATGGTTCATCATGGTGGCCGTCATGGAATCAGCCGACGCCCTTCCCTGGCGAAATGTGTTGAAAGCCTCCGCCTTTGTCCTGTTGGTTTGCAACATCTTTTTTGTGTTCTTACCCGTAGAGATTCGGCCAGACGCAGTGCAAGTGACTGATGTATCCACCTGGGTTCTATCTCTCATCCGCAAAGGAGACGTTGCCCACAACTGCTTCCCTTCTTCTCACTGTGCGTTTGCTTTGTTGGGTGCCTTGTACTTGTTTCACAAGAGCCGATGGAAAGGGTGGCTGGGATTGTTCTGCGCCATATCCATCGGGATTAGCACACTCACAACCAAGCAACATTATGTGTTGGATGTCATTGTAGGATTTGCGTTGGCAGGTGTTGCTTATGTTTGGTTTGTAAGAGGCAAGGAAGAGCCAGTGTAGGGGTCAAAAAACTGAAACGTGTTTTGGGGAGAAGAGAAGGAACTAGCGGTCGGAGTTGCGGCTTCGCTGCATGAACCTCCAGCTGTACCGTGAGTAGCCATAGCTGGAATAGATTCGCGCCACACTTCTGTAGGCGTTCGGCTTATCGTTGGTGGAGAATGTACCAATGTATTGGCCAAAGTACTTTTCAGCAGAAGCAGGTCGCTTAAGTCGTAGGTACATCACCGCAGCCCGAAGCGACAACCGACGAATGTCGAGGGTAGACTTTTTCGAAGTTGCCGTACGCAACGAACGTAGCGTACGCTGCAGCTGATTTTGACGGTAGAAATAGCTGTTTCTCGAACGCTTCATCTGTTGGGGTGAACGCCTTGAGCGCCTCTGCATACGAGAACCGCTGCTCTTAAGGCTGCCATACCTCTTTGCTGGAGGAGGCATGTCGTATGTCTTCTTGGGAACTTTGACTTTGGGCTTGTCCAACAACTTGGTGTTGGCATCATCATTGGATGGCGACGGTTGTGCTGCCTGGGGTGCAGGTCGCTTTGCCGGGGAAGGCGTTGGACTGTTCGGCACCGGAGCAGGTGCATCTCCACCCGCAGCAGGAGGTGGAGGAGGTGCAAATCGACCGCCCCTGGAAGAGCCGTCCTTGTCTGCGCCTCCCGAGGGTTCGCGCTGACCACCGCCCTGTTTTTTCTTTCCGTTGTCGCTTCGTTCCTTGGTAGTTACATCTGCCGGTGGCCGAGCCAACCTTCCGCCGCCGCCAGAAAAGCCTTGCCCAACACCCCGAAGGTTGTCTCTGGACTTTTCACCCGAGGCACCAGACCGACCCCTGTACCGTCGTCTTACCCTCCGACGACGGGGCGCACGAGAACGCTTTCGAGGCCGTGGACGTCGAAGTCGACGACGTCTCCGCCTTCGCTTTCGGGTCTTCCGACGTTTCTTTCTGCGATACCGGAGAGCGGTTCGTCGTGCAGCAGGCTTAGCCCTCGCCTTTTGTTTGACAATGGAGCCACTTTCCTCGGCTTTGCCTTTTTCAGGCTCCGGCTTCGCATTTTGGGCGGTAACATCACCGCCTGTAGCAGACTGTCGAAGATCTCCCTTCATTTGAGAAGAGATTTCGGGTTTCTTTTTCCCTGCCGTCCGTGGGGCTGGTGCCTTCGCAGCTGTAGGAACAGGCGCACCAGAGGGCAAACCCTTCAGCTCACGCTTCTTAAACGAAACAGGCGCGTTGTTAAGCAAACCTTGGTTGCGATTGGCAACAAAGACAGCCCCCACGACCAAGAAAACAACTGCAAAGCCCAAAGCTGGACGAAACGAAGGCATCAAGAACAGCTTGGCCCACCAGCCCAGCGGAGCGTCAGACTCTTCCACTTCAGGAATCGCTGGAGCAGAATCTTCCAAAGCCTTCTGAGCCGCCTGCAAGATAGAGGCGTTCAACGAAGCAGGAGGCTCAACCATGTCCATGACAGACTGAGCCCAAACGAGATCTTCCCGAAGAGATTCCACAAGAGCGTGGGCTTCAGGATGAGCCTCGGCATACAACCGCATTTCCTCTGCAACGTCAGAAGGCAGTGCACCTTCCACGTAATCGAGGAGGAGAATGTCAAATTGTTGCTCGTTCATGCCTTTAAGTCGTCGGTGGAATAGCCCAACGCCTCCAATTCGCCTCGAAGTTTGCCCAACGCATAACGCATTCGGCTTTTGGCTGTGTTCTCTGAGATGTCCAGGGCCTCACCAATCTCTTGGTACGAGAGCCCACCGACCATTCGCATCAAGAACACTTCGCGCTGTTCCTCTGGAACCTTCTCCAGAGCCTCTTGCACGGCGCCTTGAAACTGAGAACCGAACGCCCGATCCATGCTGGCTTTCATCGCTGTGGGGTCGTCCACAACATCGGAGAGCGTACGTCCAGCGTCGTCACCGCGACCCATAGGCTGCTGCAATGACGTTTGTACACCCCTCGTGTTGCGACGACGGGACATGTCGATGCACCGGTTGCGTGCGATGGTGTACAACCACGTTGTAAACTTCGCCTTCTGCACATATCCGGAGGCGTTCTGAACGATGCTCAGGAAGACTTCTTGCATGACCTCTTCGGCTTGCTGCGGAGACCGCACCGAGCGAAGAATGAAGTTGTATACAGGCTTGCGATGACGTTCATACAAGCACTCAAAGGCCCGCATATTGCCGTTGTTGTAATGTGCAAGAAGCTCCTCATCCGTCAGTTCCTTTAGGGCTTGCAACGACAATGCTGTTACACCCATAGCAACGATGAAGAATAGAGAAAACACAAACAAACGCCTGTCCTCACCAACCTTCGGCTTCCTAGCCCAGATTCATGGAGACTTGCGTCACTGTCTTCACAACAACAAACGCATCGCCCCACAAAGGGATCTAAGAAGTTTTAGTTTCGCCAAAGTCTCAGCCCTTTTCTGGAAGAACCAAAGACTAGCCAATGACCGTCAAGAATTAGCCGAAGACAGGATAGTTCCTTACCGAGAGGATTGCAATATACCCCTTCACTCCCACGCCACCCTTCATTGCAGAACAAGGATCAAGGATGTATGGTTGACGTCTTATTCGTCCCTAAAAATGACCCACAAGGCAGGTACGCAAGAAAGCCCATGAAACGATATGCCTGGATGCTCTCCGTCATGCTGCTGGTGTATGTAGGATGCGCTCACCCTTCCAAACACGTGCACCACAAAGTACCCGGTCCCTCCGACATCATCCAAGTGAAATGCTGCAAAAACCGCTCTCCTATGATGGTTCAATATCTGGGAGTTGGCGGTGTGCTGATGCGTTCGTCCCATCGTGTAGCAGTGCTCACTGCGCCGTTTTACACCAACCCATCGTTGCTTCACACCGCAGCAGGAAAGTTTGTGGCAAAAACTGAACGACTGGAGAAAAACTTGCCTCCGGTTCACGATGTGTTGGGATTGTTGGTTGGACACTCCCACTACGATCACCTGCTGGAAGTTCCCTACATCGCCAACAATCGAATCCACCAAAAGACCCGCGTGTTTCTCAACCAAACAGGAAAGCACACCATCGCCCTGACGCTTCCACCCCAGCGAATGGTCGCAGTGAATCGGTTTGCAGCGACTGAAACACAAGCAGGAGTGTGGTTGGGTCTTCCTTCTGGCAAACCCTGGAGTCCTCAATCCAAAGAGCTGCTCAAGATCCTGGCGATTCGCTCGAACCATGCGCCTCACTTCTCGGCCTTGGGTCGAAAGATCAAGCTATACAATGGCACCTACCGCAAAGACCTCAAGACGATCCCCCAGCAAGCGGAGCAGTGGAGAGAAGGACAAACCCACGCGTTCCTTATGGATTGGATGGACCCCAAACAACCGAACAAAGTGGACTTTAGGGTGTACTACAACGACGCCTCCAGTGACGCAAAACATCCAGAAGGCAACGGCCATGTTCCCGACGCCGTGCTGCGGACCAAGAGCGTGGATCTGGCGTTGCTTTGTGCAGCGTCCCATAACCTTGTGGATGGGTACCCAGAGCACATCCTCAAACACATCCAACCCAAGTACATTGCGTTGATTCATTGGGAGTCTTTTTTCCAAGACCCCAACAAGCCGCTCCGCATTGTCCCAGGTTATCCTCCGACTCGCCTGAATCCCTTGGTGAAGCGAGTCCAACGATGGATCCGTTCGAGTTCACCCCAAACCCAGCTCCTTCTCCCCTTCCCTGTTCCAGGGCAGAAGCTTCGATTTTTAGGCACAACGGCTCAGTAAGGGACGAGGAGCCAACAAGCTGCAACGCCCGACAACCCAAACCTTAACATCTCAGGGACACGTATCCCATTCCTTCCCAGCCTTGGGAACTTGTGGGACCTTTCCAGCACGCAACGACTCCAAGAAGCAACGGTATTGATGCTTGGGTCCTTCGGTTTGAAAGACAACCTCATGACCGTCTTCGATGGACCCTTGCTTGTGCTGCACAACAACCGCAGTGACCGAAGAATCTTTGACCTTCCGATTGCCTGACACAGGAAACGAGAGAACCTTTCGTCCCAACGAAGGAAGAATGTCTTTAAGAGGTTGAAAGATATCGAGGGAGCTATCTTTGGCGTCCAAAGACTCACCTGCGAGATCCAGACCCAGCGCCAGGCTCAATGAGTTGGCAATGGAAGGCAAGATATACGTATCGACGATGCCTTGTAACATCAGTACATGCCGGGGCTTCGACTCGGACGGTTCGTTAACAATCGTTCGCGCGTAGACCGGCGGGTCGGCCGCTTCGCCACCCCACTGAAGAAGACTTAAGACAGGGTCATGTGTATGCAGTGTTCGAGGGGTCCCCGTATAAAGAAGAATGGCTTCCGCCAAAGGACGTGTTGCCACAGGGCTCTTCTTGTAGACAATGTTTTCAATCCAGCTTCCCCCGGCACCGCTGAGAATCGAAGCCCTGTACGCTGGAGCATTTGCAAGCACCAAAGGAGAAATGGTGGCTCCCATGGAGTGTCCCATTAGCACCATACTTTCGGTAGAGAACTTCACCGTATCATTCGGTGCAGTCACACCTGAGCAACCCTTCACATCAATGGAGATCGATGGAAGAAGCTTCGGAAGCCAGGCAAGCTCCAAGGCAGACTGACGGATGTTATCACGCATCGCGCCAGGGTTGGTGATGTTGAAGATGAGGAACTGTTCATCGCCCTTCGTGATGTTTCGGAGGCCGCCGTGAGGACCATCGGCGCTGATACCTGCGTAGCCAGCTTTCGCAAAGTTGCGGGCTGGACCTGAGCCTTTGTCTTGGGCTGGCCCTCCCTTGGTAGAACGGAACCCTCGCTCAACAAGTGGTCGGTCGCCGCCCCCACCCGTCCTTACAAAGTTCACGACAGGAAAGCCACCTTCAGGCATCTTGGTCTTGGGGACAGTCACCAACACCCGAGAGACCTCGGTTCCTTGCTGCACAAGAGACGCCGATGCCCCCTGGCCTTCCCACTTCCACACACCTCCTTGATCGTCTTGAAAAGGAGGCTTTCCGGTTTGGAACACAGGCATCTTCACAGTGTTTTCAAAGACACAAAAGTCGGGAAAGTCTTCGGTTTGGGTCCAGTCTTTCTCCCACTTCAATGACACGGATGTTTGCGTCTGCTCCACAGCACGACGTAACCCTTGGGTGGGGTCATCGGTCCGAAACACCGTCAGCCCGGCGATGTCAGTACGTTTGACTCCCGCTTCGTCGAGGGCCTCCAAGGCAACCTTGTACTGAGCATACGCTGCTTCGGACAAGTCGGAGGGACGAACGTTGGCGGCCAGTTGTGCCATCGGTAACGAGATACCAAGCTCCTTGCCATCTTTGTCTTTGAGAGACCGCAACACCACAGCGGCGTACAAAGTTTGCGGTCGAAGAGGAACGCCCTGCAGAGGCAACAAAGTTAATTGATTGAGAGTCCCGAACTTCCCACCGTCGTCTTCAAACTTGGGCTTGATCGGATACTTTTGTAGGTAGTCTGGCTGTCCTTTGTCGACGCTCACCAGAAACACCGGAGAAGACGGCTCAATCGTCGCCTTCCACTTGGGAAGTAGGGTCGCATCGAGGGGTCCACTCATCTTAAGAAAGATGGCGGAGCTTACACCAAACCCACGGGAATCGTTTTGGATGATATCGACCAAGCTCTGGACAAAACCAACGTTGTTGGGATTGGGAAAGCCGCTGAGATGAATGTGGTTGTTGTCGCCTCGTAAGTCTTCGCTGGGAAAAGGAGCATCGAAAAACCCCTTCCTCGCAAACGACATCGACACCTGTGTTCCTTCAATCGCTTGGGGTTCAACGGTTGTGTCAGGTGGGGATGGGGAGGTGCATCCCACCAAAGCAAACACCACAGCAAGAAGGAGCCACCGATGGTTACGAGGAAGCATGTTGCTCAACCTCTTCGAGGTATCGTTCCAGGGGCAGACTTCGCCGCATCGCCCGGAAATGTTGGACCATGTCGAGAAACAGTTGATCGAGCTGCTCCCCTTTGTCATCGCCTTCAAACATCGCAACCGCTCTGGCGATTGCTTCCAGCGTGGCCATCGTCCAGGCATGGGGAGGTTTCCGAATCCGCTCGGTGTCGTCGGACGCAGGCAACAATGAGACCCTCGGCAGGTGCCTCAGCTCCGTAATCCGTCTCGACATACGCCGCGCCTGTCGCCACGAGCCATCCAACACCACCAACGTCTTGGGTTTGGAAGGAACCACAGCAGTACCTGCAGCGTGGGGAGCTACATCTGCGGAGGCATCGACCTCTTCGGCTTCGGGGTGCTCTCCTCCCATATTTAGAATGCCAGAGGTTCCGTCGTTGGTCGGAAACAAGAGAAAGACACCTTCTCCTTCAAGGGCGGAAGTGTCCATCGTTTGGCCACGAACTCCAAAGTCAAGCAATGTGCTGTTGGGAAGAGCAAGAGAAGCCAGACGGGCAGAGTTTGAGGTTTTGTAGATTTCCTTGAAGTGGCGGACAATCACAATGTGCATCTCTGTGTCTACGCGGGGAATCCGGTCACACAGGCACCAATCTTCCCGCATCAAACATTGTCGACACAGGCCAGTAAAATCTCGGGGAGTTTGCGAACGCATACCATTGAACCTTTAAGGGGTCAGCCACACAAAGCGCTGACACTCACAATGAAAAATCAAATGCAACGTGATAGACATGTTGGGACAACATCACTGCAACAGAAAGAGAACCAAGCCCCCAGCACCTGTAGCAGGAATAGACCCAACGATACAATCGTTTTGCCAAAGCAACAACACCCCATGACTGAAACACAATCTCCCAGGAGTGCTGGACGTTCCCTGTGAAAGAGAGGAAACACGGATGTGGTACGACTCCCTGCTGAACAAAGATAGAATCCCCGATGCCTTGTTGCGCCACGGTATCCGACGCTTGTGCACCCAACGTTTAAGAGACGAACGCCAACCCACTGTTGAGCAACAAATGGAGCAACGACACGCATTGGTTCAAGCGCTTCGAGAGAGCCCTTTGGCGATTCATACCGACGAAGCCAACGAACAACATTATGAGCTACCCAGCGAATTCTTCCACACGGTGCTGGGCAAGCACCTCAAATACAGCTCGTGTTACTGGAAGCCAGAGACGCCGAACCTGGACGCCGCCGAAGCTGAGATGCTCGCCTTGACCTGCGAACGCGCCTCGCTCGACAACGGTCAAACCATTCTGGAGTTGGGATGCGGCTGGGGATCATTGTCATTGTGGATGGCAGAACATTACCCCGAATCCACCGTAATTTCCATGTCCAATTCATCCACCCAAAAGGCATTCATTGACGCAAGAGCCCAAGAACGCGGCCTGACCAATCTTACCGTTATCACCGAAGACATCAACGCCTTCCACGTGGACACCCCCTTCGATCGGGTGGTCTCGGTGGAGATGTTTGAGCATGTCCGCAACTACGAGATCTTGTTCGGAAAGGTCCATCAGTGGTTAAAGCCTGGGGGTCGATTGTTCACGCATGTCTTCTGTCACAAAGACATGCCCTATACCTACGAAATTGTCGATGAATCGGACTGGATGGCCAAGTACTTCTTCACAGGAGGAACGATGCCTAGCATTGACTTGTTCCTCCATTTTGCCGATGGGTTCCGCTTGAATCGTCAATGGATCGTGAACGGGATGCACTACTACCACACGTGTGAAGCCTGGCTGAAGAACATGGACGACGCGCGCAACCAACTGATGCCCCTCTTTAAGGAGACCTATAGCCCAGACCAGGCGCTGAAATGGTGGGTGTACTGGCGGATCTTCTTTATGGCATGCGCCGAATTGTTCCGGTACAACGACGGAAACGAGTGGATGGTCTGTCACTACCAGTTTGAGAAGTTGAAATAAGGGATGCGGAACCCAATGGGCTTGGTTCGTTATAGCTTCAGGCGTTGTTGATCTCGCAGCAACGACGAAGGATACAACACACCACGCCACTGAATCCCACCCAGCCTCCAACCGAGCCAGCCAGCACGCAGCATAATCCAGGCACCCAGAAGCCACCCCACAGGATAGAAGATGGAGGGAAGCCAAGGTCGCTTCATCCAGGCCCCCACCCACAACGTCGAGACCAACGTAACGCCGGCTCCTCCCAGCCCCAGCCACAACAGCCAGTCTTGGGTGTAAGGAAGCAACAGCGCCAACGGGAACCAGGACACCCAAAGGAAGCCAAGAGCAAAAGCCCAGATCCGCAGCGCAGAGAAACGACCCACAATTCCGAAGAAGTTCTTTTGGGTTTTCCGCATCAACTCATCGTACGATTCGTACCAGCGAATCTTCATGTGTTCGGTTGCACAAACCGCTTCACACCGGCCTGCGTACGTTTTGACCATCAAGCCCAGGGCCATGTCGTCAGCAACCTCCAGCCGAAGCCAGGGAAACCCAGGAGTCTGACGGAACGCCTCGTGGCGAATCAAGATAAAGGTCCCAAAGCCTGCCACAGCCGAAGAATCGGGATCAGGGACTTTCCAGAAGCGGCCCCCCAACGTCATCAAGGAGCCTGTCGCGTTGAGAGCCAGGTCTCCCCAAAACCCAGCCGAGAGAATCTGTGGAAGCGCCGTGACCAGATTGAGCTGTTTTTGTTCGGCGTAGGTAATGCAACGGGCGATCGCTTCGGGCTTAAACACAACATCGGCGTCGGCAAAAACCAACCACCGACCTTCACAGCATTGGACGCCTTGGTGCAGAGCGTTTAACTTTCCAAGCCAGCCTTCAGGAAGCTCCTCAATATGAATCGCCTTAACGCGACGGTCCCTTGCGGCAAAGGCATCGATAATTTCGCCGGTTTCGTCGGTAGAGCGGTCATTTACGACCACAATCTCCAAAGGTAGCTTTTGGGACAACAAGCTATCCAAGGTAGCTTCAATGTTGTGCGCTTCGTTGCAGGCAGGCACCACAATGCTCAACAAACAAGCTTCGTAGGGAGAAGGTTTCAGATGCTTGGGGTCAGGTTGAACAAAGGCGAGAGGCTGGAGGGTCCGAAACGTAATGGCATTCGTCACCAAGGTGGTGAGCCAAACGAGGGTGGGAAGTCCAAGGAGAACAAGAACAAGCCAATCCACCCACGTCATTGGGGTTACTCCTTCGTTAGAGCAGACGAGTCTTGCGACTTGCCTGCATGGGAAGCATCCGGATCAGCAGACTCATTATCCTCCGACCGCAATCGAATCCGGCTGGTGTTTTCAGGACGCAGCCCTGTCACTTTGGAGTAAAACTCCCGAAGCATATCCATGTCTTTCTTCACATCACCAGACGGGACAAACGATGGCCCCACCCCGCCGACTTTCCTCTTGAAGTCCAAGAACCCCATCACAATAGGGACTTGCGCAGCCAAGGCGATGTAATAAAACCCAGACTTCCAGTAATCTCGCTTGCTCCGGGTTCCTGCAGGAGGAACCGCCAGGAACAGGGTTTCGCGTTGGTCAAAGACGTCCTTGATTTGTTCAACATAATTTTTCCCGCCGCTGCGATCGACAGGAATGCCTCCAAGCCACCGCATAAACCAGCCGAAGGCGCCCTTAAACAAGGTGTGTTTCCCCAGCCAGGAGACATCCAAACGAAACACGTAGGCGACAGCAAGCATATACACCAGATCCCAATTGGAAGTGTGAGGAGCTGCGATCATCACAAACTTCTTGTTGGGAGGAAGTTCTCCCTCACATTTCCACCCAGAGATCCACAAGACAAACAGACCCGCCCAACGCTTCAGTGTTTTCATTCAACCCTCACAGTTGTGGCAAACGGAAAGGACACGATCAATACCTATCATGTTTTCAGACCAAAGAACAGTTCGAGTTCGGTGCAAAAGAAACACTTCTCTGAAAGGGAAGTTGGAGTTGAATCGAAGGTAGGAATCAAGTAGGTTGAGAGCCTATCCAACGACAAAAAGAATCGGGAGGCCAGGATGAATCAGCAGAACCCATTGGGAGAACGAGCCGGTCTGGAAACGTTGTACCCTGTCGAGCCACCAGAGCATGTCCGCGCTGCCGCAGGACGAATGGTGCTAACCAGCGTGCCGTTTGGCGACCCCATGGCTGCCATTCGACTCGACAGACAAAAGCGTTGGCTGTTCTTCGATGTTGGCTCCTTTGCACAGGTACCGGCCCGAACGGCTCACCAGATCTCTGACATCTTTATCAGCCACACTCACGTTGACCATGTGTGTGGGTTTCCCTGGCTGTTGGGTCGTCGCATCAATTGCCCCGAAGTATGTCGAGTGTATGGTCCTCCTGGCCTCGCGGGACACTTCAACGCCATGACACAGGCGTTTGTCTGGGACCGACTGGGCGACAAAGGTCCTGAGTTCTCGATCGCAGAAGTCCACAGCGACCGCCTGGATTGGTTCCACTTTAAGGTAGGACAACCCGGTTACGAACAAGGCGCGTCGACGCCCATTCGTGACGGCATCTTGTTGCAAGACCCTCTCTTTCAAGTCCGCGCGACCTACCTCGACCATGGCATTCCTGTGTTGGCCTATGCCTACGAAGAGCGCAACCAATACCACTTCCAACAAGATCGACGAGAAGCCCTAGGCATCGAGCCAGGTGCCTGGATTGCCGACCTTCAAAAGCTCGCCAACGCTGGAGAATGGGACGCCTTGGTCACCCTCCCCAATGGCTCCACCTCTACAGTGAGACAACTGATCGCGTCCTTAATGGACATCCGGCAAGGCTACAAAATTGTCTACGCCACCGACTTTGGCGACACACCAGCCAATCGCTCGGTTCTCACGCAGCTAGCGGCCAACGCGGACTTGCTTGTCTGTGAGACAAGCTACCTCCAGGAAGACGAGGAGCATGCCATCCGCACAGGACACATGACAGCCAAGGCTTGCGCTGAGATCGCCCAGACCGCCCAAGTCCACAGCGTACTGCCGTTTCATTTTTCCAATCGATACGTGGACCAACCCGAACGACTCTACGCCGAAGTCGCCTCCACCTTCCCCAAGGTTGAGATCCCCCACGAACTCCGCGAGAAACTTCCAGGCTTGAGCAGCTAAATTCCCCCTCACACAGTTCACAACCTTAGGGCACAATTCCAATACAAGTGACACCGCAAGCAAACGCGCTGGATGCACAGGCGCGGGTTTCGATGCAAGCGCTGCAGTCGTTGGCTCGGCGGTTGTACTCTGCGTTGTTTCGGGATTGATTGAAACATCGGTCGCGACAGCTTGCGACGTTGTACTCCGAGTCAAAGCAAGTCTTGTAGCGGTTGCAGATCTTGTCACAATCGACAAGGTCATCGATCACACCACATGCCAGACCACCCACACACAAAACAGACAGCAAGGCCCCAATCATGAACCACCGACTCAGCTTCATAGCTCCATCTCCGTTGTAGAGAACACACAGGACCAACATCCCGCTCCTAGTAACAAACCTGGATTCCGAAGGTTAGAATGGCTTCTTCCTACGTTAGCTGACCCAGGTTGTCAAGGAACAACAAAAACCGATGACACATCGAAGAAGGCTCTATTCTCAAGAGCTTGTTGGCTCATTGCGCTTTCATCACGAGGGTCGTTCCTTCACAGAAGAACCAAACCCGCCCCGGCTGGGTCGTGGTTTCGACCTCGTTGCCATCGCAAGTCACTTTAACACCATTGGCAAACACAGCAGAAGGAACTGTGAATTCATGTGGAAGCTTGGTCGCATCCTTGATGGTCACGGTCAGAGTGCTGGCTACTCCATCCCATTGGATGGTCTCGATACGACCGGCGATTCGTGACGGAAAGGGTCGCGCGACCAACTTCACCGCGTAGTCACGGAGGACGCCCCGCTTACCGTCTTGGGGAGGGTCGTACAACCCCCAGCTTCCTTGAGACCACTCTTCGTAAAGCCATAAGGCCCAAGACGCCTTAACTTCGTCCAAGAGCTTCATGGTCTCTTCCACCCATTTCCGGCCCCTCTCCTTTTTCGGGTCGTTGCCAAACTCGCCCACGAACAGGTGGGATTTGTGTTTCTCAGCTTCAGCTTGCGCCGCCATGACGCTCTTGCGGATGGCTTCGACATTCTGGCTCTCCCAACCGTTCTGAAACACCTCGGTGTAAATGTGAGGAGAGTACACGCCATTGTTGAACGGAAACGGCGTGGAGACTTCCATTTGGTCGACCAGGTTGCGAAGGCTGTTGGGTTCAAAAAAGACGGCAACACCCGGCCGGACTTCCCGAACTTTCTCAGTCACTTTCTTGTGGAAGTCGTCCAAAGCTTTGTTATCGCCAAACAAGACTGGCTCGTTCATGATTTCAAAACCAATCGCGCCAGGATGACCTTCAAATTGCTTCACCAAATGAGCCGACATGTTTGCGTAATCGTCTTGCAGGTTTTGCTTGTTGGCAAAGAAGGACTCAAAGGCAGCCAGCACTTGCTTGCTTGTTCGACGTTTCTCCAGGTCATGGAGCGGACCTTCCAATAACTTTTCAGGAGGAGGAACAATCGCCCATAGGGGAGCGCCGTCTTCGCCGATTTCTTTGGAGTAAGCGTCTTGATGAAGGTCCACCAAGGTGTAGACACCGTGCTTGTAACACACATCCACCAACGCAAAGACGCGGTCGAGATAAGCCTGATTGAATTGTCCCTTTTTGGGCTCGATCGCGCTCCAGTTGACTGGCAGACGAAGAAGATTGTGTCCCAGGGTTTCAGCTAGAACCTTGCAGTCGCTTTCACCAAAAGGAGGGATCGGCTCTAGCTCTTTTCGACCGTCGTCAAAGGTAACATCAAAGATGCCTTCCACCCGAGCGTTCATCCCTCGCAACAGAACCTGACGACCCTGGCTGTCCACAAGAATGCCGCCTTTTTGTTGGAGCACAAGCGTTTGCCAAGCCTGATTGTTGGAAGTGTCCTGTACAGTTCCACCATCAGAGGCAACCGTTTCACCGGTTTCTACAGGATTTTGGCATTGCAAACCAGCCACAGCAAGACAACACAAACCAACAACGGCAAACCAGCGCGTCCAACGAGCAAACATAATGGAGAGTCCCCTTCTTCAAGACAGAACAAGTTTCAGGGGATAGGAGACTGGATTTTCAGAGGATTGTCAACCCATAGCCTCTTGGGTGCCGCCGTTCCCCTCGTTCAAGAGGCGCAGCACTTTTTGCCGCAGGCGATGCACCCTAGACAAGAGCGTACCTTTCGGTGTTTGGGTAAGATCCGCAATTTCTTGGATGGTGTATCCTTCCACAGCCCAGAGGAAGAGAAGCTCACGATGCTCTTCGCTGATGTGAGACAGCACCACCTTCACCTCTTCGCGATCCATCATCACCTCTTCCAAGGACTGCATACTTCGATGGATCACCGATGGATCGACAGAACCCATCACGCTCTCATCCAATTCATCGTGCTGCCGGATCTTGGCGCGGCGTTGGGAGTCAATAAAGGCGTTGCGGATGATCCGAAACAAATAGGCTGTGGGGTTCGAAGGGGTCGCAGAATCGGTGTCCTTGCGCTCTGCTCGGTTGCGGAGAAATTTCTCCAACGCGGTCTGCATCAAATCATAGGCTTTGTCCTGATCCGCTGCCAACGACAAGCAATACCGATAAATGCGGTTAAGAGTAGACTGATCGAACTCCATAGTTCTTTACCTTTCGCCAAGACGTCAATTCCATCGCTTCTAATCGGGAGACGAGGGGTCCTGGGGAGGTGTCGCAGAAAAAGTTTCAAGATGAACAGGAATGAGCAGCGGGTCAGACCCCTGACGGACACAATAAAAGATAGGATCCGGCAGACGTACAGCGGCCCAGAGCAACTCCGTGTTAAGAGTTTGAGGGTCAAAAGCAGGAGCCTCCGTGTCGGCTTTGCTGGCCAGCGAAATCGCAAACAACCGCAACCAAAACGTGACCAGCCCCAGAAAAAACGCCAGATTCGCGACAAACACAACGCCCTGCCCGATCACAAGCCACTCGCTAAGCTTGAACCCATCGCGGATCACCACATCGCTCACCACGCCCGCTTGCATAAACTTGCCCAACGTTTGCACCGCGATCTGAATTGACAGAAACAAAACAGCCATCAGGATGGGAAACGATTGTTGTTGCTGAAAGGAAAGCCAGGCTCCGTCAACGTCAAGGTGTTCTTTGATCCGATTTTCGGATTGCCCAATCGTCCACGAAGGCAACATTGTCATGTTCCGCAAGACTCTGGCCTCGGTCTCGGACACAGGAACAAAACCCTGTAACTTGGACGAGTCAGCCTCTCCCTCCTCATTCGAGATTGCCTCCTCACTTGAGGCGACCTCCTCCGTCTCCGATTGAGCTTGTGACGCTTCAGCGGCCATAAGGTCCTTCCGAGCGGCCACCACATACGTGGAAAACTCCGAGATCACCGAAAGACTGGTACGCTCTAGCATCTCACGAAACAGAGGGACCGCAAACATCACCAGGTTCAGGCCCAAACCACCTGCGATGATGAAGTACGTTACCAAGTTAACCGTTCCGGTTCCACCAAAGGTTGAGGGTTGAAGAGATGCAGAAGGTACCCAATACTCAACAAGTTGGAGGCCGACCATCACAGGGATGGTAGCCATAAACACAAGGAAGCCTCGGCGGTACCAAACTCCCAAAGAGGAGATGGGCTTTCCTTCGAACGTTTGGGAATGCTTGGCTTCCATTTTCTTAATCTGGAAGAGCGTCACATAATTTCGAGCGAGAAGAATGCCAGAGCTTCCACCGACAACCGCCCCTGCAAGAAGGCCAATGGTTCCTGGCCCCCACTGCATCCAGGACGCAAACCAATACGGCACCCCAACAAGCAACAGGAAGACAAGGATTTGCTGGGTCCCGCCACCCACCACCATCCCCACAAGAAACACCGCAAACACACCCACCAAATAGGTGCTCCAACCGTCGGCCGGTGCAACCACAAGCTTCAACAGCAGCGACGCCAAAACAAACAACAACAACGCGAGCAACACACGAGGCCGATAGGCTGTCGCATCCTTAATGGTCTGCAAAGGAACTGGTCGAAAATGGGGCAGGTTGTGAGGCGGCTGAGGGAGCGGAGCTTTGGGGTCACTGGGGATAAACAGCAGCGATTGTTTAAGAGTGTTTGAGCGAAACGCCAGCACCAAAGCCAGAGCAAGCGCTCCTGCCCAAAGAAGAAGATGCAAAGCCATAAATCCATCCTACCTATCTGGGGGTCGGAACATACAACAGTCAGTAGAGGATGTTATAGCCTGTCGTTCGGGCAAGATCCAGGGAAAGGAGTAAGCTTTAGCGGGCTGGTGCAGGACGCGATGTTGGACGGGAAGCGCTGGGCTGGGTTGTTGTAGCCTTGTTCTCTTGGGTCGCTTTGCTGGTCGGTGATTGGCTTGCTTTGTTTGTTTGAGGCGGAGGAGCCACAGAGCGAAGAGTTGCCACAGCAAGCTTCGCCCATACCTCGGGCTTGATTTTGAGATAACCCAACGCCCAGGTCGCAGCGACACGCACCAACCCAATCTCCTTGCGAGCATGTGACAACAACGAAGACCGAATCAAAGCCCCATCCGACCGAAGCCGCCCCAACGCCCAGGCAGCCATCGTTCGTATACCAGCCTGCTTGTGGTCCAGATTGCTCAGCAAACGTCGAAGGATGTTGGGAGAAGAGAGCTTGCGTCGTCCGACAACATACAACGCCGTCCAGCGCACACGCCACTCCCGATCGTTCATCGCTCGAAACAAGGCAGAGTCCAACGACGGCAACGAACCTTTGGCGACCTGTCCGACCATCCACACCGCCCGCCAACGCACCGAAGCAGCCGGACTTTCGGTAGCCAGGAGCAGATGCGGAAGGACTTTGGCGCTGCCGGTGTTCCCGAGCGCCCAGATGGCCCGCCATTGGACAATTTCGTCTTCGTCTTTGAGCAGCGATAGCAACGCGGGAATGGCCTGTTTGGCCAGAGGTCCCATGCTTTGAATCGCCCGAACAGCGGCGCGCCGGACAAAGCGATCTTGATGTGTAAGACCTTTCAACAACGCTGGAAGGGCCTGTTTGGCAGATGCACCCAAACGAGCCAGCGCGATAGCGCTCCATTCCCGAACCACAACGTCCTTGTCTTCGAGAGTTTTGAGCAAGACCCATACGGCCTTTTTGGCGGGAACTTGGCTGCGAGCTAAGACTTCAGCGGCACCCCGTCGTATCTCTCTGGAGGAACTCTGTAACATCGCGACAAGAGGTTGAACTGCAAGCACAGCAAGCTGAGACAACACCCTGATGGCTGTTTTACGAACCAGCGGGTTGGAGTCACTCACAAGCCGAAGCATCACCGGAATCGCGGGAGCAGCACGTCGTTCCAGGTGAACAAGTGCATGAAGAGCGGCCCAGCGTACCTGCCAATAGGTGTCATGCAATCGCTGGGTTAAGGCGCGAACATCAATCGATGGGTGATTGCCAAACTTGGAGATAGCCCAAATGGCGCGGGTTCGAACGCTGAAGTCAGGATCCGACAAGCGAAGAGTCAACACAGGAAGCACCTTCTTCCCTTGCACTCGCAGCTCTCCCAGAACCCAAACGACACCCCATCGTAGGTTGGAATTCCTCGAAGAAGACGCCTTAATCAATCGCTGGAGAAAGGGTTCTCCGCTGTTGACCAAAGCCTGAGCGGCGCCATGACGAACCCATGAGTTTTTGTCGCCAAGAGCGTGAAGCAAAGCCCGGATGGACTGAACATCTCGGATCTTAAACCGCTGGTAGCCCTTGGTGGCTTCATGACGAATCGAGGAGTCCTGATCCCACAATGCTTTCCTCAACAACAGGAGAGTTTGGGCCGAGGGAGGCTGCAACGAAGCA
The DNA here is from genome assembly GCA_006226375.1 of Deltaproteobacteria bacterium. Taxonomy (GTDB): domain Bacteria; phylum Myxococcota_C; class UBA6777; order UBA6777; family UBA6777; genus M3003. The sequence goes on along the minus strand of SBHC01000087.1, from coordinate 13,850 downwards.
GCCAAATGAACGGCCATTCTCCGAACACGCCGAAGCTTGTGCTGGTAGGCTTGCAACAAAAAGGGGCCAGCTTTGGAGCCCAACGCTTGCAAGGCTGAGGCAGCTTCCTTCTGAACATCCTTTGACTTATCAGTGACCGCCTTCAGAAGCAACGGACCCACCACGTTCGCCTTGGATGAGAAGCGACCCAACGCCTTCACCACCGCGCGACGAACAAACGGACTCTTGTCTTGCAGAGACTTCACCAGCTCAGGTAGCGCGACATCCGCAGAGCTTCCAATCCGTGCAAGAGCGCTCGCAGCGGACCAGCGCGTCAACAAATTTTTGCTTCGAAGAGCAGCCGTTAATCGTTGCAAGACCGGTCGAGAAGCCACCCCGATTTTCCCCAGGGCTTCGATGCTTCGCCACTGAACACTGGTGGGGGGCTTCTCCAAGAGTTGGAGCAACACAGGCACAGCCGCCGAAGCTTTGGGACCCATGGCACCCAAAGCCTGCGCGGAAGCGCGCCGAATGGAGGGGCGACGACTTCGCAGCAACGCCATTAAGTTCCGAGAGAAAGGAGCCGCAGCCGGCCCCAACGCTTCGACCGTTTCAATGGCCCGAACCTGCAGAGAAGGTCGAGAGGAATGCAGCGCGCCCATCATGACATCCTTTGCCAGGGCTTGGTGCTTTTTGAGCAGGAGAAGCGCCCGTGCTGCTCGTAGCTGGAGATACGGTCGTTTCTTTTGTCGCAGCTCTTGCAGCAAAGAGGTTGTCGTTTTCCCAATCCGAATACCGCGGGTCTCCAACCACTCAGCGGTCCGGCCGTCCAGGCCAATGTTGAGCAGAGTTTCGCGTGCCAGGATTCGCTCTTGGTAGCTTCCGCGAACAAGTCGCTGGGCTAGAACAGGCAGGGCCTTTTGTGCAGAGTTCCCCATTTGTGCAAGAGTGGTCATTGCACTCTGACGAACCGCAAGGCTTCCTGAACGAAGTCTCTTGAGCAGCTGTGGAAGGGTAGACTTTGCAGCCTCCCCCAACCATCCAATCCCCCACAAAGCACAAGAGACATCTGTGCCTTTCTTCCGGAGTTCCTGAGCGAAGGACACAACACTCTCCGAGGGAGACGCGCTGATCCGAGCCAACACCTGCTCAGCACAGAGCAACCGCTTCAAGAGAGGCTGAGACAGCGCCCTTCGCAACGGCAAGAAAGACTGCTTCGGAACCCCCAGCAACTTGGCTTGTGCGGCCTGACGTTGCGATAGGGAGGGAGCTTGCAACACGTGGATATCGCGATGCAAGGATGCTCCAGAAGACTTCCCGGCCTTCTTTGTGGGAGGAGGAAAGGCTCTTGATGTAGAAGGAGACAACCAACAAACAAGCCCAAAGGCAACAACGCCCCAACCAAGAGAGCGGAACGGTTTGAGATTAGGAGTCACTCTTTTCAGCCTCCCCATTCTCCTCGTTCATGTGCAGAAGAGCTTTGGCCTGCTCCACAGCATCGCCCTTCCACTTCTCTTTCTCGGCGAGTTGAACAAGTTGTTTCAGAGCGTCTTGTGTGTCTTGGTTACGCTGTCGTACTGATGCCACAGTCTCTTTGAAGATGTCGTAAAAATGCCTGAGCTGATCTTTCCGCCGGAGGGGAGCAACTTCAAAGTCTTCCCCGTCCCCAAGTTGTTTGAGATACCGCTCCATCTTGTAAAGAGGCCCAACCACCCTATGGGTGAAGAGAATGGCAAAGAACGAAACCAGCAAGATAACGATCAAACAAACTCCGCCCAGCACCGCCAAGACCAACAATTCTTCGGCGTAAGCGCGCATGGCGTTCTCAACGTCCTGGTTTCGACGAAGCATGAGAAACTCACGGTCCGCCTTTTCACGCTGATTCTTGATGCGTTTCTCTTCGTCTCGCTGACGAACGACCCGAGCGTCGTTGTCTCGCCGCAGCTCTTCGCGGAGCTGAAGGGCCATCTTACGGACCATCGGATCTTTGTCTTGCAGTTGCACATTGAGAGTCTGCATCGCGGTCTTCAAGACCTTCTCCAGATCTTGGATGGAACGTTTGCGCGTTTCGCTAACCAACCGCGTGGTGGCCTCTCGCTGGGTGTACAATGACTCTGTAGCAGCCTTGCGTTGCTGGTCGAAGATGGTTCGCGCTCGTCGGGCCTGCCACATCATAACGCCGCCCACCACCACACACATCAACACAGTAATCAGGACAGTGAACAGGGTGTAGCGAAGCTGGAATGGGCGGTCGAGCAACAGATTTTTCAGCTGCCGTTGGTAGCTCTTGTTTTCAGGATTTCCTTGGGAAGGCTTGGTTTCGGTCATCCGATCTATCCTACGTGTTAGGGTCGTACCTTCTAATACGACCTGTCGAAGCATCCCTTTGACAAACACTCTTGAATTCAAACTGCGGTCAACATACCATACCGGCCGTTCAAAGCGATAACAAACGGTAAATCCAAAAGGAACCCAAGCAGGAGAAGCAACGATGGCAAATTGGAAGTGGAAAGTGCTACGAGCGGGAGCGTTTCGACTGGACGGCGGAGCCATGTTCGGGGTGATTCCCAAAGCACTTTGGAGCCGCTTAACCGACTCCGATGACGCCAACCGCATCCCCATGCAAACCAACTGCATGCTCCTACAAAATGACGCGGGTGCCCATATCCTCGTTGAAACGGGATACGGCAACAAGTTTGGGTCCAAAGATCGGTCCATCTTTGTGTTGCAAGACCGATGGGTGGAGCATGCCCTGGCAGAAGCTGGAGTCACACGAGACGACATCAGCGCCGTGGTGGTCACACACTTGCACTTCGACCATGCAGGAGGACTGACCTTCCTGGAAGGCGACAACCCAACCCCACAGTCGTCCTTCCCCAACGCAACCATTCATGTGCAACAACAAGAATGGGAGGATGCCGTCGCCAACAAGTCCACCATGACAAAGACCTACCTGCCCGACCACCTGGAGCCAGTCCAAGAACAAATTCAACTACACTCGGGCGTTTCGGATGTGCTTGAGGGCTTGTCGGTTCGCCCTGTACCCGGCCACACTTGGGGGCAACAAGCTGTTTTGATTGAAGACAGCCAGGGTGTTGTTTGTTTTCCAGGGGATATGATGCCGACCCGAAACCATGTAGGCTCAGCCTGGAACATGGCATACGACATGCTCCCCCATCAAAACATGCTGACCAAAGAAGAGATGCTCACAGAAGCTTGCGACAACCACTGGCGGATCGTTGTGGATCATGAGCCAGGGCACCCCATTGTTACAGTGGAACGAGATGACCGGGGCAGGTTTGTGTTGAAGGATGCAGAAGGTGACGTGGTGGGATAGGTACCTCGCAGAACGAAGAACAGGAAAGCACTTCGCGTTGGTGTAGAAACGTTTCTCGAACGTACTAGGACTCGGTGCTGGTAAGCCCCACAGGGCAAGTCACGCCTGTACCGCCCAATCCGCAGTAGCCACCGGGATTTTTGGCAAGGTACTGCTGATGATAGCTTTCAGCATAATAATAGGTGGGAGCCGGTAGGATCTCGGTTGTAATGGTGTCAAATCCGGCTTCACGTAGTTTCTCTTGGAACCGATCGCGGCTGGCTTCCGCCTGCTTCTGTTGTTCATCGGAGAAGGTGTAGATGCCTGAGCGGTATTGGGTGCCCACATCGTTGCCTTGACGCATCCCTTGGGTTGGGTTGTGGTTCTCCCAGAACACCCGGAGGATCTCTTCGTAGCTGGTTTGTTTCGGATCAAACACCACCAACACCACTTCGTTATGACCAGTCAATCCAGAGCACACCTCTTCGTAGGTTGGGTTGGGAGTATGACCGGCGGCGTATCCGACAGACGTCGAGAAAACCCCGTCAGCCTGCCAGAATTTTCGCTCAGCCCCCCAAAAGCAACCCATTCCAAACATGGCCTTTTCCATACCCGGAAAGTCACCTTTCAGTGGGTTGCCGTTCACGAAGTGTTGCTCGGGCACAGGCATTTCTGTATCGCGCCCAGGCAAAGCATCTTCCGGCTTGGGCATCTGCATTTTGTGTTTTTTGGCGAAGAAAAACATGGTACAACCTCCAACAGTTCTCAAACCCAGGAGCAGCCACATACGGCGAACTTGAGTATGCCACTTGTGCAACCTGGTTACTCTTAGACAACCAGAGAGACCACCATGAGCATTCCACCCACTGTCCCTTTGGCACAATACATCGAATACCCGCAGGAAGAAATGCAGCAGCGCGCGGCCGCGTTCTACGAGGACCTAAACCGTCGCCGGACGGTACGAGATTACGCGCCCCGCCCTGTGCCCCAAGACATCATCGCCAACTGCATCAAAGCTGCAGGAACAGCCCCCAGCGGAGCGAACTTGCAGCCCTGGCACTTTGTCGCCGTCAGTGACCCAGAGCTCAAACGAAAGATTCGGGAAGCGGCTGAGGAGGAAGAGCGCGCCTTCTACAGCCACCGGGCTCCAGAAGAATGGCTGGATGCGATCTCTCACCTGGGAACCGACGACCAAAAACCCTTTCTGGAGATTGCTCCGTACCTGATCGCAATCTTTGCCCGAAGCTACAATCTGAGTGAAGAAGGCGACAAGAAGAAAAACTACTACGTCCAAGAGTCTGTAGGAATTGCAACAGGGATGCTCATAGCGGCCTTGCATCAAGCCGGTCTCGCGACCCTTACTCACACTCCAAGTCCGATGGGCTTCCTTCGAGAGGTCCTGGGTCGGCCAAACAACGAGCGCCCTTTCCTACTCCTGGTGGTAGGCTACCCTCATGAAGACGCTCGGGTTCCCGACATTTCACGCAAGTCCATCGACGAGATAGCGACCTTTCTCTAAATCGTCTCCACACTTCCACCTCTGCAATCTGGATAACATCAGATGACCCACCGCCTTCATCACCTGTTCGCTGTGCTCTTGTGCTTTGGTCTCTCTGCCCTGGTGCTGGGAGCCTCCCCTTCCAAGCCATCGCCAAAGCCAGTTGCGACATTGGTCCTCAAAAATGCAAACGTCATCACAGTGGACCCTTCCCTTCCCAGAGCGCAGGCTGTCGCTGTGCGTGGTGGTCGAATCCTGGCTGTTGGCTCCAACGCATCGATCCAAAAGTACATCCGGGCGAAGACCAAAGTCCTCGATCTGAAAGGAGCCACCGTCGTACCAGGATGGATAGAAGGGCATGGCCACTTAACCGGGTTGGGAATGTCCAGGATGCGGCTCAACCTCTCCGAAGCGAAGAGCGCAGAAGACGTCATCCGGATGGTCCAACAACGCGTGAAGCAACTTCCTCCTGGTACCTGGATTGTTGGACGGGGTTGGGACCAAAACAAGTGGCCCTCCCAACGTTTCCCCCACCACAGCAAGCTCTCAACGATCTCGCCCAAGCATCCGGTGTATCTGTCGAGAGTCGACGGCCACGCAGCCTGGGTGAACCAAAAAGCCATGACCCTCGCGGGCATTCATTCCAAGTCGAAGGCACCCAAGGGAGGCGCCATTCTCAAGGATGGGAAAGGTCAACCCACAGGAATCCTGGTGGATGCAGCGATGGGTCCCGTCTACAAACAAATCCCTCCACCAAGCCGCGCCTATCGCAAGAAGGCGATGGAGTTGGCCATCCAAGAGAGTCATGCGGCCGGGATAACAAGCTTTCATGACGCAGGCGTCTCGGGCAACACAGTCTCACTGTACAAAGAACTGCTGCGTGAAGGGAAGCTAACCTTACGGATGTATGTCATGATCAGCGCAGGAGACACAGCCCTGGTCAAGGCCTCCCTGGCACGAGGACCTGAGATCGGCTTGGGCGATGGCCACCTCACCCTTCGCTCGCTCAAGTTGATGGCCGATGGAGCGTTGGGTTCACGGGGTGCCGCGTTGCTGGAGCCATACTCCGACAAACCAAAACAAACCGGGCTGCTTCGCATGTCAGAGCAGCAGATTTACAAGCTGTCGGTTCGTGCAATTCGCAAGGGATTTCAAGTCAACACCCATGCGATTGGGGACCGAACCAACCGGGTGGTCCTCAATGCTTATGAGCGAGCGTTTCGAACCACACAGCCCGATGCGTCTCCTCGGTTCCGCATCGAACATGCTCAGATCTTGGATGCCAAGGACATCCCTCGCTTCGGAAAGCTTGGCGTGATTGCATCCATGCAACCCACCCACTGTACCTCCGATATGCCTTGGGTTCCTCGTCGGATCGGAGCCAAGCGCACACAAGAAGGTGCCTATGTATGGCAGTCTTTGCTTCGTTCCGGTGCCCGAATCGTCAGCGGATCTGACGCACCGGTTGAGTCTGTCCGTCCGCTGTGGGGCTATTACGCAGCCGTTACTCGACAGAACCACGATGGCAAGCCCACACAAGGTTGGAATCCCAGCGAGCGAATGACCCGTATGCAAGCCCTTCGATCCTACACGATCGACGCTGCCTATGGCGCATTTGAAGAACATCAAAAAGGGTCGATTAGTGTAGGCAAGCTTGCAGACTTCACAGTGCTATCTCATGACATCACCAAAATTCCCGCCAAGCAAATTCTTCAAACCCAGGTGCTAAGGACCATTGTTCACGGCAAGGTTCTTTTTCAACAACGCTACGAGGCAGGTCGCAGTGACCTCCCTACTTCACGTCCAACCTCACACCATCATCATCACCACCACCACTAAAAGCTGGGCAGAAAACGACGCGAAAACAACGAACGTTACCGCAGCGCTACGCCGAGAGAGAAGCTCATGGTATGGAGCCAGTTTTCGACAAACCCGTCGGAGCCGGGTTCAGCAGGCTTGGTGGAAGTTCCGACCCCTCCTCCACCGATGTAACGAATGTTTAAGTAGAGATCCATCATGGGATGAATCTTGTAACCCACCCGCACCGAAGCATCCAAAATCGCTCCTACGACTTCGCTGTCGCTTCCATTAAGGATGCTAATGGGTGCATAGAATCCATCGATCTCAAACCCAATCCAAACACGATGAGGGAGCGAGAAGTAACCGCGGGTTTTGATGATGGGCACAGGCCCGATGTCGTTGCGATACGACCGCTTCGTACCCGAAACATTCGAGAACACGATGGTGGCGTTCCGAATCTGGAGCGACAAACCAAACGAGAGCTCCATGTCTTTGGCAGGGAAGATGTCATACACATAGCTGACACGGTAGAAGTCGAACCCATAGCGGAAGTTAACAGCATCTCCCTGCTCAAAGGTTGCCATATCCTGACGGAGTTGCTCGCGCAGAATCGTTTGTGAACGAATATCAAAGGGTTGGTACAGAAAGACAAGGGTGTGCTGTTTGAACAGCGTAACATCTGCGCTCAGTCGCAAGAACAAGAAGAGGTTGTCCTGCCCACCGTCTCGAATGTAATCAAACACAGAGCCCTGCTGTCCCAGTTGAATCTTGTGATCGATGATGGCGAGAAAGCCAGCCTCCACGGAAGCAGAAAGCCAGACAGGATTGTCAGGATGATTCAAGACCCACGGCTTGGGCTTCTTCGCCGGCTTAGCTGGAGCTGCTGGCTCTTCCTTTGGGCTGGCTGTCTTGGGTGTGGCTTTGCTTTGCGCCAGGACAGGTTGGATACCGCAAGTAAGAACGAGAACGAAACACAAGAACGCAACGCGAGAAAGAAACAACATAACCTAACCCCTTCCAAGAGCAGTCTTGCCCACAATACCCACCACGATGAGAGACCCCACAGTCTCGTCGACCTACCACCAGAAGATAGAATTCGGAAGTCGACAACCTTTATCAACACCCCCTACATCTACATTATTTCAAAGGGTCATTCGGCAATCGAATTCACTACTTGTAGGTGATAGAGACCTCCAAAGGCTTGGTTTGAGAGACCGATTGTGTTGGGAATTGTAGACGTGTGTGCCCAAAGGGTTTCCATTGCACAAGCTTCTCATACGTGAAGATCACCTGGTTGACTTGCACACTCTTCGCCTCTTTTGTCCCCAACGGAATTTGAAGCTGAACCGCCAATGGCTTTGTGGATGAGGTCGAAAGCTTGATGGTAAGTACTGAGTCTTGCTCTTCCATCGAGAGGTCAAAGGTAGACGTTTGAAAACGCAAACCTTCCCACTTCATCGAAGGCCAATGGTTTGGCAAACGAGGAACCAGCACAAAGCTGTCGCCCGTAGCGGTAGGAGCAAACCCAGTCAAGAAGTGCACCATCGCTTCCATGAGAATGCCACCTTCCCACGGACGGAATCGCGCGGTGGTGTCTCCACTTTGTCTCCCACTTTGATCATAAAGGAACTGGAACGCCGAATGATCACTGTACACTTGGTACTCTGCAACATTCCCAGAAGAAGACACAATGCGAGGCAGCGCATTAAACAAATCCGCTGCAGTAGGATGTTCGACCTTGCTCAGGTTGGACAACACATACCCAGGGGTCATTCCTGTATAAACCCCTTCCCCGAGACCCAGTCCAAGGTAGTTTTTGTAGCTATCAGCGGCAGGAAGTTGCCACATACCATCAGGCTTTCCGACCTTCTCTACCATCGTACGGACGTGTTCCAAAGCCTGGGTTTGCTCGGGTTGATGATACCCCACCCATAGCGCTTGCGTAGAGATATCTGGGTACGGCGGATGCTCCTTCGGTTGGGTTCGGTCCAGAAAAGGCAGATAGTAGCCTTCCTTCTTCCAAAAGAAAGCCTCTGTGGCTCTCCGAACCACATCAGCCTTTTGTTTTAAGGCTTCGGCATCTTTGTCTTTCCCAAGGAGACGACTTTCCTGACGCAAGGCCTCCGCAGCAGCGACAAACAACATGGAAGAGTTGGCAGAGACACAGCAGTCTTCGTACTTGTGCTCCAGAGGCAAGCCGTATGTCATGCTCATGGCTGAGCGAAAGGTTTCATCTCCACTGAAAGGAAGTTGTCCTTTTGCATCAATGTTCTGGCCCAGCACAGAGTGAAGGAGCATATCGTAATGAGCCGAAGACAAGCGACTCTCTCCTGTAAAGAGTCGATACCAGGAGTGCATCAAAGAAAGATAACTTGGAGCTTCGGCGGCTGTTCGTCCTTGCAGGCCTGGAAGCTTCGACCAATCGGGAGGTTTGGGTTGGGGGTCTGGCAAGGTTAGGCTATAGGAATTCGCCAACACCCCTTTGGCAGAGGCTGCTTTGTAGTAAAACTCCAACAGCCCCTTGGCTTCGTCCCACAAACCAACGGCAAGCCAGAACCGAACAGGACCAACAATGTCTCGGGTCCAAAAGTTGGTATACCGCGACATGGGGGAGATCGCCCCGTTGTAGGTTCTCTGAACCAGAGTCGTGACAAGCATGCCTGTGTATAGGTCGTTGACGCGGGGGTCAGGCGTTGTCAGACGAGCGGCCTTTCGTATCCAGGCCCGCCAATGGTCTCTTGTTTCCACCAACAGCTTACCAACATCCGCAGAACCCAATGCCTGCTTAACCTCAGAAAGGGACTCTTCTCCGTTCGTCATCACATAGGCGAGAACAACCCGAACGGACTTCCCGGCTGCCAGTTCCCCCAACACAATCTCAGGAGTGTCGCCAGAAACCGTAACATTCGGCCGAAGAACAACCAGGGAACGTTGGCGACTTCGAAGCTTATCGATAGCTTTCGGAAATGATAGCTTCAGAGAGGTCAGCGCACTCTTTGTTTGGTTCCTGATTTCGACCATGCGAAGAAGAACATGTTGTTGCAACAACGAAGAACCTGAGATGCCCATAGGAGCCCAAGTTACGGTTTGCAGTGAGACTTGGCCCATGTCTTCCTGAGTGACAAGAATGGGGGTATGACGAACACGCAGGAGATAGCCCTTTTCGACCTTGTAACGTTGCGTGGTGTTCCTCAACTCCATCCAGGTGTCGGCAAAAAAACCACCGTCTTTCTGGTATGTCGGACCTGTCATGGCGTGCAGCGTATGAAGGGGACAAGCGTAACCCGTTAATGAAAAGCTATAGCCATTCCCAACAGCGTAGTCGCCCATGTTCCGGGCTTCTGAAGGCTGGCCATCTCCACAACCGGGCGAAAACCAAGTGCTCGTCTCTTTCAACCAGGGGAACTCATCGAACAAGTCTCCAGCCAGAGCCGGTGGCTTCGTCGAAGGCCAAAGGAGCACGGAGGGTTTCTCAGGTTCAACAAGAGCTTCCTTGGTCGCTGCATCAGGTTGTGTGACAGGTTCAGCGTTGACGGATTCTTGTTCAGGCTGCTCAGGTTGAGAGCATGACCCAAAGGCAACACCCAAAACGAACAGGAAGAACGCAAAGCAAGCGAGACGATTCATGCAACTCTTCCATTCATCCGGTTGTGTTGGCTGACCCAACTTGAGTCACTTCACGGATGACCTGCCAATATCCAGAAGCAACAGGCGACTGCTCCAAGGCACCGCGTTGTTTGAGCAGTTTATGCATACGGGGAAGTTTGTAGTGAGGAACAGTCATCAGCAAATGATGTTCGAGATGATAGTTCACTTGATGAGGAGCTACGGTCAATCGAGCCAAAGGACCTGCATACGTCGTGCGAGTGTTCAGGAAAAGATTGGAGCCTTCGTGCGTACAAGCATGCTCCGCAAACGAACGGATCCGGATGAACAAGCTGAATGTTGAGAGATAAGCGCCGAGCCAGAGCAGGTAAAGCCAGCCCAACCCCAACGAGAACAAGAGCCCCCACATCGCGAGGTTGGTCACAAGGACAGGGGCAAAGTGAGAAGCGAAGGAGGTCAACTTGTCTCGCCAGGTTCGACCTGTTTGGTCCAACGCAGTCACTTTGACAGAGGCTGTGTACGCGATGTAACCCAGGTCCATCGCCAACAGCCCATAGATGCGCTTCAGCCCGCTGATCCCAAAGAGGTCACGAGCAAACTTCCGAAACATGGAGGACGTGGAGGTAGGAAACGGTTCGGACAGTCCCAGATCAGGGTCCTCGTCCGTTCCGGTGTGTGTATGGTGCGCGAGATGATGGGTACGGTAGTCTCCCAAACGTTGCCAAATGGGCGCAGCGCAGAGCCACTTGCCCAAGCTATCATTGAGCCATCGCTGACGAAACAAGACCCGGTGAGCAGCATCGTGCATCAAGATAGCCAGCCCCAGCTGACGACCGCCCAAGATGACCAACGCAACAAGAATCGTCAAAGGATGTGTCCACCACGCGACCAACGCAAAGGAGCCAACAATCAGCCCCCATGTTACGAGAAGTGAACGCATGGCTTGTAGGTTGTTGGGAGTTACAAACTCGCGAATTTCGTCACGACTCAAAACATCCTTGACGTGTTGGTACGGAGTTTCCATGGTTGTACTCTCTTCTCCAGAGAAGGGACGAGGAACCAAAAGATGGAGTACCTTTGGTTGACTTCGTCACAAGCCATTGCAATGGTAATAGAAATCCAACCATATTGACAAGAGAAACAACCGCATGAAAGTTATCCGAGCCTTCCTCCTCGTAGTCATCGTGATTGTAGTAGCGGGCCTCGTCACTCTGCGCTCAATGGACCTCTCCGCATGGGCAGCCAAAGCGTTGCTGGAACCAGGCACCTCACAGCACAAAAACCAGGACACTCCGAAGAAGTGGGGCATTCCTTACAAAGACATCTCGGTCAAGACGTCTGACAATTTAACCATCAAAGGCTGGTTGTTGCTTCATCCCAAAAGCCAGGGCCGTACCATCCTGATTTGCCATGGTCTATGGGACAGCCGATGGGGAGGAGTCGGAACCGCATTGGATTTGTATCGCAATGGCTCCTTCAACGTAGCTATGTTTGATTTTCGACGACATGGTGAGAGCTCCAGGTCACTCTTTACCTACGGATACCACGAGAAGAAAGACGTCTTTGCCGTCGCCAAGTTTGTCAGAGAACACACCCGCCCTAACGCACCTTTGGGCCTCATCGGATGGTCGGCAGGGGGAGCCATTGCGCTGCAAGCCGCTCCCACGTTAAAGAACGTGAAAGCCGTAGTGACCATGAACGCGTTCTCAACGTTGCGCTCCGCCGCGATGTACCGCAAGCCCTTTGTGATGAGCCAACGCTCCTTTGAAAAGGGTCTTCGCTTGGCCGAAAAGAAAGGGAAATTCAAGGTTGCAGAGACATCACCGCTCAAGAGCCTTCAACAGCTTAAAGTACCTATCCTTCTCATTGTTGGAAGCAAAGACTGGTCTGTTCCCCCCCGTCATTCCAAGCAGCTTTACAAAGCCAACCCCACTCACTCCACTCTATGGGTCCAGAAAGGCTATGGACACAACAACTGGTGGAAGCATCCTTCGTTTTCCAGCCGGGTGCTTGGCTTCTTTCAAAAACATCTGAAATAGAAAAGTGTCGTAGACTCCAGGAGTAGAGAGTCCACAAAAGCAGGTACTTATTTGTTGTGCATCTCTTGGGTATTCTCTTTTCCACAAGATTGAATCGCGCATGCCAAGACACAGGGTTCATTCGTTATCGCTTGAGGGCAGAAAGCGAAACTCCCTTGGCTTGCAATGAATCAATGACACACAACAGCCGAGCCGTTTGACACGTTGTCTTCGGACGTTTGAGTTGTTTGGGCCACCGCTTTCTGTTTCGCTCTTGGGCTGCACCAGAGAGACGCTCACAGATGATTTGATTGCGACAGTGACGAGAACTCACACGACAGGTGCCTTGCTGCGTTTTGGCTTGTGCACCCATAACATGCAGACAATTCTTGTTGTCCCATTCGATTTGGTTCTTAATATCCTTGGGAACGGGAAACGTAGCCATGTATCCACCTACCCCAAAACCAACGAGAGCCAAAACAAGGAAGATAGGCGCAAGCACAGCCCCAGGGGCCTTCTCTTGGGATGGAAGAGAGCGTTCGCGAAACCAAGCCCTCATGGAGATTCCAACAATGACCAGAGCAAACCCGCCAAACACAAGGTAGCCAAGCAAGTCCCGGCCTTGTGGAAAGTAACCTGCTTGCTGGTAGAGCAGCAATGCACAAAGGCAAAAGCCTACAATCATCCCGCTCACAAGATTCCCACCACCTGCAAGAAACAATAGCTTCAGTCGAGTTCCAAAGCCAACATCTGTATTCTGTTGTTTCACAATTCAGTCCTTCTGTTGGAAAAGAGCTATTTGTACAAGACCTGACTCGTTTATCCAAAAACATCCACCAAAACATCTTGTTCATGAGACGCGGACTCTTTGACCTCCACCACAAAAAGCCAATACAGCCTCCACCACAGCAGAACAAACAACAAAGAGATGAGCACTTTTACAATGGCGGCGTAATACGCAAACGAGTAAACCCTGTTCTCAATCACGATCATTCGAAACAAGGAAAAGTACGCGTATTCGTACACAAGAAGGAGCGCAGAGAAGCCAAGCAGTACCTTGCACCAAAACACTCCAGATGCATGCTTTCGGGATTGAAACTCCCTGTAGAGAAAAAGCATCCCACCGAGCAGAATGCTCCACCACAAGTAGTACAGTGATTTGTTCAAGAACCACGTAAGGTACGCGTTGCTAGAACGGAGAAAGAGCTTGTCGAAGTGCTGAAAACATTTGAATGTAAAAAAGAGAAAAAAGGAAGCGGACAACAATCTTCGAAGCCAGACAGCTTCATTGGAGAGCAGGAGCGGAGAAGAAGAGACCTTCCGAAACCCATGGATGGTAAGAACAAGAGTTAAGGTTGGTAGGATCGCCAGCCAGTGCATGACCTGCTTTCGATACAATGTCGCTTCTCCAACATCCTTGATGTATTGATAGGAGTAATAAGCGACAACCCCTCCAACAATTCCAATAAACAAGTTCGAAAGAACGAGGCTCCAAAACGTAAGTCGAATGCCAGAGAGCAGATGTTGAGAAGGTGAAGTGTAAGCGTTCAGCTAGCTACTTGAGCAGAATCCTGAGCAGGCAGTAAAGATGGTGGCACCCGGCCTTCCCACATAGAAGAAACAGCTTCTGTTA